>CAVVIC010000001.1:0-5960 GCA_963748045.1 uncultured Gammaproteobacteria bacterium
GAACCGACGTGCCCTTGACTGAATCGTTGGCCGCGCTGCGCTGGCGTGGACCGGACGAGCGCGCCCTGGCCGCGCTGGCCGAGGAGTGGCGCGATGCTTCGCTCGTCGACCGCGCGTCGGAGGTCGTGCAGCGTTCGCGCGAGCGCGGCTCGCTCAGCGCGCCGCGTTCTCTAGGATCGTAACGAGATCGGCCGGCCGGTCGAGCATCACGTCGTGGCCGCAGTCGATCGTGAGGGTTTTCCAGCCCCGGCGCTTCGCGATCTCGTGAAACGGCGGGAACGGCGAATGTTCGTAGCCCGTCGCGAGCACGTGAGTGACCTTCGCCGGCGGTAGCGTGCTCTGCACGGCGAGCTTCTGCTGAAAGGTCGCGAGCGGCTGCGGCGTGCACTGCGCGTCGACCCACGCGCGGTCCGCAACGTTCACCCTGAAGAACTCGGCCGAGATCGGCGGTACGCGCCAGCCGTCGCCGTGCTCTTTCGCCGCTTGAACCTGCGCGTCGCGCAATGCGGGCGGGACTGCGTCGTGCAGGCCTTGGCCATCGTCGAGGATGAAGGCGTCGAGGTACACGACCGCGCGTAGCCGGTCCGCGACGCGATCGGCCACGCCCGTGATCACGCAGCCGCCGTACGAGTGGCCGCACAGCACGATGTCGGTGAGGTTCTCCCAGCGGATCAGATTCACGACGTCGGTGACGTGGGTCTCGAGCGTTACCTGCGGCGAGATCAGGTGCGACCGCTCCGCAACGCCTGTGAGTGTGGGCGTGAACACGTCGTGACCGGCGCGCTGCAGCGAGCGCCGCACGCGTTGCCAGCACCAGCTGCCGTGCCAGGCCCCGTGCACGAGAACGAATGTGGCCATCGTCGATTCCCCCGTAGCTCTCGGTGCGTCGCAGCATAGTCGCGCCGTTGCAAAGGCGCATAGCGGCGTGCACGCTGAGGCGGCGCCGCAACGCACTTTAGGGGTGGGGGATCGTGGCACTGCGAATCATCGGGGCCGGCCTCGGGCGGACCGGAACGATGTCGATGAAGCTCGCGCTCGAGCAGCTCGGCGTGGGGCGCTGTTATCACATGGCGGAGCTGATCGCAGACCTGTCGCGGCTGCCTCTGTGGCTCCGCGCCGCCGACGGCGCCGCCGACTGGGAAGCCGTGTTTGAAGGGTTCACCGCAACCGTCGACTACCCCGGTTGCACGTACTGGCGCGAGCTCGCGGCGTTCTATCCGGACGCCAAGGTGCTGCTGACCGTTCGGGACCCGGACGACTGGTTCGACTCCACCCAGGCGACGATCTTCTCTGCGCCGATGCGGGCTCGGATCGCCGCGTCGCCGATGCAGGGCTTCTTCGCAGAAGGCGGTGTTGCGCGATTTCGGCAACAGGCTCGACGATCGCGCGTTCATGACGGACAGCGTTCGAGCGACACAACGCGGCGGTTCGCAGCGCGGTTCCACCCGAGCGCCTGCTCGTGTACGAAGTGGGCGAGGGCTGGCCGCGCCTGTGCCAGTTCCTGGGCGTCCCCGTGCCCGCGGCGCCGTTCCCGCGCGTCAACTCGCGCGAGGAGATGCAGCAGATGCTGGCGCCGCCGCCGCTTCGCCGGGCGCCTCTACCGTCGAGGATATGGGCGCCATGGCCCGGCGGCGCCTCGAAGGCTATTCGAAGGATCGGCAGCGCTAGGGGCGGGCTCCAGAGTCCGCCCAACACCGTGACGCGAATGGCAATTTCGCCGCCACGCTGACGCGGGTGTGGCGGACTGAACTACGGTTTCGACGGCCCGTTATGTAGCGCCGACCGGTGCTGCCCACGCGGGAGTTCGGCCCCGGGACCCGCCCTCCGAACAGGGGCTGTGTTCGCGGTAACCAGGGCTCCTAGCGGTGCCTAGCGTATTAGTCGTAACACCATGTCGCGCTAAGAAAAATTTGTGTTTTGCGGGCTAGTAATCGCGAGCCCATCGGCGGTATCTTTGGCCAACGTCTAAACCGGCCGGAAAGAGAGCGCGCAAGCGTTCAGCCCGGGCGGATTTATCGGTGTGAGCTCGCAGTCATTCCTGTTCGTGGGGGTCGAGAGAATGCACGCAAGAATCTTCCAGCAGAGTCGTCATCGGGTGATCAGCGCCGTCGGTGCGGCATTGGTCGCGATCGCCGCGTCGCAGAACGCGGCCTGCTGCGGTCACCGGAGTCGCCGCTGCGGCGCGCACCGGTGACATCGACGCGGTCAAGAAACAACTGGCTGCCGGCGCGAATGTCAACGCGCCCGAAGCCGATGGCACGTCGGCACTGTTGTGGGCCGCTTACCAGTCCTCTCCCGAGCTCGTGCAGCTGCTGCTGAAGGCCGGCGCCGACGTGAACGCCGCGAACAGCTTCGGCGTCACGCCGCTGCTGCAGGCCGCCCGCTACGGCGATGCGGCCACGATGAACGTGCTGCTGAAGGCGGGCGCCGACATCAAGAAGGCCGAGCGTGAAGGCGAGACGCCGCTGATGGCCGCCGCGCGTGCCGGTAGCGTGCCGGCCGTGAAGCTGCTGATCGATCACGGCGCCGACGTCAATGCGCGCGAGTCGCTGCAGGACGAAACGGCGCTGATGTGGGCCACGTCCGAAGGCCACGTCGATGTGGTCGATGCGTTGCTGAAAGCCCACGCCGATCCGAATCTGAAAGCTCGCCTATCGGAGCTATCGAAGCGCAGCACGCGCACCGACTTTCCGACGGGCGGTTTCACCGCGGTGATGTGGGCCGTGCGAGACGGCAACGAACCGCTCGTGCGTCGGCTCGTCGAGGGCGGCGCGGATCTGAATATCGCCAACGGCGACAAAGCGACGCCGATGATGCTCGCCATCATCAACGATCGGTTCGATCTGGCTGCCAAGCTGCTTGACCTCGGTGCGACGCTGAATGATGGCTCGTTGTACTACGCCGTGCTGATGCGCGACGCGACGACGGACTGGCGCGCCAAGGACGGTTCGCGGAATCGTGCCAACCACGACAACAAACTGACCGCTCTCGACATGGTGGGCCTGCTGCTCGACAAAGGCGCCGATCCGAACCGCGAATTCGAAGGCCAGATGCATTCCTCCTCGATGTGCTGCGACACGCATGAGAACGGCACTCCGTTCTTCCGCGCCGCGGTCGCCGCAGACGTCGAAGCGTTGAAGTTGCTGACTGCTCATGGTGCGAACCTCGAGTGGATGCCGAAGGCGGTCGAGGGTGGCCCGCGCGACACGTTTGGTCCGAAGCTCGCCGGCAAGACGCCGCTGATGGTCGCCATGAATGGTGGCAAGGGTGTCGGCATGGCCGGCGGTCCGGGCGACATTCGTGAGGGTGCCGAGCCTCCGTTCCGCGAGATCTCGAATCGCAAGCCAGTGGATGCCGTCAACCTGCTGATGAAGGCCGGTGCGAATCCCAACGCTGTCTCTTCCGAGGGTGACACCGCACTGCACCTGGCGGCCTTCGACGGCAAGCTCGAGTTGGTGCGAGCGTTGGTTGCCGGCGGTGCGAACATCGATGCGAAAGACAAGGCAGGTAAGACCGCGCTGCAAGTGGTTTCCGAGCAAGCGCCGCGGCCGCCGCGAGTAACGGTCGGCGCAGCGACGGATTTCGACGAGCATGCCCAGCCGAAGGAAGTGGCGGCATTGTTGCGTGAGCTGAAGCAAGGCCGCGTTCAGGCGAGTGTGGCGGGGAGTCGTTAGACGTGAGGACTTGGGGTTACGTTGCTGGAGTCGGCGTTGTTGCAGCGGGAGCTGCAGCGTATTTATTCCTGGCCCATAAGCCGCCGGAAGGGGCACTCCAAGATCGTTGGGCGATGGTCAATAAGTATTGCTCCGATTGTCACAACGATTCGGATTTCACGGCCGAGCTGTCGTTCGATCAAGCGTCGTGTCGGATAACGTCCATGCGGATCCCGGTGTCTGGGAGAAGGTGCTCCACAAGTTGAGCATTGGCGCGATGCCGCCCCACGACCAGCCGCAGCCGCCGGCCGAGATGCGTGCGGCGTTCGTCGAGGCGCTCGAGGGCACGCTCGATGCCGCGGCGCAGGCGAAGCCGTACGCGGGGACGACGACCGTGCACCGCCTGAATCGCGCGGAGTACGCGAACGCTGTCCGGGATCTGTTCGGTATCGAGGCCAACCTGAGCGAGCTGCTGCCAAGCGATGGCGGCGACTTCGGCTTCGACAACATCGCCGAGGTGCTGCGAACGTCGCCGCTGCTGCTCGAGCGCTACCTGACGGTCGGCTTGCGGGTTGCCGACATGGCCATCGGTAACGCCGACGCCGTCGTGGGCGCGAGTTCCTATCGAGTTGCCGTTCGACACCACTCAGGACTATCACCTCGAAGGGCTGCCGATCGGCACCCGCGGTGGCTTGGTCGTGCATCACAATTTCCCGGCCGACGGCGAATACGTGCTGTCCGGTCGTCTGGTGCGAGGCGTCGAAGAGGGCTACCACGGCGTGGAAGGCCATGATCGGCCGCACGAGTTCCTGGTTCTCGTGGACGGCCAGATGGTCTACACCAGCGAGGTGGGCACCAAAGAAGACCACGAGCTCAGTGTCGCCGAAGGGCATCAACGTCGCGGCGTTTCGCGATCGACGCCAAGATGACGTCGCCCCGTATTCGCGTGACGGCCGGGCCGCACGAGGTTGCGTTTACGTGGCGCGAGCAGACCGGCGCGAGAGCAGAACGCGTGGGAGCCGGGGCTTCGGGCGACGCTCGAGATCCACAATCCGTCCGGCATGCCGCGGATCGAAGACGGCAGCATCGAGGGTCCGTACGACGTGACCGGCGTGAGCGATACGCCGAGCCGGCAGAAGGTCTTCACCTGTCGTCCCGCGGCAGCTGCGGAGGAGCAGGCGTGCGCCGAGAAGATCATCTCGACCATCGCCAAGCGAGCCTATCGGCGGCCGGTTGACCAGGACGATCTCGCGCCGCTGCTGACGTTCTACAACGACGCCCGTGCCAACGGCGGCGATTTCGATGCGGGAATTCACGATGCGGTGGCGCGGACACTCGTGAGCCCGTGGTTCCTGTTCCGCGTGGAGAGCGATACCGGCGACGCGCCGGCCGGTTCCGATCACCGGATCAACGATCTCGAGCTCGCGTCGCGGTTGTCCTTCTTCCTCTGGTCGAGCACGCCGGACGACGAGCTGCTCGAGCTGGCGGAGAAGGGCCGGTTGCACGAGGCCAGCGTGCTGGAAGCGCAGGTCCGACGCATGGTCGCCGACACGCGGCGGAGGCCCTCGTCGAGAACTTCGTCGGTCAGTGGCTCCAGTTGCGCAACCTCGATTCCCGCGCTCGGCCTGATCTGCTGATGTTCCCGGACTTCGACGGCAACCTGCGGAACGCGTTCCGCACGGAGACGGAGATGCTGTTCGCGCACGTGCTGCGCGAGGGCCAGTCGGTGAACGAGCTGATGACGGCCGACTACACGTTCGTGAACGAGCGCCTCGCGCGTCACTACGGGATCCCGGGTGTCTATGGCTCGCGGTTCCGCAAGGTCGCCGGTGGCGGACGTGAACCGCCGCGGTCTGTTCGGCCATGGCAGCATCCTGTCGATTACCGCGGCCGTCGTCGCGCACGTCGCCGATCATCCGCGGCAAGTTCATCGTCAGTACGTTCTGGAACAACCCGCCGCCGCAGCCGCCGGCGAACGTTCCGGCGCTCGAGGCCAGCGCGCCGAAGGGCCGGCCGTCGACCGTGCGTGAGATGCTCGAGCTGCATCGAGCGAATCCGACGTGCGCGGCGTGCCACAAGAACATCGACCCGGTCGGGTTTGCGCTCGAGAATTTCGATGTCGACGGCTCCTGGCGCACGACGACCCGGGAAGGCCTCAGATCGACTCGGGCGGCGTCTGGCGGACGGCACGGTCGTGGACGGCCCGGTGCAGCTGCGCGAAGCGCTGCTGGCGAAGCCGACGTTGTTCGCCAATACTGTCACGCAGAAGATGCTGATCTACGCACTCGGCCGCGGCCTGGCCACCAC
>CAVVIC010000002.1:0-185937 GCA_963748045.1 uncultured Gammaproteobacteria bacterium
GACGGGAAGTTGCAGCTCTGACGATGCAGTGGCTTGAACTTCGCGCGATTCGGTGAAGGCAGCCGATCAAAGCGGTCGTGCCCTTCGAGCAGCGAGTAGTGCGGGAACGCCGGTGTTTCGGTTTCCGTTAGCTCGGCCGCCGCGATTCGGCGCGCTGCCGAGAACGGCAGGTCGATTCGATCGCGATGTAACTCCTCGAGCCGGTCGGCCATCTTCAGGCGCTGGCGGTTGATCGTGTCGATCGTTCGCCAATAGACGGCCGCCGCGCTCGCTCGGAGCTGTTTCTCGACGCAATAGCGATAGCCGATACGCTCTACGAACGAGAGCCCTTCGGGCAGATCGAGACGAACCTCGGTGCGCGGTACGCCGTCTCGAGGGGCACGGTACGTCGACGCGGAGCGGCGCGTCGGGTACTCGTAGACCTTCGCGCCCCCAGCCTTGACGCCGCAGCGCACGAGCAGGCGGATCAGGTCCTGCATTTTGTCTTTGAGCGATTCGAGGTGCTCGGGTTTGGCGCTCTGCGAGTACGCGGGGCGAGCGAGGACGGCCTCGTCTATCGACCGACCCTGACGGGCTAGGCCTGGTGCGTGCCCATCGGCACCGAACAGCCCGCCCAGGAACTCGCGGACGACCGCGACCGGGCAACGCTCGTCGAGCACGAACTCGGGCAGCATCGAGGCCTGATCGATCCGTTTGCCGACTTGGATGCCCGGCAGCGTAGTGATCGCTTGCGTGAGTTCCATCGGCAGCGCGATCGACCACTTCCGGTCGTCGTAACGCGAGCCCGCGGGGCGGTTGCCGGTCAGGAGCTCGATGTCGTCGAGCGCGGCCTCGCGGTCGAGTGCCTGGCCCACGTTCACGCGTCCTTGGCCGAGCACGCTGATCGATCCGTCGCTCAAGAGATGGCCAAGCAACCGCGCGAACGCGAGCGTGCGTTGCCGCGCGTGCGCGCTCTCCATCGAGAGCTCGAATCCGCCGACCGCGAGCGTGTAGCCCGTCTCGTCGTCGCCGACCTTGTCGAGCGGCGCCTCAAGGCCTACGACTACGCGGTCCTTACCGAGCACGAGCCGATCGGCACGCACCCACTTGCCGTCTGCGCGCAGCAGCTCGTGATCGTGGGTGCAGACTAGCGTGCGGCCATCCTGCAGGACGAGCGACAGACACTCGCGCTCGCCCTGGGAAAGCATCTCGCGCTGATTCGCCATCGCGAGCGTCTTGTCCGCCGTCGGCCCGAAGATTCGTGCCCCGCCGGCGTTTGGCAGCTCCTCGATCCGTCGCGACGTGCCGTTCGCGAGCAGAACTGGCGTGCCCTCGGAAATACACGTCGTGCAGCCGTAGCCGACGAGGTTGAAGCCGATCTTGTCGAGCTCGTCGAGCAGGTTGCAGGCCGTCGAGGTAGTCGGTGACGACCTTCGAGCCGGGCGCGAGGCTAGTCTTGACCCACGGCTTGCGCGTGAGGCCCTTCGCGGCGGCGTTGCGCGCGAGCAGGCCCGCGCCGATCATGACGGCCGGGTTCGACGTGTTCGTGCAGCTCGTGATCGCGGCGATCACGACGGCGCCGTCCTCGAGGTCGAACTTCTGCGTTGCCGGCGTGACGGGCGCCTTCGTGCCCTTGCCGGCGGTCTTCAACAGATCGCCGATCTTGGCGGCCGGCGACTTTCAGCGCGATGCGATCCTGCGGGCGCTTCGGGCCCGCGAGGCTCGGCTCGACGGACGTTGAGATCGAGTTTCAGCACGTCGGTGTAGCGCGCGACGGTCGGCGCTGCGCCAGAGGCCCTGAGCCTTCGCGTATTGCTCGACGAGCTCGATCGTGCTCGCGCGGGCGGCCCGAGAGCTCGAGGTAGCGCAGCGTCTCGGCGTCGATCGGGAACACGGCGCACGTGCTGCCGAACTCGGGCGACATGTTGCCGATCGTGGCGCGGTCCGCGAGCGGCAGGTGGTCGAGCCCGTCGCCGAAGAACTCGACGAACTTGCCGACGACGCCCTTCTTGCGCAGCATCTCGCGTGACCGTGAGCACGAGGTCGGTGGCCGTCGCGCCCTCGGCGAGCTTGCCCGTGAGCTCGAAGCCGACGACCTGCGGAATCAGCATCGTGATCGGCTGGCCGAGCATCGCGGCCTCGGCCTCGATGCCGCCGACGCCCCAGCCCAGAATGCCGAGGCCGTTGATCATCGTCGTGTGCGAATCGGTGCCGACGAGCGTGTCGGGATACGCGACCTGTCGTTGCCGTCTTTGCTGCTCGAACACCACGCGGCTCAGGTACTCGAGGTTCACCTGGTGCACGATGCCGGTGTTCGGCGGCACGACGCGGAAGTTCTCGAACGCGCTCTGGCCCCAGCGCAGGAACGCGTAGCGCTCCTGGTTGCGCTCGAACTCGATCGCGTTGTTCTGCGCGAGCGACTGTGCCGTGCCGAAGTTGTCGACTTGCACCGAGTGATCGATCACGAGCTCGGCCGGGGAGAGCGGGTTGATCATGTCGGCCTTGCCGCCGAGCTTCACGACCGCGTCGCGCATCGCGGCGAGGTCCACGACGGCGGGCACGCCCGTGAAGTCCTGCAGGATCACGCGCGCCGGCGTGAAGGCGATCTCGCGGTCGGGCTCGGCTTTCGGGTCCCAGTTCGCGAGCGCCTTGATGTCGTCGGCCGTGATGTTCGCGCCGTCCTCGAACCGCAGCAGGTTCTCGAGCAGGATCTTGAGCGTGTACGGCAGCGTGTCGACGGCGCCGTTGACGGCGTCGAGCGATAGATCTGATAGGTCTTCGCGCCGACCTTTAGGGGTTTGCGCGCGCCGAATGAGTCGGTCATCGGTAGCCTCGAGTGATGTCGGTAGGTAACAGCCGAGGATTATATGCATGGATGGCGTGTTGTCGCGGCACGGATGATTCGTCGGGTTGATTGCCAAATCAACCCGCGAGTTGACATCGACGATCGACATCGACGCCGGGCCGAATCGTTGGACTCAGCCGGCGGCGCGTAGCCGCGACGCGGCGGCGGCGTCGCTACGGCCGGCTCGATCGTACGGCGCCGCCGAGGCAGCGGTCGCCGTCGTAGAAGACGACGTACTGGCCCGGCGTCGGCGTGCGCTGCGGTTGATCGAAGCTCACCTCGAGCTCGCGCGTCGCCGCTGCGACGACGGTGCAGGCCTGATCGGGCTGCCGGTAGCGAATCTTCGCGTGGACAGCGGAGCGGCTCGCCGGCGGCGATTCGCGGCCGGTGGAGCACCGATCCAGTGCGGTTCGCTCGCGGTAAGCCAGTCCTCGAACAGCAGCGGATGGTCGCTGGCCCTGCACGACGATGAGCTCGTTGCGCTCGGCGTCCTTGCGCGCGACGTACCACGGCGCGCCGTCGCTGTCGGCCACGCCGCCGATGTGGAGGCCGTGCCGTTGGCCGAGCGTGTAGTACGCGAGCCCTTCGTGCCGGCCGCGCTCGCGGCCTCGTCGTCGCGGATCACGCCGGGCGAGGGCGGCAGGTACTCGTGCAGAAACTCGGCGAACGGCCGCTCGCCGATGAAGCAGATGCCCGTGCTGTCCTTCTTCTCGGCGACGGGCAGGCCGGCGCGGCGCGCGAGGTCGCGGACCTCGCACTTCAGGAGATCGCCGAGCGGGAACAGCACGTCGTCGAAGCTCTGCCGCGTCGACGGCTGCGAGGAAGTAGCTCTGGTCCTTGCTCCGTCGCGCGCCTTGCGCAGTTGCGGCGTGCCCGTCGTCGGCGCTGAGCCGCGCGTAGTGCCCGGTCGCGATGCGACGCGGCGCCGAGGCGCTGTGCGTAGCGGCGCATGACGCCGAACTTGATCTCGACGATTGCACAGCACGTCGGGATTCGGAGTGCGGCCCTTGCGGTGCTCGTCCAGGAAGTCGGCGAACACGTGCTCGCGATACTCGCGCGCGAAGTTCACGCGGTGCAGCGGCACGCCGAGCAGCTGGCAGACGCGGCGCGCGTCGTGGAAGTCGCGCGCGTGTCGCAGTAGCCGTCGTCCTCCCAGTTGCTCATGTGCAGGCACTGCACGGCGTGCCCGGCGTCGCGCAGCAACAGCGCCGCGACGGCGGAGTCGACGCCGCCCGACAGCGCGACGAGGGTGGCGGCCCGGCATGGCTGCGATTCTAGCAGTCGGGCGCGATTTTACGCTCGGCGCTAGCCGTGCGCGGTGCGTGAGTGCGAGCTGCCTCGGGCGAGATAGGTCAGGCGAGATCGAGCGAGTGACGGCGGCCCGCGAGATAGTCGTCGACGCAGCGGAGCACGGTCGGGCTTCGTAGTTGCGCGCTCGCGCTTCAGCATCTGCTCGCGCGACAGCCAGAGCAGGCCGACGATGCCGTCGTCGAGACGCGTGGGCCCTGACGGCGCTCGTGTGCGTGCCGCAGAACGTGAACGCGCAGGAACGTGGTGCCCGACTTCGTTCGCCACAATAGAAGCCGACGATGTCAGTCGGCAGTGAACGGTGCCCGTCTCCTCGAGCGTCTCGCGCGCCGACGGCCGCGAGTAGCGACTCACCGTGCTCGAGATGGCCGGCCGGCTGGTTCAGCACGAGGCGCCCGTCGCACTTGCTCTTCGACGAGCAGGAAGCGACCGCCCTCGCGATGATGACGGCGGCTGAACGGTGACGTCGATAGTCGGGCTGTGCCATGGCCGGCGTTCCATTATAGCGTAGAGACGTTCGCCGATCGACGGCCAAGGTGCGAGACTTAGATTTGAAGTCTGCCGCAGCTCGGGCTCGATCTCGCAGGCGTTCCAAAGCGTCTCGAACTAGTTCAGGTAGAGCGCGCCACGGCCGGCTCGTAGGTGTCCGACATGCCTTCCCAGCGGTCGTGCCTGCGCCGATACATGAGCGCGTGCTCGTCGGCGATGCAGAACGCCTCCGGGTGCGGCCGCGTACTCGGTTGCTTCACGTTGCGGAATTCGATGTAGCTGTTCAGCCGCCGGCCCATGTTCACGAACCGGCTCGCCGTCGTGATGACGCGTGTCGGGTCCACCACGAGCACGCGCACGCGAGCAAAGCCGCGCGACAGGATGAAGCGTTTCAGCGTCTCGAGGAAGTCGTCGTGATCGTAGATGCCGCGGCTCGAGATCGTGCGTGAAGATCGACAGCGTCCGATTCGCGAGCCCCATGACTTCCACGATCGCGGCGCGCACATCGTCCAGGCTCGAGGAGAGCACCTGTCGGACGCCTTTGGTTTTGGTTTGCTCGCTCGGTCGGGCATGCGGTTTTATTCGAATGGAACGAGTTTAGCTTAACGGGTTCTCGTCACTGTGCCCAAGTCAGTTTTGCGCCGGAATGAAACCGGCGATCCGGGGCGGCTGTGCCGCGGGTCAACGTTATTGGACCGCGGGCGACGAGCGGAACGTGTCAAGGCTAGAGCCCGTGCGGCGCTGCCGAGCTTGGCAGCCAAGCCGAGGTCGGCGGCGGGCCGTGTAAGCGGAAGGCGGAGCCGCGCGCGTTACGCGCGGCGGCCGGAGGGTCGAGCTCGCCGATGAACTTGCGCAAGCGTGTCGCGTCGATCGCACGGCCGCGGGTGAGCTCCTTCAGCTGCTCGTAGGCGTCGGCCTGGCCGTAGCGCCGCATGACGGTCTGGATCGCCTCGGCGAGCACTTCCCAGCGGTCGTCGAGCTCGGCTGCGATCAGCTTCAGGTCGGCATCGAGCTTGCCCAAGCCGCGCTGCGCCGCATCGAGCGCGATCAACGTGTGACCGAGCGCGACGCCGAGAGTTGCGCAGCACGGTCGAGTCGGTCAGGTCGCGCTGCCAGCGCGAGACGGGCAGCTTGTTCGGCGAGGAAGCGCGAGCAGCTCGTTCGCCACGCCGAGATTGCCTTCGGCGTTCTCGAAATCGATCGGGTTGACCTTGTGCGGCATCGTCGACGAGCCGACTTCGCCGGCCACGGGCCGCGAGCGGAAGTAGCCCAAGCTGATGTAGCCCCAGAAGTCGCGGCGTGAGATCGATCAGCGACCGTATTGAAGCGCGACAACGCCTGGCAGTACTCGGCGATCCAGTCGTGCGGCTCGATCTGCGTCGTGTACGGCGTCGACGCGAGCCCGAGCGACTCGAGGAAGCGGTCGGCTGATGCGCGGGCCAGTCGGCCTCGGGATAAGCAACGCGTGCGCGTTGAAGTTGCCCACTGCGCCGTTGAACTTGCCGCAGATCGTCGACGTTCGCGTAGACGGTCGGCTTGCCGCTCGAGGCGGTACACGAAGTTCGCGATCTCCTTGCCGAGCGTCGTGGGCGTCGCGGGCTGGCCGTGCGTGCGCGCGAGCATCGGCACGTCGGCGAAGCGCGTGCGCGAGCGTGCGCAGATCGATCGCGAGCTGCTTCATCGGCGGCAGCAGCACGCGCTGCCGCGCGTCGCGCAGCATCAGCGCGTAGGCGAGGTTGTTGATGTCCTCCGACGTGCAGGCGAAGTGCATGAATGCGGTCGAAGTTGCGCCGACGCGCCCGGCATGCCGTCGAGCTTCTGCGCGCAGCAGGTACTCGACGGCTTTGACGTCGTGATTCGTCTTGGCCTCGACGGCTCTTTGACCCGCTGCGCGTCGTCGATGCTGAACTCGTCGACGATGGCGTTCAGCACGTCCTTGACGCGGCGAGTTCGAGCGGCGCGAACTCGCGATGCTCGGCTCGTCGGCGAGGCGCTGAAGCCAGCGGACCTCGATCAGCACGCGGTAGCGGATCAGGGCGTATTCGGAGAGGTACTGGCGAAGCGGTGCCGCTTTGCGCGCGTAGCGACCGTCGAGCGGCGAGAGTGCCAGGAGCGTCGAGGAGTCCACGGCCGCTGAGCCTATACAAGCAGATTTCGGAGTGCGCATCATAAACGAATCTCGTGACCGCGCGGACTTCTAATTTTTCGCTCGAGGAGTGTGCATGACGACCGAGTTTCGCGTCGAACGCGACAGCATGGGCGAGCTCAAGGTACCGGCGGAGGCGCTGTGGGGCGCGCAGACACAGCGCGCGGTGAACAATTTTCCGATCAGCGGGTTGCCGATGCCGCCGGCGTTCGTGCGCGCGCTCGGGCTGATCAAGTGGGCCGCGGCCGACGCGAACAAGAGCCTGCGCCTTTTGCCGGCGCCGATCGCGAAGGCGATCCAGCAGCGCCGCGCTCGAGATCGCGGAGCGGCAAACACCTCGACCAGTTCCCGATCGACGTGTTCCAGACCGGCTCGGGCACGAGCTCGAACATGAATGCGAACGAGGTGATCGCGAAGCTCGCATCGAAGAGCCTGGGCAAGCCGGTGCACGCGAACGACCACGTCAACATGAGCCAGAGCAGCAACGACGTGATCCCGTCCGCGATCCACGTCAGCGCGGCGCTCGAGATCATCGGCAAGCTGCTGCCCGCGCTCGAGCACCTGCAGAAGACGATCGACAAGAAGGCGAAGAGCGTCGCCGGCATCGTGAAGACCGGCCGCACGCACCTGATGGACGCGATGCCGGTGCGGCTCGATCAGGAGCTCGGCGGCTGGGCCGCGCAGATCTTGAGCAACATCTTCAGGCTCAAGGGCGCGCTGCCGCGGCTCACGGGGCTCGCGCAGGGCGGCACCGCCGTCGGCACCGGCATCAACGCGCATCCCGAGTTCGCCGCGAAGTTCTGCGCCGCGCTCGCGAAGCGCACGGGTGTCGGCTTCCATCCGCTCGACAACTTCTTCGAGGCCATGAGCTCGCAGGACACGGCGGTCGAGGTGTCGGGTCAGCTTGAAGACGACCGCCGTGAGCCTGATGAAGATCGCGAACGACCTGCGCTGGATGAACAGCGGCCCGCTCGCGGGCCTCGGCGAGATCGCGCTGCCCGCGCTGCAGCCCGGCAGCAGCATCATGCCGGGCAAGGTGAATCCGGTGATCCCCGAGGCCGTCGCGATGGTCGCGGCGCAGGTCATCGGCAACGACGCGACGATCACGATCGCGGGCCAGTCCGGCAACTTCCAGCTGAACGTGATGCTGCCGGTCGTTGCGCTGAACCTGCTGCAGAGCATCGAGCTACTCGCGAGCGCGTCGCGCGTGCTCGCGGACTCCGCGATCGCGGGCTTCACGGTGAACCAGGCACGGCTCGACGAGGCGCTCGAGCGCAATCCGATCCTCGTGACGGCGCTCAATCCCGGTGATCGGCTACGAGAAGGGCGCCGCGATCGCGAAGCAGGCCTACAAGGAAGGTCGCGCGATCCGCGAGGTGGCCGAGCGAGAAGACCGATCTCGGCGCCGCGAAGCTGAAGCAGCTGCTCGACCCGCTCGAGCTGACGAAGGGCGGCATCAAGGGCGAGGCGGGCGGCGGAGGCGGCTGACCGCGGCGGCCGCGCCGGAGCGAGCGCCGGGAACTTCCCTCGCAGGCCATTCGCCGCGATCGTCGCGACGCCGCGCGCGCCGGTCGATCCGCGCGCGCGCATGCTCGCGAACGTCGAAGGAGGCCGATCGTCGCCCGCGTTGCGTGCCGCGATCGACCAGCCCGGGCCGCGCGGCGTCCGTGCTGCTTGACGCTCGTCGAGCGCGCGGCCGGGCTCACGGTGCTGTTCACGGAACGCGCGGCGCATCTGAAGGACCACGCGGGCCAGATCAGCTTCCCCGGCGGCCGGATCGCCGACGCCGGCGAGACCGCCGTCGATGCGGCGCTGCGCGAGACGCACGAGGAGACGGCCTTCGGCACGGCGGACGTCGAGGTGCTCGGAGTTCTCGACGAGCTTCTGACGGGCACCGGGTTCCTGATCACGCCGGTGGTCGGCTACGTGGCGGGGGCTCGTTCGTCGCAACGCCGGATCCGACCGAGGTTGCGAGCGTGTTCGAGGTGCCGCTCGAGTTCATCGTGCGAGCCGGGCGAACGTCGTGGCCACCTACCGCGAACGGCTCGGGGCGCGCTTTCGCACCTACGAGCTGCAGCTACTCCGGCCACCGAATCTGGGGCGCGACGGCCGCGATTCTCGTGAATTTCAGGGACGTTATTTCCCATGAATAAACAAACGGATAGTCCAGAGTATCGAGAAGCTCTTGAAGATCATGGCGCGGCTGCGCGATCCGCGGGGCGGCTGCCCGTGGGATCGCGAGCAGACGTTTGCGACGATCGCGCCCTACACGATCGAGGAAGCCTACGAGGTGGCCGACGCGATCGAGCGCGAAGCGCTCGACGAGCTTCAAGAGCGAGCTCGGCGATCTGCTGTTCCAGGTGGTGTTCCACGCACGAATGGCGCAAGAAGCCGGGCTGTTCGACTTCGAGGCCGTGGCGGCCGACATCTGCGACAAGCTCGAGCGGCGGCATCCGCACGTGTTCGGCGATGCAGAGGTCGAGGACAGCGCCGAGCAGACGCGGATCTGGGAGGACATCAAGACGGCAGGAGCGTGCGAGCGCGCCGGCGCGAGTGAGCGTGCTCGACGACGTGCCGGCGAAGCTGCCGGGCTTGAGTCGCGCCGTGAAGCTCGGCAAACGCGCCGCGACGGTCGGGCTTCGACTGGCCCGATACGGCGGGTGTGCGCGCGAAGGTCACGGAGGAGATCGGCGAGCTCGATGCCGCAGTCGCGAGCGGCAGCGAGACGGAGGTCGCCGCCGAGATGGGCGACCTGCTGTTCACGATCGCGAACTGGTGTCGCCATCTGAATCTCGACCCCGACACCTGCGTGCGGGCCGCGAACGGCAGATTCGCGCGGCGGTTCCGCGCCGTGGAGGCGGAGGTCGCCGCGAGCGGTCGGGGCTGGGACAGCCACGACGCGGCGGCTCTGACGCGCTCTGGCGGCAGGCGAAAGCTGCGGAAGCCTGAGGCCACAAGGCTTTTCGGCATTCAGGTTCGATTCAGCGCCCGACCCCTAATCTGCCCTTCAAGGTCCCAAGTGGGACCGCTAGGGAAGGAGAGGTGCCATGAGCTTCAAGATCGACAATTTCGGCGGTTGCGGTCATCGGGTTGTTCGGCGCCAACGTGGCGCTCGCGGATCACGATGCTGACGTGGTCGCGGTCACGGCTACGGCGCATCGCGGGTCGGATTTCGCGTACGGCCGCGTCATCGCCGTCGAGCCCATGGTCCGGTACGTCACGGTCGATCGGCCGCGCCAGGAGTGCTATGACGACTACGCCCGGCGGCCCGCGGCCGGCGTCACGGGCCAGACGACGGCCGGTGGCGTGATCGGCGCCACGATCGGCCGACAGTTCGGCTGGCGGCAGCGGCCGCGATCTGGCGACGGCGCGCGGCGCGACGGCGGGCGCGCGTCATCGCGCAACCAGCGCGCGCAGCGCAATCTCGGTTACCGCGAGGTCCCGGTGCAGCGTTGCGAGGTCGTGAACGACCGTGCGACCGAGCAGGTGCATCGACGGCTACGTCGTGACCTATGTCTACCAGGGTCGACGGTACACGACGCGTACAGACACGCCGCCCGGCGATCGGATCCAGCTCGCGGTCGACGTGCGCCCGGTCGGTTACCCGGTGTGGCGTTGAGCACGGCGTGCGCATCAAAAGAGCGAGCGGAAGACCTTTCGGCGGCTGCACGCCGCGCGGCCGCTGAACGGTTCCTTGACGCGGACCAACGGCGGAATCCAAGCTTGGCGACGGGTTAGTGACTACCCGGAACGGATGGCAACGGTGAACGGAGCAGACAGAAACGCAGTACGGCGGTCGCGGCGCGGCTTCGCGCTCTGCGCCGTGCTCGCAGCCCTGCTCGGCGCCGGCGGCGCGGCGTTCGCCCAGCCGCGGCCGGCATCTTGCAGTTCGACGGCGAGGCGCCGGTCAAGGCGTTCGCCGCCCAACGCGGCGGCATCTCGCTCGGCGCAGGCCACGGCGCATGGCGCAGGGCCGTTATCCGGGCCGCGTCGTGCGCGCCGAGACGGTCATGATCGGCGACCGCGTCGTGCACGAGATCCGCATCCTCGGCAACGACGGCCGCGTGCGCACCGTGCGTGTCGACGCGCAGACCGGCTCCTTCATGTAACCACGCTCTCCATGCGCCTGCTGTTGCGTCGAAGACGATCCGAACCTGAGCCGCTCGCTCGCCACGCAGCTCGAGCAGGCCGGCTACGTCGTCGACCGCGCCGCGGACGGGCAGGAAGGCCTGTACCTCGCGCGCGAATACCCGGTGAATCTCGCGATCGTCGATCTCGGTCTGCCGAAGCTGTCCGGCGTCGAGCTCATCAAGCAGTTGCGCGCCGACGGTAAGTCGTACCCGGTGCTCGTTCTGACGGCGCGTGACCGCTGGCAGGACAAAGTCGAGGTGCTGAAGCTCGGCGCCGACGACTACGTCGTGAAGCCGTTCAACGTCGAGGAGCTGCTCGCGCGCGTCGATGCGCTGCTGCGCCGCGCGACCGGTTGGGCGCAGTCGGAGCTCGTGTGCGGGCCCATCGTGCTCGACACGCGCACGCAGGAAGTCAAAGTCAAAGGCCAGAAGCTCGAGCTCACGAGCTTCGAGTACAAGCTGCTCGAGTACCTGATGCTGCACGCGGGCGAGGTGCTGTCGAAAACGCAGATCACCGAGGCGCTGTACGACGAGGACTTCGAGCGCGACAGCAACGTGATCGAGGTGTTCATCGGGCGGTCTGCGTCGCAAGCTCGACCCCGACGAACGAGTTACAAGCCGATCGAGACTCTGCGCGGCCGTGGTTACCGCCTGGCGGTGGCCCGCGGCGCGCCGCCGTCCGGCTGAGCGCGAACTCATGCCGCTCGTCCGTTCCCTTCGTGCGCGCGTCGTGCTGTGGGTGTGCGTCGCGCTGATCGTGTTGTTCGCCGCGACGATCGTGGGCCTCGACGTTGCGTTTCGGAACAGCACGGACCGCGACCGGCGCGAGTTGCTCGAGGCTCAAGTGCTCGGCCTCATCGCGCTGGCCGAGCCGGGGCCCGGCGGCGAGCTGCGGCTGCCGACCGACGCCATCGACCCGCGGTTCGAAGTGGCGAACTCCGGCCTGTATCGGCGCCTTGTACGACAGCAACGGTCGCGCCTTGTGGCAGTCGTTGTCGCTGCTCGGCCGCGATTTTCCGACCGACGAGCTCGCTGCGCCCGGCGAACAGCACTATGTGAAGCTCGACGTGCCGGGTTTCCCGCCGATCGAAGCGCTGCTGATGGGCATCATCGTGGGAATTGACAACGACCGACGCCGTACACGTTCGCGATCGGTGTCTCGCTCGAGCCGTACAACGAGCGGCAGGCGACGTTTCGCAACTACCTGATCGGTTGGTTCCTCGGCGTCACGTTGACGATGCTGCTCGTGGTCGGCGGTCTGCTGACGTTCGTGCTGCGGCCGGTTCTCCGGCTCGAACGCCAGGTGCGTGAGGTTGAGGCCGGCGATCGCGTGAAGCTGACCGGCAACTATCCGTCGGAGCTCGTCGGGCTCGCCGACAATCTGAACATGCTGATCGATACCGAAAGGCGGCGACTCGTGCGCTACCGCAACACGCTCGACGATCTCGCGCACAGCTTGAAGACGCCGCTCGCGGCGATGCGCACGCTGCTCGCGGAGCAGCGCTCGCAGCCGGCCGAGGATCGCAGTGAGGCGCTGAACCGCGAGCTCGAGCGCATGGACCAGCGCGTGTCGTACCAGCTGCGCAGAGCGCGCGCGAGCGGCGCCATCGGGTCTCGGCACCGAGCCCGTCGCGGTCGCGCCCGTCGTCGACGATCTGAAGCTGACGCTCGACAAGGTGTACCGCGACAAACGGGTTGCGTGTAGCGTCTTCGTGGCGCCCGGGGCGTCGTTTCGCGGCGACCCGGCGGACCTCACGGAGATCCTCGGTAATCTCATGGACAACGCCTACAAGTATTGCGCCGGCCGCGTGCGCGTGAAGGCCGAGTCGACGCCGGAGCGGCTCGCGATCACGGTCGCCGACGACGGCAAGGGCATCGACGACGAGTTCGCCGCGCAGCTGTTCCAGCGCGGCAAGCGCGCGGACGAGTCGGTGCCGGGGCAGGGCATCGGCCTCGCCGTCGTGCGCGAGACCGTCGAGCTGTATCGGGGCTCCCTCAGCGTCGGCAAGTCCGATCTCGGCGGCGCGGAGCTACGAGTCGAGCTATCCCGCGCCGGCGTGCTATGAGCGGCGCGGCGGATGCCGCGCTCGCGGCGCGGCGAGCGGCGAAATACACGTTGAGCTACCCGGAGGCGCTGCCGATTACGGCTGCGCGCGACGAGCTGCTGGCGGCCATTCGCGCGCATCGCGTGGTCGTCGTGTGTGGCGACACCGGCAGCGGCAAGACCACGCAGCTGCCGAAGCTGCTGCTCGAAGCCGGTTGCGGCGTGCTCCGCATGATCGGCCACACGCAGCCACGCCGCATCGCGGCGCAGGCCGCCGCGACCCGGCTCGCGGCTGAGCTCGACGTGCAGCTGGGCGAGACCGTGGGTCTCACCGTGCGGTTCACGGATCGCACCGGGCCGCGGACGCTCGTGAAGGTCATGACGGACGGCATCCTGCTGAACGAGATCCGCACGGACCGCAAGCTTCAAGCGTACGACGCGTTGATCATCGACGAAGCGCACGAGCGCAGCCTGAACATCGATTTCATTCTGGGGTACCTGCACAGCATCGGGCGGCAGAGGCCGGATCTCAAAGTCATCATCACGTCGGCCACGATCGACCCCGAGCGTTTCTCGAAGCATTTCGATGACGCGCCGATCGTGCGCGTGGCCGGCCGCAGCTTCCCCGTCGAGCGTGCGTTACCAGCCGCGCGAGCAGGATCAGGATCTCGCGGGCGCGGTCACGACCGCGGCGCGCGAGCTCGCGGCCGAGCGCGTCGACGGGCCCGTGCGCGACATGCTCGTGTTCCTGCCGGGCGAGCGCTGGATCCACGACGCGGAGCACGCGCTCGGCCGCTACGGTCCGAAGGGCTACGAGGTGCTGCCGCTGTACGCGCGGCTCACGAGCGCGCGGCAGCGGCGGATCTTCGAGCCCGGCAAGGCGCCGCGCATCGTGCTCGCGACGAACATCGCGGAGACGTCGTTGACGGTGCCGCGCATCCGCTACGTGATCGACTCTGGGCTCGCGCGCGTGAGCCGCTACGGCACGCGGCACCGCGTGCAGAGCCTCGGCGTGGAACCGATCGCGCAGGCCAACGCCGTACAACGCGCCGGCCGCTGCGGCCGGCTCGCGCCCGGCGTGTGCGTGCGGCTGTACTCCGAAGAGGATTTTGCGGAGCGGCCCGCGTACACGGAACCGGAAATCCTGCGCACGAGTCTCGCCGGCGTGCTGCTGCGGCTCGAAGCGCAGCAGCTTGGGGCCGGTCGACGAGTTTCCGTTCATCGATGCGCCGCCGGCCAAAGCCGTCAGCGATGCGTATCAGCTGCTGCACTTGCTCGGCGCGCTCGATGCGGACCACAAGCTCACGGCCGACGGCGAGGTCATGGCGCGGCTGCCGGCCGACCCTCGCGTCGCACGTCTGCTCGTGATCGCGAACCGCAACGGTGCGCTGCGCGAAGGTCTCGTGATCGCCGCGGCGCTCTCCGTGGTCGATCCGCGCGAGTATGGCGCCGACGCGGACGCCGCGCGCCGCAAGCACGAGGCGTTCGCCGACCCCCGCTCGGAGTTCTCGAGCTACCTGAATCTCTGGAACGCGTATCGACGCGAGCGGCGCGGCGGCGAGCGCTTGCTGCGCGCCTGGTGCCGCGACCAGTACCTTTCCGCCGCGCGCCTGCGCGAGTGGCACGACGTGCACGGCCAGCTGCACGAGCTCGTGCAGGGTTTGGGCTGGCGCACGCGCCACGAGGCGGCCGACTACCGCGCGATCCACCAGGCCGTGCTCGCGGCGTTCATCGACTTCATCGCCGAGCACGAGGACGGCGTCGTGTATCGCGGCATGCGTGATTCGCGCGCGCAGCTCACCCCGAACACGCCGCTCGCGAAGAAGCGGCCGCGCTGGCTCGTGGCGGCCGAGCGGGTCGCGACGGAGCGCCAGTACTTGCGCACCGTCGCGCAGGTCAATCCGCGCTGGGCGCTGCATGTGGCGCCGCACTTGGTCCGCTACGAGTATCACGATCCGCTGTGGAACGCCGAGCGCGGCCAGGTCACGGCGCGCGAGGTCGTGACGTTGTTCGGCCTGACGCTCGCGAGCGAGCGGCGCGTGGACTACGGCCGCGTCGAGCCCGCCGAGGCGCGGGGCCTGTTCATCGCCGACGCGCTTGCGGCCGATCAGGCGGGCTTCGGTGCCGACGAGCCCAAGTTCCTGGCGGCGAATCGCGCGCTGCGCCGCAGCGTGCTCGACTGGGAAGCGCGGTTGCGCAAGCGCGATCTGTACGTCGGCGAGGCGGGCGTCGCCGCGTTCTACGACGAGCGCCTGCCGCCCGAAGTGCACGACCGGGCGAGTCTCGCGGTGTGGTGCGCGGCCGATCACGCGGCGACGCTGCAGATGACGGCGAGCGACGTCGCGAGCCGCGACCTCGCCGAGCTACCGGCTGCGCGCTACCCGCAGGAGCTTCCGCTCGCGGGGCAGCGGCTCCCCGTCACGTACGTGTTCGAGCCGGGTGCGGACCACGACGGCATCACGGTGGGCGTGCCGCGGGCGTTGCTCGGGGCGATTCGTCCCGAGCAGCTCGACTGGCTCGTGCCGGGTTGGCTGCCGGAAAAGATCCTCGCGCTGTTGCGCGCGTTGCCGAAGGAGCAGCGCAAGCCGCTGGTGCCGATGCCCGACACCGTGAACGCGGTGCTCGCAGCGCTGCGCAGGCAGCGTCGGCCGACAGCCGTTGACGATCGCCCTGTGCGAAGCGCTGCGCGAAACGCGCGGCGTGCAGCTGACGCCGGCGACGCTCGACGAGCGCGCGCTCGCGCCGCATCTCACGATGCGCATCGACGTGCTCGACGCGGACGGCAGCGTGCGCGCAGCGGGCCGCGACTTGCGCGCGCTGCAGCGCCAGGCGCGGGCGGCAGAGGCGCCGGAGGTCGCGCCCGCGCGTGCGGCTGAGCCTGGCCAGTGGCAGCGTAGCGGGCTCACGCAGTGGGACTTCGGCGATCTGCCGGCGTCTGCGCTCGTGGCGCAGCGGCCGCGGGATCTCGTGCTGTATCCCGCGCTCGTCGATGTCGACGGCCGCGTCGACATGAAGGTATTGCCGCCGGGTCCGGCGGCCGTTGCACAGCACCGCGTCGGCGTGCGGCGTTTGCTGATGAAAGCGCTGCCGCAGCAGGTGGCGCTCGTGCGCGATCGCACGCTCGCCGAGCGCGAGCTCGTGCTCGGCTTCCACGGCATCGGCGCCACGGGCGCGCTCGTCGACGATGTGTTGTGCGCGGCGGCCGAGCAGGCGTTCGCGCTCGACCCGCCGATTCGGACGCAGGTGGCATTCGACGCTGCGCTGCGCAAAGGGCGCAGCGAGCTCGTCGCGGCCGCCGATGGGCTGCGCGCGCTGCTCACGGAGGTCCTGCCGCTGTATCGCAAGCTGCGGCGCGATCTCGAAGCGGCCGACACGCGTTCGGAGGCCGTGCGCGCCGACATCGCGCACAGCTCGATGCGCTGATCGGCCCAGGGTTCCTGACGGCGACGCCGGCCGAGTGGCGCCGCCATCTGCCGCGCTACTTGAAAGCCGCGCAGCTGCGCTGGGACAAACGCGGTCAGCGCCAGGAACGCGAGCTCGCGGCGCAAGTGCATGCGGCGGCCGCGCCGCTCGAGCATTGGCGCTCGAGCGTGCCCGAAGGTTGGCCGTGGCCGAACGCGATGGTCGAGTACCGCTGGCTGATCGAGGAGCTGCGCGTGTCGTTGTTCGCGCAAGCGCTCGGCACCGTGCGCCCCGTATCGACGAAACGCCTCGAGCAGCTTTGGCAGCGCGCCGTGGCGGGAGACGACGCAGCGGGCGAGGATGCGGCTGCGCGTCGGTGAGCGAGAGACGCTTACGGAGGTAGCGTGTAGCGCCGCACGGCGCGTTCGGTGATCACGAGCAACGCGAGCGCGCCCACGACGGCACACGCGATGCGCAAGCGCTACCGGCAGCGGCGCGAGGGGTGGCGCAACGCCGAGCAAGCGCCACGAGCCGGCCGTCGTGGTCGCGAGGCCGGCGATCGCCGCGGCTCCAAACGTCGGCCGCAGGAACTCGAGGTTCAACAGCAGCACGCCGAGTGCGAGCAGCACGAGCCCCGCCGCGTCGGGCGGCACGTGCAGGTACCCGAGTACGGCGAGCGTGCCGGCAGTGGCGCCGGTGAACGCGACGACGAAGCGCGGCGCGTAGACGGCGTAGGAGAGACCGCCGATCGCAACGACGAGCCACGCATACGCACCGGCCGGCGGGCTCACGACGGCGATTGCGAACGGCATGACGGCTCCGAACGTTCACTGCGACAACTGCACGCTAGCCGTCGCGAGTCGGGTGAGACGAGCGACATTTCGGCCCGTTTCGCAGGGTTTCTTTGGTCGTGCCCGGAGCCGGCGGGTATAGTGACGTTCGCAACAAAGTCTCGAGCCGCCGATGACTCAAGCACGCATCCCCACCGATTGGCACCCGGCCAGCTGGCAGAGTCGGCCTGCCGCGCAGCAGCCGACGTATCGCGACCGCGTCCATCTCGAAACCGTGCTGGCACAGCTGTCGCAGTTGCCGCCGCTCGTGACGACGTGGGAGGTCGAGAACCTGAAGTCGAAGCTCGCGGCCGCGCAGCGTGGCGAGGCGTTCCTGCTCCAGGGCGGCGACTGCGCCGAGAACTTCGACGAGACCACGTCCGACAACGTGGTGCAGAAGCTCAAGATCCTGCTGCAGATGTCGCTCGTGATGCTGGTGGGCCTGAAGAAGCCGATCATCCGCGTCGGCCGCATGGCAGGGCAGTACGCGAAGCCGCGCAGCGCCGACTACGAGACGAAGGACGGCGTGTCGCTGCCGAGCTATCGCGGCGACATCATCAACCGGCCCGCGTTCACGGCCGTCGATCGCGAACCCGATCCCGACGTTGATGCTGCGCGGTTACGAGCGGGCGGCGCTGACCCTGAACTTCGTGCGCTCGCTGATCGACGGCGGCTTCGCGGATCTGCATCACCCCGAGAACTGGGATCTGGCGTTCGTCGGCGAGTCGGCCGCGGCGGCCGACTATCACGCGCTCGTGCAGTCGGTGTCCGACTCGCTCGGGTTCTTCGAAGCGATCACCGGCGAACCGCTGCATAGCACGCATCGCGTCGAGTTCTACACGTCGCACGAGGGGTTGCATCTGCCGTACGAGCAGGCGCAGACGCGGTTCCTGAAGCATCGCGACCACTGGTACAACCTGACGACGCACTACCCGTGGATCGGCATGCGCACGGCGGACTTTGCCGGCGCACACATCGAGTACTTCCGCGGCATCGCGAATCCGATGGGCGTGAAGATCGGCACGAGCGTCAGCGACGAGCAGCTGCAACAGCTCGTGCACGTGCTTGAACCCGAACAACGAGCCGGGGCGGCTCACGCTCATCACGCGTTTCGGCGCGAAGCACATCGAGGCGCACCTGCCGCGCGTCATCAAGGCCGTGCGCGCGACGGGTTCGCAGTGTGCTGTGGGTCTGCGACCCGATGCACGGCAATACCGAGACGCACGGCCGAGGGCTACAAGACGCGCCGCTTCGACAACATTCGCGCCGAGGTGCGGTCGGCGTTCCGGATCCATCAGGAGCAGGGCAGCTATCTCGGTGGCGTGCACCTCGAGCTCACGGGCGACAACGTGACCGAATGCATCGGCGGCGCGCGCGGGCTCAAGGAGTCCGACCTCGCGCGCGCGTACAAGTCGCAAGTCGATCCGCGCCTGAACTACGAGCAGGCCATGGAGATCGCGATGCTGATCGCCGGTCGGCTGCACACGCAAGACTGACGGCCGCCGTGAGCGCTACCGCGACAGAGCCGGCCGAGCGTGACGCCGGGGCCACGCCCGCGTCGTTCGATCCATCGACCGTGCTCGCGCACCTGACCCACAAGCCGGGCGTCTACCGCATGCTCGACGCGCGCGGCGAGGTCATCTACGTCGGCAAGGCGCGAGATCTGAAGCGCCGCGTGACGAGCTACTTCCAGGGCAGCCGCGCGCACGACGCGAAAACCATCGCGATGGTCCGCACGCATCGCCGGTCTCGAGGTCACCGTCACGCGCACGGAAGTCGAAGCGCTGATGCTCGAGTACAACCTGATCAAGCAGCATCGGCCGCGTTTCAACGTCGTGCTGCGCGACGACAAGAGCTATCCCTACATCCGGCTCGACACGGCAGCATCGGTTCCCGCGGCTCGCGTTCTACCGCGGGCCGCGCACGTCCAAAGCGCAGTTGTTCGGCCCGTATCCGAACGCGGGAGCCGTGCGCGAGACGCTGAATCAGCTCCAGAAGCTGTTCCAGCTGCGCCAGTGCGAGGACAGCTTCTTCGAGAATCGTAGTCGACCGTGCCTCCAGCACCAGATCGAGCGGTGCAGCGGGCCGTGCGTCGGGCTGATCTAGCCCCGAAGACTATGCGCGAGATCTCGAGCACGCCGTGCTGTTCCTGCAAGGTCGCAGCGACGTCGTGACCGCACGGCTCGCCGAGCGCATGGAGCAGGCGGCGACGCAGCTCGACGTTCGAGCGTGCGGCGCAATATCGCGACCAGCTCGCGAAGCTGAAGAACGTGCAGTCGCAGCAGATCGTGGCGCGCGCGGCCGGCGATTTCGACGCCGTGGGGCTCGCGGAAGACCACGGCATCCATTGCGTGGCCGTGATGTTCTTTCGCGGCGGCCGGTCTCTCGGCAGCCGCAACTTCTTTCCGAAGGTCGCGCGCGGCGCTCGACGAGGACGAGATCATCCGCGCGTTCCTGTTGCAGTACTACGCGGGCCGCGAGGCGCCGAAGGAGATCCTCGCGAGCCGAACCGTGCCCGAGGCCGCCACGCTCGCGCGAGCTGCTCTCGGAACAGTCCGGCCACAAGGTCGCGATCAAGTCGAGCGTTCGCGGCGACCGCGCGCGCTGGGTCGAGATGGCGGTCACGAACGCGCGCCACGGCGCGGAGCTGCGCTACCAGTCGAGCGCGTCGTTCGACCGGCAGCTCGAGGCCCTGGCGGATGCGCTCGATCTCGGCGAGCCGCCGGCGCGGCTCGAGTGCTTCGACGTGAGCCACACGGGCGGCGAGGCCACGGTGGCGTCGTGCGTGGTGTTCGGCCCCGAAGGGCCGCTGAAGTCCGACTACCGGCGCTTCAACGTCACCGACGTGACGCCCGGCGACGACTATGGCGCGATGGAGCAGGTGCTGCGGCGCCGCTATGCGCGCGTGCAGCAGGGCGAGGTGCCGCTGCCCGACGTGCTGTTCATCGACGGCGGCCCGGGCCAGCTCGCGCAGGCCGTCAAAGTCATGGACGATCTGCAGATCCAGGGCCTGAAGATCGTGGGCGTGGCCAAGGGCCTGGACCGCAAGCCGGGGCGGGAGAGCCTGTACCTGCCCGACCGCGCCGAGCCGCTGCGTTTGCCTGCCCAGCTCGCCGGCATTACACTTGATCCAGCAGCTGCGCGACGAGGCGCACCGGTTCGCGATCACGGGCCATCGCGCGCGTCGTCAGAAGGCACGCACGCAGTCGCCGCTCGAGAGCATTCCGGGGCTGGGGCCGAAGAAGCGGCGCGAGTTGCTGAAGCAGTTCGGCGGGCTGCAGGCCCTGACGCGGGCAGGTATCGACGACCTTACGCGGGTGAAAGGGATTTCGGCGCAACTCGCCGCAGCGATCTATGAGCACTTCCATGCGGACTGAGCGGCTGAGGCGTATGCGGTTCAACCTGCCGAACGCGCTGACATGGTTCCGGATCGTCGCGATTCCGCTGGTCGTGGTCGTGTTCTATTGGCCCGCACCGTGGGCGCGGCCGGCCGCGGGTCTGCTGTTCGGGCTGGCCGGCATCACGGACTACCTCGACGGCTACCTCGCGCGCCGTCTCGGCCAGACTTCGAATTTCGGCGCGTTCCTGGACCCGGTCGCGGACAAGCTGATCGTGGCCACGGCGCTCGTGCTGCTCGTCGGCGAGCCGATCCGCGCGCAGGTCGCTGGCCGACTTGCGCGCCGGCCATCATCATCGGCCGCGAGATCACGGTGTCCGCGCTGCGCGAGTGGATGTCGCAGATCGGCGCGCGGGCGCACGTGGCCGTGAGCTGGTTCGGCAAATGGAAGACCGCGTCCCAGATCGTCGGCATCGGCCTCATGCTTTACCGGGACCCGTTGCTCGGCCAGTCGATGTACGCGCTCGGCGAGTGGCTGCTGTACGCGGCGGTGGCGCTGACGCTGTGGTCGATGATCGACTACCTGCGGGCCGCGGGTCCGGCGATGCGGGCCAACGACTAATGTGACTTCTGCCGTTGCCGCTGGGCGGGGCGCTTCGGTAGAATGCCAACTCCTACGCGGGAATAGCTCAGTTGGTAGAGCACGACCTTGCCAAGGTCGGGGTCGCGAGTTCGAGTCTCGTTTCCCGCTCCAATATTCTTCCGGCAACGTCCACTAAGGACCGCTAAACGCCTAATTCCTCACGGGATTAGGCGTTTTCGTTTCCGCCGTCGTCCGCGTTGGTTCGCGGAAATCCACGCTCTAGCACGGGTAGATACTTGGGTAGCCGCCCTTACCGAAGATTGCTTCGGCCAGTTCGGCCTCAGTGCGTCCAGGCCCATTCTTGATTAAGACGTTCCAGAACGTCGCCAATCATCATCACGGGCCTCAGTGTGTGTTGAAATCGTTGTAGGGCGTTTCGAGCGCGACCGATGCATAGATTTCCAGGAGGGCTTGGCGAAGCGGGTCATCCTCCTGGACGTAGCGAAGGTCCATATTTCTGACCCGAGCCTTCGCGTCCGTGAAGGCTCGGAGGAAGTCTGCATCCAGCATTAGCGATTCGCGGCGACCGCTGCCGGTGTACTCGGCCACCGTCCTACCGGTGGCCTCGCGTGCGAGTCTGAACGCGAACACGGCTTGGTTGTGCTGCGACGCGGGAATTGAATGTTGGCGCATTCGCTGTCTGAGATTCCTAGTCCTGCCGACATACAGGTGTGCGGCATGGCGTGCGCGTTCAGCTCGACGGTAGTCTATCGGACAAGCGGGGATCGCCGCTCTTGGTCCCAAAGCGGACCCAAAGATGTTAGCGTTTCAGCCAACGGGGGAACATCCGCTAATCGCACGCGTCGCCTTATGCGGAAGCCTCATCCGTTTGTAACGGACGATATCTGGTGCAGGTTTCAAAGTTGGCGCGACAAAATGGGGTGCGATTTCCATGGCCTCGAGCAACGCGATATGCCGGATCGGCGTGTTCTACGATGGGTCCTTCTTCGCATATGCTCGTCGGTACTACTACCAAGAGAGAAACCTAGGCTGGCTCCGGTATCTGCCGCTTCACGCGTTCATCGAAGCGTTCATCGCCAAAAAAGAACAGGGATACGCGAGCTACAGGGTTGTGTATGCGGCCTGGCACCAGGGGCTCTTCACGAGCACGAAAGCAACACCGGAGCAGCTCCGATTTGACCGCAATCAGCATCACGATCTGATGCACGCGGGGATTGAGCCCAAGTACCTGCCCATGTCTCAGACGCTCGGAGAAAAGGGCGTCGATGTGGCCCTCGCCGTCGACGCCCTTCAGGTCGGCCTGGACGGCAAAATCGATATTGCCGTGCTCGTGACAGGAGACGGAGATTTCGTACCGTTGGTCAGAGCGCTCAACAAGCAAGGCGTTCGGGTTCTGGGCGCCTACTTCGAGTTCCAGACGAAGGATGGCAAGAAGAGTTTCATAAATGAGCGGCTGCTCTCAGTCGTCAACTACGCCGTGGATGTCAACGCTCTTGAGAGCGACAAAGAATACAAGCAGGTCTTCAAATCGCTGTTTTGGAAGGGCGCGGACTTCGAGGACTCGTAGCGCGCCGCCGCTGAACTTCGGCATTTGACCGTCGCGTCGTACAGCTCCTTATACGTGAAGTACGCCGACACGAAGAACGCGCCGATGAAGATCGTGATCCCGAGCGCGGGCGCGAGGTCCAGGACGCTGCGCTCAACTAGGCTTCGTGGGTAGTAGAGCCCGGTGAACGTCGTGACACTGCTGAGCACGGTCACGACCCAGAACCACCAACGGCGACTAACGCCATTGATGAATTGTCTCAGGGAATCGCGCATAGACCGACAACTGCTGTGCAAATCACTTGAACCCGCTCTGCTCCAGTCGCCTAAGTAGAAGTGACGCCAAGCTCAGATGGTCTAGGCACTGGTCCGGCGTATCGGGCAGCCCCACTTCATGCCCTCGCGGATTTCGTATGGCAATGATGGAGCCGGCGAACAGAAATTTGTACCCCTCCTGCTCGTCCTTGTCGCTCGTGTTCGCCATCGGAGTGAGTCGAATTAGCGGCGTAATCTCGGAGAACGCCTTCATCATGAGCGTCTTGCCCGATTCCGACGCGCCAGAGTGGCGTTGAACCTCTTTGTCGAGGAATTTATAGGCTTCGAAAGTGGCTTGAACGTAGTGTCCGTCGTCGAACAGCTTTTTCACGAGTGAACGCAGTCTCCCATGAATATTTCGCGTATCGAACGCATGCAAACCGCCGACAGGCTCAGACGGTGCGTCGGTGAATCGTTGAGCGCGGCGGACGATCTCCGTGAACCGCGTCCAGCTATCAACCATTCAGCAGGTTCTCGCGAATGCTCTTGAATATCCGGTCGTAGGTCTCCTGATCGCCGTCTGCGGGGAGGTTGATCTCAACGCGGACCGTTAACCCGAGATCGCGATGTTTGGCGTCACGCGTGGTGACTTTGAGTTTGGTCGCTGGAATCGGCGCACTAGATTTTCTCGCGGGAGCTGACTTGTTCGCAGGCTTCTTCCCAGCGGAACTTCGAGACTCGACCTCCCCGTGACCCGCCAAACTAGCGAGCGCTCGAAACGTGTGTGCCTGTCTACGACCGATGACCGCGCTGGTATCGTCAGACGATCTGAAAAAGGTGATCAGGCCATCCACGTCCAGGTCCCATGCTTTGTCGCTGTGGAGATCGAACAGTGCTTTGTAGGCGCGCTTCACGAGTTCGCCGAACCCTTTCTGGAATGCCTCGTCCTGGTGCTGGTTAAACACCTTGCTCGCTTGATCGGTTTTGTTACCTTCGGCGTCGAGCAGTCCGACGAATCGCATGACGTTGATAAGATAGCTCTCGTTGTCGGGGCGATGGCCATCGTGTCGGCGCTGACGGTCTTCGTGCCGTGGCCGGAGATGACGGGCCAGGATCGAGCCCGCGAGGCCGGCGCGCGAGAGCACCGATCGGAGTTGCGGCGCGATCGGTTAGGATTTCGCGGGGCTCGTTTCCCGCTCCAATTTTCACGCACAACGCAGCGGTCCCGGCCGGTAACGGCCGGGACCGCCGGCGTCCGTGCTTGCGCCCCCGCTAGCGGCCCGCCCAGTACGGCTTCGGCTCGAGCTTGACGCCCGTCAGCAGCGTCGGCGCGCCAGTCTTCAGGCCGACGGTGTGCGCAGCGGTGTCGATCGCGACCTCGGCCGCCAGCGACAGCGTGCCGGTGCCGTTGCCTTTGCCGTCGAGCGTGAGCTCGAGCACGCCGTAGGGCAACCGCGGTGCGGCGGTTCCGCTCGTGAGCGTCCACGGCTTGAAGCTGTAGGCGTCGAGCGGTTTGGTCGTGACCAACGTGATGTGCTGCGCGCCATCCGCTTCCGTTACGCGGTGAGCGTACTTGACCGAGAGCCCGATCGCGCTGCCGGTCTGCCACACCGCACCGATGCTCGGCAGCTTGTCGAGCGCCTTCGCGAGCTCGTTCTCTTCGCCGAGGGCGCCGACGACGGCTTCGCGGCCGGCATCGTCCGACCAGTTTAGGATCTCGATCTTCAGGGTGACGCCGGTCGCCGAGACGCCGGTCAGCGTGGCTTCGTAGGTTTCGGGCGCAGGCTTCTGGGCAAAGGCCGCGGGCGCGAGCAGTAGGGCCGCCAAGCCGGCGGTGGCCAAGAGCATTCCAGTCAGTCGTCGCAGCGTCACGTCGATACTCCCTAGTTCCAAGCCCCGTGTGGGGCCCGTAGCCGAAAAACTAGGATGGCGGCGCGCGACTTTCAAGAGTGCGCGGTCAACATGAACGGATTGTCATCTTCTTCGGCCCTCTCAGCGCGGCTCGATTCGCAGCACCGCGCCCTGGGCCTCGTCGGTCAGCACGTACAGCAGGCCGTCGGGGCCTTGCTTCACGTCGCGAATCCGCTGGTGCAGATCAGACGAGCAGCTACTCGCGGCGCAGCTCTTCCATCTTCTCGTTGAACAGGATGCGGTCGAGTTGGCCGGTGCCCGGGATCTCGCCCTGGCGCAGGCCGCCGACGAACACGTCGCCCTTCCACTTCGCGAGCTTGTCGCCGGTGTAGAACGTGAAGCCGGAGACCGCGATCGCGGGCGTCCAGTACACGACCGGCGGCTCGAAACCTTCGTGCGTCGGCAGCTTGTTCTGCCATGGACCGGGATACGTGCGGCCGTAGCTCACGAGCGGCCAGCCGTAGTTCTTGCCGGCGCTGGATGATGTTCAGCTCGTCGCCGCCGTTCGGGCCGTTCTCGCTCTGCCACATCGTCGCCGGTCACGGGATGCACGGCGAGACCGAGCGAGCTGCGATGGCCGAACGAGTAGATCTCCGGCTTCCAGCCCGGCCTGGCCGACGAACGGGTTGTCCTTCGGAACGGTGCCGTCGTCATTGATCCGCAGCACCTTGCCCGCGTACGTGTCCTTCGCCTGGGCGTCGCCGCCGCTGGTCGCGATGTACAGCATGCCGTCCTTGCCGAACGCGATCGGCACGGCGCCCTGCGTCGGATCGTCGCCGACCCAGATGTCCTTCACGTCGGTGAGCCCGCTCGGCCGTCCACTTCATGCGCGCCACGGCCGCGTGATTGCGGTTGTCGCCCACCGGCTTCGTGTAGCTCAAGTAGATCAGCTGGTTCTGCGCGTACTGCGGGTGCAGCACGACGTCCATGTAGCCGTGCACGGCGCCCGGCAGGCCGCTCTCGCCGGCGAAGTAGGCTTTCGGCCCGCCGCTGACCGGCTTCGGATCGAGCTTGCCGTTCTTGATCGTGCGCAGCTCGCCGTTGCGCTGTGCGACGAGCATCGTGCCGTCGGGTAGCCACGTCATGCTGAACGGGTACGACAACGCCTTCGTGACGACGACGACGCGGATGTCCTGGCCTTCGCCGGTCGCGTAGTCGAACGGGCCGTCGCCGAGCGGCCTGTGTGCAAGGCCCTGCGGCGCGACAGGAATGCCCATCTGAAACGGCACGGCGCGCTGGGCGAACGCCGCGGGCGCGGCGAGCGTGGCGGCGGCGAGAATCGAGCAACGAACCACGCGCGGCGGCGCGGTGCGGAAAGCGAGCGATTGGCATGGATTGGACCCCCAGAGTGGAAACCGCAGTATAGGGCGACTCGCGAGCGTGCCCAAGCCGTCCCTTCCCGGGCGCTCGGACGAGCGCGAGACAACTTTGGACAGCGGCGCTGCGTGACCGTACCGAGTTCGCTATGATTCGGTCAGGTTCGATGGAGAGGGGGAGACAGATGCGTCGTGGGCTCATTGTTTGCGTGGTGGCGCGGTTCTCGTCGGTGCCGTGCCGCTCGTCGGCGAGCGCGCAGACCGCGCCGAAGCGCATCGGCGGTCATCCGAATCTGAACGGCCTGTGGCAGTCGATGAGCCCGGCCTATTGGAACCTCGAGGGTCACGCGGCCTCGCCGCTGAACGACTTCTGGCGGCTCGGCTCGATCGGCGCGATCCCGGCGGGTCAGAGCGTCGTGAAGGAAGGCAAGATCCCCTACAAGCCCGAGGCGCTCGCGCAAACGCGAGCAGAACCGGGCGGGTTGGCCGAAGACCGATCCGGAGGCGGCCTGCTACTTACCCGGCATCCCGCGCGCGACGTACCTGCCGTATCCGTTCCAGATCGTGCAGGGCGACGGCGACATCCTGTTCGCCTACGCGTTCGCAGCGGCCAATCGTGCGGTGCACATGAAGGACCGTCGCACGATCGACCAGGTGCCGGTGGACATGTGGATGGGCTGGTCGAACGGGCGTTGGGAAGGCGACACGCTCGTGGTCGAGGTCCTCGCCAACGACGACCGCACGTGGTTCGATCGCGCCGGCAACTACCACAGCAGCGCGATGAAGGTCACCGAGCGCTATACGCCGCTCGATGCGAACCGGCTGCAGTACGAGGCCACGATCGACGACCCCGAGACGTTCACGAAGCCGTGGACGATCTCCCTGCACCTGTACCGGCACACGGAACCGAACGCGGAGCTGCTCGAGTACAAGTGCGTCGAATTTTCCGAGCACCTGCTCTATAACGAGTTCCTGAAGCAGCCGCTGCCGTAGGCGCAGCTGCGAAGCGATCCATCAGGCACCAGGAGACGAAGGCAATGCGAGTCAGCAAGTGGTTTGGAGTACTGAGCGGGGCCGCGCTGGTCGCGGTGGCTGCGCCCGTCATCGCGCATCACTCGTTCGCGGCGGAATTCGACATCAATCGGCCGATCAAGCTCGACGGCGTCGTCACGAAGATGGAGTTCAGCAACCCGCACTCGTGGTTGCACCTCGAGATTGTGACCGCCACCGGCGAGAAGCAGCAGTGGATGGTGGAGGGCGGTGCTCCGAACGCGCTGATCCGCAACGGCTGGAACCGCAACTCCGTGGCGGCCGGCACCAAGGTGCACGTCGAAGGTTTCCAGGCGAAGGATCGCTCGTTCCGCGCCAGCGGCCGCGACATCACGCTGCCCGACGGCAAGTCGCTGTTCATGGGCCAGGGCGGCGCTGCAGCACCAAGCGCGGAGTAAGTTAAAGACGGTGCAACTGTGCAAGGCCTGGCACCGTCTTCACTCGCCAGCGTTGATGTCGAACACTTCCGCGCCTTCGCGCGGCCGGCCGTAGATATTCAGGCCCTCGGCTCGCTTCGGCGGCGCCTGACCTTTCGCGAGCGCCTCGGCCGCCTCACGATCGAACGCGCGCTCGCCCGATAGCGCGTGCCCCACGGCACCGTTGCCCTCGTGGCACGAGTACTCGTACGTCTCGTAGTTCGGCTGCGTCGTGATCATGAGCCGGAACGAGAACGGCGCCGTGTAGGTGGCCGGGTCGTTCACCGTGGCCGTGTATTCGATCATGTCGGGGTCGACGCGACGGAACCGTTCGGTCAGCTGCATTGCCGCGCTGTGTCGCGTGCCGTTGCCGTTCGGGCCGATGCTCGTGTCGTCCGTGAAGTTCGTCGTCTCCACTACGAGCGTGTTGCCCTCGAAACGACCGCGGGCGTCGCCCATGTATTGGCGGATGCCGCTGTCGAGATGCTTGCGGCCATCGAGCGGAATGATCCGCGTGTCGTGGATCATTTCGTAGCTGATCGACGATCGCGGTCGGCGTCTGCACGATCCGCATGCCGTTGCCGTAGATGACGGGCAGCGTGGAGCCGAGCACGCCGCGCGTGATGCAGCGGTCGTACAGCGTGAAGTCCTCGAACGCATTGAAGGGCCCCGGGCCGAACGTGCCGCGATCGCGGTTGCCGGCGCGCGTTTTGGCGGTGGCCGTCATCTCGGGTATTCGGCCGTTCGCCGGGTCGACCACGAGCGACGAGTAGCCGAACGTGCGGATGCCCCATTCGTTGCGCAGGAACGTCTCTCGATTCTTCGCGAGATCCTTGCCGCCTTCGTCGCGGCCCGCGCGCTGCTGGAACTCCTCGGGTGTCAGTGCATCGCGCGTGCCGAAGGCTTCGGGTCTTTGCAGCGGCACGCTGCGCATGTCGTCGGTGCTCCACACGCCGTCGAAGCTCGGGTCGCCCCACGACGTGCGCGGGGCTTTCCAGTTGCGGTCCTTGACCGCCGCCGCGGTGGTCTCCGCCGGCACGGAGCGCACGGCCGAAGGTTTGGCCGTCGGCCCGCCGCCGAAGCCCTGGGCTCCGGCAGGCGCTGCCAACAGCAGGGCGATCGTCGTCGCGAGGCCGCAGAGAACGTAGGTGTCGATGCGCAGCATGGCCAACTCCCCATTTGCCAACGCGCGAGTGCGGATGACCGAAGGATAGGCGATCGGCATCGCGTTCTCCATCGGCGCAAATCAAGTTTCGTCGAGCGATGTCCGGATGATTTCGCGCACGCGATCCGCAAGCCCACGAATCTCCGCCGAGTGCGTCGTGACGAGTGCGCCCGCCATTCGCACCGGGTCGCCGAAGAAGAATCGCTCGTACAGCACCTGACGCCCCGCGAACGCCGAGAGCGCGGTGTCCCACGCCAGGCGAAACAGCGGAATTCGCTCGAGCGCGTCCGCGCGCGCGGCCTGGTAATAGCGGCGAATGTCATCGGCCAGCGGGCCGTTCACGTCCGCCGCGGTGGGCATCGCGACGAGCCCGCTCGCGCCGAGTTGCTGCAGGATCTCGATCATGCGCGGATACAGCCGCGGAAACAGATTGCGCGCCGCGTCGAGCGGGTTCCAGGCCGGTCGGAATACGCCGAACTCGTCGGGCGCCGCGTCGGCCTCGGCCGCGCGCAGGAACGCGCGCATGGTCTCGAGCGTGACCCAGATCTCTGCGAGCTTCTCTTGCACGTGCTGAAACGCGTCGGCGCCGATCGTTTCCACGAGCAGGTGCGCGAGGCCGAGCACGAACTCGGTCTTCGCGATGTTTTTGACGACGACCTGATGCGCCATGCCGGCCGCGGCGCCCGTGCACGCGTAGGCGGTGTTGCAACGCTCGACGTTGCGGTAGAGCAGCACGTTCTCCCACGGAACGCGAACGTCGTCGAACACCACGACGGCATCCATCTCCTCGAAGCGCGAGCCGAGCGGGTGGTCGAAATGCGAGCGACCGTAGTCGATGCTCTCGCGGCAAATGAACTTCAGACCGGGCGTATCGGTCGCGATGATCACGCCGAACGCGTACGGCGCGTCGTCGGGCGTGTTCTTCAGCAGCGTCGACGGGAACACCATGATCGCGTCGGCCATCGGCAGCGTCGCGAGCATGCGCGCGCCGCGGATCACCAGCCCGGAGTCGTCCTCGCTCGCCACGCGTGCCGCGATAAACGCGTCCGCTTGCTGCGATGGCCCCACTGCGCGATTGCTCTGCGGTGTCAGCAGCGAGTGCGTGAGGCAGAGGTCGTGCTCGCGCAGTTCCGCGTGCAGACGCACGGCGTTCGCGCCGAAGCGCGGGTCCGTCGCAGCGAGGAAACTGGCGCCGGCCGCGAAGGCGGACAGCGCGCGATTCAGGTAGTCCGGAGCGCGGCCCATCATGCCGTGCGTGTGATGCGCCGAGACGCGCATCGCGGCCGTCACGCTCTCGAGCTCGCCGCGCGTGCGCGCCTGAAGAAACGTTCGTGCGACGCGATTGCCGCTCGTCGGCGATTCGACGAGGCAGGTCGCCGCATGGTCCCACTGGACGTCGTACAGCTCGGCCAGCGTGGCGACACCGCCGCGAAACGCAGGATGCGTCGTGACGTCGGCCACGGGCTCGCCCCGATACCACAGCGCCGGTGGCCGCTCCTGTAACCGCGCGAGAACGTCGGCGGCGCGACGTGCGCCGCTGCCGCGGCCCGTCGCGATCGGCGGAGCGTCACGACTCATGCGGCCGGTGTCCTCACGGCGCGCAGCGCCTGCCTAAGCTCCGCAATGTCGGCCGCGCCTAGCTCCGGGCTGAAGTGCCGAATCCGCTCGACGACGTCGATGGTTTCGAAGTAGGGCTGCGAGCAACCCGCGTGCGCGAAGCCGCCGGGCTCGAAGCGAAACTCCTCGAAGAACACGAGCGCGATGCGCCACTCGTCTTTCGCGATCAGCTCCTTGCAGCTGCGGCAGCGTGCGCGTCCGGTCGGTGCGCGCTCCGCACCGTGAAGGCGCGGCAGGCGGCGGTGCTCGATGCCGAACTTCGCGTCCGGGATCAACGCAGCGGCTGCGTGACCTGCGGTGGCCGCAATTTCGAGGAACGGCTCGGGACGCGCGTAGGCAGCGCACGTCAGATGGAACCACAGCGTCATCTCGCCCTCGCCGAAAGCGTTCGGCTGGCGCTCGCCAAATCGCAGCTCGCCCTTGGCGATGGGCCGGTCGCAGCCGCGGCACTTGGCGCGGCCGCTCGAGGCGGATTCGATCACGTGCGGCATGCCGCGATTATAAGCACTCCGTTCCACCGGCGGACCTGTTCGCGGCCGGGAGGTCCTGCCTGCTATCCTGCCTCGAGCACCCGCACTACCGGATCACTCTGTGAGCAATTCAACTTCGGCGTCCTCCGAACAGGCGACCGAAACGGCGTTCGCGATTCTCGGCGCGATCAGCTTTTGCCACCTGCTGAACGACATGATGCAGTCGTTGCTGCCAGCGATTTACCCGATCCTGAAGGACAGCTACGGCCTCACGTTCGGCCAGATCGGCTTCATCACGTTCACGTTCCAGGTCACGGCGTCGCTGCTGCAACCCGTGATCGGCAGTTTCACGGACCGCCGCCCGCAGCCTTACTCGCTGGCCGTGGGCATGGCGTTCTCGTTCGTTGGGCTGCTGCTGCTGTCGCGCGCCGACAGCTTCACGCTGCTGCTCGTGGCGGCCGGGCTCGTCGGCACCGGCTCCGCCGTGCTGCATCCGGAATCGTCGCGCGTCGCGCGCATGGCGGCCGGCAAACGGCCCGGTCTCGCGCAGTCGCTGTTCCAGATGGGCGGCAATCTCGGCTCGTCGATCGGGCCGCTATTTGCGGCGTCGGTTGTCCTGCGTTACGGCCAGACCAGCGTGGCCTGGTTCGCGCTCGCAGCCGTGCTCGGCATGGTGCTGCTCGTGCGTGTGGGCCGTTGGTACGTCCAGCACGGCATGCTGCGGATGCGTGCGGCCGGGCGGCGCGACGCGGGTCGCGAGGCGCTGCCGCGCGGACGCGTGGTGCTCGCAATGGCCGTGCTCGTGGCGCTCGTGTTCTCGAAGTTCGTTTACACGGCCAGCATCACGAGTTACTACACGTTCTATCTGATCGAGCGCTTCGGACTGTCGGTGCGTGCGGCGCAGGTGCATCTGTTCGTGTACCTGGCGTCGGTCGCGGTCGGCACATTGCTCGGTGGCGCCATCGGCGACCGGTTCGGCCGCAAGTTCGTGATCTGGGCGTCGATCTTGGGCGTGCTGCCGTTCACGCTCGTGCTTCCGTACGCGAACCTGTTCTGGACCGGAGTGCTCACGGTGCCGATTGGGCTGATTCTCGCGTCGGCGTTCCCGGCGATCGTCGTCTACGGTCAGGAGCTCATGCCGTTCAAGGTCGGCACGGTCGCCGGGTTGTTCTTCGGTCTCGCTTTCGGTCTCGGCGGCATCGGTGCGGCGGTCGTGGGGCAGCTCGCGGACGTTCACGGCGTGGAGTTCGTGTTCAAGCTGTGCTCGTGGCTGCCGGCCATCGGGTTGCTGGCGGCCCTTTTGCCGCGCGTTCAGCCGCGCAGCCAATCGATCGGCCCGCTCGCGACTCAGAAGACCTAGGCTGCGCCCGCCGCGCGTCGTTCGTGGCGCTGCCCCCAGCCCTCTCTATAAGAGAATGTGTCGCCGTGGGGGGGGCGCGAGTGAACCCGCGAGCTGTGCTCGCGAACCCACGAGATGCGAAATCGTCGCAGTCTCGGCGCGTGACATAAGCGCATGCCAAGCAGGCAGTTGCGCACCAGGCGTGTGCGAGCTCGCGCGGGGTGCCGCCGCCCAGTGGGGCCGGCGCACCGGAGCGTCCCGAGGTGTTCGGCTGCAAATCAGCGTCGCCGCGGGCGTTGTGCTGCTGAGCAGAGGCCTGTGCCGAGAGCGGTTCGGCATGGAACAGGGTGCTTTAGAAACCCCTATGCACGCGCGCGAACATTTGACTACACTAGCCACTCGTTGTCCGCGGCAGTGTTGGTGTGGTCAGACAAGTGGGGTCGCGAGGCGCACAGCGCCCTCGCCAGGACGCCGTAGCCGTGCGACGCGATAACTCGAATGAGGTTGGTGCCAAGTCCTAGACCCGAATAATCGGGCGAAGGGGTAAAACCCCAGGGCATGGTAGGGGGAAGTTGTGGACGGTATTTCAGACTGCCGTTGCGACTGTGCATGCGGCCTTTCCGGCGGAGCCCGTTCTGGGCTCGCGGTTGTCGGCTGCGGATTCTTCGTGGAAACTATGTTTTCGATGGGTGGCGCTCGCACAGGCGAGGGCCCGAGGGTCGTTTTCGGCGCGGCCGGCAACGACTAGTCGTTTTGGTTGGCTGGCGTGAGCCTTGTGCAGGATCAATTTTCAGGAGGCGCTTGTTGTGATGACGTTCAAAACTAGAGTAGCTGCAGCTACTGGCCCGCGGTTGGTCCACCTGCTGGTGGCGATCGTGCCGGTCATGTTGGCCGCACCCGCCGGTGCGCAGCTCCAAGAGGCGCTCACCGCACAAGTGGCGGCGGACAAGCAAGGCGCGGAGGACCAAGCGACGGTCAACGGTATCCGCGACCGCACGCGCGACGCCGCCGGCCGCTACGCGCAGGCGATGGCCGATTCCGACAGCCTCGATCGCTACAACAACCAGCTCCAGGAGCAGGTGCAAGCTCGCAGCAGACGGAGATCGCGTCGATCGAGCGCCAGCTCACGGAAATCGAAACGACCAACCGCGAAGTGCAGCCGCTGATGCAGCAGATGGTCGACACGCTCGGCGCAGTTCGTCAAGCTCGACGTGCCGTTCATGCTCGGAGAACGGGAAACCCGCGTGCAGGGTCTCAAAGACATGATGGCGCGCGCCGACGTCACGATCTCCGAGAAGTACCGCCGGATTCTCGAGGCCTACCAGATCGAGCTCGAATACGGCCGGACGTTGTCGACTTACCAGGGCCGGCTCGGCGCCGGCGCCGATGCGCGAACCGTGGAGTTCGTGCAGCTCGGTCGCGTGTCGCTGATGTATCGCACGATCGACGGTAGCGAGACCGGTTACTACGATGCCACCAAGAAGACTTGGGTACCCGATGCAAGTTACAAACAAGCCGTCGAGACCGCGATCCGCGTCGCGAAACGCGACGGCGCTACCGAGCTGCTGACCGTGCCTGTTCCGGCGCCGCAGGAGGTGCGGTCGTGATCAAAATCAGAACGTTGCTGCCCGTCGTGGCAGCTTTGGGCGCCGTCGCCGCCCCGGCCTTCGCGCAACAACCGCAGGCCACCGACCTCCCGAAACTGCTCGAGCAGACGCTGAAAAGCCGTGCCGACGAGAACGCGAAGTTCGACGCGCGGCGAAAGGAGTTCGAAGGCACGCCCGACGCGCAGAAAGCGGCGCTGACGGCGAAAGCCGACCAGACACGCAAGGAGCTCGACACTGCCTCGCAGAAACTGGCCGACACGTATGCCGCCAACGAAGTACGCATCAACAACCTGAACAACCAGCTGCGCGACAAAGCCGCGAAGTTGGGTCTCGCCGAGGTGTTCGGTTTGGCGCGGCAGGCGGCCAACGACTCCTCGACGATCCTGCAGCAGTCGCTGATCACCACGCAGTTCCCGCCGGCGGCGGGTCAACCGGCGCGTGACGAGTGGTTGCGGCAGTTCGCAGCTGCGCGCGTGACGCCGACGGCGGCGGAGCTCGAGCGGGTGTGGATCGAGATCCAGCGCGAGATGACCGCCAGCGGCCAAGTCGCGCGCTACAAGACGCGGGTCGTTCAACCGGGCGGTCAGAACGTCGATGCGGACGTGATCCGCGTCGGACCGTTCAACGCGACGGCGAACGGCCAGTTCCTGTCGTACCTGCCGAACCTGCACGTGTTCAACGTGCTGCCGCGGCAGTTGCCGGCGGACTTCATGAATGTGGCGGCGGCCTTCCAGAACGCGTCGTCCGGCTACGCCCGGGCCGTCGTGGATCCGAACCGCGGCGTCCTGGTCGGTATGTACATCGAGCGGCCGACGTTCATGGAGCGTATCCAGCTGGGTCAAGAAGTCGGCTACGTGATCATGATCGTCGGCGCGCTGGGCGCGCTGGCGTTCCTGTTCCAGCTGTTCAGCCTCGTGCTCGTGCGCCTCGCGGTTACGAAGCAGCTGAAGAACCTCGATCACCCAACCGCAGGACAATCCGCTCGGTCGCGTGCTGCTCGCTTTCAAGGGCGACAAGAATCGCATCGAGGAAGATGCCGAGGTCGCCGAGCTGCGGATCACCGAGGCGGTGTTGCGCGAAGTGCCGAGGCTCGAGCGCTTCCAGGCGTTCCTCCGCCTGGCCGTCGCGGCCGGCCCGCTGCTCGGCCTGATCGGCACGGTGTTCGGCATGATCATCACGTTCCAGAGCATCACGGAGTCCGGCTCGAGCGATCCGAAGCTGATGGCCACCGGTATCGGCCAGGCCATGATCGCCACGGTGCTCGGTCTCGGTATCGCGATCCCGCTGCTGTTCGCGAACGCGTTGCTGAACTCGCTGTCACGCGGCGTCGTCCAGATGCTCGACGAGCAGAGCGCCGGCATGTTGGCCGAAAGCATCGAGAAGCACCGCCGTGCTTGATCAACTTCCGCTAATCCGGGGCATCGTGTCGCTGTCGACCGACGGCGGCCCGTTCGTCCTGCTGATCTATGCCTCCGGCGTATTGATGTGGGCGCTGGTCATCGAGCGCTACTGGTACTTCAGCTTCGTGCTGCCGAAGCAGGCAGCCAATCTGCAGTCCGAGTGGTTGGCCAGGAAGGACCGCACTTCCTGGTGCGCCCGGCAGATCCGCACGGCGATGATCTCGCGGCTGAACGGCTCGATGACCACGGGGTTCCCCGTGCTGCAGGTGCTGGTGCCGATGTCGCCGCTGCTCGGCCTCATCGGTACCGTCAGCGGCATGCTCGAGGTGTTCGACTCGATGGCGCTGCGCGGCACCGCCGACGCGCGCAGCATGGCGAGCGGCGTGTCCGCCGCCATGATCTGCACGATGTCGGGGCTCGCCGTCAGCATCACCGGGCTGTACCCGGTTCACTACTTCCGCACTCGCGCGACGCGCGAAACGGAGCTCTTGGCGGACAAGTTGAGTTTCTAGCCATGCGCAAACGACGCCAGGCAGACAATCACGACTCATCCACCGGTATCGACCTCGCGCCGATGCTCGACTTCGTGATCAATCTGCTGATCTTCTTCATCATCACCGCGGTGTTCGTCAAGGAGTCCGGCCTCACGGTCAACCGGCCGACGTCGTTCGAGCAGGAAACCAAGGAAGACTCCAAGAGCATCCAGATCCAGATTCTCGACAACGGCGAGATCTGGGTCGACAACCGCGCGGTCGATGTGCGCGCCGTGCGCGCGAACGTCGAGCGCCTGAGCGCCGTGAAGCCGGACAGCGGCGTGCTGATCCTGGCCCAGGACAAAGCTCCGACGGGCATGCTCGTGCGAGGTGGTCGACCAGGTGCACCACGGCGGCATCTACAACATCACGTTCAGCACGACGCAGTAGGCGCAGGCGAGACAGGGGAGAGCTATGCAGTCACGACGACATGCGCCAGAGAGCGAAGACACCGGCATCGACCTCGCGCCGATGCTCGACTTCACGGTCAATCTGCTGATCTTCTTCATCATCACGACGTCGTTCGTCAAGGAAGCCGGCGTCACGGTGTTCAAGCCGCCGGCAGTCACGGCGGTCAACAAGCCCTCCGGCAACCTGCTGATCGCGATTCGCGAGAACGGCGACATCTGGATGGACCGCCGCCACGTCGACTTGCGCGACGTCCGCACGCTGATCGAGCGCCTGCACATCGAGCGGCCCGAGGACACCGTCGTGATCATCGCCGACAAGGCGTCGAAGCGCGGGCGTCGTCGCGAAGGTCATGGACGAGGTGCGGTTGGCCGGCATCACCGATGTGTCGATCGCGGCCAATCCGAATGCTGGCGGCTGACCGGGAACGGAGGACCGAACGATGAATGCCTTGAGAGTACCGATTGCAGTATTCGTGTCGGCCGTGCTCACGACGAGCATGTTCTGGGTGCTGTGGCATCTGGTCGGCGCGCAGTTCGATACGGGCCAGTTCCAGGAAGCCCAGCGCATCGAGTTTTCGCGCATGCGCAAAGACACCGAGGTCCAGACGAAGCGCGACCAGAAGATCGAGCGCGAGCGGCCGCCGCCCACTCCGGAAGCTCCGCGCATGGCGTTCAGCGCCGGCGGTCTCGACAACAACGTGGCGCAGCTGGCGCCCGTGGTCGACGCGCGCGGCGCGATGTCGCGAATGAGCATGACCGCGGGCTCCGACCGCGACGTCATCCCGCTCGTTCGCGTGCCACCCGATTATCCGGCGCGCGCCCAGAGCCGTGGCCTCGAAGGGTGGGTGCAGGTTCGGTTCACGATCACCCCGACCGGCACGGTCAAGGATCCCACCGTCGTCAACGCCGAGCCGAAGGGAATGTTCGACGACGCTGCGCTGAAGGCGATCGCGCGTTGGCGCTACAACCCGCGCGTCGAGGGCGGTGTGGCGGTCGAGCGCGTCGGCGTCGAGACGATCATTCGCTTCCAGCTCGAGAAATAGCACGTAACAAGGAGTGGAATAGTCATGTTCAACCAGCGTTACTGCAAACTACTGGGCGCCGTGATACTGCTCGCGGCCTTTCAGGTCTCCTCCGCCCAGCAAGCCGCCAAGAAAGACGAGAAGACGCCTGCCCCCACGATCGACGCCGCCACCGGTAAGGTGCTGAACGAGGCGATCGAGCTCCTGAACAAGGAGGACTTCAAAGCCGCCTCCGCGAAGATCGAGACGCTGAAACTCGACAAGCTGAGCCCGTACGAGCGCAGCAAGGTCGAGCAGATCATGTTCAACATCTCCTATTCACAGGAGAAGTACGACGAAGCGCGCGGGCATCTGCAGAAGGCCATCGACGCCGGCGGCCTGAACGCAGCAGGAAGTCGAGCAGGCCCGCTACCAGGCGGCGCAGCTGTACATGCAGCAGGAGAAGTGGAAGGAAGGCGCGGCCGCACTCGAAGAGTGGTTCAAGACGGCCTCGAAGCCGAACTCCGCCGCCTACTACTTGTTGGCCGTGGCCTATTACCAGCAGGGCGTTGCCGCGAACGGCAAGACGGCCACGGACCTGTTCGGGAAGGCCTTGGTGCCCGCGAAGAAGGCCGTCGAGCTCATGGAGAAGCCGCAGGAGAGCTGGCTCGCGATGTTGTCCGCGTTGTATCTACAGCGCGAGGACTACAAGGAGTCGATCCCCGTTCTCCAGCAGCTGATCGCGCTCGCGCCGGCCAAGAAGACGTACTGGATGCAGTTGTCGTCGATCTACGGGCAGATGGAGGACTACGCGAACGCGCTCGCCACCATTCAGGTCGCCTACAACGCAGGGCTCGTGACGGAAGACTCCGAGCTGCGGCGCCTCGCCGACCTGTTGCTGTTCAATTCCGTGCCGTATCGCGGCGCGCAAGTGCTCGAGGCCGGCTATCGAGAAGAAGACCGTGAAGGTCGACGAGAAACTCTACGAGAAGCTCGCGAATTGCTGGATTGCCGCCGGCGAGTTCGACAAGGCCATCAGCCCGCTGCAGAAGTCGGCGGAGCTCTCGGCGAACGGCGACACGTTCGTGCGGTTGGGCGAGCTTCAAGCCCAGCGCGAGGACTGGGGTGCGTCCATCACCGCGCTGCAAAAAGGCATGGAGAAGGGCCAGCTCAAGGACGCGGCCAATGCCCAGTTGATGTTGGGCGTCGCGTACTACAGCCAGAAGAACTACAAAGACGCCCGGACCTTCTTCGAGCGGGCTTCGCAGTCGGCCAAGCACAAGCAGATTCGCGACGAGCTACCTGCAGGCCATCAAGGCTCTGAGCTAAGCGACATCTAGGAATTTGCATGACGCGTATTTCGAAGTACAGGTTCGTTGCCGCCGCGTTGTCGGCGGTAGCCATCACGAGCGGCGCCTTCGCCCAGCAGCCGAGCGCCGGCGAGCGCTACGCGCGGACGTTGGCCGAGGCGGACATCACCGCGCGTTACAACACGCAGATCGAACAGCAGATCCGCTCGCAGCAATCCGAGATCGCGGCGATCGAGCAGGAGATCGGCGGGCTCGACGCCACTGCGGCTGCGGTTGAGCCTCTGCTGCAGAAGATGTTCACGCAGTTGGAAGAGTTCGTTAAGGGCGACGTTCCGTTCTTCGCCACCGAGCGTGCGGCTCGTATCGAAAAGTTGCGCGACACCATGGCGCGTGTCGATGCGGCCCCGGGCGAGCGGTTTCGCCGGCTCGTCGAGGCGTATCAGATCGAGATGGAATACGGCCGCACGATGAGCGCCTACAAAGGCAAGCTCGCGGACGGCCGCGAGGCGGAGTTCGTGCGGCTCGGCCGCGTGTCGTTGTTCTATCGCACCGACGGACGGCGTCGAGTCCGGTTATTGGGACCAGCAGCAGAAGATGTGGGTCCCGGATCGCAATTCGGCACGAGCCATCGAGCAGGCTCTCGCCATCGCCAAGGAACAGAAGGCGCCGACCTCATCGTGGTCCCGGTGCCGGTGCCGCAAGGAGGCAGGTCGTGATCAAAGCTCGCACAACGTACGCGCAGGCGATCACCGTCGCGCTGGTGGCCGCATCGCTGATGGTCGGATTCGCCGCCCGCGCCCAAGACGTCAAGCTCGGCGACCTGCGGCCGGCGGTCCAGAAGCTGCGTGACGACGAGCGGCGCTTGTCGCAGGAACGCATCACGCGGTTTCGCGCGGAGCAGCAGAAAGTCGAGCGTCAGGCTCAGGAAGCCGTCGCAGCGTCGCAACGCGGCCGAGGCACGCAGCAACGCGCTCGACAAGACGTGGAACGAGAACGAGAAGCGCATCGCCGAGATTCAACAACCTGCTGAAGCAGCGCCAGGGCAACCTCGGCGAGCTGTTCGGCGTCACGCGGCAGGTGGCCGGCGACGCGGCGAACGTGCTCCAGCAATCGATCCTCACCACGCAGTACGGCACGCCCAAGGAAGGTGAGGAGCGCGCCGAGTTCCTGCGGCGATTGGCGGGCGCCAAGGCGCTGCCGTCGATCACGGAGCTCGAGCGGCTGTGGTACGAATTGATGCGCGAGATGACGGATGCGGGCAGGGTCGTGAAGTACCGGCCTCCGTGCTCGAGCACGACAAAGACGAAAGTCGACATGGACGTGATCCGTGTCGGTCCGTTCACCGCCAGCAGCAACGGCAAGTACTTGGTTATCTGCCGAGCACGAAGTCGCTCGCGGAGCTCAACGGCGAGCTGCAGGGTGAGTTCCCGCAGATCGGCCGCGCGCTCCAGAGACGCGTCGGCGGCAGGGCGGCTACACGCGGCCGTCGTCGATCCGGCGCGCGGCGGCATGCTCGGGATGTATGTCGAGCGGCCGGGCCTCATCCGCCGCATTCAGCAGGGCGAGGCGGTCGCTTACGTGATCATCGCGGTCGGCATCCTCGGCGTGCTGCTGGCGCTGTTCCAGGCCGTGTACCTCGTGGCGACGCGCTTGGCAGTGGTTTCTCAGCTGCAAGAATCTCAACAACCCGAAGCCAAGAACAATCCGCTCGGGCGCGTGCTGCTCTCGTTCCGCGGCGACGGCAAGCGAACGGAGAACTCGGAGCTCGCGGAGCTGCGAATTTCCGAGGCCGTGTTGCGCGAGGTGCCGAGGCTCGAACGGTTCCAGGCGTTCCTGCGACTCGCGGTTGCGGCCGGTCCGCTGCTCGGCCTCATCGGCACGGTCATCGGCATGATCATCACGTTCCGCGCGATCGTCGCCTCGGGCACGAGCGATCCGAAGCTCATGGCCACCGGCATCGGTCAGGCGATGATCAGCACGGTGCTGGGCCTCAGCATCGCGATTCCGTTGCTGTTCATCAACGCCGGGTCTCGCCACGCTGTCGCGTTCGTGACGCAGATCGCTCGACGAGCAGAGCCAGTCGATGCTGGCCGACAGGTTAAGCAAAAACAGGGAAGCTCCGAGGGAGTCAAGTTTCGCAAGACACGTGACTCCCTCTTTCGTAGCGTCTTCGTCTTCACGCCCCTCAGGCACCGCCGACCGCGCGGCTAGGGTCGCCGTCACCAGCGGCTCCGGCTCGCTTCCGATGATCGTAGGGTACGCTCCAGACAACGGTCGACTGCGCGCGGTCCGCGGACGCGCTCGGCAGTTTCGCGAGCGTGGTGTGGATCGACCTCGTGAGCCCCACGGCCGAGGAGGAGGCCGAGCGTCGAGCGACAGGCTCGGCATCGACATTCCGACGCGCGAGGAGATGCAGGAGATCGAGATCTCGAGCCGCCTGTACGTCGAGGACAACAGCGTCTTCATGACGGCCACGCTGCCGGCGCGTACCGACAGTGACGATCTACTGATGGGCCCGGTCACGTTCGTGCTCGCGAACGGCAAGCTGATCACGGTGCGGTATCACGAGCCGCGGGCGTTCAAGACCTTTCCGCAGCGCGCGGAGAAGGCGGCGCTCGGGTGCACGACGCGGCGAAGTCGTGCTCGTGAACCTGCTCGAAGCCACGAGCGACCGCATCGCGGACATTCTCGAGCGCGCCGAGCACGACGTCGACGCATCTATCGCGCAACATCTTCGCGGCGGAGCCGGAGAGCTCCGTACGTCCCGATCTTCGCAACGTGCTACAGCAGATCGGCCGCAAGGGCGACCTCGTCTCGCACATTCGCGATTGTCTGCTGTCGCTGCAGCGGCTCGCGGGTTTCTTGGGGCACGTGTTGACGCAGCGCGACGTCGACAAGGAGCTGCGCGGCCGCGTGAAGACGCTGGCACGCGACGCCGAGTCGCTCGGTGATCACGCGTCGTTTCTCTCGCAGAAGATCACGTTCCTGCTCGATGCGACGCTCGGCATGATCGCGATCGAGCAGAACAACATCATCAAGATCTTTTCGATCGCCGCGGGCGTGTTCCTGCCGCCGACGCTGATCGCGTCGATCTACGGCATGAACTTTCACGTGATGCCCGAGCTCTCGTGGGCGTACGGCTATCCGCTGGCGGTGAGTGCTGATGCTCGTGTCTGCTGTTGCTGCCGCTACTGGTACTTCAAACGGCGCGGTTGGCTGTAGCGCGTTAGTCGATCAGGCCCGGCCAATCGGCTGCTACGGCCGAGCTGCGGCGCTGCTCCACCGAGTCGGCTCCGGTGCGAACCGCGAACAACGCGGCGATGCGTTCATGCTCCGCGACGCTGGCGGCGGCCTCCGGGCCGAGGCACAGCAGCGCAGTTCCCCAGGCGCCTGCTTTCGCTCCGTCGTGCGCGATCACGGTGACCTCGAGCAGCGAATGGTCTACCGGCGCGCCCGTGCGCGGGTCGATGATGTGACTGTAGCGCCGGCCCTCGGCCTCGAAGTAATGCCGATACGTGCCGCTCGTCATGACCGCGGTGCCCGGCTCCGGCGGCAGCCGCAGCGCGCGCCCGGCGCCGCCCGCCGGGTCCTCGACGCCGACCCGCCACGCCTGCTCACCCGGTTTCGTGCCGCGCGCGAAGATCTCCCCGCCGATCTCGGCCAGGTAGTGGTCGATGCCGTAGTTCTCGAGCACGCGGCCCAGTCGTTCGGCGCTGTAGCCCTGGCCGATGCTCGACATGTCGATCGCGAGCGCGGGCACCGTCTTGCGCACGTGCTCGGCGTCGAGGATCTCGAGATTGTCGAGGCCTACGCCGACGAGCACCTGCGCCACCGCGGCGGGGTCCGGAACGCTCGGTGTGTCGCCGTCGAAACCCCAGAGGTGCACGAGCGGGCGAACCGTCGGATCGAAGCAGCCGTTGCTGGCCGCGTGGATCTCCTTCGCGAGCTTCAGCAGCGTTACGAGCTCTGCCGGCAGCTCGAGCGGCTCTACGGAGTGCGTCGCATTGAACTGCTCGATGGTGGAATCGGTGCGATAGTTCGACAACAACGCGTCGAGACGGTCGAGCTCGGCGCCGGCTGCGCGCTCGACCTCGTCGATGTCGGCCGGCCCGCCGCTCCATTGCAGCGAGTACGTCGTGCCTTGGGCGAGACCGGCGGCGGAGTGCAGCGGCGGCCGGCCCGGCGTGCAGGCTGCGAGCAGGATGAAGGCCGCGCAGGCGGCGCACCGAAGCGATGGCAGAATCATCGACTCATCATCGATGACACACGCCCCGACGGCAATCGCGGCTCGCCTGTGCGGGCCTTCGCCGGATATAGTCGCGGTCGGGGAGCGGGACGGACGAAGGCGGGGAACAGCGTGTCGCAGACGGGTGTATCGGCGGCGGCGCCGCGCAGGCGACGACTACTGGCGCGTGTGCACATGTGGATAGCGCTGACGCTCGGCGTGTACATCGTCGTGCTCAGCGTCAGCGGCAGCATCTCCGTATTCCGGCGCGAAGCGAATGTCTGGTTCGTGGCGCGCGAGGTGCCGTCGACAGCCGGTGTGCGCCTCACGGGCGATGACCTCAAGGTCGCGGCGGAAAAGTTCTACGCTGACGGCACCGTCGTCGCCGTGCGCGAATCGCGGCGGCCCGAGCGCCCGGCGTCCGTTCTGCTAGACCGAAACGGCAAGCGCTCGGACCGGTTGTTCGACCCGTACGCCCTGAAGGATCTCGGCGATAGCTACCCACCCACAGTGCAGGCCATGGAATGGCTCGTCGACCTGCACGACAACCTGCTCGCAGGACCGGACGGTCGCACCGTGAACGGCATCGGCGGCATGCTCGTCACGTTCCTGATCGTGACCGGGCTCATCATCTGGTGGCCGGGCAAACGGCGAGTGTGGCGCAGCATGAAGGTCGGCAAACCGGAAGCGTCGCGGCGGTTCGCTTTTCAGCTGCACAACGCGCTTGGCGTGTGGTCGTTCGTAATGCTGCTGATCTGGGCCCTGACCGCGGTGTATTTCGGTTTCCCGGAGTGGTACGAGAGCGCAGTCGACTACTTCGACCCGAACACAGCCGATTCAGACCGCCCCGGAGAGGCCGCGCTCCTGTTCTTGATCAAGCTGCACTTCGGCCGCTTCGGCCCGCTGTGGGTGCGGTTTCTGTGGGCTGCGCTCGGTCTGCTGCCGGTCGTGCTGTTCGTGACCGGCTTCGCGCTCTGGTGGACGCGCGTGGTGCGCAAGCGCATCGCGGCCGATTGATTTCACGAGGTCTGGCTCGGTCGGGTTCGCATGTGGATCAGGCTCCAGGGTGAAGTCTCGGTGCCGGGCTCGATCGTCACCTCGATCAGTGCGGGTTGTCCCGCCGCGAGCTCTTCCGCGAGCGCGCGCTGGAGCGCAGCCGGGTCGGCGACGCGCCGGCCGCGTACGCCGAAGCTTTCCGCGAGCCGCACGAAATCCGGGTTGTCGAGCCGTGCGCCGATCGTCCGGCCGCCGAACTGAGTCTCCTGATCGCGCAGTACGTTGCCGTATGCGCGGTTGTTGAACACGATCGTCACGAGCGCGATGCGGTACTGCGCCGCGGTCGCGAGCTCCTGCAGCCCGAACATGAAGCCGCCGTCGCCCGTGATCGAGACGACGGCCTTGCCGGGGTTCGCCACCTTGACGCCGAGCGCCGTGGGAAAACCGAATCCGAGCGTGCCTTGGTAGCCCTCCGAGATGTACGTGCGCGGCGCGAGCACGGGATACGCGCCCGTATACGTCGTAAAGCCGGCCTGCGACAGCTCGGGTACGAGAATGCCGTCGCGCGGCAGCACGGCCCGGATGGCTTGCAGGTACGCCGTTTGCGGCTGAATCCCCTCGATCAGCGCTGCGGCCGTGCGTTTGGCCGCGGCAATTTCGGCGCGCCGGTTCGCGTCCGGCGTCACGCGCCGCTGTAGTTGTCGCACCAGCGCACGGCATGCCGTGGCCGAGTCGGCCACGATGCCGACGTCGGCCGGGAAGCGTTGCAGCTCGTTCGGATCGATGTCGATGCGGATCAGCTTCGGCTGCGCGGGCCGAGGCTCGTTGCGAAGCATGTCGCGCCAGCGCATGTACGGCATCTCGAGCCGGCTGCCGATGCCGACCAGCAGGTCGACGTCGTCCCAAAGCTCGCGAGCGGCGACGCCCGCGACTCCGAGCGCGTGATCCTCGGGCACCACGCCGCGGCCGCTGCGAAATGCCGTGACCGGTGCCTGTAGCATCTCGGCCAGCGCGAGTACTTCAGCCGCCGCGTGCTGCGCGCCGGCGCCACACATCAGCATCGGTTTGCGAGCCGCAGCGAGCAGCTTTGCCGCTGCGGCGATGGCGTCGGAGTCGAGTTCCGGTTCGCCGCGAGAGGCTTCCGGCGGCGCGGCGGCTGGCGGTGCAGCGGCCGCCAGCGTGTCCCAACAGGTCTCCACGGCGACGGGTCCCGGTCGGCCGCTCTGCGCCGCACGAAACGCGCGGTTCACGGTCGGCACGACGTCCGCCGGCGTATCGATGCGCCACGCATCCTTGATGAAGGTCTTCAGTGTGGCGCGCTGGTCCGCGAGCTCGTGCAGGTGCCCACGGCCGCGGCCGAGATACGTGGAGGGCACCTGGCCCGTCAGACACACGACGGGCGCGCAGTTGCCCATGGCCGTGCAGAGCGCGGCGCCGGCGTTCAGCACGCCCGGGCCGGGCACTACGGTGAACACGCCGGTGCGGCCGGTCGATTTGGCGTAGCCCATCGCCATGTAGGCCGCGGCCTGCTCGTGGCGAGGCACGAGCAGCTCGACGCCGCTGCCGTATAGCCCGTCGAACAGCGGATAGATCTGCGCGCCCGGCACACCGAAGATCGTGGTCATGCCATTCGCACGCGCGGCGTCGATGATGGCCTTGCCGACCGTGATTTCTGGAGGCTTATTAGACATTAAAAAGACATTGTAACTATATGAATGATATACAGAACAAAGCGCGTTATGGCGCGACCCTTTCGAGTCATGCTCCGGGTTTTGCGCCGGCCGCGCAAGCGTGCGCCGGCACGCGTCGTCGCGTAGTGCGCGCACCCCAATCTGCCGCGTTTGCTTTCGGCCGTGGCAGGTCCGTCGATGCGGGTGCTAGCATCGTTCACGCTGTGTTCCTTGGGGGAGTTGGATGACTTTGGTATTGCATCGTATGCGTGCGGCCACCGCCGCCGTGCTCGTGTTGCTGAGCTTCCACGCGCTGGCCGCGAACCCGTGGGATAACGACCCCGCGGTCCAGGAGGTCCTGAAGCTACGCGCCAAAGGCATCGCCGCGATCATTACGACCGGCCCGACAGCCGACAGCGAGCACTACTCGTCGACGTTCGTCGCCAACACGCCCGCGAACTCCATCGTCACCGGGCCCCAGATGATCAAGAACTTCGGTGCAGGATTCAGCTACAAGGCCGTCGAGCAGCATCTCGACTACGCCGGCTCGCACGGGCCCGACATCGTCGTGCTGATGGGCGAAGAGGTCGTCGTTCCGGGCTTAGGTTCGCCGAACGCCGGCAAGCGCATTCACCGCCGCTTCACGGACGTGTTCCGCAAAGAGAACGGCGAGTGGCGCTACGACCTGCGCCACGCGAACGTGATCTCGATCGAGGGCAACTGATGCGGCGGTCGATGCTCGCGCTGCTCGCGTTCGCCGGTGCGCTACTTGCGAGCGCGCTCGCGCAAGCGCATGGCATCGCCGGCGACGACCAGGCATTCCTGGTGCGCGTGACCGGCGCGCACATCGGGCCGTACGTGTACCTCGGCGCGAAGCACATGGTAACGGGCTACGACCACCTGCTGTTCCTGGCCGGCGTGATCTTCTTCCTGTACCGGCTCAAAGACGTGGCCGTGTACGTCACGTTGTTCGCGATCGGTCACAGTACGACGCTGCTGCTCGGCGTGCTCGCGGGCTGGCACGTGAACGCGTATCTCGTCGACGCCGTGATCGGCCTGTCGGTCGTCTACAAGGCGTTCGAGAACTTGGGTGGCTTTCGGGCGCTTGGCTTCGAGCCGAACACGAAAGGGGCCGTGCTGTTCTTCGGCTTTTTCCATGGGCTTGGGCTTGCGACGAAGTTGCAGGACCTCGCGCTTTCGCACGACGGGCTCGTGACGAACATGGTGTCGTTCAATGTGGGTGTGGAGATCGGCCAGCTGCTCGCGCTGAGCCTGATCCTGATCGCGTTCAACGTATGGCGGCGCAGCGGTGGGTTCTTCCGCCACGCGTTCGCGAGCAACGTGGTGCTGATGGCGGCCGGTTTCGTCTTGGCCGGCTATCAGCTCACTGGCTACCTCTCGACGACCTGAACTCGACCTGAACCCGCGCCTGTCTGTGAACGGCGACGGTCTATGCAGCGCGATGATGTTCGCGCACCATTAGCGTCATTCAGTGTTCTCGAACGGAGGAAGCTCAACATGAACATGCAACGATCGCTTTGGCTTGCTGCCACTCTGGCTCTGGCTTTCGGCACTGCAATGGCCGACAACAACGGCAAAGCCGACAAGCGGCGTAAAGAGATCGACGCGTCGGCGCAGACCACGCTCGACAAACTCACCAAGGGCGATACCGACGCCAAGGATCTGTTGGCTAAGTCTGTGGGCTACGCCGTCTTCACCGTCACGAAAGGCGGCTTCATCGTCTCGGGTGGCGCCGGCAACGGTGTGGCCGTCGACAAGGTCAGCGGCAAGCGCACGTACATGCGTATGGGTCTGGGCGGGGTCGGTCTCGGCATCGGCGGCCAGCGCTACGGCCTCGTGGTCCTGTTCGAGAACAAGGACCGAATGGACAAGTTCGTCGCCGGCGGCTGGGATTCCAGCGCGACGGCCGAAGCTGCGGCCGGCAAGGAAGGCAAGGCGGCGCGCACGACGTTCTACGACGGCGTCGCGTACTACCAGATCACCGACAAGGGTCTGATGGCGCACGCCGACATCACGGGTACGAAGTTCTGGGTCAACGACGAGCTGCGTTGATCGCGCTCTCGTAATCATCGTTCGGGCGGCCCTCGGGCCGCCCGACGTTCTTGTGAGCGAGCTCGAGCCACTCGATCTATACGACATCCGCGGTCTGCTTGGCGAAAGCGAGCAGCTCGTGCAGGAGACTGTTGCGCGATTCGTCCAGCGCGAGGCCTTGGCCGTCATCGATGGGTGCTTCGCTGCTGAACGCTTTCCGATCGAGCTTGTGCCGCGGCTCGCGGAGCTCGGGCTCTTCGGCGCCACGCTGCACGAGTACGGCGGCGCCGGACTCAGCTACACCTCGTACGGACTCATCTGCCAGGAGCTCGAAGCGGGCGATAGCGCGCTGCGCAGCTGCGTGTCCGTGCAGAGCAGCCTCGTGATGGGGTGTATCGCCGCGTGCGGCACCCCGGAGCAACGCGAGCAGTGGCTGCCACGCATGGTCGCCGGCACGAAGCTCGGCTGCTTCGCGCTGACGGAGGCGCACGGTGGCTCGGACCCGTCGCGCATGCGCACGCGCGCCGAACGCAGCGGCCGCGATTGGGTGCTGAACGGCGCCAAGATGTGGATCACGAACGGAGCGCTGGCGGACGTCGCTGTCGTGTGGGCAGTGACCGACGGGCAGATCGGCGCGTTCCTGGTCGAACGCGACACGCCCGGGTTCGAAAGCCGGGTCGTGAAGAACAAGCTGTCGTTGCGCGCGTCGAGCACCGCCGAGCTCAGCTTGGCGGACGTGCGCGTGCCGGAGACGGCTCGCCTGCCCGGAGCGCAGGGGCTCAAAGCGGCGCTGCGCTGCCTCGACGACGCGCGCTTCGGTATCGTGTGGGGTGCCGTGGGTGCCGCGCGTGCGTGTCTTGCGAGCGTGCTCGTATACGCACAGTCGCGTGAGCTGTTCGGCCGGCCTCTCGCGGGTAAGCAGCTGATCCAAGGGCGGCTTGCGGACGCGGCACGCCGCATCACGGCGGCGCAGCTGCTCGCCTGGCGCCTCGGCCAGCTCAAGGACCGCGGTGAAGCGGAGACCGTGCAGATCTCGCTCGCGAAATGGAACAACGTGCGGATGGCTCTCGACGTCGCGCGGGATTGTCGCGACATGCTCGGCGCCGCTGGCATCACGTTGGATCACTGCCCAATGCGCCACGCGATGAACCTCGAATCCGTGATCACGTACGAAGGCACGGAGAGCGTGCACCAGCTGATCGTCGGCCGCGAACTGACGGGGGAGAGCGCGTTCTAGGCCCGGCACTTGGCCTTCGGCTGTGCTAAATTGCGCGCCTCCGGCTAGGTGGCAGAGTGGTCATGCAGCGGCCTGCAAAGCCGTGTACAGCGGTTCGATTCCGCTCCTAGCCTCCAAGCCTCACCCCGAGCGACCCCAGAAGTGCGAGCACGTCGCTGCCTCCTCACGGCGTCGCCTTGCTGGTCATTGAAGTCAGAACCGCCTGCGGTCCGGGTCCTCGCGCTCGCGCCCGGACGTCTTCATGAATCAGAATCGCGACATGTCCAAGTCAGGCAGGCTCGATGATCCTTCCGTCAGGGATGCAGACGAAGTGGCAAGGACTGTCGGAGCAGACCTGCAAGACGGACTGACGTCGCAGGAGGCGTCGCGTCGGCTCGCGCAAGACGGCCCGAACGAGCTTCGTTCCACGCCGCGACGACCCGCATGGCGTCGCTTCCTGTCGCAGTTCCATGATCCACTCGTCTACCTGTTACTCGTCGCCGTCGCTGTCGCACTCGCAGCCTGGGCGATCGAGGGCATGGTCGGCTGGCCCGTGGACGCGATCGTCGTCTCGCTGGTCGTCGTCTTGAACGCGGTCCTGGGTTATCTGCACGAGGCCAAGGCCGAGAACGCCGTCGCGGCGCTGGCCAGGATGACCGCGGTCACGTCCGCTGTCCTGCGTGACGGGCAGGTGATGCGGGTACCGAGCGCCGCACTGGTGCGTGGCGATGTGCTCGTGCTCGGTGAAGGTGATGCAGTCGGTGCGGATGCGCGCCTCGCGCGAGCCTCCTCACTGCGCGTGCAGGAGGCGTCGCTCACCGGTGAGAGCGAGGCCGTTCTCAAGGAGGTGGCTACGCTCACCGGTCCGGTGGCGCTCGGCGACCAGCGCAACATGGTCTTCAAAGGCACGGCGGTTGCGCAGGGCACCGGTCGCGCAGTCGTTACCGCGACTGGAATGAACACCGAGATGGGCGCGATTGCGCAACTGCTCGAGGTGACCGAGGAGGAACCCACGCCCCTGCAAAAGGAAGTGGGACGGATCGGGCGCATGCTGGGCATCGCGGTGGTCATCATCGCCGTCGTGGTGGTGGTCACCATTCTGCTGATCTCTGACATCCGTAGTGCCGCGGATGTCAAAGACGTCCTGCTGCTGGGGGTGTCTCTGGCCGTCGCAGCTGTGCCCGAGAGCCTGCCGGCGATTCTGTCGGTGGTGCTCGCCATGGGTGTCCAACGGATGGCGAAGCACAACGCGATCGTCAAGAAGCTGTCGTCGGTAGAGACGCTTGGCTCCGCCTCGGTCATTGCCTCGGACAAGACCGGCACGCTCACGCGGGCAGAGATGACGATCGAGCGTGTGATGACCGCCTCGGGCGGCACTCATGTCACCGGCGTGGGCTACGCGCCCCACGGGCAGGTGGAACACGAGGGCGTCAAGCTCGGACCGGGGCCGTTGCACTCGGAGCACGTCGTGGTGCTCAGCGGCGGCAGCTTGGCCAGCAACGCTGCTCTGCGCCAACGGCCGGGCGGCGAGTGGGAAATTCACGGCGACCCCACCGAGGCGGCCTTCCTGGTGGCCGAGCGCAAGCTGGGTGTCACCGAGCGGCGCGAGCGGCGTTTCGAGCGAATCCGCGAAATCCCGTTCACGTCCGAGCGCAAGATGATGTCGACGATCGAGATCGACCACGAGCACGGCGACGAGGTCGTGGTGATCACCAAGGGTGCGCCGGACCTCCTGCTCGAACGGTGCACCCGGGTGCGGCTGGGGATGCAGGTCGTCGAGCTCGATGCGGCGCTGCGGGCGCGGATCCTGGCTGACGTCGATACACTTTCCAGCGCGGCGCTGCGCACGCTGTCCGTAGCGTACCGCCCGCTCGAGGCGGGCGAGGACCCGCAGGTCGCTGAGTCGCTCGAGCAAAACCTCATCTTCGTCGGCACCGTGGGCATCATCGACCCTCCGCGCGAGGAAGCGGCGGTGGCCATTCGCGAGGCGCGCCGGGCCGGTATCCGGGTGATCATGATCACCGGCGACCACCCACGCACCGCCGCGCGCATCGCCGCGGATCTCGGGCTCGTGGAAGCCGATGCCAGCGCTCTGACCGGGCTAGAGCTCGATGCGCTCGACGATGCGGCCTTCGCCGAGGCGGTGCGCAAAATATCCGTCTACGCGCGAGTGTCGCCCGCGCACAAGTTGCGCATCGTCGACGCACTGCAGGCCGACGGCAACATCGTCGCGATGACCGGTGACGGTGTCAACGATGCCCCCGCGCTGAAGTCGGCCGACATCGGTATCGCGATGGGGATGACCGGGACCGAGGTGACGAAGGAAGCGGCGAAGATGATCCTCGCCGACGACAACTTCGCCACGATCGTCGAAGCGGTGCGCGAGGGTCGCGGCATCGTCGACAACATCCGCAAGTTCCTGCGCTATCTACTGTCCTCGAATATGGGCGAAGTGCTCACGGTGTTCCTGGGCGTGGTGGGGGCGGGAGTGATCGGGCTCACGGGCGAGGGCGGCGCAGTGGTGTTGCCGCTGCTCGCGACGCAGATCCTGTGGATCAACCTGGTCACCGACTCCGGGCCCGCGCTCGCGATGGGCGTCGATCCGCCGACGGACGACCTCATGGCCCGTAAGCCGCGGCACTCGGGCGAACGGTTGATCGACGCCCGCATGTGGGCGAGTGTGATCCAAACCGGTGTGGTGATCGCCGTCGTGACGCTGCTGACGATCGATATGTGCCTGCCTGGCGGGCTGATCGAGGGCACGCACGACGTGGCTACTGCTCGCACCGCAGGTTTTACCGTGCTCGTGTTCACCAGCTTGTTCACCTGCTTCAACGCGCGCTCGGACACCACGAGCGCGTTCACACACCTGTTCGTCAACGCGTGGCTTTGGGGCGCGATCGCACTGTCAGTGCTCCTGCAGGTGGCCGTCGTCAACCTCGAGTTCCTGAACCTCGCGTTCGGCACCGTGCCGCTCGAGTTTCGCCAGTGGCTGCTGTGCGCGGTAATGGCGAGCGTAGTGCTGTGGTTCAGCGAGCTGCGCAAACTGGTGAATCGCACATTGGCTCGACGCGACGCCGGCAGTCTTTCGATTCGACGTCTATGACCAGTTCTTCGAACTCCGTCCTGCCCCAACGCCTGCTCGCCTCGGCCCGGGACAAGGGTCCGACGATACGGGTTTCGCCCGCCGTGGTGGAGTTGGCGTCACTGGACATACCGGGGGTCCACGCGAGGCTGCAGACCCGCGCCGAGGGACTCAGCACGGCAGAAGCACAGGCGCGTCTCGCGCAATTCGGTCCCAACGTCCTCGCTAAAGATCAGCGAGTGGGAATCCTCAAGCTGCTCGTGGGCTCGGTCCTGAACCCACTGGTGATTCTTCTCGCGGTGCTGGCAACGATCTCATTCGCCACGGCGGATGTTCGGGCCGGGGTAATGATGCTGTCGATGATCGTTCTGAGCGTTGGTCTCAAGTTGGTTCAGGAAACCAAGGCCAGCAGCGCAGCCGCGAAACTCAAGGCGATGATTTCGGTGACGGCTACTGTGCTTCGCGAGGGTGCGTTGCAGGAGATCGCCGTCGCGCAGCTCGTTCCGGGTGACGTGGTGCATCTCCACGCGGGAGACATGATTCCAGGAGACGTGCGAATCCTCCAGGCGAAGGACCTCTTCGTTAGCCAGGGGACGCTCACCGGTGAAAGCTTTCCGGTCGAGAAATGCGAGGTTGAAAAGAACACTGCCCAAGCCGCGACGGCGCCGATCGCGTTGACGAGCATTGCGTTCCTGGGAACGAGTGTTGAGAGCGGCACTGCAGTCGCTGTCATCGCCGCGACAGGCAAGAACACCTACCTGGGCAACATGGCCGCGTCGCTGCAAGAGCCGCAGGTTCCGACGGCCTTCGATCGCGGGATTTCCCGGTTCACGTGGCTCATCCTGCGCTTCATGTTGGTGATGGTGCCGCTGGTGTTCGTCATCAACGGTCTCACCAAGGGCAATTGGGCCCAGGCATTCTTCTTTGCGCTCGCGGTGGCCGTCGGTCTGACTCCCGAGATGCTGCCGATGATCGTGACGGTATGCCTGTCGAAGGGTGCGGTGGCGATGGGACGCAAGAAGGTCATCGTTAAACGCATCAACGCGATCCAGAATCTGGGGGCGATGGACGTCCTGTGCGCGGACAAGACCGGTACGTTGACCATGGACCAGGTCATTCTCGAGCGCCACTGCAACGTCATGCTGCAGGAGGATGAAGAGGTGCTCGTTCTCGCGTATCTCAATAGCCACTTTCAGACGGGGCTGAAGAACGTCCTCGATCGAGCAGTGCTCGCGCACACCGAGGCGCACATCCACTCAAGACTTCCTGAGTACGCCAAAGTCGACGAGATCCCCTTCGACTTCCAGCGTCGCATCATGTCGGTTGTTGTGCGCACGCCGGAAGGTGCCGATCGCATCATCGCCAAGGGCGCTCCGGAGTCGATCTTTCCCCGGTGCACGCACGCCGATCTCGATGGCGTGCAAGTGACGCTGGACCCTCCACACGTAGAGACTCTCAAGAAGGAACACGAACGGCTCAGTGCAGACGGCTTCCGCGTGCTTGCCATTGCGACGAAAGATGTGGCGCCTCGCGCGAAGGCCGGGGACAACACGCCGTACGGTAAGGCCGACGAATGCGATCTGATTCTGCGAGGCTACGTCGCATTCCTCGATCCGCCCAAGGAGAGCGCCGCCGAGGCGCTCCAGGCCCTCAAGCAGCACGGCGTGGCGGTCAAGGTCATTACCGGCGACAACGATCTCGTGGCCCGCAAGATCTGTAAGGACGTTGGCCTCTCCACGGAGTTCACCATCCTCGGCGACGAGGTCGAGAAGATGAGCGCGGAGCAACTCGCTGACGCCGCCGAGAAGACGACCCTGTTTGCCCGTGTCTCGCCGGCGCACAAGCAACGCATCATCAAGGCGCTGCAGTCGCGCCAGCACACCGTCGGTTTCATGGGCGACGGCATCAATGATGCCCCGGCACTCCACACCGCCGACGTGGGGATTAGCGTGGATACCGCCGTGGACATTGCCAAGGAGTCGGCCGACATCATCCTGCTGGAGAAGTCGCTGCTCGTGCTCGATGAAGGCGTGATCGAGGGGCGCAAGGTGTTCTCGAACATCATCAAGTACGTGCGCATGGGTGCATCCAGCAATTTCGGGAACATGTTCAGCGTGCTGGGCGCGAGTATCTTCGTGCCATTCCTGCCGATGCTGCCGGTGCAGATTCTCGCCAACAACCTGCTCTACGACATCGGCCAGACCACCATTCCCACCGACGCGGTGGACGCTGAGCGCATCGCGACGCCGCGGCGATGGGATCTCGCGGAGCTCACGCGATTCGTTCTCTTTATCGGTCCGTGCTCTTCGATCTTCGACTACACGACCTATCTGATGATGCTGTATCTCTTCAACTGCTGGGACGTGTCTACGCCGCAGGCCGCTGCGCATAGCTCGAGTCTGTTCCAGACTGGTTGGTTCGTCGAAAGCCTGTTGACCCAGACGCTCATCATCCACGTGATTCGGACGAACAAGATTCCGTTCTTGCAGAGCCGTTCGTCATGGCCCGTGATGGTCATGAGCCTCGTCATCATGGCAGTCGGCATCGCGATTCCATTTTCGCCGGTGGGCCGCTACCTCGGGTTCGCGCCGCTGCCTGGACTCTACTGGCCACTGATCGCGGCGACGCTCTTGTGCTATGTGCTGCTGACGCAGGGCGTGAAGATGTGGTTGTTGCGGCGTCGCTGGATATGAACTCTGCTCGAACCCCCGCGTGACAGAAAAGTCACCGGCACCACCCGGCTGATTGATACGATGGCGCCATCTGATTCGTATGGACCCTGAGCTGTCAGGGCGACGCATGGCCAAATCGAGCGACGCGGCGCAAGTATCCGCGGGTCCTGTCGCAGACGCTCCCGTTTTCAGCACCCAGCTGTCTGCCCGTGGCGCGTTTTTCCTGAACGCCGCGTTCGTCGTTGGCTTACTGGTGCTGAGCCAACTCTCGGTGCTGGAGCAACGGCCTGTCGTGCGTGCCTCTATCGTTGGCGCCGCCGTGGCGCTGCTCGCGTGGAGCACGTTGTTGTTTGGGATCCTGCGGCGCGGGCAGAAGGTGCTGCTCGAAGTGGCGTTGCGCAAGCAGCACTACTTGCAGGCATGCCTACAGGGCACACTGATTCTCTATTGGGGTTACTACTGGCGCGAGGTGTATCACGCGGCGCCGCTGATCCTCGCTCAACTCCTCTTCGCCTACGGTTTCGACAGCCTGCTGTCGTGGACGCACCGCCGAAGGTTTGCGCTGGGCTTTGGGCCCTTTCCCATCGTCTTCAGCATCACGCTGTTCTTCTGGTTCAAGGACCCTTGGTTCTACTGGCAGTTCGTGATGGTGGCGATCGGCTTCGCCGCCAAGGAGTTTCTGCGCTGGAAGCGCGACGGCCTTAACACGCACATCTTCAACCCCTCGTCGTTTCCCCTGGCCGTGGTAGCGGCCGTGCTGCTGCTCGCGGATGCGACCGACATGACCTGGGGCTTCGACGTGGCGCAAACGGAGTTCTATCCGCCCCACATCTACCTCGCCATCTTCCTCATCGCGCTGCCGGGGCAGTACCTGTTCGGCGTCACGCCGATGACCATGGCCGCCGTGACTACGACATTCGTCTTCAGCGCGATTTATCACGCCGCCACCGGCAGCATTTTCTTCGTCGACTCGCACGTGCCGATCGCAGTGTTCCTCGGCATGAATCTGCTGTTCACTGACCCGGCCACCTCGCCCCGCACGCTGCTCGGGCGCATCTTCTACGGTGTGGCCTACGGGCTCACGGCCGTTCTCTTGTACGACTTGCTGCTGAGTGCGAACACGCCGGGGTTTTACGACAAGCTCCTCCAGGTGCCGCTCCTGAACCTGTCCGCCAAGCTGTTCGACCGGCTGGCGCAATCGCCCATGCTCAAGGCCATCGATCCGTCGGCGTGGGGCCGGGCGCTGGCGCCGCGCCGCCGTCATCTCGCTTATATGGGCGTGTGGGCGGTCGCGTTCGGCGCCATGAGTGCGTCCGGTAATTTGGGCGATGAGCATCCAGGCCAATGGACGCCGTTCTGGGAGCAGGCGTGCGCGGCCGATAGGCGTGAAGCCTGCCTCAATCTGTTCTTCCTCCAGGAGGGCTTCTGCACGGATGGATCTCCTTGGGCGTGCAACGAGGCCGGCATCCTGCTGGCCGAGCGCTACGGCAATCGCGCCCGCGCCACCGCGGCGTTCGACCGGGCCTGCACACTGCAATTTGCCGCCGGCTGCGCTAACGCAGCTGCCCTTGCGAAGGATGGCATGTTCCGCCGTGACGCCCCGACCTACGTGGACTACCAGTTCATCCTGCGCGGCAGTAAGGGTCCGCTCCGGGATCTAGAGCCCGCCCAGATCTACGCGCGCGCCTGCGAACTCAAGTGGCCGGGCGCTTGCGGGAGTCGTTGATCGCCCGTACCGCCAGGTTCGGTGTAGGGGGCCGGGGCGCGGCGCTGGTATAGTCGGCATAACCGGCTCAGCCGGAACAACACGAACGATCACTCACTGGGGGACCTCACGATGAAAGTTCTTGCCGCGGCAGTCGCCGCCTTTGCCGTATCGGCCGCCGTCAACGCCGCCGAGCCGGTCGTTGCCACGCCCGCCAAGGAGCAGCTCAAGTTTCTCGAGAGCAAGGATCCGCAGCTGGCCGCCAACAAGAAGCTCGTGTGGGACATGTGGCGCACGTTCTTGAGCGCGCAGCACATCGATGCGGCCGACAAGTATCTGGCGCCCGAATATCACCAGCACAACCCGAACGCCGAGACCGGCCGCGACGGCGTGAAGGCGTACTTCACCGCTCCGCAAGCTGCCGCCGCTCGACGTGCCGGATCACATCGACGGTCTCGTGTCGATGGTTGCGGAGCGCGATCTCGTCACGCTCGCGCTCGTGCGCGAGTACAAGGACAAGGACGGCAAGCCGTACACCACCACGTGGTTCGACATGTTCCGCATTGCCAACGGCAAGATCGTCGAGCACTGGGACACTGCACTCAAGCAGTAACAACGAATCAGCTCTGCACAACAACGAGGGGGAGAAAGCATGTCGATGTCATCCGTTCTTGGCCGCCACTCCGTGGCCGCCGCTCTGCTGCTGCTCGCAGGCGCTGCGTTCGCGCAGGCGCCCGCAGGCGCACCCGCGCAGACGCGCCGAAGAACCTGAAGGTGCTGCCGAAGGATTGGACGCGCCCGCAGGTCATCCAGGTGATGCAGAACTTCACGGCCGCGCTCGGCGTCGGCTGCGAGCACTGCCACGTGGAGAAGGAAGGCGCGCCGCCGGACTTCGAGTCCGACGACAAGAAGGAGAAAAATCAGGCGCGCGCGATGATGAAGATCGCGCAGGACCTGAACGCGCGTCTGCCGATGGACCTCGACGAGCCGGCGGATCAGCTCACGCGCATCGGTTGCATCACGTGCCACCGCGGCGTGCCGGAGCCGAAGCAGATCGGCGAGATCCTCTCGAAGACGTCGAAGGACAAGGGCTTTGCCGCCGCGTCGGCGCAGTACACGGAGCTCAAGACGAAGTACTACGGCGCGCAGGCGTACGACTTCGCGAGACCGGCCTGATCGCGACCGCTCGGCCGTTGATTCAGCAGAATCGGCAGGACGAGGCGATCCAGTTCCTGCAGCTGAACCTGACGCTGTTCCCGAAGTCGGCCGCGAGCTACGTCACGATGGCGCAGGCGCAGCAGGGCAAGAAGGACAACGCCGGCGCAATCGCGAGCCTCCAGAAGGCGCTCGCGATCGATCCGAAGAACGGGCAGGCGACGCGCATGCTGGCGCAGTTGCAGCCGAAGAAGTAACCGCTCGCACTACGACTGTTGAAAGATGGGGGCGGCCTCGTTAGGCCGCCCCCGCTTGCGAGTGTTAACCTTCTCCGCGGCGATCCCGGCGGTCCACACTGCCGGCGCCAACGCACACGCCCGGGTGGCGGAAGGGTAGACGCAGCGGACTTAAAATCCGCTGGCCGAAAGGCCGTCCCGGTTCAAATCCGGGCCTGGGCACCAACAAGCGCTGGCCGAGCTCACGTCCGCGCTACCGCCACGGATCGATGTCGACGATGTTGAGCCGCGGCCCACCACCCACCATCTTCCACATCGCCCCCGTCTCCCCACCGACGACGACGACGTGAATGTCCTCCGGCCGGAACATCCTGATCATCTCGTCCGGCGCGGCCTTCAGCATCGACGCATACGGCTCGACGCCGGCCACGGCGCGCGGATGCGCCAGCGTCTGGATCCACTGATTGTCCCAGTACTCGCGCGCGGGCAGCCGTGCGTGCTCGACACACCAGTCGATCAGCTTCTCCTTCGTGGCGAAGCCAAGATCGACGAAGCCGCGCGCGACGAGCGGATCGAGGCAGATGACCGGCCCCGTGTACGGGTCGCACGCCTGTAGCGAGCGCGTGAACTTCTCCTGCCACGTCTCGCGCGGGCCGCCGCCGAAGATCGAGTACCAGCCGCCGAGCAGCAGGCTCACGGTGCTCTGCTCGGGCTTGCGGCCGTGCTGCACGTGGAACGGCGTCCCACGGGCTCGCGGCTTCGTTCTCGACGATCATGGCGTTGTAGCGTCAAGTGATTGCCCTGCGAGCCCATGTAGGTCTCGTGCGGCACGGAGCCGCCTTGCAGGTTCTGCGAGAGCAGGCCGAACGCGCGGCCGATCGTGGCGTTCGCGTGGTTGTACGGGCCCATGGCGCCGACGCCGTAGTTCATGCCGATCTCATCGCGGATCGGGCCGTTCACGATCGCGACGGTGGCCTGCGACGTCGTCGAGCTCGAACGTCCCGATTGCCCGCTCGCGGCCATCGCGAGGATCACGGGCAAATACTCCGGTTTCGCGCCGGCCATCACGGCGTTCACGGCCACCTTCTCGACCGTGAACTCCCACAGCTCGCGATACACGGTCGGCCGCAGCCGACCGACGATCTCGTTGCGGTCGTGCGTCGTGCCGCGCAGCATCGCCTCGACGCGCTCTTCGGTCGGCAGGACGATCGGCAGGAAATCGGTCCACTGATTCGTGACGAAGAGCTGCCGCAGGTTGTCCTCGGTGTCCGGGCGCGAGCAGGCCGGGGAGTGGAGCGCTCGAACGACAAACCGCTCACGTCCTCGTCGGCCAGCGGCTGCGTGAGCCCTTCGATGATCTCCTGCGTGAACGGTCGCTTGCTGACGGGGTCCGTGCCGTCGATGTACGCGCGCAGCTCGTGCGGGCTCGCGCCCGACGACGGGCTGCGGCACGAACGCCTGGCGCGTCGTGGGCATGCCGTTGGCGCGGGCGACGGAGCGTGCGAGCCGGGCGAACGCGTGCGTGTGCACGGCCACCGTCGGCACGCCGCCCTGCTCGAGGGCCATCGCGAGCCCGACGACCGTCGGGCTACAGGTGCTTCAGAGTCCTACACCGAGTATTGCAGCGTCGCCGTTGGCTTCGATCTCGGCGCGCATCGCGGGGTCGTCGACCCAGCTCTCGCGCGGTTTGATCTGCCGGATCTTGGCGCCAGGAAGCTGCGGCCGCGAACCACTGCTCGAGCTGCTGCATGAACACGTCCGAGTTGTCGAACAGGCAGTCGACGAGGTAGACGATCTTGCCGTCGAAGCTCTCGAGCCGCGGCGCGAGCCGCTTGCCGGTGACCTTGGGCGGGTAGCCGCGCGGGTCGTGAACGGTGAGCTTCTCGGTCACAGGACGTCTCCAGGCAAGGCAGAGCACGAGTATACCTACCGGAAACTCTAGCGCGAGCGTGTGCAGACGCCACTGCGGGTTGCCGCAAGGATGGCGGAGGCGGATGGGAATCGAACCCACCGCTCGGGGTCGCCGAGCCGCTGGTTTTGAAGACCAGGGAAGTCACCAGACTTCATTCGCCTCCGTTGCGGCTAACCCTCCCGCAAGCGGCGCTGATCGCCGCTGCGCACCGTCGCGCCGATCGCATCGAAGTGCTCGAGCAAGGGTACGACGGTTTTGCGCGTTGCGTGCAGCAGGTCGCGCACGTCCTTCACGAGGAACGGTTTCGGGTATGGGAACTGGCGCGTGAGAGCAGCGCGCGCCGCGTCGACGACGTTCGCGTGCATGATGAGCTGCGCGTCGCGATCCACCGTGCGCAGCCGCACGAGGCGGCTGGTCTCGAGCAGCAGGCGGTAGGCGTTCTGCCGCGCGTGGTCCGTGCCGACGATGGTGGCTGGCGCCGGCGGGTCGAGGCTCGCGGTGCGGAACGCGTGCTCGATCTCCGCCGCGGCGCGGCGTTCTCGGTCGTCCAGAGTCGCGAACGGATCGTGGCCCGCCAGGCTCAGCACTTCGTGCGAGTTGTGGACCTTCTTCTGTGCGATCAGCAGACGCACGGCATGTTGCAGGACTTCTGCGCCGGGCTCCGACGGCAGCTCGCGTGCGAGCTTCGCGGCGTCGAGGCCCTTCTTGAACGGCTCCTCGCGGTGGAACCGTTCGAGCGCCGTGACAATACCCGCGAGCAACGCGTCGTACGCGCTCGTAGCGACCGCGAAATAGGCGGTGATCGCGATCGCTGGCAGGCGAGCAACCGCGGCGTCGATTGCTGCGCCGCCGACCCCGAGCTCCGTCGCCAGAGCCGCGAGCGGCACGCCACTCGCGCCCGCTTGATCGAGGCGTTGCGCGAGAATCCGCTCGAGATCTCCGGAGGCCGTGGTTTCGAGCTGTGCTTTGACGCGCGCGTCGAAGCGCCGGTGCCGTGGCGGATTGACGTCGAGAATTCGGCCGCCGCCGACGGTGCGCGGTGGCGAAGGCCGGCGCAGGAGGAAGCGCTCGTTCGGCGGCGTTGCGATCTCGCGGTCGAGCGCGAGCTGCGCGAGCGCGGTGTCGCCGGGCACGACCTCGCGCCGATCGAGGAGCCGCAGGCGCGCGTTGGCTTCGGTCGTACCCGTGAGGAAGCGCAGGACGGAGCCGTTGCGGAGCACCCGCGGCGCATCCGCGAGTAGCTGAAACTCCACGTCGATGCGCTGCGTGGGCGTCAGCGAGTCGGGCGACGCGAGCACGGCGCCGTGTTCGACATCGTCCTTGTTCAAATGGCGCAAGTTGACGGCGACGCGTTGCCCGGGTTCGGCCACCTCGATCGCGCGGCCGTGGTTCTGTAGTGCGCGCACGGTCGCACGCCGCCGCGCCGGCAGCAGCTCGACGTCGTCGCCGACGCGCAGCGTCGCGCCGCGCAGCGTTCCGGTTACGACCAAGCCGAAGCCCTTCAGCGTGAACGCGCGATCGAGCGGCAGGAAGAAACCGGCGCGCGGCTCCCGGGCGATCCGCGTGGCGGCGAGCGCAGCTACGCTCTCGCGCACGGCGTCGATCCCTGTGCCTGCCGTGGCGGATGTCTCGACCACCGGCGCACGCACGAGGAAGGTGTCGCTCACGAGCTCGGCGAGATCCGCGCGCGCCAGCGCCAGCTCGTCGGCGGAGACGAGGTCCGTCTTCGTCAGCACGCAGAAGCCGCGTGTCACGCCGAGCAGGCGCGCGATGTTCAAATGCTCGACGGTCTGAGGCATCACGCCTTCGTTCGCAGCGACACACAGCACGATGCCGTCGAGCGCGGTGGCACCGGCGATCATGGCGCGGATGAAGTTGTCGTGACCCGGCACGTCGATGAGGTCCACGACACCGTGGGGTGTTTCGAGGAACGCGAAACCGAGCACGATCGACACGCCGCGCTCGCGTTCTTCCTTGAGGCGGTCCGTCTCCGCGCCCGTGAGCGCCCGGACGAGTGCCGTCTTGCCATGGTCGACGTGGCCGACCACGCCGAGCGTGAGCGCGGGCGTCACGAGAGGGCGGCGCGAATAGCTGCGAGGAGCGCGCGCGTGTCGCGGCTCGGCACCGTGCGCAGATCGAGCGTCACGATGTCCTTGGCGATCCTCGCGATCACGGGTGGGCGTGTGGCCCGGAGTTTCGCGGCGAGCTGCTCGGCCGTGAGGTCGCGAGCTTCGAGCTGAATGACTTTGCTCGGCAGCTCGTTCATCGGCAGCGCGCCGCCACCCGCGTAGCCGACGCCGTCGACCACCGATGCGACCACGCCGGCGATCTTCGCGAGCTCCTTCACGACGCGCGCGGCGCGCCGGCCAATCGAGGCTTTGCTCTCCGTCAACATGCGCAGTACAGGTATGCAGTCGCGTGGTTCGTACGGTGGCCGGTACAACGCGAGCGTGGCGGAGAGCGCCGCCAGCGAGAGCTTGTCGATGCGACACGCGCGTGCGAACGCATGGCGCCGCAGCGAGTCGACGAGGTGCGTGCGGCCGACGACGATGCCGGCTTGCGGGCCGCCGAGCAGCTTGTCGCCGCTGAAGGTGACGAGGTCGGCTCCGGCCTTCAGGCATTCGGCGACGGTGGGCTCTGCCGCACCGAACTCCGCGAGTGGCACGAGGCTGCCGCTGCCGAGGTCGTGGATCAACGTGAGGCTGTGCTCCCTTGCGAGCGCCGCGAGCTCGCGCGTCTCCGGGCGTGCAGTGAACCCGACGACGCGGTAGTTGCTCGGATGGCTCATGAGGAGCACGCGCGTCGCAGGCGTGATGGCGTCCGAATAGTCGCGCAGCGTCGTGCGGTTGGTCGTGCCGACCTCGACCATGCGCGCGCCGCTCTGCGCGATCACGTCCGGCATGCGGAACGAGCCACCGATCTCGATCAGCTCGCCTCGCGAGACGATGACTTCGCCCGAGCCCGCGTGCGCACGCAGCGCGAGCAGCACGGCCGCCGCGCCGTTGTTCACGACGAGCGCGGCTTCGGCGCCTGTGAGCTCGCGTAGGAGGTCCGAGACGTGGGTGTTGCGTGAGCCGCGCTCGCCCGTGTGGAGGTCGTACTCGAGGTTGCTGTACCCGTGCGCTACGGCGACCATCGCGTCGATCGCTTCATCCGCGAGCGGCGCGCGACCCAGGTTCGTGTGGATCACGATGCCCGTGGCGTTGATCAAGCGCTTTAGGCTGCCGGCGCGGCGGTCGAGCAGCTCGGCGCGCAGCAGGGTCGTGTAGTCGTCATTGCCGAGGTCTGGCAGCTCGGCGGTGCCGTTCTTCATGCGCTCGCGCAGGCGCGCCAGGTGGTTGCGCATGACAGCAACGACTTCGTCGCGCGAATACTCGGCGCAGAGCGCGGTGCCTTGCTTGCTCTTGGCCCAAGCGTCCACGCCGGGAAGGCGTCTTAAGAGCTCACGCGACATGGCGGTCACAGCGGTGAATCCCTCCCGATTGTAGCCCACGGCCTGGGCCGCTACTCTTGGAAACGATTGGCATGGGGGCTCCTGGTTTGGGCAAGGAATTCGACATCGTGGTGGTCGGCGGTGGCATTGCGGGCCTCACCGCGGGCCTGACGGCGGCACGGCTCGGTCGCAGCACGCTGGTGCTCACGGGCGCCACACTCGGCGGCCACCTGATCACGATAGAGAAGATCGACGGTTACCCTGGGTTTCCCGACGGCGTGCCGGGCTACGACCTATGCCCGATCGCGCAAGAGCAGGCGATGGCGGCCGGCGCCGAGTTCGCGATGACGAACCTTACGGGCCTCGAGCGCAGCGGCGATACGTGGCGAGTCGTGGCGGAAGGGGAGAGCTTCGCAGCGCGCAGCGTGATTCTCGCGACCGGCACGCGCCTGCGCGATCTCGGCGTGCAAGGCGAGGTGAGCCTGCGTGGGCACGGCGTGAGCCAGTGTGCGAGCTGCGATGCGCCGCTCTTGCGCAATCAGCCCGTCCTGGTCGCCGGCGGTGGCGACTCGGCGTTGCAGGAAGCGTTGACGCTCGCGATGCACTGCTCCGCGGTTACGATCGTGCATCACGGCGCGGAGTACACCGCACAGTCCGCGTATCGATCCCAGGTCGAGACGCAGCCGAAGATTTCGTCGGTGCCGGAATCCGAAGTCACCGCCATTCTCGGCGACGGCGCCGTCACTGGCGTCCGGATAACGAACACGCGTACGGGAGTCGCGAGCGAGCGCGAATGCGCGGCGGCGTTCGTGTTCGTGGGGCTCGCGCCGAACACGGCGTTCGTGCCCGACAAATCGGTGCTCGACGCGGCCGGTTACATCGCGACCGATATCGCGCTGCGCACGCGGTTACCGGGCTTGTTGGCCGCGGGAACGGTGCGCGCCGGATGCTACGTCCGCGCGGCCGCTGCGAGCGGTGACGGCGCAGCAGCTGCGCTGACGGCTGATCGTTTTCTCGCGACGGGCGAGTGGGGCGGTAGCGAAGCATGAGCACCATCCGGCTCACGCAGTACTCGCACGGGGCCGGTTGTGGCTGCAAGATCTCGCCAAAAGTTCTGTCCGAGATACTTTCCAAGGTTCCGCCGCAATTGCGCGACCCGCAGCTGCTCGTGGGCTACGACTCCCGCGACGATGCGGCCGTTTACCGGCTCGACGACGAGCGCGCGATCGTGAGCACCACGGATTTCTTCATGCCGATCGTCGACGATCCGTTCGACTTCGGCGCGATCGCGTCCGTGAATGCGATCAGCGACATCTACGCGATGGCAGGGAGGCCGCTCGTCGCGATCGCGATCTTAGGCTGGCCACTCGACAAGCTCGATCCCGCGATTGCGGGCGATGTGCTGGTCGGCGCGCGCGACGCGTGCTCGCGTGCAGGAATTCCGCTCGCAGGCGGACACAGCATCGACGCGCCCGAGCCGATCTTCGGGCTCGCGGTGACGGGCACCGTGCATCCGAAGCAGATTCGCTCGAACAACCTGGCACGGCCAGGCGACGAGCTGTATCTCACGAAACCGCTCGGCGTCGGCATTCTGACGACGGCGCAAAAGCGCGGAGTGTTGAAGGCTGACGACTTCCAGACCGTGCGTGCGCTGATGCTGGAGCTGAACGACATCGGGTCAGAACTCGCCTCGGTCGACGCCGTGCGTTCGATCACGGACGTTACGGGTTTCGGTTTGCTCGGCCATCTGCTCGAAATGTGCGAAGCGAGCGGCGTGTACGCCAACATCGAGCTAGCGAAGGTGCCGCAACTCGAAGCGCTGCCGCGTTACGTTGCGCAACGCACGTTTCCCGGTGGAACAACGCGCAATTTCGACAGCTATGGCCACAAGGTCAGCCCGCTCGCCGACGACGCGAAGAACATTCTGTGCGACCCGCAAACGAGCGGCGGGTTGTTGATCGCCGTGGACCCGGCGCGGCGTGACGATTTCCTACGCGTGGCAGTGCGGCGGAACCTGCGGCTCGCACCGTTCGGCATGCTGTCGGCTAGCGGCGCGCATCGTATTGCCGTGCGCTGATTCGGAGCAAGACCGATCGCGGGCGCGCCGGTAGAGCGCCGGATGTCCCAGGCGCTTCCTGGCTAGCGTTTTGTGCTCACGACGACGTGCGGGACGCGATCTCCGGCTTGCACGAGGCGTGTATTGAGGCGCGGCATCAGCACGCGCGTGCGCCAGACTTCGTAGGGATCCCAGCCACCGGGCGTTTCCTTCGCGGTTTCAGGTTTGGGTGGGGTCGGAACGGCTATCAAGGCAGCGGTCCGTGCTGCGTTTTTCATGGTCACGTTGTCTTCTGTTCCAGAGGGCCGCAAGTGTACAGGTTCCGCGCGCACCGGCGAGGCCCAATTTGCCAGGCGAGACGGCCGAGCACCTCGGCCGCCGGACGAGGCGGGAGGTTCGGCGAGATCGAGGTCGCGCTGAGCGCTGCCGCAGCGCCCGCGGATTACTTAACGCGCCAGATGTTCGACGAAGACTGTGCTGCGTCGGGCGGCATCACCGCCGTATCAGCCAGCGACTCGGCTTCCGGCAGCGGGTTGCCCTGAGCCAGCCACTCCGGGATCTGCACCTTTAGCCGGAACGGGCCCACGGCGAGTAGGTCTTGATCGCAGAGCACCGCACGCTCGACGGCCCGCCCGTTCACCTGCAGACCATTCACGCTGTTCAGGTCCACCACGTAGTAGCCTTCCGGCGTACCGACGATCACGGCGTGGTGGCGGCTTAAGTAAGGGCTCGGCAGGCATACGTCGTTGTGCTCGCTGCGGCCGATCAACGTTCGCTGACCGAGCGTGATCCTCGTCAGCACTTTCCCGCCGCGGCTGATCAATAGGTAGCCTTGCGGCGGAACGTTCACGTCTTGCTGATCGGACTCGGCCTTGTGCGCGGGTTCGAGCTTGGCAGCTTGGCGCGTCGCAAGGGCAGCGACGGCTTGGCGCGCGACGCGCGCGTCGACGCGCTCGAGGCTCAACTGGCGCAGCAGCAAAAGCGACATCTGGCACAGCACATCCACTGCCGCATACCGGCCGCCGGCTAGACGCGCGATCATGTGCCCGGCCACGGGTGTCACGAGCGGGCCCATGTCGAAACGCTGCAGTCGCCACTCGATGTAGTCGAAGAGCTCCGTCCTGCGTCGGTGCTTCGAGTCGGTGAATCAGCACGTCGCTGGGCTGCACTGCCGGGGGTAGGATCTCGAACTCCTCGCCGAGCGACGGCGGGCCCGCCAACAGAAGCTCGAGCGCTGGTCGGTGGTCAACCTGGAATGACAGCAGTCGCTCGATTTCTTCCCACGCGGCAGGGCGGAACAGGTGAGCATCGTCGATCACGAGCACGACTCGGCGGCCCTGCGACCGGCGCTGCTGGACGAATACGGTAAACAGATTTCTCTGGTCGGTTTCCGACAGCTCCCACGGCCCGAGCTCGGCGCCGAGCAGCAGGCTTGCGAGAACCTGGTTCGCGATGTCTCTTTCGGACCACGGCACTGCAACAGGACCGTGTCGCTGCCGGGTCGAGCGGCCATGTGATTCAGCAGGGAACTCTTGCCGCTCGACGGCGGACCGATCAGGAGGCGTGCACGCGCCGGCTTAGAAAGCTGGCTCAGGGCCGTCTGTTGAGACGGCCCGAGCCAGATTTGGTCCGCCGTTGGTCGCGCAAACACTCTCGCGGGAGACACCAAACGACGCGCTTCTCCCATGGCCGTTTTCCTTCTTTATACATATAGTTATTGAGGATTCGTAGTTTTTGTATTACGGCCGTCTGGGAAGTTTATGTCATGAGGAAAGTTATGTAAACCTCTGGTTTCTTTTCCTATTTCGCTGCGTAGGCGGGTGTCGTCCATAAGCAGAAAGCTGATTGTTCTTCGAGTAGAGACTCGTTACTAATTGTTGTTTAAGGGAAAAACGCTACGAGTTGGCTTGCAAATTCCCGATTGTCGGGCACAATCCGCGCGGGTTACTTAAGGCTTGGGCCACAACGTTGACGAACGAGGGAGCGGTACTGCGCGCGGAAGACGTGGCGATCTGGCGCGGCGATCGTTGTCTGTTCGAGTCCCTGAACTTTGAGTTGAGGCCGGGTCAACTGGCGCTGCTGGTCGGGCCGAACGGCGCCGGCAAGACGAGCTTGCTGCGCGTCCTGGCCGGTCTCGCGAGCCCCACCGCCGGGCGCGTGTTGTGGCAAGGAACCCCGGTCGATGCGCTGCCTCCCGAGTTGCGCGGCGCGATCGCCTATCGCGGCCATCTGGACGGCCTGAAGAAGGATCTGACGGTGGCGGAGAACCTCCATTTCTACGCCGCCATTTGGGGCGGCAGCGCGGACCTGGCTTTGTTGTCCGAGCTCAAGCTCGAAGCGCAGGCCGACACGCGTGCGAGGTATCTGTCGGCCGGGCAGCGGCGGCGTGCAGCGCTCGTGACGCTGCGAGTCGCGGCGTCACGTCTGTGGATTCTCGACGAGCCGATGACGAACCTCGATACCGAAGGTCGAGCGACCGTCGTTCGGTGGACGGCGCAGCATCTTGCGAGCGGTGGTTGCGCGATCGTCGCGACGCACCAGCCGCAAGAGTTCGAGCGGCCGGGCGCGTTGGTGATCGAGCTATGAAGCGCGCGTTCGTCGCCATTCTCCAGCGAGATCTGCAGATCGCGTTTCGGCGCGTGAGCGAGCTCGCGAATCCGTTGTTGTTCTTCATCATCGTCGCGTCGCTGTTTCCGCTCGCGGTGTCGCCCGACTCGGAGCATCTGCGCGGTATCGGCAGCGGTGTCCTGTGGGTTGTAGCGCTGTTATCCTCGCTGCTGGCACTCGAGGGATTGTTTCGCGCGGATGCAGAGGATGGCAGCCTCGAGCAGTTGATGCTGAGCCCGGTGCCGCTTGGCGTTGCGGTGCTCGCGAAGGTCACCGCGCATTGGCTGGTGACGATCGTGCCGCTCGTCCTTCTCACGCCCGTGTTGGCACTATCGTTCTCCTTGCCGGTCGGAGTATTGCCGGTCATGGCGTTCGCGTTGTTGCTCGCGACGCCGACGCTGAGTGTGCTCGTGGCGCTGGGTGCTGCGTTGACGCTGGGTCTGCGGCGGGGCGGAGCCATCGTGGGGTTGCTGGTGCTGCCGCTGACTGCGCCGCTGCTGATTTTCGGAACGCGCGCGATCGATCTTGGTCTGTACGGCGAATCGGCCGTTGCGCCGCTGTATCTGCTCGCAGCACTCGCGGCGCTCGCGGTCTCGCTGGGTCCGGTTGCGATCGCGGCTGCGCTGCGAGTCGGTGTCGAGTAGGTCGCGAGAGTGGGGTTTGTAGGGGAGACTGAATGAAACTGCCGCGCTGGTTTCACTTGTTCGGCTCGCCGCCGTTCGTTTACCGACTCGCAGGCGCATTGAGTCCGTGGCTCGGTGCCATCGCCTGCACGCTGATCGTCGTCGGCGCCTATTGGGGGCTCGTCGTGGCCCCCCCGGACGCCGTTCAGGGCGAGGTCTACCGCATCATCTATATTCACCCGCAGACCGCTTATGTCGGCATGATGGCGTACGTTGTGATGGCCGTCACAGCGGGCATCGGCTACATCTGGAGGATCAAGCTGGCACACGCGGTCGCAGTCAGCGCGGCGCCGATCGGCGCTTCGTTCACGGTCTGCGCGCTGGTGTCGGGGTCGTTGTGGGGCCGGCCGACTTGGGGAACCTATTGGGAATGGGGCGATCCACGCATCATGTTCGAGACGCTGCTGCTGTTCCTGTTCCTGAGCTACCTCGCGTTGCGCGCGGCGTTCGAGGATCGGGACAAGGCCGATCGAGTGAGCGCCATTCTCGCGGTGGTAGGCGTCGTCAACGTGCCGATCATTCACTACTCGGTGGAATGGTGGAACACGTTGCATCAGGGCCCGACCGTTTCGAAGCTCGATAGCCCGTCCATGGCGACCGAGATGCTGATTCCGTTCCTGATCATGATTGCTGGCTTCACGTTCTGCTTCTACTGGCTGCTGCTGAGCCGCTTGCGGGCCGAAATTGTCGAGCGCGAGCGCGATACGCGGTGGCTGAAGGAAGCGTTGCAGGGAGCGCGGTCGTGAGCGAGGTGCTCAGCATGGGTGGCCACGCCGCTTACGTCTGGCCGGCGTACGGTATTACACTCGCGTTGATCGTATTCAATGTGTGGGCGGCCCGACGGAAGCTCGCGAATGCGCTCAGCGAGGCGCGCCGCTCGAGCGGCACGGAACAGCCGCGAAGCCAGCCCAAAGTGAGGCAGTTGTCATGAAGCCGCGGCAGCAACGGATGGTTCTGATCGCCGGCGTGTTGGTCGGCGTCGCGGTCGCCGTCGGGTTCGGTGTCCGCGCGTTTCAGGAGAATCTCTCCTATTTCTTCTCGCCGTCGGACGTCGCTGCCGGTAAGGCGCCGAACGGGCGGTCGTTTCGACTGGGTGGCATGGTGGTCAACGACAGCGTGCAGCGCGAGCCGGGAAGCCTCACGATGGATTTCACCGTGACCGATTTCGCGAACACCGTGCCGGTGCGTTACACGGGCGTGCTGCCGGATCTGTTCAAGGAAGGGAAGGGCGTCGTGGTTCGCGGGCAGGTGGGTGCCGACGGCCGTATTCGTGGCGCAGGAAGTGCTGGCCAAGCATGACGAGAACTACATGCCGCCCGAAGTGAAGGATGCGCTCGCGAAGACTCGCCAGGCGGAGAGCAAATGATTCCGGAGATCGGCCAGTTCGCATTGGTTCTGGCGTTGTGCCTTGCGCTGGTTCAGGCCACGCTGCCGTTGCTCGGTGCCGCGCTCGGGCGCACGGAGTGGATGGCGCTCGCGCGACCGGCCGCCGCGGGTCAATTCGTGTTCGTGGCAATCGCGTTCGGCATTCTCGAATACGCCTTCCTGACCGACGACTTCAGCGTCGAGTTCGTTGCGCAGCATTCGAATAGTGCGTTGCCGGCGTTCTACAAGTTCACGGCGGCGTGGGGCGGTCACGAAGGCTCCATGCTGTTCTGGATCACCGTGCTCGCGATTTGGACGATGGCCGTCACCGTGGGCAGCCGTTCGCAGCCCGAGGAGTTCGCGAGCCGCGTGCTCGGCGTGCTCGGCATCGTGAGTGCGGGCATCATCGCTTTCTCGTTGCTGACGTCGAATCCGTTCCTGCGGCTCACGCCGGCCCCGCTGGACGGCAACGATCTGAATCCGCTGTTGCAAGACCCCGGCATGATCTTTCACCCGCCGATGCTGTACCTCGGGTACGTCGGCGTGGCCGTGCCGTTCTCGTTTGCCATCGCAGCGTTGCTGACCGGCCGACTCGACAAGGACTGGGCCAAGTGGACCCGCCCCTGGACCGTGGCCGCTTGGGTGTGTCTCACGATCGGCATCACGCTCGGTAGCTGGTGGGCGTACTACGAGCTCGGCTGGGGCGGCTGGTGGTTCTGGGACCCGGTCGAGAACTCGTCGTTCATGCCGTGGCTCATGACCACCGCGTTGCTGCACTCGCTCGCCGTTACGGAACGCCGCGGCATCTTCAAGAGCTGGACGGTGCTGCTGGCGATCGCTGCGTTCTCGCTGAGCCTGCTCGGCACGTTCCTCACGCGTTCGCCCGTCATGGTGTCCGTCCACGCGTTCGCGGCAGATCCGACGCGCGGCCTCTTCATCCTGTCGTTGCTGGGGTTGATCTCGGGCGGCGGGCTGCTGCTGTACGCGTTCCGCGCGCGTGCGCTCGAGGCCGAGGGCGGGTTCAAGCTCGTCTCGCGCGAGGCGTTCCTGCTCGCCAACAACATTCTGCTCGTGGTCGCGGCTGTATTCGTGTTGTTCGGCACGCTGTATCCACTGTTCATCGACGCGCTCGGGGGTGGGAAGATCTCCGTCGGGCCGCCGTATTTCAACTTGATGTTCCTGATTCCGGTGCTGCCGCTGTGCGCGTTGCTCGGTATCGGCATGCACTCTGCGTGGCGCACGATGTCCGCCAATAATCTGCTGCAGCGGCTGAAATGGCCGGCGTTAGCTGCCGTCGCGGCGGGCGTGATCCTGCCGTTCGTGTTCTTTCGCACGGCGTCGGTGCTCACGATTCTTTGCGTCGCGATCGGCATCTGGGTGTGCGTGAGCTCGATGCTGGATCCCGCTCGCAAGCTGCTGCTGCGCACAGGCGCGCCGCTGACTCGCGGTCACTTCGGGATGTGCCTCGCGCACTTCGGCGTCGGCGTGTTCATTCTCGGCGCGACGATAGCGTCCGCTTACAATCTCGAGGTCGACGTCAGCGCGAAACCTGGCGACACCGTGAAGGCGGGTAATTACGAGTTGGTGTTCCGCGGCATGAAACGGGTCCAGGGGGCAAACTTCGTCGCGGATGAGGGCGAATTCGAGCTGCGGCGCGGCGGCAAGCTGGTCACGATGATGGCACCGCAGAAGCGCGTGTACCGCGTGCAGCAGAATCCTATGACCGAAGCCGCCATCGACACCAACCCGGCGCGCGACGTGTTCCTGGCTCTCGGCGATTCGCTCGGCGATAACGCGTGGAGCCTCCGCATCCAGGTGAAGCCGATGATCAACTTCCTGTGGTTTGGCTCCTGCTTCATGGCTCTTGGCGGAATTTTGGCGATTACCGATCGGCGCTATCGGCAGTTGCGCCAGAAGCAGGCTGTGCGCGTCGAAGTCGTGGGAGCTGCCTGACCATGTGGCGCTACGCGCGCTATGCGATTCCGGTCGCGATCTTCGTCGCGATTGGCGCGTTCTTCTACCGCGGCCTGGATCTGAACCCGAACTTCGTACCCTCAGCGCTCGTCGGCAAGCCGATGCCGATATTCTCGCTGCCGACGGTTACGGACCCGGACGCGACGATCAGCTCGGACGCGTTGCAGGGCAAAGTCGCGCTCGTGAACGTGTGGGGCACGTGGTGTGTCGAGTGCCGGCACGAGCACGGCTTTCTCGTGCAGCTCGCGCAGGCCGGTGTCCCGATCTACGGCCTGAACCTCCGGGACGACCGCGCGAGTGCAATGAGCTGGCTCGCGGCGCTCGGTAACCCGTACGTGGCGTCCGGCTTCGACCCGCAAGGTGTTGCTGCCGTCGATTGGGGTGTTACGGGTGCGCCGGAAACGTTCCTGATCGGTCGCGACGGTAACGTGATTTTCAAGCACATCTCGCCCATGACACCGCAGGTCTGGCGCCGCGACTTCCTGCCGTTGATCGAGGAGCAGTGCCGGGCAGGTGGCTGTGAGTTCCTCGCCACGGCGGGTGGACGATGAGTCGTTGGCTCCTCATAGGCGTGCTGTGGCTCGCGGGTGCCTCCGCGGCGTTCGCCATCGATCAGGAGATCGCGTTCAGCGATCCTGCGATGAACGTGCGCTACCTGAGCCTGATCCGCGAGATTCGCTGCCCGAAGTGCTTGAACGAAAGCATCGCGGATTCGGATGCGCCCGTCGCTGCGGATCTTCGCCGCGAAGTTCGCAGGCTCATGGGTGACGGTAAGTCTGACGGTGAGATCAAGGACTTTCTGTCGGCGCGCTATGGCGATTTCGTGCTGTACCGGCCGCGAGTGACGGAGGTCACCTGGGCGTTGTGGGCCGGCCCGTTCGTGTTCCTAGTAATCGGCGGCATCGTGTTCTGGCGAATCGTGCGATCACGTCGCGGCCAACCTCTGGATGACGAGGAGTCGGCGTGACCCAGTTCTGGTGGATTGCTGCGCTGTTGTGTGCCGTGGCGGTCGGTGTTTTGGTGTTGCCGTTGTGGCGCATCAAGTTGCGCGGCGGGCACTGGTCACCCGTTGGAATCGGGATGGCCGTCGCCATTGCGATCGTGCCGGTGGCGCTTGCTCTGTATAAGCACGTCAGCAATTGGGATCCCTCCGTGGCGGAGCGCGCCGACCAAGGTGTGCGCCTGGTCGCGGAGCTCGCGGCGCGGCTGCAGCGTACGCCGGAAGATCTGCAGGGCTGGCAACTGCTGGCCAACAGTTACATGGCGCTCGGTCGCTACGATGAAGGGCGTGCCGCCTATCAACAGCTGTGGAAACGCACGCCGCAGCCCGACAACGAGCTCAAGATCGCGTACGCCGAGTCGCAGATCCTCACGGATCGCGGCACGCTGACTGGCGACGCTGGCAGGTTGATCGAGGAAGCGCTTGCCACCGAGCCCGGCAACCCGAAAGCACTCTGGTACGGCGGGCTCGTGGCGCTCGAACTCGGGCGCCAAGATCTCGTGCGCGTGCGCTGGACGAGCCTGCTCGCGCTGAATCCACCGGGGCAGGTTGCAGACGTCGTCCGCACGCAGCTTGCGGCGATCGGCGGGTCCGTACCCGGTGGCGACGCGCAGGCGGGTGGTCCGCAGGTTGGGGCGCAGGCCGCGGAGGTGAACGGCCCCACGATCAAGCTGAACGTCACGCTCGGCGCCGGCCGGTCCGCTCAGCAGCTCGGACCGAACGCACAGTTGTTCATCTTTGCGCGCGCACCGGAGGGTGGCCCGCCGCTTGCGGCGGTGCGCCGCCCGGCGAGCGCCGTGCCCGGAGAGTTCACGCTGAGCGCGGCCAACAGCATGATCCCGGGTCGGACGATCGCGAATTACCCGGAAGTCACGGTCGTTGCGCGGTTGTCCGCGAGTGGCCAGCCCGCAGAGCAGCCCGGCGATCTGTTCGCCCAGGCCGTCGTCCGCCCCGCGGAAGGTGCCGCGGTGGCGCTCGTGATCGATCAGGTGGTCCAATGAGCGCATGCCGGAGCTGCCGGACATCACGCTGTATTGCGAAGCGCTCGAGCAGCGAATTCTCGGCCGCCGCCTAGAGCGCGCGCGCCTCAATACGCCGTTTCTGTTGCGCAGCGTCGAGCCGCGGCTCGACGCCGTGGTCGGTGCGAGCGTCGCGGCGATAACGCGCATCGGCAAACGCATCGCGATCGGCTTCGACAACGACCACTGGCTGGTCTTTCACCTGATGATCGCTGGGCGTTTGCACTGGCGCGATACGCCTCCGAAGACGCTGCCCAAGCAAACGGCGATCGCGCTCGATTTCGCAAACGGTTCGCTGACCCTTGACGGAAGCGGGAACGAAGAAGCGCGCGTCGCTGTACGTGGTACGCGGACGCGCGGGCCTTGCGCAGCACGATCCCGGCGGTCTCGAGATCGATGCGGCTACGGTCGCGACGTTCCAGGCCGCGCTGCAACAGCGCAATCACACGTTGAAGCGTGCGCTGACGGATCCGCGCCTCTTGAGCGGCATCGGCAATGCGTACTCCGACGAGATCCTGCATCGAGCTCGGTTGTCGCCGGTGGCGCTGACCAGCAAGTTGTCGACTGACGGATTGCGAGCGGCTACTGTCGGCGACACGCGAGGTGCTCGCGGAATGGTCTCGGCGCTTGCGCGAGCAAGCCGGTCGGCGAATTTCCGAAGAACGTGACGGCGTTTCACGACGAGATGGCCGTGCACGGCCGCTACGGCAAGCCGTGCCCCGTGTGCGGCACGAAGGTGCAGCGCATCCGTTACGCAGACAATGAGACGAACTACTGCCCGCGGTGCCAGACCGGCGGGCGATTGTTGGCCGATCGCTCGCTGTCGCGCCTGCTGAAGAGCGACTGGCCGAAGTCGATCGATGAGCTCGAGCGGTTGCGGGGATGAGCTGCGTCGAGTCGCGAGTGGCCGCGCACGATCGTGCATGCCGACATGGATGCGTTTCTACGCCGCGATCGAGCAGCTCGACGATCCGACGTTGCGCGGTCGGCCGCTACTCGTAGGGCCGAACAGCGCGCGCGGTGTCGTGTTGACCGCGAGCTACGAGGCCCGGCCGTTCGGCGTCGGCAGCGCGATGCCGATGCAACGCGCGCGCCGGCTGTGCCCGCAAGCGTTGATCGTGCCGCCGCGCTTCGAGCGCTATCAGGAAGTGTCGAAGCAAGTCATGGAGGTGTTCGGCGCTTTTTCGCCGCAAGTCGAAGCCGCTGAGTCTCGACGAAGCGTTTCTCGACATGACCGGCAGCGAGCGCCTGTTCGGCTCACCCGTTGCGATCGGTGAACGCATCAAGGCTGCCGTCCGCGAGGCGACCGGCGGTCTGACGGCGTCCGTGGGCATCTCCGGCACGCGCTATGTCGCAAAGGTCGCGAGCGGCTACGGTAAGCCCGACGGCTTGACGATCGTGCCGCCCGAGCATGCGCGCGAGTGGCTTGCACCGCTGCCGGTCGAGAGTCTGTGGGGCGCAGGTGCGAAGACCGCGAAACGGTTGCGTGAAGCAGGGTACGAAACGATCGGGCAAGTCGCGAGCGCGCAGACAGAGGCTCTGGCGCGATCGTTCGGTTCCCTGGGCGTGCGGTTTCACGAGATCGCCAACGCCGTCGACCCGCGCGTGGTGGCGATATCACGACGCGCCCAGAGCCTGGGCTCCGAGCGGACGTTGGCTGTGGACGTGAGCTCCCCGCGCGAGCTGAAGCTCTATCTGCGGGCAGCGGCGGAGACCGTGGCGCAGCGTTTGCGGCGGCGCGGCCTCGTCGCGGGTGGAGTTCGTATCAAGCTGAAGCGTTCGGACTTTCAGATCGTCACACGACAGGACCGACTGGCCGAGCCGACCGACGTGAGCGCCGTGCTGTCGACGAAGGCGGTGGAGCTGCTCTCGCACGTCGAAGACCCCGGCCCGTTTCGGCTCGTGGGGCTCACTGCGTTCGATCTCGCTCGCGCTGCTGCGGACTCGCAGCTCAGTCTGCTGCCGACCGCTGGAATCCGCGATCGCGGCCTGGAGACGGCGATCGACGCGCTCGAGCAACGGTTCGGCGCCGGCGTCGTGCAGCGGGGAGGGGATCTGTACGGCGATCATGGCGTCGGCCTACCGACGAACCTCGATTTCCTCGACGAAGACTAGGGTTCGGTCGGCCGACTGTGGCAGCCGCATCGTTCGCGAGTTGCTCGAGCTCGGCCCAGCGTTCCACTGCGCGTTCGAGTTGTTGCTCGAGATCTTGCAGCGCGGCCAACTGTTGCTGCACGTCCGCGTGCGGTCGCTGATAGAACGCGGGATCACTCACGGTGCTGCGCAGCGCGCCGACGCGCGTCTCGAGCTGCTCGATTTCATTCGGCAGGGCGTCGAGCTCGCGCTGAAGCATGTAAGAGAGCTTTCGCGAGGCAGGCTTCGTGCGTTCGGTTGGCGCGTCGTCCTTGTCGTCGGTAGCCGGGCTGTCGGTGACGGCCAGTGCGCAATGCCGCGCGAGCCAGTCGCTGTAGCCGCCGGCATGGCGGCGCACTTGGCCGTCCGATTCGAACACGAGCGTCGCGGTCACGATCGCGTCGAGGAAGTAGCGATCGTGGCTCACCACGATCAGCGTGCCGTCGTATTCGGCCAGCCGATCTTCGAGCGACTCGAGCGTTTCGACGTCGAGGTCGTTGGTGGGCTCATCGAGCACGAGTAGGTTGGCGGCGCGCGTGAACAACTTTGCGAGAATCACGCGATTGCGCTCGCCGCCCGATAACGCGGCGATCGGAGTCAGCGCGCGTTTGGCGCTGAACAGGAAATCGGTCAGGTACGAGACCACGTGCTTCTTGCGACCCTGCACGAGCACGAAGTCGCGGCCTTCGCCGACGGTCTCGGCAACGGTTTTCGTCGGGTCGAGGTCGCGCCGCAGTTGGTCGAAGTAGGCCACTTCCAGACTCGTGCCGAGCTTCACGGAGCCGGAGTCGGGAGTGAGCTCACCCAGCAGGATGCGCAGCAGCGTGCTCTTGCCCACACCGTTGTTGCCGATAATGCCGAGGCGGTCGCCGCGCATGACGCGTAGAGAAAAGTCCTTCAGTAGCGGCCGGCCCTCGTAGCCGTGCGTGACGTTGCGCGCCTCGATGACCTTGCGCCCCGAGAGATCCGGCGACTCGTTCAGCAGAATTCGGGCAGTCCGCGGCCGTCTGATTCTGTCCGCGCGGATCTCGCGCAGCTCCTCGAGCGCGCGCACGCGCCCTTCGTTGCGCGTCCGGCGAGCTTTGACGCCCTGGCGGATCCAGGCTTCTTCCTCGGCGAGCTTCTTGTCGAATAGAGCGTTCTGCCGGTCCTCGTCTGCGTTGCTTTGGGCCTTCTTGTCCAGGTAATCGAGATAGCCGCCCGGCCAGCTCCGGAGCTTGCCGCGATCGATATCCACGATGCGCGTCGCGACCTTCTCGACGAAGGCGCGATCGTGCGTCACGAATAGCACGGCTCCCGGATAGCGGCGCACTGCGTCTTCTAGCCACTCGATGGTGCTGATGTCCAGGTGGTTTGTCGGTTCGTCCAGCATGAGCAGCTCGGGGTTCGCCACGAGCGCTTGCGCGAGTGCCACCCGGCGCCGCCAGCCGCCCGAAAGCTCGTTCATGCGCTTCTCGGCAGGCAACCCGAGATCGCTGATCAACGTGCTGACACGGACCTCGACCGACCAGCCACCGCCGGCCTCGATTTCGCGTTGCATGGCTTCGATCTCGCGCAGCGCCGCGCGGTCCGGTTCCCCGGCCGCCGACAGTCGTTGGAATTCGGCGATTCGCTCGAGCTGTTGCGCCATGCCGAGCGCGACGAAGTCTCGGACGTTCATGGCGGATTCTTCGGCCAGCTTCTGATCCAGCAGGCTCCAGCGCAGCCGACCCGGCCGCTCGACGGTGCCTTCGTCTGGCTCCTGCGTGCCGGTAATCAACTTCAGCGTGGTGGACTTGCCCGCGCCGTTGCGGCCAATCAGGCAGACGCGTTCGCCCGACTCGATCGAGAAGTTCGCCTCCAGGAGGATCTGTTGCTCGCCAAAAGCGACGGAGACAGCATCGAAACGAATCAGGGGCGCCATTCGAACCCGGAGCTCTTTGCGCGTGCGCGGCGGTTTGGAGGAGGCCGTACTGTAGCGTCGCAAAGAGAGCCGTCAACGGGGTGGGCTAAGGGCGTCTCCAGACCCAACCCGTTTCATGATTAAACATAATATACATTATCCGCAATACATACCGTGCCCGATGGGCGACCCCCAGCCCGCGTCGGGCTTCTTTACAGACCCACTCAGAAGTGCCCGCTAACTACATTGTTTCCATTAGGTGGCATACGTCTTGCTGACGGCATTGGCATGACGGTATTAGGTTATTTGGGATGGATCGCAGCGCTGCTGACCGCAGCCGCGATCGGGAGCGAAGCTCAGGCACAAGACGGCCTTGGGACATCGTGTTGAACGGGCGCTCGGTTCACATCAACGCCGCCCATCAGTGGAACGAAGAAAACTGGGGCATCGGCGTCGAGCGCGAGTTCAACGGCGACGGGCGTTGGGTCAAAGTCGCGTTGGCAAACGGTTTCAAAGACAGCGCCGAGCACCCGTCGTACATGGCCGGCGGCGGTATGAAGCGACGCTTCCGGGTGTTCTCGAATCACGCCTACTTCGACGTCGGCTTGATCGGCTTCGTGATGACGCGCGAAGACGTTCGGCACAACCAACCGTTCCCCGGCGTGCTGCCTGCCATGACGTTCGGCGCCAAGCGTGTCGCCGTGAACATCACGTATCTGCCGGAAGCCGCCGTCGATCGCGTCACCAACGCTCAGCTCGTCGACCCGAATATGAAAGGCCTGTTTTTCATTCAACTGAAGCTGGACGCGAGCCTGTTCGGGTTCAGCGGCCGGCGCCAGCACTTGCTGGCCGATAGCGACAACGGGCGGTAGCGCGGCCGATTCCTTCGAGCGCGTGCGGGCCGTTTCGCGGCCTTTATGCTATGTTCGGGCTGAACGAATGGCAGGCCCAGCGTTCTAAAACACATGAATCCAGGCTCAGGACGATACGACATTATCCGGACCTCATCGTGGGTCGCTGTCGCGTGCTTGGCGCTGGGGGGTAGTTCCATCGCGCAGGCGCAATTGATCGTCTCAGAGAAGGAAGTGCGGCGCGAGGCGCGAGTGGAGTGGCTGTCGATGAAACGCCACTTGCCGATCGCGCATGACGCGCGCGTCCAGAAGTACGTTCAGTGCGTCGCGAACGACATTATTGCGACGTTGTCGCCCGCGCAAGCACAGGCAGATTGGGAAGTCGTCGTGTTCGACGATGACCAGATCAACGCGTTTGCAGATCCGAACAACAAGATTGGCGTGTTCACCGGTCTTCTGCGCGTCGCCGACACGCCGGACGCATTGGCGGCGGTCCTCGGCCATGAGGTGGCGCACTGCCACGGAAGGCCACGTCATGCAGCGCGCACGCAAGGGCGCTCGAACCAATGCGCTCGTGCTGCTCGGTTCCGCGGCGACGGGGATCAGCCCCGACCTGTTGAACGAGGGCGCGATGATCGGTCTCGCCCTGCCGTACGCGCGTGAACAAGAGACGAAGGCCGACCTGATCGGTTTGCAGTCGATGGCGAAGGCGGGCTTCGATCCGCGGGCCGCATTGAGTCTCTGGAAGAACATGGCCGCGGCGATGAGCGGCAAAGGTCTGCCGCCGGAGTTCCTGTCGGATCACCCGGCCGACGACACGCGGTTGGATACCATCGTAAAGCAGATCACGCCCGCTCTGGTCACGTACAACCAGGCGCGTGAAGCGGGAAAACGTCCGAATTGTCAGGCGTTCGGCGTCCCCGATCGCTGACGGCAGCTGGCGAGGGCCTTACTGCCCTTTCGAGTCGTTGGGTTTCGATTCCTCCCCGCTCTGCTTCCCAACCTGGATCTCTCCAGACCCCATCGGTGGCAGCGGAGGCGTGACGCGATGCGCCACGTAGATCTCCACGACCTGATCGTCCGTAATGGACGCGACGCTCGACACCTGACAGTCGGCGCTCATGGCCCGGCCGTACCGGTCACGACGGACGGACGGATCGGACAACGGGTCCCTCGGATTGGCGAGTATGGAATTCGAGAATGCTCCGCCGCTGACCTGGAGCCCCAGGTTGTTATCGCAGACCTTGAGACTCGCGCGGCCGCGCTTCTGACCTGCGAGGTTGGCGTCATCGACCTCGGCGAAAGAGAAGTCCCTGGCGTCGGGGTTGTTGGCTTGCTGATGCTGACGGCGCGGATCCTGCTCGCCGAGCGGTGCATCCTTTGGATCGCTGAACACGAGCTCCGGTGCGTAGGTCAAGTCGCAAAACGTGCCGCGCAACTCGACTTTGAACGCGCAGCGCTGCGAGCCGATGTAGACGATCACGGTACTTTTGTCGATCACATCGAAGTTGCGTACGTCGCGGGCGAAGAAGCAGTCTTTGACGTTGCACGCGCGCTCGCCGGCCAGGGCGTCACCGGTCGGATGCGCGAAGCAACAGGCGAAGAACAAGACGGAGCCTGCAGCGCCGATTTTCATGTCCCTATTCCCTCTTGCCGTTCTAGATTCACTCTAGGTCAGTTTCCAACCTCTGTCTATCGAGCTTCGTTCCCGCTGCGGCGCCTGGGGTTCATTGTCGGCCGACATCGTCGCGGACCCGCGCGGCGATGTCCGGGAAGTCACAAAATACGCCGTCCACGCGAGCCTGGCCGAGGAAAACTTCGAGTAGCTGCTCGAGCGTACTGGCGTAGCCCGGCAGCTCCTCGCGGCGGAAGGTATAGGGATGGAGTCGCAAGCCGACTTCGCGCGCGCGCGTCGCGAGCGCCATGATCTTCGGCTGTCCCCCTTCGTCGCCCACCAGTTGCGTGTGACTCGGTCCGATACCAAACGCGTAGCGGGCCACGCGCGCGAGGCCCGCCGGCGTCAGTAGCTGCGCGTAGGCGGGTTCGCTGCCGACGAGCTGGATCAGCCGCAGCCCGCAGCCGAGCTCGCCGTGCACGCGCAGCAGTTCATTCGCGTCGAAGCACTGCAGGAACGCCGCGTGCTCCGGCCGCGTGTAGCCGAAGGACTGGAGCTTTGCGAGCAGCATGCTCGCGAGATCGACGCCGTGCTCGCGGTGCCATTGCGGGTGCTTGATTTCGGGGTAGATGCCTACGGTTCGGCCCGTCGATGTGTTCAGGCCACGAATCAGGCGCAGCTCGTCATCGAGCGTCGCGATTCGCGCCACGCCGACGCCTGCTGGGAAGCGCCCCGGGTACTTCGCCGTGTCGGTGCCAGGTGTACGCCGTTCGAACAGCGTGAGCTGCTCGAGCTCCGCGAGATCGAAATCGATTGCGTAATGAAGCCCGTCGCTGCGGTGTCGGCCCGGGAAACGCCGCGCAACGTCGCTGACGTCGTCGAGGTGTAGGTCGTGCAGCACGACCAGCTCGCGATCTCGCGTGGCCACGACGTCCTGCTCGAGATAGTCGGCGCCGAGTCCGTACGCCAGCGCTTTGCCGACGAGTGTGTGCTCGGGGAGGTAACCGCTCGCGCCGCGGTGCGCGATGACGATGGCGCGCTGTGCTCGGGTAGGTAACCGCTCGCGCCGCGGTGGGCGATGACGATGGCCCGTTCGGTCATGCGCGGCGAGGAGGCTGCTCGTTCAGAGCTTGAATTCTATGGTGTCCCAGCGCTGCGTGTCTTCATGGCGCGCCTCGCTACGGATCGTATCGACGATCAGCCGCTCGTTCCAACCAATCACCTTGGCACACCGCTTCACGAGCTCGGGAGGAACCTTTCGCGCTCCCGCCAAACGGCTCCATCGCGACCAACGGCAGGTTGTTGGCTTGGGCGGCATCCATCTGATAGGTCGTCCAGTATTCGTTCTCGACATACAGCGAACTCAAGACGACGACGACTTCGGCGGTCTTCAGCTGCGTCCGATACTCCTCTTTCAGGGCTTCCTTGCCACCGGCGGTGGGCGCGTGGTCCGGTACGCTGCAGTTGCGGTAGAAGAAGTTCGGCGAGGCTTCCAGGTACTCGAATACCCGGTGATAGTCGGTATGGCTCGCAAACGCGTGCGTGACGAACAATCGGATCGGGTTTTTGGCAGACATATCGCTGCGGCCTCAGGGTCGATCGACGTTGCCGGACGCTACTACTGGAGGCCGGTATTTGCAATGAACTCGGTCCCCGTTCGGGCGCCAGGTTTCGAGCACGAACTTCTCGATCGTCCTCAGCCTTGCTCCGGTACACTACGTGTGTCGATGCGGCTACTCCTGTACAACATTCGCTACGGACTCGGGCTCGGCTCCGCTCTGCACTGGCCGCTGCCCGGCATGGGCTACCTGCTCGGCAATCGCACCAACCTGCAGCGCATCACCGACTTCATAAAGTCCCAAGACCCCGACATCGTGGGCCTCGTTGAGGTCGACACCGGTTCCATTAGGACGCGCAGCATCAATCAGGCGGACGTCATCGCTCGCTCGCTCGGCCACTATTCCGTGTACCAGTGCAAGTACGGAATCGAGTCGCTGAATCAGCGGCTACCGATCCTGCGCAAGCAAGGCAACGCGTTCCTTGCGGCACCGCGCGTGCACGGCGAGAGGTTCCACTACTTCGAGAAGGGCATCAAACGGCTCATCATCGAGCTCGAGCTCGAAGACTGCGCCGTGTTCCTCGTGCACCTCTCGTTGAAGTATCGCCACCGTCACACGCAGCTGCAGCACTTGCACGATCTCGTGGTCGCGTCCCCGAAGCCCGTCATCATCGCGGGGGATTTCAATACGTTCTGGGGCGACCAGGAGATCTACCTCTTCATGAAGGCGTGCGAAGCTGCGCAGCGCCAACGAGCGGGGTCTGCCCTCTTACCCCAGCCGCTCGCCGCGCAAGGAGCTGGACTTCGTTCTGTACGGCGACGGCATCAAGGTGACGGGCTTTTCCGTTCCGCTGGTCAAGTTCTCGGATCACTTGCCGTTGGTCTGCGACTTCGAGGTCGAGCGCGGAGCGCGTGCAGCGGCATAGCGGCGACCGATGAGCCGCAACCGAAACACTGGCGCCGCGACATCGATCAGCAGGCCATCTGCTGGTTGACGCTGGATCGCGCCGGCGCGACGGCCAACACGTTGTCGTCCGAGGTTCTTGCCGAGCTCGCGCGGCGAGCTGGACGAGATCGAGCGTCTCGAGTGTCGCGGCGTCGTCATCAAATCGGGCAAGAGCAGCGGCTTCATCCTCGGCGCGGACGTCAAGGAGTTCAGCCAGCTACGCACCGCCGACGAGGGCGCCGCATCTGCGGCTCGCGGGCAAGCGCTGCTCGAGCGAATCGCGAACCTCGGCGTGCCCACTGTCGCGGCGATCGACGGCTACGCGCTCGGCGGTGGTCTCGAGCTAGCGCTCGCGTGCCGCTATCGCGTGGTTGTCGAACGCATTCGAGCGCACGCTGGGGCTGCCGGAAGTGCAGCTCGGCATTCACCCCGGGTTCGGCGGCACGGTGCGCTGCGTGCAGTTGCTCGGCGCGCCGCGCGCTTTGGATCTGATGCTGACCGGCCGCTCTCTGTCGCCGCGCGAAGCTTTGGCAGCGGGTCTCGTCGATCGCATCGTCGCGCGCGGCGCTCTCGACGCCGCAGCGGCGGACATGGTTCTCAAGCGTCCGACTCCGCGTCGTGCACCGTTGTACTTGCGCGTGTTGAGCAGCGCAGCCGTGCGCCCTCTGTTCGCCGCGTTTCTGCGCAAGCAGGTCGCGCGCCGTGCGGGCCGTGACCACTACCCCGCTCCGTACGCGATCATAGATCTGTGGCAACGCTACGGCGGCCACGGTGCAGCGGCGCAGCGCGCGGAGGCTGTGTCGATCGGGCACCTGTTCGTGACGCCGACGTGCCGCAATCTCGTGCGGGTGTTCGAGCTGCGCGAACGGCTGCGGAGTCTCGCGCCGCGCGACAGCGAGGTCGCGCACGTGCACGTCGTCGGTGCGGGAACGATGGGCGGCGACATCGCCGCTTGGTGCGCGCTGCGCGGCCTGGCGGTCACGCTTCAAGACCGCGCCCAGCAGTATGTGGAGCCGGCATTGACCCGCGCGCGAGATCTGTTCAAGAAACGATTGCGAGCGCCTGGTCAGGCCGATGCGGCGTTGGCGCGTCTTACGGTGGACCTCGAAGCGGTCCGGGTCGGCTCGGCCGATCTCGTGATCGAAGCCATCATCGAGAACGCCGACGCCAAGCGCGCTTTGTTTCGTAGCCTGGAGCCGAAGCTACGACCGACCGCGCTGATCGCCACCAACACGTCGAGCATAGTGCTCGAGAATCTCAGCGATGCGTTGCAATCCCCGGGCCGCCTCGTCGGATTGCACTTCTTCAATCCCGTGGCGAGCTTGCCGCTGGTCGAAGTCATCCAGGGTCGCGACACGACGCCGGAGGCGATGCAGAAGGCACTGTCGTTCGTTACGAAGATCGGCAAGCTGCCGTTACCTTGTCGCAGCGCGCCAGGGTTTGTCGTTAACCGTCTGCTGACGCCGTACATGCTCGAAGCGCTATACGCGCACATGGATGGCAACGCGCTCGAGACGATCGACGCGGCGGCCAAGTCGTTCGGCATGCCCGTGGGTCCGATCGAGTTGGCGGATCGGGTGGGCCTCGATGTGGCGCTGCACGTGGCGGAGATCCTGAGCGAGGTTCTGGCGGCGAAGCCGCCCGACCTGTTACGGGAAAAGGTCGCCAAGGGCGAGCTCGGGGCGAAGACCCAGCGCGGCTTCTACGCGTACGACAAGAACGGGAAGGTCATCAAGAATCGCTCCGCGCCGAAGGGCGATGCCGATCTCGCGGATCGTTTGATCCTGCCGCTGCTCAACGAAGCCGTCGCTTGCCTGCACGAAGGCATCGTGGCCGACGCGGACTTGCTCGACGCGGGCGTGGTGTTCGGCACGGGCTTTGCGCCATTTCGGGGCGGACCGATTCGCTACGCACGAGAGCGCGGAGTTGCCGCCGTCGTCGCCAAACTAGAGAGTCTGGCCCAGCGATTTGGGACGCGGTTCACACCCCACGCCGGGTGGCGCGCGTTCACCGGCGGAGACGTGACTTCGTCGGCATCGGTGCTCGAGAACGCTATGTTAGACTGCAAAGGCTAACAACCTCGCTGGTTTTCTCGCGCAGTCCAAACCCTGGATGACCAAGCAAGTCGAAATCGATCGATTGAAGGCTCTGTCGCCGATCGACAGTCTGAAGAAAGACAACCTTCATGCGTTGGTCAAGAAGACCAAGGTTCGCGACGCACAAGCCGGGCGAAGCGCTGTTTCGCGAGGGTGACGCCGAGAAACGCACGGTCTACGTTCTCGCAGGCACGGTCGAGTTGCGCGAAGGCGAGCGAACGGTAGCGAAAATCGTCGGCGGGTCGGACAACGCCCGCAATCCGCTGTCGCCGAAATTGCCGCGCCAACATACGGCCATGGCGACGAGCCCCGTCGAGTACGTCGTGATCGACAGCGACTTGCTCGACGTGATGCTCACCTGGGATCAGACGGGGTCTTACGAGGTGTCGGAGCTCCGCGGAGAGAGCCAGGCGGCAGCGACGACTGGATGACCACGCTGCTGCAGACGAAGGCCTTCCACAAGATTCCGCCGGCCAATATCCAGGCCATCTTCATGCGCCTGCAACAGGTCAACTACCGTGCCGGCGACGTCGTCATCAAGCAGGGCGAGGAAGGCGACTACTTCTACGTGATCACGCGCGGCAAGTGCGTCGTGACGCGCGAGACGCCGCTCAACAAGGAAGGCATCCGCCTGGCGGAGCTTCAGGTAGGCGATACTTTCGGCGAGGAAGCGCTGATCTCCGAGGCCAAGCGCAACGCGACGGTCACCATGGAGACCGACGGCTCGTTGATGCGCCTCGGCAAGGAAGACTTCCGCACGCTATTGAACGAGCCGATGCTGGACTGGGTCGACACGGCGCAGGCCGAGAAGATCATCCAGGCAGGCGGCCAGTGGCTCGACGTCCGGCTGCCGTCGGAGTTCGAGGCCTATCACAACGAGGGCGCGATCAACGTCCCGCTGTACTTCATCCGTCTGAAGCTCAAGACGCTCGACCCCGCGGTCAACTACGTCGTCTGCTGCGACACGGGCCGGCGTAGCTCGGCCGGTGCGTTCATTCTGAATGAGCGTGGGTTCCAGACCTACGTTCTGAAGGGCGGACTGAACCGAACCGGCCTTGCCGCGGCTAGAGTCCTAGAGGGTGTGGGTCGGCTTGTCGCCGCCCAACGCGCCGGCGAGATAGTTCTCGATGCGCTTCTGCGTGTTGCCCTGATCCTGCTCGCTGAACTGCACGCCGATGCCCGCGGTGCGCTTGCCCTGCGCTCCCTTCGGCGTGATCCAGATGACGCGGCCGGCGACGGGGATCTTCTCTTCCTCGCCCATCACGTTCAGGAGCATGAAGACTTCGTCGCCGAGCTTGTAGCTCGAGTTGGTCGGGATGAAGAGGCCGCCGTTCTTGATGAACGGCATGTACGCGAGGTACAGCGCGCTCTTGTCCTTGATCGTCAGTGTCAGGAGACCCGGCTTGCTCACGACTGTCCTCGATTCGCCTGAAAACCGACCAAGAGCGCCTGAATTGCGAGCTCCAGATTGACTCCGGAGCCGAGCTGGTTCAGGAGCCTTTCGGCCTTGTCGTACTGCTCGAACAACGTCCTAAGTGTCAGTAGGCGCCATGCATTATGCAACGTAGAGTCAGTGCGAACTGTGACCGCGGTCGAACCCTCGCTACCGACGCGCCGGCGCAGCTCCGCGTGCAATTCGCGAGTGAGCCAAATCAGTGCCAGCTCGGTGTCGCCTTTGGCCCATGTGCCGGCGACCGCCATCGGGTCTGCGCTGTCATTAGATATTGCTGCAAGATCAGTACGTAACTCATTGTTCTGTTTGGACATCGGAATGAGCGAGCAGCGCGGCCACGCGCAGCGGCGCTCCGCCCGCCATCTGCCAGGCGTCGGCGACGACGGTGGCGTCCGTCACGCCGAGCCACGCCGCGAGCGTCGCCGGCGCGGGCCGGCGAATGTCGAGGCGCTGACAGCGGCTCCGGATCGTGGCGGGCAGTCGGTCCGGCTGACTGCTCAGCAGGAACAGGTAGGCGTCGCCGGAGGGTTCCTCGAGGGTCTTCAACAGTGCGTTGGCGGCTGGAGGCGTCATTGCGTCGGCGGGTTCGATGATCACGACCTTGGCGGCTCCGTGCGCCGTGAGGCTGAGCGCGTCGATGAGGTCGCGTATCTGCTCGACGGAGATGGTGTTCTTGTCCTCCTCCGGGTGGATCCAGTGTAGGTCGGCATCATGATCGGCCGGCGCGTGCCGGGCGCCGAGCGCCGCCAGCGCTTCCGCGGGCCCGAGCGGCTGCGGCGCTGCGGCGGCGTCGCGCAGCAGTTGGTGCGCCGCGACCAACGCCAGGTTCAGCTTGCCGATCCCCGATGGACCGGCGATCAGCCAGGCGTGGCCGAGGCGCTGCGCGCGTCGTGCCGCCTGCAAGCGCTCGAAGGCCGGAGCGAGCCACGGGCAGAGCTTCGTTTCCAGTGTCTCGATCGGCGAGCCGGCTGTCGTCATGGCCGAAAGCTCACCGCCAGCGCGTCGAGCTCCGCGGCGATTTGCTTTTGCACGGTGGAGAGCGGCTGCGCCGCGTCGACGATCCTGATCCGCGCCGGGTTCTCCGCCGCCAGCTGCAGATACGCGTTTCGCACGCGCTCGAAGAACGGGCGCTGCTCGCGCTCGAAATGATCGGGTACGCGTGCCGCGATGCGCGCGGAGCCCACGTCGAGCGGCGCATCGAGTAGTAACGTCAGGTCGGGCTCGAGCCCCTGCTGCACTTCCACGCGCAGGCCGCGGAGCAGTGCGAGGCTTGCACCCCGCCCGCCCCCTTGATAGGCAAAGGTCGCATCCGTGAAGCGGTCGCACACGACCCACTGACCTGCTGCGAGCGCCGGCCGAATGACCTGCTCGAGGTGCTGCGCTCGTGCGGCGAACATCAGCAGCGCTTCTACTTCGGCCGACAGAACGCCGTGATCACCTTCGAGAATCCAGCTGCGGACGCGCTCGCCGAGCGGGGTGCCTCCGGGCTCGCGCGTCGTGAGCACGTCGCGACCGGCGGCCCGCAAGGTGTCAGCGACGAATGCGAGATTCGTCGACTTGCCGACGCCCTCGCCGCCTTCGAGTGTGACGAACGCGCCGCGCATCACGGCTCCGGGTTTCGCAACTGCCGCAAGTAGTCGCGGACCGCGCGTTCGTGCTCTTCGAGCGTCGCGGAGAAGTGATGACTGCCGTCACCGCGACCCGTGGCCACGAAATACACGGCGCCGCTGATCTCCGGTGTCACGGCTGCCTCGAGCGCGCCGGCGCCCGGCAGCGCGATCGGCGTCGGCGGCAGCCCGCCCCGCGTGTACGTGTTGTACGGCGTGTCACGTTCGAGGTCGTCGCGACGCAGATTCCCGTCGAAGGATTCGCCGAGCCCGTAGATGACCGTCGGGTCGGTTTGTAGCCGCATGTTGCGCCGCAAGCGCTGGTGAAAAACGCCTGCAATCAAACGTCGCTCCGCGGGCAATGCGGTCTCCTTCTCGATGATCGACGCGAGAATCAGCGCTTCGTACGGGCTCTTCAGCAGCGTATCCGCGGCCCGCGACTGCCACGCAGCGTCGAGGCGAGCCTGTAGAGCCTGATGCGCCTGTCGTAACACGTCGAGCTCCGTTGTTCCCTTTGCAAAACTGTAGGTATCGGGAAAAAACTGGCCTTCCGGGTGCACGCCGGGCTCGCCCAAGGCCGTCATTATGCCGGGCCCGTCGAGCGTGCTCGCGACGATCGCGGGGTTCGAGCGCAGCGCGCGCAGCAGATCCGTGAACCGCCAGCCCTCCACGATCGTCAACTGGTGCAAGTACACCTGGCCCGACACGAGCCTCGCGAGCAACGAAAGCGGTGTCGTGCCCGAGCGTAACTGGTACTCGCCGGCGCGAATTCGCGTGGCTTCGCCTGTCGCGCGTGCGTACGCCGTGAGCAGCCACGGGTATGGCAACGCTCCGCGCTCGCCGAGCTGTGCCGCGACGCGTCGCAGCGACATGCCGTTCTCGACCTCGAGCCAGGTTCCCTCCGCTGGCATCGCGAGGGGCGCGTTAAGCGTTCGCCACGCAAACGTCGTTGCGCCGCCGCCGCCTCCGAACAGCGCAATCAGCGTCAGCAGCGGGAACCAAACGCGCTTACGCATCGGGGCCCACGCCTAGGTGCTGCATGAGTCGCTGTGCGACTCGACCCGGTGCGAGCACTCTGCCCTCGAAGGACGCGACCGGCCAAATGCCGAATAGCGCGTTCGTCATGAACAGTTCGTCGGCGTTTGCGATGTCCGCGAGCGACAAATCCCGCTCGACGGCGGGCATGCCGATCTCGGCGGCGGCCGCGAGCACGACACGGCGCATGACACCTTTGATGCCCGCACGCTCGATCGCCGGCGTAAGTAATTGACCTTGGTGTACCGCAAACACGTTGCTGCTCGTGCCGCCGACGACGTGCTCACTCGTATCGAGCAGCAGTCCTTGATCCGCATCGGTGTCGCGCAACTCGAGATGCGCAAGCACGTGCTCCAAACGATTCAGGTGCTTCATACCTGCCAGCGCCGGATTCGTCGCGAGTCGCAGGCGACACACGCGAACGCGGATGCCGTTGGCATAGTGGCTGCTCGGGTACTTGGGCCAAGCGCCGATCGAGAGGATCCGCGTTGGTGCCGGAGCCGCGGGCGGCGCGTAACCGCGCGTACCGGGACCGCGCGTCACGATCAGCTTCACGGTGGCACGGCCCACCCGCGTGCAATGGCTCGCGATCTCATCCGCGACGACGCGTCGCTCGGGCGGTGGAATCTGCAGGCGCTGGCAACCCTCTTCGAGACGGTCGAGGTGCAGATCGAGCCAGCGGATGCGGCCGTCGCGCGCGGCCATCGTCTCGAACAGCCCGTCGCCGTATGCGAGTCCGCGGTCCGCGGGGTCGACGCCGGTTCGTTGTCCGTTCACGAGCCAAAGGGTTTCCACGACGATTCAACCGCTGCGGCCGAGGTCAGACTGGTTTGTAGCAGAACGGTCGTTGCCCGTCATGTCGACAGGCCGGACATCTGCCGCTCTCAGCGTGCGCGCTTGAAGACGACAGTGCCGTTGGTCCCGCCGAACCCGAACGAGTTCGACAGCGCGCACTCGAGGGCCACATTGCGTGCGGTATTCGGCGTGTAGTCGAGATCGCAGGCAGGGTCCGGATTCTCGAGATTGATCGTGGGCGGAATGACCTGATCGCGCAGCGACAGAATCGTGAATATGGCCTCGGCGCCGCCGGCAGCACCGATCATGTGTCCGGTCGTGGACTTCGTGGAGCTGACCGCGACGGACTTGGCCGCGTTACCGAACGCGCGCTTCACGGCGACGGTCTCCGCGACGTCGCCGAGCGGCGTCGACGTGCCGTGCGCATTCACGTAGCCGATCTGTTCCGGATTCAGTCCCGCGTCGCGCATGGCGTTCACCATGCACTGGTACGCGCCCTGCCCGTTCTCGGCGGGTGCGGTGATGTGATGCGCGTCTGCGCTCATGCCGAAGCCCGCGAACTCGGCATAGATCTGTGCGCCGCGCGCTTTGGCGTGCTCGTACTCCTCGAGCGCTATGCAGCCCGCACCGTCGCTCAAGACGAAGCCGTCGCGATCGCGGTCCCACGGTCGGCTCGCGCGCTTTGGGTCATCGTTGCGCTGCGACAATGCGCGCGCCGCACAGAAGCCGCCGAGACCGAGCGGCGTCGTTGCGAATTCGGCGCCGCCGGCGAGCATGAAGTCCGCATCGCCGTGCTGGATCAGGCGCGCGGCGAGACCGATGCAATGCGTCCCGGTCGTGCACGCGGTGACGATGGCCAGGTTCGGGCCGGTCAATCCATGGTTGATCGACACGTGCCCGGAAATCATGTTGATGATGCTGGCGGGCACGAAGAACGGCGAGATCTTCCGTGGGCCGCCCTCGAGCCATTTGGAATGGTTCGCTTCGATCGTGCTGACGCCGCCGATGCCGGATCCCATTGCGACACCGTAGCGGTGCGCGTTGGCTTCCTTCACTTCGAGCCCGGAATCGCGCAGCGCCTGCACGCACGAGCGCGATGCCGTAGTGCATGAACGGGTCGCACTTGCGAGCCTCTTTGGGCTCGAGGTACTGCGCAACGTCGAAGTTCTTGATCGTGCCGGCGAAGCGCGTGGTGAACGCGCTGACGTCGAAGTGTTCGATCGGGCCGATGCCGCTGACGCCGTCGCGGACGTTCTTCCACCCCTCGGCAACGCTGTTGCCGACCGGGGAAATGAGGCCAAGGCCTGTGACTACGACGCGTCGCTTCGACACGGTCGGGGTCTCGGACTGCTGAGGAAGAAGCGGCGGGGGCTCGTGAGAGGACGCCTGTTGTTAGGCTTCGTTCTGGCGGGCACGAATGTAGTCGATGGCCTGCTGCACGGTGGTGATCTTCTCGGCGTCGTCATCCGGGATTTCAGTCTCGAACTCCTCTTCCAACGCCATGACGAGCTCGACGGTATCCAAAGAGTCAGCGCCCAGATCATCGACGAACGACGCATCGTTCTTGATTTCGTCGGCTTTGAGACCGAGCTGCTCGGCAATGATCCCTCTGACTTGTTCTTCGACGCTACTCATGTACCTACCCCTTATTAATTGACCGGCCGGACCAAGGGGCCCGGCCGATGTGGCGCGTATTGTATTGGAATCGATGGGGCCATTCTACAGACTGCGGGCGGCCCACCCCCAGGGCCGCAATCCCACGATTGTCAACGAATTCTCGCTACGAGCTACTGCATCGACAAGCCGCCGTTGACGTTCAGCGTTTCGCCCGTGATATAGGCGCCGGCCTCCGACGCGAGGAACGCGACGGCCGCGGCCACATCGGCGGCGCGTGCCGAGCCGCGCCAGCGGAATTTGCGACTTCAACGCTTCCACCTGCCGTTCGTCGAGAGCGCGCGTCATGTCGGTTTCGATGAATCCGGGGGCGACCACATTCACGGTGATGTTGCGCGACGCGATCTCGCGGGCCAAGGACTTCGTGAAGCCGATCATGCCCGCCTTGGCCGCCGCGTAGTTCGTCTGTCCCGGGTTGCCGATCAGGCCGACGACCGAGCTGATGTTGATGATCCTTCCGTAGCGCGCTTTCATCATGCCGCGGAGGCTCGCTTTGCATACGCGATACAACGACGAGAGGTTCGTCGACACGACGTCGTTCCACTCATCGGGTTTCATCCGCATCAACAGGTTGTCGCGCGTGATGCCGGCGTTGTTGACGACGATCTCAGGTGCGCCTTCGCGGCCGGCGATGTCGGCGAACAGTGCTTCGACCGATTGATCGCTGCCGACGTCGAGTTGTGCGCCGCGGCCGCGGAGCCCGAGCGCCGCGAGCCACTCGCTGATCGTCGCCGCGCCCTGTTCGCTCGTCGCCGTGCCGATCACCGTGGCGCCCTGTCGCGCCAGGGTTTCTGCGATGGCTCTGCCGATGCCGCGCGAAGCGCCGGTGACGAGGGCGACGCGCCCGGCAACGCCGGGCAGAGCGGGTAGCGCCGACAGATCCATAGTCTCTCGAGGGTTCAAATGCGACGCGCGCGATTATACGCGCGCCCTGCGAGCGCGAACGATGTGGGTCGCGGCCGCGGCCAAGAGTCCGCCGGCCGTTCCATACAGATGCGACGCGACGACGACGGGTCCGCCGACCGCGGCGGCCGTGAACGGGACCGGCCCGACCGTCTGTTCCCACACGAGCTTGGCCGCGAGACCGAGCGCGAGCAGCCAGCCGATCGACTGACCGCGGAGCCAGGCTGTCAGGGCGCCCGCGGCAACGAATCCGTGCAACACGCCCGACAAACCCACGTACCAGTCGACGTCCCGGTTGAGCAGCAGGAGCCCGAGATCGATCGAACCGGCCGCCGCCGCGGCCAACAGCAGCCACATCCGCGCATCGAACAGGTCTTCGAACAGTGCACCAATCAACAGCAGCGCTGTCAGATTTGGCCAGAGGTGGCCCCAACCGAGGTGGACAATATGAGCCGTGATGAGACGCCAGTACTCGCCCTGCGTGACCAGGGCGCCGTCGTACCTGCCCCAGAGCCGGCCGCCGTCGCCGGCGAGCTCCAGGGCCAGGCTCGCGAGGGCCAGTGCGAGGATCGGCCACCCGCGCCGCAGTCGCCAATGAGCGACGTCTTTAACTTTCGCGAAAAGGCCTTTGTTCACAATGGATATCTCAATGACTGTGCTATCTTCGGCGCCGAATCCGGCCGCCTGCCGGACGTAACCGAAGGTAGCCCTATGCGCCTGATCAGAACACCTCGCCGCGTCGCGCAGCAAGGGTTCACGTTGCTCGAGATCATGGTCGTCGTCGTGATCATCGGCCTGCTGGCCGCGATCGTCGTGCCGAACTTCATCGGCAACATCGACACCGCCGCGAAGAATCGAGCCAAGCAGGACATCCGCGGCATCGAGACCGCGCTGAATCTGTATCGGCTCGACAACTTCAAGTATCCGAGCACGGCCGACGGACTCCAGGCGCTCGTCACCAATCCGGGCGAGGCGAACGCCCCGAACTGGAAGCAGCAGTTGCCGCGGTTGCCAGTGGACCCGTGGAACAAGCCGTATCAGTACGCCTACCCCGGCCAGCACGGCGAGTTCGATGTGTTCTCGTACGGAGCCGACGGCCAGGAAGGCGGCGAAGGCATCAATGCCGACATCGGGAACTGGGAACTCTAGCCGAGCACGTCCGCTTAAGCGCCTGCCGCGGCTTCTCGCTGCTCGAGCTGCTCGTCGTCGTGGCGATCATCGGCATTCTCGCGGGCGCCGTCGTCTTGGCGATGGGTGGCCTCGGCAACGATCGGGAAATAAACGAAGAGACGAATCGGCTGCGCGGCTTGCTGAGCCTTCTGCACGAAGAGTCGTTGATGCAGAGCCGCGACTACGCGTTGCTGTTCACGACCACCGGCTACCGCTTCTATATCTACGACTACACGAAGCTCGCGTGGGTCGAGCCGGTCGACGACAAGCTACTCCGGGTGCTGCGACCTGCACTCACAGCTGACGATGGCGCTTCTGCTCGACGGGCGCGAGGTCGAGCTCAAGCGAGATTTCAAGAACGTCGACCTCGAGAAGCCCCAGCCGCAGGTCATGTTGTTGTCGAGCGGCGAAGTCACGCCGTTCAAGCTCGAGGTGTCGCGCGAGGGTCGCGCCGGCCGATTCGAGCTGACCGGTGAGCTCGACGGTACGCTGAAGGTCAGCGAAGTAGGGTTCGATGGGCGCTAGCGCAAACGCGTGCCGAGGGTTCACGCTGCTGGAAGCGATGGTCGCGCTCGTGATCGTCGCTCTCGGCATGATGGCCGTGAACACTCAGCTGAACCGCTACGCCGCGGCGGCCGTCTACATCGAGCAGAAGACTCTGGCCAGCTGGATCGCCACGAACAAGCTCACGGAGCTCAGTGTGGGCCCCACGTGGCCGGCCGTCGGCGACTCCGACGAAGACGTCGAGTTCGCCGGTCAGAAGTGGCGCTGCGCGATCAAGGTCCAGGAGACGGGCGTCAAGAACCTGCATCGCGTCGACGTGTCCGTGTCGTTGCAAGCGGACCCGAAACGCGTCGTGCACAAAGTCTCGGCGCTGATCGAGCCGCCCGCTCCGCCCGGATTCCTGCCGCCGCAGTGGTCGTCGCCGCGTCGCCGGCGGCCAGCGGGGTTGAGCATGCGCATGCGTTCGACACGCGGGTTCACGTTGATCGAGCTGCTCGTCGCGATGGCGATCGTGGCGGTGATCGGCGTGATGGCGTTGACCGGCTTGACGCAGGTGATCAAGCAGCAGACGATCGCGCGCGAGCGCACCGAACGTTGGCAGGCGATCCAACTCGCGATGCGGCTCGTCACGCAGGATCTCGCGCAGTTGCAGCCGCGCGCAGACACGCGACGAGCTCGGTGCGACCTATCTGCCGAGCCTGCTCGCGGATCCGAACGCGCAATTCGCGCTCGAGTTCAGTCGCGGTGGTTGGTCGAATCCCGGCGGCTTCCCGCGCGGAACGGTGTTACGCGTCGCGTACAACTGGGAGACCGACAAGCTCGTGCGCTTGCATTGGCCCGTCATGGATCGAACGGTGTCCACGCCGCCCGTGCGCACCGAGTTGCTCGACGGCGTGAAGAACGTCCAGGTGCGGTTCCTCGACACGGCCGGTCAGTGGCATCTCGAGTGGCCGCCGGTCGACGTCCAGGGTCCGCAGCGCCTGATCTTACGGCCGCGCGCCGTCGAGTTTGCCGTCGAGCTGAACGACTTCGGCCGCGTGTGGCGGCTCGTGGAGACCAGCGGATGAGCCCGCGCGGCAGACAACGCGGCGTCGCCGTGCTGACGGCGATGTTGGTCGTCGCGATCGGGACGATCATCGCCGTGAATTTGATGTGGCAGGCCACGCTCGACCTGCGGCGCACGGAATCCGCGCTCGCGGCCGATCAAGGCCTCATGTTCATGCAGGGTGCCGAAGCGTGGGCCGCCGACATCCTGCGCCAGGATCTGGTCGACTCGCCGAACAGCGACAACCTGAGCGAGCCATGGGCCACGCAGCTGCCGCCCCTGCCCGTCGACGGCGGCACCATCATCGGCAAGCTCGAGGATCTGCAGGGCCGCTTCAATCTGAACAACCTGATCAAAGCCGACGGCACGGAGAACGCGCTCGCGCGTCAGCAGTTCGAGCGCCTGTTGAGCCTGCTCCAGATCGATCCCGGGCTCGCCGGCGCAGTCGTCGACTGGCTGGATGCCGACAACGATCTGCGGTTTCCGACGGGCGGCGAGGACGTCACCTATGCCGGCGCCGACCCGCCCTACCGCGCGGCCAATACGATGATCACGTCTGCCGTCGGAGCTCATGGCCGTGAGCGGGTTCAAGCGGGAGATCTACTCGACACTCGCGCCTTACGTCACGGCGCTGCCGATCGGCACCAAGCTCAACGTGAATACGGCATCGGCCGTCGTGCTCGCGTCGCTGTCGGACGACATCGACATCTCGACCGCCGAGGGCCTCGTCGAGCAACGCAACGACGCGGCGTTCGTCGACATCGACAAGACGTTCGAGGGGCTCGTCGATCCGAAGGTGCTGAAGGAGATCGACGGCGTGAGCCAGCACTTCTTGTTGACCGCAACTGTCACGCTCGGTACAAATCAGCTCACGATGCGGTCGGTCCTGCAACGCGACGCGAGCGGCGTCACGCGGGCGTTGTTCCGGAGTTTGGGAGTCGAGTAGCTTGGCTGAGACGTTATTCATCCGACTGGCCGACGGCGAGGCCGCGCACTGGGCCGCTTTCGATGCGACCGGCGCGCTCGCGGGCTCGCTCGGCCGTGGGCCGCTCGCCAGTGCGACCGCGGCGGCCGACGGCAAACGCTGCTGCGTGCTCGTTCCGGGCGTCGACGTCACGAGCGCGGTGGTCGACCTGCCTGCGGCGAGCCAGGCTCGCTTGAGGCAGATCGTGCCGTTCTCGCTCGAAGATTCGTTGGCCGACGACGTCGAGCAGCTTGCATTCGCGATCGGCGCGCGACGCGCGTCCGGCGGCACGCCCGTCGCCGTCGCGGCAAAACAGCGCATCGACGGCTGGCTCGAGCGCCTGCGCGGCGCCGGCATCGCACCGCAGGCGCTGTGCTCCGAGGCCGACGGCGTGCCGGACGTCCCAGGCACGCTCGTCGTGCTCATCGAAGGCAGCCGAATCTATGGACGCCTCGCGGAGCGAGCACCGTTCGTGCTCGAGGGCCTCACGTTGCAGCAGGCGCTCGATCTCGTACGCTCGCCCGGCGGAGAGACCGAGCGGCCGCACTTGCTCGTCTACACCGATGCGGCCGACTCGGAACGCGTGCGCCGCGAAGTCGCGGCGCTCGGCGACGAGTTCGCGAGCGTCGAGATCAAGGTCGCCGCGGATGGCCTGTTCCCGCATCTCGCCGCCGACGCTCGCTCAGCGCGCCGGCACGAATCTCTTGCAGGGCGCGTACGCGCCGAGATCGAATTGGCTCGCGTTCGCGCAGCCGTGGCGATTCGCGGCCGGCTTGCTGCGTAGCGACGCTCGTGCTGTCGCTGATGGCGCAGGGAGCCGAGTACTGGCAACTGCGGCGCGCCGACCAGGCGCTCGGCGATCTCGTCACGTCGAGCTGCCAGCGCGTCGTCGGCGACGCGCGTCAGGTCGGCGCTGCCAGCGCGAAGTGCAGCAGCGACTCGGCGCCAGCGCTGCAGGTGCAGGTGGCGAAGAGTTTCTGTCGACGCTCGCGGCCGTGTCGGCCGCGCGCGACTCGGCGATGCACATCGATGCGCTGAGCTACCGGAATCGAATCCTGGATCTGCAGCTGCTTGCGGCCAGCGTGCCGGCCCTCGACGAGTTCGCTCGCGGCCTCGAGCAAACCAAACGCTTCGACGCGGAGATCCAGGCCGCCAACCAGAAGGACAACGGCATCGAAGGCCGGGTCCGCGATCGTCGGGGTGAAACGATGAGAGCGTGGTTCGACAACCTGCAACCGCGCGAGCGCTGGATCCTGATCGCTGGCATCGTCGTCGTGATCGGAGTCGTGCTGTGGGCCGGCGTGTTGCGGCCCTGCGCGCGCAGTCGGTCATGCTGCAAGCCGCGGTCGAATCGAAGCAGCGTCTGCTGCTCGACCTCGGCAAGCTCGGCACGGCATCCGCAGCGCGCACGCCCGGCACGCAAAGCGCCGACCAGACGCTCGTCGTGGTCGTCGACAGCACGGCGCAGGCGCATGGCTTGCGCATCACGCGGTCGCGACCGAACGGTCCGAGTGGCGTCGAGGTGACTCTGCAGGGCGTGCCCTTCGATGTTCTCGTGGCGTGGCTCATGACGCTGCATGGCACCCACGCCGTGGACGTGGAATCCGCTCAGCTGACCACCGCGCGCCAGCAGGGGCTCGTGAACGGCCAGGTTTCGCTGCACAGGCTCTAAGCGTGAAGAATCGTTGGTCGTGGCTGGCACTCGGCGTCGGCGCTTACTGGCGTTCGCGCTCAGCGCCTTTCCCGCAGGCACCGCCGTGCATTGGTTCGCGCCGCCGCCGGTTGCGCTGAACGGTATCCAGGGCACCGCGTGGTCCGGCAGCGCCGCGAGCGGCACGATCGGCGGCCTGCCCGTGCAGGACGTGCGTTGGCACGTGAAGCCGTGGACGCTGTTGACCGGGCGCGTGGGCGCGAACGTCGAGGCGCGGCTCGCCGATGGCTTCCTGAACACCGGTCTAATGGCGTCGACGAGCCGTGTGCAATTCAACGATCTGCGCGGCGGCACTTCGCTGGCGACGTCGCGTCGATGCTGCCGGTGCGCGGCATGCGCGGCCAGGCGAGCGTGGCGCTGTCGTCGCTCGAGCTCGAGAACGGCTGGCCGGCGCATATCGTCGGCGAGCTGAAGCTCGCGGCGCTCGAAGTCGCGCCGTTCGTGTCCGAACGGCAACTCGGAAGCTGGTGCCGCTCGGCGACTACACGGTGACGTTGGGGAAGCGCCAGCACGCAGCATCGCCGCGCGATTCGTCGACAACGGCGGTCCGCTCGAAGTGTCCGGCACGCTGGCCGTCGAGCCCGGCTCGCGAGTACACGTTCGACGCATTGATCAAACCGCGCGACGGCGCGTCCCCGGCAGCTCGTCGACGGCCTGAACATCATGACGGCCGATCCCGACTCCGATGGGCGGCGCCGTCTGACGCTCACCGGTTCGCTGTAGCGGGCCAGCCTCGAAATTCCGCGAGCAGCGGAAAGTACAAACCGAGATGAATCGGCCGCGAGTCGATCGCGGCCAGCGCGTGCGCGTAGCGTTCGAGTTGCGAGCGATAGCGCGCGACCTCCGAGTCGAGGAACGCCCCGAGATCCCCGCCTTGGTGCTGGCTCGTCTTGAAGTCGACGATCCAGCGTTTGCCGTCGTCCACGAAGGTGCGGTCGAGCCGCAGATGCTCGAGCAGGTCGCCGTTGCGCACCGTAAGTTGCAGCTCGCTACGGGCTTCGGCATGAGCGCCGAGTACCCAGCGGCCGCGCGGATCTTCGAGCGCGCGCGTCAGCGCCGCCAGCACGCGCTCCCGCGCGGCGCCGATGTCGTGCGGCTCGACGCCGAGCAGCAGCAAGTCGCGCTCGAACGCGCCGGCCAGCGCGCGAACTCGTGCCGCGGTCCACGACTCGACGCCGCCGTCCGCGAAGCGTTGCAGCTGGCGATGCACGACGGTGCCGACGTGCACTGCCGCCTGGCCCGCCCACGCGAACTCGGGCTGCGTTGCTTCACCGGCTGCGGCCGCGTGTGGGGCGTCGCCGGCGTTGGCGCGCGCGCCGCGAGACGCCGCAACACGGGTTCGAGGGTCACGGGCTCGTGGCTCGTCTCCGCGGGTGGCTCGGGCGCGCGAGCGGGCACTTGCGCGGCCACCGCCGGCCAGAGATGCGCGAGCATCGTTCCGAGTTTCGGCTCGACGACGTCGGCCGGCGGCTGCCACACGAGGTGCAGACGCTCGCGTGCGCGAGTCGTAGCGACGTAGAGCAGCCGGGCGCGCTCGGCCAGGTCGCGCTCTCGCTCGGCGCGGCGAACGAAATCGGCGAGGCGCATGCCGACGATGTCGCCGGGTGTTGCCGCAGGCACGACCAGCAGGTCCTCACTGCCGTCGGCGGCGACGCGAGCCAGCCACTGCAGCGCTCTCGGATCGTCGGGGCGCGGCTCGCGCGCGAGCCCCAGCAGCACCACGGTGTCGAACTCGAGGCCCTTCGCGCGGTGCATCGTCATGATCTCGATGCCCTGCTCGCGCGGCGGGTCCGCTTGCGGCTGCACATTCTCGAGCAGCGTGTGGAGTTGCGCAGGGTCGTCGAGATCGCCGTGGCGCTCGGCGCCCGCGAGCAGCGCGAAGAATTGCTGCGCTGCGAGTTGTGCCGCCTCGTCGTCGAGGCACGCCGGGCCGTCGAGCTCGCGCCAGGTCCGCTCCACCCAACCGGCGAGCGATGCGCCGTCGCGTCGATCGAACGCGCGCGTCAGCACGCTCGCAACGTCCGCCAGCCTGTCGCGGCCGTCGTCGCTCAGGCGGTCGATGCGATCGGGTTGGCGCAGCAGCTCGCAGATCGCTTCGTCGGTGTCGCTGCACAGCGCTTCGAGATCCGCCCAGCGCAGGCCGCACCAGGGTGCGCGCAGCACCGCCAGCCATGCGATGCGATCGGCCGGGTGCAGCAACGCGCGCGTGAGGCCCGCGAGATCCTGCGCGGCCTGCTGCTCCTCGAGCGTGTCGATTTCGACGGCGTGCACGGGCCAGCCGCGCGCGCGCAACCGTTCGCGAAGCCCCTCGAGGTGCCTGCGGCTCTGCACGAGCACGGCGATCGATTGTTCTGGGTCGCGCGCCCGCTCTTCCGCGAGAATCTCGACGACGCGCGCAGCCTCGGCGTGCGGCCCCGGTATCGCGACCGGCGCGAGCCGAACGAATTGGTCGGCGGTCGCCGTCGCGTACCGCGGTGCTCGCACGAAAGGCCGCGATCCCGGTCGCAATCTGGTCGTGCGCGGGAAACACGCGCACGAATGCCGAGTTGACCCAGCCGACGATGTCGGGCGCGCTGCGAAAGTTGTTCGTGAGCGTGAGGCTCGCGAGCGCGACGTTGCCGATACCGCGCTGCTTCGCACGCAAGAACAGCGACATGTCGGCGTCGCGAAAACGGTAGATCGACTGCATCGGATCGCCGACGAGGAACAGCGTGCGACCGTCGTCGCTCTGCCAGCCGGCCGGTCAGTAGCTCGAGCAGCCGCAGTTGCGACTGCGACGTGTCCTGGAACTCGTCGACGAGAATGTGCTGGATGCGGCGGTCGAGCGCCAGCAGCAGATCCGACGGAGCGTCGACCTGACCCAGTGCGCGCCGCGCGGCGAGCGCGAGCTCCATGAAGTCCACTTCGCGCCGCTCCGCGAACACGACCTTGAGCTCGGCGGCGAGTCGCAGCAGCACGTCGCGCAGCGCAACGAGGCTCTGCCACTGCAAGTCGCTGTAGCGCCCTTCGGGCAGTACGAGCACGTTCGCCAGCGTCTGACGGAGCGCCTCGTCGGCGCGCAGGCCGTCGACCACTGCGCGGCAGCGATCGCGCAGCGCCGCGTGCTCGGGGCCGAACCCTTCCGGCTTCGCGATGCGTTTACGCCACTCGCCCTCCTTCGTCAGCAACAGCGCGGCGATTCCGCGCCACGCGGCGAGTGCGAGGGGCCCGGCGTTCGGCGGCCTGTCGAGCGCGAGCCACGGTGCGAGCTCGGCTCGCAGCGACTCGGCGGCGAAGCTCGCCGCGTGGCGCAGTAACGGTGCGAGCTCGGGCAGTAACGCGGCTGGGCATAGCGCGGCCGCGGCCTTGAGCTCGTCGTCGACGAGGCGCTGCAACGCGTTCTCGAGTGCGGGGCGCAGCTCCTCCACCGCGCCACCCGCGAGGTGCGCCAGCCACTGATCGCGGCGCGACAGCAGTGCCGCCAACATTCGGGCGAGCCGCTCGGCGTCGTTGTCGACGCTGCGCAGCAACGCGCGGAGATGATTCGCGAGCGTCACATCGTCGCCGGCGATCGCCGCGACCGTACGTTTCGCTGCCTCGCGATAGTGCGCGTCGGGCTTGTCGACGATGCTCGCGGCGGCCACGCCGTCGGCCAGCACCGGCAGCTGCTGCGCGAGCCACACGTTGAACGCATCGAGCGTGTCGACACGTAGTCGCTGCGGTTGGGTCAGCAGAGTCCAGTCGAGCTCGGCGTCCCGGGCCATGACGGTCCGCGCGAGGCGCAGTGTCGTCTGCTCGTGCGCATGCGCTCCGGTGGCGCCCGCGGCCGCCGCGCGCAGCGCTGCTTGTACGCGGCGGCGCATCTCCGCCGCCGCTTTGCGCGTGAACGTGATCGCGACGACTTGCTCGGGTTGCTGCACGGTCGCGAGCAGCGCGAGATAGCGCTGAATCAAGAGCTCCGTCTTGCCCGACCCGGCCGGCGCCTGCACGATGAACGAGCGCGTCGGGTCGAGCGCGGCTGCACGGGCGGCGGCGTCCGTCATCGCGTCACCACGTGCGCACCGCGTCGCGCGCGAGCGCCAGTTGCTCGTGCGATGCGCGTCAGCGGCGCATACGCGCCGCCGGCGTCTTCGGAGTCGGCGGCGAACACGCGTACGTCTCCGGTCGCGAACTCCGCGGCCAGCCGCTCGAGTTGCGTTCGCCAATCCTCGAGCTGCGCCGGCCAGTCGGCGGCGAGACGCGCGGCGCGGCCGGCGAACGCGGCGTCGGGCCACACGCCGGAGTAGCTCGTGCCGGCCGGGCGCACGCGCGCGACGACAACGGCGCCGAGCGGCTCGGCGGCGTGGATCGCGTACAGCGGCACTTGCGCGTCGCGCAGTCGCGACCCGAACCAGTCCGCGCTCGTCGCGCGGTCGCCGGTCTTGTAGTCGATGATCGCGACGGTGCCGTCGTCCAGCCGATCGAGCCGGTCCACCCGCACCGACAGCGTCCAGCGGCCGAGTTGCACCGAGCCCTTTTGTTCGACTGCGAGCACCGTGAACGGCGCGCGAGCTCGCTCGCTGTCGAGCCACGCGGCGAGCACCGCACGCAGTTGCTCGAGTCTCGATCTCGAATAGCGCGCGCAAGGGCTTCTGCGCGCTTCCAAACACGGAGCCCAACGTTCGCTCGGCCGCCCGCGCGAGCGGATCGTGGCTCATCGCCGCGAGCTCGGCCTGCGTCGGCAGATTCTGCAAGAGTCCTTCCAGAGCGCGGTGCACGACGATGCCGCGCAGCCGGTTCGACAAACCGAAGCCGAGAGGTTCGAGCATGCGCGCGCGGAGCCTGTCCCGGCAGAACGCGAGCAGCGGGTAGCGCGCTTGCCGGTTCAACATTCCGGCGCCACCGGGTAAGCTCCGTGCCGCGAAACGGCGGCGCCGCGTCCGTCACCGTGGTGCGCGGCCGCGTCGCTCGCGGTGCCGGCACGACGCCGAGCGCGGCGATCTCGTCGGTCGCGCGCGGCCAGTTGCGCACCGCGGGGCTTGGCTCCGTCTCGTAGTCGTAGACCCGCGCCGGCCAGCTCACGATCAGTTCCGGCACGCGGCGCGCGAGGCGCTCGAGGCTGCGGGCGGAACGGTCACGCGCGTCCTGCGGTGTCGCGCGCGGCATGCCGTGCGCGCGCTGCAACGCGCGCGGCAACAGCGGATTGCCCATCGGCGCCTCGGGCCAGTAGCTGTCCGTGAAGCCGGTCGCCCAGACGGCGCTGTAGCCCGGGCCCACCTGCTCGATGCGACCGAGCAGGTGCACGCCGCGCACGGGTAGCGGCGCGGGCGCGGGGTTCGAGAGAATGCGCTCGCAGCTCGAACAACGCGGCGTCGATCGAGAGTTCGCCGAGCACCGGTGTCAGTCGCGCGAGCTCGTCGAGGCCCGCTTGCCAGCCGAGCAGCCGCGGGCCCGCGGGGGGCGTCAGCCAGCCCGAGCTCGCTCAAGTAGCGCGTCCAGAGGTGTGCCCAGCGGCTCGGAGTCGCGCGTGTCGGAGCACCGACCGCGGCCAACGCGCCGCGCAAAAGGGCCGCCGACGACGGGCGCGCGTTGCTCGAGCGTCGTGGCGAGACCGCAGTGCCTGTACGCCGTTGCGAACGTCAGCTGCGCGCGCAGCTCGGTTCGAAGCCGCGCGTCGAGCTGCGCGCGGGCAGCGAGCTCGCCGGGCGGAACACTGAAGGACCGACTGCACAGCCAGCGGCCGAAGGCGTGCGTACGGCGTGCTCGGCCGAGAGCAGCGTCAGCGCGTTGAACGCCGCGCCGATGGCCGCGTCGTGGCCGAGCGGTTGGCCGCCGTTCCAGACGGGGACGTCGCGTGCGTCGCCGAACGTGGTGTCGATCAGCCGCGCGACTTCGCTCTGGCGCTCGGCGAGCCCGGCGACGACGACGGCCACGCGTGCGGTCGGCGTGGCGGTGACGACGCGTTGCGCAGAGACGAGCGCGGCGCGCAGTTCGTCGACGGCATCCGCGAGTCGCGCCGCGCGTTGCCGGCCGTGAACCGCCGGCGCGGTCTCGTGTCGCGATCGTGGCGCCGTGCGCTCTCGAGGCTTTTCAGCAAGGCATCGCGTGCCGGATGCGATTCGGCGAGGTCCGTCATGATGGCCGGCGCCCCGCCGCGCGGCGGCGCTATCGCGAGCAGAGTCTCGAGCTCTGCGCGGTCGATCCAGCCGTGGGCGTCGAGCCGTTCGCGATAGGCGCGGCACCAGCTCAGGAATGCACGGTAGTCGAGTTGCCCCGCTCCCGCACGTTCGGCGCCGGGGTCGATGCGCCAGCGGTGCAGCAGATCCCACGCGGCTCGCGGCCCAGTCGGCCACGCCGGACTGACCGATCAATTCGCCCGCCTCGTTGGATTCCGCGATCACGCGACGCCACAGAGCGCGCGATTGTCCCGGCGTCAGTGGTGCGCTGCGCGGCTCGTCGCCGGCCAGCCACAGGCGTTCGAGCCAGCCCGCATAGGGCACGACCTCGGGCGTCGCCCACGCGCGTGCTACCGGCCGCGATCTCGGCGGCCGCCAGGTGCAGCTCCCACTGGCGCGCGGCCAGGCCGTCGGCCACGACGATCGTCGGGCGCTCCTGCGGTGCGCCCGACCCTTCGTAGCTCATGAAAAACAAATGGTTATACGGCTGTCGTCAGGCCGTTTCGAGCTTTCGGCGGCCGGTCGGCGATCTGCTCGAGCACGTGCTCGATGCGCTGGAAGACTTCGGCCAGGCGGGCCTCTTCCGGCAGCGTCGTGATCCGGAAATGGTCGCGATCGGGGCCGTTGAAGCTCGACCCCGGCGCGATCAGCACGTGCTGCTGCTCGAGCAGCTCCATCGCGAACTGCTCGTCGTCGAAGCCCGGCAGCTTCTGGTTGTCGACGCCGATGAAGGCGTACATCGCACCGCGCGGCGCGACGAGATTCAGGAAGCGGCTCTTCGCCACGCCGTCGAGGATGGCCTGGCGCGACTGGTACAGGCGCCCGCCCGGCGAGCACAGCCGGCCGATGCTCTGGAAACCGCCGAGCGCCGTCTGCACGGCCCACTGCCCCGGCACGTTGCTGCACAGCCGCAGCGCCGCGAGCAGATCGAGCGCGCTCAGGTAACGCTCGGACCGATCGACCGCGCCGCTGAACGACACCCAGCCGACGCGGTAGCCGCAGGCGCGGTACACCTTCGACAGGCCGCTGAACGTCGCGCACAGCGTGTCCTTGCACAGCGTCGCCATCGGCACGAACTCGGCGCCGTCGTACAGCGATCTGGTCGTAGATCTCGTCGCTCATGACGCACGAGGTTGTGGCGCTCGGCGAGCTTCGCGATCGCGGTGAGCCGCTCGCGGTCGTAGACGGCGCCGGTCGGATTGTTCGGGTTGATGATCACGAGCGCGCGCGTGCGCGGCGTGATCAACGCTTCGATCGCGGCGGGATCCGGGTTGAAGCCCTTGCGACTCGGGGCACGGGTAGTACACCGGCTTTGCCGCCGTTCAGCACGGTCGCGGCCGTCCACAGCGGATAGTCCGGGCTCGGGATCAGCACCTCGTCGCCGGGGTTCAGGAGCCCGCGCAACGTGAGGTCGATCAGCTCGCTGACGCCGTTGCCCATGAACACGTGGTCGGCGGTCACGTTCTCGACGCCGCGCGACTGCTGCTGCATCACGACGGCTTCGCGCGCCGGGAAGATGCCTTTCTGATTGCGAGTACGCTTCGGCGGCGCGGCGAGGTTCTCGATCATCGCGAGCCGCATCGTCTCGGGCGTGCGCAGCCCGAACAGCCCGGGGTTGCCGATGTTCAGCTGGGTGATCTCGTAACCCTGGCGCTCGAGCTCCTGCGCGCGCCGCGCGAGCTTGCCGCGAATCTCGTAGCGGACATGTTTGAGCTTCGAGCTCGCTCTCGACGTCGTGGGACTGGCGCAACACAACCGGTCACCTTACGAAACAACAGGCTGGTTTTTACCACGCCCTGCGCGTACGGCCAAGGGCGGGCACCACAGTCCGGGCGTGAAACGGGCGCCGTCTACGGCTCCGCGCCCGTCGCGATCGGCCGCTGCGGATCGCGAATCCACTCGCTCCACGAACCGGCGTAGAGCTTACCGCCGTCCAGACCGGCGACCGCCATCGCGAGCAGCAGCTGACACGCCGTCACGCCCGAGCCGCACATCGCAATCAGTTGCGCGGCTCGCGCCCGTCGAGAACCTGCAATAGGTCGCGGCGCAGCTCGGCGGCGCGGGCGAAGCACGTCGGCCGCACGTCGTTCGAGAACGGCCAGTTACGGGCGCCCGGGCACGTGCCCTGCGACCGGATCGATCGGCTCTTGCTCGCCGCGGTAGCGCGCGGCGCCGCGCGCGTCGACGAGCGAGGTCGCCTCGCCGCCTGGCGCGCCGGAATCTCGCTCGTGTCGACCACGGTCGCGGCGTCGCTGCGAGGCGCGGATAAGCGTTCGGGCTGCCACGTCGGAGTCGCGCGTCTCGACCGGCAGCTCCGCCGCCTGCCACGCCGCGAACCCGCCGTCCGAGCACGAGCGTTGCCGCGGTGGCCGATCCAGCCGAGTCAGCCACCAGAGTCGCGCGGCGATCGCGCCGCTCGCCTCGTCGTAGGCGACGACGGTGTCGTCGGGGCCGATGCCCCAAGCTCCGAGCTTCGACGCGAACGCGGCCGGATCCGGCAGCGGGTGGCGCCCTTCGCTCGGCGCCGGCGGGCGAGCGAGATCCTGGTCGAGATCCGCGTAGCGCGCGCCCGGGATGTGCCCGCGCTCGTAGGCGGCACGCCCGGCCGCCGGATCCTGAAGGTTGAACCGGCAATCGACGACGACCCAGCCGGGTGGCCGAGCTGCGCGCGCAGCGTGGCCGCGTCGATGAGGGGATGGGTCGTCATGCGAGAGGCGACGCCGGCGCGACCGCGTGGCCGCGCCGGCGATCGAGTCGAAAGAACCGGGCTACAGCTGCTTCAGCGCGGCTTCCGCCGAGCTCACGCCGAACTCGCCGGGCGGCTCGACGTTCAGCGACTTCACGACGCCGTCCTGCACGATCACGGAGAAGCGCTTGCTGCGCTGGCCCATGCCGAACTTGCTGGCGTCGAGCTCGAGACCGAGCGCGCGCGCGTAGTCGCCATTGCCGTCGGCGAGCATCTCGACCTTGCCGGCAGCCTTGCTCGATTCGCCCCAGGCCTTCATGACGAACACGTCGTTGACGGCCATGCAGGCGATCGTGTCGACGCCTTTGGTCTTGAGCTGATCGAAGTTGTTGACGAAGCCCGGGAGGTGCTTGGCCGAGCACGTCGGCGTGAAGGCTCCGGGCACCGAGAACAGCACTACTTTCTTGCCGTTAAACAGATCGTCTGTCGAAACCGGCTCGGGACCGTTCGCGCCCATGCGCGTGAATTGGCCCTTCGGCATCTTGTCGCCGACGTTGATGGTCATCGTTGAAGCTCCTGGACGGTAAGAAGAATGAAGGAGAGGATTGTGGGCGCACTCGCCCCGGTGCGAGCAACGCGCCGTTCGGCGGGTCCGTCGGCCCCACGCCGCATGTCTCGGCGCGTCATCGGCAGGTCGCAAAGCTCATGTGAGCCTCTGGCCGGTCCGCGGCTGCCGCCGCGCCGGCCGGGTTCCGCCGCTCGAATCTAAAGCGTTGACAGGCCCAGGCCTTTTCTTGGATGATTCCGTTTCGATGTTTCATTCAGACTGAGATGACCACCCTGCACCACACCCTTTCGGTAGTACGAAACCGTGATAGGTGCGGGCGTTTGGCTTGACGACGAAAACTCATTAGCGAAGACCCCGCACCCGAAAGGCCTGCGGGGTTTTTTTTTCCGGGCGCCGAAGTTGGCGCATTGACAAGAGGTAGAGCGATGCAGCTGTTTGTGGAATCGGATGTCGAAGCGGGCGTGCTCCGCGGCGAGAAGATCGCGGTGCTCGGTTACGGCAGCCAAGGGCGCGCGCATGCGATGAACCTGCGCGATTCCGGATACGACGTGGTCATCGGGCTGCGCCCGGATGGCAAGACGACGCCGAAAGCGCAGCGCGACGGCTTCACGGTCAAGGCGCCGGCCGAGGCCGTCAAAGGCGTGGGGCTCGTCGCGTTCCTCGCGCCCGACATGGCGCAGGCGACAGCTTTACAAGGACGTCGAGCCGAACTTGAAGAAGAGCGCGACGCTGCTGTTCGCGCACGGCTTCAACATTCATTACAAGCTGATCCAGCCGCGCGCCGACCTCGACGTCGTGCTGATCGCGCCGAAGGGTCCCGGCGATCTCGTGCGTCGCCAGTACGAGCAGGGTCGCGGCGTGCCGTGCCTGATCGCGGTGGCGCAGGACGCGACCGGCAAAGGCGCAGGCTCGCGCCCTCGCCTACGCGCACGGCATCGGCGGCACGCGCGGCGGCGTGCTCGCGACGACGTTCCGCGAGGAGACCGAAACCGATTTGTTCGGCGAGCAGGCCGTGCTGTGCGGCGGCGCTACCGAGCTCATCGTGCGCGGCTTCGAGACGCTGGTCGAGGCCGGCTATCAGCCCGAGGTCGCCTACTTCGAGTGCATGCACGAGATGAAGCTGATCGTCGATCTGCTGCACGAAGGCGGGCTTGAAGAAGATGCACCAGTTCGTCAGCGACACCGCCAAGTACGGTGACCTCACGCGCGGCCCGCGCATCATCGACCAGCACGTGCGCGACAACATGAAGCAGGTGCTGAAGGAAGTTCAGGACGGTACGTTCGCCAAGGAGTGGATCGAGGAGAACAAGACCGGCCAGAAGAACTACAAGCGCCTCATGCAGGAAGATCTCGATCAGCGGATCGAGAAAGTCGGCAAGGCGCTGCGCGGCCGCATGAGCTGGCTGCAAGAGTGAGCACCTAGGACGGACGATCGCGCAGGAGCGGACGATGCCCCTGAAGACGAGCAAGTACATCTGGCACGAAGGGAAGCTGGTGCCCTGGGAACAGGCCACCGTTCACGTGTTGAGCCACGCGCTGCACTACGGCTCGTCCGTATTCGAAGGCATCCGCGTCTACAGCACGCCGAACGGCGCCGTCGGCTTCCGTTTGACGGATCACATTACGCCGTCTGTACCACTCGGCGAAGATCTATCGCATGAAGATCCCGTTCACGAGCGAGACGCTCGTGGCGCGCGTGCCGCGACGTCGTGCGCGAGAACGATCTGCTGAAGGGCGCTTACATTCGGCCGATCGCGTTTCGCGGCTACGGCGAGATGGGCGTGGCGGGCAACATCGAGCAGCCGGCGAGCGTGTCGATCGCCGCGTGGCAATGGGGCTCGTATCTCGGCGAGGGCGCGCTCGAAAAAGGCGTCGACGTCTGCGTGTCGTCGTGGCAGCGCGTCGCGCCGAACACGGTGCCCGCGCTGGCGAAGGCCGGCGGCAACTATCTGTCGAGCGCGCTCGTGACGCTCGAGGCGCGCCGCCTCGGCTTCGCCGAGGGCCTCGCGCTGAACACGGCCGGCTTCGTCAGCGAGGGCGCCGGCGAGAACCTGTTCCTCGTGCAGAACGGCAAGCTGTACACGCCGCCGATCGCGTCGTCGATCCTGTCGGGCATCACGCGCGACAGCGTGACGAAGCTCGCGCAGTCCGCGGGGCTCGAGGTCATCGAGCAGAACATCCCGCGCGAGCTGCTGTACATCGCCGACGAGGTGTTCCTGACCGGCACGGCCGCCGAGATCACGCCGGTGCGCTCGGTCGACAAGATTCACGGTCGGCGAAGGCAAGCGCGGCCCGATCACGGAGCGCCTGCAGAAACTGTTCTTCGGCTTGTTCGACGGCACGCACGGCGGACCGCTTCGGTTGGCTCGAGCCGATCGTCGGCAGCAGAAGACGGCTCGCATCGAGCGGCCCACGCAGTTAGCCGCCGTCTAGATCGACCATGGCGCAGTCGCTGTTCGAGAAGATCTGGGCATCGCACATCGTCGCTCCGGAGACGGACGACACGCCGGCGGTGCTGTACGTCGATCTGCACCTGCTGCACGAGGTCACGACGCCGCAGGCGTTCGATCTCCTGCGCTGCGAGGGGCTTGCCGGTGCGCCGCACCGGACAAGTGTCTCGCGACGCTCGATCACTCGACGCCGACCGTGCCCGTCACGACGCTGAAGGATCTCGAGGTCGTCAGCGAGCCGTCGGCCGCGAAGCAGGTGCGGCAGATGGAGCGGAACTGCAAGGATTTCGGCATCGAGCTGCGCGGCTTCGGCAGTCGCGACCGCGGCATCGTGCACGTCATCGGGCCGGAGCTCGGCGCCACGCAGCCCGGCACGACGATCGTCTGCGGCGACTCGCACACGAGCACGCATGGGGCGTTCGGCGCGCTCGCCTTCGGCATCGGCACGACCGAGGTCGGCCACGTGCTCGCGACGCAGTGCCTGCTGCAACGCAAGCCGACGAACGCTCGCGATCAACGTCGACGGCAAGCTGCCTTCGGACGTGACCGCGAAGGACGTGATCTTGAGCATCATCGGCAAGATCGGCGTCGGCGGCGGCACGGGTCACGTCATCGAGTACCGCGGCAGCGCGATTCGCGCGTTGTCGATGGAACAGCGCATGACGGTCTGCAACATGTCGATCGAGGCCGGCGCGCGCGCCGGCATGATCGCGCCCGACGACACGACGTATCAGTACATGGCCGGTCGCCCGCTCGCGCCGCAGGGCGCCGAGTGGGATGCCGCGCTCGCGAACGCTGGCGGCAGCTGCCGACCGACGCGGGTGCCAGATTCGATCAGGAGGTCAGCATCGACGCCGCGAAGCTGCGCGCCGATGGTCACGTTCGGCACGAATCCCGGCATGGTCATCCCGATCGACGGCGCCGTGCCGCAGCGACAACGACCCGGCGTTTCGCAAGGCGCTCGCGTACATGCAGATCGAGGCCGGCAAGCCACTGCTTGGGCATGCCGGTCGACGTGGTGTTCATCGGCTCGTGCACGAACGGCCGCTTGAGCGACATTCGCGCGGCGGCGGAGATCCTGCGCGGTCGCCACGTGGCGCGAGCGCGTGCGCCTGCTCGTCGTGCCGGGCTCGCACGCCGTGAAACGCGAGGCCGAGGCCGAAGGCTTGCACGAAGTCGTGCGCGCCGCCGGCGGCGAGTGGCGCGAGCCCGGCTGCTCGATGTGCATCGGCATGAACGGCGATACGGTGCCGAGCGGCAAGCTGTCCGTCAGCACGAGCAATCGCAATTTCGAGGGCCGCCAAGGCAGCGGCGCGCGGACCGTGCTCGCGAGCCCGGCCACGGCCGCCGCTGCCGCAATCAAAGGCGCGATCGTCGATCCGCGCGAGTTCGCGAGACTAGTCATGGAAGCCGTCAAACAAATCGTCTCGAAGACCGTCGTGCTGTCGAACGACGACATCGACACCGACCAGATCATTCCGGCGCGGTTTCTGACCACGACCACGAAGGAAGGCCTCGGCCGGAATCTGTTCGCCGACTGGCGCTACGAGAAAGACGGCCGCGAGCGCACGGAGTTCGTGCTGAACAAGCCCGAGAGCCGCGGCGCCGCCGTGCTCGTCGGCGGCAACAACTTCGGCTGCGGCTCGTCGCGCGAGCACGCGCCGTGGGCCCTGCTCGACTTCGGCATCCGCGCGGTCGTCAGCACGGCGATCGCCGACATCTTCCGCAGCAACTCGCTGAAGAACGGCCTCGTGCCCGTGATCGTCGACGCTGGACACGCACCGCTGGCTGATCGAGAATCCGGGCGCCGACGTCAAGATCGACGTCGCCGAGCGCGACGATCGAGGTCGACGGCAAGCGCGTGGCCTTCCCGATCGACCGCTTCTCGCGCTACTGCCTCGTGAACGGCATCGACCAGCTCGGCTACCTGCTCGAGCAGGACGCGGCCATCACCCGCTACGAGCAGGCGCACGCATGGAAGAAGATCGTCGTGCTGGCCGGGGACGGCGTCGGCCCCGAAGTCACGGCGAAGCCGTTCGCGTGCTGAAGGCGCGTCTCGACGAGTCACGACGCTCGGCCTCGAGTTCGAGGACGCGCTGATCGGCGGCGCCGCGTACGACGCGGCCGGCTCGCCGTTGCCGGACGCGACCGTGGCCGCGTGCAAGGCGTCGGCCGGCATCCTGCTCGGCGCCGTGGGCGGCCCGAAGTGGGCCGACATCCCGGTATCGCATCGGCCCGAGCAAGGGCTGCTCGCGATCCGCAAGGCGCTCGGCCTGTTCGCGAATCTTCGCCCGGTCACCACGGTGCCGGAGCTCGCCGCCGCTTCGCCGCTCAAGGCCGAGAAGCTGAACGGCGTCGACATTCTCGTGATCCGGGAGCTCACGGGCGGCATCTACTTCGGCAAGCGCGGGCGCACGGCGGACGCCGCGTTCGATACCTGCGAGTACACGACTCCCGAGATCGAGCGCGTCTGCCGCGTCGCGGGCAAGCTCGCGATGGCGCGCCGGCGCAAGAGTCACGTCGGTCGACAAGGCCAATGTGCTCGACACGTCGCGGCTGTGGCGGGACGTCGCGACGCGCGTGTTCCGCGACGAGTTCCCGCAGCTCGCGGTCGAGCATCTGCTCGTCGACGCCGCGGCCATGCACCTGCTGAGCCGCCCCGCCGACTTCGACGTCATGGTCACCGAGAACATGTTCGGCGACATCCTGACCGACGAGGCCTCGATGCTGGCCGGCTCGATGGGCTTGCTGCCCTCCGCGTCGCTCGGCGCCGGCAGCGGGCCTGGCCTCTACGAACCGATCCACGGCTCTGCACCGGATATCGCCGGCCAGGGCGTCGCGAATCCGTGCGGCACGATCCTGAGCGCCGCGATGCTGCTGCGGCACAGCTGCGACGCCGAGGATGCGGCTCGCGGCATCGAGGCGGCCGTGGCCGGCGCGCTCAAGGCCGGCGCCAGGACGCGCGACATCGCCGCCCCCGGCGCGCGCGACTGGCTCGGAACCAAGGCTTTCACCGACGTCGTTCTGAGGCATCTCGGCGCTCATTGAGCCCCGATTTGCTCCGGTAAACGTCGTCGTGGTAATGTACTAACGCGCTATTACATTAGCGCATTAGTGTATTGGAACGAGGTCGGCATGAAAGCACATCGGCGCCAGCCTGCACGTCTCGCCGCCCGCGCGGAGCAAGGGCTCTACCGGGCTCTGCTCTGCCTGCGCACGGAAGCCGAGTGCCAGCAGTTCCTGAACGACCTGTGCACGCCGGCCGAGCTCGAGGCGCTGATCGACCGCTGGGCCGTGGTCGAGTACTTGCAGGACGGCCTGCCCTACCGCCGGATTCACGAGGTGACCGGAGTGTCCGTCACCACGATCGGCCGGGTTGCGAGATTCCTGACCGCCGGCAACGGCGGTTACCAGACAGTGCTCAAGCGGCTCGCGCCGTAATAGAGCTGGAGATGGCTATGCGCATGACTACCGATGCCCGAATCAAGATCGCCGTGCAGAAATCCGGCCGGCTGACCGATCACTCGCTCGAGCTGCTCGTGCGCTGCGGGCTGAGCTATTCGCGCGGCAAGGACCAGCTGATCTGTTACGGCGAGAACATGCCGGTCGACGTGCTGCTGGTTCGCGACGACGACATTCCGCGCCTCGTGCAGGAAGACATCTGCGACCTCGGCATCGTCGGGCTCAACATCATCGAGGAGCGGCGCCTCGAGCTGATCTCGCAAGGCGAGAAGGAGCTCTTCAGCGAGGTCGGCAGGCTCGACTTCGGCCAGTGCCGGCTCTCGTTCGGGTTGCCGGCGGGCGTGCCGTTCGAGGGACCGAAGCAGCTGCAGGGCAAGCGGATCGCCACGACCTACCCGCGCATCCTCGCGGACTATCTGCAACGCAACGGCGTCGACGCGCAGATCGTGGCGTTCTCGGGTGCGGTCGAGATCGCGCCGAGCCTCGGCAAAGCCGATCTGATTTGCGACCTCGTGTCGAGCGGCTCCACGCTGCGTGCGCACCAGCTCTACGAAGCGGCGACGATCCTCGAGAGCCGCGCGGCGCTGATTCAGACGCCGAAGGCGCTCGTGGGCGAAAAGGCGCGGTGGCTGCAACGCCTGCTGCTGCGGATCCAGGGCGTGCTCCAGGTCAAGGAGAGCAAGTACATCATGCTGCACGCGCCGCGCTCGGCGCTGAAGGCCATCACCGCGCTGCTGCCGGGCTCCGAATCGCCGACGATCATTCCGCTCGAGGGCCGCGACGACAAGGTCGCCGTGCACGCCGTGTGTCGCGAGGCCGTGTTCTGGGAGACGCTCGAGCAGCTGAAAGAAGCCGGCGCGAGCTCGATGCTGGTGCTGCCCGTCGAGAAGATGCTGGCGTAGAGGCCATGCGAGTCGCAAATCTGGGAAGACCTTGACGGCGCGAGCGGCAGGCGCGCGCTGCTCGCGCGCCCCGCGCTGGCGAACGACGCGAGCGCTCGCGACGCGCGTCGCGGCGATCATCGAGCGCGTGCGCAGCGAGGGCGACGCCGCGTTGCTCGATCTCACGCACGAAGCTCGATCGCGTGAGGCTCGACTCGCTCGAGGTCGGCGACACGGAGTTCGACGAATGCCGGCGCAGCGCCTCAACGGAGCGCAACGCGCGGCCATTCGCGCCGCCGCGCGCGAACATCGAGGCGTTCCACAAGCCGCAGCTGCCCGCAGCCGATCTCCGTCGACACGGCTGTCGGCGTGCGCTGCGAGCGCGTGTCGCGGCCGATCGAGAGCGTCGGCCTCTATGTTCCGGCTGGCACGGCGCCCCTGCCCTCCACGGCGCTCATGCTCGGCGTGCCGGCGCGACTCGCAGGCTGCAAGCACGCGGCTTCTCTGCAGCCCCGCCGCAGGCGGACGGCGGCGTACGACCCTGCCGTGCTCTACGCGGCGCGCGTCTGCGGCGTACAGCGCGTGTTCAAGCTCGGCGGTGCACAAGCTGTCGCCGCGCTCGCCTACGGCACGGAGACGGTGCCGAAGGTCGACAAGATCTTCGGTCCCGGCAACACCTGGGTCACCGAGGCCAAGGCGCAGGTGGACCGCGATCCCGCCGGCGCCGCGCGCGACTATCCCGGCCGGGCCATCGGAGGTGCTCGTGATCGCGGACGCGACGCGCGAACGCGGCGTTCGTCGCGTCGGACCTGTTGTCGCAGGCCGAGCACGGCGCCGACTCGCAGGTGTTGCTGCTCACGACGAGCGCCGAGCTCGCGACGAGCCGTCGCTGCGCGAGATCGAGACGCAGAAGGCGCGGCTGCCGCGCCGGCGACTCGTCGACGGCGCGCTGGCGCACTCGAGCGCGATCGTCGTCGCCGATCTCGCGACAGCGTTCGAGATCTCGAACCGCTATGCGCCGGAGCACCTGATCCTGCAGATCGAGCGGCCGCGCGACTGGCTGCCGCGCGTGCGTGCCGCGGGCTCCGTGTTCCTCGGCCCGTGGACGCCGGAGTCCGTCGGCGACTACTGCAGCGGCACGAACCACGTGCTGCCGACGTACGGTTTCGCGCGGCGGTATTCGAGCCTCGGCGTCGACGGACTTCCTGCGCTCGATGACCGTGCAGGAGCTCTCGTTCGAGGGCCTCAGCACGATCGGCCCGGTTGCGATCACGCTCGCCGAGCTCGAGGGTCTCGACGCGCACGCATGGGCTGTGAAGGAACGGCTGGAGACGGATCCGAGCACCGTGAGAGGCCGCCGATGAGCGTGCTCGATCTCGCGCGCGCCGAGCTGCGCGGCATACGGCCCGTATGTGCCCGGCGCCTACGAGCCCGGCATGATTCGCCTGAACGCGAACGAGTCGCCGTGGCGCTCGCCCGGCGACACGTCCGATCGCGGCCTGAACGTGTATCCGCCGCCGCGCCCGACCGTGCTGCAGGTCAAGCTCGGCGAGTACTACGGCATCGAGCAGAAGCAGATCCTCGTGACGCGCGGCAGCAGCGAAGCGATCGACGTGCTGATTCGCGGCTTCTGCACCGCCGGCACGGACAAGATCCTGATCTGCCCGCCGACGTTCGACATGTACCGGCTGTACGCGAGCATCCAGAACGCCGGCATCGTGCGCGTGCCGCTGCTCGGCGGAGCGCGACTTCGCGCTCGACGTCGACAGCATCCTGAAGGCGCTCGACGCGAACACGAAGATCGTCTTCATCTGCTCGCCGAACAACCCCACGGGCCAATCGATGGCGCGCGCGGACATCGAACGCATCTGCCGCGAAACCGCGGGCCGCGCGCTCGTCGTGATCGACGAGGCCTATCACGAGTACGCGAGTCGGCGGTCACTACCTCGACCTGCGGAATCGCTACGAGCATGTCGTGCTTCTGCGCACGCTGTCGAAGTTCGTTTCGTTGGCGGGCGTGCGCTGCGGGCTGATCGTGGGCGCGCCCGAGCTGATCGAGTTCGCCCAGGTCGTGCTGCCGCCCTACACGTTCCCGACGCCGTCGATCGAGCTCGTGCAGGAGGCGCTGTCGCAGGATTCGCTGCGCGTGTCCGAAGAGCGCGTCGCGACGATCAAGCGCGAGCGCGAGCGGCTTGTCGTCCGCGCTGCGCGACGTGCCGCAGGTCGGTGAAGGTGTATCCGAGCGACGCGAACTTCATCATGGTGAAGGCGCGCGACGGGCAGGCGTTTCGCGAGACGGCGCGTCGTGCCGGAATCCTCGTGCGGACGTTCGAGGACCCGCTGCTGGCCGATTGCGTTCGCATCACGATCGGCCGCCCGGCCGACAACGATCAACTGCTCAGAGCCGTAGCCGGCGTGGAGCGCGCGAGCGATGCGTAGAGTTCTGTTCCTCGATCGCGGCGGCACGTTGGTGGCCGAGCCGCAACGGTGGGCCGATGGACGCGCTCGACAACCTGCGGCTCGTGCCGGGCGTGATCCCGGCGCTGCTGCGGTTCAAGGCCGCGGGCTATCAGTTCGTGATCGTCACGAACCAGGGCGGGCTCGGCAGCCCGACCTTCCGCGCGCGAGCGTTCGAGCGCGCCGACGAATTCCTGCTGGCGCAGTTCGCGTCGCAAGGTATTCGCTTCGCCGGCAACTTCGTGTGCCCGCACCTGCCCGAGGCCGGCTGCGCGTGCCGCAAACCGGGCATCGGCCTCGTGCGCGACTTCGTGAACGCGCAGCCGCTCGATCGCGAGCGCTCGGCGATGGTCGGCGATCGCGACGTCGACGTCGAGTTCGCGCGCAATCTCGGCATCAAGGGGTTCCAGCTCGGTCGCCCGGGTGCCGAGACCTGGGACGCGATCGTGCACGCGCTCGTCGATCGGCCGCGAACCGCGACGGTGACGCGCAAGACGAACGAGACCGACATTCGCGTCAGCGTCGATCTCGACAGCGAGGCGGAGCCGCGCGCGAAGACCGGCCTCGGCTTCTTCGACCACATGCTGGAGCAGCTCGGCAAGCACGGCGGCTTCAAGCTCGACGTGGAATGCCGCGGCGATCTTGCAGATCGACGAGCACCACACCGTGGAGGACGTCGCGCTCGCGCTCGGCCAGGCGCTGCGCGAAGCGCTCGGCGACAAGCGCGGCATTCAGCGCTACGGGTATCTGCTGCCGATGGACGAGGCGGATGCCGAGGTGTCGATCGACCTCGGCGGGCGGCCGTTCCTCGTGTTCGAGGCACGTATTCCCGCGCGATCGCGTCGGCGAGTTGCCGACCGAGCTCGTGCCGCACTTCTTCCGTTCGCTGGCCGAGACGCTCGGCGCCGCGATCCACGTCCGCGTGCGCGGCGAGAACGCGCATCACATGGTCGAGGTGACGTTCAAAGCGGTCGCGCGCAGCCTGCGGCAGGCGATTCATCCGGCGCGGCGACGAGTTGCCGACGACCAAGGGGCAGCTGTAGTGCGCCGCGAGCCGGTCATCATTCCGTCCTGCGGGTCGAACCTCGCGTCGCTGCAGTTCGCGCTCGAGCGCCTCGGCGCCAACGTGCCGATGACCGAGGATCCGGAGCGGATTCGGGCCGCGAGCCACGTGATCCTGCCGGGCGTCGGTGCGGCGGCGCCCGGCATGGCGCGGCTCGCCGCCGCGGGCGTCGTCGATCTGATTCCGACGCTGACGCAGCCCGTGCTCGGCATCTGCCTCGGCATGCAGCTGTTGTTCGCGCGCTCCGACGAGGACGACACGCCGTGCCTCGGCGTCATCGACGCGCAGGTCGCGACGGATGCCGGCGAGCCCCGCACTGCCCGTGCCGCAGATGGGTTGGAACGAGCTCGAGCCGGTCGGCCAGTCGGCGCTGCTGAAAGACGTGCAGCGCGGCGCCTACGCGTACTTCGTCCACAGCTATGCGGCGCCACCGGGCGCCTACACGCGCGCGCTCACGGTCTACGGCGCAGCCGTTCTCGGCCGTCGTCGAGCAGGGCAACTTCTTCGGCACTCAGTTTCACCCCGAGCGCTCGTCGCGGCTCGGCGCCCAGATACTCCACAACTTTCTGAATATTGAGACTCTAACTAACTGTTTCATATGAGGCTGATCCCCGCCATCGACCTTCGCGACGGCCGCTGCGTGCGTCTTTTCAAAGGCGACTTCGAGCAGGAGACGCGCTACGCCGTGGACCCGGTGGCGCTGGCCGGGCAGTACCGCGAGCTCGGTGCGCGAGTGGCTGCACGTCGTCGATCTCGACGGCGCGAAAAGCGGCTCGCCCGTGAACTTGCCGTTGATCGAGCGGATGCGCGCGGCCGCAGGTGTCGACGTCCAGTACGGCGGCGGCATTCGGACCTCGGCGAGCCTGCAACAGGCGCTGCGCGTGGTCACGCGCGCCGTCATCGGCAGCCTGGCCGTGACCGACCCGGCCACCGTCGACCGAGTGGTTCACGAAGCACGGCCCCGAGCGGCTCGTGCTGGCACTCGACGTGCGGCTCGACGACGGAACACCCATGATCGCGACGCACGGCTGGACGCGCGCATCGACGTTGACGCTCGCGGCCGCGATCGAGCGTTACCTGGCCGTCGGCTTGCGCCATGTGCTGTGCACGGACATCGATCGCGACGGTGCGCTGACGGGCCCGAACGTGGACCTGTATCGCGATTGTGCGGCGCGTTGGCCCGGAATCGAGTTCCAGGCTTCGGGCGGCGTGCGCAACGCAGCCGATCTCGCCGCGCTTTCGCGCAGCCGGTGCTGCCGCTGCTGTGTCGGGTAAGGCCCTGCTCGAAGGCCGGCTCACGCCGGAGGAGATTCGACCATTCTTACGCGGCGCATAATCCCCTGCCTCGACGTCCGCGACGGCGTCGTCGTCAAAGGCGTGCAGTTCCGCGACCACAAAGTCGTGGGCGACATCATGACGCTCGCTGCGCGGTATCGCGACGAAGGCGCCGACGAGCTCGTGTTCTACGACATCACCGCCAGCCCCGACCGGCGCACGGTCGATCGCACGTGGGTCAACCGGATCGCCGCGGTGCTCGACATTCCGTTCTGCGTGGCCGGCGGCATTCGCAGTGTCGCCGATGCCGAATCGGTGCTGAACCTCGGCGCCGACAAGATCTCCGTGAACTCCCCCGCTCTCGAGCGCCCGGATCTGATCGACGAGCTCGTGCGGCGCTTCGGCTCGCAGTGCGTCGTGATCGGCATCGACACGCTCGAGCGCGACGGCGATTATCACGTCTATCAGTACACGGGTGACCCGAACCGTTCGCGCGCGGCCGATCGCCGCACGCTCGACTGGGTGCGCGAAGTGCAGGATCGCGGCGCGGGCGAGATCGTGCTGAACTGCATGAATCAGGACGGTGTTCGCAAAGGCTACGACGTGACGCAGCTCGCCGCGGTGCGCGCCGTCGCGCACGTGCCGCTGATCGCCTCGGGCGGTGCCGGCGCGATGTCGCACTTCAAGGACGTGTTCGAGCAGGCGCACGTCGACGGTGCGCTCGCCGCGAGCGTGTTTCATACGGCCGCGATCGACATTCGCGAGCTGAAGCAGTACTTGGCAGGCGCCGGGATCGCGATCCGGCCCGTCGTGTAGGAGAACGCCGTGAGTGACGTGGCATTTCTGGAACGATTGCAGACAGTGATCCGGCAGCGCATTGCAACGGCACCGCCGAGCAGCTACACGGCCAAGCTCGCCGCGCAGGGTGTGCTGAAGGTGGCGCAGAAGGTTGGCGAGGAAGGCGTCGAGCTTGCGCTCGCCGCGGTGGCGCAGGACAAGGTGCGGGTCACGGCCGAAGCCGCCGACCTGCTCTACCACCTGCTGCTCTTGCTTCAGCTGCGCGAGCTGTCGCTAGGCGACGTCGTCGACGAGCTCGAACGCCGCCACCGCGACGTGGCCTGATCCGCGTTTCCGGCCAGCGTGTTCGCAGGTGGGCTCGTCGCCCATCGACGCGGGGCCGTTCCGGTGCCACACTCGATCGCATACAACCACTGCACGCGCACGGGGGGATTCGATGCGTTCGGTAGTCCAGTCTCGCGGCCTTCGTTCGGGCCTGAGCTCGCTCGCGGTGTTCGGCCTGCTCGCGACGACCATGGCCGCCAGCCAGCAAACCACGCCGCCTCCCGCGCCCGATCGCGCGGCGGCCGAACGCATCGCGGCGAACAACAAGCTACCCGACCCTCCGGGCACCGGGCTCTACGCCGCGATGAAAGAAGAAGTCGCGTCGCTGCCGAAGCACGTGCTCTATCGACCGGCGAATCTCGCGGCGCTCAATGGTCGCAAGCTCGGCGTCGTCGCGTGGGGCAACGGCGGTTGTTCCGATGACGGTGCCAGCACGCGGTTCCATCTGCTCGAGATCGCGTCGCACGGCTATCTCGTGATCGCGAGCGGCAAGATCCTGAGCGGCCCCGGGAGCGCCGCCCGCCACAGCCGCAAGCGCAAACGCCGCCGAATCAGCCGCGAGCTCCGCGCACAGCTCGCCTCCGACCTGACCGCCGCGATCGACTGGGCGCTCGCCGAGAACACGCGCGCCGGCAGCCCGTACTTAGGTCGCGTCGACCCTGCGCTCGTGGCCGTGTCGGGTTGGAGTTGCGGTGGCCTTCAGGCGTTGGCGGTCGCCAAGGATCCGCGCGTGAAGACGGTCGTGATGCAGAACACCGGTGTGTTGAACGACGGGCCGAACACCACGATTCCGGGCATGGACCTGACGAAGGACGCGCTCGCGAATTTCCACACGCCCGTGCTCTACATTCTTGGCGGCCCGCCGGACATCGCGTACAAGAACGGTATGGACGATTTCCAGCGGATCGCGAACGTACCCGTCGCGGTCGCGAATCTACCGGTCGGCCACGGCGGCACGTACCAGGAGCCGAACGGCGGCGCGGCCGCGCAGGTGGCGGTCAGCTGGCTCGAATGGCAGCTGCGCGGCGACGCAACGGCGGCGCGCCGATTCGTCGGCGACGACTGCGGGCTGTGCCGCGACTCGCGCTGGACGTTCGAGCGCCGGAACTTCCCGGCAGCGGCTGCCGGCAAGCGCTGAGCGACTCGGCTTAGATCAGGACTTCGGTCGCCGGGTCGCGCAGGTTGTAGTGCGAGCTCATCGCGTAGCCGTACGCGCCGGCGTTCGCGATCAGCAGCACGTCGTTCTCCTTGGCGGGCGGCAGCAGACGGTCGGAGCCCAAGCGGTCGCCGGTCTCGCAGATGGGTCCGACGACCGTCACGAGCTCGGTGCCCGGCTTGCCGAGCCGCGTGAGGTTCACGATGTCGTGATACGCGCCGTACAGCGCCGGCCGGATCAGGCTGTTCATGCCCGTGCCGACGCCGACGTACTGCACGTCGCCCTTGCCCTTCGTCTGCGTGACGCGCGCGAGCAGCACGCCGGCCTGCGCCACGACGAAGCGGCCGGGCTCGATCCATAGCGAACGGCCGCCGCAGCCCTGTCTTGATCTCGCCGAGCACCGTGTCGAGCGCGCGCAGATCGAGGCCGGGCTGGCCCGTCTTCTCGGGCACGCCGAGGCCGCCGCCGACGTCGAGATAGCGCACGTCGGGAAGGACGATCGAGCAGCTTCAGCAGCTGCCGGCCCGTGTCGAGCCACGCTTCCGGCGCCAGCACTCCGCTGCCGGTGTGCGCGTGCAGTCCGACGACTCGCGCACCCGGCCTTCTTCACCAGCGTCGACGAGCTCGTCGATCTCGAACAGCGGAATGCCGAACTTCGAATGCACGCCGGCCGTGCGGACGTGCTCGTGGTGACCGCGTCCCTGGCCCGTGTCTATGCGGACGAAGACGTCCTTGCCCTTGAACAGCTTCGCCCAGTTGCTTCAGCGGAAACAGATTGTCGAGCGTCACCCAGACGCCCTGCTCGAGCGCGCTGCTCGTATTCCGCGCGCGGCGCGAAGTTCGGCGTGAACAGGATGCGCTGCGATCGAGATTCGGCAGCACGTCGAGCACGCGGGCAATCTCGCCGGGCGACACGCACTCGAAGATTCAGGCCGCGGTCGTGCACGAGCGCGAGAATCTCGACGTTCGAGTTCGCCTTCATCGCGTAGAAGACGGCGTCGACGGACTTCAGTCGACCGCAGCGCTGCGACGCGGCCTCGATGCTCTCGCGGTCGTAGACGTAGGTCGCGTCGCGTGCAGCGCCGATTTCGAGCAGCTGCGCCTTCTTCTTGACCCACCACGGCTTCGGCACCGACTTCGCGCCGGAGCGGCGCCGCCCTGCAGCCGCTCCCACGTCTCGCCGAACACGCCGCCCTCGAACTTGCTCACGAGCAGGCCGTGCAGGTGCTGCACGAGCCGATACGCGTGCTCCGAGTTCACGACGAACGTGAGGTTCAGGTCGTTCGCCGCCTGCGTGACGAGGTGGACCTGCTGCTCCTGGAACACCTCGAGCACGGGCGTGAGCTCGTGCAGGATCGTGCGGATGCGTTGACCGACGAGCGTGACGGCCGCGCAGTCGCCGATGATCGTGACCTTGCAGAACTTGCGAAGATCGGCGGCGAGCGCCTCGATCGCGGCGCGAGTCGTGACGTTCTGCGCCGTATCGATCGATACCGTGACGTTGCTCTCGGACGTCGAGATCAGGTCCACCGAGATGCCGTGCTCGCGGAAGACGTTGAACGCGTCGGCCAGGAAGCCGACCTGGTGCCACATCTCCATCGACTCCATCGACACGAGCGTGATGCCCGCGCGATGCGAGATCGCCTTCAGCCGCGCCTGCGTCGTCACCGGGCGCGTTCGAGATGACGCTGCCTTCCCACTCCGGATGCGTCGTGCACTTCAGGAACAACGGAATGCCGGACGCACGCACGGGCGAAATGCTGCGCGGATGCAGAATGCCGCCGCCCGCGGACGCGATCTCCTGTGCCTCGCGGTAGTGCAGGCTCTTGATGAGCCGCGCCGACGGCACGGCCTTCGGATCGGCGCTGAAGAAGCCGGGTGCATCGGTCCAGATCTCGAGCCTGCGCGCCTCGAGCTTGCCGGCGAGATAGGCGCCGGTCGTGTCGGAGCCGCCGCGACCGAGTAGCACCGTCTCGCCTTGCGCGTTGCGTGCCAGGAAGCCCTGCGACAGCACGATTCCCATCGATCGCCGGCGAAGCGCTGCTGAAGCGCCTTGTCGGGCGAGAAATCGCAGCGGGCCGACAGATAGCGAGCGCGTCTCGGTCTGGTCGCGCAGCGCGGAGCTCTCGAGGTACTCGCGGATGTCGTGCCACGCGACGTCGAGGCCCGGTCGATCGCAGGTAGGCGACGCCGAGTTCCGTGGCCGCGAGCTCGCCGTTCGCGAGCACGCGCGCGTGCACGCGCGGGCTGACCTCGCCTACGAGCTTCACGCCGGCAATCACCTGCGCCAGCGTGCGGAAGCGTTCGTCGAAAATCGACGCGTCGACGCCGAGCTCGTTGGCGAGCGTGTCGTGCTGTGCGCGGATTTTCGCGCAGCTCGGTCGTCGGTGTCGCCGCTGGACACGGCGGCGTCGAGCAGCGCGATCAGCGCGTTCGATACGCCCACGAGCGCCGAGTGCACGATCACGGGCCGCACGCCTTCGGCGAGCCGCTCGCGCATGAGTTTCGCGATGATGGCCCAGTTCTCCGCCGTCGACACGCTGCGCCCGCCGAACTTCATCACGACCCACGGCGAGTCCGGGTACGGAGTATCGACGGCTTGGCTCACGCCGAGCGCTGGAACTGCTGACATCTGCTGCCTCTGACTAAACGAGATTCAAATCGGTGACCGCGCCCGTCGAGGCCGAGCTGACCAGGTGGGCATACTTTGCGAGCAGTCCGCGCTCGGCTTTCGGCGCCGGCGGCCGCCAGGCGCGCAGCCGTTGATCGATCGTCTCGCGCGAGATTCCGATGTCGATGGTCTTGCGCGCGGCGTCGATCACGATCGGGTCGCCGTCTTGCACGATCGCGATCGGTCCGCCGACGGCGGCCTCGGGCGTCACGTGGCCGACGACGAAACCGTGGCTGCCGCCCGAGAAGCGGCCGTCCGTGATCAGGGCAACCTTGTCGCCGAGGCCGCGCCCGATGATCGCGCCGGTGGGGCTCAGCATCTCGGGCATGCCCGGTGCACCCTTCGGCCCTTCGTAGCGGATCACGACCACGTCGCCCGCGACGACGCCGCCGTCAAGGATTGCGCGCAGCGCAAGATGCTCGTCGTCGAAGACTTTCGCCCGGCCCGCGAACTGCAGGCCTTCCTTGCCGGAGATCTTCGCGACGGCGCCCTCGGGCGCCAGGTTGCCGTGCAGGATCGCGAGGTGACTCTGCGCCTTGATCGGGTTCGCGAGCGTGCGCACGATCGTCTGTCCCGCCGGATACGCTCCGACGGCCGCGAGATTCTCCGCGACCGTGCGGCCCGTGACGGTCAGGCAATCGCCGTGCAGCAGGCCCGCGTCCAGCAGCGTCTTCTGCAGCGGCTGAATGCCGCCGATCTTGATCAACTCCGACATCAGGTAGCGGCCGCTCGGGCGCAGGTCCGCGAGCACCGGGGTGCGGTCGCCGATGCGCGTGAAGTCATCGAGCGTGAGATCGACCTTCGCGTCGTGCGCAATCGCGAGCAGATGCAGCACTGCGTTCGTCGAGCCGCCGAGCGCAATCACGGTCGTGATCGCGTTCTCGAAGGCGTCCTTGGACAGGATGTCGGAGGGCTTGATGCCGCGCTTGATGAGCGCCACGACGGCTTCGCCCGCGCGCCGACAGTCGTTGTGCTTGGCGGTCGACACCGCCTCCTGCGCCGAGCTGTTCGCGAGGCTTAAGCCCAGCGCTTCGATCGCCGACGCCATCGTGTTCGCCGTGTACATGCCGGCGCAGGAACCCGGCCCTGGAATCGCCGTCGACTCCACTTCCTTGAGCTCACGGTCGTCGATTTTGCCGGCTGCGTGGCTACCGACGGCTTCGAACACGGAGATGATGTCGCGGTCCTTCGCGCCCGGCTTGATGGTGCCGCCGTAGACGAAGACCGAGGGGCGGTTCAGGCGAGCCATCGCCATCGCGCAGCCCGGCATGTTCTTGTCGCAACCACCGATCGCCACGAACCCGTCGAATCCTTCGCACGCGACCACGGTTTCGATCGAATCGGCGATGACTTCGCGCGAGACGAGCGAGTAGCGCATGCCGGGCGTGCCGTTCGCGATGCCGTCGGACACCGTGATGGTGTTGAACAGCACGCTCTTGCCGCCGGCGGCGTCCGCGCCCGCCGCTGCGTCGCGCGCGAGCGAGTCGATGTGCATGTTGCACGGCGTCACCATGCTCCACGTGGACGCGATCCCGACCTGCGGTTTCGCGAAGTCGGCATCCTTGAAACCGACCGCTCGAAGCATCGAGCGTGCAGGCGCCTTGGCCGCGCCGTCGACGACGACGCGGGAATGGCGGCGCTGATCGGGAGCTGAGTCGTGGTTGGCCATCGTTCGGTGCCGGAGCCGCTTTTTTGCGAGCCAGCGATTATGGCGGCGTGGTTACCATGGGGCAACCGCCGGAGCGCCCGGAAACAGGCCGGATCGGAGGGCCCTCCTTGGCCGCTGGCCCGTCTCGGAAATGCCTGGCGCCGGCTTACCGACGCCCGGAGTACGGCGCGGCCGCTGGCGGCGCTCGGTGTAAAACAAAGGCTGCCGGAACAGGCGAGTACGACTTCTTTTCCGAGTTCCGCCTGAATAGTTGTATGATCGGTGAGCAGCCCCACTTTCAGTTCGTTGGTACCGATGGATCCTCGGGATTCGGGAATCTTCAGGCCCGCCAGCGTCGGCAGTTATCTGGACGCTTTGTCCACGATTACCGACGAGATGAGCCTGAAGGAGCGCAGCAACCTGATCCTCCTCGACCGCGCTCTGCACGAACACTGGGGGCTCGGTCAGAACGTGATCCTGAACTGGTGCCCCGAAGGCGACGGCCTGTCGCTGATCGTGATCCCCCACTACGGTGTCGCCGAGTACTCGGGACGCGACGGCGAGCCGTGGGTATGGGGGGCGGCGACGTACCGCGGCCGAAGCAGGACTTCTTCCAGGCGTTGTTGTCGGGCCGTCGCTGCCTGACGCCGCGCACAACTGCACAAAGTCTGGCAGGCTGCTTGGCGTAGACCCGACTCACCTCACGTTGCGCGAGCCGTTGAAGAATACGGCGGCGCAGAACGAGATCATCGAGCAGATGGTCAAGCGCTACAGCATCAGTTACGTGCCGAATCGCGGCGTGTGCCTGTTCGACATCGTCGGGTTCAGCCTGCTCGACGCCGTTCGAGCAGATGATGCAGCTGAACAGCCTCTCCTACTCGCTGAACTCGGCGCAGAGCCGGCTGCTGACGAAGCGCATCGGCGTCGACTTCTCGCGCACGACGACCGGCGACGGGTTCTACATCTGGAACCGCGAACCTGTCGCTCGAGGGCAACGTCAACCTCTATCACTTCATGCAGCTCGCTGCTGGCCGACAACGCGATCGCCCACAAGAAGACCCGGCGCAACGGCGTGCCGCGGCTGCGCGCGTGCTTCCACGTCGGCAGCAGCTACGAGTTCCATCAGGCCGAAGGCCTGAACCCCACGCTGTACAACTACATCGTGGGTGACGTCACGGTCGATCTCGCGCGCATGATCGATCGGGCGCTGCCCGGGCAGGTGCTCGTGGGCGACTTCCGTGCGGGAATGCTGGCCGCGGAGCCGGACGGCGGGGAGATGGCCGTCATCGACTCCGTCGACTTCGTGGAGCTCACGACGCGCAACGTCGAGCAACTGGCCGGCATCGAGTTATCCGGCGAACGTGTCGACGCGATTCGCAGCTACCTGACCGGCGCGAAGCTCACGAACGGCGAATTCAGCGTGCGTCGCATCACGATCAACGACAAGCACGGCATCTCGCGCCGCGTCTACAACGCGAAGGTCAACATCTACCGGCAGAGTGCGGAGCCGATCCTGCTCGGCATCGAAGATCGCGCGCTCGAGGTGAGCGGTGTGCCGGTCAACGGCGGCGAGCCGCTGGTGCCGGCGCTGCAGCCGTTGCCCGCCTAGGTCAGGTCGAGCCGGTGCGCGCCGCCGGGGTTTGAGGCTCGAGCAGCGTGCCATCCCCGTCGGCGTCCGCCGCCGCCGCTTGCGCCGCCTGGAGCTGGGCACCGTTCGGGCCTGCAAAACGTATCTGGTGTTGCCCGACGGCGATCAAGTCGCCGTCGCGCAGACGATGCTCGCGCACTCGGCGCCCGTTGACGAAGCAGCCGTTCGTGCTGCTGAGGTCGATCAGCAGCCAGCCCTCGGGCGTCTCCATGAACAGATTCTGGAAGCGGCTCACGTAGCGGCTGTCGAGGCTGATGTCGCAGCTGTCGTCGCGACCGAGCACCATGCGCGGACGATTCAAGGCGACCTCGGCGACGACCGATCTGCCGCTCGACACGATCAGTCGAGCGGCCTCGATCTCGCAGCGGACCGGGATCGCTCAGGTGAACAGCCGCAGGCGACAAGCGTCTCTTCCGTGGGTTGCACCCAGGCCGATGCGTCGTAGCGCAGGTTCAGCGCCATTCCGATCTCTTTCAGCAGCGCGCGAGTGACACGAGGTTGGCGATTGCCGCCAGTCGAACGCGCCGCTACGGCGTCGAGGGCCGCACGACACAGCGCGTTGGTGTCGCCGACCACGCCTTGCGTAAAGGCCTGGATATCGACGATGACGTCGTCGGGCATCAGCTCCTCTGCCCAGTCGCAGCCCGCCCCGCGCAAGCAGGTCCGCACGTAGGCCCGCGTCTCATCGAGCGTGAACCCCGACAGTCGCTGATGTGCGGCGCGCGCCCACGGTCCGCCGTCGTACTGCGGCAGCAGATTGGCGACGAGCTCTTCGTTGCGCGTCAGAACGAGGAAGAAAACGATCGGCTTGTTACGTAGCCGCAGCTGGGCCAGCCACTTCGAGCTCGCGCAGTACCGGCGCCGAGAATCGTTCGATCGCGTCGGCGACGACGTAGCAGAAACGACCGTGCGCCGCCTGATGTCGCAGAAACACCTCGAGGATGTGCCGCAGCTCCTGCGGTCCGCCTTCGACGGGGCCCGGGCCGATGTCGGTCGAGCAGCTTCTGGAGCAAATTGCTCGCGCGTCTCGCACGAGTGGTCGATCCAGGCCGCCGAGAGGTTACGCAGCTGGGTGAATCGCTGGCGGGTCAGCGTGCCCTTGCCGGCGCCTGCCGGGCCGCTCAGGAACAGGCAATAGATCTGTTTATTGATCAGATCTTCGAGCTTCAGAGCCGCGTAGCGCATCGAGTGCGACGCGAACACCGGTCGGGCCGCGTCGGCAACGAAAGGGTTGCTTTCCAGCTTGTACTGCTCAAGAAACAATGCGTGGGGCCCTGTGAGGAAGTGGTTCTTGTTTTGGCGCCACCATACCGCGCGCGGGGTAACCATGCACTAGGGCTGCGTGGCGGCCGCGCGGCCACGATGTGGCGTCGCGTTCGGAAGTCACGCGAGCAGGTACGCGTACGTGATTGGAACCGAAAGGTTTCGAGTAAGGTTCAGATTGGTCGGGGCGACAGGATTTGAACCTGCGACCCCTTGCACCCCATGCAAGTGCGCTACCAGGCTGCGCCACGCCCCGACCGAGGCGGCAAGTGTAGCGGCAAAGGCTGGCGGCGGGTACCCGCCGCGTTGTAACGGGCGGTTTCGGTTAGCGCCGCAGGAGCTTCAGGACGTCTTCGAGCTCGGCCCGAACCTGACGAATGATCTGCTGGCTCTGGCTCGTGTCGCTGCGCGCCTCGTCGCCCATGAGGCGCTGACGCGCGCCGCCGATCGTGAAGCCTTCCTCGTACAGCAGGCTGCGAATCTGGCGAATGACGAGCACGTCTTGGCGCTGATAGTAGCGGCGATTGCCGCGGCGCTTGACCGGCTTCAGCTGCGGGAACTCCTGCTCCCAATAGCGCAACACGTGCGGCTTGACGCCGCAGAGCTCGCTGACCTCACCGATCGTGAAATAGCGCTTTCCGGGAATCGGTGGGAGTTCGGAGTTATTCCCTGGTTCCAGCATAGGCTTCGACTCGCGCTTTTAGTTTTTGGCCGGGGCGGAACGTCACGACGCGGCGAGCGGTGATCGGAATCTCCTCGCCGGTCTTCGGGTTTCGTCCTGGTCGTTTGTTCTTGTCACGCAAATCGAAGTTTCCGAATCCGGAAAGCTTGACTTGTTCGCCCACGGCAAGAGCGGCTCTGAGATCCTCGAAGAACGAATCGACGAGCTCACGAGCCTCGCGCTTGTTCAGGCCAAGTTCGTTGAACAACGACTCGGCCATGTCCGCTTTCGTCAGTGCCATATTCGTGGTTCGGCGTCCGATTACTGTTAAGTTCTTATTGTCGCTCCGAGCTCACGCTCCAACTGGAGCATGACAGAGCGCATCGTTTTATCGGCGTCCTCGTCAGTAAGGGTGCGTGAGACGTCCTGCAAAATCAAGCCTAACGCGACGCTTTTTCGTCTTGTATCTACGCCCCTGCCGCGGTATACGTCGAAAACGACCAGGTGCTGAAGATGCTCTCCGGCGGCGCGCTCCGCCACGTGTCGCAGCGCTTCCGCGGACACGGCTTCGTCGACCACGACCGCGAGGTCGCGCCGGATCGACGGGAATCGAGAGTAACTCCGAAACGCGGGAACACGCGCGGCAAACGTGGCATCGAGCCGCAGCGCGAACAGCACGGCGCTCCGTTTCTTGTCGAGCCGCGGCTGCAGGTTCGGGGTGCAGGCCGCCGAGCCATCCGACCGTTTGTTCGCCGAGCACGATCCTCGCCGTGCGCCCGGGGCACAGCGCGGGGTGATTCGCCGCCTCGAATCGAAACTCGCTGCCGCGCCCCGTGAGCTGCAGCAGCGCCTCGAGGTCGCCTTTGACGTCGAAGAAGTCCACGTCTGGCGCGGCGCCGTCCCAGTGCTCGGGACCGCGACCGCCCACCGCGACCCCGGCCAGCACCGTCGTCTGCTCTACCCCGGCGCCACTGGCCTGCGAATTGCGGCCCGAGCTCGAACAGCTTGAGCGCGCTGCCGTTGGTGATTCAGGTTGAGGCGCGCGGCGCTCAGGAGCCCAGGCCACAGCGATCGGCGCAACACCGCCATGTCGTTCGCTAGCGGATTCGCGAGCGCGATCGGGTCGCTGCCGGGATTGACCGCGGCCTCGAACTCGGCGTCGATGAAGCTGTAGGTGATCGCCTCCGAGTAGCCGCGCGCGACGAGCACGTCCGCCAGCCGATCCGGCCGGAACGCTGCGTTCCGTCGCTACACCGAGACGTTCCGTCGCGAGCGCCGGCGTAGCCGGGATCTGGTCGTAGCCGACCATCCGCCCCACTTCTTCGATCAGGTCTTCCTCGATCGTGATGTCGAATCTGAACGACGGCGGCGTGACCTGCCAGCCATCGCTGCGGGCTGCCACGCGCATGCCCAGGCGCGTCAGAAGGTCCGAGACCTGCGCCTCGGGCACCGCGAGGCCGAGCAGCGCGTCGAGACGCTGCCGGCGTAACGCGACCGGCGGGCCGCTGCGGGACGTCGGCGGCGCGTTCGGTGATCGTCAGCGGGCCGACTTGCCCGCCGCAGATCGACAGCAGCAGTTCCGTGGCGCGCTCGATGCCGCGCCGCTGAGCGGACGGATCGACGCCGCGCTCGAAGCGCATCGATGCGTCGGTGTGCATACCGTAGCGCCGCGCCCTGCCCGCAATCGCGTTCGGGGCGAAGAACGCCGCTTCGAGAAACACGTCCGTCGTCGCGTCGCTGACGGCCGTGGACTGCCCGCCCATGATGCCGGCGAGGCCCACGGCACCACGGCCGTCGGCAATCACGAGCACGTCCTGGCCGAGCTCGAGGGCGCGACCGTCGAGTAGCGTCAGCGCTTCGCCCGCGTTGGCGAGGCGAACGTTGATGCCTTTGTCGAGCTTGCGCAGGTCGTACGCGTGCAGCGGCTGGCCGAGCTCGAGCATGACGTAGTTCGTGACGTCCACGATCGGCTGGATCGGCCGCAGACCGGCGCGCCGCAGCCGTTCGCGCATCCACAGCGGCGTCTTCGCGCCAGTCGACAGCCCGCGTACGACGCGGCCGACGAAGCGTCGGGCAACTCGCGCCGGCGTTGAGCTCCACGGGCAGCCGGTCCGCGATGCTCGGCGATGCCGGCGCCGGCGCCGGCGTCGGCCAACGCCTTGCCGCGCTTCGCCGCGAGCTCGCGCGCGATTCCGAGCACGCTGAAGCAGTCGCCGCGGTTCGCCGTCACGTTGATCTCGAAGCTCGCGTCGTCGAGCCGCAGGTGCTCGACGATCGACGCTCCCACCGGCGCGTCGCCGTCGAGTAGCAACAGACCGTTCGCGTCATCGACGAGCATCAGCTCCTTGGCGGAGCACAGCATGCCGTGCGACTTCACGCCGCGCAGCTCGGCGGCGCCGATCTGTCTTGCCGCCGGGCAACGTGGCGCCGACGCGCGCAAAGGGCGCTTTGATTCCCGCCGCCACGTTCGGCGCGCCGCAGACGACCTGGTGACGATCCACGCCGTCGGTCGACGATGCAGACCGACAGGCGGTCGGCGTTCGGATGGCGTTCGACGCTCAGCACTTCCGCCACGACGACTCCGTCGAGTGCCGCGCCCGCGGGTTCCACGGCTTCGACTTCGAGGCCCGCAGTCGTGAGGTCAGCCGCGATCTGCCCGGTGTCGCCATCGAGCTCGACGAAATCGCGTAGCCAGTCGAGGGTTACTCGCATGGGGCGGCCTCAGTCGAACTGCTCGAGGAAGCGCAGGTCGTTCTCGAAGAACGCGCGCAGGTCGTCGACGCCATAGCGCAGCATCGTCGAGCCGCTCGACGCCCATGCCGAACGCGTAGCCGCTGAATTCCGTCGGATCGATGCCCACGTTGCGCAGCACATTCGGATGCACCATGCCGCAGCCGAGAATCTCGAGCCAGCGTCCGGATTCCGCGAGCACGTCGACTTCGGCGGACGGCTCCGTGAACGGAAAGTACGAGGGACGGAAGCGTAGCTGCACTTCGCGCTCGAAGAATTTCGACACGAAGTCGTACAGCAGCGCTTTCAAGTTCGCGAAGCTGATGTGACGGTCGATCACGAGCCCCTCGACCTGCGTGAACATCGGCGTGTGCGTGAGATCCGAATCGCGACGGTACACGCGCCCTGGCGCGATCAACCGAATCGGCGCGCCGTGCTCGCGCAGTGCGCGGATCTGCACGGGCGACGTGTGCGTGCGCAGCAGGAGGCCCGAGCGCAGGTAGAACGTGTCGTGCATCGCGCGCGCTGGATGGTCCTCGGGGATGTTCAGCGCCGTGAAGTTGTGGAAGTCGTCCTCGACCTCGGGGCCCGTGTGCACGTCGAAGCCGGCGTGCGCGAGGATCGCGACCATGCGTCGCAGCGTGCGCGTGACCGGGTGCAGCCGGCCGGGCGCCTCGCCTCTGCCCGGCAGCGTCACGTCGATAGCCTCTGCCGCGAGCTGCGCCGCTACGCGGCGCGCTTCGAGCGTCGCACGCCGCGCGTCGAGGGCCGACTCGAGCGTCCCCTTGGCCGTGTTGATGGCTTGGCCGGCGGCGCGAATCTGATCGGGCGGCAGCTTGCCGATCTCACGCAGCTGAGCCGTGAACAGGCCCTTCTTGCCGAGGAACTGCACGCGCACGGCGTCGAGCGCAGCCAAGTCTTCGGCTGCGCTGACGGCCGCTTCGGCCTGGCCCAGCAGCTCTGCGACGCCGGTCACCGGCTGTTACCCATCGACGAGGGGTTGTCAGGCGCCTGCGAGGGCCTCTTTCGCTGCGGCGACGAGCGCCGCGAAGCCTTCCTGATCGTGTACCGCGATGTCCGCGAGGACCTTGCGGTCCACTTCGATCTTGGCGAGCGTGAGGCCGTTCATCAGCCGGCTATACGACAAGCCGCTCGCACGAGCGGCCGCGTTGATGCGCGTGATCCACAGCGCGCGGAACTCGCGCTTGCGCACGCGCCGATCGCGGAACGCGTACTGGCCGGCCTTGATGACCGCCTGCTTCGCCGCGCGGAATACCTTGCGGCGGGCGTTGTAGTAGCCCTTCGCTTGATCTGAGGATCTTGCGATGGCGCGCCCTCGCCGTGACGCCACGTTTTACTCTTGCCATCTAAGTCTACCTTACGCGTACGGCAGCTGCTGGCGGATTCTGTCGACGTCGGTCTCGTGGACCTGCATCGGTCGACCGAGCTGGCGTTTCCGCTTCGGCGATTTCTTGGTCAGGATGTGGCGCTTATGGGCGTGGCCGGATTTGAACCCGCCATTACCCTTCGCGCGGAAACGCTTTGCAGCGCCGCGCTTCGTCTTCAGCTTCGGCATGACATTCTCCTCGATGTTTAGCCCGTTCCAGTGTTGCCTCGACTGGGCGGGCGGCCTGCGCCCGACGCGCGGATGCGCGCCGGTCACCGGCACTTGTCTGATGTTCGCTGACGGTGCGGTCAGCGTCTGCGCGGACCTATCACCATCACCATCTGCCGCCCTTCCATGAGCGGGTTCTGTTCAACAGAGCCGTATTCCTCCAGGTCCTGCTGCACGCGCTTCAGCAATGCGGCGCCGATCTCCTGGTGGACCATCTCTCGGCCCCTGAATCTGAGCGTGATCTTGGCCTTGTCGCCGTTGCTCAGGAACTTGATGAGGTTGCGGAGCTTGACTTGGTAGTCACCCTCTTCGGTGCCCGGCCGGAATTTTACTTCCTTGACCTGGATCTGCTTCTGCTTGCGCCGCGCTGACTGAGCCTTCTTGTTCTGCTCGAACACGAACTTGCCGTAGTCCATGATCCTGCAGACCGGAGGCTCAGCACCGGGCGCTACTTCCACCAGATCGAGTCCAGCGCTCTCGGCGCTTCGCAGCGCCTCCTGGGCTGGCATGACTCCGACCTGCTCACCGTTAGGGCCGATGACGCGAACTTGCGGAGAGTTGATCTCCGCGTTGCGTCTTACGCGCTTACCTTGGACGATTCGTAGCTCCTCACGCTGGCTCAAAAACATCGGCCGCGGCTCGCGGCGTCTACAGCTCTAAAGACTGATGACGCGCTCGCCAACGGCCGGGCTATGTCGTTTCCGCCCGGGGGCCCAGCATTAGCGCCCACCGAACGATCGCGCATTGTACGGGCACACCTAAGGCCGCACAAGGCGCGGCGGCGCTAAAGACCTTTAGTTTCAGGCAGTTCGGGTTTGCCGACGGCGGCCTGCAGCGGCAGCGCGTACAACGAGCGCAGCTGGGCCAGGTCCCCGGCCGAAATGCCGGCCGTCGTCGCGATGTCGCCGCGCTCGTGGAGTTGGCGTCGGTAACGCCCGAAGAACTCCGGGATGTCGCCGCCAAAACCGAAGAAATACATGACGTCCTCGAACCGGTCGGTGTGGCGCAGGCCAAGAGCGTGACCGAGTTCGTGCACGCAGGTCAGGTACACGATCGTGTCCCGGAACAGGGTGTCGGCGGCCGAGCGACCCGCGATTTCGGGCCCGAACGCGTTCGTTTCGGGCCGCACGAACACTGCAGCGCCGCGTTTTCCGTGGACGTCGAGCGGCACCATCTCGCCGTATTGCCCGCCGCCGGGCGGCGCCCAGTACAGGCGCACCAGGGCATCCTCGGCGCGGTCCACTGGGACGAACGTCAAGGCGCCGCGAGTCTCGCGTTCCCATGCGCGCAATGCCCACACGGCCAGATCTTGGTCGCCGTTGCGGTAGGCGGAGTCCGGCGCCGCGGCAGCAATGAAGTAGGTGACGCGGCCGTCCGCCGCGAGCGGCCCTAGCGGTCCTAACTCCTGCGCCCCGCACGCGCCAGCCGCCAGCGCGGTGATCAGCAGCAGCGCAATCGCACTTAGGCGCTCGCGGGTCGCCGCCAAAAACAATCGACGCGGCGGGTCGGGCGGACGGATCGCGGCGTGCGACGTGAAATCCACGACGGTTGATCCTCGAGCTACCCTTCGTCGCCCAGTGGTGAGCGCATCCCAGCGGAACGATTGGTAGGCACGAGTGGGATCGAACCACCGACCACCACCATGTCAAGGTGGTGCTCTACCACTGAGCTACGCGCCTAAGGGGCGCCACGATACCTACTTCCGGCACCGTTTCTCAAGTGCGGCGATCCGGTGCGCCGCGTTTCAGGCGGGCTCGACGGCGCGGGGCGCCAAGCCAATGCTGATCTGCCGCATCTCGTTGATCTCGTCACGCAGTTGTGCCGCCTGCTCGAACTCGAGATCGCGCGCATGCTGGTACATCTTCTTTTCGAGCTGCTGGACCCTCGCCAGGATCTGCTCTGGCGACAGCCGCTCGTAGCGTATCTGCTCGTCGCGACCGCGGCGCCGGCGGTCGCCTTTGCCGGAGCGCGGGGTCGCGCGTGCACCCTCCATGACGTCCTGCACGGCTTTGAGGATCGAGCGCGGCTCGATGCCGTGCTCGCGGTTGAATTCGATCTGTTTCGTGCGACGGCGATTCGTCTCGTCCATCGCGCGCTGCATCGAGCCAGTGACTCGATCCGCGTACAGGATCGCTTTGCCGCGCACGTTGCGCGCCGCCCTTCCCATCGTCTGGATAAGCGAGCCTTCGGAGCGCAGGAAGCCTTCCTTGTCCGCATCGAAAATGGCGACGAGCGACACCTCGGGCAGGTCGAGGCCTTCGCGCAGCAGGTTGATACCCACGAGTACGTCGAACTCGCCGAGCCGCAGGTCGCGAATGATCTCCATGCGCTCGACTGTCTCGACGTCTGCGTGCAAGTAGCGCACGCGCACACCATGCTCTTGCAGGTAGTCCGTCAGGTCCTCTGCCATGCGCTTCGTCAGAGTCGTGATCAGCACGCGCTCGTGCAGCGCGACTCGAGCAGTGATCTCCGACAACACATCGTCCACCTGGGTGCCCGCCGCGCGCACTTCGATATCCGGATCGATGAGCCCCGTCGGCCGCACGACCTGCTCGACGGTCCGGTCGGCGTGAGCGTGTTCGTACGGGCCGGGTGTGGCGGAGACAAAGATCGTCTGCGGTGCGATCTGCTCGTATTCCTCGAAGGATAGCGGGCGATTGTCGAGCGCGGACGGCAACCGGAAACCGTATTCGACCAGCGTTTCCTTGCGCGAGCGATCGCCCTTGTACATGCCGCCGATCTGCGGAATCGTCACGTGACTCTCATCGACGAACAGCAGTGCGTTGTCCGCCAGATAGTCGAACAAGCAGGGCGGTGGTGCGCCGGGGCTGCGTCCGGACAGATACCGCGAGTAGTTCTCGATGCCGTTACAGTAGCCGACCTCGATGATCATCTCGAGATCGAAGCGCGTGCGTTGCTCGAGGCGCTGCGCTTCGACGAGTTTGTTCGCGTCGCGCAGGCGATGCAGCTGCTCGCCTAAGTCCAGGCGGATCTGGTCCACCGCGGCGAGCAGCGTCTCGCGCGGCGTGACGTAGTGCGTCTTCGGGTAGATCGTGGCGCGCGGCGTCCGCTGCGTAACCTCTCCGGTCAGCGGATCGAAGAAGCTGATCTGCTCGATTTCGTCGTCGAGCAACTCGACGCGCACCGCCTCTTTCTCCGATTCGGCCGGGAAGATGTCGATGACGTCGCCGCGCACGCGGTAGGTGCCGCGGGCGAGGTCGAGCGGATTGCGCGCGTACTGTAGCTCCGTGAGGCGACGCAGCAGGCTGCGCTGGTCGAGCCTCGCGCCCCGCACGAGGTGCAGCACCATGTCGTGATACGCGGCCGGATCGCCGAGGCCATAGATCGCAGATACCGTGGCGACGATCACGACGTCGCGGCGCTCCAGCAGCGACTTCGTGGCCGACAACCGCATCTGCTCGATGTGGCTGTTGATCGATGCATCTTTCTCGATGTAGGTGTCGCTCGAGGGCACGTAGGCCTCGGGCTGGTAATAGTCGTAGTACGAGACGAAGTACTCGACGGAGTTGTTCGGAAAGAACTCGCGCATCTCGCCGTACAGCTGCGCGGCCAGCGTCTTGTTGTGCGCCAGGATCAGCGCCGGCCGCTGCAGCGTGTGGACGATGCTGGCCATCGTGAACGTCTTGCCGGAGCCGGTGACGCCAAGCAGCGTCTGCTTCGCGAGGCCGGTGCGCGCGCCGTCGACGAGTTGCGCGATCGCCTGCGGCTGGTCGCCCGCGGGCTGGTAGTCGGCGACGAGCTCGAAGGGTCGGTCGGTCATCGGCAGTGCTGGCGCCGGTTGGCGGAGTATGAGTCGCATCTTAAGATAGACGAGCCCGTCCCGAGAAAGGTTTCCCCTTGACCATTCGCCTTGCGCACCGCTTGCAGCGCATCCAGCCCTCCGCGACCGTCAGCATCACGGCCCGAGCCGGTCGCCTGCGCGAGGCGGGGCACGACATCATCGTACTCAGCGTCGGCGAGCCCGATTTCCCGACGCCGGAACACATCAAGGCCGCGGCACGCGAAGCGCTCGCGCGCAACGACACGAAGTACACGGCCGTCGACGGCTCGCGCGCGCTCAAAGAGGCCGTCGTGACCAAGTTCGAGCGCGACAACGGCTTGCGCTACACGCCCGATCAGGTGCTGATTTCGAGCGGCGCCAAACAGTCCTGTTACAACGCGTGCCTGGCGCTGCTCGAGCCGGGCGATGAGGCCATCGTGCTCGCGCCCTATTGGGTGTCGTATCCCGACATGGTGCGGCTCGCCGATGCAGAGCCCGTGATCGTCGACAGCACGGCGCGCCACGGTTTCAAGATCACGGCTGAGCAGCTCGAAACGGCCATCACGCCGCGCACCCGGCTCGTCATCCTGAACAGCCCCTGCAATCCGACCGGCGCCGTGTACACGCGCGCGGATTGGGCGGCGCTCGGCGAGGTGCTGCGCCGGCACCCGGATATCGTGATCCTGACGGACGACATCTACGAGCACATCTACTGGGCCGACTCGCCGTTCGTGAGCTTCGCTGCAGTGTGCCCCGATCTTTACGACCGCACGCTCACGGTCAACGGCATGTCGAAGGGTTACGCGATGAGCGGTTGGCGTCTCGGCTACGCCGCCGGGCCGGTGCCGCTCATCAAAGCGATGACGAGCATCCAGAGCCAGAGCACGACGAATGCCAGCACGATCTCGCAGGCGGCCGCGTGTGCAGCGCTCATCGGCGACCAACAGTGCGTGCGCGATATGTGCGCCGAGTTCCGGCGGCGTCACGACCTGTTCTTTGCAGGGGTACGCGAGTTGCCGGGTTTCGACTGTGTGCCCGCGAGCGGCACGTTCTATCTGTTCCCGAACGTCGAGCAGGCGATGCGGCGCAAGGGTGTCGCGACGGACATCGTGTTCTGCGAGCAGATCCTCGAAACGACGGGCGTGGCGCTCGTGCCGGGCACGGCTTTTGGTGCTCCGGGCCATCTACGGTTTTCGTTTGCCGCGTCCGTGGAGACGCTGACGGCCGCGCTCGAACGCCTGCGCGCGTTCATGGCGGCTTGAGTTTGCGATCGCGCATCGACTGTCGTTCTCGCTCACGAATCTAACTCTCTGAGAATGCACGTATTTCAGAAGGTGTTGCCTTGACTTGCCAGGAGCCTTCTTACAGAATGCCGCCGCCTTCCAAGGCTCCGTTCCCCGGTAGCTCAGTTGGTAGAGCGACGGACTGTTAATCCGTTGGTCGGCGGTTCGAGTCCGTCCCGGGGAGCCATCTCACCATCCAGCCGCGACACCCTCTGTCAGGTTTAGTCGGCGCGAAAGCGCGTAACCGTCGAGCCGCTGTCCGACTATTCGGTCGATGTGTGGTGAGTACGCCACCGCACAGACCCGCCCACAGAATGAGGCCAACCTCGGGTCATAGTCGCGCCGTCCGTTGTCATCAACGCGCGACTCCACCCTCACGGAGAATTACCTATGAACCGTTCCAATGTTCTTGCGGCCGCAGCTGTCACGGTCTTCAGCCTCGGCGCCACACTGAGCTTTGCCGCCACGAAGGCCGACATCGACAAGGATGTCGCCACGAGCCTCAGCGACTTCAACGCGCTCCACGCGTCCAACGCGGGTCTCGTCAAGAAGGCCGCCGGCATGCTGGTGTTCCCGCACATCACCAAAGGCGGCGTCGGCGTTGCGGGCGAGTTCGGCGAGGGCGCTCTTGCAGGTCAAGGGCAAGACCGTCGGCTACTACAGCATCGCCGGGGCCTCCGTCGGCCTGACGCTCGGTGCGGCCAAGCGCAGCGAGATCATCATGTTCATGACGCAGGACTCGCTCGACAAGTTCACCAACAGTGACGGCTGGTCGATCGGCGCAGACGCTGGCGTGACCGTCGTTTCGACGAACGCCGGCGGCGACTACGACAGCTCTGATCCACAAGACGCCGATCCTCGCGTTCGCTTTCGCCGAGAAAGGCTTGATCGGCGACTTGTCGGTCGATGGGTCGAAGATCACGAAGATCAAGGACTAACGTCGGATCGAGGCGTTTGGAGACGGCGCGGTCATACGAAATGATCGCGCCGTCGCCTTGCGCGGGCCATACTCACACGTGACAGCTCACCGAACTCTTCCAGACGGAGCGACACCCAGTGGCTGAGTACGAAGGTTTCAAGACAGCACCGACGCGAGTCGGAGCGGTCGCCGACGCGCGAGTAAGCGACTTCCTGAAGCGCGTCTACGGCTGGATGTTCGTCGGACTGGCGGTCACCGCTGGCGTCGCGATGTACGTCGCCAGTGAGCCAGCCCTGGTGCAGGCGATCGCGACCAACCGCATCCTGTTCTTCGGCCTCGTGATCGCAGAGCTCGGTCTCGTGTTCTGGATCTCGTCGCGGGTCGGCTCGCTGGCTCCGGCCACAGCGGCCGGTCTGTTCCTTCTGTACTCGGCGCTGAACGGAGTCACTCTCTCCGTGATACTGCTCGCGTACACCGGCGCATCGATCGCATCAGCCTTCGTCACGACGGCTGCGATGTTCGGCGCACTGGCCCTCTTCGGCACGCTGACCAAACGCAGCCTTGCGGGCGTCGGCCAGTTTGCGTTCATGGGCCTCGTCGGCATCATCATCGCCTCGATCGTCGGATTCTTCTGGCAGAACAGCGCGCTGCAGTTCCTGATCTCGGCTGCCGGCGTCATCGTGTTCACCGGACTCACCGCCTATGACGCGCAGCGGCTCAAAGCGATGGCACTCCAGGTCGAAGGACCGCAGATGCAGTCGTACTCCGTCAGCGGTGCGCTGGCGTTGTACCTCGACTTCATCAATCTGTTCCTGATGCTCCTGCGGCTGTTCGGCGATCGGCGCTAGGCCAAGCCGCGCCGCAATCGTGCAACGTCGCTGAAGAATGCCGCGGCGGTGCCGCATTCCTGACATCTCGTGTCAGCTATTTCTGCTACGGTTTAGGCATGCGTGCCGATCGCCTGTTGTCGATCCTGTTGCTGCTCCAGGCCAACGGCCAGATGACGGCACGGACGCTCGCTGAACGGCTCGAGGTGTCGGAGCGCACGATCCTGCGTGACATGGAAGCGCTCGGTACGGCGGGTGTGCCGCTGACGGCCGCACGCGGGGCTGGTGGCGGCTGGCGGCTGATCGACGGCTATCAGACGAAGCTCACCGGGCTCACGTCCCCCGAGATCCAGTCGTTGTTTCTCGCGCGTCCGCCGCGCCTCTTGGCCGATCTCGGCCTTAAGCAGGCCGCCGAGGGCGCCTGGCTGAAGCTCCAGGCCGCCCTGCCCCGCGAGTTGCGCGAGCAGGCCGAGTTCGTGCGGCAGCGAATCCTGGTTGACGCACGCGGCTGGCGCGATTCGGCGGTGGCGCTCGCGAGTCTGCCCACCGTGCTCGACGCGCTGTGGCGCGGCTGCCGGCTACGGTTCCACTACGAGAAATCCGACGGCGCGCATAGCGAGCGCATCGTCGATCCGCTCGGCGTGGTCGCACGCGGCAACTCGTGGTACCTCGTCGCCGATCGTGACGAGCAGCGGCGCACGTATCGCTTGTCGCGGCTGACGGGTGCCGTGGTGCTCGACGAACCGGCGCGGCGGCCGGCCGAGTTCGACCTGGCCGTGCATTGGGAGCGCGCTGCTACGGAGTTTCGTGCCGGGTTGCCGAAGTACCTCGTGACGGTTCTAGCGGAGACCGCGGCGATGCCGTGGATTCGCTACCGCGGCTGGCGCGTGCAATCGGAAGAGCCCGCCGGCGATCGCGTCCTCGTGACGTTACGTTTCGACGCGGATTACGAGGCTCTGCAGTTCGCGTTGAGCCTCGGCGCCCATGTAGAGGTGCTGGAGCCCGAGGAGCTGCGGGACCGCGTGCTCCGCGCGGCGGCGAGCCTCGTTGAGTTGTACGGCGACGCCGATCGCGAGCCAGCGCGCGTCAGGTCTTCCTGACCTGCGACATCAGCGCGAGTGGTCGCCCTTCGGGGTCCTTGAAGAACGCCATCCACTCCTCCGTGCCATCCGGATGCCGATGGATCATGTGCGGCGCGCCCGTGAACTCCACGCCACGCGCCGCGAGTTCTGCGTGCGCCGCTGCGATGTCTTCCACGCGCAGGTAGAGGATCGACTCCGGGCCCGGCGCCGCGTTCTCGGCGCTCAAGAACAGTCGCGTGCCGCCGCAGTCGAAGAACGCGAGCTTACCGAACGTGTACAGATGCGGCAGTCCGAGCATGCCGCCGTACCACGCGCACGCGGCATCGATGTCGCGCACCGTTCGTGAGATCTGTCCGATCGGGCCGACCTTTGAACGCGTTGTGGTCATCTGCGGTTCCTTCTTTTCTCTACGCTTTGCGGTGTGGGTTGCGAGCGCGCTGTCGGTCGGTGCACCACGCCAGCGCTTGAGCTCGCTACGGTTGCGCAGGCCGAGCTTGGCCACGGCATTGCGGACGTGGTACTTGACCGCGTCCTCGCTGATGCCGCGCCGCTTGGCGATCGCGGCGTTGCTCAACCCGTGGCGCACGGCGTTCACGATCCGCCACTCGCCCGGCGTCAGTTGGTCCGGGTGCGGCGGGCGGCCGCGAGGCTTCGGCTTCTCTTTCGAGAGTTTCGACACGCCTGCAATGTTAGCGCGTGCCACCCGCGCTTTTCCCTCCCCCCTTTGACTACCATAGGCGCATGTGGCGACGAGCTCTCGTGTGTGCCTGTTTCGTGGCGGCCCTATCGGCGCAGGCGGCAACGCCGAGCGACGCCGAGATCGTGGGCTGGGACGCGCTGAGGCTGCGCGATGAGCTCGCAGCGGGTCGTGTGTCCGCCGAGCACGTGACCCAGGTGTTTCTGCGTCGGATCGCCGCACTCGACGCCGCTGGCCCCACCCTCAATGCCGTAATCGAGATCAACCCCGAAGCCCTCGCGATCGCGCGCCGGCTGGATCGGCAGCGGGGCCGCGGCAACCTCGGGCCGCTGCACGGGGTGCCGGTCCTGATCAAGGCCAACATCGATACGGCTGACCGCATGGCCACGAGCGCCGGTTCGATTGCTCTTGCTGCGCACCGCGCACGCGAGGACGCGGCGGTGGTTACGCGACTGCGCGCGTCCGGTGCCGTACTGCTCGGGAAGACGAATCTGAGCGAGTGGGCGAACTTTCGCTCCACGGCGTCGACCAGCGGCTGGAGCAGCCTCGGCGGGCAAACGCGCAACCCCTACGTGCTCGATCGCAATCCGTGCGGCTCGTCGAGCGGCTCGGCCGTCGCAGTCGCCACGCGACTCGCGCCGCTCGCCGTCGGCACCGAGACGGATGGTTCGATCGTGTGCCCGGCGGGCGCGAACGGCGTCGTGGGCGTCAAACCGACGTTCGGCGCGATCAGTCAGCGCGGCATCGTGCCCATCGCCCGGAGTCTGGACACGGCCGGTCCCTTGGCGCGTTCCGTGGCGGATGCGGCGTTGTTGCTCGGCGTGCTGACGGGTTCGACGGCCGGATCCTCCGCGAAGCGCGAGTCGTTGGCGGGCCTGCGAATCGGCGTCGTCCGCAACTATCTCGGCGTGGGGCGGAGTCCTTCCGTGGAAGCGGGCTTCGACGCGGCGCTCGCGGCGCTGCGCGATCTCAAGGCAGAGCTCGTTGACCCAGTGACTCCCGAGGGTCCGCCCGATGGCGCGGAGCATACCGTGCTGGTCGCCGAGTTTCGCGAGGGGATCGGTGCCTATCTCTCAAGCCTGCGCAAAGGGCCGCGAACGCTGGATGCGCTAGTCGCGTTCAACGCGCGTCACGCCGCGGACGTGATGCCCTTCTTCGGGCAGGAGTTGTTTCTCGAGGCGCAAGCGAGCAGCGGCACAGCCGATCCGCGGTATCAATTCGCGACTGCCGCGATCGCCAGCGCGCGCTCTACGCTTGCGGCCGAATTCGAGCGCCGCGATCTCGTCGCGCTCGTGGCGCCGGTCAACGCGCCGGCCTGGCGCAACGCGCTGCGAGCCGGCGATCGTATCCCGGTCAGCAGCTCGAGCATCGCGGCCGTCTCGGGTTACCCGAGCGTCGTGATCCCGTTCGCCATGGCGGGTGAGTTGCCACTGGGGCTCGCGATCATCGGCCGGCCCGGGACCGACGCGCTGCTCCTCGAGATCGCGGCGCTCGCGGAAGCGTTGCGCGGCCCGTTTCCCGAGCCGCGGTTCCTGCCGACGGTCGCCGACTAGGTCGCGGCTCCGATCATTCCTTCAGCCGCAGGCGCGTCACGCCTTTGTCGTCGGCGTACTCGCGGTTGTCCTCGCACACGTATTCGATGATCTCGTAGTTCGGGGCGCGGCGGTACGCGAACGTCACTGTCCACGGCTTTTCGAGCACTGCGGGGTCCTCGAGCGTGAGCTCGTCCCAGAGGATGTCCGGCGTGACGAGGTGTAACCGCTCGCGGACGCGCAGTTGCGGTGTGTGCGGGACGTCGCGAAAGAGCACGTAGTCTTTGATGCCGACGGTATCGACGACTAGCGTGTTGCCTTCCCAGTTGCCGACGGAGTGTCCGTAGAACCCGGGCTCGACGTCGTCTACCTTCTTTTGCGGCTTGCCTAAGTAGATGCGCCGCACCTGGCTGTAGGCTTCTTGCGCGATGTTGATCTGCGAGCGGCTCTGCACGATGTCGAACGGGAACGGTCCGCTCATCATCGTGGGATAGCCTTCGGGTATGCAGTGGGTGTAGCCCTTGGCGATCGGCTCGCCGCGTGCGTCGGCTTCGCGCTCCGCAGCGCGGCGTGCGTGCCAGTTCTTCAACAGGGGCGCCTTCAGCGGCGGCCTGGATTCCGGCGGCGGATTCGTCGCATCGTCCGGCCGGGCCGCGATACCGCTCCCACGAGCCCGTCAGGTCCGGCGGGCTCTGCGCCACAGCCGAGCCCAATATGAGCATGCCAACCAGTGCCGAGATCGGCACGCGCGCGACGCGCGCGAGTCTGCCAGCGCGCACGTTCATTGCTGTGACCGCTTGAACGTATCGCGCGGCGGGCACGGGCGGCACGAGCTTGCGACCGTCCTGCATGCGCAATTCGAGGAGTAGCCCGCCTTTGTCGCCCGTCATCAATGGCGCGACGATGGCCGTGACTTCGTCTCCCGCGTGGACGTCGGAGGACTTCCAGCCGGCGCGCTGGAGCATGTTGATGCTCGTGAGCTCGAGCGTGTAACGCTCGATGCCGGGCGGGCCGTCCTTGACCTCGAGATCGATGTAGCCGTGCGGGTTCGTCCACTGAAACGACTTCACCTTGCCCTTCAGCATGTAGGTCTGGCTGTGGTCGAAAATGGCGAACGAATGATGCGCCCACGCCGTCCCGACTGTGCCAGCCGCCAGCATCCCCACTGCCACCAACTTGGTCGCACTTCTCATATCCCCTCCTCCCATCTCCGCGCGCCGGTGAGGCGACGCCTGATGAGCAAAGTACGCGATACGCAGGCCTCGAGCGATGTACTATTGGCTATAGCCTCGATAACCCCGAGGAATAGTCATGGAGATCGACCTTCGACAATTGCGCGCGTTCGAAGTGTTGCTGCGCGAGCGCAACCTGACCCAGGCGGCGGTGGTGCTGGGCTTGAGTCAGCCCGCGTTGAGCAAGACACTGGCTCGGCTCCGTCGCTACTTCGCCGATCCCCTGTTCGTTCGCGTGGGCAACCGCATGGAGCCGACGGCCAAGGCGCGCGAGCTCGAGCCTTCGGTTCGGTCGCTGCTCGACAGCGTGACGATGCTGCGTGCGCACCACCGGCCGTTCGATCCGCAAACGGCGGTGCGCACCTTCAGTTTCAGCGTCGTCGATTCCGGCATGTTGCGATTGCTGCCGCGCCTGTTGCCGCATCTCGAGCGCGTCGCCCCTGGCGTGCGGTTGCGAGTCGTGGCCGCCCGACGTCGACGGGCTGGAGGCGTCGCTCGAAGCTGGACACCTCGATTTCGCGATGGGCTCGTTCGCGGCGCTGTCGAAACGCATTCGCCGCCAACCGTTGTGGTCCGTGACCTACGTTAGCGTCGCGCGGCGTGGGCACCCGCGTGTCGGCGATCGCCCGTCGGTCGCCGCGTTCGCAGCCGAACGCCACGTCGTCGTGTCCACAGTCGGGACGGGCCACGCGCACCAGCAGGCGGAACGCGCGCTCGAGCGCGCGATCCCGGCCGAGAACATCGTGTGCAGGGTGCCGTCGTTCATGACGGCCGGTTTCGTTGCGGGCCGCACGGATGCCGTCGCGACCGTTCCGGCGACCGTGGCCGACGAGTTAGCCGACGGGTTCGGGCTACGCGCGTTCCCGACGCCCGTGAAGATGCCGCGCCTCGACGTGTCGCAGTATTGGCACGAGCGCTTCCATCGGGACCCGGGCAACCAGTGGATTCGCTCGGTGTTCGCGTCGCTGTTCGCGGCTAACGCTTCTCGCTGACGTCGCTCAAGCGGTCGTAGTAGACGAGCCCGGCTTTTGCGAGCGGCTCGCGCATCTTGTACATGTCGAGACCGAGCTGACCGGCCGCGAGCTGCGCCCGCTTCTGCTCTTCGTTCGCGAGCCGGTTGCGGCTCGCACTCGAGCACCGTGCCGGCATTGGCACGCGGGACCACGACGACGCCGTCGTCGTCCGCGACGATGGTGTCGCCCGGGTTCACGAGCATGCCGGCGCACACGATGGGCACGTTCACGGAGCCGACGGTCGCCTTGATCGTGCCCTTGGCCGAGACGGCGCGGCTCCACACCGGGAACTTCATGTCGGTGAGGTCCTTGACGTCGCGGCAGCCCGCGTCGATCACGAGGCCGAGCACGCCGTGGGCGCGGAACGACGTGGCGAGCAGATCGCCGAACATGCCGTCGGAGTTCGGCGCGCTGACGGCCGCGACGATGATGTCGCCGGGCTTCGCGAGCTCGACGGCGACGTGCAGCATCCAGTTGTCGCCCGGGTGCAGCAGCACGGTGATGGCGCTGCCGCCGATGCGCGCGCCGGCGTAGATCGGCCGCATGTAGGGTTGCAGGAGGCCGGTGCGACCCTGCGCTTCGTGGACCGTCGCGACACCGAGCTCGCCAAGGGCGGCGATGGTGGTGGGGTCGGCACGATCGATGTTCCGGACGGCGATGTTGTTTTGCACCTCGAGCTCCTGCAAATCGAGAAAGGGCCAGCGCTTATACTAGCGGCCCGCAATCGGAGCACAACCGGGAGAGCTCGTGACCGACGTCGCACCACTGACCGGCATCAAAGTCGTCGATATGACGGAGGCGCTGGCGGGCCCGTATTGCGCGATGCTGCTCGGCGACCTCGGCGCCGACGTCGTCAAAGTGGAGCGACCCGGCGACGGCGACCAGGCCCGTGGCTGGGGGCCGCCGTTCCTCGAGGGCGAGAGCGCCTATTTCCTCAGCGTCAACCGCAACAAGCGCAGCATCGAGCTCGATATCAAGCAGCCTGCGGATCTCGCTGTGCTACAGAAGCTGATTGGGCGAGCCGACGTATTCCTGACCAACAATCCACGCTTCGAGTCGCTGGCGCGGTCGGAGCTCGATCCCGACACGCTGCGCAGCCGCCATCCGCAGCTCGTGTATGGCGCGATCAGCGGCTACGGTCACACGGGGCCGAAGGCGAACCGCAGCGGCTACGACATTATCGCGCAGGGCGAAGCCGGGCTCATGGCGCTAACGGGCCCGCCCGATGACGGGCCGAGCCGATTCCCATCGCCGATGGCGGATATCTCCGGCGGGCATCTATACGTGCCTCGGTGTGCTCGCCGCACTGTACGCGCGAGACAACCGCGCGAACGGTTCGGGGCGCGGGCAGCTCGTCGACGTCGCGCTCGTCGATGCGCAGTTGAGCTGGCTCGCGAACATCGGCGCGAGTTACTTCGCGACGGGCAAGCGGCCGCCGCGGCTCGGCAACGCAGCACCCGACGGTCACGCCGTATCAACCCGTGCGTGCGAAAGACAAGACCATGATCATCGCGGTCGGCAACGAGCGACTGTGGGCCAAGTTCTGCAAGATCCTCGGCGCTGAGAAGACGCTGCTCGGCGATCCGCGGTTCGCGACCAATGCGGATCGCAACGTGCACAGGCGCGAGCTGATCGACCTCGTGGAGCAGATTCTGCAGCGGCGGCCCGCGGCCGAATGGGTCGAGCAGCTGGTGGAAGCCGGTGTTCCCGCGGGGCCGATCAACTTCCCGGACGAAACTCTGACGGACGAGCACGTGATTGCGCGCCGCATGATCGTCGAGCTCGAGCATCCGCTGATCGGCATCGTGAAGTCGATAGCCGTGCCGATGCGTTTTGCCGAGAACGGCCCGACGTATCGGCGTTACCCGCCGCGCCTCGGCGAGCACAACGATGAGATTCGGGCGCTGGCGGCGACGTGGTAGCCGTCGGCGGCAGCGCTCAACGTTCCCAGACGTTCTGCAGATACGCGCGGAAGCTCGCACCGAGCTCCGGGTGGCGTAAGCCGTACTCGACCGTGGCGCGCAGGTAGCCGATCTTGCTGCCGCAGTCGTAGCGCACGCCGCTGAACGGCAGCACGTGCACGGGTTCGTCGGCCATGAGCGCCGCGATGCCGTCGGTCAGTTGGATTTCACCGCCGGCGCCGCGTTGAGTGCGTTCGAGCTTCGCGAAGATGCCCGGCGTGAGGATGTAGCGGCCGACGACGGCGAGGTTCGACGGGGCGTCGATGGGTTTCGGCTTCTCGACGATGCGCGTGACGCGCATCGCGCCTTTGCCGTCCGGCTCGACGGCCACGATGCCGTAGCTGCCCGTCTGATCCTGCGGCACCGTTTCGACCCCGAGCACGCTCGCCCCATATTTGTCGAAGTGCTGGCGCATTTGCGTGAGGCAGCCGACCGCGCTGTAGATCAGATCATCGGCGAGATGCACGAAGAACGGCTCGTCGCCGACGGCCTGCTTTGCGCACAACACCGCGTGGCCGAGACCCAGCGGTACGCCCTGGCGCACGAAAATACAGGTCGCCTCCGGTGGGACGATGTGGCGCACGAGCGCGAGCAGATCGTGCTTGCCAGACTCGGCCAGCTGCCGCTCGAGCTCGACGTCGGTGTCGAAGTGATCCTCGATGGCTCGCTTCGACGAGCCCGTCACGAACACGAGCCGTTCGGCGCCGGCCTCCAGCGCTTCCTCGACCGCGTATTGGATCAGCGGCTTGTCGACGATCGGCAGCATCTCCTTCGGCGACGCCTTGGTGGCTGGAAGGAAACGCGTGCCGCGGCCGGCGACCGGGAACACGGCGGTGCGAATGCGGGCCATCGAACTACCTCGGCGAAATGCTTGGCCCGAATGATACCGAACGAAGCCGACAAAAGGGGTTACGTCGTGTACAGGTTCGCCGCATCAATGACGGGGTATGGACCCCAAGGTCCATACCCCGAATTTGCCGTTCAGCGCTTCGGCGCCGGATCGCTGACCAGGATGTTGGCCTTGTTCATCTCGACGATCCGGTCCCCGATGCCCTTTACGCGTGTCAGCGCTTCGGGCGTCGCGAAGTTGCCGTGCTCCTGGCGGTCCTTGACGATGGCTTGTGCCAGCGCCGGGCCGACCCCGGTCAGCTCGGAGGCCAGCGTGGCCGCATCCGCGGTGTTGATGTTGACGGGTCCTGCGAAGGCGGCAGCGCCGGCGCAGGCGGCTGCCGCGATCATGAGCTGCAATAGTCGGAAGGTCATCGTCGTCACTCCTGTGGTGGAAAGGAGTGACAGATGCTAGGTGGCGCGCATCGGGCGCTCAGCTCGTCAATCTCGCGACTTCACGAAGTTTCGGCGCGCGACGGATCCGTCAGGACAGCACGTTCTCCAGCGCGAAGGTCTGGATCGGATGGATCGTTTCCCACAGCTTGCAGCTCGGACAGTGCCAGATGAAGCGCTGCGTGCTGTAGCCGCAGTTGCTGCAGCGATAGCGGGCGCTCGATAGGGCGACTTGTCGCAGGCCTTGTGCGATGCGGTCGATCGCGCGATGGCGTTCCTCGTCGGGCAGCGTCTTCAGCTCCTCGGCATTCACGAGGCTCGCGAGCACCGGGTGCTCGAACACGAAACGTTCGACGCACGTTGCGAGCGTTGCCGAGTCCGTCAGACTGCCGATCACGGCTGCGTACGCGAGGTCGCGTTGCAGCGGGGCGTCACGGCTGATGAGCCGCTGAAGGTAGCTTTCGAGGTCTGCGTCGCGACCAGCCTCCCGATAGCACTTCATGAGCGACGGCAGCACTTCCGAGATGAACTGCCGGTCGGCCCCTATGACCTGCTCGTAGAGTGCGGTGCTCTCGACGAAGTCGCCCTCTTCCTGCGCCAACGCTGCGCGTATCAAAGCACCGCGCAGTACTCCGGACTGGCCGCGCACGGCGTTCTTCAGATGCTCGCGCGCGAGCTGGCGGTTGCCGTTGGCCCGAGCCAGTTCCGCGAGCTCGCAGTAGTAGTGCGCCACCTGGCTCGACTTCGCGCCGTTCAGCATCTCGAGCTTGCGTTGGGCGTCGATGGCCTTCTGCCACTCCTGCTCGCGCTCGTAGATGTAGACGAGCTTCTCGAGTGAAGCCTCGGCCAGCGTGGGGCTGTCGGTCACCTGCGTCAGGAACCGCTCTGCGCGGTCGAACAGACCCGCGCCGAGGTAGTCCTCGGCGAGCGAGAACAGCGCCTGGTGGCGCTGCGTTTCGTTCAGAGTGGGACGCGCGAGCAGGTTCTCGTGCACGCGTATGGCCCGCTCGACCTCGCCTCGCCTGCGGAACAGATGGCCGAGCGCGAAGTGTGTCTCGAGCGTGTCCTCGTCGACCTTGGCCATCTGCACGAACAGCTCGAGTGCTTCGTCCGTCTTGCGGTTGAGCACGAGGTTCAGGCCGCGGATGTAGTCCGCGCTGATGCGCGGCGGCAGATCGCGATCGCGGTCGCTGTAGATCTTGAATGCAAAGCCGCTGGCCGCGGCGATGATCAGCAGCGCTGCGAGAAGGAAAGTAGCTTCAGTGGGCATTCGATAGCGGCGGCGAGCCCGGAAGCGCCGGCGATCAGTCGCGTACCGGCAGGTGCCGTGACTCGTTCACGCGTTCGCGCAGATCCTTGCCGGGCTTGAAGTGCGGCACGTTCTTTCCCGCAAGCGCTACCGCTTCGCCGGTCTTGGGGTTGCGCCCCATCCGCGGCGGGCGGTAGTGCAAGGAGAACGAGCCGAAACCTCGGATTTCGATTCGTTTGCCGTTCGCAAGAGCCTCGCTCATCAGCTCCAGAATGTGCTTGACGGCCAGTTCGACGTCCTTGGCCGGCAAATGCTTCTGACTGCGGGCGATGGATTCGATCAGCTCCGATTTCGTCATCAGTACGGACCTCTGTCAGGCCAGTGCACCCTCGCGCGGCACGAAAACCTACTCCCCCGGATTCATCTGCTCCTTCAGCAGATCGCCGAGCGTCGTGCCCGTGGTCGTACGGCCCGACTCGCTTCGGTAGTTCTGGATCGCCTGCGCTTCCTCGTGGGCCTCCTTGGCCTTGATCGACAGCGAGATGATCCGCGTCTTGCGGTCGACGCCCGTCAGCCTCGCCTCGACCGAATCGCCGACCTTCAACATGGTGCGGGCGTCCTCGACGCGATCGCGCGCGATTTCCGACGCACGCAGCTGGCCGACGATGCCGCCTTCGAGCGCAATCGTAGCCATCTTTGCGTCGATCTCTTGAACGACGCCGTTAACGATGCTGCCCTTCGGATGCTCCGAAAGGAACAGCGACAGCGGGTCCTTGTCGAGCTGCTTCACGCCGAGCGAGATGCGCTCGCGCTCCGGATCGATCGCGAGCACGGTCGTCTCGAGCGTGTCGCCCTTCTTGTAGTTGCGGACGGCTTCTTCGCCGGGCACGTCCCACGACAAGTCGGAAAGGTGCACGAGGCCGTCGATGCCGCCAGGGAGGCCGATGAACACGCCAAAGTCCGTGATCGACTTGATCTGGCCCGATACCTTGTCGTTCTTCTTGTAGTTCTCGCCGAACTCCACCCACGGATTCGGTTTGCACTGCTTTAGGCCGAGCGAGATACGGCGGCGCTCCTCGTCGATGTCGAGGACCATGACCTCGATCTCGTCGCCAATCTGCACGACCTTGTGCGGATTGACGTTCTTGTTCGTCCAGTCCATCTCGGACACGTGGACGAGGCCCTCGACGCCTTCCTCGATCTCCGCGAAGCAGCCGTAGTCGGCGATATTCGTGACCTTGCCGAACAGCCGCGTGCTCGGCGGGTAACGCCGTGCGAGGTCGGCCCAAGGGTCTGCGCCGAGCTGCTTCAACCCGAGCGACACGCGATTGCGCTCGCGGTCGAACTTCAGCACCTTGACCTCGAGCTCCTGACCGACGCTGACGACTTCCGACGGATGCTTGACGCGCTTCCACGCCATGTCGGTGATGTGCAGCAGGCCGTCGATACCGCCGAGGTCTACGAACGCGCCGTAGTCGGTGAGGTTCTTGACGACGCCCTTCAGCGTCGTGCCTTCCTGTAGGTTCTTCAGCAGCGACTCGCGCTCCGCGCTGTACTCGGCTTCGACCACCGCGCGTCGCGACACGACGACGTTGTTGCGCTTCTGATCGAGCTTGATGACCTTGAATTCTAGGGTGCTGCCTTCGAGTGCCGCGGGATCGCGGATCGGGCGCACGTCGACGAGCGAACCCGGCAGGAACGCACGCACCAGATCGATGTCGACGGTAAACCCGCCGCGGACCCGGCCGCTAATCGTGCCTTTGACGATTTCGCCCTTCTGGAAGGACTCTTCGAGTCGCGTCCACGTGCGCGTGCGCTTGGCCTTCTCGCGCGACAAGCGCGTTTCGCCGAAACCGTCTTCGACGGTGTCGAGCGCCACTTCGACGTGATCGCCGACTTTGACGTCGAGCTCACCGCGCTCGTTGTAGAACTGTTCTGCTGGGATGACCGCCTCGGACTTAAGGCCCGCGTTGACGATCACCATGTCGGGGCTTACGCCGATGACAATGCCGGTGAGGATCGATCCCGGCTTGATGTTCTGAGTGGAAAAACTCTCTTCTAAAAGCTGTGCAAATGATTCGCTCATGTCCACTTCCGTTATCCACCGGACGTCCTGCCCGCATGGGGTTGTTGCGAAGCAGCGGCATCCTGCCACTGCGTAATTTCAAGCTCGCTCGGTCCCGACGCCCACAACCGCGAGCCATTCCAGGATGCGGGCGACGACTTCCTTGGGCGACAGACTCGTGGAGTCGATCACGTGCGCTTCCGGTGCAGGCCGAAGCGGCGCCACGGCGCGGTTTGCATCGCGTGCATCCCGCTGCGCTATGTCCCATGAAAGGTCGGGCAGGCTAACATCAATCCCCTTTTCCTTCAACTGCTTATGGCGCCTCATCGCACGTTCCTCGGCGCTGGCGGTCAGGAACACCTTCAGCGTCGCGGCGGGGAAAACCACGCTGCCCATGTCGCGGCCGTCGGCCACGAGGCCGGGCCAACGCGCGAAGTCGCGTTGGCGCTGCAACAAAGCGGTCCGGACGGCGGGCACGGCCGCGACCCGGGAGGCCGCTTCGCCGGCCTGCTCGGTCCGTAGCTCGGCGGCGACTTCGGTGTTGTCGAGGTAGACCCGCTCCAATTCACCGGCCGGAGCGAAACGCGCGTTGAGGCCGGCCGCTAGGGCGGCCAACGCGTCCGCATCGCCGAGATCGACCCGTTTGCGCAGTGCAGCCAGGGCCACCAGCCGGTACAAAGCGCCGCTGTCGAGGTAATGCCAGCCCAAGCTTACGGCCAGCTGGCGGCTGACCGTGCCCTTGCCGGAGCCGCTAGGACCGTCGACAGCCACGATGGGCGGCTGACCCTGGTTCACCGAACGGCGCTCAGCGCCTGCACGTTCAGGCCGGCGGCCGCCGCCACTGCGAGGAAATTCGGAAACGACGTGGCCACCTCGGCGGTGTTGGCGATGTCGATCGGCTCGCTCGCGAGCAGACTCGCGACCGCGAACGCCATCGCGATGCGGTGATCGCCGCGGCTGTCGACGGCGCCGCCGCGGACGCGGCCGCCCGTGATCCTTGCACCGTCCGCCAGCTCTTCGACGCCGATACCGATCGTTTTGAGGCCGCGCGTCATGACCGCGATGCGATCCGTTTCCTTCTTCCGCAGCTCTTCGGCGCCCGTGACGGTGGTTGTGCCCGAGGCGGCCGCGGCCGCGACGAACAGGATCGGAAACTCGTCGATCGCGAGTGGCACGAGCGCCGCAGGTACATCGATGCCGCGCAACGCCGACTGGCGCACGAGCAGGTCGGCCACCGGCTCGGCGCCAACGCTGCGCTCGTTGCGGATCTCGATGTCGGCGCCCATGGCGCGCAGGATCGTCAGCAATCCCGTGCGCGTCGGATTCATGCCGACGTTGCGAATCGTGAGGCCCTCGCGGGCGCCGATGCAGCCCGCAACCATGAAGAACGCCGCCGACGAGAAGTCGCCCGGCACTGTGATCTCGATGCCGCGCAGTTTGACCGGCCCTTCCAGCGTGACGGTGTGCCCTTCGCCGTGCGCGGTCTGCGTCACTGCGACGCCCATCGCCTGCAGCATGCGCTCCGTGTGGTCGCGGCTCGGCCCCGGCGAGTGCACGCTCGTGCGGCCCGACGCGCCGAGCGCGGCCAGAATCACGGCGGATTTGACCTGCGCGCTTGCCATTGGCAGCGGGTAGTCGATGCCGTGCAGCCGCGCGCCGCCATGCAGGCGAACCGGCGGTTTGCCGCCGGCGGCCGTGTCGATCAACGCGCCCATTTTCCGCAGCGGTACGGCGATTCGTTCCATGGGGCGCTGCTGCAGCGACGCGTCGCCCGTGAGCTCGCAATCGAATGGTTGGCCCGCGAGCAACCCCATCAGCAACCGAATCGCGGTGCCTGAGTTGCCGAGGTCGAGCACGCTCGACGGCGCTTTGAGGCCGCCGAGACCCACGCCGTCGATTTGCACCGGCTCGCCGCGTACGCGCCGAATCGATACCCCGAGTGCCTCCATCGCGGCCTGGGTCGCGAGACAGTCCTCGCTCGCGAGAAACCCGTGCACGACCGTGCGGCCTTCGGCGACGGCGCCGAGCATCAACGCGCGATGCGAGATCGACTTGTCGCCGGGCACCGTGATCGTACCGCCGACGCGGTCGACCGGCAGCGCGCGAAAGCTGTTCGGGTGTTGCGACAAGGGGCGCGCTATCGACTTACAGAACGGCCTTGGGGTACGCGCCGAGCACCTTGAACAGCGACGCCTGGGCTTTGATCTTCTCGAGCGCTTTGCGCACGGGCGGGTCTTCGGCGTGGCCGTCGAGGTCCACGAAGAACACGTAGTCCCATTTGCGCTTGCGCGACGGCCGCGACTCGATGCGCGTCATGTTGACGCCGTGGCGCGCTAGCGGGTCCGAGCAGATGGAGCAGCACGCCGGGGCCTTTGGTGCCGCTGGCCGAAACGAGCAATGACGTCTTGTCGTTGCCGCTCGGCGGGAACAGCTTGCGCCCGACGACGACGAAACGCGTGCTGTTGTCGTCGCGGTCCTCGACCGTCTGGAACAGAATTCGCAGACCGTAGACTTTCGCGGCCGCTTCGCCTGCGAGCGCGGCCGTGCCGTCCTCGTCGCGAGCGCGGCGCGCGGCCTCGGCGTTGCTTGCCACGGGCACCAGTTCCACGTCCGGCAGGTTTTCCGACGAGCCACGCTTTGCACTGCGCGAGCGACTGCGGGTGCGAGCACACGCGCTTGATGCCCTTGATGTTGGCCATGTGGCCCATCAGATGCTGATGGATCCGCAGCTCGATCTCGCCGCACACTTTGAGCGGCGAGGTCAGGAACATGTCCAGCGTGTGGATGTTGACGGTGCCTTCGCTCGAGTTCTCGATCGGCGCCACGCCGAAATCCGCGGTGCCCGCTTCGACTTCGTGGAACACCTCGTCGATGGTCGGCACCGACAGGGCGTGCACGGAGTGCCCGAAATGCTTCAGCACGGCCGACTGCGTGAACGTACCTTCGGGGCCCAAATACGCGACTTTGAGCGGCTCTTCCTGCGCGAGGCAGGCCGACATCATCTCGCGGAATAGCCGGACCATCTCCTCGTTGCGCAGCGGACCCTTGTTGCGCTCGACGACGCGGCGCAGCACCTGCGCCTCGCGCTCGGGCCGATAGAACTCGGCCGTGCTGGTGACGCCTTTCAGGACGCCGATTTCCTTGGCGTAGCGCGCGCGTTGCGAAATCAGCTCTTCGAGCTCTGCATCGAGCGCATCGATCTTGCCGCGCAGTCCCTGGAGTGCGGTGTCGTCCGTCTTTGCCGTGGTCTTGCGGGGCACCTTCGCGGCCGACTTGGTTTGTCGCTTCTTCATGACCGCTCCGCTTGGCCGCGCAATCGGCTCGTCACGCCTCGATGATCGGCAGCACGCGCGCCGACAGAATACCGTCGATGCCTCGAATGCGCGCCAACGTGGCCTCGTTCGGTGGCGCATCGAGATCGACGAGCGTGTACGACAGCTCGTCACGCGAGTGACTCAGCATGTCGGCGATGTTGATGTTCTGCGCCGCGAGCGCGGTCAGGATCTGCGCGACCATGTTCGGCACGTTCTTGTGCGGGATGGCGACGCGATGCGGCCGCGTGCGGTGCAACACTGTCTCGGGGAAGTTCACCGAGCGCGCGACGTTGCCGTTCTCGAGGAACTCGCGCACGTCGTCGACGACCATGACGGCACAGTTCTCCTCGGCCTCGAGCGTCGACGCGCCAAGATGCGGCAGGCAGATGACCTTCGGGTGATCGAGCAGCTCGCGCGTCGGGAAATCGGTGACGTAGGCGCGCAGCTTCCCCGAGTTCAGGGATTGGATGACTGCGGCCGTATCGACGATGGCCTCGCGCGAGAAATTCAGGATCACGCCCCCACGCGGCATGGATTCGAGCCGCGCCGCGCTCACGAGCTTGTCGGTGCTCTTGTTCAGCGGCACGTGGACCGTGACGACGTCGGCGCGAGCGAACAGATCGTCGAGATTCACGGCTTTCTGCACGCCGGCCGATAGCTGCCACGCGTGCTGCACGGTGATCGTGGGGTCGTAGCCGAGCACGTTCATGCCGAGCCGCAACGCCGCGTTCGCGACCTCGACGCCGATCGCGCCCAAGCCCACGACGCCGAGCGTGCGCTTCGGCAGCTCGAAGCCGACGAAGTTCTTCTTGCCCCCTTCCACGGCTTTGTCGAGCTCGTCGCCCGAGCTCTTCAATGTGCGCATGAAAGTCGAGCGCTTGCGGCACGTTGCGCGCAGCCATGAACAGGCCGCCGAGCACGAGCTCTTTGACGGCGTTCGCGTTCGCGCCCGGCGTGTTGAACACGGGGATGCCGAGCTTGCCGAGCTTCGCGACCGGGATGTTGTTCGTGCCCGCGCCTGCGCGCCCGATGGCGAGCACGGAATCGGGTATCTGCATGTCGTGCATCTTGAACGAGCGCAGCAGGATCGCGTCGGGGCGGCTGATCTCGGACGCCACTTCGAAACGATCGCGTGGCAGCCGGTTCAGGCCGGTCACGGCGATGCTGTTCAAGGTTTGGATCTTGAAGGTAGCCATCGTCGTTCAGCCGTGCCGCTTGGCGAAGTCCGCCATGAAGTCGACCAACGCATCGACGCCGGCTTCGGGCATCGCGTTGTAGATGCTCGCGCGCATGCCGCCGACGACTCGGTGACCTTTGAGGTTCGTGAGGCCTGCAGCCTTCGCCGCCGTCAGGAACGGCTTGTCGAGCTCCTCGCTCGGCAGCGTGAACGGCACGTTCATCCACGAGCGGTGCGCCTTCTCGACCGGATTCTTGTAGAAACCCGACTCGTCGATCGCGGCGTACAGCTTCTTGGCCTTGCGCTCGTTGAGCTTGCCCATCGCGGCCAGGCCGCCCTGCTCCTTGAGCCACTCGAACACGAGGCCGGCGAAGTACCACGACAAGGTGGACGGCGTGTTCCACATCGAGTCGTTCTCGGCCATGAGCTTGTAGTCCACGACGCCCGGCGTTTCGCGGCGCGCACGTCCGATCAGGTCCTCGCGCACGATCACGAGTGCGAGCCCGGCAGGGCCGATGTTCTTCTGCGCACCCGCGTAGATGATGCCGAAGCGGCTCACGTCGATCGGCCGCGACAACAGCGTCGAGGACATGTCGACCACGAGCGGCGCGTCGGACACGGCCGGAACGGTGTGGAACTCGACGCCAAACACCGTCTCGTTCGGCGTGTAGTGCAGGTACGCCGCGTTCTGTCGACAGCTTCCATGTCGAGGGATCCGGAACGGTCGTGAACTTCGTCGCCTTGCTGTTGGCCGCGACGTTGACCTTCACGTATCGCTCGGCTTCCTGGACGGCCTTCTCGCCCCAGTTGCCGGTCACGACGTAGTCGACGACGGCACCGGGTGCTGCAATGTTCAGGGGTACCGCGGCGAACTGCAGCGTGGCGCCACCTTGCAGGAACAGCACCTTGTAATTGGCGGGCACGCCGAGCAGTTCGCGCAGGTCGCGCTCGGACTTCGCGGCGAACTCGATGAAATCGGTGCCGCGGTGGCTGACTTCCATGACAGACATGCCGCTGCCCTTCCAGTCGAGCAACTCGGCTTGGGCGCGGCGTAGAACCGGCTCCGGCAGCATGGCCGGACCGGGGCTGAAATTGAATACTCGTTTCATGGCAGGGTCTCCGTACCCTATTCGGCAGAATTCTCTTCGCCCGGCACGGCCTCGACGCGCGAGATGCCGACGAGCTGGTCGTTCTCGTCGAGGCGAATCAACCGGACGCCTTGAGTGTTGCGTCCCATCGTGGAAATGTCCGCGATCGGCGTGCGCACGAGCGTGCCAGCAGACGAAATCAGCATCAACTCATCCTCGGGCGAGACCTGCAACGCGCCGACGACGCGGCCGTTGCGCTCCGACGTCTGAATACAGATGACGCCTTGACCGCCGCGGCCTTGCACCGGGTGCTCCTCGAGCACCGTGAGCTTGCCGTAACCGTTTGCGGTGGCCGTGACGATTGGCCCGGCGCCGACAATGATGAGCGCGATGACCTCGTCGGTCGCACCGGCCAGCTTTAGGCCACGCACGCCCGCTGCGTTGCGACCCATCGGTCGCACGTCGCCCTCGGCGAAACGGATGGCTTTGCCCGTGCTGGCGAACAGCATGATGTCCTGCTGGCCGTTCGTAATGCCGGCGCCGATCAGCCGATCGTCGTCGCGCAGTTCCACGGCGATGATGCCGCTCGTTCGCGGCCGTGCGAATGCCGCGAGCGGCGTCTTCTTCACGGTGCCGTGCTTCGTCACGAGGAACACGTATTTGTCTTCCTCGAACGCTTTGACGGGCAAGATCGCGTTGATGCGCTCGCCCTCTTCGAGGGGCAGAAGATTGATGATGGGCCGGCCGCGCGAGCCCGCTCCGGCCTGCGGGATCTGGTAGACCTTGAGCCAGTAAGCCTTACCTCGGCTCGAGAAGCACAGCACGGTGTCGTGCGAGCTCGAGACGAACAGCTGGTCGATGAAGTCTTCGTCCTTGACGCGCGCGGCGGCTCGGCCGCGACCACCGCGTCGCTGCGCCTGGTACGCGCCCGCGGGTTGAGACTTCGCGTAACCCGAGTGCGACAGCGTGACGACGACCGTCTCCACGGGGATCAGGTCTTCGATCGTAAGGTCGCTGTAGTTCTCGACGATCTCGGTGCGTCGTGCGTCTGCGTAGGCCGCGCGAACCTCGGTCAACTCGGTGCGGATGACTTCTTGCAGTCTGTCGGGGTTCGATAGGATCTCGAGGAACCCCTGGATGTTGGCGATCAACTCGCCGTATTCCTGCGAAATCTTGTCCTGCTCGAGCCCGGTGAGGCGGTGCAGCCGCAGATCGAGGATGGCTTGAGCTTGCGCGGTCGAGAGCCGATACCCGCCGTCGATGAGCCCCGATTCTTCGGTCAGATCCTCGGGCCTGGTAGCCTTCGCGCCGGCGCGCTCGAGCATGGCCATGACCGCGCCCGGCCGCCACGCGCGTGTGCAGAGCGCTGTGCGCGCCTCGATGGGCGAAGGCGAACGGCGGATCAATGCGATGACCTCGTCGAGGTTCGCGAGCGCCACCATGAGGCCTTCGAGCACGTGGGCGCGCTCGCGTGCCTTGCGCAGGTCGTACAACGTGCGCCGCGTGACGACCTCGCGTCGATGTCGCAGGAACGCGTCGAGCAGCTCCTTCAGCGACAGCAACTTCGGTTGGCCGTCGACGAGGCCCACCATGTTGATGCCGAACACGCTCTGTAGCGGTGTCTGCTTATATAGATTGTTTAGGACGACGTCGGAGAGCTCGCCACGCTTGAGCTCTATCACGACGCGCATGCCGTCCTTATCGGACTCGTCTCGTAGCTCGCTGATGCCGTCGAGCTTCTTCTCGCGGACCAGCTCGGCGATGCGCTCGATCAGGCGCGCCTTGTTCACCTGATAGGGCAGCTCGGTGATGATGATCGCTTCGCGCCCGCGATCGTCGAGCGGCTCGATGTTCGTGCGGCCGCGCACGTAGATGCGGCCACGACCCGTGTTGTAAGCCTCGACGACGCCTTGGATGCCGTAGATCATGCCCGCCGTCGGGAAGTCCGGGCCCGGCACGAGCTTGATCAGATCGGCGATCGTGAGGGCCGGGTCCGCGAGCAGCGCGAGGCACGCGTCGACGACCTCGCCCAAATTGTGTGGCGGGATGTTCGTCGCCATGCCGACGGCGATACCGGAGCTGCCGTTGACAAGCAGGTTCGGGATCCGCGTAGGCAGAACGGTCGGCTCGCGCTCGCTCTCGTCGTAGTTCGGCGCGAAATCGACGGTTTCCTTATCGATGTCGGCCAGGAGCTCCTGCGTGATGCGGGCCATGCGCACTTCGGTATAGCGCATCGCCGCCGGCGCATCGCCGTCGACCGAGCCGAAGTTGCCCTGCCCGTCGACGAGTAGGTAGCGCATCGAGAACGGCTGCGCCATCCGGACGATGGTGTCGTAGACCGCGACGTCGCCGTGCGGGTGATACTTACCGATGACGTCGCCAACGACGCGGGCCGACTTCTTGTAAGGCCGATTGAACTCATTGCCAAGCTCGCGCATGGCGTGCAGCACACGCCGATGGACGGGCTTCAAGCCGTCCCGAACGTCCGGTAGCGCGCGACCCACGATGACGCTCATCGCGTAATCGAGGTACGACTGCCGCATCTCGTCTTCGAGATTGACGGGGAAGACTTCTTTACCTACGGCCATCGGCTCTGCTCAAAAAACTAGCCCGCTCCCTGCCCGCACACCCTGCGCAGTAGGGACAAATGTCGACGAGGTGCAAGTGTGGTCGGGTAACGCTGAAGACCCGCAAACGCCGGTTTCGCATTACCCCAACGACGCATCCAAGTGCCCAAAAAACAAGGCGGAAGTCTAACACATGCGAGTCGCTCTCCGTAGCATTCGCGCGCACTCGAAAGGCTATACTTGCTCGCCTTTCGCGACCCGTGACACCACTTGCCGATGCAGCCAATCGACGCTCTGAGTCTGTCCGCGCTGGACTGTGCGCGTCGAGCCGCAGGTCGAAGCCGAGGAAGGGCTCGCGCTCGCAATCGACGGCGGACGCATCCTCGCTGTATTGCCGGTCGCCGAAGCCGAACGGCGATTCGCGCCCGCCGCGCGGCACGATCGTCCCAACCACGTTCTGATGCCGGGGCTCGTGAACGCGCACTGTCACGCGCCCATGAGCCTGTTTCGAGGCTTCGCCGACGATATGCCGCTCGAACAGTGGCTGCGCGAGCGAATCTGGCCGGCTGAATCGCGGTGGCTCGGTCCCGAGCTCGTGGCCGACGGCACACGGCTCGCAGTCGCCGAGATGCTCGCGGGCGGCATCACGTGCTTCTCCGACATGTACTTCTATCCGGACGTCGTCGGCGAAGTCGCGGCCGAAGCCGGCATGCGCGCGGTGCTCGGCATGATCGCGCTCGACGTGCCGACGGCCTGGGCGACCGACGCCGACGAGTACCTTCGCAAGGGCCTCGAGCTGCACGATCGACTGCGTTCGGAGCCGCTGCTGACGGCGGCATTTGCGCCGCACGCGCCGTACACCGTGAAGGATGCGACGCTCAGCCGGATCCGGTTGCTCGCGGACGAGCTCGAGGTGCCGATCCACATGCACGTGCACGAGACGGCCGCCGAAGTTGCCGAGGCGGTGGCCGCGACGGGCCGTCGGCCGCTCGCGCGGCTCGATGCGCTCGGCCTCGTGACGCCCGCGCTGATCGGCGTTCATGCGACGCAACTCGAGCCGGCCGAGATCGACTTGCTGGCGAATGCCGGCGCCAGCATCGTGCATTGCCCGCGCTCGAACCTGAAACTCGCGAGCGGCGTGTGCCCGGTTGCGGCGCTGGTTAAGGCCGGCGTCAACGTCGCGCTCGGAACTGACGGTGCCGCGAGCAACAACCGGCTCGATCTGTGGGCCGAGCTGCAGACGGCGGCGCTCGTCGGCAAGCTCGCGGCAGGCGACGCGACCGCCCTCGCGCCGGCCGAGGTGCTCGCGATGGCCACGATCAACGGTGCGCGTGCGCTGAATCTCGCCGACGAAATCGGGTCGCTCTCGCCCGGCAAAGCGGCCGACGTGATCTGCGTGGATCTGTCGGGCGTCGAGCACCAGCCGCTTCTCGATCCGCTGTCCGAGCTGGTTTACGCAGCTTCGCGGCACGACGTCACCGACGTCTGGGTTGCCGGTGAGCACCTGCTCGTTCAGCGCGAGGCCGTGCGCCTCGATCTGCCCGCCATCGCCGCCGCCGCAGCGCGTTGGGGGCAGCGGTTGCGAGGGATGGCCGAATAGACATGGCCGAATTAGATATGGACAACGTCGACGCCAACGAGCTGCACAAGTTCGAGTCTCGCGCCGCTGACTGGTGGGACACCGAGGGCCCGTTCAAGACGCTGCATCAGATCAACGGGCTGCGGCTCGAGTACCTCGAGCAGCGCGCACCGCTCGCGAAAGCCCGCGTGCTCGACGTCGGGTGCGGTGGCGGGCTGCTCTGCGAAGGGCTGGCCGAACGCGGAGCCGAAGCGCTCGGCATCGATCTCGGCGCCGACAACATCGCCGCGGCGCAGGCGCACGCTGCCGGGCGCGGCCTGCGCGTGGACTATCGGTGCGTGGACGTCGAGACCGTTGCGGCCGAGGCCGCGGGCAGCTTCGACGTCGTGGCCTGCCTCGAGATGCTGGAGCACGTGCCGGACCCGAGCCGCATCGTCGCGGCGTGTGCCACGGCCGTGCGTCCCGGCGGCGCGGTGTTTTTCTCGACCATCAACCGCAATGCGAAGAGCTTTGCGCTCGCGATCGTCGCCGCCGAATACATCACGGGCCTCGTGCCGCGCGGCACGCACGAGTACCAGAAACTCGTGCGGCCCGCCGAGCTCGCACGCTGGTGCCGGAATAGCGGTCTCGTCGTGCACGAGCTCACGGGGCTGCATTTGAATCCGCTGACGAATACATATTGGCTCGGCGCCAACGTCGACGTGAACTACTTCGCCTACACGCGGCGCCCGGTGGTGGCATGAGCGCGGTCGGAGTGCTGTTCGACCTGGACGGCACGCTGGTCGACACGGCGCCGGACCTGGTCGCCGTATTGAACGAGCTGTTGCACGAGCGCGGCCGCGTCCGGATGCCCTTCGCCATCGCCCGCAACGAGGTCTCGAACGGTGCCATCGGCCTCTTGCGCCTCGGCTTCGGTGAGCTCGCTGGCACCCGGCTGAGCTCGACGGCCTGCGCGCCCGGTTCCTCGAGATCTACCGTCGGAATGTGTGTATCAGATCCAGGCTTTTCATTGACATAGACACTCTATTTCGCGAAGAAGGAGAATTCGCGTGGGGCATCGTGACGAACAAGCCGCACGCGTTCACGGAGCCCCTGCTGGTACAGCTCGGCATCGCCGGCCGCTGGGGCACGATCGTCAGCGGCGACCGGCTGCCGCAGCGCAAGCCCGACCCTGCCCCGCTGCTGCTGGCTGCGCGCGAGCTCGGTCTCGCACCCGGCAGCTGCGTGTACATCGGCGACGCGCCGCGCGACGTAGAAGCGGGCCGCGCGGCTGGCATGAAGACCGTGGCCGCGGCGTTCGGCTACATCCGGCCCCGACGAGGATCCGACCGCCTGGGGCGCCGACTTCGTGGTCCGGCAGCCGCACGAGATTCCCGCAGTGCTTCGGCAATTGCGGCACGGCGCGGCCGCATGACGATCGACGCCAGCGTTCTGTTGTATGTGGCGCTCGCAGCCGTCGCCGGTTTCGCGATCGGCTTACTCGTCGGGTTCGGCCGCAGCGCCGCGTTGCGCCGCGAGCTCGGTGACAAGGACGCCGAGCTTCGGATTCGCGCGGCCGCCGACGCCGAGCGCGACAAGACGCTGGAGGTCGCAACCGACCGGTTACGCCTCGCCGTTGGCGAGCTCACGGACCGGCAGTTCCAGCGCCACTCGGAAACGTTCCTGAAGCTCGCGCGCGAGACATTGAGCGTTCAGAGCGAACGCGCGAAGGGTGACCTCACGGCTCGCGAGAAAGCGATCGAGAACCTCGTGCAGCCGATCCGCGAGGCGCTGGTGCGCTCGGAACGCCAGCTCCAGGAGCTCGATCAGTCGCGACGCGAAACGCACGGCAGCATCAAGGCTCAGCTCGAGTCGTTGGCCGACGAGCCAACAGGTGTTGAGTGCCGAGACGCGCAATCTCGTCAGCGCGCTGCGCCGGCCCGAAGTCCGCGGCCAGTGGGGCGAGATCACGCTGCATCGGCTCGTGGAGCTCGCGGGTATGGTCGAGCACTGCGACTTCGTGACCCAGAGTCATCAGGCGACCGAGACTGGCGCGATCCGTCCCGACATGGTCATTCACCTGCCTGAAGCGTCGCGATCTCGTCGTCGACGTGAAGACGCCGCTCGACGCGTATCTCGAGGCCACCGAAGCGGCGACCGACGCCGACCGCAACGTGGCACTCGAACGTCATGCGGCGATCGTTGCGGGCCGCGTTCGCGAGTTGGCCGGCAAAGCGTACTGGAGCCAATTCGAGCGCAGCCCCGAGTTCGTGATCCTGTTCATTCCGGGTGATCAGTTCCTGAGCGCTGCGCTCACTACGCGCCCCACGCTGCTCGATGAGGCGCTGCGCCAGAACGTCATTCTCGCGACGCCGACAAGCCTCGTCGCACTGCTGAAGGCCATCGCCTACGGCTGGCAGCAGACGGCGCTTACGGAGAATGCGGCCGAGATTCGCGGCTTGGCGGTCGAGCTGTACGACCGGCTCACGACGTTCGTTGGGCATCTCGGCAACCTCGGCAAGTCGCTGAGTGACAGCGTGCGCGCGTACAACGCGACGGTCGGTTCGCTCGAGCGCCGCGTGCTGCCGAGCGCTCGGAAGTTCACGGAACTTGGCGTGCAGCCGCGCGAGCCGATGCCTGCGCTGAAGCCGATCGACGACACGATGCGCGACGCAAGCGGTGGCAGCGATTCGCCGGATCCCGACGCTGACGAAACTCGCAACGACACGAGCGCGACATGAACGCCGACGCATTGCTCGAGGCCTGCCGTGGTTATGCGCCCGCACCGGACGCATTCGCCGGACGCGTGATTCTCGTGACCGGCACTACGGCCGGCATCGGGCGCGCCGTCGCGCGCGATCTCGTGCGCCACGGCGCCACCGTGATCCTGCACGGCCGCAACGAGCAGGCGCTCGAAGCGTTGTATCAGGAGCTCAAGCCGCTCGGCCCGGAGCCCGCAGTCGCGCAGCTCGATCTCGAGCGCGCGCAGGGCCCGCAATACGAGTCGCTCACGAGCGAGATCGAAGCGCGTTACGGTCGCCTCGACGGCGTGTTGCACAACGCGGCGATTCTCGGCGACCGCAGCCCGATCGAGCACTACGACATCGGCTTGTGGCAGCGCGTGCTGCTCGTGAACCTGACCGCGCCGTTCATCCTGACCCGTTGTTTGCTGCCGCTGCTGCGCAAATCTGCTGACGCGTCGGTGCTGTTCACGACGAGCAGCGTGGGACAGCTCGGTCGCGCGTACTGGGGCGCGTATGCGGTGTCGAAAGCCGGCCTCGAGGGGCTCGCTGAGGTTCTAGCCGACGAGCTCGAGAGCACGCAGATTCGCGTGAACCTGATCAACCCCGGCGGCACACGCACGCGCATGCGCGTGCGCGCCTACCCCGCCGAGAATCCAGAGACGCTGCCAAGTGCAGCTAGCCACACGCCGGCGTTTCTGTATCTGCTCGGGCCCGCGAGCCGGGACGTGCGTGGTCAACGCGTCGAGTTACGCGCGCCGCAACCATAGGGCTCAGTGAGTCGCTTCGGCCGTCGCGGCGAGCAGATCGTCGAGCAATGCCTGCCGATTGCCCGCGGCCGCGCCGCCATAGATCCGCTCGAGATCCGCACGACGCAGATAGTCCGGATGGTGGATCTCGACCAACGCCGCGTATTCGACGATCTTGCCATCCCTGGCCGCGTCGAGCACATACGCATGCGCGGCCAGCCGCGTGCCGACCGCTACGTGCATGAGGTTCGCGAGGCGCGGCGTAGCCTCTAACTCGCGGAACGCCAGGTGCGTTTTCAGCACGCGCCACCCGTTGGCCGCAAACACCGCGCCGATCGAACCGCCGTTCGTGATCGTCGCGTGCTCGGTGGCCACGGCCGCATCGATGACCGCCGGGAATCGAACCACGGCGAACGTTCGGCACGTCTTCGTGCCCGCGTCGACGCTATAGAGGTTCGTGATCCGCGTTCGTGCACCGCTCGTGAGCACTTCGACGCCGTAGCTGCCGAAGGTCTGCGCGATCCGCTCGCTATTGAGGAGCTCCCGGCTCGAGGGCTGGGCGGTCGCTGAGAGCACGACCAGCAGGCCGACGAGGGCGAGCCCGGCCCGGAGGCGCCGGAGCGTCACGCGGCGCGGGATCGAGGGCACCGAAACAGTCTGTGTGCGGGTCGGGAACAACGCCGTATCCGGGTGAAACTTGGTATTTCTTGTCATGCCAACGAGAATCGCTTCAGGTATATAGTACGGGGGTCTGTAACCGTTCATCGAGTCTCCGGCGGCGAGCCCGGAACCTCCTTAACGGTTCTGCCGTGGCAATAGTTTGGGAGGTCTCGTGGGCAAGAAACTTTACGTCGGCAATCTGCCGTTCTCTGCGACCGAAGAAGAGCTTACGACCAAGTTCTCTGCGGTCGGTACGGTCGAATCGGCCAAACTCATCATCGATCGCGACACCGGTCGCAGCAAGGGCTTCGGCTTCGTCGAAATGGGCAGCGACGCGGAAGCTCAACGCTGCCATCGATAAGTTCAACGGCCAGGACTACGGCGGCAGACCGATGACGGTCAACGAAGCGCGCCCGCAGGAGAAAAAAGGTCCGCGGCCGGGCGGCGGCGGTGGTGGCTACGGCGGCTCCCCGCGGACGCTGAGCGACGCCAGATTTTTCGCAGCAAACGCGGACGTACCCACCGGGTCGTCCGCGTTTTGCTTTTTGGGTACCCCTGCGCTGTTTCGTTTGCGACGTCGTGGCGCTACGCTGAACGTATCGTCACTGATATCTCCGGGGGGAGTCTCATGCGTTCGTTCAAGTCCGCTTTCTTGATTGCCGGAATCCTGGCCGCATCGATCGTGGCCGCGGCCGACGCCCCGTCGACCGCTTCCGTTCAGGATCGCGCCGCGATCCAGAATCTGATCGCAAAATACGCGTTCGCGCTCGATACGTTGAATGCCGATCTGTACGCGTCGGTGTTTGCGCCGGACGCGGAGTTCACGTTCGGCGGCAATACGTACAAAGGCCGCGACAAGATCCGCGGGGTGGTCACGAGCATCAAGGAGCGGCGCGCGGCGCAGCCGGCCAGCGACAAGCCGGCGCCGAAGAGCTACCACGCCATCACGAACACGCTGATCGAGTTCACGGACGACCACCAGGCGCATCACCGTTCGTACTGGCAGACCTGTGAGTGGCCCGTCGAGCGGCCCGTTCACCGTCGGCGGCATGGGCGTCTACGAAGACACGATCGTCAAGGTGAACGGCGAATGGCTGATCCAGAAGCGCGACATCCTCCAGTAGCGCAGGCGAGCCCCGCCGACCTCGTTGCCGATCTCGCGAAGGCGCACATCGCCGCGCGTTGTCTGCACGTCGTCGCGAACACCGGAGTCGCCGATGCGATCGGCGACTCCGGTGCGACGGCCAAGCAGGTCGCGGCACAGGCGGGCCTGGACGCTGGCGCGCTCGATCGCGTGCTGCGCCTCCTCGCCGCGCACGGCGTCTTCGCACACGCGGCGGACGGCCGATACGTGCACACGGCCGCGTCGCTGCAGCTGCGCACCGATCACCCGCAGTCGTTGCGCTCGTACGTGCGCATGACCAGCTTGCCGGCGTTCTGGAACGGGTTCGGCGATCTCGAGCGTACGGCGCGCGCGGGTCGACCGGCCGCGGATTGGGCCGGTCTCCTCGAGTACTTCGCGGGCCACGCCGACGAATCCGCGATCTTCAACGCGGCCATGGTGGCCAAGTCGCGCGCGGTGTTGCCGGCCGTCGTGGCCGCGTACGACTTCAGCGCGTGCCGCACGATCGCCGACATCGGCGGCGGGCGCGGGCATCTGCTCACGGCGATCCTGGAGCGCGCACCCGCTGCGCGCGGCATCCTGTTCGAGCTGCCGCACGTGATCGCCGATGCTGTCGCCGGACCGCGTTTGACGCTCGCGCCCGGCAGCTTCTTCGACGACCCGCTGCCGGTGGCCGACACTTACCTGTTGATGGATCTCGTCCACGACTGGGACGACGCGGACGCCGCGCGCATTCTGGCGGCCGTGCGACGAGCCGCGCCGACCGGCGCACGACTGCTGATTATCGAGACGCTCGTGGCCGAGCAGCCGGGCCCGCACTTTGGCAAGACGCTCGACATCATCATGCTGGCCGTCACGGGCGGCAAAGAGCGCACACGCACGCAGTACGAGCGGCTGCTCGACGTGGCCGGCTTCGGCATCGAGCGCGTGATTTCCACCGCGTCGCAGTACTCGATCGTCGAAGCGGTCGCGCGCTGAACGGCGCGCCCGTGGGGCTCAGGCCGTCTGCGCCTTGCCGCCCGTGGGCAGCATGATCCGCGCGACGCAGCCGCGCGCCCCGACGCGATTCTCGAGCACGAGGCTGCCGCCGTGGTTCTCGACGATCTCGCGCGACAGCACGAGGCCGATGCCGGTGCCGCCGGGCTTCGTCGTGAAGAACGGCACCCACAGGTTGTCCGTGCGCGCGAGGCCGGGCCCGTCGTCCTCGATCTCGATCACGAGCAGCGCGTCCATGGTGCGCCAGCGAATTCGCACGCCGCCGCGATCTGCGGCCGCTTCGACGCCGTTCTTGAGCAGGTTGATCAACACCTGTTCGAGCTGATCGGCGTCGGCGTCGATGATGACGGCCGGCCCGTCCTCTACGGTCACGTGCGCCGCGTGCAGCGAAGCCGTGCGCCGTACGAGCGCCGCGAGATCGATCGGGTCGGCGCGTGGGCAGCGGCAACCGCGCGAGCCGCGCATAAGCGCCCATGAATCGGCCGAGCGCTTCCGCGCGATCGTGGATGATCGTCAGGCCCGCGTGCGCGTCGTCGCGCCAGTCGGCCGCCAACGGCTCGCGGTCGATCAGTTTGTTCAGCGTGCCGGCCATCGACTGGATCGGCGCGAGCGAACCGTTGATCTCGTGGCCGATCACGCGCACGAGGCGCTGCCAGGTCTGTCGCTCCTCTTCGCGCAGCGCGCGGCTCAAGTCCGAGATCACGAGCAGCTCGTGCGGCCGGCCGCGGTCGCGAAAGCTGCGCCGACGAACCTCCCAACGTCCCGAGCGCCCCGGAAACGTGTGCGTGGCGATGCGGCCCGACGGTTGCGCGAGCAGACTCTCGAGGCCGAGCTCGCGGGCCGTGCGGCCTTCGATCTCCTCGGCCGGCGCGGCGAGCAGCGACGCGGCGGCGCGATTCACGAGCCGCAGTCTCAAGTCCCGCATCGAACGCGAACACCGCGATGTCGATCTCGGCGCCGATCTTGTTCAGCAGCGCGCCGGCCTCGAGCGTTTCGAGGCGTTGATCGCGCAGCGTCTGGCTCAGCGTGTTGACTTCGATCATGACCTCGCCGAACGCATCGCGCGCGTCGGCGTGGCGGCCGCGCAGCGAGTAGTCGCCTTCGCGCAGTGCTTCGAGCATGTTCGCGAGCGCCTGCAGCGGGCGGACCACGCGCGTGCCGCATGACGAGCGGCCCGATGATCATGGCCAGCGTGATCGCGACGAACACCGTCCAGCGCAGCGGCTCGGCAGCATCCCACAGATATAGCGCGATGCTCGCCGTGACCCAGGCGGGGATGGCGCACAACAGCGCCAGCAACAGCAGGCGATTCTGGAACGCCAGACGCCGGCGGCTCACGACTTGAGCTTTTCCATGCGCCGGTACAGCGCCGATCGGCTCATGCCGAGCTCTTCGGCCGCGGCGATCACGTTACCGCCGTGACGACCGAGCGCGGCCCGGATCGCGTCGAGCTCGATCTCCTCGAGTGTCGCCGAGGCGCGGCGGTCCGCTGCCGTCGCGGCCGGGGCCGGGCCTCCGAGCGCGAGATCGGTCGGGCCGATCGAATTGCCGGCGCACATGAGCACGGCGCGCTCGATCACGTGGCTCAGCTCGCGCACGTTGCCGGGCCAGGCGTAACGCTTGAGGGCCGACAATGCGGCGTCGCTGAACGTGCCGACCTCGCGCCGATACCGGTGCGCATGCTGCTTCAGGAAGCTCTGCGCCAGCCGCACGATGTCGTCGCCGCGCTCGCGGAGCGGCGGCAGGTGGATGTGGATCGTGTTCAACCGATACAGCAGGTCGGAGCGGAACCGACCCGCGTCGACTTCGCCCTGGATATTGGCGTTCGTGGCCGCGATCACGCGTACGTCGACCTGATGGGTGCGCGACGAACCCAAGCGCTCGAACTGGCCGCCTTCGAGCACGCGCAATAGTCGCGCCTGCTGAGCCGGCGGAATGTTCGCGATCTCGTCGAGGAACAGCGTGCCGCCGTCGGCGAGCTCGAAGCGCCCGACGCGGTCGGCTTTCGCGTCCGTGAACGCGCCTTTGACGTGGCCGAACATCTCGCTCTCGAACACGGTCTCCTGGAGGCTGCCGATGTTGACCGTCACAAGGCTGCGCTCAGCGCGGCGCGAGTGTGCGTGAATCAGTTTCGCGATGAGGCCCTTGCCGCAGCCGCTCTCGCCGGTGATCAGCACGTTCGCATCGGACGGCGCGACGCGCTGCAGTGTCTCGAGCGCCGCGCGCATGGTCGGCGATTCGGCGATCAGCTCGTCTTCGGTGGCCGTCAACGCCTGATTCGCGGCTTCGAGCGTGCGGGTGCGTTGCTGCGACTGACCGAGCGCGATCTGCGTTCGCAGCACCGTCAGCAGGCGCTCGTTGCTCCAGGGTTTCTCGACGAAGTCCTGCGCGCCGCGGCGCATGGCCTCGACGGCCAGCTCGATGCTGCCCCACGCCGTCATCACGACGATCGGCGTGTAGGCGTCGAACGCGCGGATCTTGCCTACGGCGTCGAGCCCCTCCTCGCCCGAGGTCGTGTCGCGCGTGTAGTTCAGGTCCATCAGCACCGCGTCGGCCTGGCGGGCGCGCAGCGCGGCGATCAGCGCGTCGGGGTGAGCGAACGTTTCCGCCGTGCAGCCCTCGCCTTTCAGCAGGAGGCGCACGGACTCCACGACGTCGCGTTGGTCGTCGGCTACGAAAATGCGAGGGGTTCGATTGGGCACGGGGTATTGAAAGTCATCGGGCGCGGGGCCCGCAAGAGGTGCGGGTGCTTATCAATTCTTTGTCCGGCGATCGGCGGTGAGCCAACCATCGGCGAGCTCCACGACGCGACGGCTGAAGTCCGCGACGCGATGGTCGTGCGTGACCTGAATGATCGTCGTGCCCTCCTGGTTCAGGGCGCTCAGCAGCTTCATGATCTCCTCGCCCTGCTTCCAGTGCAGGCTGCCTGTAGGTTCGTCGGCAAGTATGACCCGCGGTCGGGCGATCACGGCGCGCGCGACGGCCACCTGCTGTTGCTGGCCGCCCGAGAGTTGCGCCGGGTACAGATCCTTCTTCGCGACGATCTGGAACCGATCGAGGATCTCCGCGACGCGCGCTTCGCGCTCCTTGCGCGGCACGTCGCGATACGACAACGGGATGTCGAGGTTTTCGGACACGGTCAGGTCGTCGAGCAGGTGGAACTGTTGGAACACGAAGCCGATATTCTCCTTGCCGAGCTGCGCGCGCTTCTTGGGGGTCGTTTTGTGTGCTTCCACGCCGTCGAACAGGTACTCGCCGTCGAACTCGCCGTCGAGCATGCCCAGGATCGCGAGCAACGTGGACTTGCCGGAGCCAGACGGACCCATGATCGTGACGAATTCGCCTTCCTGCACCTCGAGTGCGATCTGCCGCAGCACGAATGTGCGGCCGCCTTTGTAGGGGTAGGACTTCTCGAGGCCGCGGACCTTGATCAATGCCATTGCCGCCGTTCCTTCAAGCCGGTGTCTCCAAATACGAATGCTTTGTGTTCCGAGAATCCCTCCGCGGAGGGATCGAGCAAGTTCATTGCCGTTCGGAGCTCAGCGCGAAGCTGGCTCATCTGGACTCCTCACGCAATACACGGATGGGTTCGATGCGGGCAGCACGCAACGCTGGCAGAACCGCCGCCGCCGTCGCGACGGCCAGCACGACGGCGATCACAATGGCCAACGTCAGCGGATCGGACGGCGACACGCCGTACAACATACCGGACAGGCTGCGTGTCGCGACCAGCGACAACGCGGCACCGACGGCGCACGCGATGACTACGACGCGCAACGCGCCGAACAGGAATTGTGCGACGATCCTCCCCGGCAGCGCTCCGAGCGCGAGTCGCAGCCCTACGTCGCGGCGGCTCAAGCTCGCGACGTAGCTCAGCGTGCCGTAGATGCCGACGGCCGCGAGCAGCAGAGCGGCCAGCGCGAACGAGCTGAGCAGAACAGTCCGTAGCCGTTCCGTGCCAAAAGTTGCGCCTATCCGGTCCGCGAGCGACGACAGCTGGATCACGGGTCGCAGTGGCTCGATTTCCTTGAGTTTCGTGCGCACGAGCGCGGCGAGTGCCTCGGGCGCTCCACGCGTGCGCACGAGAAACACGGGTGCGAGCGTCCGCGTGCTGCATTCATAGACGATGGGTCCCGCCGGTCGGTTCAGACCGGTGTCACGCGCGTCGGCCACGACACCCACGACTCGTCCGCTCGCGGCAAACTGCGTGACGCCCCGCAGCTCGAGCCCGGCTACAGATGCGCTGGTCGCACCGGGCAGATACGTCGAGACAAAGCGCTGGTTGACGAGCAGGTTCCCTTCGCCTTGCGTACCGCCGCGGCACAGCTCGCCAGCCACCAACGGGATGCCGAGCGTGGCGAAGTAGCCGGCGGACACGACGTTTTGCTTGGCCATCGCCTTGAGATCGGCAGCGATGCGGCCGTCCGCAGTCGCAAACTGCAAGACGTTAGATCCCAGCACTCCCGGTGTAATGATCGACGTGGCTGCCGCGTCCACACCGGGGATCGACGCCAACGCTTCGAGCGTGCGTTCGATCCGCTGACCCACGCGGTCGAAATCGTTGGACTCCGCGTAGGTTGCCGTCATGTTGAAGGCGAGCACACGGCTCGGCTCGAACCCCGGATCAACACGATCGAGCTCGATGGCGCTACGGACGAGCAACGCGGCGCCTGCGAGCAGTGTGACGCTGAGCGCCACTTGCACGCCGACGAGCAACCACTGAGCCCGGTGCGCGCTCGTCACCTGAGCGCGACCACCGGCGAGGCCTTCTGACATCGCGCTGCGTGCGGATCGGAGTGCTGGCAGCAGGCCTGCAAGTACGCTCGTCACGGCAACGGTGGCAATCGCGAATACGAGCACGCGCGTGTTAAGCGCCACCTCTTCTATGCGCGGCAGGTCCGCTGCCAGCGCGCGCAAGCCGCGACCCGCGAGCGCGGCCACCGCGAGTCCGAGCAGCGCACCGACGCCGGCGAGCACGACCGTTTCCACCAGCACCTGCCGGACGATGGCGGGCGGCGATGCGCCGAGCGCGAGACGCACGGCGATCTCGCGCCGCCTCTGCCCGGCCCGCGTGAGCAACAACGTCGCGACGTTGGCGCATGCGATCAGGAGCACGGCCAACACCGCACCGAACAAGAGCCAGAGCGAACTGCTCGCGCCCGCCACGAGCGTGTCCTTCAGCGGCGAGACTTCGATGCCCAGGTCGGCATCGGTGGTCGGATAGCGCGCAGCGAGATCGCCTTGGACGGCCGCCAGGTTCGCGCGGGCCTGGGCGATCGATACGCCTGGCCGCAGGCGACCCACCGCGCGATACCACACCGCATTGCGGGATTGGGCAAAGGGATCGTCGACGGACGCCGGACGCCACAGATCCACGTTGCGATCCGGGATCCGGAACGACGCCGGCATGACGCCAACGATCGTCACCGCTACGTCGCCAATTCGCAGCCCGCGGCCGACAACGGCCGGATCGGCGTTGAACCGGTTTCGCCAGAGACGTTCGCTGATCAACACGTTCGAAGGTGGGCGACCGTGGTGCTCTTCGGCCGTGAATACGCGGCCGACGAGCGGCGCTGCGCCGAATACGGCGAAGAACCGCGGCGCCACCGTTACGCGCTGCAACTGTTCGGGCAGGTCGCCCGACGTCTCGGCTACTCCTTCGGCATAGAAGCCGGTGATCGCCTCGAAACTCGAGTTGGCGGCCTGCCAATCTTCCAGACGCGTCGGTGCCACGTTGGTTTCAGTGGAACGCTCGCGATGCTGCGTCATTTCCACGAGCCGATCTGCGTCGGGAAACGACAACGGCCGCAACAGCATGGCGTCGAGCGCCGAGAATACGGCGCTGGTCGCACCGATTCCGACTGCGAACGTCAGCACGACGACCAGGGAAAATCTGGGGACTCGCGCCAGCGAGCGAATGGCGTAACGCAGGTCCTGGAGCCAACTCACTGCGCCGGGCGCCCGTGTCGCGCGTGCTCCGCGATACGCTTGTCTTCCTCGGCGCGCAGGCGTTGCAGCGTCTCTTCGTCGACGACGCGGCCGTCGAACATGTGGATCTTGCGCTCCGCGTAATCCGCGTAGCGCGGATCGTGCGTCACGATGACGATCGTCGCACCGTCGTCGTGCAGGTCGCTGAGCAGGCTCATGACCGATTCGCCGTTCTTCGAGTCGAGGTTACCCGTCGGCTCGTCGGCGAGGAGCACGGACGGGCTGCCTACCAACGCGCGCGCCACCGCGACGCGCTGCTGCTGACCGCCGGAGAGTTGCGACGGATAGTGCTGCAAGCGATGCGCCATGCGCACGCGCTCGAGCGATTGCATGACGCGCTGCTTGCGCTCGGCGGCATTCATGCCCGCGCGATACGTGAGCGGCAGCTCGACGTTCTCGTACACCGTGAGGTCGCCGATCAGGTTGAACGCCTGGAAGATGAAGCCGATCTCTTTGTTGCGGATGTGCGCGCGCTGCGAGTTGTCGAGGTTCTCGACGGGCGTGGCGTTCAGCAGGTAGCGCCCGCCCGTCGGCGTGTCGAGCAGGCCGAGGATCGACAGCAACGTCGACTTGCCGCAGCCCGAAGGCCCGGAGATCGACACGTACTCGCCGGTGCCGATCTCGACGTGCACGCCCGGAGAGCGCGTGTGTCTCGACCTCGTCGGTGTAGAAGACCTTCTTCAGATCCTCGAGCTTGATCAGAGCTGCTTTGGCTGCGTCGTTCATTGGTGTTCCCCCTCAGTTCAGACGGATGCGATCGTTGTCGTCCCAGGCGGACGTGTCGGAAAGAATGACTTGGTCGCCGGCCGTGAGACCCTTGACGATCTCGACTGCGTTGACCGACGTGCGGCCGATCTGGACGGGCACGCGCACGGCGTAGCGGCCGTCCTCGACGAGCTTGAAGAGGCCAACGGTGCTGTTCGGCTGGCCATACGCGGGCCGGCCCGTGAACAACACTTGCGGCAGGCGCTCGATCTCGATCGTGCCGTCGACGGAGAGATCGGGCCGCGCACCGACCGGCAGCGGGCTCGCGAAGTCCACGTCGACTTGCACGGTGCCCTGCTGGACCGCGGGATCGATGCGTACGACGCGTCCGGGCACGATGCCGTTGCGCGTGTCGATGTTGACCGTCTGACCTATCTGCACGTCGCGCGCCTGGGTTTCCGGGATGTTGATCTCGGCGCGCAGGTCGTCGGGCCGCGCGACGCGCGCGATGTTCTGGCCGAGCGTCAGCGTCTGGCCGTCTTCCGCGAGCATCTGCTGCAGCACGCCAGCCACGCCGGCGCGCACTTTGAGCCAGTCGACCTGCTGCTGTTTGCGCTCGTAGGCGTTGCGCACCCCCGCCAGTTTCGCCTCGCGCGCCGTGATCTGCGCCTTGATGGTGTCGGCGAACTGCGCAACCCGATCGGTTTCGATCTCGAAGCGCTCTTTGCGCTCCGCAGCCAGAAGCTCGGATCGCTGCACCTGCAGCGCAGGTATGACGTCGCCGGCCGCTCTCTCGGCTTCGGCTTGCAGGCGTGCGGACTCGTACTCGGTGCGCGCGCTGGCAAGCGCGGCTCGCTGATCGAGCTGCTGGCTCTTCAGCGTCAGCTTCATCTCCGCGAGCTCGGCCAGAGCGGCGTCGAGCGCGAATTTCGCCTCGTCGGTCTCGCGCAGCAGCTCGGGGTTCGTCATTTCGACGAGCACGGTGTCGGCGGTGACGACGGCGCCCGGCCTCACGATGACGTGCTCCACGTGGCCCGTGGTCTGCGCAGCGATCCAGCGGATCTCGCGCGGCACGAGCGTGCCCGGCCCGCGGACCTGCCGCAGCATCTCGCCCTCGCGCACGTTGTCGATCCAGACCGACGCGCGCGCGACCGACGGCGCGGCGGGCTCGAGGCGCGCGACCACGACCGACACGATCACGACCAGCAGCACGACGCCGCCGCCGATCGCGAGCTGGCGGGTCTGTTTGCGACGTTTGTTTTCTGGGCGAGGAATATCCATGGCCGGAGGAATTGCAATCGCCATGCCAGGCCTCGAAGCGGCCAAATGCCGCGTCTGCGAGGCTTCGCGCCCTACGTCCCGGAACCAGAGCCTCAAGTCCCGATTTCGGGACGCCTCGTTAAGGCTGAGCCGTCCTCTGCGCCGTCGTCAGCAACGCCAGCCCCGCCAGGATTGCGATCATGCCGATGCCGGCCGACGTCGACGGCCGCTCGCCGAGTTGAATCCAGGCCGCGATCACGCCGACGATGGGCACCGTCAGCGCGTTCAAGCCGCTGATCGTCGCCGGCAGCCGTTGCAGGATGTACAGCCACAGGAAGGTCGCGATCGCCATGCCGCCGACGCCGTTGTAGATCAGCGCGCCGATGAAGTACGCGCTCCACTCGATCGGGCGCTCCGGGATCAGCAGCGCCGCGACGATCAGGGGCAGCAGGCCCCACACCATTTGCCACGCGGTGACCGAGAGCAACTCATTACGATTGTGAATGGGGATCTTCTTGAAGACGATGACGCTGATCGCCCACGAGATACCAGCGCCGAGCGCGAGCAAGCTGCTCGTGAGCCCGCCGCCGGAGTTCCAGAGCTCGAGCACCAGAAGGAGCCCGACGAGGATCAGGCCGGCCGCAGGCCACTGCCAGCCGCGCAAACGATCCGGCAGGAACGGCCAGCCGAATACGATGACCCAGAACGGCATCGTGTAGCCGAGCACGGAGCTCTTGCCGGCTTCGCCGCCGTTGACGGCGAACGAGATCAAGCCGACGAAGCCCGCTGTCTGGAACAGGCCGAGGAGCATCGTCTTGACCACGTGCCGCGGTTTCAGCGGCACGCGCAAGCACCAGTAAGAGTCCGAACATCACGACGGTGCCGAGCGTGACGCGCAGCGCCGCGAATTGCATCGGACCGACGTAGTGCATCGCGGCCTTCATCACGACCCAGTTGTAGCCCCAGATCAGACGCGAGGAAGAACAGAGCGATCAGCGGCCCCGAGCGGCTGACCGCCGGGTTCGTGGTGTGTGCGGAAGCGTTCATCGACTGTCCGGCGGCGGAAAGGCGCGAGGGAGCCTGAAGGCTATCGCCGCGGGGGTCAAGCGCGCAACCGGCGCCGAACCGCGTGGACTCGCGGCCGCAGCGGGCCTGGTGAATAATGCCAACGGACTTGGGGGGAGATTCTTCGATGCGTTCGACGACGACCGGTTCGCGTGCTGCGGTGCGCGCCGCAGGGATTCTGGCTGCGCTCGTATTCGGTACGCCGCTCGTGGCTACCGCCCAACCCGCCGCCGGCAAGATTCGGCCGGCGCCGGCATTCCCGGCCAAAGAGCTCGTGGCGCCGCCGACGAACAGTTGGCCGACGAACGGCGGCTCGCTGTACAACCAGCGCTACTCGCCGCTCACGCGCATCAATCGCAGCAACGTCGCGAACCTGAAGCCGAACTGGCGTGTGGGCCTGAACGGCTCCGGCATCGCCAGCAAGTATTCCGGGCAAGCGCAGCCGATCGTGTACGACGGCGTGATCTACATCGTGACCGGCGCCGACGACGTGTTCGCCGTGAGCGTCGACACCGGGAAGATTCTCTGGACCTACGAGGCCAAGCTCGACGAGAGCATCGACGCGGTGTGCTGCGGCTGGCTGAGTCGCGGCTTAGGGTTGGGCGACGGCCGCATCTACGTGGGCCAGCTCGACGGCAAGCTCGTGGCGCTCGATCAGCGCACGGGCGCGGTCGTGTGGTCCACGCAGGCCGAGCACTGGCACGACGGTTTTTCGATCACGGCGGCGCCGCTGTACTACGACGGCCGCGTGATCGTGGGCTTCGCGGGTGGGGATCGCGCGTCGCGCGGCCGCCTGAAGGCGTTCAATGCGCGCACCGGCAAGCCCGAGTGGACGTTCTACACGGTGCCCGGCCCCGGCGAGTTTGGCCACGAGACGTGGCCGCAGGACAACGACGCGTGGAAGTTCGGCGGCGGAGCCATCTGGCAGACACCGGCCGTGGACCCCGAGCTCGGTCTCATCTATTTCTCGACCGGTAACCCCGGACCGGATCTGAACGGCTCGGTGCGCGCCGGCGACAATCTGTTCACGGTATCGATCGTGGCGATCGAGGCCAAGACCGGGAAATATCGCTGGCACTTCCAGGAAGTGCACCACGATCTCTGGGATTACGACGCGCCGAATCCCGTCGTGCTGTTCGATGCGCCGTACAACGGTGAGATGCGAAAAGGTTTGGCCGAGGTCGGCAAGACCGGCTTCACGTACATCCTCGATCGCACGAACGGCAAACCGCTCGTCGGCATCGAGGAGCGGCCCGTGCCGCAGGAGCCGCGCCAGGCTACGTCGAAGACGCAGCCGTATCCGCTCGGCGAAGCCGTGGTGCCGCACGAGCTCGACATCGTTCCCGAGGGCTTCAAGCTGGTGAACGGCGGCAGGATCTTCACGCCGTTCTGGGACGAGCCCGTGCTCGTCAAGCCGACCGCCACCGGTGGCGCGAACTGGCCGCCGAGCTCGTACGACCCGGACGCGCACCTCTTCTATGTGTGCGCGCACGACGGCATCGGTGTGTATTCCAGCAATCAGGAAACGGAGTTCATGACGCCGGAGCCCGGCAAGCGCTACGCGAACGGCACGTTCGGGCGCTCGGGGATTCGCGTGCGCGGCATCTTCGCGGCCGTCGACGTCACCACGAACAAGCTCGCGTGGCGGCAGCAGTGGAACGAGATGTGTTACGCGGGGTCGATCGTGACGGCGGGCGGCCTGCTTGTTCGTCGGCCGCAACGACAGCCGCTTCACGGCGCTCGACAAGAGCAACGGCGCGCTGCTGTGGGATTTCCCGATGGACGCGGCAGTGAACGCGACGGCCAGCACGTTCGAGTACAAAGGCCAGCAGTACGTCACGGTGCTTGCGGCGGGGTCGTTCTTCCCCAACACGAAACACGGGGATGGCCTGTGGCTGTTCTCGCTCGACGGCAAGCTCGCGCCGGGCGCCACGACGAGCGATGCGTCTGCGACGAAGGCGAACGCCGGCGACTGACGACGGCGGGCGCTAGTCCTTGCCGACGTACGCGTCGGCTTCGATCTCGACGAGCATCTCGGCGCCGATCAGCTTCGAGACTTCGACCATCGTCGTGACCGGGCGAATGTCGCCGAAGAACTCGCCGTGCGCTTTGCCGGCTTGCTCCCACTGGCTGATGTCCGTCACGAACATGCGCGTGCGCACGACGTCGCTCATCTTCGCTCCGGCCTTCTCCAGCGCGCTCTGAATGTTGCGCAGGCACTGGCGCGTCTGCTCGGCCAGATCGCCGACGCCGACGATGTTCCCGTCGGCGCCACCGGCCGTGGTGCCCGACACGTGGATGTAAGACCCGACGCGCACCGCACGCGAGTAGCCGATGATCGGCTCCCACTTGGAGCCCGAGGAGAAGTTCTTGCGACTCATGTTTTCGCCTTCATTGTGCGGCGGTGCGTAGCCGCGCGCGATTCGCTTCGAGAAGCTTGCGGACGCTCGTGGCCGGTTTGCCGGTGAGATCCGCGACTGCGGTGCTCGGCTCGCGCAGATACGGTGAGTCGAGCTCTCTTGGCGAACGCTACCGTGCCGTTGATCGCAGCGTCGGCCATGCCCGACGCTTGCAGCTGGCGCCGATACTCGTCCTCGGTCTGCACCACGAGCTCGACACGCTTGCCGCTGATCTCGCTCGCGAGCGCCACGAGCTCGCGCGGCCCGATCGCGTCGGGGCCCGTGATGTTGTACGCCTTGTTGTCGTGGCCCGGCGTGCTCAGCACGGCTGCGGCCGCGGCCGCGCAGTCCTCGCGCGTGACGTACGCGACGCGTGCGTCCGGCGTGAACGTCACCAGCTTGCCGTCGCGCACGATCTGCTCGGCCTGATCCGGGAGCCCGTTCGCGTAGATCTGATTGCGCAGCAGCGTCCACGCGACGCCACTGTCTTGCAGCAACACCTCGGTGCGCCGATGGTCCGTGCCGATCATCGACGTGGTGTAGCGATCGGCGTTCACGTACGACGTGTACGCGATTTGTTTGACGCCGGCGCGAACGGCCGCATCGATGGCGGTTTTGTGCAGATCGGGCCTGTTGCCGCCGCCGCCGTTCACGCTGATCAGAAGCAGGCGCGTGCCGCCGCGATACGCAGCGTCCAGCGATTCCGGTTGCGCGAAGTCGCCGAACCGCACGCTCGCACCGCGCTTGGCGTACGCCTTCAGCGCATCTGTGTCCGGCGTGCGGCTCACGAGAATCAGATCGGCGGCCGCGACGCGGCGCGCGAGCAGCGCGTCGATCACGAGAGCCGCCGAGCTGGCCCGAAGCACCGGAGATGATGATCTTGTCGGCCGCGACCGCGATTTGGCTGAAGGAAAGCAGCGCGAGCGCCGGCGATCAATTTCCGCATCATGAATCTAGTTACCCTTTCGCTTCGCGTTGTTCGCCGCGACGGCCTTCGAACCCCGCGACGGCATAGAGGTCGCGGCTCTCGGCACGGCGTCAGCGGTCGGTTCGCACCGCGGTACAGTTCGCCCAACTTGACCGTATGGTAGCGGATGCGGATCACGCGGCTTACGGCCAATCCCACTGCCGCGAGCGCCGGCCGCAGATCGCGATGGCGAGTCTCGCGCAGCGTCATGTTGTACCAGCTGTTGCTGCCTCTGGCGCCGCCGCCTTCGATCGCGACGATCTTCGCCGTGCCGTCGTCGAGATCGACGCCGTCCTGCAAACGCTGCATCTGCGGATCGCTAGGCTCGCCGAGTAGCCGTACTGCGTATTCGCGCTCGACCACGGCGCTCGCCTGCATGAGCTTCGAGGCCAAGTCGCCGTCGGTGGTGAGGACGACCAGCCCGGACGTGTTGATGTCCATGGGACTTACGTCGATCCATCGACCTTGGCGCGGCCGCGGCAAATCGCGCCGCGCACTTACCTCGCTCGCACCGCGCGTCGCACCGGCTTTGTAGTACGCGAGGAAGTCGTGCTGTGGCCGCGCGTGCGCGGTGGCGGTGAGCCGCACGGGTTTGCCGTCGAGACACACACGCTCGCGGCCCTGTAGCTGCTGGCCGAGCGTCGCCACACGGCCGTTCACGGTGATGCGGCCCGCGGCCACCCAGCGTTCGATTGAACGACGCGAACCGATACCGGCATTCGCCAGAATCTTCTGGATGCGTTCAGGCACGTGACGACCTTCAGGCTTCGCGCGCTTGCGGTCTCGGTGTCGAGGAGGTCCGGCCCTTCGAGCTCGGAGCCGTCGTCCTCGTCGCTGTCTTCGTCGTCGAAGACGACTGCAATCGCGTCGTCGGCCCGCCGTTTCATCGTTCGCCGGCGCCAGGCCCGCGTCCGTAGCGTCGGCGACAGGCACCGGCTGCGCTGCCGCTTCGTTGGCTTCGAGCTCGGCTTCGAGCGTGTCGACCAAGTCCGATTGCGGGCTGAGCTCGGGCAATCCGTCTTTGAGATCCGCCAACGTCGGCAGCTCTTCGAGCTTCTTCAGGCCGAAGTAGTCGAGGAAGTCTTTCGTGGTGCCGAACATGGCCGGTTTGCCCGGCACGTCGCGATGGCCGACCACTCGCACCCAGTTGCGCTCGAGCAGAGTGCGGACGATGTTCGTGCTGACGACGACACCGCGCACCTCTTCGATTTCGGCCCGCGTGATGGGTTGCCGGTAAGCGATCAACGCCAGCGTCTCGAGCAACGCGCGCGTGTAGCGCGGCGCGCGCTCTTCCCACAGCGGTTGGAGCCAGTCACTCATGGAGCGCTTGACCTGAATCCGATAGCCCGTCGCGACTTCCTTGAGCTCGATGCCGCGGCTCTGATACTCGGCCGCGAGCGTGTCGATGGCGCGTTTGATCGTGGCGCGATCCGGCGCGGGGCCGCGTGCCGTAAACAGTTGTTCCAGGCGGTCCAGCGTCAACGGTCGACCGGCTGCCAGCAGCGCGGCTTCGACTACATGCTTGAGCTCGGTTTCATCCATTGTATTGATCGTCCGTTCCGCTGCTTTGCACGCGATCTTCATCTTCGGTCAGTTCTTCGGGGCCGGGTGCCGCCTGCGCGGCGCGGATGTGAATCGGGCCGAAAGGGTCGGTTTGCACGACGTCGATCAGCGTCTCCTTGATGAGTTCCAGGATCGCGAGGAACGTCACCGTGACGCCGATGCGGCCCTCGCGCGGGTCGAACAGGCGCTGGAACTCTACGTAGCGCTCGGTCTGCAGCGTGACGAGGATGTTCGACATGCGTTCGCGGACCGACAGCGGCTCGCGGCGCACGTGGTGGTGCGCGAACATCGTCGAACGCTCGAGCGCTTCCTTGAAGACGACGAGCAGCTCTTTCAGCGTGATATCGGGCAGCTTCGCCACGACTGGCCGCTCGGTGACCTCGGCGCTGGTCTGGAGCACGTCGCGCTCGAGACGCTCGAGCAAATCGATGTCGCCCGCAGCCTTCTTGAACCGTTCGTATTCCTGGAGGCGGCGCACCAACTCGGCACGCGGATCGTCTTCCTCTTCCTCGGCGTCGGCGGAGCGCGGCAACAGCATGCGCGATTTGATCTCGGCCAGCGTGGCCGCCATCACGAGGTATTCGCCCGCGAGCTCGAACTGCATTTCCTTCATGAGCTCGATGTACTGGACGTACTGGCGCGAGATTTCGGCAATCGGGATGTCGAGGATGTCGAGGTTCTGCCGTCGGATCAGGTACAGCAGCAGGTCGAGCGGCCCCTCGAAGGCCTCGAGGAACACCGACAGTGCGTACGGCGGAATGTACAGGTCGCGAGGCAGCTCGGTGATCGGCTCCCCCTCGACGACGGCGAACGGCATCTCGCCCTGGCTCGGCGGCCCGTCGTCCGGGCTCAGGGGTGGCGGCGTCTGCGGCACCAAGCGCAGGTTCGGCTTGGCCGGTTTGGCGGCTTCTTCGTTCAATAGCGGAGTCCTGCGGCGGCCAAGAAGAAATCGAGGAAGAACCGGACGAACGGTTCGATGATGAGCCAAAGCACCCCGACCTGCGGGAGCATCAGCACCATGACGATGATAATGCCAAAGGGCTCGATGCGGTCGAGCACGTCCGAGCCTGCGCGCGGCAGTAACCCGGAAAGCACGCGCCCACCGTCGAGCGGGGGAATCGGAACAAGGTTAAAAACCATCAGCAGTACATTGATCTGTATCCCGAATGTACAGACGGACAGCAGCCAGGCACTGAGCAAGCTCGAATCGGCCAATACGACTCCCACCAGCATGGCAAGCAGTGTCCACCCGGTGGCCATTGCGAGATTTGCGCCGGGCCCTGCGGCGGCTACGAGGACCATGTCGCGCTTCAGGTGCCGCAGATTGCGGAACGCTACGGGTACCGGCTTGGCCCATCCGAACGTCCATGCTCCACCCGTGAACCACAGAAGGGCCAACGGCAGCACCACCGTGCCGATCGGATCCACGTGTTTCAGCGGATTCAAGGTCAGACGGCCCAGCATGAACGCCGTCGGGTCGCCGAGCTTCTTGGCGGCCCACCCGTGGGCCACTTCGTGCAGAGTTATCGCGAAGATCCCGGGTATCGCGACCACCGAGATCGTCAGAAGCAGCTGGGCAAGATCGAATCCGCGCATCGGCGCATTATACGTGCGCTACCGTGTCGGTCAGCTTTCGAATGCGGAGACGTCGCCCTTGCCTCTGCGCACGACGACGATCTCGTCGCCACTCAAGTCGAGCACGGAAGTCGGCTCCACGCCGCAGTGACCGCCGTCGATGACCAGGTCGACTCTGACGCGCGACCCGGTCGCGAATCTCTTCCGGGTCCGTCAGCGGGAACGAATCGCCGGGCAACAGCAGCGTTGAGCTCATCAGCGGCTCGCCGAGTGCGCCGATCAGCATCTGCGCGATTTCGTTGTCGGGCACGCGGATTCCGATCGAGCGCTTCTTCGGATCCTGGAGCCGTTTCGGCAGCTCGTGCGTGGCCTTCAATACAAACGTGTAAGGGCCGGGCGTCAGCGACTTGAGCAGGCGGTAGGCGGAGTTTTCTACACGCGCGTAGATCGAGATGTCCGAAAGATCACGACACGCGAGCGTGAAGTCGTGATCGCGCTCGATGCCGCGCAAGCGCCGCACGCGCTCGAGCGCGCTCTTGTCGCCGAGGTGCCAGCCGAGTGCGTAGCTCGAGTCCGTGGGGTACACCACGATGCCGCCTTCGCGGATGATGTCGGCGGCGCGGCTCAGCAACCGCAACTGCGGATTCACCGGGTGGACCTTGAAGTACTGACTCACTCGGTCATTGTACGATCGGTTTGGGACGCCCGGCCAAGGGGGTTAAGATGCCTGCTCGGCCCGTCAAGCAGCGCGGATTCATGCAGTTACTGTTCGACTTCTTCCCTCTCCTCGCCTTTTTCGTCGCCTATCGTCTGTTCGACCTGTATGTCGCGACCGGCGACCTTGATGGTCGCGATGGTGTTCGTCGTTGCCTATCAGTGGCTGCGACACCGCAAGGTCAGCAACATTCTGGTGGCGTCGACGGTGCTCGTGCTGGTGTTTGGCGGCATCACGTTGGCGCTGCGCAACCCGGTGTTCATCCAGTGGAAGGTCACGGTGGTGAACTGGACGGTGGCGGTCGCATTTCTGGCGACCCAGCTGTTTAGCGCCCAAACGCTCACGCAACGAACCATGGGTCACGCGTTGGAGCTTGCGCCCGCACAGTGGCGGTACCTCAATACGAGCTGGGTCGTGACGTTCGCCGTCGATCGGCGCCGATCAATCTGTTCGTGATGTACCACTACGACCAAGCCACGTGGGTGACCTTCAAGGTCTGGGGGCAGATGGGCTTGTTGCTGGTGACTGTAGTTGTACAAGCCGTTTGGATCTCGCGGCACATGCCGCAGGGCGAAGCCGACAAGAACGGGTAGCGCTGTGCTGAATGTTTTCATTGCCCGTGACGCACTACTGCCTTGCTCTGCCGTTCGTACGTCCGACCGACGGCCTTTTCCGACTGCAGCCGCTGGTCGGTCACGGACACGTGACCTCGGTGATCCAGGTGCGCCCGTGACGGCGGACCGCGTTGCCATGATCCGATCTCGGCTCGAACAGGCGTTCGCACCGGACGAGCTCGACATCATCGACGACAGCCACAGGCACGCGGGCCATGCAGGCGCGAAGGATGGCCGCGGTCACTTTCGCGTTCGAATCGTCTCGCGGCGTTTCGCCGGCACCAAGACTCTGGAGCGACATCGGATGGTATATGCTGCGCTCGGCAGTCTGATGCAGACGGATATCCACGCGCTGAGCGTCGACGCGCACAGCTCCAGACGGCCAATAGAAAAATATTCCAAGGTGTAGCGATGATCACGAGACTCACGACATTCGTGGGCGTTCGCAGTGTGTCGCGCTCGGCATGAGCGCCTGTTCGCAGAACGACAAAGCTGGCGGCGAGAACGCTCTCGGCCCGGGCAAGGTTGCAACCGTGAACGGCAAGCCGATCGCGGAGTCCGTGCTGCGCGTGTACGCGCTCGCATCAGGCCGCAAGAGCTTCGATGATCTCAGCGCGGAAGATCGCGGCAAGCTGCTGGATGACCTAATCGGCGTTGAGGTTCTTTCGCAGCAGGCGGAGAAGGACGGCGTTTCGGCATCGCGCACCGTGGCTGCTCAGATTGAGCTGCAACGTTTGCAGCTCGTGGCGCGTGCGATGGCAACGAGCTACCTCGAGAAGAATCCGGCAACGGATGCCGATCTACAGAAGGTGTACGAGGAAAATCTGCCGCGTCTCACTCAGCAGCAGTACAAGACGCGCCACATTCTCGTGGATACGAAGGCGGAAGCCGAACAGGTCATCACGCAGCTACGCGCCGGCAAGCAGTTTGCAGATCTGGCGAAGGAACGAGCGAGCGGTAAGACTGGTCCCAACGGTGGCGACCTCCCTTGGTTCACCGCAGAATCCATGAATCCCCAGATCGTCGCGGCCGTTGTGCCGATGAAGGTTGGATCGTTCTCGCAGGAGCCTGTGCAGAGCGAGTACGGCTACCACGTGCTGATTCTCGACGACAGTCGCAAGGGTGAGACTCCAACGATGGAGTCACTTCGGAAGGATCTGACTAGCGCCGTGGAGCGGAAGCGATTGGACGACTACATCAAGACGTTGCGGGCTGGGGCGAAGGTCGCGTTGGGGCCGT
>CAVVIC010000003.1:0-25271 GCA_963748045.1 uncultured Gammaproteobacteria bacterium
TGTCGGGGTGCGGGCGGCGCTCGATGCGGCCGTCCGCCTCGAGGCGTCGTAGCGCGGAGTTCATCGTTTGCGGCGATACCATCGCCCGGCGTGCGAGCTTCGCGCCGCTAATGCCGGGCTCGCAGTAAATGACGAACAGCGCCCCAAAGTGAGCGAACGAAAGGTCGACGCCCTTGTTGCGCATCGCCTCGTCCATCGCCTGGCGCAGCGTGTGGTGCAGAGACTTCAGCAGGAAGCCGACGATGTGCTCGGGTTTGTCCAGCTTGAGCCAACTGCCATAAGCTTCACGTTTCTTCGGCATTCAGGATTGCTAGTTATCAGATAGCTGATATCATATCAGCAAGCTGATGCTTTCTCAAGGACGACGTCCCATGAAGCTTGGGTCCGGTTTGTTGCGGCCTAGATGGTTGGTCGCGCTTGGCGCGTTGCTCGTTGCGGGCGGCGTGATCGTCGCGCTCAACGGCCGCCCCGCGGATCGCTCTGCGCAACGCGCGGCGTGCCCGCGGCCGGGCGAGTTCCCGCGAGGCCGTGCTGACGGTAACGGCAGCCGAGCTGCGTCCCGTCGAAGTCGAGCGCGGGATCACGATCAACGGCTCGATCTTCGCTTGGCAAGAAGTCATCATCGCGCCCGAGGTCGGCGGCTACCGTGTCGCCGAAGTGAAAGTCGACGTCGGCGATCACGTGAAGCGCGGCCAGACGCTCGTCGAGCTGTCGACGGCGCTGCTCGACGCCGAGGTGGCGACGAAGCAGGCGACGCTCGCCCAGCGCGAGGCGCAGCTCGTCACTGACGCGGCGGCGCTCGAGCGCGGCGAGTCGCTGAAGGGCATGAACCTGATCTCGCAAGCCGACTACGACAAGTTGAAGTCGGCGGCGCTCTCCTCGCGCGCCGGCGTGGAGTCCGCGAGGGCGGACCTTCAGAGCTCCACGTTGCGCCTCAAGTTCACAAACGTGACGGCGCCCGACGACGGCGTGATCACCGCGCGCACCGTCACGGTGGGCCAGATCGCCCAGGCCGGCGCAGAAATGCTGCGGCTGCTGCGCAACGGCCGCATCGAATGGCGCGGCGAGGTGCCCGAGGCGCGGCTCGGCGAGCTCAAGCCGGGTCAGCCCGTCGCGATCACGACCGCCGACGGCGCCGTGTTCAACGGCACGATTCGCGTCGTCGCGCCGACGATCCAGTCCGGTAACCGCACCGGGTCTCGTCTACGTCGATCTGCCGCCGAACGAGCGGCTGCGTCCCGGCATGTTCGCGCGCGGCGAGATCGAGGTCTCGCGCGCCATGGCGTTCACGGTGCCGCTCGCAGAGCGTCGTGAGCGCGGACGGCTACAGCTACGTGTTCGTGCTCAAGCCCGACAACACGCGTCGAGCGCCGCCGCGTCCAGACCAGCGGCGTGCACGACTCCGAGATCGAGGTGTCGAGCGGTCTCGCCGCCGGCGACATGGTGGTCGGCAAGGGCGCCGGCTTCCTCAAGGACGGCGACTTGGTCCACGTGAGCTCGGAGGCCGGCTCATGAATTTCGTCACCTGGTCGATCCGCAATCCGGTCCCGGTGATCATGCTGTTCGTCGCGCTGACGATCGCGGGCCTGATCGGCTTCCCGAAGCTCGGCGTCCAGGACCTGCCCGACATCAGTTCCCGGCCGTGATCGTCACGATGCACGTATCCGGGCGTCGCGCCGACGCAGATGGAGACCGAGATCACGCGCAAGGTCGAGGATGCGGTCTCGACGATCGTCGGCATCGAGCACATCACCTCGACGGTCGACGACGGCTCGTCGAAGACCGTCATCGAGTTCGAGTTCGGCACCGACCTGAGCCGCGCCATGGACGACGTGCGCGACGCGGTGACGCGCATCCGCCCCGACCTGCCGCTCGACGCCACCGAACCGATCATCTCGCGCACCACGACGGCCGGCGGCCGGTCGTCACCTTCGGCGTCGACCTCGGACACGCTCAGCGACACGGAGCTGTCCTGGTTCGTCGACCTCAACGTGATGCGCGAGATCAGCGCGGTGCCGGGCGTGGGCAGGTCAAGCGCGTCGGCGGCGTGATCGCGCGAGGTCCGCGTCGACCTCGATCCGGATCGCATGGCGGCGCTCGGCGTCACCGCCAGCGACGTGTCGCGCCAGCTGCGCAGATCCAGGTCGAGTAGCCGGGCGGCGAGACGCGCATCGGCGCCCAGGAGCAGACCGTGCGCACGCTCGGCACCATCGCGTCAGCGTCTAGGACCTCGCGGCGCTGCCGATTTCTCTGACCGACGGTCGCAGCGTGCGGCTGGACACGATCGCCGACGTGCGCGACCAGGCCGAGCGAGCAGCGCGCAGCTGGCGCTGCTTGAACGGCAAGCCGGTCATCGGCTTCGAGGTCATGCGCGCCTGGGGCGCGAGCGCGCTCGGCGTCGCGAAGGACGCGCGCAAGGCCGTCGAGCAGCTCGCGAAGGACTACCCGCAGGTCAAGTTCACCGAGACGACCTCGACGGTCGGCTACATCCAGACCTCGTACGACGCTCGATGGAGATGCTGCTCGAGGGCGCGATCCTCGCGATCATCGTGGTCTGGCTGTTCCTGCGCGACTGGCGCGCGACGCTGGTCTCGGCGCATCGCGCTGCCGCTGTCGGTCATCCCGACATTCTGGGCCATCTGCGCGCTCGGCTTCACGCTCAACATGCTGACGCTGCTGGCGCTGTCGCTGGTGGTCGGCATGCTGGTCGACGACGCGATCGTCGAGGTCGAGAACATCGTGCGCCACCTGCGCATGGGCAAGACGCCGCTGCAGGCCGCGACGGACGCGGCGATCGAGATCGGCCTGGCGGTGGTCGCGACCACGCTCACGCTCTGCGCGGTGTTCGTGCCGGTGGCGTTCATGAGCGGCATCCCGGGCCAGTTCTTCAAGCCGTTCGGCTTCACCGCGACCATCGCCGTGCTGTTCTCGCTGCTGGTCGCGCGCATGCTGACGCCGATGATGGCGGCCTACATGCTGAAGCCGCACGAAGAACGCCGCGAAGCGCAGGCCGCTGGATCATGACCTGGTACCTCGGGCGCGTTCGCTGGTGCCTCGCGAATCGCTGGAAGACGATGGGCGTCGCGACGGTGTTCATCGGCGGCATGCTCGCGCTGTTCCCGCTGCTGCCGACCGGCTTCTCGCCGGCCGGCGACAACGGCTTCACGCAGCTCACGGTCGAGCTGGCGCCGGGCTCCACGCTCGAGGACACGCTCGCGGTGGCCGAGACGGTGCGCAAGCGGCTGGCGACGCTGCCCGAGGTCAAGCAGCGTGCTACACGGCGATCGGCACGCAGGGCCGCGGCAGCGGCTTCGGCGGCGGCGGCGCCGCCGGTACCGTGCGCCGCGCGACGCTCACGATTCAGATCGACAACCGACGCGGCACGCGCGGCGCGCAGCAGGCGTTCGAGCGGCAGGCGTCCGAGCGCATGCGCGACATCCCGGGCGCGCGAATCCAATTCGACGGCAGCGACGCCGACCGGCATGGGCGATCACGCTCGCGGGCGACGACTCGGGCCGCGCTCGCGCGCGCGGCGGCGAACGTCGAGCGCGAGATGCGCCAGTGCCCGGTCTCGGCACGTCACGACCAGCGCCAGCCTGCTGCAGCCGGAGATCGTGATCCGGCCCGACTCGCCGATCGCGCGGCCGAGCTCGGCGTGACCGACCGAGACGCTGAGCCTCGTGACGCGCATCGCCACCAGCGGCGACGTCGACACCGGCCTCGCGAAGTTCAATCTCGACGACCGCCAGATTCCGATCCGCGTGCGGCTCAACGACAAGTCGCGCACGAACCTCGAGCGGCTCAAGCTGCTTGACCGTGCCCGGCACGCTTGCGGCCCGGTGCCGCTGATGAACGTCGCCGACGTCTCGCTCGGCGCGGGCCCGGCGCAGATCACGCGCATCGACCGCAGCCGCAACATCACGCTCAACGCCGACCTCGACCGGCCTCGCGCTCGGCGACGCGCTGAAGGCGCGTCGACAACGCTGCCGTCGATGCAGAACCTGCCCGCGGGCGTGCGCCGCATGCGCACCGGCGACGCGCGCTGGCATCACCGAGATCTTCAGCCAGTTCGTCCTCGCGATGGTCATCGGCGTGCCTGCATCTACGCGGTGCTGGTGCTGCTGTTCCACAAGTTCATCCAGCCGGTCACGATCCTGACCGCGCTGCCGCCGTCGGCCGCGGGCGCGTTCGTCGCGCTGCTGCATCTGCGGCTACGGCGCTCTCGATCAACTCGCTGATCGGCCTGCTGATGCTGATGGGCATCGTGACCGAAGAACTCGATCCTGCTGGTCGAGTACGCGATCATGGCGCAGCGCGACCACGGCCTGTCGCGCTTCGACGCGTTGATCGACTCCTGCTCCAAGCGCGCGCGGCCGATCGTCATGACGACGATCGCGATGGGCGCCGGCATGATGCCGATCGCTTTGGGCTGGGCCGGCGATCCGAGCTTCCGCGCGCCGATGGGCGTCGGCCGTGATCGGCGGCCTCATCGTGTCGACCGTCGTGAGCCTGTTCGTCGTGCCCGTCGATGTTCACGGTGTTCGACGACTTCCAGCAGTGGCTGTCACGCAAGTGGGGCCAGCAGCACACGGAAGAAGACGGCACCGTTCCGACGCAGCCCACGGGCGCGGCGCTCTAATTGGCGGTCGCCGCTCGCTAGGGCGAGCGGCACTCGAAGTTCGCGGCGTCGTCGATGCTGCCCTGACCTTTGTAGCGCGCGACCTGCGGGTAGGGGCACAGCGGACGCGTGCGCGACGACCTGCGCCGTTCGTCGACCTTGCTGCGCGACGATCTGCGTCGGGCGCCTTGCCTTTCTCGACCCAGTCGATCACCGCCGTCACGGCGTCGTTCCGATCCGGGCCGATGCCGCCGCCGCAGTGCGCCATGCCGGGCACCATGAAGAGACGCACGAAGTCCGGCGTCATTCGGCCGTTCGCCTTGCGACGCCGCCTCGTAGTAGTTCACGCCCATCAGCGGCTGCAGGATCGTGTCGGCCCAGCCGTACGTCATGATCAGCTTGCCGCCGCGCTTGCGGAACGTCGTCAGGTTCGTGTCCTTCGCGTCCGCGAGCTTGCTCCAGCGCGTCGAGCAGCGGCGGGTCGCGATCGAAGTCGAACGTCTTGTAGTCGTAGTCCGGCTTGCGGCGGCTGGAACACGAGGTAGCGCATCGTGCCTTCGGCCAGGTTGAAGTCGGCGGGCTTCGCGTCGGCCTGCGCCGGCGGCAGGATCAGGTTCGCCCAAGCCGCTGTTCGTCGCGCCGTTCGGGCCGGCCGCGAGCGCCTCGCTGCCGATCATGTAGCCGGGGAAGAGCGGCTTGCCGTCGCTCTTCGGGCCGCCGTAGACCTTCTGGATCGCCGCCGCCTGCGCGGCGGTGAGGCAGGTCGCGGCGTCGGCGCCCGCCGGGCAGCTCGGCGACGTCCGTCGCCGGATCGAACGTGCACTTGCGCGGGTCGTCGATCGAGCCCGTCCTTCAGGCCGTCGACCGCGTCGCACTTCGCCATCACGGCGCTCGGCGACGAGCGCGATCTTCTCGGCCGAGACCGGGCGTCTCGGTCAGCGCGTGCTGATTCCACATCGCGCCGATCGTGAAGCCGGTCTGATCGACCCACGGCGCGTTGGCGACGATGCCGTCGAAGTCGTCGGGATAGCGCTGCGCCTCGAGCAGGCCCTGGCGGCCGCCGTTGCGAGCACGAGTTCCAGTACGAGTGCGCGACGGCTTGGCCGTAGTAGCGGCGTCGCGATCTCCTTCGCGGTCGTCGCCGTGACGTGCACGGCGCGATACGCGTAGTCGATCGCCTTCTGCGGGTTGCTGAGCACGAACGTGCCGCCCGGCTCCTTGCGCGCGTCGTGGCCCGTGTTCGTGCCGGCCATGACGAAGCCATGTTGGAGCGCCTGGTCGCGTTGCGCGGTGCGACCTGCACCGTCGAGCGCTTCGCCCGCGTGGCCGCCGTTGCCGATCATGTAGAAGCGGCCGTTCCACGCGGTCGGCAGGTTCACTTCGAACGCGACCTCAGGCTGCAGCACGCCGCTCACGCGGCAGTACGCGGGTACGTCGCCGACAGCCGGCACCGCGGTCGCCTTGATTTCGACGAGCTCGTCGAGCTTCGCCGTCGCGAGCGCGTCGCACGCGCTCTTCGGCGCAATCGCGCCGCCCGAGTAGTTGCTACGCGACGTCTTCGCTTCCGCGAACGGCTGTGCGTGCGCCGCGCCGACGAATCCCAAGATCGCGGCCGCAGCCGCCAGTGCCTGCACGTTACGCATGTCGTGGTCCCCCCAAAACAGTGCCGGAGATTGAGCGCCGAGCCGTAGACCCAAGTCAACCGGGCGCGGCCGGAACCGAAGCTTATGCGTTGCGATGCTTCGCGATGAACTTGCCGAGCGTCGCGGAACTCGTCCGCGCGGGCACTGCCGCGCCGCCAGATCGAGCGCGATCGTCCGATAGCTCTTGTCGCCGAGCGGATAGGTCTGGACCTGCGTGTCCTGTAGCAGCGCGGAGCCCTCGGCCATCTCCGGCAGGAACGTGATGCCGAGGTCCGCGTCGACCATCTCGATCAGCGTGAGCAGGCTCGACGCGGAGAAGCGGCTCGTCTTGCGCGCGTCGCGCAGCTTGCACGCGTCGATCGCGTGCTCGCGCAGGCAGTGACCCTCGCGCAGCAGCAGCACGCTGCCCTCGTGCAGGCTGTTGAAGCGGTAGGCTCGCGGCTCGACGAGCGTCGTGCCCGAGGCGCGCCGCGAGCCGGAACTTATCGTTGAACAGCGGCAGCTGCTCGACGCCGGTCAGGTCGTACGGCAACGCCAGAAGAACCGCGTCGAGCGTGCCTTCGAGCAGCTGCTGGTGCAGGCTTTCGGTCAGGTCCTCGTGCAGGAACAGCTTGAGCTCCGGATAGCTTCGCCGCAGTGCGGGCAGCACGCGCGGCAGCAGGAACGGCGCGATCGTGGGAATGACGCCGAGATGCAGCGGCCCCTCGTAGCGGCCGGCCGCGTGCCGCGCGCCAGCTCGACGAGCGCCGTCGAGGTCGCGCAGGCAGAGTCGCGCGAGCGACGGCCACCTCCTGGCCGATTGCGGTGATCGTCACGCGGCGGTTCGTGCGGTCGACGAGGTTCGCGCCGCAGCAGGGTCTCGAGCTCCTGGATCGCGATACTGAACGCTGACTGCGACACGAAGCACTGCGCGGCCGCGCGGCCGAAGTGCTTCAGCTCCGCGAGCGCGACGAAGTAGCGCAGCTGCTTGAGGGTGGGCAGTGCGTGGCGGGGCGCTCGGCGCGGTCATCCGTTGCCTACTCACCTGGAGCCGGGCTGCGAGCGGCTTGCCGAAGCGCATGCGGAACAGCTCGATGTAGCCGAGCCGTTGCCACTCCGCCGGCGCGAGCAACGGCTCGCTGCGTTGCGGCGGGCGGCTCGGATCGTAGAGCGGCATGAAAGTCACGTGGAAACGGCCGGTGTCCTCGGCGTCTTCCTGCTTCTGGCGCCAGTCGCTGCCGAGTCGGGCAGTCGCCAGCCTTGGCCGATCACGATGATCTCGTCGGGCTTGTCGGCGCGATCCTCGGGCAGCGGTGCGAGCGTGGCGGCATTCGGCGGCCGCAGCGAGCCCAGGATCGGCGGCGGCGTGGTGTTCGATCTCGCGGCGGCCGGCGCCGGCGTGCCCGTCGCAGCCGGCGCCGCTTCGGCGCGGCGCTCGATGCGCGGCGGCAGAGGCACCGCATCGTTCTGCGCCACGACTGCGCCCGGCAGCGCGGCCGCGACCAGTGCGGCGAAGGCGAGCGGCAACGTGTCAGCGCGCGGACGCATTGCCGAGGCGCTCCCGCCAGCGCAGCGACTTGAACCAGTAGCTCGTGGTCGTCGGCAGCCAGGTGTCGGCCTCGCGCGCGACGATCCATGCGTTCAAGATACGCGAGGAAGTCGGGGTCGCCTTTGTTGACCGCGAACCCCGATCGGCTTACGAGCAACGGCCGCGCGAGCGGCACGTCGATCACGCCCGGGTTGTCGAGCGCCAGGAACGTCGGCACCGGCTCGTCCTCGAGGTAGCCGTCGACCTCGCCCAAGATCAGCGCGCGGCTCGCGGCGTCCGGTGATGCGATCAGCTTCAGCTTCGCGCGCGGCAGGAGCCGTTTCGCGAGTTGCGCGGCTGCCGAGCCATCGACGGCCACGATCGTGTGGGTTTCGCCGTCGAGATCCTCGAGCTTCTTGACGTTGGCGGTGCGCGCGACGTGGGTCGCGAGACCGATGCCGCCTTCCGCGTACGGCTGGCTGAAGTTCACGTGCAGCGCGCGGGCCGGCGTGATCGCGAGACCGGCCGCGATCAGATCGATCTCGCCGGACTCGAGCGCTGGAATCAACCGTTCGACGTCGTAGGCGCGCAGGTCCACTTTGACTTTGAGGTCGGCCGCGAGCTGCTTCGCTACGTCGACCTCGAAACCGACCAGGTCGCCGTTCGCGGCACGCGCCGCCCACGGCGGATACAGTGTGACGCCGACGCGCAAAGTGCCCGTGTTCAGCACTTGTTGGAGGTCGCGGGCTTGCGCTCGCGGCAAAAGCGCGAAACCGAGGATCAGGAGGATAGCGATCGTGGTGCGTGTCATGGTTCGTCTCGCCGCCGCTGCCTCTAAGACCGGCGCCGCCGCGTTTGGTGCCGAGTCTTCGGATGCAGCGCGCGTGCGCGCAGCGGTATGATCGGAACTTACCCATCCTAACCGATCTGACTTCGCAAGCCGATCCGCCGCATGTCGAGCCGCCCAACGAGAAAAAGCAGGTACCGAGCGCCGCTCGGCCGACGCTTTGGCAACGCGTTTCGGCGTACGCCTTCTTGGGCGCTTTCGGCCTCACGATCCTGACCGTGATTCTGACGGGGCTCGCAGTCCGCAGCCCGGCCGCGCGGCGCGCGCCCGAAACCCAACTCGTGACGCTTGCGGTCGCGCAGGCGCACACCGTGAACCTGCTGTTCACGTCGCGCACGCAACTCGACGGCGTGCGGTTCACGGTCGATTTGCCCGCCGGCATCGAAGTGAACGGCAAGGCCGGCGTGCGCCGGATCTCGTGGAGCGCCCCGCTCGCGGCCGGCAACAATGTGTTGCCGCTTACGCTCGTCGCGCGCGCGGGTGGCGGGGGCCAGCTCGCGGCGGTGTTGCAGCACGGCGGCTCGCGCAAGACGTTCGTCGTGGACGTCGCTGTCGGTCCGCGTTGAAGGTCAACGGATGCCAGGTCGATTCAAAACGCTGCGTTATCTGATGTTGCTCGCTGTGGCCGGCGTCGCTGGCGCGCAGAGCAATTTCGACGTCACGATGCGCGTCGTCGACGACACGAACGGCCTGAACGCCGTCGTGATCGTGATCGGCGCCGATGCCATCGAAATCCGTTCGGAACTGGCGCCGCAGGGCGGCGCGGACGCGCCGGCTCAGTAGGAGCGGGCCACCGTGACAGGGCTGCGGTCCTGCGGATCGACACTCGCGTCCTGACCGCTGACCGCACGCGTCCACTGGCGCGCGTCGGCGCGGCACGCGGCGTCGCTCTCGACGCACGCCACCCACCAGTACTCGGAGTTCGGCGCGCGAGTGACCGAGAAGCTGTCGGTGTACGTGTAGGTGCGAACCGCCGCGGCGTCGCCGGCCGCGTAACGTTTGCCGATGCGTTGGTCGCCGGCGCCGACGAGCACGTCGCCGCGCTCCTCGGACGCGCTGCAAATCCAGCGGCCGACGTTGCGGCCGGTGCCTTGCGCGCATCCGAACACCACGAGCGCGTTGTCGCAGGCGTTGATCAGGCCGACGTCGACTGTTTCGCCGTAGTTGTAGACGGCGTCCTGGCGCACGCATTGGTTGCGCGGGCCCGAGGCCGCGAACGCTGCGGCGCGGCTTGCGATACGCGCGGCGGCTGGAAGTCGAGGCGCTCCTGGACGACCTGTGGCGAGCGCGCGGGGTTCTCCGGCGTAGCGCCGGCGCTGGACGGCCGCGAGCGCGGCCGAATCGAACACGCCTTTGGGCTCGGCCGTCACGACGCGCGCGTTCTCCACGCGACCGGCGGAATTCACCGTGAACTCGACGTCGACGTGCCCTTTGCCGCTCGCGCACGAGCGCGCCGGCCGGATACTCCGGCGCCACCGCGATCAGAGGCTTGAGACCGGCGTCGGCGCCATCGCCGGCGGGCGATTGCGCGGCGGCCGCGCGGCGGCGTGCGTGCAGCGGGCACAGCAGCGCTCGTGCCGTTGTCGCGGCACACCTGGCAGCTTTGCACCAGGATTTTCGGATTTGCGGTCCGCGCGGGCCAGTTCTGGCGGTCTTCGCCGTCGACGACCACGGACACGAACGGCTGACCGTCGACGAAGTAGTCGACGCGCGCGCACTGCGGGCGATCGGTCTTGACCTCGAGGAAGCTGCCGCGCGCCACGACGTTCGCGGTGCACGTGTCGACGACGCTCGTGCAGTCGCAGCGGTATTGGCCGTGGGCCACGCCGCCGCACGCGAGTAGCAGCGCGATCGCGAGGATTCCCCAGCTCTTCATAGCGGCGTCTTCTTCGTGAGACTCTGCAGCGATCTTAGCCCAACGGCGCGCCGATGTGATCGCGGCAGACTCCGCGATTATGTTCAATGGGAGACGGGCCGCGAGACGGGATAGCCGCGGAGCGAGCGCGCTCGAGTTACTGGACGAAGCGGATGCGCGTGAAGACGCGCTGGTCGATCGTGCGGTTCAGGAACACGCGCGGCTCGAACTGCCACTGTTTGACCGCGTCCATGGCCTCGCGCCGGAACAGGTTGTCGTTCGACGCGTTGGCGACCGTGATGTCGCGGGTCTTGCCGTCGGTGCCGACGGTGAATTCGAGGTCGACCCAGCCCGCCATGCCGCGGTCTAGGGCTCGCGTCGGATACACCGGCGCGACGTACGTGACGACCTTCATCGAGGACGCGGGAATCGGTTTCGCCGATTCGCGAGCGATCTGGCGCTCGGTCAGTACGCTGCGCGCTTTGCGCACGCCGTCGGCGTCAGCGCCGACCGACTCGGCCTCGTTGATCCAGACGGCCGCGCCTTCGTCGTCGAGCGCCTCGATGCGACTGCGACGCGCGCGACAGGAGCTCGCGCGACAGCGATTGACGCGCGCGCTGCGTGAGCTCGCTCTCGTGGTTCGTGGAGATCAGTACAGTTCAGATAGTGCTTCGCGCTGGCGTCGACCGGCGTCAGCAGCCGGCCCGCGTTCATCGCCGCGTCGAACTGGTCGCTGGCCTGGACCAGCGGGTCGACGGCCGGCTTGGCCGGCGCAGCCGGCGCGAGATCGACGCGCGCGACGCGCGGCTGTTCCGCCGGCTTCACGTTCTCGGGCGCGGCGAGCTGCGGCGCGACCACGGGGAAGATCTTCACGGCGAGCGCCTTCGCGCCCGGATGCGCGGCATCGCCGCGCGAATGCGCTCGACGATGCGACGCGCGTCGTCGAAGCGACCCTGCTCGAGCGCGGTCTCGCCGCGCCGCACGAGGTCGTCGGCAACCTTGTTGAGGCCGTGCACCGCCGTCCGGATTGCCCGGCTCCGCCTTCGCGACGCCGCGTACAGCGTCCACGCGCTGTACTCTTCGGGCTCGATGAGCATGCCGGCGTCGTAGGCGAGATGCGGCCATCCGCAGCGGATTGTCGAGCGTTGCATCTCCGGCCGCTGCATCGTCTGCCGCCGGAGCGTCCGGCGCCGCAGGCGGCTTGCTGCTGTCGCCATCGCCAGGTTCGCGGCGGGCGCGGGCGGCGTGCGCCTGCGCCCGAGTCGGCGCCGGCCCACGGCTTCAAGATCACGAGCCACGTGACGCCGACGGCCGCGACGCGCCGCCCGCTACCTAGAGGAGAAGGTCGCTCTGATTCTTGCTCGTGTCTTTAGTGTTGCGCTCATGTGCTTACGCCCATAGGCGTGATGCTCTTGAGCTTCGCGAGCATGCCGTCGATGACGCCGGACTCTCGGTCGGGCTCGCATCGACTTCGTGGCGCTTCACGAGCTCTGGATTCTTCAGCAGCAGGCGATGATGCTGCAGCGCGGCCTGAAGGCTGATCGCGCAGCGACCCGCGGACAGCGGCTTACGCAGGAAGCGGAAGATCTGACCGTGATTGATCAGCCACACCATGTCGAGCACGTCGCGGTGCTGCGAGACGGCGATCGTCACGAGCTCGCGGCAGATGTTCCTTCAGGCGCGCGGTCATCGATTGGATCGTGGCCTTGTCCTCGGACACGTCGGTCACGAGCACGCCGGGGCGATGCTCGGTCAGGATCTTCACGACCTGCACGATGTTGCCGGCCGAGTAGCACGGGCAGGCGGCCGCGCACGGCTTGTTGCACGGTGTTGATCGACTTCGGGGTCGCTCGAGAACACGACGACGCCGAGCCCCGTCGCGAGCTTCGGGCGCGGGGCGGTGTCCGGAATCTGGCGGGTGCCTTTGCCGGCGCGAGTCGCGGGGCCGACGCGCCGAACTTCGGTTTTTCCACGGACTCGCGGGCGCGAAACGCGTGGCGGCTCTCGTGCGCTCTGCGGGCCGGCCGACCTCCGCACCGTGTCGGCCTCCATGATGATCTCGAGCGTGTCGGCGGGCGAGAGCTCGGCTCTGCGGCTCCGGCACGGGCGCCTCGCGCGCCAGCTTCGCCGCGAGCTCGATCGTCTCGCGCAGTTGCTTCGGCGCGCACGGCTTGGTCAGGAAGCGGAACACCTCGCTCTCGTTGATCGAGCCTTCGACGGCGTCGAGATCGGCGTAACCGGTGAGCAGAATTCGCACGGTGCGCGGCGACATCGTGCGCACCTTCGACAGCACTTCGACGCCGGTCATCTTCGGCATGCGGTGATCGGCCACGATCACGTCGATGTCCTTGTTCTTGACGATGTCGAGCGCTTCGGCGCCGTGCGAGGCGAGATACAGGTCGAACTGACGGCGGAACATGATCCGCATCGAGTTCAGCACGCGCTGCTCGTCATCGACGAACAGCAGGCGAGGGCGATCGGCTCGCGGTGTGGTAGCTGCTCGACGGTCACCGTTTAGACCGCCTCCGCGAGCGGGGGCAGCGCGGCCTCGTCTTCGTACTCGGGGGTCTGTTCCGGCGCGGGCGCCGCTGGCGCCGGCGGGGCGCTTGATCGGCAGCACGACGGTGAACGCCGAGCCTTTGCCGACTTCCGACTCGACGAGCAGCTCGCCGTGGTGGCTGCGGATGATCTCGTCGACGATCGACAGGCCGAGGCCCGTGCCGGTGCCGACTTCCTTGGTCGTGAAGAACGGATCGCGGATCTTGCTCAGGTTCTCTTCCGGGATGCCGCAGCCGGTGTCTTCGATGCGGATCGCGACGTGGTTCGGGTCGTACAGCGCGCGTCGTGATCGTGATCGTGCCCTCGGTCTCGATCGCCTGGGCGGCGTTCGTGACGATGTTCAGGAACACCTGGTTGATCTGCGACGGCGAGCACTCGATCTCCGGGCAGCTGGCCGTAGTACTTCACGACCGTGGCTTTGTGCTTCACGATGTTCTTCGCGATCACCAGCGTCTTGTCGAGACCGCGCGTTCACGTCGAAGCTTGCGATCGGCGCGCGGTCGAGACGGCTGAAGTCCTTCAGGCTCTGCGCCATCTCCGTGAGATCGTTCAAGACCCGCGATGCTGTCGCGCGTGAGGTCCTGGATCTCCTCGATCGCGGCCTCGAGCTCCTCTTCGCGCAACAGCGTCTTGACGTCCTTCAGCGCGTTGACGAACCGCGTCTGATACGTGGCACGGTCAGCGAAGTCCTCGGACTTGATCGAGAACGCCGCCGCGGCGCGTCGTGACGAACTCGCGCAGCGTGCCGAGCCGTTCCTGCACGAGCTCGGCGTTGTTGGCGAGGTACAGCAGCGGAGTGTTGATTTCGTGGCTGATGCCCGCCACGAGCTGACCGAGCGACGACATCTTCTCGGCCTGGACGAGCTGCACCTGCGATTCCTTGAGGTCTCCCAGCGCGCCGGTGAGCTCGTGCGTGCGCTCGGCAACGCGTTGCTCGAGCGATTCGTTCAGCACGGCGAGCTCGGTGTTCGCGCTGTTGATCTCGCGGTAGCTCGCGTGCAGCCGCAGCGCGACGAAGCCCACCGCCAGCAGCAGCACGACGGCGTAAACGGCGAGCATCAACCGGGCCTGGTCGACGCGCATGACGGCGCCGGAATACATGTCCGCGGCCGCAGCGCCGAGCGCCGTGCCGAACTCGCCGACCGGCGTGCCGACGAGCTGCTTCTGCTTGCTGTCGATCGACGATTTCTTCTTCAGGATCGTGCTGACGGCGTTGCGCAGCCGATCGAGATCGCCGGGCATGTTGTCCACTTTCTGATCCCGGCCGAGCGACACGAGCAACCGCTCGAGCTCGGCGGGGCGCACCGAGGCGCGTTGCCCCGAGAAGCTCAACGTGCCGACGACGAGCTGGAAGGTGTCCGCGGCGGCGCGATCGAAACCGGCGTCGCGCAGTTTCTGAATGACGCCGGCACCGGACTCGCGCAGGAAGCTGACGCTGGCCGCGTACTCCGTCTCGTCGTCGATCAGCTCGCCCGCGAGCGCGGCGGCTGAATTGACGGTGGCGACGAACGTATCGTGACTGTTCGTGAGCCGTGCTTCTTGACCGGCGTTGCCGCGCATGCCGAACAACGCGGTCGGCAACTGCGCCGGCGCGGCCGCAATGCGAGTGAGCAGTGCGCGAGCGCCTTCGCCCGGCGGTTGCTGCTCTTGCCACGCCTTCTCGAGCGCGTCGATGAGCGAATGGAAGTCGTCGTCGATACGCTTCAGGTCCGTATCGATCGTGTATTGGGCGACGTGGGTTTCGACCGGGAGGGGACGAGATTCGAACGCGAGCGACACCAGCAGGGCCAGGGCCGCGAGCGCGAGAACGAGTGCGATGACTGCACGCTTCATTGGCCGACCGATTTACGTAATCGAGTGCACCAACACTAGGCAAATTGCGGAAACGTTGTAGTGATAGGCTTCACAGAGCCTCCGCATCGTCGCTACCCGGCGACTCGCCGTTATGTCAGGGGTGGCGGCAGGGTGCCGATCCGCGGCGCGCTCGCCGGCGACGACGGTGACCCGCGCGGTCCAGCGGCGCCGCGGCTTGCAGGGCGCTACGCCGTGTCGGCGGCCCCGCGACTTCGCTATCATGGCGCCGCCTCGGCTTACCGGATCCTGACGTGCACCCGATTCAGCCCCTGCAGCCGTTTCTCGACCCGCCGGCCGTGATCGACCCCGATCGCGAAGCCGCGTCGGCCGAGCCATCGGGCCGCTGGAAGAAGCTGCAGGCCGAGCTGCGCGGCCTGGTCGGCAAGGCAATCGGCGACTACCGGATGATCGAGGACGGCGACCGCGTCATGGTGTGCCTGTCCGGCGGCAAGGATTCGTACACGTTGCTCGACATGCTGCTGCTCGCTGCAGCGCAAGGCGCCGGTGAGCTTCGAGCTCGTGGTCGTGAATCTCGATCAAAAGCAGCCGGGGTTCCCGGCCGAGGTGCTGCCGAACTACCTCACGAGCCTCGGCGTGCCGCACCGGATCGTGACCGAGGATACCTATTCGATCGTCACGCGCGTGATCGAGCCCGGCAAGACGATGTGCGGTCTCTGCTCGCGGTTGCGGCGCGGCATCTTGTATCGCGTGGCCGACGAGATCGGCGCGACGAAGATCGCGCTCGGGCATCATCGCGACGATATCGTCGAGACGCTGTTCCTGAACATGTTCTACGGCGCGCGCCTGAAAGCGATGCCGCCGAAGCTGAAGAGCGACGACGGCAAGCACGTCGTGATTCGGCCGCTGGCCTACTGCGCCGAACGCGACATCGCGCGTTACGCGCGCGGCCGCGAGTTCCCGATCATCCCGTGCAATCTCTGCGGCTCGCAGGAAAACATGAAGCGGCGCGAGATCAAGGCGATGCTCGCGGCGTGGGAGCAGGAAGACCCGGGTCGCAGCGATCGCCTGTTCCGCAGCCTGCAGAACGTGACGGCGTCGCATCTGGCCGATCCGAAGCTGTTCGACTTCGAGAGCCTCGCGGCGGCCGACTAGACTTCGACCGCCGCGTTTCTAGCCGACGACCACGGCCGGTAACGGCGGGGCCGCTGGGTTCTGCAGTGCGCTCGACCAGGTGGTCGATCGTTTCCGTGACTTCCCGCGCGTTCGCGAGCCGCTGCGCGGCGTCCTTCGCAAGCAGCTTGTCCAGCAACGCCTGATAGGTCGCGAATTGCGGCGGCAGCCGCGGCACGGCGGCGTTGTAGTGCTGGTCGAGGATGGCGTTCGTCGTATCGCCGGTGAACGGCTTCTCGCCCGTGAGCATCTGGTACAGGATCACGCCGAGCGCATACAGATCGGTGCGCTCGTCGGTCGGCTGGCCGCGCGCCTGCTCGGGGCTGATGTAGTACGGCGTGCCGGCGATCTGGCCGGCCGCTGCGTTCAGCATGTCCGTCGATCTGGTGCGAGATGCCGAAATCGATCAGTGCCACGGTGCCGTCGTCGCGCAGCATGATGTTCCCGGGCTTCAGGTCGCGGTGCACGACGCCGGCGGTGTGGACGATCGACAGCGCGTGCGCGATCTCGGCCGTGTGCTTCAACGCCAGCGCACGGCGCGAGCGCGCTGCGTCAGCCTGCGCGCCGAGGTGGCCGAGCGGGAAGTACTCCATGGCGATGTAGGAGTACTGGCTCGTGACGCGGAAGTCGTAGATCTCGGCGACCGCGCGATCCGCGATGTCGTACAGCAGCTTGAACTCGCTGACGAGGCGATCGAAATTGTCGTCGCGCGACAGCGAGCCGCGGCCGCGGTGCAGCACCTTCAGCACGACTTCCTTGCCGCGCTCGGCGCTGAACGCGACGTGCACGGAGACGTTCTCGCGGTTCGCGAGACACCGGCGCATGTCGTAGCCGAAGAGGCGCACCATGCCGGCGCACGCCGCCGTCACGGCCGCCCACGGGCCCCTTGCGCGTCAGCAGCGCGCGCTGCACGGCGCCGAGCACCTGCTCGCGGCCGAGCAGCGCTTTCGGGATGTAGTCGAAGGCGCCGGCTTTGATCGCCTGCACCGCCGAGTACTCGCTGCCCTTCGTGGTCAGCAGGATCACGGCCGGATTGTTCGGATCGGCCGCGATCGCACGCAATGCGCGCAGCGTCGGATTGTCGGCCGTGCCGTCGGCGGCGAAGTCGCAGCCGACGAGCAACACGTCGAAGCTCTGCAGCCGCGAACGCTCGCCGAGCACGTCTTCGAGTGTGCCGCTCGTCGATTGGACGGCGCAGCCCTCGAAGCCTTTGACGACGAAACGCAGCAGCGGCGACCGGACTTTCGCGTCGGGCTCGACGATCAGGATGCGCGGCTCGTTGTTGGCGGGCTGTTCCACAGCAGAGCACCGTAACAAACCGGTTGCGGGTCAGCGGTGACCGGGATCACAGCGCCCCCGGTGCTAGCCGCGCCCAAGTGCTCTCGCGCGTTGAAGCCGCGTAGCCGTTCGGGCTACCCTGCGCCCCGTGCCAGAACGTCATACATCGCAGGCAGCGCCGCTGGGCCGTCGAGCCCACAAGCCCGCTCACGAGCTCACGGCCGACGAGGACGTCGCCGTCGCCGATTGGGACCGACTGGCGGCCCTCGCGGACTTCAAGGCGCTGCTCGCGGCGAAACGCCGGTTCATCGTTCCCGCCACCGTATTCTTCATCGTCTACTACTTCGCGCTGCCGGTGCTCGTCGGTTACGCGCCGCGCTTGATGGCGGCGAAGGTTTTCGGCGTCATCAACGTCGCGTACCTGTTCGCGCTGTCGCAGTTCTTCATGGCCTGGATCGTCGCGGTCTCTACGTGCGCGCCGCGAGCCGCTTCGACGCGATGGCGCGTGCCATCGTCGACCAGTACAAGGCAAGGCCGCGTTGATGTCGCCGTCGCTCGTGATGTTCCTCGGCTTCATCGCGATCACGCTGGGGATCACGTGCTGGGCGGCGCGCCGGAACACAGGCTCGAGCGCCGATTTCGCGCAGGCCGTCCGCTCACGGCTTGGCAGAACGGCATCGCAGTCGCCGGCGACTACATGACCGCCGCGTCGTTCCTCGGCATCGCCGGGCATCATCGCGTTTTACGGCTACGACGGCTTCATGTACTCCGTCGGCTGGCTCGTCGCGTACCTCACGGTGTTGCTGCTCGTGGCCGAGCCGCTGCGCAACACCGGCAGGTACACGATGGCCGACGTGCTCGCTTTCCGCTTGAGCCCGCGCCCCGTACGCGCGATGGCCGCGGTGTCGACGCTCACGGTCAGCATGTTCTACATGATCGCGCAGATGGTCGGCGCCGGCGCGCTCGTGTCGCTGCTGCTCAAGGACGCAGGCCTCGGCTACAAGACGGCCGTGATCGGCGTCGGCGTGCTCATGATCGTCTACGTGGTCTTCGGCGGCATGCTCGCGACCACCTGGGTGCAGATCGTCAAGGCGATTCTGCTGATGGCCGGCACGTTGCTGCTCGAGCGTGCTCGTGCTGCGGCACTTCAACTACGATCTCGGCGCGTTCTTCGACGCGGTCGGCCACGTCAGCTACACGGACGCGCAGGGCAATCGCGTCACGCAGGACTTCATGACGCCGGGCCTCCGCTACAAGCCGCCGTACGGCGCTCTCGATCTGATCTCGCTTGGCATGGCGCTGATCTTCGGCACCGCCGGCCTGCCGCACATCCTCGTGCGTTTCTACACCGTGCCCGACGCGCAGGCGGCCCGGAAGAGCGTCGTCTGGGCGATGGCGATCATCGGCTGTTTCTACATTCTCACGACGTTCCTGGGCTTCGGCGCCGCGACGATCGTCGGGCCGCGACTTCATCGCGAGCAACGGCGGCACGAACATGAGCGCGCCGCTGCTGGCGCAAGCACTCGGCCGGCGATCTGTTCTTTGCGTTCATCTCCGCCATCGCGTTCGCGACGATCCTCGCCGTGGTGGCGGGCCTCACGATTTCGGCCTCGACCTCGTTCGCGCACGACTTCTGGACCAACGTGCTGCATCACGGCCGCGAGCGCCGCGAAGGCGAGGAAGTCCGCGTAGCCCGCGTGACGGCGTTCTTCGTCGGGCCATCTCGATTGGCATTGCGATCGTGCTGGGGCCGAACGCCAACGTCGCGTTCCTGGTCGCACTGGCGTTCGCGGTGGCGGCTTCCGCCAACCTGCCCGTCATCGTGCTCTCGTTGTTCTGGCGTCGCTTCAACACAGCGGGCGCCGTGTGCGGTTTGGCCACCGGTCTCGTGTCGTCGTTGGCGCTCGATCGTCATGAGCCCGAGCATCATGAAGGCCCACGCGATCTTTCCGCTCGAGAACCCAGGCATCGTCAGCATTCCGCTCGGATTCCTGGGCGCGGTGCTCGGCACGCTGCTCACGCGCGAGCCGGAAGCCGAGCGCAGGTTCACGGAGCTCAGCGTCCGGGCCAACACGGGCTTAGGCGCCGAACGCGCCGCGGGGCACTGACGCGCGTCAGTCGGTGCGGCTCTAGCGGCGAGCTTCGGCGCGTTCGCGCACGGCCGCCAGAACCTTCGGCAAATCGCGCTTCAGCGTTGCGCGGACGAAGAACCGCGGGATCGGGAAGCCGGGGTCGAGCGCCAAGTCGTAGACCAGCAGCGTGTGGCCATCCGGCTGCGGCAGCAGCCACCAGCTACCGTCCATGTGCGCGATCGGGCCGCTGACACGGTGCACGTCGATGCGCGTGTACGGCGTGTAGTCGAGCCTGAACACGTGCTCGAACGCCGGGATGAAGAACGCCGGCTTGATGACCTGCACGAACAGATCCGCGCGGCCGCCATCCAGCACCTCGAGCTTGCGGCAGCTCTGGACGTTCGGCACGTACTCCGGCGCGATCTGACATGCCGTCAGCACGTCCCAGATGGCTTGCGGTGGCGCGTCCACGTCGATCGCGAGCTTGATGACGACGACCTGCGGGCGTTCGCCGCGTTCCGTAAGGTAGAACACCATTCTCGACGCTACGGCCTCGCGGTCGATCCAGCTCAAGTCGGGCTCCTCGGCCATGAGCCGGGTCGCCGACAAGAGAAGCGGGAACAGAGCAATGGCTCGCGCGCCACCGTCGCATGAATCTGCGGGACGGGGCGAGCGGCATCAGTGCGCGACGATCACGCGGCTTCGGCTACGACCGGATTGCGCAGCACGCCGATTCCGCTGATCTCGACCTCCACGTTGTCGCCATTCTTCATCCACAGCGGCGGTGTGCGGCCGGCACCGACGCCGCCAGGCGTGCCCGTCACGATCACGTCGCCCGGTTGAAGCTCCGCCCACGTCGAGCAGTACTCGATCAGCTGCGGGATGTCGAAGCAGAGCTCGCCGACGCTCTCGTGCTGCACGACCTGGCCGTTCAACCGCGTGGTCAGCGTGAGCTTGCGCGGATCCGGCACCTCGTCGCTCGTGACGAGCCACGGACCGAACGAGCCGCTGTGATGGAAATTCTTGCCCGGCGTGAACTGCTGCGAGTGCCGCTGAAAGTCGCGGATGCTGCCGTCGTTGAAGCACGCGTAACCCGCGACGTAGTCGAGCGCCTGCTCCTTGCGGACCCGGCGCGCGCGTTTGCCGATCACGACCGCGAGCTCGCCCTCGTAGTCGAACTGCACGGACGACGGCGGCAGCAAGAGCGGCTGGCCGTGGCCCACGATGCTGTCGTGGAAGCGCACGAACAGCACCGGATGGCTGGGACGCTCGCGGCCCATCTCCTTGATGTGCGGCATGTAGTTCACGCCCACGCACAGCAGCTTCGCGGCCGCGTCGTCGATGACCGGCGCGAACGCGACGTCGCGCAGCTGCGAAGTCCGGTTTCTCCGCAGCGAGCCGGCGCAGCTCCGGCAACGCGCCGGCGAGCAGCGCGTCGCGCAGTGTGCGGGGGCTCCCCGCGAGGCGCCGGCCCGCATCGACGACGCCGTCGCCGACCACGACGCCGAAGCCCCCTTGCCCATTCCTTTCGAAGCTCATCAACCGCATGAGTGCCTCTCCGTTCGCTGCTCGTTCACCGACCGTGGTGCGCCGTCAGCTCGCGGCCGCGGCGGCGCGCGCCGCCGGCCGGCCGCGCTCGGCGGCTTCGGCGCGCAGCTGCTCGATCGCGGCCGCGAGCGTGAGGCTCGACTGGCCCTGCTGACCGAGGCGGCGCAATGCGATGGTATTCTCCGCCACTTCGCGTTTGCCGGCCGCGAGGATGACCGGAATCTTCGCGAGGCTGTGCTCGCGCACCTTGTAGTTGATCTTCTCGTTGCGCACGTCGGCCTCGGCGCGCAGGCCCGCGGCGCGCAGTTGCTCGACGACCTGCGCGGCGTACGCGTCGGCGTCGGACGTGATCGTCGTGACCACGACCTGCACGGGCGAGAGCCAGAACGGCAGAGCGCCGGAGTAGTTCTCGAGCAGGATGCCGATGAAGCGCTCGAGCGAGCCGAAGATCGCGCGATGCAGCATCACGGGCGTGTGCCGATTGCCGTCTTCGCCGATGTACGTGGCGCCGAGCCGGCCCGGCATGTTCAGGTCTACCTGCAGCGTGCCGCATTGCCAATCGCGGCCGATCGCGTCGCGCAGCACGAACTCGATCTTCGGGCCGTAGAACGCGCCTTCGCCGCGGTTATAGGTGAACTGCAGCCCGAGCGCGCGCATCGCGTTCTCGAGCGCGCTCTCGGCTTTGTCCCACACCTCGTCGCTGCCGACGCGTTTCGGCGGGCGATCGGCGAGCTTCATGACGACGTCGTCGAAGCCGAAGTCGCGGTAGATGTCGAGCAGCAGCCGGCACACGTGGCCGGCCTCGGCCGTGATCTGTTCTTCGGTGCAGAACACGTGAGCGTCGTCCTGCGTGAAGGCGCGCACGCGCATCAGGCCGTGCAGAGCGCCGGACGGCTCGAAGCGATGCACTTTGCCGAACTCCGCCACGCGATACGGCAGGTCGCGGTAGCTGCGCAGATCGTTCTTGAACACCTGGATGTGGCCCGGGCAGTTCATCGGCTTCACGACCAGCGTGTGGTCGTCGCGCGTCTCGCTCGTGAACATGTTCTCGCCGAACGTGTGCCAGTGCCCCGAGGCCTCCCACAGCGACCGCGACATCAGCTCCGGCGTGTTGACCTCGGTGTACCCCGCTGCAGTCTGCTTCGCGCGCAGGTACTCGACGAGCGTACGGAACAACGCCCAGCCCTTCGCGTGCCAGAACACGGCGCCGACGGCCTCGTCCTGGAAGTGGAAGAGATCCATCTGCTTGCCGAGCTTGCGATGGTCGCGGCGCTCCGCTTCCTCGATCCGATCGAGATGGGCTTTGAGATCCTTCGCGTCGGCCCACGCGGTGCCGTAGATGCGTTGCAGCATCTCGTTGCGCGAGTCGCCGCGCCAATAGGCGCCCGCGAGCTTCAACAGCTTGAAGCCCGCGCCGAGCCGGCCCGTGCTCGGCAGGTGCGGGCCGCGGCACAGATCGATGAACGCGCCTTGCCGGTACAGCGTGATCGGCTCGCCGTCCGGGATCGCGCCGATGATCTCGGCTTTGTAGCGCTCGCCTAAGGTCGAGGAAAAACTTCACGGCTGCGTCGCGGTCCCAGACTTCGCGCACGACCTTCTCGTCGCGCGTCACGATCTCGTGCATTCGCGCCTCGATACGTCCCAAGTCCTCGGGCGTGAACGGCTCCTGGCGGGCGAAGTCGTAGTAGAAGCCGTTCTCGATCGCTGGTCCGATCGTGACCTGGGTTTCCGGGTAGAGCTCCTTCACGGCTTCCGCCATCACGTGCGCGGCGTCGTGCCGCAACAGCTCGAGGCCTTCCGGCGTGGTGCGCGTGACGATTTCGATGGCCGCGTCACGCTCGATCGGCCGCGTCAGATCGCGCAGCTCACCATCGACGCGAATGGCGACGGCGTCGCGCTCGAGGCGCGAGCCGATGCTGCGCGCGACGGCCAGGCCGTCAACGGGAGTCGGGAAGGCTCGCTCGGAGCCGTCGGGGAGCTTGATGGTAGGCATATCGAACCGTCTTTAGAGGGCGGCGAAGCACGGGCTTTAGGCCGACGCATTGTACGACAACCGCGGGAATCGTCGTCTCGGAGTGGAGCTCAGTGCGCCAGCGATCGCCCCTTGGTCGCTGCGTCGTACGCGGCGACGAAGCGCTCGCACCGGCGCACGTTGTACGATAGCCCGATGAGCGAGCTCACGATCCACATGTTCCCGTGCCTCGCGGACAACTACGGCTATCTGCTGCACGACGCTGATTCGGGCACCACGGCCGCCGTCGATACGCCGGACGCGAAGGCGATCCTCGCCCAGCTCGCGACCAAGGGTTGGCGGCTGACGCACATCCTGAACACGCACCACCACGCCGATCACGCGGGCGGCAACCTCGAGTTGAAGCGTGCGACCGGCTGCACGATCGTCGGGCCGCGCGCCGATGCGGCGCGCATTCCCGGCATCGACGTCGAAGTGGGCGAGGGCGACGTGGTCGAGCTAGGCGCTCACCGCGCGACGGTGTTCGACACGCCGGGGCACACGCGCGGCCACATCGTGTACCACTTCGCCAGGCGCGCAGGCCGCGTTCGTCGGCGACACGCTGTTCGCCATGGGCTGCGGCCGGTTGTTCGAAGGCACGCCGGCGCAAATGTGGAGCTCGCTGCAGAAGATTCTGCGCTGGCCGGACGACACTCGTCTGTACTGCGCGCACGAGTACACGCAGAACAACGCACGTTTCGCGCTGACGGTGGAGCCCGACAACGCGGTACTGCGTGAGCGTGTGGCCGCGGTCGCGAGCCTGCGCGCCGCGAATCTGCCGACCGTTCCATCGACGCTCGCGGAAGAGCGTGCGACGAACCCGTTCCTGCGCCCGACGAGCCGTGGGCTCAAGGACACGATCGGTCTGCCGCAGGGGGCCGAAGTCGAGGTGTTCGCGAAGACGCGCGCGCTCAAGGACGCGTTCTGACGCGTCGACTTCTAGGAACGCTGGGACTCGGTCAGGCGCTCGGTCGCAGCTGCGAACGGCCCTGCATCATGAGACCGGCGCCGCGCTCCGAAACGTGCGCGAGCACGGCCTTACGCCGATGCAGCCGAATCGTCTCGCCTAAGTTCACGGCGAACACGAGATTCACGACGGTCCCGGCCGGCAGGCCCAAGGTCTTGATCTCGAGGAACACGCCCATCGCGGAGAGATTCCGCGCGCGGCAGCGATGATATCGGCCACCGGGGACCGATAAGTAAACGGTCGTCGAGACCTTGTTTCTCTCGAGGAGGCGTCGTTCCATCTGAAGGATCCTTGTTCTTCTAGTAGTCTGGACGATGTAGAGGATGCCCGCGAGACGGCGGAAATCCAAGCCCCGGCCTTGGGCGCGAGCGAAACCTCGATTGGCTGCGGCCAGGGCGGTGCCGCTGGCCATTATGTATTGTGCCCAGCGCGGGCGCCGCGGGGCGGCCGGTTTAGACGGCTTTGTCGACTCGCAGGATTGTGAGCTCGGGCGGCGCCGCGATACCCATCTTCACGCGTCGGCCGTTGCCGCCAAGCAGCGTGATCTCGATCGGACCTTTGGCGAACAGGTCCTTCAGCGTCAACGTGCTGTCGACGCCGTCCGCCAGCTTGATCTGGATGGCCTCATCCGCGCGCCTGCTCACGACCAACATGTCGCTCTCCCGTTTAAGCCGTGCCGAGCGAGCGAGGGTCGGCGGTTGCCGGCGCCAAGCCGCTGCGGCCGTAAAGATCGGGCTCCGTGCCGCGCAGCGTGCGCAGCGCGACTCGCACCTGCTCGCTGCGCGCCTTCACGAGCGCACCGTTGCGCTCGTTCTGTTGTTTGCACTCCGTGATCAGATCGAGCAGCCGGCGCCACTCGGCCGGCTGCGCGGCGCCGGCAGCGGCAGCGGCCACTCCCGTCGCGATCGTCTCCGTCAGGCTGCGGCGTTGACGTTCGAGCGCGTCGAGCGTCTCGACTAGCTGCGCCTTGTCGGCGCCGGCCGCGTTCAGCTGCTCCGCGTCACCGCTCGTGAGAGCATGGTTCTCGCGGCCGAGCGTCTGCAGCATCGCCTCGGCGCAGACAATCTGCTCCTGCAAGATGGTGATCAGACCTTCGCTGACATGCTGCATCGACGTGTCTTCAACCCTTCAGATTGCGCTCGTACCGCAGCAGCTTGTCGGCGGTCTTCTGATCGTCGATCTGGTAGCTGCCGGAAGACACGGCGTTCTTCAGGGCGGCGACACGCTGCGTGTCGACAGCCGGCGTGTTGTGCACGACTTCCTGGAGCCGGCTCATCAAGAGGCCGGATCGGCTCACGTTGACCGTATCGCCCGACCTCGCGCCCGTGGTCCCGTGCGCGGCCTCTTTGCCGGACTCGTGCCGCGCGGCCTTGCTCGCCTC
>CAVVIC010000004.1:0-411227 GCA_963748045.1 uncultured Gammaproteobacteria bacterium
GCGCGACAGTGGCAGCTGCATAACCGCGGCGAGCTCGACGTCGTTGCGAACGACAGCGAATCGACCGGCCCCACGCTCGGTAGCGATTCCTACCGCGTCGATGCCACCTGGTACTCGCGGCCGCAGGCGTACCGCTGGCGCGCGCTGGCGCACACGCACGATGCCTACGCGCTGTTCCCGGAGGGCGATGCGCATCGTCAGCGCCTCGGTGCCGGCGTCGAGTACCGCGCCTCGCGTTACACGGCCCGCGGCGAGCTCTCGGCCGCGCGCTCCGGCGGGCAGGCCGGCGTGCGCGGCGACTTCACGTGGCGTCTGTCGGACTACTGGAACCTGGCCGCGTTGCTCGATTTCAACAGCAACGATGTGCCGCTGCGCGGCTACCGCGTGGGGGTGGAGACCGATACGACGGGTGTCACGGCCACGTTCGCGCTCGACGAGTCGATGTCGATCGCCGTCGGCGCCCGCTCGCAGCGCTACACCGACGACAACGGCGCGCAGTCCGTGTTCGCCGACGGCCGCTATCGGCTCGTGAATGCGCCGCGCGTAAAGCTCGAGCTCACGGGCGAGGTCGCCGTGTCACGCGCCGATCGCAACAACGTGCCGTACTTCAGCCCCCTCCGTGACACGACGCTGCTGGTCGGCCTGCACCACGAGTGGCGGCTGTTCCGTCGCTACGAGAACAGCCTGACGCAGAACGCCGACTTGGGCGTAGGCCGTTACGACCAGGCCGGATTCGCCGCCGGCAGTGTCTGGCGCGCGCGGTACTCGGTGAGTTGGCAGCCGAGCCAACGGTTCGCGATCACCGCGGGTCTCGAACGATCGCGCCAGTTCTTCGACGGCGCCGTCGAGCACTCGACCGGCCTCGTGGCGACAGTGCGAGCACGCTTATGACGACGCGTGCGCTGTTCCGCCTGTTCTTCGCGCTCGCGGTGGCGCTGCCGGCACCGTTCGTCCGCGCCGCGACGTTTCACGTGCTCGCGTATCACGACGTGCGGGACACCGTGAGCGGCGACTTCGACGCGGATCAGTACGCGGTATCGACGCGCAACCTGATCGATCACTTCACGTGGCTGAAGGAGAACGGCTTTCACCCGGTCTCCGTCGACGATCTGCTGGCTGCGCAGCGCGGCGAGCGTGCGCTACCGGACAAGGCCGTGCTGATCACGTTCGACGACGGCTTTCGCAGCGTCTACACGCATGTGTTGCCGCTGCTGAAGCTGTTCGGTTACCCGGCCGTCGTGAGTCTCGTGACGGACTGGATCGAGCACGACGCGAACGTGGCGCAGGCAGGCCACACGCTGACCCGCCAGGACTTCGTCACGTGGCAGCAGGTCGCGGAGCTGTCCCGGTCCGGCCTCGTCGAAATCGCGTCGCACTCGCACGACTTGCATCGCGGCATCCGCGGCAACCTGCAAGGCAACGAGCAGCCGGCTGGTGTGACGCTGCGCGTTGCCGCGGACGGCGGCTACGAGCGCGCTGCGGACTATCGCACGCGCGTGCGCGCCGACCTCGCGACGAGCGTGGCATTGATCGAGAAGCACACGGGCAAACGGCCGCGCGTCATGACGTGGCCGTACGGCGCGTACAACGCGGACCTCGTGCGCGCCGCAACCGAGCTCGGCATGCCCATCCGCATGACGCTCGAAGACGGCGCCGACGATACGAGCCGCCTCGACGCGCTGGCGCGACATCTCATGCAGGCGAATCCGGGCGTCGAGGCGTTGGGCTACGCGCTGCTGCAGCCGCCGTCGGCGCCGCTGGTCCGCGCGGCGCACGTCGACCTCGACTACATCTACGATCCGGACCCCGCGCAGCAGGAGCGCAATCTCGGCCAGCTGCTCGACCGCATCAAGTCGCTCGAAGTCACGCACGTGTACCTGCAGGCCTTCGCCGATCCCGACGGCGACGGCGCGCGCCGACGCGGTGTACTTCCCGAATCGCGCACTGCCGATGCGCGCCGACCTGTTCAATCGCGTGGCCTGGCAGATCAAGACCCGCACCCGGCGTGCGCGTGTACGCCTGGATGCCGATGCTGAGCTGTCGTGTCGCCCGCCAGCGATCCGAGCTGCGACGACAATGGTGACGCCGGCGCAGGGCACAGCGGCGACCAGTCGAACATGGGCTACAAGCGGCTCTCGCCGTTCTCGCCACGCGCGCGCGCAGACCATCCGCGAGATCTACGAGGATCTCGCGTCGCACCGCGAACTTCGACGGGCTGCTGTTCCACGACGACGTGACGCTGTCGGACTCGAGGACGCCAGTCCGGCTTCGGCATCGCGCGCGTACCTGGAGCGTGGGGCCTGCCGGAGTTCTCGTTCCGCGAGATCCGCGCGAGCGATGCAGGCTTGATCGGCCGCTGGACGCATCCTCAAGATCAACGCCCTCGACAATTTCGCGCACGAGCTGGCGGATGTCGTGCGCGCGAATCGGCCGCGGCCTGAAGACGGCGCGCAACTGTACGCGCGCGTGGTGCTGATCCCGAAGGCCGAGGTGTGGTATTCGCAGGCGCTGGAGAACTCGCTGGCCAACTACGACTTCACCGCGATCATGGCGATGCCGTACATGGAGAAGGCGCCGGATCCGCGGCGCTTCTACCGAGACTCGTGGCAGCGTGAAGAGCCCGGCCCCGGCGCGATGTCGCACGGTGGTGTTCGAGCTGCAGACCGTCGACTGGCGCAACGACAACAGGCCCATTCCCGGCGAGGAGACTGACGGACACCATCCGCAGCCTGCTACGACGATGGGCGTTCGAGCACGTCGGCCTACTACCCGGACAAGCTGTTCGAGCAACCATCCGGATCGTCGACAGATCCGCGCGGCAGCTGGGCATCAAGCCCAACGTGGCCGCAAGTTCCCTGACGAGTTGGCCGGCGGGCCCATGGCGCTGCGATGCGGCATCGTCTGGCAGCCGCTGTTCGGCTTCGTCGTTCTACTACCCGCTGTTCATGTCCTACCTGTGGATGATGGGCGCCGTCTGCTGTTCTGCTGGCGCGAGCGAGACCGATCGCCGCCGTACCCGACGACCCGCCGCCGCTGGCGAACGCGCCGCCGGTCAGCGTCCTCGATCCCCTGCTACAACGAAGGCGACAACGCCGAGGAGACGCTCAGCTCACGCGCTCGGCGCTGGACTATCCGGACTTCGAAGTCATCGCCATCAACGACGGCAGCCGCGACAACACCGGCGCGTGCTCGACGCGTTGGCCGCGAGCAGCATCCGCGGCTGCGCGTGGTGCACCTCGGCGCAGAACCAGGGCAAGGCGATGGCGCTGCAGGCCGGCGCCTGCTGGCGCCGCAACGAGATCCTGATCGGCATCGACGGCGACGCGCTGCTCGACCCGCACTGCGCCCACTGGCTGGTGCGGCACTTCGTCGACGATCCCGCACGTCGGCGCCGTGACCGGCAATCCGCGCGTCCGCAACCGCTCCACGCTGCTCGGCCGCGTGCAGGTCGGCGAGTTCTCCTCGATCGTCGGCCTGATCAAGCGCGCGCAGCGCATCTATCGGCCGCATCTTCACGGTGTCGGGCGTGATCACTGCGTTTCGCAAGACGGCGCTGCACGAGGTCGGCTACTGGAGCCCGGACATGCTGACCGAGGACATCGACATCACCTGGAAGCTGCAGCGCGCGCGGCTGGGACGTGCGCTTCGAGCCGAATGCGCTGTGCTGGATCCTGATGCCCGAGACGCTGCGCGGCCTGTGGCAGCAGCGCCTGCGCTGGGCGATGGGCGGCGCGCAGGTGTTGATCAAGAACTGGCGCAGCTGCTGCACTGGCGGCAGCGAGCGCATGTGGCCGTGCTGCTCGGAGACGTGATCGTCAGCGTGTTCTGGGCCTACATGACTGGTGCGTGTTACCTGCTGTGGCTGGCCGGCCTCGTGCTGCCGTGCCGGCCCGCTGACCGTCACGACGCTCCTGCCGGGCTGGGGCGGCTGATTCTCGGCGCCACCTGCCTGATCGCAGTTCGCCATCAGCCTTGCGCTCGACTGCGCGCTACGAGCCTGCGCTCGGCCGTTTCTACTACTGGATGATCTGGTACCCGCTGGTCTACTGGATGCTTCACTCGGCCACGACGATCGTGTCGGTGCCGAGGGCGCTCGCGAAGAAACGCGGCCAGCGCGCCGTGTGGGTCAGCCCGGACCGCGGCGTGCGCCCCGGAGTGCGCGCGTAGATGGCCGCCGTCGATCCGAAGATCTGCATCGACGCGCCGGACTTGCTCACGGCGAAGGAGCGCGCGCGCGACACGCTGATGACGGCCGGCATGTGGGGCGCATACCTGTATCTTTGGGTGCCGCTGATCAGCGTGGCCGCGTGGCTGCTCGGTTTTCAGTTCGCATACGACGTCATGGTGCGCGCCGGCGGCGCGCGCGATCTCGTGCACGCGCTGAAGACGTTCGGTGTCGCGATAGCGCTGATCTTCCTGGTCGTGACCGTGTGGTCGTACAGCAATCGTGCGCGCTACCGCGGCCACAATCGTCGCCACGCGGGGCCCGCCGTGCCCGACGAATCGCTAGCGGAGTACTTCGGCGTGGATGCGCGCACTCTCGACGAGCTGCGCACGACGCGGCGCGTCGAGATCGACTTCGCGAGCGACGGCCGCCCGCAGTTCGAAGAGGGTGCCAGGCCTTGCGTAGTTGCACAGATTGCGCCTACCAGCGGCGTGGACTAGGGGCGTGGGCCATGCGCAATCTGTGCAACTACGCAAGGCCTGGCACCCTCTTCTAGGGTCGCGACCAGAGGGAGCGGTCGCCGGCGACGAACGCGGCGCAGATGCCGACGTACAGCAAGCCGTGCGAGTTCTCGGCGCCCGTAACGTAACCGTAGACTGCGGCGATAATCGCCAACAGGACCAGCGTCCGCAGAAGCACGGCCTTCAACACGACTTTCCCCTGTGCCGCCGGTCTTCGTTCTTTTCCTAGTCGCCGTCGCGCACCGGCCAGGCTACGCGGCGCCTTCATTCTAGCTGCGAGCCATCGTGCAGCCCAAGCCGTGCAGCCGCGGGCTACCGGACGCCGTGCTCCATGCGCACGTCGAGCAACGCCTGCCGGCCGCCGGCCACCGCCGTCAGCGCAGCATCGATGGCCCGCGGCAGCTCGGCCGGATCGTCAACTCGACGCGTCCAGGCGTCGGACGCTTCGGCGACTTTCGTAAACTCGGGCGAGGGTTGCAGCTCCACGAGCGGCATCTCGTCGGCGTGCGCCGCCGCGCCGTCCGGGTACACCACGCGCGTTGCGGACTCGACCGCCTGCCAGCGGCCGTTGTTGCACACGATCGTGAGCGTCGGCAGCTTCGCGGCGCGCGCCACCAGGTGAAACGGCGTCGGGTTGCCGAACATGTAGCTGCCGTCGCCGACGGTGCTGATGACCATGCGATTCGGTGCGGCGAGCTTCGCGCCGAGCGACGCGCCTAAGCCGAAGCCCAAGCCCCCGCCGATGCTGACACCGAGCAGAGCTGCCGGGTTGCTCGAGCTGCAGCGCGTCGAGCCCCACGCCGAGCTCCGTGATCACGATGCCGTCTTTCGGCAACGCGTCGTGGATGCACGTGCCCAAGTAGGAATAGCGGATCGGCTTGTCGGTGCGCGCCGCAGCATTCGTCGCCGCGCGCTTCTCCCTGACGGCCGCGTTGAACGCGGCGACGGTGACGCGTCGTTTCTCGCCGGCGGCGCGGTCAAGGCGCCGCGCTTGGAGCGCTTCGTCGAGCAGCGCGAGTGCGCTCTTCGAGTTGCCGGGGATCGCGAGGTGAGCCGGGAACGAGTGGATGGGGTAACGCACCCACAACGGATCGACGCCGAGATGGATGACTTTCGCATCCGCGCGCGGCGTGGCGTACCGCGGATACCACGGCACCTCGCAGTCGGCCACGACGATCACGTCGGCCTTCGCCAGCAGTTCGGTGCCCGCGTGCCCCGTGTTGAACGGGTGGCTCGCCGGCAGGTTCACGCAGCTCGCGTGCGGCTGCGCGACGGGAATCGCGTGCCGCTGCGCGAGTTCCGCCAGCACGCCGACGGCGCTCGTGTCGCGGCCCAGGTTCGAGGTCAGGATCATCGGCCACTCGGCGCCCGCGATCCAAGTCGGCGAGCTGATCGATGTGCTTGGCGCTCGGCTGCGGCGGCGCTTGCTCCGTCGTCGGCAGCAGTCGGTTCTGCGCGCGGTCGGCGTCGGCCAGCACTTCGCGCGGCAGCGTCAGATAGACGGGCCCGCGTGGCTCGGCGAGCGCGACGTCGAGTGCGCGGCCGACCACCTCGTCGACGGGCTGGCCCGCGCGCAGCTCGAAGTCCCACTTCGTGTATTCGCGCACGACGCCGGCCTGGTCGAAGTTCTCCTGGCCCCAATGAATCGGCGCCGAACGCGACGCGATGTGGCCGCTCTGCGTCAGCGGCGTGCGTCCCGCCATCAAGCAGCAGCGGCACGTTGTCGCGCGCGGCGTTCATCAGCGCGCAGATCGTGTTGCCGGTGCCGACCGTCACGTGGACCATGACGCCGGCCGGCTTGCCTGCGACCTGGTAGTAGCCGTGCGCCATCGCCATCGCGAGGTTCTCGTGCGGCACGGTGATGAAGCGCGGGATCGCATCGCGATGGTTCTGGAGCCGAACGAGGCCCTCGATCACGGGCGCGAAGTCCGTGCCCGCGTTCGCCAGCACGTAGTCGATGCCGCGGCGCTTCAGCGCCCGCAGCAAACCTTCCGCCACCGATGCCGTTCGTGTCTGCGCTCCGTCCATTCTTCTCACCGCCCGCGATTAGTGCGTCATGGAATACATCACGTAGTTTACCGCGAAGCGATAAGCGAGCGTCGTCATGGCCTCGGGGTAGTAAGGGTTGTCGGCGTGTTCCCACGCGTCGCCCAGGTCCATGTTGAAATTGATCGCGACCACGAGCCGGCCCGTGTCGTCGTAGATGCCGCGCCAGTGCGGCTGCACGCCGTCCTGCTCGTAGGTCTGGCCGCGCGAGAGTGCGGCAATCCCCGGGATCTGGATCCGCTGGTCGAGGTCGTACAGCACGTGAAACACCTCGTGCTGGTCGCTGATCTCGACGACCGGCCGGTCCGGGAACACGCGCTGCATCGACTCCATGAACCTCGCCCACTGCAGCGTGCCGTGGAAGTCGTCGACCATGAGAAACCCGCCGCGGTTCAGGTATTCGGCGCAAGCGGGCGGCGTCCGTCACGTCCAAGTACCAGCGGCCGACCTCGACGGCATACAGCCACGGATAGTTGAAGATCGTGTCGTCCGTGAGCTTCAGCATCCGCGCCGCGCCGATGTCTACGCGCGTGAGCCGGCCCACGCCCATCGTGAAGTGGACCTCGGCCTCGGGGTAGTCCGTGGTCCAGCTGCCGCCGCGCCAGCCGCGGTCGTAGGAGTTGCCCTGGTAGTACATCCGCGTGAAGTGGAATTCGTTCGTCGGCCAGTCCGGCGCGCCGTTCAGGTCGTCGCCGGCGACCACGAGCGCGAACAGCGCGGCCGCGAGACCGAAGAGGCCATTGCGGAGGTGTCGGCGTGTCATCGAGATGCGAATCATGCTACGGCGAATGTCCTTCGGCGTCATGCAAACCAGTCGTCGAGCTCGCCGCGGCCAATCTCGCCGAGCGCGTGCTCGTTGAACGCGCGGTAGGCGGTCCAGTGGCCGATCTTGTCCTGGATCGCGAGCGCCGCGGCGGCATCGGCGGTCGCCAAGCTCCTGCCGATACTTCGCGAGCTGGCCCTCGGCGTAGCGGTTGCACCGGTCGAGAAAATCGGCCACCACGGCTTTCTTGTCCGCGCTATTCATCGCGCGATCCTAGCCCCGCCGGCGCCACGTACCAAGCCGTCCAATTTTAGGTCTAGGCGTTGGCGGCACCCTTTCGGTAAGCTCCGGTCAGACCGTTGAGAACGACGCGCCGGCGCAGCGGCCGGCAGTCTGGAGTTTTGTCCAGACCGGGCGTCGATGGAGTGGTCGGGGTATGGTGAGGCGAGGGTGCGCTTAGGCGCCCCGGCGCCTGGCAAAAGCGGAGCCGCGGTTGTTCGACTTCTTCTTCAAATACTCTCGCGCCACGTTCGAACGCGGCGAGCTCGTGTTCGCGAGCGGTTGGCCGGTGTGGCTGCTGCTCGCGCTGATCGTGCTCGCCGGCGTCGCCGTGGGCGTCGGTTTGTGGCGCCGCCAGCCGGCGCTTGGGTTAGTGCGCGTGGTCGCGCTCGGCGCGCTGCAGACCGCGCTGCTCGCCGCGCTGCTCGTGCTCGTGTGGCGCCCGGCGCTCGTCACGCAGACGCTGCGGCCGCAGGAGAACTCGGTCGCCGTCCTGCTCGATACGTCCGGCAGCATGCTGTACGGCGAGGGCGACAAGTCGCGGCTGCAGATCGCCGTCGACAGTCTCGAAGCCAACGCGCTGCCGAAACTGAAGTCGTCGTTCACCGTGAATCTGTTTTCGTTCGCCCGCGATCTGATCGAGCTGCCGTCGCTCGACCAGGTGCCGGCGCCGGGGCCCGTCACGCACATCGGCGACGCGTTGCTCGGGTTGCTGCGTGGCGCGCAGTCCGGCGCGATCGCCGCCGTCGTGCTCGTGACGCGACGGCGCGGACAACTCGAACGAGCTCGACTCCGCCAAGATCGCGGAGATCGCGAGCTTCGGCGTGCCCGTGCACACGGTGGGCGTCGGGCGCGGAGACGATCCCGAACGATCTCGAGCTCGAGGACGTGCAAGTTGCCGGCCGTCGGGCATGCCGGGGTCCACGGTCAGCGCGCAGGTCAGCATTCGGCACAGCGGTAGCGCGCTCGCGCAGCTGAAGGTCTACGACGGCGACGCGATCATCGCCTCGCAGTCCATCCAGCTGCCGAACACGGCGGGTGTCACGACGCGGCTGGTCGACATCGATGTCGGCAAGGCCGGCGTCCGGGACCTGAAGTTCGCGCTCGACGCCGTTGCCGGGCGAGACCGACATCGTGAACAACTCGCGAATGCGGCCCATGGAAGTGCCGGAGCAGCGCCGGCACATCTTATATATCGAGGGTGAGCCGCGCTGGGAGTACAAGTTCATCCGCCGCGCGATCGACGACAACCCGCCGTGCGGGTCGCGAGCCTGCTGAAGACCACGCCGAACAAGTTCTACCGCCAGGGCGTGGAAACGCCGGACGAGCTCGTGAACGGCTTCCCGACCGACGAGACTCTCGCTGTTCCACTACGACGCGCTGATGATCGGCAGCTTCGAGGCCGCGGCGCTGACGGACGCACAGCAGGACCTGATCCGCGAGTTCGTGGGCCGCCGCGGCGGCACGCTGCTGATGATGGGCGGCCGGCGCGGGCTCACCGACGGCGGCTGGGCCTCGACCAGCGTCGCCGAGGTGCTGCCGGTGCGGCTGCCGATGCTCGAAGGCCCGAGCTTCGTGCGCGAGCCGGCGAAGGCCAAGTTGACCGCGCCGGGCGCACGTCGGCCGTCACGCGGCTCGACGCCGACGACAAGAAGAACGCGGAGCTGTGGGCCAGCATGCCGGAGCTCGCGGACTTCCAGCACGTGGCGGAGCTCAAGCCCGGCGCCGAGTCTTTGCTCGACGCCGATTTCGGCGGCAAGACCGAGCCGCTGCTCGTGCATCAACGCTACGGTCTCGGCAACGTCGTACGTGCTCGCCACCGGCGGCACGTGGCGCTGGCAGATGCAGCTGCCGCACGAGGATCAACGTCACGAGACGTTCTGGCGCCAGCTCTTGCAAGCCGCCGCGACCACCGCGCCGCAGGCGGTCACGCTGACGTCCGACCGCGTGTTCTACGGCGACGAGAGCACCGTCAAGCTGCGCGCCGAGGTCCGCAACGCGAAATTCGAGGCGGCCGACGACGCCAAGGTGAGCGTCGACGTCAGCGATGGGCAAGGGCCTGCGACGACGCTCGCGATGACGCCCGTCGCCGGGCAGCACGGCGTCTACGAGGCCAACTACGAAACGGCACACACGGGCGTGTTCCGGTTCGAGGCCAAAGCGCAGATCGGCAAGGAAACCTTGGGCGATGCGCGCGTGGCCGTGCGTCGCGAGGACGGCGTCGTCGAGCACTATCACGTGCAGCAGAACCGCCCGCTGCTCGAGCGGCTCGCGGCCGCGACCGGCGGCAGCTACTTCCCGGTGTCCGACATGCGTCGGTTGCCGGAAGCGGTGAGCTTTTCGGACGCCGGCAGCGTCGAACGGCAGGTGCTCGATCTGTGGAACATGCCGATCGTATTTTTGCTGCTGCTCGCGCTGAAGACGGGCGAGTGGGTGCTGCGCCTGTTCTGGGGGCGGCTGTGAGCGGCCGAGCGTGCGCGTGGCTCGTGCTCGCGCTTGGCGCGGCGTTCGCGGCGCCCGCGCGCGCCGATCTGTACTACCTCGTGGTCGGCGGTCTCGGCGGCGAGCCGAAGTATCAGGAGCAGTTCGACAAGGCCACGGCGGAGATCGCGGCGGTCGCGCGCCGGACCACGGGCAACGACCGCGTCATCGTGCTGCAAGGCGAGTCCGCGACGCGTGCGGCCGTCGTGAAGGCGTTCGACTCGCTGCGCACGCGAACGAAGCCGGCCGACAGCGTGGCCGTCGTGCTCGTGGGCCATGGCAGCTTCGACGGCGACGCCTACAAATTCAACTTGCCGGGGCCCGACATCGACGGCGACGGAGCTGAAGCGGTTGCTCGGCGCCGTGCCCGCGAAGTCGCAGCTCGTCGTGGACGCCACGAGCGCGAGCGGAGCGGTGCTCGACTGGGCCAACGACAACCGCGTGCGTGATCACGGCGACGCGCAGCGGCTTCGAGCGCAACGCCACGCGCTTCGCGGAGCTGTTCGCGGCGGCGCTGGCCGAGGGCGCGGCCGACATCAACAAGAACGGCATCATCACGGCGCAGGAAGCGTTCGACTACGCGTCGCGCGCCGTGGCCGACAGTTTCACGAAGCAGGGCACGCTCGCGACCGAGCATCCGCAGATGAAGGGCGGCGGCGCGGCGCGCTTCACTGTCGCGCGGCTCGGCGTACAACGACGGCGGCTGCCGTCGAATCCGGAAGTCGCGGCCCTGACGACCGAGCGCGAGCGCGCTCGACGGCGAAATCGAGGCGTTGAAGGAACGGCGCGAGCAGATGCCGGCCGACGCGTACCTCGATCAGCTGCAGAAGCTGCTCGTGCAGCTCGCGGAGGTGCAGGGCAAGATCGACGCGGCGCAGGGGAAGCCCCAATGACCTCGCGGCAGCTCGCGTACGCGGTGTTGATCGCGAGCTGCGCGCCGAGTGCTCATGCGTTGACGATCGAGTACGCGCTCGATCGCCCCACGCCGCTCGTCGACCTGCGACCAGCTGCTGTATCGCGGCGCGCGCAAGGAAGCGCAGAGCTGCTACTGGCAAGCTGGTCGCGGAGAGCAAGGACACGCGGATCAAGGCCGATGCGGCGCGCGCCGCGCGGCGACGCGCGCGCGCGCGAACGGGTTCTTCCAGGCCGCGATGAAGGAATATCCGCAGGACGCGCCGGTGCGCGTGCGTTGGGGCGAGCTGTTCGTCGCCACGCACCAGAACAACGAGGCCGTGAAGCTGTTCCAGGAAGCGCTCGAGCTCGACGCGAAATACGCGCCGGCGCTGCTCGGCCTCGCGAAGATCGCGGCCGGCGGCTTCGAGGAGAAGACGCGCGAGTACGCGAAGAAGGTCATCGACGACGCGCCCGATCAGGCGGCCGGCGCGCATCTGCTGCTCGCGCGCGCCGCGCTCGAGGACGGCTCGATCGACGCCGGCGACAAGGAGCTCGACCGCGCGCTCGATCTCGTCAAGAAGCACGACTTCTCGCCGCTCGAGGTCTACGCGCTCAAGGCCTCCGTCGATTTGCTGAAGCGGCAACACCGAACAGCCAGTGGACGAAGCGTGCGCTGGCGCTGAACCCGGGCTACGGCGAGGCGTATGCGACGCCCGCGTATTTCTACGTGATCACGCGCCGCTATCGCGAGGCGATCGAGCTGCTGAACAAGGCCGTCGAGATCGAGCCGGATCTTTACTCCGCGCACACCGAGCTCGGCGTGAATCTGCTGCGCGAGAACCAGATCGACGAAGCGCAGCAGCATCTGCAGATCGCGTATCGCGGCGACCCGTTCAGCGCGCCGGTCGTGAACACGCTGCGGCTGATCGACAGCTACGCGCAACTTCGTCGTGTCGCGCCACGAGGCCGACTCGAAGCCGGGCGCGACGCCGAATCACGGGCTCCATCTTGAGGCTCAGCAAGAAAGAAGCGCCCGTCATCGAGCCTTACGTGCTCGATCTCGTGAATCGCACGATCGCCACGTACACGAAGCGCTACGGATTCGAGCTGAAGGAGCCGGTGGTCGTCGAGCTGTATCCCGCAGCACGACGACTTCGCGGTGCGCACGTCGGGCTTGCCCGGCATCGGCCTGCTCGGCGTGACGTTCGGTTATCTCGTCGCGATGGATAGCCCCGCGCGCCACGCCGACAGCGACTTCCACTGGGGCACCACGCTCTGGCACGAGATGGCGCACGTGTTCACGCTCGAGGCCACCGCAGCACCTCGTGCCGCGCTGGTTCAGCGAAGGCGTGTCCGTCTACGAGGAGTGGACCACGGGCCCGCTGCACGGGCCGCCACATTCCGCCGCAGGTGTTCAAGGCCATCAAGGAGGGCAAGTTTCTGCCCGATCGCCGAGCTCGACCGCGGCTTCATCCGGCCCGACGTACGAGCAGCAGGTCATCGTGTCGTACATGCAGGCCGGCCTCACGTGCGAATACATCGCGGGCCGCTTCGGCCAGGCAGGGTTGAAGGCGATGCTCGACCAGTTCGGCGCGGGCAAGACCACGGCGCAGGCCGTCGAAGCCGCGCTGAAGATCGCGCCGGCCGAGTTCGACAAGGATTTCAAGGTGTACGTGGAGCAGCAGCTCGGCACCGTCGTCGCGAAGTTCGAGCCGTGGCAGCACGCGGTCGCGGAGACGGGCGAAGCGGTGCGCGCGAAGGACTGGCGGGTCGTGGCCGCCCGGTCCGCAGAGGCCATCGAGCTCTTTCCCGGATTTCGTCGACCAGGGCAGCCCGTACATCGCCAAAGCGCGCGCGCACAAAGAGCTGAAAGAGACGGCGCTCATGACGAGCACGTTGCTCGAGTACCGCAAGCGCGGCGGTTACGATCCGGACGCGTTGCTGGCGCTCGCGAAGTCGCTGACCGATGCGAATCGCCGCGACGACTCGATCGGCGTGCTGCAGGACGTGCTGATGGTCGCGCCGCTGCGCGCCGAAGTGCACTCGCAGCTCGGCGATCAGCTGCTCGCGGCCGGTCGCGCCGCCGAGGCGGTGATCGAATACAAGGCGCTGCTCGCGATGGCGCCGCAGGACATGGCCGATGCGCACTATCGGCTCGCGAAGGCCTATCTCGCGGCTGCCGACCAAAGCCAGTAGCCGCGAACAATTGTTGTATGCTCTGGAAATCGCCCCGCATTACCGGGAAGCCCAACAGCTGCTATTGGAGGTCGTACGTTGAGCGACGCGCAGAACCAGCTCGGGACCGAAGAAACTCGAGCGCTGATCGAAAGCTTCCACGACCACGTTCGGCCAGATTCGCACAGGAAGTCCGCAAGATCATCGTCGGCCAGGACGACGTGGTCGAGCATCTGCTGCTCACGCTGCTCGTCGGCGGCCACTGTCTGATCACCGGCATGCCGGGCACCGCCAAGACGCTGCTGGTGCGCACGCTCGCGCAGCGCGCTCGGGCTCACGTTCAAGCGCATCCAGTTCACGCCGGACCTGATGCCGACCGACGTCACGGGCACCGACATCATCGAAGAGGACATGACGCACGGGCCGGCGCACCTGGACGTTCGTGCCGGGCCCGCTGTTCGCGAACGTGCTGCTCGCGGACGAGATCAACCGCACGCCGCCGAAGACGCAGTCGGCGCTGCTCGAGGCCATGCAGGAGTTCTCGGTCACGGTGCGCGGCCATCACCACAAGATCGAGCGGCCGTTCTTCGTGCTCGCCACGCAGAACCCGATCGAGCTCGAGGGCACGTATCCGCTGCCCGAGGCGCAGCTCGACCGCTTCCTGTTCAACGTGCTGCTCGATTACCTGAGCGCCGAGCACGAGGTGGACGTCGTCAGTCGCAACACCACGCGCATGGACTTGCCCGAGGTCAAGGCGTGCACGACCGGCGAGCAGATCCTCAAGTTCCAGTGGCTCGTGCGGCAGGTGCCGGTGTCGGACGCCGTGACTCGCTACGCCGTCGATCTCGTGCGCGCCACGCGCCCGAACGACCCGAACGCGCCCGAGATCGTGAAGAAGTACGTGCAGTACGGCGCCAGCGTGCGCGCGACGCATGTTCCTCACGCTCGCGGCGAAAGCGCGCGCGCTGATGCAGGGCCGCTATCACGTGACGCACGACGACATTGCGGCGCTCGCGCTGCCCGTCATGCGCCATCGCGTGCTGACGAACTACTTCGCGGAGTCCGACGGTATCGACACGGACAAGGTGCTGACGGATCTCGTGCAGCACGTCCGCGGCGACGAGCGGCAAGCGCGCGCGGGCTAACCGATGACCGCGAGGGGCTCGGTACCACAGCACCTGCTGAATCCGGAGACGCTCGCGGGCCTCGCGAACCTCGATCTCGTCGCGCGCGCGGTCGTGAACGGCTTCCTCACGGGCATGCACCGCTCGCCGTTCTTCGGCTTCAGCCAGGAGTTCGCCGAGTACCGCGCTGTACGCCGAGGGTGACGACCCGCGGTTCGTCGACTGGAACGTGTACGCGCGCACCGACCGCACGTACATCAAGCGCTACATCGGCGAAACCAACACGCGGCTCGTGATCCTGCTCGACGCGAGCGCGTCGATGGGCTTTGGCAGCGGCAAGATCACGAAGCTCAAGTACGCGCAAGTTCCTCGCGGCCACGCTCGCGTATCTCGCGGCGCGGCAGCACGACGCGGTGGGCCTCATCGTGTTCGACGACAAGATCCGCGAGCATCGGCCGGCGTCGACGCGCAGCGGCCGGTTGAGCAGCGTGCTGCACGCGATCGATCGCACGCGAGCCCGGCACGGGCACGGACATGAAGATTCCGTTCGAGCGCTTCCGCGAGATCGAGCACGGCCGCGGGCTCGTCGCCGTGATCTCGGATTTCTACACGCGACCCGGAGGCGCTGCTGAAGAGCGTGCAGCCGCTCGCGTACCAGGGGCAGGACGTGGTGCTGTTCCAGCTGCTCGATCCGCAGGAGCTGAAGCCGGTGCTCGAAGGAGTCGGCGCTGCATGGAGGACATGGAGAGCGGCCAGTCGATGGAAGTGTCGCCGATCTACATGAGCCAGCTGTACCGCGAGCGCATCGCGCGCACGTCGACGCGCTGCACAAATCCGCGCTGCGCGCCGGCGCCGACCATCGCCTCGTCGAAATCACCGAGCCTCTCGACGCGGTGCTACGTAGCTACCTGCTGTTCCGCCAGAGGCGTGGGTGATGGGGGCGGGTGCGTTCCGTCAGCGATCTGTGCGCCGAGGGCCCCTCGCGGGACACGCCGGAAATCGCATCCCTGCGGCTCGGCTGCGCACATCCCTGTGCGCAGACGGTCCGCGAGGGGCCCTCGGCGCACAGATCGCTGACGGAACACGGGTTGTGGATGGGGTGAGCGCAGTGGTCCCCCAGTTCGCGCCGCGGCGCAGCGGCGAGAGCGCGGTGGTCCCGCAGTTGGCAAGGAGGCTTCTCGTCGGCAACGCGGGAGGCGTCGAGCGCTCCTCGCGGGACCGTCTGCGCACAGGGATGTGCGCAGCCGAGCCGCAGGGACGCGATTTCCGGCGTGTCCCGCGAGGAGTGCTCGACGTCCTCCCGCGTTGCCGACGAGAAGCCGGGCCAACACAAGGTGCAAGCGGCATGAGTTTGCTGGCGCCGCTGTTCTTGGCGGGGCTGCTGGCGATCGGGCTGCCGTGGTGGCTGCATCGGCTGTCGTCGGACAATCCGAACAAGCAGCGGTTCAGCTCGCTGATGTTCCTCGAGCCCGGCGAGCCGCGGCGCGTGCTCGCGAAGAAGGTGCAGTACCTGTTGCTGCTCGCGCTGCGCATCGGCGTGCTCGTGCTGCTCGCGCTCGCGTTCGCCGAGCCCGCGCTCTGGCGCGTGCCGCAGGCGCCGGCGAGCAGAACGGCGCGCGTCTGCACTTGATCGTGCTCGACGGCTCCGCGTCCATGGGCTACGGCAACCGCTGGCAGCGCTCGCTCGATGCCGCCAACGAAATCTGGGCGGGCTTGGCGGCAACGACCGCGCGCAGCTCGTGCTCGCCGGGTCGCACGCTCGAGGTGCTCGGCACCGCCACGCGGCGACGTCGCCGCGCTCGAGCAGACGCTGAACACCGCGAAGCCCGGCTCGTTCCGCGTCGACTACGGACAGCTGATGCGCTCGCTCGACGGCCTGCTGCGGACCGCCGAGCTGCCCGTCGTGCTCGATCTCGTGACCGACGTGCAGGCCACCGGCATGCCCGCGCGTTTCGGCGAGCTCGCGCCGCGGCGCCCGGCCGAGATCGTGCTGCACGACGTGGCGATGGGGCCGGCCGACGAACTGGGCCGTCGACAGCTTCGGCGCGTCGGCGCTCACGGGCGAGCTCGACGGCGAGCGTGCGCAGCTTCGCGCCCGCAGCCGCGACGAAGACGCTGACGCTGACCCAGAACGGCCGCACCGTCGCGACGAAGACGGTCGAAGTCCCGGCCGGCGGCCGCGCGCAAGCCGCGTTCCCGGCGCTCGACCTCTCGTCGGGCCCGAATCGCGTCGAGGCCACGCTCACGCCCGCCGACGAGCTGACGGCCGACGACCAGCGCTATCTCGTCGCTGAAGCGCCCCGAGCCGCGCAGCGTGCTGATCGTGTCGGCCGATACGCGGGGCCGCGGCGCGTTGTTCGTCAGCGCGGCGCTCGAGACGCTCGCTGCGCTCACGCTGAAGCCCGAGATCAAGGCGCCGAACGCGCTCGGCGAGAAGCCGCTCGCGACGTACAGCTTCGTCGTCGTCACGGACTTGGGCCTGCTCGGCTCCGGCGAAAGCGCGCTGCTGAAGGATTATGTAGAAAAGGGCGGCAAGCTGTTGCTCGCGGCCGGACCGCGGTCGGCGGGGCTCACGACCCTGCCCGTGACCGGCGAACGCCTCGCGTCCACGGCGCAGATGAGCGCCGAGCGCAACACGGCGATCGGCGACGTCGACAGCACTCATCCCGCGCTGCGCGGCGTCGACGACCTGCGCTCGGCGACGCTTCGCCCGCGCGCTCAGCGTCGAGCCGGCGCCCGAGGATCGCGTGCTGGTGCGGCTCGCGGACAGCGCGCCGCTCTTGATCGAGCGCCAGCTCGGCGCGGGCCGCGTGCTGCTGTTCACATCGTCGCTCGACCGCGAGTGGAATGATCTGCCCGTGCAGCCGGTATTCGTGCCGCTGATGGCCGGTCTCGCGAACCACCTGCTCGGCGGGGCCGGGTTCAGCAGCGAGGCCGATCTCGGCAGCACGCTCGCCGTGCGCGCGCTCGGTCTCGCGGGCGGCCAGATCTTCGACCCGCGCGGCGAGAAGGCGCTGGGCCTCGGCGCCGGCAGCGACGACGTGCTGCTCGACCAGGTCGGCTTCTACGAGGTCGTGGGCGGCGGCGCCACCGAGCTCGTGGCCGTGAACTTCGATCCCCGCGAGTCGGACTTAACCCCGATCGATGCCGGGATCCTCGACCGCTGGCGGGGCTTAGGCGTGCGTGCGGCGGACCAGACCCAGCGTGCTGCACCGGTGGGTCGCAGAGGCCGTGGCGAGCTCGCTCGGGCCGTGGCTCGTGATCCTGCTGGTCCTGCTCGTTGTCATGGAAACGGCTGCCGGAAACTGGCATCTTAGGATTCGCAGAGGGATTGCCGCATGACCGCACAATCGCAGCTGGAAGCCTACCTCGGCGAGTTTCGACAGCGCCTGCGCGCGCTGATCGTCGCGCGCGGCGCGGCCCTGCTCGCGCTCGCGGCGCTCGCGATCACGCTCGTCGCGGTGTACTTCGGCATCCGCCGCGCGTTCGATCCGCAGATCGTCTACACGCGCCCGCGCGCTGCTGTTGCTGGCGCTCGGCGCCATCGCCGTCACGCTGATCGTGTTGCCCCTGCGCGTTCTGTATCGCACGCGCGGCATCCGCGAGATCGAGCGCCGCGCGCCCGACTTCAACGGCCGCCTCGAAACCTACGACGGCATCGCGCACGGCCCGGCCGAACGCGCGACGCCGTTCCTGGGCCTGCTCGCCGAAGACGCGCTGAAGCTCGCGCGCGGCATTCCAGTCGCGCTCAAGGTGCCCGCGCTGCACATGCGCGCGCCCGCGGTGATCGCGATCTGCGGCCGTGGCCGCTCGTCTGGTTTGCGTCGTACGGTCCCGCGAACTGGCGCTACGGCGTACGCAATCTTTGGGCCGGCTGGCTGCTGCTCCGACACGCTGCCGCCGCAGCGGCTCGCCGTGCAGCCCGGCGACGGCACGGTGCGTCGCGGCGGGGATCTCAAGGTCGATGCGAAGGCCGAAGGCTTCGAGCCGGCGGGCATGACCGTGTTCGCGCAGTTCCGCCCCGGCGCCGACTGGGAAAGCGCGCCGATGACGCGGGAGCGCGGACGGCCGCTTCGACTTCACGTTCTTCGCGGTGCGCGAGCCGTTGCGCTACTACGTGGCCGCGGCTGGATTGCGCAGCCCCGAGTACGCCGTCGCCGTGGCCGATCTGCCGCGCATCACGAGCCTGAAGCTCACGTACAACTACCCGAACTGGACGCATCTCGACTCGACCGTCGAGGATCCGGGCAGCGACATTCGCGCCGTCGAAGGCACGAAGGTCGCCGTGGAGCTCGCGACCGATCAGCCGCTGCAGGCGTCGGAGCTCGTCGTGAACGGCCAGCGCATCGCGATGAAGAGCGACGGCACGCTGAACACGGCCGAGCTCGAGGTCAGTAAGGACGGCCAGTACCACGTCTCGACGCTGTTCAACGGCGACGCGGTCAATCTGACCGACGACTATCTGATCACGCTGATCCCGGACAACAAGCCGGTCGTGAAGGTCCTGAAGCCGGGCCGCGACTGGCGCGCCAGCAACATCGAGGAAGTCACGGTTCGCGTCGAAGCGAGCGACGACTTCGGGCTCGACAAGGTCGAGGTGCGCTACTCCGTGAACGGCGGCGAGTGGAACAAGGCGCCGATCGACGCGAAGGGCAAGGCCGTGACCGGCCAGAAGGTGCTGTTCCTCGAGGACATGACGCAGCAGGTCAAGCCGGCGCAGGTGCGCCAGGAAGCCCGCGAACGGTTGGGCCAGGCGTTCCAGAACGGCATCGAAGAGCTGCGCGTGTTTCCGCCGCGGCGAGGGCCGCGCGGCGGCGGTAACGGCGGCGAGCCGCCCAACGAGATCCGAGACCGCACCGCGCCGCCACAGGAGCAAGCACAGGCTCCGGCGCCCGCTCCGGTGCCGGCCGAGCAGACGGCGACTGCAACGCTCACGACACGCAAGCTCGAGCCGGGCGACGTGATCTCGTATTACGCCGTGGCGACGGACCGCGGCCGCCAGGTGCAGACCGATCTGTTCTTCATCGAGGTGCAGCCGTTCGATCGCAGCTTCACGCAGTCGCAGCAAGGCGGCGGCGGTGGTGGCGGCGGCGGTCAGCAGCAGGACGAGATCTCGCGGCGCCAGAAGGAAATCCTGGTCGCCACCTGGAACCTCATCAAGGAGCGCACCGAGGGCACGTCGAGCTACCTCGACAAGCAGCAGCTGAACGACAACGCGAAGCTGCTGGCCGATTTACAGCGCACGCTCGCCGATCAGGCGCGCACGCTCGCGAGCCGCACGCGTGCCCGGCAGCTGAACGGCGCCGATCCACGCATTCAGAAGTTCGTCGAGAGCCTGGAGCAGGCCGCCGACGCGATGGGTCCCGCGGCCGAGCAACTCGGCGAACGTCGATCTCGACAAAGCCGTGCCGCCGGAGCAGGACGCGCTACAGCACCTGCTGCGCGCCGAGGCCGTGTTCACCGACATCCAGGTCGCGTTCCAACAGCAGCAGGGCGGTGGCGGCGGCGGTGCGGCCGGCCGCGACCTGAGCGAGCTGTTCGAGCTCGAGATGGATCTCGAGAAGAACCAGTACGAAACCGAATCGCCGGCGTCGTTCGATTCGCCGCAGCAGGAACAGGACGACGCGATCAAGAAGCTCCAGGAGCTCGCGCGTCGGCAGGAACAGCTCGCGAATGAGGCCAACCGGCGCAACGGGCTCTCGGAGCAGGAGCGCTGGCAACAGGAGTCGCTGCGTCGCGAGACCGAGGAGCTGAAGAAGCGGCTCGAGGAGATGCAGCAGCGGCTCGCGCAGCAGCAACAACAGCAGGGTCAGCAGGGCCAGCAAGGGCAGCGCGGCCAGCAGGGCCAGCAGGGTCAGGCGAGCGGCCAGGGCGGCACGGGCGAGCAGAGCCAGCAGCAGCTTCAGCAGGCCATCAACCAGCTGAACCAGGCGCTCCAGGCCATGAACCAGGCGGGCGGTCAAAGCCAGCAGCAGCAGGGCCAACAGCAGCAAGGCCAGCGCACGGATCCGCAGCAAACACAGCGCGCGATCGAGCAGGCGCGCCGGCAGTTGCAACAGGCGTTGCAGCAGCTCACGGCCGAGCGGCAGGCCGCCGCGGGCCAGGCGTTCGAGGATCTGGCGCAGCGCTCGAAGGATGCTGTACGAAGGGCAGCGACAGGTGGCTTCGGACTTGCAGAAGGCGCTGCAGCAGCTCGGCAACGGCCCGCAGCAGAACGGCCGGCGTTCGCTCGACGATCAGAAGGCCGAGGACATCGCGAATCGCCGCTACGATCTGCAGAAGGAGCTCGAGAAGCTCGAGGAAGACATCCAGAAGGTCGCGCAGCAGTTCCGCAATCAGACTCCGGACGCGAGTGCCGAGCTGAACAAGGCGCTCGCCGATCTGCAGGCCGTGCAGGCCGGCGCGCGGCTCGGGTACGGCGCGGACGCGATCTTGCGCGGCGCGGGCGCGCAGGTGTCGGCGACGGATACCGTCACGACGTCGGCGCTGCGCGATTTGCAGCGCAGCACCGAGGAAGCGCAGGCGCTCGCGAACAAGGAAGCGGTGGCGGGCCAGGGCGGCACGCCGGATCCGAACGCGGAGCTCGTCGCGCAATTGCAGTCATTGCGCCGGCAGCTCGCGGAACTGACGCAGCAGGCCGGGCAGAACGGGCAGGGCAATCAGCAGGGCCAGCAAGGCCAGCAAGGTCAACCCGGTCAGCAGGGCCAGCAGGGCCAGCCCGGACAAGGTCAGCAGGCTTCGCCGGGGCAAGGTCAAGCGAATGCCGCAGGCGGCAGTCAGCAGGGCGGGCAGTTTGGCGGCACGTTTGGCGGCGGCGGCGGGTTCACGATCCGCGTCGCGGTGGCGTCTGGGATCCGCGCAATCGCGCGTTCTGGAACAACCCCGAGAACGTCGAGCAGGCGCGCCAGCAGCTGCAAGACGCGTCGCGTGACTTGCTGACGCGCAGTGCGGATCTGCTCCGAGGCGACGGACAGAATCGCAAGTTGTCGGACGAAGAGATCAAGGCCGTGCGTGCGCTGGGTGATGCGCTGCGCGGCTCGATCAGTGGCAATCCGGCGCTGATCGATCAGCAGCTACAGTCGCTCGTGAACCTGACCGAGCAGCTCGAGCTGAAGCTCGCGTCCGGCACGACCGGCGCGGAGCGCGCGGCCGTGCGCGCTGAAGCGCCTGCGCCTCCGGCTCCTGGGCTTCGAAGAAGCCATCGCCGAGTACTACAAGCGCTTGAGTCGCGTCACCGCAGTAAGAGTCGCTTCGATTCGCTGTGTCGCCGGGGCCGGCGGCACGCGCGTCATGATTCCGTGCGGTCGTCTGTCGGCGCCTAAGTTGCCTCGTCGCTCGTGAGACACGATGTGGGGCCTGCGCGTGCCTGCGAAGTAGGGCAGCGCGCGCTCACGCTGCGGCACGTCGTCATGTTGGACGCATCGAGCCGTTGCGGCCCCACGCGCGGGGCGCCGCAGCCGCCCACCCGAACCATGGCCGCCACACCACCGTCCCCACCCACCGTCACCGCATCGGCAGGCGCTCGCTCGCGCTGCGCGCTCGCATCGCGCGCGCCCGACCGCGTCCGCGCCACGCTTAATCGGATGGCGACTGCTGCATGCATGAGGCCCCCTCGCGGGACCGTCTGCGCACAGGGCCGCGATTTGCATCCTGCAATCGCGGCACTTCCGCCATCCATGGCGGTCGGATGTGCGCAGACGAGCCGCAGGGACGCGATTTCCGGCGTGTCCCGCGAGGGGCCTCCTGCGTGCGGCAGTCGCCATTCCGCGATGAGCGCATTAGCATTCCACGCTCGAGCAGCGCTTTTGTGGAGAGGAAGATGGGGAAGATGGTGCGATTGAAGGCGAGCGATGGGCATGAGCTCGATGCGTATGTGGCGGAGCCGAAGGGCAAGGCGAAGGGCGGCATCGTGGTCGTGCAGGAGATTTTTGGCGTCACGAATCACGTGAAGCGAGTCGCCGATCAGTATGCCGCCGAGGGCTACAAGGCGATCGCGCCTGCGATGTTCGACCGCATCGAGCGCGGCATCACGCTCGACTACAAAGAGATCCAGCAGGGCATCGCGTACATGTTGCAGCTCCAGTGGCCGAACACGCTGGCCGACCTCGAGGCGGCGGCGGCCGAAGTGCGGCCGGCCGGTAGCGCCGCAGTCGTCGGCTACTGCTGGGGCGGCACCGTGGCGCACGTCGCTGCGGCGGATTTGAAACTCGACGCCGCCATTTCGTACTACGGCGGCGGTGTCGCGAAGATGCTCGACAAGCGCCCGCACTGCCCGGTGCTGTACCACTTCGGCGATCACGACCACTCGATCCCGATGCCGGACGTCGAGAAGATTCAGAAGGCGTATCCCGACAGCGCGTTGTACGTATATCCGGGCGCGCAGCACGGCTTCAATTGCGACGAGCGCGCGAGCTACAGCGCAGCCGACGCGAAGCTCGCGTTCACGCGCTCGATCGAGTTCCTGAGCGAGCAATTGGCCTAGTAGTTACAGTCGGTTACGGGCGTCTCACCGAATATCTTCGACTCAAGAATGCTATAGGTATGGGCGTTTGCCGCGAGCGCTGGCGCGAAGCGTCGGACGCAATGCCATAATTGCCGCCGTTTTGGGTGGCGCTCCCTGTGCCGCGATGGAACCGACGATCCGCACTCACAATCTGCAACGCCAATACCGCATGGGCGACGAGATCATCCATGCGTTGCGCGGCGTCGACTTGACCGTGCAGCGCGGCGAATACGTCGCGATCATGGGTCCCTCGGGTTCCGGCAAGTCGACGCTGATGAACATGATCGGCTGTCTCGATACGCCCGGACGAAGGCGAGTACTGGTTGAACGGCAAGCTCGTCTCGTCGATGAACGACCGCGAGCTCGCGCACGTTCGCAACAAAGAGGTCGGCTTCATCTTTCAGACGTTCAATCTGCTGCCGCGCGCCGATGCGCTGCACAACGTCGAGCTGCCGCTGATCTACGCCGGCATGAAGCGCAAGGACCGAGTCGCGCGCGCGCGCCAGTCGCTGGAGCGCGTGGGCTTGGGCGAGCGCATGTCGCACCGGCCGAGCGAGATGTCGGGCGGCCAGCGCCAGCGCGTCGCCGTGGCGCGGGCGCTCGTGACGGACCCCAGCATCCTGCTCGCCGACGAGCCGACCGGTAACCTCGATTCCGTAACGAGCCGCGATATCATGACGTTGTTCAACGCGCTGCACGCGAGCGGCCATACGATCGTCGTGGTGACGCACGAGGCGGACGTCGCGAAGCACGCGCACCGCATCATCACGTTCCGCGACGGCAAGATCTCCGAAGACGTCGCCAACAAAGAGCCAGTGCACTGATATGCGAATCACCATTTTGATCGCGTCGATGATCGTGCTGCTCGGTTGCCAGAAGGCACCGAAAGCCGTGACACCCGGTGCCAGTTACGACGCCGCCTCAGTCGAGACGCGCAACATCGAGGTCACGGTCGACGCCTCGGGCGTCGTGGAGCCGGAGTCCACTGTGGAGGTCAAGTCGAAGGCCTCGGGCGAGGTGCTGAAGGTGCACGGCGAGACCGGCGACACCGTCCAAGCCGGCACGCTGCTCGTGCAGATCGACAAGCGCACGCCCGCGAACAACGTGTCGCAGTCGGAGTCGGCGCTGAAGGCCGCGGCAGCCCGGCGCGCGATTGCCGACACGCAGTTGAAGCGCGCCGAAGCGCTGTTCAAGAGCCAGACGCTGACGCAGGCCGACGTCGAGAAAGCGCAGCTCGAGTTCGCGAACGCCGATGCGCAGGTCGTGACCTACGAGGGTGGCGCTCGAGAACGCCCGCATCACGCTCGAAGACACCGACGTGCGCGCGCCGATCACCGGCACGATCATCGAGAAGACCGTGGAGCCCGGCATCGTGATCACGTCGCCGACGCAGGCCGTCAGCGGCGGTACGGTGCTCATGAAGATGGCGGATCTGAACTCGGTGCAGGTCCGCACGCGCGTGGACGAGACCGACATCGGCAAGATCCGGCCCGGCCTGCCGACCAAGGTGACGGTGACGGCCTATCCGAATCAGCCGTTCGACGGCGAGGTGCTGAAGGTCGAGCCGCAGGCCGTCGTCGAGCAGAACGTCACGATGTTTCCGGTGCTGATCAAGATTCCGAATCGCGGCGGGCTACTCAAGCCCGGCATGAACGCCGACGTCAAAATCCAGATTGCGAACCGCGACTCCGTGGCCGCCGTGCCGACGGCGGCCTTGCGCGCCGAAACCGACGTGCCCGTGACCGCCAAGATGCTCGGCGTCGACGAGGCCGTGCTGCGCAAGCAGATCTGGCCCGACGGCAAGCCCGCGACGGATGCCGCCGGCAAGAACGTGCTGTCGCTGAATGGCCGCGACATTCCGCTGCCGCCGGGGGTCGACGGCGACAAGGTTCGCGAGCTCATGGCCAAGCGCCGCACCGGCCAGGAGCTGACGGCGGAAGAGCGAACGCTGATGCGCAGCGTGTTCCAGGCCGCCGGTGGCGGATTCGGTGGCGCCAATGGCGGTGGCGGCAGTGCCGGTGCCGGTAACGGCGGTGGCCAGGCTCGTGGCGGTGGCGGTGGCGGTGGCGGCGGTGGCGCGGGCGGTTTTCCCGGTGGTGGGTTTCCCGGCGGCGGGTTTCCCGGCGGGTTCGCGTTCGGCGGCGGCCCGGGCGGATCTGCACCCGCGAAAGCGGCTCCCAAGGACTCGAGCTACCTGTTCGGCGGCAACTACTGGGTCATGATGCAGAAAGGCGACCAGACGGTTCCCGGTCGCCGTGAAGACCGGTCTCACGGACTTGGAATTCAGCGAAGTCGTCGCGGGCTTGGCCCCGGGCGATCGCGTGTTGCTGATGCCGAGCACGAGCTTGTACGAGCAGCAGGAACGGTTGCAGCAGTTCATCTCGCAGCGCTTCGGCGGTACGCCGTTCAGCCAGGGCGGGGGACAGCCGCGCCGCTGAGCCCGTGCCGAGCGAACGCCGATTCCAATTGCCGGGCCTAAGCCTCGCCGCGCAGGTGTGGGGCGAACCGGGCGGGCGCCGCGTGCTCGCCTCGCACGGCTGGCTCGATAACGCGGGCAGTTTCGATTTGCTCGCGCCGCTGGTGCCGGGTTGCGAGATCGTCGCGCTCGATGCCGCGGGCCACGGCTTCAGCGACTCGCGCTCGGCCGATGCGGGCTACAACCTGTGGCAGGACGTCGGCGATCTGCTCGACGTGCTCGATGCGCTCGGCTGGCAGCAATGCACGTTGCTCGGTCACTCGCGCGGCGCGGCGATCTCGATGCTGTTCGCCGCCGCGTTTCCGCAGCGCGTCGACAAGCTCGTGCTGCTCGAGGGCGGGCTGCCGCTGACGGGCGAAGCCGACGACGCGCCGGACAATCTCGCGCGCGCGTTGCTCGACCGGCGTGCGTTGCGCGACCGACAGGGGCGAGTGTTCGCGGAGCGCAGCCGCGCGATCGCGGAGCGAACGCAGGGCTTCACGAAGGTCACGGCCGCCGCGGCCGAAATCCTCGCGCGGCGTTCGCTGCGCGAAGTGCAGGGCGGTTTCCAGTGGCACGCGGATCAGCGCCTGAAGGGCGCGTCGGAGCTCAGGTTCACGGCGGAGCACGCGAAGGTGTTCGCGCGCCACGTCGCGGCTCCCGTGCTGCTCGTGTTCGCCGAAGACAGCCCGTTCTCGAGCCGGCCGCTGTACGCCCGAAGCTACGGCGTTGTTCGGCAAGGCCGAAGTCGTGCGGTTACCGGGCGGCCATCACTTTCATCTCGAAGGTGCGGAACGCGAGATTGCGGCGCACGTTCGCCAGTTCCTCGCGCGCGCACCCTAGCGCGAACGCCGCGGGCAATTGTTCGCCGCCGGCGAACCGGCTAGAGTCGAACCCCATTTTCGGGAGCACGCTCATGAGAGTTTTCACCGTCGCGCAGGGAACCACGTCGCTCGAAGGGCTCAAGGCCAGCGAGCGCGAACGGCCGAGTCCAGGCGCGGGCCAGGTACTTGTCCGGATGCGTGCCGCGTCCATGAACTTTCGCGATCTCGCGATCGTCGCCGGCAAGTACTTTCGCGGTCCCGTCACGCACGACACGATTCCGCTGTCGGACGGTGCCGGCGAGGTCACGGCCGTCGGCGCCGGCGTCACGCAGTTCGCCGTTGGCGATCGCGTCGTGGCCACGTTCACGCAAGGTCATCCGCCGCTGGCACTCGGCTTTCCGCTCGACGGCACGCTGACCGAGTACGCCGTGTTCCCGGCCGACGGGCTGCTGCGCATGCCGCCGCACATGTCGTTCGAGGAAGCGGCCACGTTGCCGTGCGCGGGCGTCACCGTGTGGAACGCGCTGATGCACGGCCCGAAGAGCTTGCGCCCGGGCGACACCGTGCTGACGCTCGGCACGGGCGGCGTGTCGATCTTCGCGCTTCAGATCGGCAAGATCGACCGGCGCACGCGTGATCATCACGTCGTCGAGCGACGCGAAGCTCGAGCGCGCGCGCGCGCTCGGCGCTGATCACTGCATCAACTACAAGAACACGCCGAACTGGGACGAGAAGGTGCTCGAGCTCACGGACGGGCAGGGCGCGGACCACGTGATCGACACCGGCGGCGTCGGCACGCTGCCGAAGTCGTATCTCGCCGTGGGTCCCGGCGGCACGGTCAGCGTGATCGGCGTCATGACGCGGCCCGAGGGCGACTTGAGCCCGTATCCGCTGATGACGAAGTTCGCGATGGTGCGCGGCGTGTTCGTCGGCGCTCGCGAGCACTTCGATGGGCTGATGAAAGCGATCGCGGTCAACAAGCTGCGCCCCGTCGTCGACAAGACGTTCCCGTTCGACGCGGCGCTCGAAGCTTACAAGTACCTGAAGTCCGCGCAGCACTTCGGCAAGGTCGTCATCACGATCTGACCGCCGGCTGCGGCCGCCGCCGGCGTTGGCTGTCGCGGCCTACGTATAACCCCGTATCAGCTTAGGCGTGCAACCGGCCTAGATTGGCGGCCCATAGCATCAGTGCTAGCCAATCAGGAGAAGGGCGTGAACACTAAGCTGTTGTTCGTTGTGTTGTCGTCGTTTGCGGTCGCGTGTGCGGTACCGTCGGCTAACGCTGCCGAGAAAGACGCGACCAAGGCGCCGGCCACGCACGCGCAAATGGAGGCCATGCAAGGTCAGATGCAGGCCATGCACGGGCAAATGGACGCGATGCAGGAGCAGATGCGTACCATGCTGGGCCAGATGCAGGCGATGCACGGCCAGATGCGTGAGATGACCGAGATGCACGCGCAGATGCAGCAGAACATGCAAAGCATGCGCGGCATGATGGGCCAGGGCGGTGCACAGCAAGGCGGCCCGGGCATGCAGCAGCATGGCGCGCCGCCGCCGAAGCCCGAGGGTCAGGAAGCCAAACCAGCGCCGAAGCCGGACGCACCCACCGGCGGCGATCACGCCGCCCACCACTAGCGCGCCGCGTTACAGCACGCCGGGCCCTTGATCGCCGAGCGTCGTGCCGTTCGGCAGCTTGATCGAGATGAACTGCCCGCCTTTCTCGTTGTTGCGCAGCGGGTGGACGATGACCGTGATCGTGTCGCCGGGCTTCAGCGTCGACGCGCGCCAGCCTTCGCTCGCGAGATTGTTCGCCGGGTTCATCTCCACGCCCCAGTTGCCGACCTCGCCCTGCTCGTCCTTCACGTCGAGGTGGATCCACGAGTGCGGGTTGCCCCACTTGAACTCGGTGACGGTGCCCGTGATCGCCATCTTGCGCGTGTGGTCGAACACGATCGGCGAGTGATGGGCGACTGCGACGCCGTTGGCCGATGACCGCGGCGGCGATCAGAAGAGTAGTGCGCTTCGCATCGAAAGCCTCCGTTAGCGAATCAGCGACGAGGACGTCGTCCCCGGCAGGTTCTCGTTGATGTCCGGCGTGCACTCCACCTCGTCGATGTCGACGTCGTGCTTGCGATTGAAGCGCTTCGTCATCTTCCAATCGCCCTTCCAGCTCTTCGGCGTCGGTCAGCGTGTACTCGATCTCGATCGTCTCGCCGTTCTCGATCAGCCGCATGCGCTCGACGATGTGCAGCGCGTCGCTCGCCGGAATGCTCGCGCCGCCCTGGTCGAGCCAGTGGTGGTGGCCCGGAAAATACTTCGTGTCGACGACCAGCGTGTCGCCTTCCCAGTGGCCGATCGACTCGCCGTTGAAGCTCGGCACGACGATGTCGGGATCGCTGTGCGCGCGGCCGTCGAGGTAGATGATCCGGATGCTGTTCTCGAAGCCGGCGATCATGTAGATCGCCGTCGGATACTGCATCAGCACGAACGGGTGCACGCGCGTCATGATCAGCGGCAGGCCGGGCGGCCAGCACTGGCCGATGTCGTCGCGGTACACCTTGTTTTCGGCCGTCGCCTTGCGCGCCCGCGTCGTAGTGCTTCTGCGCCTCGGGCGTCAGCTCGAATTTCTCCGGCACGAACTTCCACGACTGCGCGCCGCGCAGCTCGTGCTGCCACGTGCCCGTGAGATCGAACGGCGCGGCCGGGCGGGATTTCTTCAGGTTCTCGGGCGCCAGCGCGCCAGGTGGACAGAGCTTGCTTTGCGGGCTGTGCGTGCGCCGTCGCGCCGAGCACCAGCGCCACCAACAGCACGGCGGCCGTGGAACGAACCGGCATACGCGCAAAGCCCCCCTGCGATTGCTGACTCGGCGGTCAGCATAACGCGACCGCCATGGATGGCGGGAGTGCCGCGAGAGTGCAGGGATGCACGAAGCGGCCGACCGGCCGGGACACGCGACGGATGGCTGGCCTAGAATGCTGAAAACAGCCAGGGACTTACGAGATGGCCACTGCGAAAGCACCGGCTCGGACGCCGTCCGGCCGCAGCAAGGAAGAAGCACGTACGCCGGTCGCCGACCGGATCCGCGAGCGTATCCAGAAGGCCGGCGGGCGCTTCTTCGCGAACGACAACATCGCGCAATACCTCGAGCCCGGCGAGATGGACGCGCTGATCGACGAGGTCGAGGGCGAGTTCAAGCGCGTGCTGCACGCGCTCGTGATCGACACCGACAACGACCACAACACGCAAGACACGGCGCGCCGCGTCGCGAAGATGTACGTGCGCGAGGTGTTCGGCGGGCGCTACGTGCCGGAGCCGCGCGTGACCGAGTTCCCGAACGTGTCGCGACTCTCCGAGCTCATGATCGTGGGCCCGGTCACCGTGCGTAGCGCGTGCTCGCATCATCTGTGCCCCATCATCGGCCGCATCTGGGTGGGCGTGATGCCGAACGAAGGCTCGGCGCTGATCGGGCTCTCGAAGTACGCGCGCCTCGTGGAGTGGATGATGAACCGGCCGCAGATCCAGGAAGAAGCGATCGCACGGCTCGCGGATCTGCTCGAGGACAAGATGCAGCCGGACGGGCTCGCGCTCGTGATGGAAGCCGATCACTACTGCATGCAGTGGCGCGGCGTGAAGGACATGGACTCGAAGATGACGAACAGCGTCATGCGCGGCGCCTTCTTGCGCAACTCGAGCCTGCGCCGCGAGTTCCTGGCGCTGATGTCGGGCAAGGGGAAGTAGCGTGCTCGTTCGACTCGTCTACGCGAGCCACGCCGCTCGTGCGATCGAGATGGACTCATCAGACGATTTGCGAGGTCGCGTCCTCGCGCAACGCGGCGCAGGGCATCACGGGCGTGCTGGTCACGCAGCAGGGTCAGGAAGTGTTCCTGCAATGCTCGAAGGCTCGCGCCCGCCGTATCGCGCGAATGCGTAGCTCCATGCGATAGCCCTCTACGTCTTCCTGCGAGTGGCAGTATTTCGGCAGCCGCGACGTGACGATGATTCTCGAAGCGAGGACGGGCTCGAGCACCATCGACCAATCCCACAGGTAGAGCTTCTGTGCTTTCTTGACAGCGCGGATTCGGCGGGCTCCAAACGGCGGAATGCGGAAGCAGACGTAAAGGTTCTCGAGGATGGCAATCCAGTGCTCGACGGTTTTGTGATCGACGAGCAGATCCGTCCCGCAGGCTCTTGATGGAGAGCGGCGAGCCCACCTTGCTCGGCAGAATGTCGACGAGATGCTCGATGGCGAGATTTCACGCACGCGCTCGAGATCGCGAAGGTCCTCACGCACGACACGTGCTAGTCGTTCCCGCTGCCAGAGACGTAGCTTGCGTGGATTCTGCTCCAGAAGCGGCTCGGGAAAGCCGCCACTTCGGGCACGATCTGCGCTCTCGGATCGCGCGTGCTCGGAGCCGTTCGCGATGACGGGAGCGCTTCGCGCTGGTGCCGTCGCTAGGCCAAGGCGGCGCGGTGACGTCGAGGATTACGATCGATTCGCCGGGAGGCAGCTCGCCGGCGCGTAGCCGGGTGGGGATCTTCGGATCGTCCCAATTGAGGTAAGCCGGGTGCGCTGGGCTCGGCGGATTCAGCATCGACAGCGCGAGCGTCGTCTTGCCGACCTGCCGCGGGCCGCCGATAAACACCATCCTGGTTGCCAGGGTGGGGGCAATCTCGGGACGGAGGTAGCGATCGAGTGTAACCACGCGTGGAGACCTCGAGTACTGGGTGGCGAAAATGGAGTGTAGTCCACTTTACTCATGAATAAAGTGGACTTTCATCGAGACCACGCACGCAACTCGCTGCACGCGATCGAGCGAAGCGTCCCGACTGCTTCTTCGCCGCCGGAGCCGCCGCCGCGGGCTACGTGCGCTTCACGTCGAGCAGCGTGAGGTTCGTATCCGCCGCGATGCACTCGGCCTGATTGATGCCGAGCTCCTGGCGAACGATGTTCGTGCCCTGGACGAGCGACACCATCTTGTACAGCGCGTGCCGGCGCGCCATGCCCTCGCGGCCCATGCCGCAGTCCGAGGACAGCACGAGCCGCTCGGCCGGAATGTGCTTCAAGCGCCATGCGGATGTGATCCGCCACTTCCTTCGGCGTCTCGACTTGCAGCGAGTGGTGATCGATCACGCCGATCGCCACCTTCATGTCCGTGATCTCGCGGCCGATGGCTTCGAGATCCATGCCCTGGTTGCTGCAGCTCTCGAACGTGATCACGTCCGCATCGACCTTGTTCAAGATCTTCAGCGCCGGCTTGTAGCTCTGCACCTGCGGCGAACATGCGCTGCTGGGAAGGATTGCCCCAGCACGTGTGGCACCAGACTTCGGTCTTGGCCCTCAAGTCCCCGCACGGTGTTGTTGAACACCTCGAGCATGAACTCGGGGTTGATGACCTTGTCGACCACCCCGCGGGCGGCCAGCAGGTGAATCTGCGGCTCCTCCATCTGGATGACCGGGCAGCCGGCATCGGCCAGGGCGTGGAGCTCCTCGTTGAACGCGTCGGAAATGCGCCCAGATGCGCTCGCGCACGTCCTTGTAGTAGAAGTCCTGCACCGCAAACGCCACGAGCTCCGGCGTCACGGTGCCGAACTTCACGGGCTTCGTGGTCTGGCGCTGCGCGGCCTTGTACATCTGCGCGTACTGCATCGTGCCGCGACCGACGGGGCCGACGATGCTCGGCATCAAGCCGCGCTTCGATGTAGTCATGGAGAATATGGCCGCGCGGGAAGCCGATGCCGCCGCCGCCCACCGGCGCCATCTTCGGGATCCCGTCGAAGCCCGCCATGTGAAACGGCGGGTAGCTGGTCCAGCTCTGGCCGCCGATGTCCTGCGTAAAGCGCACGTCGCCATCGGTCACGATGTCGAGGCCGGCGATCAGCTGCTCGTTCAAGTAGACGGACAGGGCGTCCTCGTACTGCTCGCGAAAGCGCGTCTCCACCATCGCCTGAAGGAAGCTCTTCAGGCCCAGGTTCTCCGTATACCAGCTCGGCCGCGGCAGCGACCCCGTGATGGTCGTAGGCAACAACTGGTTCGCCGTGGCACGTAGCATTGGTGGTAACCCCTCTGTATCGTTGGTGGTCGGCGCGAGCCGACATTTCTTTCGGAGCCGGCTACAATATTGTAGAAACTGTCCACCGACAACCCTAAACGGCTCGAGCCGCCGGTGCGTTTCGTCGCGCCGCGTGCTCTGCCGCCAAGCCGACAGTTTCATAGATCACGCCGCGGCTTAGGCCCGGGAAGCAAAGGAGACATTTTCATGGATTTGGGCAACGGCCTCGGCCATTTGACGTATTCGACGCTCGTGCATCCGGGGGACACCTGGGCCGAGATGTGGGACAGCCTGAACCGCTACGTGCCGCAGGTGAAAGCGCGCGTGTCGCCGAACAAGACGTTCGGCGTGTCGCTGCGGCTCTCGGCCTCGTCGGTGAAGACGCTCACGGGCGATCCGCAGGAGCGCGACCGCCTGAAGGAGTTCCTGAAGTCGCACGACATGTATCTGTACACGGTGAACGCGTTCCCGTACGGGCCGTTCAAGAACCGCGTCGTGAAGAAAGACGTGTACGAGCCCGACTGGAGCACGGACCTGCGCTCCACGTACACGATGCAGGTGGCCGACATCCTGGCCGAGGTCGCCTCGCCGAACGTGAACCCGTCCATCCAGAGCCCGCCGCTCGGCTTCAAGCCGAACGTCAAGGGCCCCGAGTACGTCAACGAATTCACGCGCCACGTCATCAAGACCGTCGCTCACATGGTCGATGCTCGAGAAGCGCACCGGCCGCACCGTCACGCTCGCGCTCGAGCCCGAGCCCGCGTGCTTCCTCGAGACCACCGAGGAGGCCATCGACTACTTCAAGAACCATCTGTACGCGAGCGAGGCCGTGCGCCAGCTCGTCACGGCCACGGGCTTGAGCAACTCGCAGGCCGAGTCCGCGCTGCGCAGGCACTTGGGTATGGTGTACGACATCTGCCATCAGGCGGTGGAGTACGAGGACATCGGCAAGTCGCTCGGCGATCTCGATGCCGCCGGCATTCCGGTGTTCAAGCTCCAGGAAGCCGCGGCACTGCGCGTGCCGAACGTGACGCCGGAAACGGTCGAGGCGATGCGTCCGTTCGCGGACACCGTGTACCTCACGCAGACCGTCGAGAAGATCGACGGCAAGCTGAACAAGTACTTGAATCTCGAGGACGCGTTCGCCGCGTTCGAGCGGAATCCGAAGCTGAAGCGCGAGTGGCGCACGCACGTGCACGTGCCGGTGTTCCTCGACAAGATCGGCGAGCACTTCGAGACCACGCGCTTCGCGATCGAGGATGCGCTGAAGTACCACAAGAAGCACAAGAGCTCGCCGCAGCTCGAGATCGAAACGTACACGTGGGACGTGCTGCCGGACTCGATGAAGACCGGTTCCATCGTCGACTACGTGGAGCGCGAGCTCGACTGGGTCGAAGGTCAGCTCCGCTAAACGGATTGGAGTGCACACAATGAAGGTCGGATTCCTCGGGCTCGGCCGCATGGGCCAGGCCATGGCCGCGCGCGTGCTCGGTGGCGGGCACGAGCTCGTGCGTCTACAACCGCACGCGCGAGAAGTGCGCGGAGCTCGAGAAGGCCGGCGCGAAAGTCGCGGCCTCGATGACGGAAGCGTGCCGCGGCCGCGAAGTCGTGATCAGCATGCTGACGGACGACAAGGCGCTGCACGAAGTCGTGAAGGAAGGCATCGTGCCGGGCCTTGCCGAAGGGCGCCATCCACGTCGCGATGGGCACGCACAGCGTCGCCGCGCTGCGCGAGATCGAAGCCGATTCACACGGCAGGCGGGGCAGGTGTTCATCTCGGCGCCCGTGCTCGGCCGGCCCGAAGCGGTGGCGCAGGCACAGGTCGGCATCGTCGCCGCGAGGTCCGAAGGACGCCGTCGCGAAGGTCATGCCGCTGTTCGCGCTGATCGGCCGGCGCACGTTCGATTGCGGCGTGAAGCCCGAAGGCGCCGCCGCCGTGAAGCTCGCGAACAACATGGTGCTCGGCTGCGCGGTCGAAGCGATGGGCGAAGGTTTTGCGCTGACCCGCAAGTACGGCGTCGACCCGGCCGCGTTCTTCGAAGTCATGACGGACGGCTTGTTCAACGCACCCGCGTACAAGGTGTACGGCAACATCATCGCGAAGGAAGCGTACGCCACCGCGGGCTTCACCACGGCGCTGGGTCTCAAGGACACGAACCTCATGCTCGCCGCCGCGCTCTCGGCCAACGTGCCGCTGCCGAGCCTGAACGTGTATCGCGATCGCTTGCTCACGGCCATGGCGAACGGCGAAGGTGACCTCGACTGGTCGGTCATCGCGCGCGTGCAGGCTCGCGCGAGCGGCCTCAAGTAGATCTCGGGAGTTGCACAGTGATCAACGCAGGTATCGTCGGACTCGGTTGGTGGGGCAGGACGCTGGTCGAAGGCGTCTTCGGCTCGAGCAAGGAAATTCAATTCGTCGCGGGCTCCGCTCGCACGCACACGGAAGACCTGAAGGGCTTCGCGAAGCAGCACAACTTCCAGCTCTACAGCACCTTCGACGAGATGCTGAAGCACAAGGGTCTCGACGCGGTGGTGCTCGCCACGCCGCACTCGCTGCACGTGCCGCAGACCGTCGCCGCGGCGCAAGCCGGCAAGCACGTGTTCTGCGAAAAGCCCTTTGCGCTGCATGGCGCCGAAGCGCGTGAGGCGGTGAAGGCCGTAGAGAAAGCCGGCGTCACGCTCGGCCTGGGCTACAACCGCCGCTGGCACCCCGAGATGACGAAGCTGCGCAGCATGATCGACAGCGGCGAGCTCGGCATCATCCTGCACGTCGAAGCCACGATGACGTTTCCGAACGCGCTGCAGCTGAAGGCCGACGCGTGGCGCGCCAGCCGCGAAGAGACGCCGTGCGGCGGTCTCACGCCGATGGGCGTGCACGCGGTCGACGGCATGATCGATCTCTGCGGTCCGATCGACGAGGTCTATTGCCAGAGTTTCCGGCGCGCCGTCACGGTCGACGCCGACGACACCACGTCGATCCTGTTTCGCATGAAGGAAGGCATGTCCGGCTATCTCGGCACGATGACCGCGACGGGCGGCGGCTTCAGCTTCCAGGTGTACGGCTCGAAGGGGTACGTGCGGCTCGAAGGTATGACGCACGTGGCCGGCGCGGCGTCGGAAGAGCGCCGCACGCGCCTGTTCGGCAACTGCATCTTCAAGCCCATCGCGGGCCCGGCGAAGGTGTGGCAGGCCGAGGGGCTCGACGTCACGCGCGCCACGCTCGAAGCGTTCGCGCGCGCGGCGCAGGGCAAGGAGAAGTTCCTGATCCCGACCGACGAGATGGTGCACGGCGCGGCCGTGACCGAAGCCATCATCCGCTCGGCCGACACGCACCTGCCCGAGAAGGTTCGCAAGGCTTAGTCGCAAGGAGCTCCCATGCAGCACTTCGTTCGTCCATTCCTCGTGGGCGCGGCACTGATCGGTGCGGCGCCGGCGTTCGCGCAGCTCGACAATTTAGCCGAGCAGCTGAAGACCACGCCCATCACGACGCAGAAGCTCGCCGACAACTTCCACGTGCTGTTCGGCGTCGGCGGCAACATCATCGCGTCGATCGGCGTGAACGGCACGTTGATCGTCGACGGCCAGTTCCCGCAGATGGTGCCGAAGTACAAAGCCAAGATCGGCGAGCTCGGCGGCGGCAAGATCGACTTCGTGATCAACACGCACTGGCACTTCGATCACTCCGACGGCAACACCGTGCTCGGGCCCGACGGCACGTGGATCGTGGCGAACGAGAAGTCGCGTGAGATGCTGCTGAAGAACAACGTGATCAATCTCGTGACGGCGAAGCGCGAGCAGCCGAAGTATCCCGAGACCGCGCTGCCCGTGATCACTTACGACAACTCGATGCGTTTCCATTTCAACGGCGAGCGCATCGACCTGCTGCACTTCGGTCCGGCGCACACGACCGGCGATACGGCCGTCGTGTTCCGCGACCACAAGACGGTCCACATGGGCGACGTCTACAACAACGCGGGCTATCCCTTCATCGACGCCGACAACGGCGGCAGCCTGAACGGCGTGATCGAGTTCAGCTCGAAGGTGCTCGCGCAGATCGACTCGGACTACATCGTGGTGCCGGGCCACGGGCCGGTCGCGAAGTACCAGGATCTGGCCGACTACGTCGCGATGCTGACGACGATCCGCGACCGCATGAAGGCGCTGATCGACAGCGGCGCCACGCTGCAGCAGGTCACGGCCGCGCGCCTGACCTCGGACTGGGACAAGAAGAAGGGCGACCCCGCGAGCTTCCTGAACCGCGCGTACACGAGCCTCACGCGCAAGTAGCCGCACCTTGCCACGATAGGGGCGGGCGAGTAGCGTTGCCGAAACGCTGCGCGGCCCGCGCGCGGCATACGGGGGGACGTATGAACGGCTATCGATGGAGATCGCTACTCGGTGCGGCGCTCGCGTGCGCGGCCGCAATCAGCGTGCCGAGCAGCTTCGCTGCGGTCGACGCGAAGGGCTTCACGATCCTGAAGCCCGACGAGCTCGTGTGGCAGCACAACACCGAGGGCCCGGACTTCGCGTTCATCTACGGCGATCCGCAGAAGGCGGGTTTCTACATCGTGCGCGCGCGGTTCGCGCCGGGCGTCATGTCGAAGCCGCACTATCACCCCACCGATCGCTACGTCACGGTCATCTCCGGCACGTGGTGGGCCGGCACGAGCGCCGACGGCGATCGTAACAAGACCGTGCCGCTCGGCCCGGGCAGCTACATGATCCATCCGGCCGGCGCCGTGCATTTCGACGGAGCCAAGGACGTCGAGGCCATCGTCGAGATCAAAGGCATCGGACCCGCACCGTCGATACCCGCAGGAAAGTGAAATGAAGAAAGACCTACCGAATAGCGCACTCGAACCCGTGGCCGGCAACGGCCTGCTGCACCGCCGCCTGTTTCTGACGCAGGGCGCCGCGGTGCTCGGCACCGGCGTGGCGCTGCTGACGGCGCGCAACGCCTCCGCGGCGCCGCTCGAAGTGCCCGCCACGATGAAGACGCCGGGCACGCCGGCCAGCGGCTACGGCGAGCGCTCGCACTTCGAATCGAACGTGCAACGCATCGTGAACGGCGCGGCGCCCACACCGGGCACCGGCGGCTCGCGCACGCCGCTCGAGCATCTCGAAGGCATCATCACGCCGAACGGTCTGCACTTCGAGCGGCACCACAACGGCATTCCCGACATCGACCCCGGGCAGCACCGCGTGCTGATCCACGGGCTCGTCGAACGGCCGCTCGTGTTCAGCCTGGACGCGCTGTCGCGTTATCCGCTCGTGTCGCGCATCCAGTTCCTCGAATGCTCCGGCAACAGCGCGCGGCATGAACGCGCCCGAGCCTGCGCAGCAGAGCGCGGGTGGGCTGCACGGCCTCGTGTCGTGCGCGAATTGGACCGGCGTGCCGCTGTCGATCCTGCTCCAGGAAGCCGGCGTGAAACCCGAAGGCAAGTGGTTGCTCGCCGAAGGCGCGGACGCCGCCGGCATGAGCCGCAGCGTGCCGCTCGCGAAGGCCTACGACGATGCGATCCTCGCGCTGTACCAGAACGGCGAGCGGTTGCGGCCGTCGAACGGCTACCCCGTGCGGCTGTTCCTGCCGGGCTACGAAGGCAACATGAACGTGAAGTGGCTGCGGCGCATCAAGGTCACGGCCGAGCCCACGATGACGAAGGACGAGACGTCGAAGTACACCGATCTCTTGCCGAACGGCCGCGCGGAGATGTTCACGTTCCCGATGGGCGTGAAGTCCGTCATCACTTCGCCTTCGGGCACGCAGAAGATGCAGGGCGCGGGGTTGTACCAGATCTCCGGCGTCGCGTGGTCGGGCGCCGGCAAGGTTCGCCGCGTCGACGTCTCCGCGGACCGCGGCAAGACCTGGGCACAGGCGAAGCTCGACGAGCCCGTGCTGTCGAAGGCCGTCGTGCGCTTCCGGTTGCCGTGGCGCTGGGACGGCGGCGCCGAGCGTGCTGATGAGCCGCGCGACGGACGAGGCCGGCAACGTGCAGCCGACGCGCGCGAAGCTCATGGCCGATCGCGGCGCGAGCTATCGGTACCACTACAACGCGATCCAGAGCTGGAACGTCACGGCAGCGGGGGAGATCGGCAATGTCTACGTGTAAACCCTTCGCCGCCGTCGCGGCGCTGCTCGCGAGCGGTTGGGTTGCAGCCGCGGCCGCGCAAGAGGGCCCGCACCTCGGCGTGCCGATGTCGCCGGCGGACATCGCTGCGTGGGACATCAGCATCGGCCCGAGCGGCGCCGGCTTACCGCAAGGTTCCGGCACCGCGAGCGCGGGTGCGAGCGTGTACAACACGAAGTGCATCGCGTGCCACGGCGAGAAGGGCGCGGGCAAGCCGAGCGATCAGCTCGTCGGCGGCAACGGCACGCTGCGCGACGCGGCGCCCGTGCGCACCGTCGGCAGCTACTGGCCGTACGCGACGACGCTGTTCGACTACATCCGCCGCGCGATGCCGTGGCCGCAACCGCAGTCGCTCTCGCGCCGACGAGGTCTACTCGCTGACCGCGTACCTGCTGTTCTTGAACGGCGTGGTCGGCGAAACCGACGTCATGAACGCGACGACGCTGCCGAAGGTCGTGATGCCGAACCACGACAACTTCGACGTCGCCTACCACGAGCCGCGCCGCCGCTGAACGAAGCGGCGGGCGGCGGGACGACTCAATGCGGATACTGTGGGTCTTACTCGTACTGGCTCTCCTGACTCGAGGCGACGACCTCGTGTCCCAGCACGACTCGCATGCCGCCGTGGCGAACGCGATCAAATTCTTCGACGGATCACGCGAACCGGACGCCCTGGTGTGGCTCGCGTGGATGCACAAGCGCTTCGGCATCCAGGAGTTCGCGAGCGCCCTGCAACGCTACGACGACGTGCTCGCCGATCAGCCGCAACAGGCGCCTCTAAGACGTGTGTTGCGACGCGTCGCCGACCGCGATAACCCGCTGCGGGCCGAGGACTGGGCAGTCGGTGGTACACCCGTCCGACCGCATCACCGTCTCTGCACTCTATTGCGATCAACTGGGGTTCCCGGCCTCTTTCGCCGATGCGCTTACGAATGCTTTCAGCCAGGGCGGCTACTACTTCCCGCACGTGTTGCTGGCAGAGTTCTGGATTCACGAGAACGGCTGCACGTTGAACGTGCCTCGCGGATTCGTCGACGACGTGTACAAAGCCAACGCTGCGATCATCCACAACGACCCGACGAGGGTGAGCGACCTCACGCTCGAGGCCGCCGCGTTTCTTTACCTGGCCGGGCAGGGCGCCCTGGTAGACGACGCTTTTCTCGATCGCGTCATCGCGACCCAGAATTCCGATGGCGGCTGGGGAGAAGCCCCGAATCGGCCGGGCCACTCGGACTGGCACTCCTCGGTGCTTGGGGCTCTGCTCCTGGTGCACGTGCGGTCCATCGCCGACTCCGCCGACGCTGGTCGCGTCCGCTGATGGATATCACCATTCTTGCTTACCTGGAGCCGGGCGACATGACGCCCGATGTCGTCGTGGAGCAAGCCGCAGCGGCGTTCACCGAGGGCGGCCACAAGACCACGGTGTTGACGATTCGTCGCGACGTCGAGGAGTTCGTCCGCGGCCTCAAGGCCAGCAAGCCGCAGCTGGTGTTCAACCTGGTCGAGTCTTTCGGCGACGATATCCTCGGCGGCGTGATGGGCGTCGCAGGGGTGCTTGATCTGCTGCAAGTGCCCTACACGGGCGGTGGCCCGGGCGAGATCTTCCTTCAAGAGGACAAGGCGCTCGCGAAGAAGCTGCTGGCGTTCGAAGGGATTCGCTACCCGGACTTCGCCACGTTTCCTGCGAACGCCGACTTCGAGACCGGCGGCAACCTGCGTATGCCGCTGTTCGTCAAGCCGCTGCGCATGGATGCGTCGATCGGCATCGACGAGAAATCACTCGTGCGCAACACGCAGCAGCTGATGGAACGCGTGCTGTACATTCAGAAGACCTTCGGCGACGCGGCACTGGCCGAGGAGTACATCGAAGGGCGCGAGTTCTACGTCGGCGTGCTCGGGAACGCCGAGCCGGTCGCGTTCCCGCCGATCGAGATGGATTTCTCCGGACTCAAGGAAGGCAGCCTGCGGGTCATGGACAGCCAGGCGAAGTTCGACGAAACCAGCGAGCGCTTCCACGGCACCAAGGCGGTGTTGGCGGTGATCGAGCCCGAGCTCAGAGCCAAGCTACAGAAAGCCTCCGTCGATGCCTATCGAGCCCTGCGCGTGTGCGACTACGGCCGCGTGGACCTGCGGCTCACGGACACCGGCGAGGTCTACGTGATCGAGGTCAACGCCAACTGTTATCTCGAGCAGAGCAGCGAATTCGTGACCGCCGCCGCGGCTCACGGCATCCCCTACCCGGCACTGCTGAATCGCATCGCGGAGCTCGCCATCGAGCGTTGGAAGCATCGCAGCCGCGCGCAGCGACGGCGCAAACGAGCGGCGCGCACGGCCGCCGCGTCAGGTTGAGTCCGTCGGTCGTGGAGGCGATTCGGGTGCGGTGTCCGCGGCGCCGGCGGCCGGCTCGGCAGCGGCTGGCGGCGTTGCGGTTTCCGGGAAGTACGCGCCTCTGTGCACGAAGTTCATGGCGAGCGACGTCACGAGTGCGGTGACGCTCACGATCGCGTCGTCCTCGGCGCTCGCGGGATAGACCTGCTTCAGGGCTTCGGCGCGTTTGGCGAGATCGCGAACCAGGGTGCGCGTCTTCTCCGGGAAGTGACCGGTCCAACGGAACACGGCGGCCATGAGGTCCCGCTCGAGACGGCGCATCAGATCCGCCGCAGACAGCGTCGCGGGCGGCGAGCCTGGCTCGGAATCGTTCAAGTCGTCGAAGATCGCCCGCAAGTCGCCGTCGAGGCCGGCGGCGCCCGACTCGTTGTCCGTCGCGTAGTTCCGATAGTACTGCTCGAGCGAGTAGTAGATGCCGCTGACATCCTCGTCGAGCTCTGCCGACGTCACGAGCGGATCGCGGCCGCTGAGCTCGGCCAGCGTGCTCGCGCAATACTCGAGCTTGGCGAGCGCGGTCGGCAGCTGCGCGTAGTCGGCGCGCCAGTCGAGTCCCGGCGTCATCCAGACTGCGAAGGTCTCGGACCAGTCCTCGTCCGGATGCTTCTGCGCGTACCAGCCGGGCAGGTGCCGCACGAATCGCCGGCTGAAAGGCTGTGGACGGTACTCCTCGCGGTACGGCTGCGTGATCGAGCCGAATAGCTTCACCCACCGTTCCATGTCGTAGAGCTTGTAGGCGTAGTTGATGACGTGGCCCATCTCGTGACGCAGATAGCGGAGGATGTCCGTGTGATTGAAGCCTTCGATGTGGCCCACCTGCTCGCCGTGCAGCTCCACGAGATCGGGATGCGCGAGATAGAACGGGATGCCGATGACGACGGTGCCGAAGGGCACGCCCCACTCGGTCGTCAGATGGAAACGCGGTACGACCTTGGTGATGCCGCGCTGCGCGAGCTCGGCGCGAAATTCCTCGATGACGGGCGCCAGGCGAGTGCCGTCGATCGTGAGCTTAAGATCGCGGATCGGCGCGCCGAAGAGATTGGATTCGCGAAAACGCTGTGGGGACACCATGATCGCGCTAGTCGCCGAGCCAGCCGACTTTGCGGCGCCACTCGAGCCCGGCGGCGTCCTTCGCGGCTTGATCGCCGGGGCGCGGCGGATCGGGTTGCGCTTTCGAGAGCACCTCGGCGAGCGGCGGCAGGCCGACGTCGCGGCGCAGCTGTTCGACGCGCTCAGGCTCGGCGAGCGGGCAGGGCTCGAGACGGCCGTTGGCGCCCGGTCGCAGTTGCGTGCCGTAGCGCTGCGGGCGTTCCTCGAAGATGTTGATGCGATCGTCGAGATAGGCGAGCTGCCACGCGGGTGCTGCTCCGGCTGCGACGGCGGCTGTCAGCAACTCACGACAACGGCGCATGAACGGCGGCTCGCCGATCGCGTGCTGCGCGATGAGAAACGCCGCCTCCGCGCCGCGCGCGCCGACGAGTGGTGTGCCGGGCCAGCCGTGCTCGGAGATGATCTCGCGCAGACGCGCGGCGTTCGCGCGATGCACGATCTCCATGCGCGGGTGGTAGCCGTCGAACAGCGAGCCGTCGCTCGCGAGCTCGGCGCGCATGGTCAGATCGCGCTCGCGCAGCGCAATCAGCTCGCCGGCGAGTGGCTCGTTCATGCGCCGACGAACTTGCTGCGGAACACGAAGTACACGGCGCCGAGCACGCACAGCGCGGCCCACAGGTAGTCGAGCTTCAACGGCTCCTTGAGATAGAACAGCGCGAACGGCACGAACACCGTCAGCGTGATGACTTCCTGCAGCAGCTTCAGCTGGCCGACGGAGAGCACGGTGTAACCGATCCGGTTGCCGGGCACCTGCAGCATGTATTCGAAGAACGCGATGCCCCAGCTCACGAGCGCGGCGATGACCCACGGCCGCTGGCTCATCTCTTTCAGATGCGCGTACCAGGCGAACGTCATGAAGACGTTGCTGCACGCCAGCAGCAGAACCGTGAGGCCGATGTTGCGCATGCCCTTCGCTCGAATCGTCCGGACCTCGCGCAGTATCGCACTTTAGGCGGCCCCAGTTGACGGCGCGGCCGTTGCCGCTACGCTTGCGCGATGGCCGATATCCCCGCCGACCGCCCGAAGGGCAAATCGCTGAAGCCGCTGCGCGCCCTGGCGCCGTATCTCGCACCGCATTGGCGCGTGCTCGCGGTGGCGCTCGGCTCGCTGCTCGTCGCGGCCACGGCGCAGCTGGCGCTGCCCGTGGCGCTGCGCTACCTGATCGACGAAGGGCTCGCCGTGCGCGACGCGGCCACGATCAATCGCTACTTCATCGCGTTCCTGGCGGCGGCCGTCGATCTTCGGCGCGTTCGCGGCGCTGCGCTTCTACCTCGTGACCTGGCTCGGCGAGCGCGTCGTCGCCGACATGCGCAACGCCGTGTACGCGACACGTCATTCGCATGGACCCGACGTTCTTCGAGGTCACGCGCACCGGCGAGGTGCTGTCGCGGCTCACGGCCGACACCACGCTGGTGCAGTCGATCTCCGGCGTCGGCATCTCGATCGCGCTGCGCTCGGCGCTGACGCTCGTCGGCTCGCTCGTGATGCTCGTCGCGACGAGCCCGATGCTGACGCTGATGATCGTGGTGCTGATGCCGCTGATCGTGGCGCCGCTCTTGATGCTCGGCCGGCGCGTGCGGCACGCTCTCGCGCGATTCGCAGGATCGCGTCGCCGACGCGAGCGCGCTCGCGGGCGAGACGATCAACGCGGTGCAGACGGTGCAGGCGTTCACGCTCGAGGCGTTGCAGACGCGGCGCTTCAGCGAGGCCGTGACGCATTCGTTCAACGTGGCCGTGACGCGCATCCGGATCCGCGGTTGGCTCACCGCGCTCGCGACGACGCTGGTGTTCGGCGCGATCACGCTCGTGCTGTGGATCGGCGCGCATCAGGTGCTGGCCGGCACGCTCACGTTCGGTCAGTTGAGCCAGTTCCTGCTGTACGCCGGGTACATGGGCGTCTCGGCGGCGTCGCTGTCGGAGATGTGGGGCGAAGTGCAGCGCGCCGCCGGCGCGATGGAACGCCTCGTCGAGCTCGCGTCGCGCCGAGCCGAACATCAAAGCGCCGGCCGTGCCGGTGCCTCTGCCGAGCCCGAGCCGCGGCCGCATCCAGTTCGAGCACGTGAAGTTCCGCTATCCGTCGCGGCCCGAAGCCGCGGCGCTCGAGGATTTCACGCTGACGATCGAGCCCGGCGAGACGGTGGCGTTCGTCGGCCCGTCGGGCGCCGGCAAGAGCACCACGTTCCAGCTGCTGCTGCGCTTCTACGATCCCGCGGCCGGGCGCCTCCTGATCGACGGCGTGGACATCGCGCGCGCCGTGCCCGAGCAAGTCCGCAAGCTGATCGGCCTCGTGCCGCAGGACACGGTGCTGTTCGGCGCGTCGGCGCGCGAGAACATCCGCTACGGCCGGCCCGACGCGACGCGATGCCGAGATCGAGGCCGCCGCGCGCGCCGCGGAAGCCGACGAGTTCCTGCGCGTGCTGCCGGAAGGCTACGACACGTTCCTGGGCGAGCGCGGCATGCGGCTCTCGGGCGGCCAGCGCCAGCGCATCGCGATCGCGCGCGCGATCTTGAAGAACCCGCCGATTCTGCTGCTCGACGAAGCCACGAGCTCGCTCGATGCCGAGAGCGAGCTGCTCGTGCAGCAGGCGCTCGAGAAGCTCATGCGCGAGCGCACGACGATCATCATCGCGCATCGGCTGGCCACGGTGCAGAAGGCCGATCGCATCGTCGTGATCAATCACGGCCGCATCGTCGCGAGCGGCAGCCACACGCAGCTGCTCACGGCGAGCCCGCTGTACGCGCGGCTCGCGGAGCTGCAGTTCGGGGCCGCGGGCGCGAGCGCTCGAGGAGACGGCCGATGCGCCTCTCGTCGGTGGAGGGTAACCGCCAGCGGCTCGACGGCGGCGCGATGTTCGGCAACGTGCCGCGCGCGCTGTGGCAGCAGTGGCTCGTTCCGGACGGCGAGAATCGGCTCGAGTTCGCGTGCCGCTGCCTGCTCGCCGAGGATCTCGACGGCGCGCACGGTGCTGTTCGAGACCGGCATCGGCGCGTTCTTCAATCCGAAGCTGAAAGCGCGCTTCGGCGTGCTCGAGGACGAGCACGTGCTGCTGCGTTCGCTCGCGGCGCGCGGCGTGCGGCACGAGGACGTCGACGTCGTGGTGCTGAGCCACTTGCACTTCGATCATGCGGGCGGATTGCTCGCGGCGTTCGAGGAAGGGCAGCCGCCGCGGCTGCTGTTCCCGAACGCGCGCTTCGTCGTGAGCAGAACCGCGTGGCAGCGCGCCATCACGCCGCATCCGCGCGATCGCGCGTCGTTCATCCCGGAGCTGCCGAAGCTGCTGAGCGCGAGCGGCCGGCTCGATCTCGTCGACGGGACGCGAAGCCAAGTGTCTCGGCCCGCGCGTCGCGTTCGAGTTCAGCGACGGCCACACGCCGGGGCTCGCGCTCGCGACGATCGGCGGCGACGGCGGCGTCGTGTTCTGCGCCGATCTGATTCCGGGCCGGCCGTGGGTGCACCTGCCGGTGACGATGGGCTACGACCGCTATCCGGAGCGGCTGATCGACGAGAAGCGGCGGTTCCTCGACGGACAAGATCGCGCGCGGCGTGCGCCTGTTCTTCACGCACGACCTCACGTGCGGTCGCGACGCCGCGGCAGGATGGCGAGCGGTTCGGCGTCACAGCCGAACGGGGCAGTCTCGACGGCGACGTGCTCTGACGCGCGGTTGGCGACTGCGCCGAGCGCGGAGGGCCCTCGCGGGACACGCCGGAAATCGCATCCCTGCGGCTCGGCAGCGCACATCCCTGTGCGCTGACGGTCCCGCGAGGGGCCCTCCGCACTCACGCAGTCGCCATTGCTATTTGCTGGGGGGGGAGCTGGCCAAGCGCGGGCCGTTCGGCCCAGAATGGGAAAACCAACGACTGGGGGAAGCCATGCACCGGACTTCGTGGTCGATCGCGGCCGCATTTGCGTTGCTCGCGGGCACGAGCACTGCGCAGGTCAAGGATCCGCTGCCGAACGTCGAGAAGCGGGGCTTGAGCGTAGAGATCAAAGACGTCGTGCGCTTGCCCGACACGCGCGCCTTGCGGCCCGCGGATCAGGACGTGAACCCGAGCGGCTGGGCGCGCGTGAGCTTCGTGCGCGAGCTGCCCGACGGCCGGCGCTTCGCGAACGACTCGCGCGGCTTCCTGTACTTGGTGAACGGCGACAAGACGAGCGTGTACGCCGACGTGGGCGCCGCGTTCCCGCTGTCGTTCTACGCGCGGCTCGAGAGCGGCTTCATCGGTTTCGACTTCCACCCGGATTTCGCGCGCAACGGGCTCTTCTACACCGTGCATCTCGAGCGCGTGGCCGGCAATCCCGGCAAGCTGAACTTCATTCCGCCGGGCTTCGGGCCGAAAGACGTCACGTATCACAACGTGATCACGGAATGGCACGCGACGGATCCGAAGGCCAACACGTTCAGCGGCACGCGCCGCGAGCTGCTGCGCACCGCGCACGTCGTGACGAACTCGAGCCATCCGCTCGGCTTCGTGGGCTTCAACCCCACGGCGAAGCCGGGCTCGCCGGATTACGGCTTGCTCTACACGAGCGGCAGCGACTTCGGCTTCAGCAACGGCGGCGGGCCGAATTCGAGCAACGCCTCGCAGACGCAGCGCCTCGACTCGATCATCACGGCGATCCTGCGCATCGATCCGCGCAGCCCGTCCGAATCGAAAGGCACGAAAGGGCTCGGCGACTACACGATCCCCGCCATCAACAAGTTCGCCGCCGACGGCGACCCGAACACGCTCGGCGAGATCTACGCGTACGGCCTTCGCAACACGCACCGCATCTCGTGGGACCTGACCGACGGCACGATGTTCGGCGCCGACATCGGCATGAGCAACATCGAAGAGATCAACATCATCCACGAGGGCTTGAACTACGGCTGGATGGCGCGCGAGGGCACCTTCGAGAACGGCCGCTACCGCGGCGGCGATCTCGACGAAGTGTTCGCGCTGCCGGACGACGTGCTGCACGGCAAGAACAAGGACGGGTTCACGTACCCGGTGGCCATGTACGACCACGGCGACGGCGTGGCCGTGAGCGCGGGGTTCGCGTATCACGGCAAGATTCCGCAGCTGCGACGGCAAGTTCGTGTTCGGCGACGTGAACCGCGGCCGGATCTTCGTTTCCGACCTCGCGGCCATGAAGGCGGCCGACGACGGCGTGCCGGCCACGGTCGCGCCGGTCGAGGAGGTTCAGCTGTACGTGCGCAATGCGTCGGGCGCGCGCGTGTACACGTCGTTCCGCGAGCTCGTCGAAGGCACGATGGGCAAGTCGCTGGCGCGCACGGACCTGCACATCTCGCAGAGCCGTGACGGCGAGCTGTTCCTGACGTCGCGCCAGGACGGCATGATCCGAATGCTCGTGCCCGACGCCGCCGACGCGCGGAAGCGTTAGTCGCGGCGATGCCGACGAACGCCGCTTCGGTCGTCGCCGCACGCAGCGTGCCGGCCGGCCGCGGCTGGCAGTGGATCGTCGAGGCGTGGACGCTGACGGCCGGTTACCGGCCGTTGTTCGTCGGTCTCGTCGTCGCGTTCATGGCGCTCGCGATCGTAGCAAGCCTCGTGCCCGTTCATTGGCTCGATCGTGATGGGGCTGTTCACGCCCGTACTCCAGGCTGGCCTGATCTTGGGTTGCGATGCGCTGCATCGCGGCGAGCCGCTGAAGGTCGATCACCTGTTCGCCGGTTTCGAGCGCCACACGAGCCGGCTCGTGATGCTCGGCGGCAGTGTCGGTCATCGCCGGTCTCGTCATGCTCGCGATCGGCGCGGCGATCGTCGGGCCCCAGGCGCTCGGTCCGCTGCTGAGCGGTATCCCGCCGGCACCGGATCAGATGGTAGATATCTTGATGCGCATGTTGCTGGCCGTGCTCGTGGTGATCGCGCTGAGCCTGCCGTTCTATATGGCGATATGGTTCGCCGTACCGCTGATCGCGTTGCGCGGGGTCGAAGTCGGCGCTGCGATGTCGGCCAGCTTCGCCGCTTGCCTCACCAACATGCTGCCGCTCACTCGTCTGGAGCCTCGCGGTGCTCGGCCTCGCAGTCGTGCCGTGCCTGCCGTTATTGATCGCAGTCGCACTGCATCTGCCCGTGACGCTCATACTCGCCAGCACTTTGCCGCTGATGCTCGCCTGCATCGTGCTGGCGGCGTTGTTCTTCGCGTCGTTGTATACGAGCTATCTTGATGTGTTCGCGAATGTTCGGAGCCCACATGGATAACCAAAGACGAACCGAAAGACTCCGCCGTCAACCGCCGCGCGTTCCTGGCCGGCGCCGCCACGGGCGCCGCCGTCGTGCTCGCGCAGCAGGCGTCGGTCGCCGGCGCACAGGAAGCCGCGCGAAGCCCACGCGTCGAGCCCAGCGTGCAGGCGCAACACGCGCCCGGCGTCGGACTACATGGTCGACATCTTCAAGTCGTTCGGCATGGAGTACATGTTCTCGATGTGCGCATCGAGCTTCATCGGCATCCACGAGTCCGTGCTGAACTACGCCGGCAACAAGAATCCCGAGGCGATCGCGTGCACGCACGAAGAGATCTCGGTGGCCATGGCGAACGGCTACGCGAAGATCGACGGCAAGCCGGTGCTCGTGTGCGCGCACGCGACCGTGGGCGCTGCAGCACGCGGTGATGGCGCTGTACGACGCGTGGTGCGACCGCGTGCCCGTATATCTCGTGCTCGGCAACACGAACGACGCGGCGCAGCGCAACGGCGACGTGTACTGGGTGCACAGCGCGCAGGACCCGGCCGCGCTCGTGCGCGACATCACGAAGTGGGACGACAACCCGGCGTCGATCACGCACTTCGCGGAGTCGGCCGTGCGCGCGTACAAGATCGCGATGACGCCGCCGTATGGGCCCCGTCGCGCTCGTCGTCGACGATCACATGCAGGACGAGCCGGTGCCGAACGACCTGCGCGTGCCGAAGCGTCGCCGTGCCGACGCCGCCGGCCGGCGATTCGGCCGCCGTGGCCGAGATCGCGAAGCTGCTCGTCGCGGCCGAGAACCCGACGATCGTCGCGGGCCGCGCCGCGCGCACGCCGGAAGGGCTGAAGCACATGGTCGAGCTGGCCGAGGCGCTGCAGGCGAACGTCGTCGACACGCGCCAGCGCATGAACTTCCCGACGCGCCATCCGCTCGCGGGCGGCAACGCGGCCGCCGGCCGACGTCGTGCTCGCGCTCGAGCCCGGCGACATCTCGAACCTCACGCGCGCAGGCGCGGCAGCGCAACGCGAAGGTCATCAGCGTGAGCTCGGGGCATCTTGTTCCAGCGCAGCAACTACCAGGACTTCATGCGCTACGCGGAAGTGGATCTCGTCGGTCGCGGCCGACGCCGAGGCCACGCTGCCGGCGCTGATCGAGGAGATCAAGCGCCAGACCACGGCCGCGCGTCGCGAAGCGTTTCGCCAGCGCGGCGCGAAAGCTCGCGACTGCGCACCGCAGGCGTTCGAGCGCACGCGAACCGAGGCGGCGAACGGCTGGGACGCGAGTCCCGTCAGCACCGCGCGGCTTTCGATGGAGCTCTGGGCGCAGCTGAAGACCGAGGACTGGTCGTACGTGACGGGCTGGGTGAACTGGCCGATGCGCTCTGGGACTTCGACAAGCACTACCAGTACATCGGCCGCGCGGGTGGCGAGGGCGTCGGCTATCACGCGCCGGCCTCGGTCGGCGCGGCGCTCGCGAACAAGAAGCACGGCCGCATCAGCGTCTCGATCCAGCCGGACGGCGACCTCATGGTCGCGCCGGGCGCGCTGTGGACCGCGGCGCGCCATCAGATCCCGATCCTGATCGTCATGCAGAACAATCGCGCGTATCACCAGGAAGTCATGTGGTTCCAGCGCGAGGCGCTGTTGCGCGGTCGCAGCGTCGAGCTCACGCAGACGGGCTTCGGGCTCGGCGATCCGAACATCGACTTCGCGAAGATGGCCGCGAGCATGGGCGTGGCGGTCGTCGGGGCCGATCACGGATCCGAAGGATCTCGGCCGCCGCGATCAAGCGCGGCCTCGGCGTGGTGAAGACGCGGCGAGCCGTACCTGATCGACGTCGTGACGCAACCGCGGTAACGGGAGAGATCGACGTGAAACGCTTGTTGATCGCGGTGGCTCTACTGGGTTGCGGCGTGTCGACGTTGGCGCAGCCAACGGCGAGCGCTCGGCGCCCGTCGGTCGCGCACGGCCGCGAGGTGTATTTGCGGCTCGGCTGCTTCGCGTGCCACGGCACCGTGGGTCAGGGCGGTGCCGGCGCGGTACTGGCGCCGAACACGATCCCGCTCGCGGCGTTTCAGGTGTGGGTGCGCAACGGCACGCCGGGCTGGTCGGTGGCGAGCGGCATGCCGGGGTGGTCGCCGCGCGTAATCTCCGACGACGACCTTGCCGACGTCCGTGAATATCTCGCGACGCTGCCCGCGCCGAAGGCGGTCAAGGACATCCCGCAGCTGAACGACTGACGGCTACTTCCGGACAAACTTCGTGAGCGTCGCGTTCACGGTGTCCGCGACATAGATGTCGCCCTTAGGGCTCACGGCGATCATGTGCGCCTCGCCGAACTCGCCTAAGCCCGTTCCTGGTTTGCCAAGCGCGGCCCGCACCTTGCCGCGAAGGTCGAGCTCGAGAAGCTGGCCGGCAAAGCCGTTGACCATGAAGATCGATCGCCGGCCGATCTTGACGCCGCAAGGCAGGCCCGCGTACTTGATCTCGCGCACGAACGCGCCGTCGGCCGTGAAGATTTCGATTCGTTGATTCTCACGATCCGCGACCCAGAGCCGTCCTTCGCGATCGATGTCGATGCCGTGCGCGACCTGGAACTGGCCGGGGCCTGTTCCCTTGCCGCCCCACGACTTGATGAACCGCCCGCGCTTGTCGAACCTCAGCACTCGCGCGTCGCCACTCGGGCCCGGCGTGTGGCCCTGCACGACGAACACGTCGCCGTTCGCGCCGATTGCAATGTCGTTCGGCTGGTTGAATTTGCGCGACCCCGCTGCTTCGTTCCACTCGCCGGCCTCGCCCTTGGTGCCGAGCGTGAGCAGCACGTCGCCGCGCGGGTTCAACTTGACGACGACGTGAGCGCCGACGTCGGTGGCCCAGAGATTGTCGTCGCGATCGATGCGCAGGCCGTGCGAGCGCGTGAACAGCTTGTCGCCGAATGCTCTGATGAACGCGCCGTTCTTGTCGAACTCGAAGAACGTCTTGTCCCCTCGAGTCAGCACGAACATGTGGCCCTTCGAGTCGAACGCGACGCTCGCGGGCGGGCCCATCGTGATGCCGTCCGGAAGCTCGAACGCTTTCGGCGCGGGCACGTAGTGCAGCGCGGGGGCGACCGCGGGGACGATCAGGGCGGGATCGGTGGGCCGTTGGGCGAAGGCAGCGCAAGAAACAAGGAGTGCGACTCCGACGATGGCGATTCTCATCTTGCCCCCCGCTGCGAAGTGCCCCGCAGTGTACTACCAGTACGGCTCCGCAATCCGCGATACTGGTGGACGGGGGGGCTCAATGCGCGTATTCGATGTCGCTCGGCTCGTCTTGTTCGGGGCCATTCTCGAGGTCGTCGCTTCGCCCGTGACGGGTCAATCGCCCGCCTGGACGCCCCCGCGTACGTCGTACGGCCAGCCGGATCTGACCGGTGTGTGGCTCAGCAACAGCGCCACTCCGTTACAACGGCCGAGCGCGCTCGCCGGTCGCGCGTCGCTTACCGATGAGGAAGTAGCCGAGTTTCGGCGCCGCGCCGATCGGCTCTTCAAGAGTGGCCTCGACAGCGACTTCAGCGTCGGCGACGCCGTCTTTCAGGCGCTGCTCGAGAACCCCATCGTGTACCGCAATCCCAATGCAACGGGCGGCTCCAGCGAGATGATCGATCTCGTGATCGACAACCGCACGTCGCTGATCGTCGATCCGCCGGAAGGTCGCGTACCCGTGGTGATGCCGGCTGCGCAGCAGAGACAGGCGGCCGCGGCGGCCGCGTTCCGGAGTCCGCATGCGCCGGTCGACCTCGGCGGACCGGCTCGCTGCCTCTCGTGGGGAGTACCGCGGCTCGGCGGGCGGTACGGCGCCGGCGATATGAGCTACTACGAGATCTTTCAGTCGCCGGATTACGTCGTGCTCTACCTGGAGACCGGTCACGAAGCACGGATCATCTCGCTCGACGGGCGGCCGCATCTAGGCCCGGCGTTGCGTCAATGGAGCGGCGACTCGCGTGGCCGGTGGGATGGCGACACGCTCGTCGTCGAAACGACGAACTTCTCCGCGAGCAGCTTCTTCATGGGTGCCGCGGAAAACTTGCAGCTCGTCGAACGTTTCAGGCGAGTGTCACCGGAGCGTATCGAGTACACGCTGACGTTGGCGGACCCGACCACGTGGGAGCGCCCGTGGACGGCCATGATGCCGCTGCACCGCCGCGACGAGACGCTTTACGAGTCGGCGTGCCACGAGGGGAATGTCGACGTCGTTTCCAGCGTGTTGCGCGGTGCGCGCGCGGCGGAAGCCGCTGGACGCAAGGAGCGCTGAACCGCGACCGCTTCGATCAGAAGACATGTCGGCTCGAAAACGCAGGTCACCCCTCGGGATCAAGCGGGAACACTCCTCCTGGGGCGCGCCGAAGATTCGCGACAAGCCCCTAACGGCCTGTGGTGTGCCGACTTCAACCGATCGTGGCGTGTCGAGCGTATGTACGGGCCGAGCCGCCGCTAAACTGGGAGCACTTCCCGATCTCTATTGGGGGTGAGTCGTGAAGCAACTCCGCGTTCTCAGGACTCTGCTGTTAGTCGGCCTGCTCTGTGTTCAGGTGGCGTGTGAATCGGTAGTTCTTGACCAGTTCCACGAAACCAAGGCTAAGGCCGAGCGGGGAGATGCGTCCGCTCAGTCCAACTTAGGCTTGAGGTACGCCAACGGCGAAGGCGTTACCAAGAACGATGCCGAGGCGGTGAAGTGGTACCGGCTCGCTGCCGAGCAAGATGACGCTTTCGCTCAGTCCAACTTAGGCTTGATGTACGCCAACGGCACAGGCGTTCCGAAGGATTATGCCGAGGCGGTGAAGTGGTACCGCCTCGCCGCTGATCAAGGCTACGCTGCCGCTCAGTACAACCTAGGAAACATGTACGGCAACGGCAGAGGCGTTCCGAAGAATTCCGCCGAGGCGGTCAAGTGGTACCGCCTCGCCGCGGATCAGGGCGACATTTTAGGTCAGTTCAACCTCGGCACGATGTATCAAAAGGGCGAGGGCGTTCCTAAGAACCTCGTGGAAGCGTACAAGTGGTGGAACTTGGCAGCTGCTCAGGGAGAAGAGGGCGCTAAGAAGAACAGAAATATCGTCGCGAACATGATGACCCCCAAGCAGATCGCCGAAGGTCAGAAGGCCTCGGCAGAGTGGAAGCCGAAGAAGTAACGCAACGGATGGTGGTGATGGGTGGGATCGAACCACCGACCTGCGGGTTATGAATCCGCCGCTCTAACCATCTGAGCTACATCACCACGCGAAAAAGGCTTACGCGTCTAGCAGTTACGCGCGTTCCGGCCTGCACTAATTTTGGGCGCTTCCGATAAAACACGCCTCTTCCAATAAAACCATGCCGGAACGGTGCGTATTCTATCGTCTAACGAAGCGGTTTGGCGCGTTCCGCGAATGCAAGTCGGAGGTCCATTATCGCGGTCCACTCGGGGACGCGTATCGCTAGCTTGCGCGTCATACGGGCTGGGCTTCGCGAAGCACTTGTTCGCGATAGCGCCGCGGCAAACTTTTTGGCGTCAACACGTCCACCGGCACACCGAGTAGCCGCTCGGCTTCGAGTTGAATCGCAGCTAGCGTCATGAGAGTCGTTCGCGAAGTGGGGTCTACGAGCAAGTCGAGATCGCTCGTGTCCGTATCATCCCCGTGAACAGCTGAACCGAAAATCCGCGGTCGCAACGCACCATGGCGCGCCACGATTTCTCGAAGCGCGGCGCGATGAGTGTTCAGCGCGACAGACGATTTCATAACAATCCCGCGATCTAGGTGGCCTTGGCCAGGTGTCCTGCGATGGGCGGATTCTAGCCCAGGAAGGTGGCCAGCTACGTGAACCCGTCTCATACAGCCGAGCCTGGCGGCTGCACTGTCCCGCTGGTGCACTACGACTTCGACTCGATCGGCAACCTCACGCGCCGAGTGGACGTCAACCAGCGGCTTGTACGGTAAACGACGTTTCTTCATCGGCCGACGAGCCCAATTCGCTGCACACTGGGTCGCTTGCGTGATCAGCAGCCGCAGGGCTACGCTCGCGATATGGTTGCGTGCTTGCCGATCGATGACGACGTCCTCGCTGCGTTCTGCGAGCGGCGCCATATTCGGCGTTTGTCGCTGTTTGGCTCTGTGTTGACGGGGACGTCGGGATCTACCAGCGACATCGACCTTCTGGTCGAATTCGAAGCGGGCGCGGCTCCTGGACTCATCGGTCTTGGTCAGATCGAGCTGGAGCTATCAACGCTGTTGGGGCGTACGGTCGACTTGCGGACCGCTGGCGAGCTCAGTCGCTACTTTCGCGACGAGGTGTTGAGGACCGCGCGCGTCCAATATGCGCGCTGAAGATCGTGTTCGCCTGCAGCACATGATCGATGCCGCGGAAGCGGCTATCCGGTTTGTGAAGGGTAGGCAGCGAGCGGATCTCGATCGTGATCAGATGCTCCCGTTTGCTCTGATTCGCGCGGTCGAGGTGCTTGGCGAGGCCAGCGCCAACTCTCGGACGACACCCGTGCATTGGATAGCACGATTCCCTGGGGTGCCATCGTTTCGATGAGGAACCGTCGGCAGTCCATCGATAACAAAACTTCGGATTGGGCAGTATTCCGGTTCCCCTCGACTAAGCGGACACTCATCTAATCAGTGCCAAAGGCAATGGGGGAGGTGCAAGACAATGGTCAAGCAAACGTTGGGATTGGTCTTTGTGGGCGCATGGCTGATCGCGAGTGGCGCGTCGCAAGCCCATCATTCCGTCGCGGGGGCCTACGACTTGGCGAAAGAAGCGACGATTTCCGGGGCGTTTTCGGCGTTCCACCTCGTGAATCCGCATTCGTCGCTGAAGCTCCAAGTGAAGAGCTCGGATGGCTCGAACACCGAATGGACGTTCACGGGCGGCAGCGTGCAGATGCTTGCGCGGTACCGGATCGGTAAGGACGGAGAGAATGCCCTTGGGCCGGGTGACACCATCAAGGTCACTTACACGCCGGCGCGCGACGGCAAGAGCCCGGTGGGGATCTTGAGGGCGATTACGTTTGCCGACGGGCACACGCTGCAGATGCGTCGCCTCGACGACCAAGAAAGAGACTAGACGGGCGGCGACGGCAGTAGTTTTCGAAACCAGGGGGGGCTGCCACGATGGACTCTAAACCAAGTGCCTTTTGGGCAAGGGTCGCGATCGGAATCGCGCTCACGATCGGCGTGCCGCTGACGGCAGTGGCGCAGACTCCGCTCGGGTACGGGACCAAAGAGCCCTACACGCCGGCGAAGGACGCGAAGGACCTGAGGTCCGTGCTGTTCAACTGGATGCGGAACCAGGGCATGTTGAAGGGCCACGACGAGCGCGACATGGTCGCCTCGCTCGAATACCAGGGCAAAGGCACCCTTCAAGTAGACGGCCAGCCCTGCACGCTGACGAAGTTTCGTGCGAGCACCAACTACCAGACACCGACTCAGCGCATTCAGTACACCTGCACGCGTGCGAACGGGCAGGCGTACTCGAACATCGAAGTCGTGAGCGGGCTGTACGCGTGGAACGAGGATACTTCGGGCGCCGAGATCGGCCCGCAGAAGGGTAAGGCCACGCCGATGGCCCGTGCCGTGCACGAGCGGCTCATCCGCCTCTGGGCGAGCCCTCAGGGGGCGCCGAAGGCTGCGGTCGCAGGCACGACGGAGACGTTCTGGCTCGGAGCGAACCCGGGCACGTTGTTCGACGACGGTGTCATGAAGGTGCGCGACACTTCCCTCGCGTGGGAGGGCGGTAAGCCGGTGGTGACGTTCCCGCTGCCGGGCGTTCCGGGCGCGACGGCCACGGCTACGCTCACCGCGAAGTACATGACCGAGCGCGTGGTCGTGAAGCAGGGGTCGACGACCACGGAGTTCACCTACAGCGACTATCAGGACTGGAACAACCCGCTCAACAAGATCGAGGTGTTCTACGCCGGCAAGCTCACGGAGCGGCGCGGAGGCGCGGTCGTCCGCGATTTGACGACGGTCGAGACGGAAACCGGCAACGTCTATGTCGTAGCGCCTGTGCCGGCGAGTGTTCAGGCAGCGATCAAGCCGGCGGGGCAGTTCCCCAAGGGCGTCATTGCCAAGGCACAACCTCCAGCCGACAAGTTGGCGCCGGCGCCGCGGTTGGCCGGAAAACCGGATCTGACGGGCACCTGGGTTCACACCGACTGGATCGGGAACTACCAGACCGGAGGAGGGCGCCGCTGCGGCCCGACACAGGACGGGGAGTGCAGCCGGCAGGTCAACCAGACCGAGGATTTCGAGCTCTACTCGCCTTCGCGGTTCGGCGGCCTGAATCGTCCGCTGTACAAGCCGGGGCACTGGGACGAGATCCAGCAGCTCGACATGTGGACGAACAAGAAAGATCCCGTGATGACCTGCCAACCCCTGGGGCTCCCGCGGCAGGGAGCGCCGCGACGCATCTACCAGACGGCCGACGACATTACGTTTCTTTATCAGCAATACGCCGATGCGGGGGGTGGACTCGGCGAGTTCCGCGTGATCCCGACCGACGGCCGCAAGCACCGCGAGGAAGCCGAGTTCGCGAACACCTATTACGGCGACACGGTGGGACACTGGGACGGCGACACGCTGGTGCTCGACGCGATCGGGTTCAACGATCGCACGTGGCTTGGGCGCGGCGGCTTCATCCACAGCGATCGCATGCATGTCGTGGAGCGATTCACGCGCCAGGGCAATGCCATCCTGTACGACGTGACGGTCGAAGACCCCGAGGTGCTCGTGGAGCCCTGGGTGTTGCCGACCCGCACACTCGTGCCGAACCCGAATCCCGACGCGAAGCTGCTACCCGAGCGAGGTAACTGCGAGGTCTACGAGGACATCGCGGAAGTGAATCAGCTTCGGCACTAAAATCGTTAGCCTCAACGAGGCGCAGGACGACGAGATCTACGTCGTCGACGACTTCCTGCGCGATCCCCTGGCGATGCGTCAGCGCGGCCTGCAGGCCGAGTTTCTGCTGCCTCTTGAGACACCGTGGTACCCGGGCCGAAACTCGCGCCAGGCGTATCCCATTGCCGAGCTCGACGCGGTGGTCGGCGACATCACGGGCGGCGCCGTGACCCCGCTGCCGGACAGCGCACACGCGAAATTTCGTTTGTGCCTCGCGAACGAAACCGGCAAGGGCGGCGTTCACATCGACAACTGCCACTGGACCGGCGTCTATTTCCTGACGCTCGACGAGCACGCGCAGGGCGGCACGGACTTCTTCCGTCATCGTCCGAGCGGCACGTTACGCGCTCCGATCTACCCGGAAGATTGGCAGAGCTGGCCATTCGATACCGTGGCCAAGCTATGGAACGACGTGATCCACCCGCATACGAACGATGCGACCCAGTGGGAGCTCGTTCGCCGCGTGCCGATGAAGTTCAATCGGCTCGTGCTGTTTCGTCCGTGGCAGTGGCACAACGCAGGCGCCGGCTTCGGCGATCGCCCCGAGAATGGGCGCTTGATCTATCTGTTGTCCTACAACTCCACATGATGTCGGTGACGGCGGCGCGCATCGCGCTGCCACTACTTGGCTGCGGTCTTGCCGCCCGGGCCGTCCCATTCGACCGGCGGCACGCGCAAGCCCTTAGCTCTCATGAGCTCGCGCAAGTACGCGGCCGTCTCCGGGTAGCGGATGAACGCCACACCGTCGAGCGCCACGCCGTCGGCAATCCGCAGCGGCGTCCAGCCGCGGCTGTTGACGACCCCTTCGAGATTGGCACTGTGCTCGACGAGGAAGTCGATGAGCGCGATGGAGCCGCCGCGATACATGGCCCCGTGCAGCGGCGTCTCAGCGCGCGAGTCCGTGTCATTGACGGTGCCACCCCCGACCTCGAGCGTGAGCTTGACGGCCGCGATCGCTTCCTCGATCGAGCCCGGTGCCGAGCCCGCGGAGTTGAAACCCTGGCCGACACCCGCCGCCGCCATGACGGCCGTCGTACCCCCGTCCGTCTTCAGGGAGGGATCGGCACCGAGCTCGAGCAGCGTGCGCATGTACGGCAGATCCAACGACTTCGTCGCGAGCAGGAACGGCGTGGCGCCGCCGTCGCGCTCACCGGTTTGCCGCGCATTGACGTCGGCGCCGTGTGCCACGAGCTTACGCACGAGCTCGAGGCTCGAGAGCTGATCGCGATGCTCGGGGCCCGGCAGGTTGAATCCGCGGGTCCAGCGCCGCACCCGGGCGATCTGGTGGAGCGCCGTTGAACCCTGCGAGGTGGCGTTCGGGTCCGCGCGGTTGTCGAGCAGCACGTTCGCGACTTCGTAACTTTGGTTGGTCGCGGCCAGCCCGAGCATGCTCGTGCCGTCGCGCAACGCGGTGTTCGGGTCGGCGCCCGCGACGAGCAGGGCCGTCGTCGCCGCAACGGCATCGGCCCGCACGGCGAAGGCCAATGCCGTGAACTCGCCGGTCGCTTCGCGTGCGTCACGCTCGGCGCCGCCTTGGAGCAACGCGGTGACCGCGGCGCCATTGTTCTCGGCCGCTGCGGCCATCAGCGCGGTCTGCCCGCCGCGCGCTTCAGCGGCGTTGACGTCGGCGCCCGCCGCGATCAACGCCTCGATGGTCGCGACGTCGCCCGTGCGTGCGGCCGTCATGAGCACGGTCTCGCCCTCCGCGAACGTCGCACGCGGATCGGCCCCCGCCGCGAGCAGCGCGCGCATCATCGCGGCAGCGCCGTTCTCGGCGGCGAGATAAGACGGCCGCACGCCGTAGCGGTTCGACACATCGACGGCGGCCCCCGCCGCGAGCAGCGCCGCCGCGGCTTCGAGGTTCCCGTCGTGCACGGCCCAGTGGAGCGCCGTGGTCCCGTCGGCGTCCGCCTCGTTGGGATCGGTTTTGTCGGCCAACAGGCTGCGCAGCTCGGCTCCGTGGCCGTTCTTGACGGCGGCGAGCAAGGAGTGTCGCTCGGCCGCACCTACACCGACCGCGATACCGCAGAGGAGCAGCAGCGCGACATGTGCGCTACGCATCGCCGAGCGCCCCGAGCGCCCCGAGCGCGACGCGGCCGGTGCTGTCACCGAGCTTCTCGGTGGGCGCGTCGACGCTGTCGAGCATGGTCAGGAGCAGATTGGCCATCGGCGTGTTGCTCGGCTCGACCAAATGCCGGCCGCCGCCGGGCCGACCGGCCGGCCCGCCGACGAGTGCGAGCGGTAGATCGAAATGCGCATGCAGATTGGGGTTGCTCAAGGACGCGCCGTATAGAAACAAGGAGTGATCGAGCAACGTGCCGTTACCTTCCGGCGTCGACGCGAGCTTGTTCAAGAACCACGCGAAGAGACTCGTCTGATAGGTGTTTAGCTTCGCATAGCGTTCGATGAGCTCGGGCCGCTCCATGTGGTGCGACAGCGTGTGGTGGCCTTGCGTGAGGCCAGTCTCGGGATACGTCCTGAAGTTCAGCTCGCGGCCGAGCATGAACGTCACCACACGCGTGAGATCAGCCTGGAACGCAAGCCACTGCAGCTCGAACATGAGCTTGACGTGCTCGTCGAAGCGCTCGGGCACGCCGGGTGGCCGCTCGAGCGCGGGCAAGCCGGCTTCCTCGCCGAGCCTTTCGACGCTCTGGATGCGCCGCTCGACCTCGCGCACGGAATCGAGATACTCGTCGACCTGTACGCGGTCGCTGGGGCCGAGATCGCGCGTCAGCCGCGCGAAATCCGCGCCGACGAAATCGAGGATGCTGCGGTTCTGCCGCGCGAGCGCCGTACGCTGCTCGCTCGTGCCGCCGTTGCCGAACAAGCGCTCGAAGACGACGCGCGGATTGTTCTCGGTGGGCAACGGCGTCGTCGGCGAGTTCCACGACAGCGTATTCAAGTAGACACAGCTATAGGCGCTGTCGCACATGCCCGCGAGTACCGTGAGATCGATGGACAGCTCGAGCGAAGGCAGCACGGTCTTACGCCCGAGCACACTGGCCGCGATCTGATCGGCCGATACGCCAGCCTCGATGTCGGCGCCCTCGGTGCGTTTGCAGCGCACGCCCGTCAGCCACGATGCCGTCGCTTTCGTGTGGTCGCCGCCGGCATCTTCCGCGTTCGCCTCGCCGCGCTTCTGCGCGAGGCCACTGACCACGGTGAGCCGGTCGCGGTAGGGGGCGAGCGGCGCGAGAATGGTGGAGAGATCGAAGTGTTTGCCGGCACCTTTCGGCGTCCAGAAATCGATCCCCGTGAAGTTCTTGGCGACGCCGTTCGGTAGGTAGATGAACCCGAGCCGTTTGACTTTCGGCGCCTCGGATGCGAATGCGGGCACCATCGCATCGAGCAGCGGCAGGCCAATCGCGGCGCCCGCCCCCTTCAAGAACGTGCGCCGCGGCAGAACCCGTTTCGTGACGATCATGAGGCCGCTCTCCTCATTTGGAACGGTGTGCTGTTGACGACGCCGAGAATGAATTGCGAAAAACGCTGTTCCTTGGTCGCGGCATCGCGCACGATCGCGCGTACGGCCGGCATGTCGTAGGGCTCGATGCCGCGCCCGAGCGCATACACGAGGAGCTTCTCGGCTAGAGTCAGGCGGAAGAGCTCCGAAGACAACAATGCGGAGCGGAACTCGTCGAGCCCTTGAAAGGCACGGCCGTCGGGCAGCCTGCCCGACGCGTCGACGGGGCCACCGAGCTCGTCGATCGTGCGGTAGCGCCCGACGGCATCGAAGCCCTCGAGCGCGAAGCCGACGGCGTCCATCGGTGCATGACACGCAGCGCAGCTCGGGTTCTTGCGGTGCGCGGCGAGCCGCTCGCGCAGCGACAGCATCTGGCCACGGCCATCGGTCACGCTCGTCGCGTCGAGCGGCGGCACGTTCGGCGGCGGCGGTGGCGGCTCGGCCCCGAGCAGGTTCTCGAGGATCCAGTGGCCTCTGACGACGGGCGAGGTGCGGTCCGCGTACGACGTCACGGCAAGCAGGCTGCCGTGGCCGAGAATCCCGCGCCGCGGGCTGCCTTTCGGCAACTGCACGCGCCGGAAGTGACTGCCTTTGACGTTGGGCAGACCGTAGTGCCGCGCGACGCGCTCGTTGACGAACGTGTAGTCGGCATCGAGCAGAGTCGAGCACGCTGCGATCCTCGCGCAGCACGCTCGTCGAAGAACAGTTCCGTCTCGCGCCGCAGGCCTTGTCGAAGCGTGTCGTCGAAGTTCGGGAAAATGCTCTGCACGGGGATCACGGCGTCGAGGTTGCGCAGATAGAGCCACTGGCCCGCGAAGTTGCTGACGAAAGCATCGGCGCGTGGATCAGCGATCATGCGCCGCACCTGGTGCTCGAGCTCCGCGGGGTCGGTCAGACTTGCCGCGCTCGGCGGCGGCAAGCAACTCCTCGTCGGGGATGCTGCTCCAGAGGAAGAACGAGAGCCGCGACGCCAGCTCGACGTCGCTGACGCGATACACCGAGCCCGGTGCTGCGGCGGGTGGATCTCGCTCGGCGCGGAACAGGAACTCGGGGCTCACGAGCAGGGCTTTGAGCGCCACCTGGATGCCGCCGTCGAAGCTGCCTGCCTCGTCGTGCGCAAGCCTATAGAAGTCGAGGAACGGCGCGACGTCGGCATCGCTGACAGGTCGCCGGTACGCCTGGCGCGCGAGGCTCGCGAAGATCGTCCTGGCGCACGCCGCTGTTTCGGGCGTCGCGGCGCGCTGCTCCGCGGCGGGGCGGCAGAGGAAGATACGCTCGCGGCTCGCGGTGTGGCCGGGGCCCGTGGCGTCATAGGGCCCGCTGATGTCCACGCGCCGCAGATACGACCCGAACCGCCCTTCGGGGATGTTGAGCCCGCGCGGGAACGGGCGCAGGAACGGCTCGCGCTTCGCCGTTACGAGCGAAGCCGCTTTGTCGAGGAACGTGACCGTGACTTCGCGGCGGCCGGCTTTGACGGGTACGCGCACCGACCAGTCCTCGTCGGCGCGATTGCGCTCGCGCTGCTCCTCCGGCGGTAGGCGCCGCCCGAGCCGACCGCCGAAGTCGTCCGGCTCCGGCGCCGCGGGCGGTCGGGCGGCCGCCCCGAGCGTGAACGTGCCGACGCGCTCGCGATCGATGCTGACCTCGAGCACCTGCGGCTCGAAATAGACCGGCATGCCTTCGTTCAAGTCGCGCGCGAGCGCCGCGGAGAGCACGTAGTCCGCATCCTGCGGGAACGCGTAGTCGATCGTGATGCCGCCACGGGTGCCGAATGGCAGACCCGGCAGCCGGTGCTCCTGCGAGCGGTCATCGGGCACGCGAAACGAGTCGATGTTCGCGAACGGCGATGCCGTGCCGACGGCAAGCCGGCTGATCTTGTCGGCGGCGCCGACATAACGCTCGAGCAGTGTCGGCGATAACTTCAGCACGCCTGCGATGTTGTCGAAGCCGTAGCTCGCATCATCGCCGGGCAACAGGCTTGCGACGTCGACATCCGCGGCAATGAGATCGCGCACGGCGTTGCGATACTCGCTGCGGTTCAAGCGGTGCAACGGCACGGTGCGGCCCGGATTCGGCGACTCCGCGGCCGCGTGATCGAGCTCGCGCTCGAGCCACGACAGGACGGCCGCGCTCTCTGCGGCCGACGGCCGCGGGCCGCCGTCGTGCGGCGGCATCATGCCGGCCTGAAGCTTGCGCACGACGTGCTCCCAGGTAGCGGCGTGAGCGCCGACGGCGCCGAAGTCGAGCGACTCGAGTGATAAATTGGCGGTGCGTTCCGCATCGTCGTGGCAGTCGAAGCAGTAGTGCGCGATCGTCGCGCGCTGCTCGACCGCGAGCTCTTGCCGCGAGGGCCCGCATGCTGCGAGCGCGAGCGTCACCGGCGCGAGCAGCCAAACCGTTGGCTTGGCCGTGGCCATCAGCCGCGACATAGTCACTTCCGGTGCTCGTGCCCGCGCCATTCCATGCCCCTCAGGGAACACGCAGACAAGACCGTATCCGGACGTTCGCGCGCGGTCAACGACGTTGTCGGTGTCGCTGCTCCTCGGTTTCGCGTTGCACTTTCACGTCCAAAGCAGCGCGGTGGCCCAGCGAAAGGTCGCTCGAACGTGCTCGTTCGCTCCGGCGTTGGGCCCTCCGGGTGGAGCCAATATGAGGCACTCCTACGGACCTCCCTTGAGCGCAAGGGTTTTGTTGTAATCGACTCAGGGTCTCAGGATCACGGGAGTGACATGCGATCCGGTGCGAAACCTTTTTTTTGGGGGGGATGAAGTGAAAAAACAACAGCCTGTCGCTTTGCGTTTCGGTGTGTTGGCGAGCGCGGTTTCCGTCGCTCTAGCCGGTGGGGTAACGCCGGCCCGCGCCCAAAACAGCGGAGCCCAGAGCCCAATCGAAGAGGTCGTCGTGACCGGGTCGCGCATCGTCAAGCGCGACTTGGAAGCCAACAGCCCAATCGTGACGATCGATGCAAGCCGGTTCGAAGAGCAAACCTCGGTCGCCATCGAAGCCGCCATGAATCAGCTGCCGCAGTTCGTGCCCGCGGTTTCACAATTCGATGCCGGTAACACGTTTGCGGGATCCCAGAGAACGCCGGGCGCTGCCACCCTGAGCCTGCGCGGTCTCGGTTCGAACCGGAATCTGGTGCTGCTCGACGGGCGTCGCGCGATGCCGATCAATGCTTCGATGGCCGTGAGCATCAATACGATTCCCTCGGCGGCCATCGAGAGGATCGAGACGATCACAGGCGGCGCCTCGTCGGTGTACGGTGCCGATGCGGTGGCGGGCGTGGTGAATTTCATCACGAGGCGGGACTTCGAAGGCTTCGACTTGGACGTGCAGGGCGGCCAGACGACGCTGGGGGACGACCAGGAGTATCGGCTCTCCGGAATCTTTGGGGCGAACTTGTCTGAGCGCCGCGGCAACGTGATGCTCGGTTTCGAGCGTTCGTCCCGGAGCGAAATTCGCAGGGTCGATCGCGAGTTCTATCGAGAAGGATTCATAGACCCCAACTCCAACATCGGCGGGACCTTCTATTCTGCGTCGGGGTTTTCGGTGAATGCCGCGAATCTCCCGAGCCAGGCCGCCGTGAATGCGATCTTCGGCACGTCCCCGAGCACGAATGGGCCCGTTGGGCGGACGGGCAATTTCTACATGAACCCGGATGGCACCTTGTACAAGGAGTCCAACGACGGCGCCTTCCGGTACAGGGGCGGCACCATCGAACCCACCACCGGGTTGCCGTGGCGGTACCGGGACGCCATCACCGGGATCTTGAAGGAAAACCAAGTTCGCACGCTGGCCCAGATTCCGCTCGAGCGCTATTCGCTGTTCGGCCGCGCTCACATGGATCTTTCGGACAGCGTGACTGCGTTTGCCCAGGTTCTATACAGCGAGAACTCGACGCGCGCGACCGGCTCGGACCCTCCGATGTTGGGTGGCTGGCGCACGAACATTCCGCACGGCAGCGGCATCTATGCGCCCTCCGTGGGCGCGACCGGTAATACGCTGATCGATTACTTGCCCGGCGGAAAGTATGGATTGAATTGTGCAACCGTGGGCGGGTGCACGAACTCGCAAGTGTGGCCGACGCCGCCGGAGCTGACGGCGCTGCTGAACAGCCGACCGAACCCGAACGCGGATTTCGACGTGAGGCAGGGGTTGGTGTGGGCCGGTTCGCGCCGCAGCTTCATCGACACGGAGTCTCATGAAATCGTTGCGGGGTTGGACGGCAAGTTCCCCATCAAGGATTGGACCTGGGAGGCGTACGTGTCGACCGGCGCGACGACCACGATCAATACCTACGCGGGCGCGGTTTCGCTGGCTCGCTGGCGCTTCGTGCAGCAACAGCCCAACTATGGCCGGGGCCTGTTCTATACGGGCAACCCACTGGGTGCTGGGTTCGGCGCTGGCACGATCACCTGCGCGTCGGGCTTCGCGTCGGTGTACGGCGTCAGCGGCTACACCGAGGGTCAGACGCCCTCGGACGATTGCCAGAAGGCGGTGCTGGCGCAACCTAAGGCGACGGGCCAGATGACCCAAAACGTGACTGAGTTCGACATGCAGGGCGCCGCAGCGAAAATGCCTGCGGGCGAGCTGCGTTTTGCGGTCGGCCTGGCGTCGCGCGTCAACAAGTACTCGTATTTCCCGGACTCGATGAACACGCCGCAGTCCGTGCTCGACCAGCCGGGATCGTTCTTCCCGGTCGGTGAGGCCGTCGGCAAGACGGAGGTCAAGGAGGTCTACGGCGAGTTGCTCGTGCCCCTGCTGAGCGGAAAGAAGGGCGCGAAAAACATGAATCTCGAGCTCGGCTACCGCAAGACCAACAACAATCCCAGCGAAGACGACGACTCCTACAAGGTGCTGCTCGACTGGACCATCGTCGATCGCGTGCGGTTTCGCGGTGGCCGGCAGATCGCCAACCGGGCGCCCAACATCGGTGAGCTGTTCCAGGCGTCCGAGCAGTTTGCGCCGTTTACATTCGTGCAAGGAGATCCGTGCTCGACGCGTAATCCGGCGCAGCTGCCGTATACGGCGAATCCAACCATCAACGGCACACGTGCCGCGCAAGTGCAGGCGTTGTGCTCGGCGTTGATGGGGCCGCAGGGTGCCGCCACTTTCTACGGCGACCCGTCCCTTCAGCCGAACACGTTGCAGAGTCCGAGAATCTCGAATCTGATCGGCAATCCGAGCCTGCAGTCGGAGAAGGCGGAGACGTTGACCGCCGGTATCGTGGCGAACCTCGCCAAGAGATCCACGCTGTCGGTCGACTGGTGGCAGATCAAGATCACAAACATGATCGCGGAGGAGTTCGGCGACGTCCTCTATCAGCAATGCTTGGACACGACGACGAATCCGACCTACGACCCGAATCACCCGTCCTGTCAGCGACTCGTACGCAATCCTGCGGACGGGACCACCGCGACTATCAGTACCTCGTTCACGAACCAGCAGCAGGTCGATCTGGCCGGCATCGACGTGCAGTACGACTGGCGCGGGGATGTCGGGCCGGGGTCGATGTCAGTGAACCTGCTCGCGACCCTCACGGATCACACCAAGACGCGCACGTCCAACACCGCCGCCTGGTTCGACTACGCGGGGTCGTCGGGGCCGAGCAACATTCGCAGTGTCAATCCGTACGCCTACGACTACCGGCTGTTCACCACGGTCTCCTATGTATTCGATAAGTGGAACGCCAGCTTGCGATGGCGGCATTTGCCCGGCATCAAGAGCGAGGCGTCGGTGCGTACGATCACGTCTACGGATATTCCCACGAACGCCTACGACATCTTCGATGCGTCCGCGCATCGCAGCCTCGGCAGTAAATTGGATCTGCGGTTCGGGGTCGACAATCTGTTCAATGTCGAACCGGAAATCACGTTCGCGCAAGCGGGTGGTTATTCGTTCGCAGGGGACACCAACGAAAACTTCTACGACTTCCTGGGGACGCGGTACTACGTCGGCTTCAAGATGAAGTTCTAGAAGCGTCCCTGCGTTTGCCCATCGGACGGCGGGCTTCGGGCCGCCGTCCGTGGTCCGGTTCGCCCGGTCGAGCGGTGCTTGCTCATACGTCGCTATGAGCCACCGTGATTTTGCGATAAGTTCTGGCTATGGCTGGCCTAACGGGGGCAGGGCCGTAGCGTGGAATGAGCCGGTGCCATGAGCGCTCAACTGTCTTCGAAAGTGGCTGAGGCGGCTCAATGCGATTTGAGCGGCAACCACGCGCGCGCCGTGAGTCTGCTCACCGAAGCGAGTCGGCACGGCGACGTGGAAGCGATGACCCGCCTCGGCAAGCGTCTTCTCGTCGCAGCGAACGCGCCCGATCGACCCAAAGAGGGCGCAGAGCTCATCAGAACGGGTGCCCACCTGGGGGGTGCCGAAGCGGCCGCCCAGCTCGCGGTGTTGTTCGCAGTCGGCATGTTCGTGGAACAGAGCTGGCAGGCGGCGCTGGGCGCCCTCACGTTTGCGGCCGACCGCGGGTGGTCCGCGGCGCAACGGCAGTTGCGCGTCCTGGCCGCCGATCGTGAGCTGGCCGCAAGAGATCTCGGTGCTCGAGAGATCGATTCCGCGTTGTGGAGGCAGCTCGCCGCCGCGATCGATATCGCCCGCTGGCATGCGCCGCTGCCTGGCGCGACGTTGAGCGAATCCCCTCTGGTTCGGCATTTCCCCGATTTCGCCAGCGCGGAAATCTGCGAATGGCTGATCGACAAGTCGCGGGGGCGGCTCGTGCGCGCGCCCGTGTATAGCCAAACGACGCGAACGGAAAGGATCAGCGAAACACGCACCAATACGTGGGCCATGTTCAACATTCTCGAATCGGATCTCGTGAGCGTGCTGGTTCAGGTAGGGATGTGCGCCAACACCGGCGTGCCGTTCCGCCATCTCGAGCCGTTGTCCGTGTTGCACTATGCCGTCGGGGAGCAGATCACCGAACACTTCGACTTCGTCGATCCGGTACAAACGCCGAACTACGAGCAGGAGCTCGCCGAGAACGGACAGCGTATCTTGACGTTCTTGGTGTACTTGAACGACGACTACGCGGGCGGCAAAACGGAGATGCCAGAACTTGGCATCTCGCACAAAGGGCGCAAGGGAGAGGGACTGTTCTTCGTCAATTCGCACCCGAACGGTGAGCCGGATCGGCGAACGGTGCACGCGGGGCGCCCGCCCACGCAAGGCGACAAATGGGTGGTCTCCCAGTTCATGCGAAGCCGTCCGCTCTTCTGAGCCGCCGCCAGGAACGTTCGCGTTCGCCGCCAATATGCGCACACCGGACCCCGTCACCGATGAACCGATTCGCTTCGATTCCGCACTGGACGTCGAAGCTGCGGCTCGCGTGTTCGCGCAACGCGACCGAGTACGAATCGCGGATGCTCTGGAGCCGCTGAGCGCCGCCCGACTGCACGGCTGCCTGGTGGCCGACGTGCCGTGGCGCCTGACGTACAACGAGGGGCAAAAGAACGTCTTCCTCGACGCCGCGGCGCTCGAGGAGCTCGGCGATGGGAACCAGCACGCGCTCTTGACGAGCATCCTGTCGCGCGCGCAGGACGGCTTCCAGTATCTCTTTCGTAGCTACCCGATGGTCGCCGCCTACCTCAAAGGCGAAGACCCGGGTCTTTTCCTGCACTACGTGTTCGAGTGGCTCAACGATTCACGCACGCTCGAAGTGCTGCGGCGAATCACGGGCATCGACACCCTCATCAAGGTGAACGCTCAAGCCACTCTGTATCGCCCCGGGCATTTTCTTACCTGGCACGATGACAGCGGTTACCCCGAGCAGCACCGCCGAGTCGCCTACGTGCTGTACATGACGCACGACTGGCGCGCGGATTGGGGCGGTCAACTGCAGTTTCTCGATGTGCATGGCGAGGTCGAGGAGGTCTGGATGCCGCGTTTCAATTCGCTGGGATTGTTCCGCGTGCCGGCGCCGCACGTCGTGACCTATGTGGCGCCATTCGCCACGGAGCCACGTTATGCGATCACCGGGTGGCTGTGCGATGGGCCCGAAAAGATTCCGGCCGGCGACGAGAGCTCCGAGCACGGTCTCCGAACGAGGGGCGGTGAGTGAGCGGGTTGGTCAAGAACGTCGTGGTCATGGGTGGCGGAACCTCCGGTTGGATGAGCGCCTGTTACATCGAGCGGTTGCTCGCGCGCCTGCAAGTACCCGACGCCAGCGTGACTCTGGTCGAATCGGAGGACATCGGGATCATCGGCGTTGGCGAAGCCACGCTCAACGATCTCAAGCGCACGCTGCGCTTTCTCGAGGTCGACGAGCGGGAGTTCATGGTCCGCACTCACGCCACGTTCAAGAACGGCATCAAGTTCGTGAATTGGCGCGACGATCCGGCGAAGGTCGGGCGTCATCACTACTACCATCCGTTCGAGGACGTGCCGAAGATCGATGGCATGTGGCTCGTGGACGTCTGGGCGTGTCTTACGGCCGACAGAGCAATCGATCTCGACTACTGCTATCTGACCGGCCCGTCTGCGTACATTTCCGACAAGCTGCGCGCGCCGAAGACGGCCGAGAGCAAGCAGTACGAGGGGTTGTTCGACTACGCGTATCACACCGACACCGTGCTGTTCGGCCGCTATCTACGCGAAGTCGCGCTCCGTCGCGGCATCAAACGCATCGTCGACAACGTGATCGGTGTGCAGAGCGACGAACGAGGGTTGATCACGGCCCTGAATACCCAGCAACACGGTGCCATCGCCGGGGATCTCTTCATCGACTGCTCGGGCTTCGGCGGATACTTGATCAACAAGCACTTCGGCACCGAGTTCCAGAGCTTCAACGATTCGCTGTTCAACGATCGGGCCGTCGCATTGCGCGTGCCATATCGAACCGCTGAGCCGATCAACCCGTTCACGACGTCCACAGCCATGAGCAGCGGTTGGATTTGGGACATCCCCTTGAGCGACCAGCAGGTCGCCCTCGGCGGTCAGCAACGTTGGAGCGACGACAGCGCGCACGGCCGCCGCGGCGTAGGTTACGTGTACTCGAGCCAGTTCATCTCCGACGAGGCGGCCGAGCGCGAGCTTCGCGGCTACATCGGCGAGCAGGCCGAGGGCATCAATGCACGATTCTTGAAGATGAGGATCGGCCGCAATCGCAAGTTGTGGGTCAAGAACTGTGTCGCGATCGGCCTCGCCGGCGGCTTCATCGAGCCGCTCGAGTCCACGGGAATAGCGCTAGTCTCCCAGGGGCTCGCGTTCTTGAGCGCTCACTTCCCTACGCGAGACTTTCCGGAGCCTCTGGCCGATAGCTACAACGGCGCCATGACGCGCCTGTACGATCACATTCGCGAGTTCATCGTCCTGCACTACTGCACTACGCGGCGCGAGGACACGGAATATTGGCGCGCCAACAAGCACAACCCGAACGTTCCACCGCGCTTGCAGTCGCTACTGGAACAGTGGCGCCATCGGACTCCGGATACGTATGACAACTTGAGCGGAATCGACTTCTTTCATCACACGTCTTTTCAGTACATCTTGGCCGGAATGCGCCATCACGCGCCGGCGAGCGATTACGTGCGCAGTCGTGTGCCGCAAAGCCTCGTCGCGCACATGCGGCGGAGGATTGCGGAGGTGCATGCGAGTGCGCTCGCCGTGAGTATCGATCACGCCGAGTTCCTGAGAAGGCAATACAGCGGCCAAGGCGCAACGGCCTCGACCGGTTCTCCGCGCACGTAGTTCGTGGCGAGTGCGGGGCTAGTGCCGGATCCGATTAGTTACTCGCGGCAAGTGAAGTTCCGCGCATCCTGCGGATCGCCGCTGCCCGTGTAGTGCGCATGCTTCGGATAGGCGCACAACGGCCGGCCGCGACCGGGGAATGCCTTGCCCGTGGCGACGACCGATTCCGGCGCCACCCCTTTCTCTACCCAGTTCATGACGGCCGTGAGCAGGTCGAACTCGTCGAGCGCGGAATCCCCGCCACGGCAATGCAGCATGCCGGGCACAGCGAAGAAACGACTCCAGCTCTGAACCTTGTCGAGGCCGCCGTTGGCCGCGGCCATGCGCTCGTAGTAGTCGATCGTGTCCGTGCCGTGAAACGTCGGGTCGCTCATGCCGTGGTAGAACAACAGCTTTCCGCCTCGGCCCGTGAAGGTGCTCAAGTTGGTCCACACGGAATCCGTCAATTGCATGAGGGGGTTCTCGAGCATCTCGAACAGCCGTCCGTCGACATCGACGCTCGTCGGCAGCGGGTCGGTGGCGCGCGGCGGCGTCGAGCTCGGCAGAAACGCCGCGACACCGGCGTCGTTCGGGCTCATGCGGTAGATCAGCTTGCCTCGCGAATTGCGCGGGCCCGCGAAGCCCTTCTCGAGAGCGCCGACCTGCTGCGGCGACAGACACGTCGCGCTTTTCGCGCCCTTGCACGCGAGCGCCGCGGGGTCGAACTTGCAGGCGCGCATGTTGAAGACCATGCCGTCGCGCAGGCCGTCGTCCGCATCGCAGGCCGCGAGCACGCCATCGGCGACGAGCCGCTTGTCGGCGTCGGAGAACAGCAGGTGAGGCTGTGGCCGGCCGCTCGCATCCTTCGGTGCCGCTGCGTTGAACGCCGCGCGTAGCCACGCGTTCGCGAGTCCCGAGTAACCCACGTGGATCGCGGGATCGCCCGACACGACGCCGTCGAAATAGCTCGGATAGCGTTGCGTCATGACCATCGCTTCGCGACCGCCGGTGGAGCAACCCGTGAAGTACGAGTAATCCGCGGGCCGGCCGTAATACTTGACCACGATCTGCTTCGCGACCACGGCGACGTCGCCGATCGCGAAATTCGCGAAGTCGATGCTCGCCTGCTGATCGACGTCGTAGCTGCGGTCGAACACGGCATCGCTCTTGTGCCCGGTGTCGGTCGACACGACGGCGAATCCGCGCGCGAGACCCGGATTGGCGCCGACGGCTGCGACGCCGACGGGCGGGCGAACCAAGCCGTTGTAGCCTCCGCCGCCCTGAAACAGGAAGCGCTGATTCCAATTCGCCGGCAACGCCAAGCCGAACTCGATGCCATAGGTTTTGCTGTCGGCGCCGACGCGTTTGTTGATCACGCCGTCGACGCGGCAGTGGGCCGGCAGCGGCGGCGCTGCAGCGACGACCTCGGCCTTCGTGACGACCACGTTCAGGGTCGGCAAGGAGAAGCTCGTCAGCCCAGCGCAGTCCGGGGCCGCGTGACTCGCGAGGCTCACCGTTAGCATCGGGACCATTAGGGCCAGGTGTCGCATGAACGTCCCCTCACTCGTTCGAGGCCATCACTGAGTATCGTTCACGGTGGCAGGGTGTGCCAGGGTGCCCGCGATGGACATCATTGGCGCTACCTGCCGCGGTGCAGTCACGAAGCGTCTCTTGCGCAACGTCGACGGCTTGCGTGACGCAGTGGTCGTCGTCGACCATGGTAAGCGCGTCGCGAAGTATTGGCCGGCTATAGCCGGGGGAGGAGAGGCAATGCGCTTCGAACGTTCACGCCGCGACTTCATCTTGCAAAGCTCGCTCGTGGCTGCGCTGTCCGCGGGCGTCATCCGCTCGGGTTGGCCGCAGGCGGCCACCGTCGAGGCCGAAACCGCTTTCGGCCGCGTGCGTGGCACCGAAGCGCGCGGCATCAAGGTCTTCAAGGGCGTTCCCTACGGAGCGAGCACGGCCGGCAAGAACCGCTTCATGCCGCCGATGAACCCGGCGGCGTGGACCGGCGTGCGCGACGCGTTGGACTACGGCGCGCGAGCGCCGCAGCAGCAGCCGCGCGCACGCGGTGCGGCCGACGAGCAGGGCGCCACGCCTGGGCAGGTCGAGAGCGAAGACTGTCTCTTGCTCAACGTCTGGACTCCGGGCATCGCGGACGGCCGCAAGCGGCCCGTGATCATGTGGTGTCACGGCGGCGGCTTCAACACGGGCTCGGGTGCTGCGCCCGTCAACGATGGCACGAACTTAGGACTGCGCGGCGACATCGTTACGGTGACGACGAATCATCGACTGAACGTGCTCGGCTATACGTATCTTGGTGATATCGGCGGTCACGACTTCGAGCAGTCGGCCGCGCTCGGCGTGCTCGACCTCGTGCATGCGCTCAAATGGATTCGCGACAACATCGAGCGCTTCGGCGGCGACCCCGGCAACGTCACGATCATCGGCCAGTCGGGTGGCGCGCAAAAGGTATCGACGCTGTTGACCATGCCGTCGGCCAAAGGGCTGTTCCATCGTGCGGTCGTCATGAGCGGCGCTGCCCTGCAACTCCTGGAGCGCGATGCCGCGGCGCGCGCGACGCGCGAGCTCGTCGCCGAGCTCGGGCTCGCGAAGCCCACGATCGCTGATTTGCAGTCCTTGCCCATCGATCGCCTCATGGGCGCCTACTTCGCGACCGTGGCGAAGCTCAGTGCGCAACGCCTCGGCCGCGGCTTCGTGCCAGCGGTCGACGGAGCGGCGATCACGCAGCACCCGTTCCATCCGGCCGCCTCGCGTGTGTCGCCAGGAGTGCCCGTGATCTTCAGCCACACGAGCGGCGAGGCGACGTTCCGTGCGGAGGAGCGTCTCTTCACACTTGACGAGGCCGGCATGCGCAACGAGCTGCGAGCACGCGTGGGCGACAAGGTCGAAGCACTCGTCTCGCTGTATCGAAAGCTGTATCCCGGCTCGACGCCCGCGGACCTGTACTTCCTGATTGCCAGCGACCACCAGTACGGCGGCGCGACGATGAAGGCCGTGGAGCGCCGGTCGGCGGCGGGTTTCGCGCCCGCGTACTTGTATTACTGGACGTGGGAGTCGCCGCTCGAAGGCGGCAAGTACCGCGCGCAGCACACGATCGACATCGCGTTTGCGTTCGACAACGTGCGCGCGTCCCGACTCACTGCAGCCGCGCCGGACGCGCAAGCGCTCGCGGACCAGGTTAGCGAGGCTTTTATCGCGTTCTTTCGCACTGGCGATCCGAACACGCCGAAGTCGAAGTTACCGGCTTGGCCGCGGTTCGATTCCGCGCGTCGGCCGACGATGGTGTTCGCTCGCACGCCCGCGCTGCGCGACGATCCGCTGCGCGAGCAACGCCTCGCGATGTGGGATGCGCTCGGCATTGGCGGCTGACCGCGAGCGCATAGAGCGACCTCGACCCGCGCCGCGCCTGGTTTCGAGTGTCGATCGTCATTTTCGAGTCCGAACCGTTCGGTCCTGATCCTTGCCGACGGCCCTCGCCTGGCATAGCGTGACTCACGCGAGGCGTTCTTCGGGGGGAGGATGATGGGGGCTCGCAAGGGGCAAGTTCGCGATCTGCTGCGAGCGGCGCGTGCGCGGCTCGATCCGGCAGAGTTTGGCTTACGCGTGTCCGGTCGCCGCAAGGTTCCCGGGCTGCGACGCGAGGACGTCGCGGCGCTCGCGCGGGTGAGCCTGAAGTGGTACACGTGGCTCGAGCAGGGCCGGGAGCTGAATTTCTCCGAGGACCTGCTGTGTCGCGTCTCGCGTGTTCTACGGCTCACGTTATGCGAGCAAGCGTATCTAGTCGCGCTCACGCGTAGAGGCTCGTCGCCCGACGTCACCGCGACCGACTTGAGCAGCAGCGAGTGGCTGCGCCGCACGGTGCAGTTCGCGCCGGTGCCCGCGCTCGCGATGACGTTGCGCTGGGACATCGTCGCGTGGAACACGCTCACGGCGAGTGTGTTTCGCGACTACAACTCCGTGCCCCCCGCCGAACGCAATCTGCTCAAGATCGCGTTGACGGACCTGCGCTACCGACGTGATCCCGAAGCGTACGAGCAGATCGCGCGCAACTTGCTCGGTGAGTTTCGTCTCGACTTTGGCCGCTGTGCGGGCGATCCCAAGTTCGAGCAACTCATCGCCGAGCTTTGGGAAATCGTGCCGGACTTCGCGCGTCTGTGGAGCAGAGTCGACCTTTGGAGCTCGCCGCGCGCGACGGTCGTGCGGCACGACGAGTTCGGCGATCTTTACTTCGATCGCGTCACGTACGTGCCGGAGCATCACCCGGCGATGCGGGTGGTGATGTTCATTCCAGGCGAGCCCAGCACGGCTCGGGTCGTCGCCGCTCTCGAGCGGCCCGTCGAGGATGTGCCTGCGCCGCGGTCGGCGACGAGCTACGTCGGTGCGGTGCCCTTCACGCTCGCGGCCGGCGCCGTGCGCCTGCGCGCGGGACTCCTAAACTGAGTCGCCATCACGCAGCCAATCTCAAACAGGTGGTGTGCTCACCACCATCGCTCGGGACCCGGTCGTGCAGTTCGAAGAACGGTACTATCGGGCGAACAGGGGGGGCTGCCGCCTCGGCGAGCAGCACGGCGTAGGTTAGGGGTTCGAAGGGGGAGCCTATGCAGAGCAGCGAACGCGCGCTCGTCCGGGGCGTGGGGTGGTTAGCGGGTATCGCATTCGGCGCGAGCGCCGTCGCGCAAGTACCGATCGTCGCAGCCACGACGCCGGCCGAGGACACGGCTGCGGCCGTCGTCGACCCGAACTGGAAAGTGCCGCGCACCTCGTGGGGCCATCCGAGCCTCCAGGGCGTGTATAGCACCGACGATATGCGCAGTGTGCCGCGCGACCGCCCCGAGGAGATGGGCACGCGCGAGAAGCTCACGCCCGAGGAGTTCGCGAAGCGCACGGAGTCCGACGCCAAGGAGCGCGATCGCGTGCTCAACAAATCTTCATTTTCCTCGAACAGCGTCGGCAGTCGTACTTTCGGTTGGACGTCGCAGATCATCGATCCGCCGAACGGCCGCATGCCGGCGCTCTCGGCGGCAGGCGAGGCGAGGCGGCGGCCGCAGGATCGCGGTTCGTACGGCGCGGGTCCGTTCGATGCGTTCGAGGACTTCCATCTCTACGACCGCTGCATCACGCGCGGCATCCTGGGCTCGTCGTTCGCCGTGATCTATGGCAACGGCGTGCGCATCGCACAGAGCCCCGACAGCGTGGTCATCAGCTACGAGATGCTCGCCGACTCGCGTGTGATCTCGCTCGTCGCCAAGCCGGCCGTGCAGGACGGTTTGAAGCAGTATCTCGGCACCTCGCGTGGCTACTGGGACGGCGACACCCTCGTCGTCGAGACGAAGAACTTCAACGGCAAGACGAGCATCGGCGGCAACGGCATCGGCACGCGCCACAGCGATCAGCTCGTGCTGACCGAGCGGTTGAGACGCGTCGATCCGAACATGATCGAGTATCGAGCGACGGTCGACGATCCGCTCACGTATTCGGCACCGTGGACCGCACGCATGATGTGGACGACGCAGCCGGGCTACGAGATCTACGAGTACTCGTGCCACGAAGCCAATCGCGCGATCGCGGGCGGTCTCGGCGGCGAGCGCAACTACGAAGCGCGCGTGCGCGAGGCGCGAGCCAAGGGCTTGCCGATTCCAGAGCGCTTGCCGAGCCAACCGAATCTCGCGCCGCTGCCGACCGACGATGCGGCGTTCATCAACTTGAATCGCTCAGAGAACGAGCGCCGATAACGTATGCAAACCACCACATCGTTCGCAGCGCTCTTCCTGTCGAGCGCGCTGCTCGCAGCGTGCGGCCCTGCCGGCAACGCGCCGCCGGCGGCAGCCTCGGCAACGCAATCGAACCCCGCGCATCCGGCGCGCATCGACGGCCATCCGAATCTGAACGGCGTCTGGCAGACCATGAACACGGCCAACTGGAACCTCGAGGGCGGGCCGATGCGGGCCAACCCCGAGTTCTGGAAGCTCGGCGCGTTGTTCGGCGTGCCGCCGGGGCAGAGCGTCGTCGAGGGCGGCGCGATCCCGTACCTGCCGGAGGCGCTGGAGCAGCGCGACAAGAATCGCGCCGGGTGGCCCGTCAACGACCCTGAGACGAAGTGTTTCCGCGGCGGCATTCCGCGCTCGACGTACCTGCCGTATCCATTTCAGATCGTGCAGGGTGACGGCGACATCATGTTCGTCTACGAGTACGCGACGTCGAATCGCACGGTTCGCATGACGAATCAACTCAATCCGAAAGAAGTGCTCGTCGATCAATGGAACGGCTGGTCGAACGGCCGCTGGGAGGGCGACACGCTCGTGATCGACGTGTTCGGGCTGATCCCCGACACGTGGCTCGACCGCTCGGGCAACTTCCATCAAGGCATGACGGTGACGGAGCGCTACACGCCGATGGGCGACAACCACATCCAGTACTCCGCGACGATCACGGATCCGCGCACGTTCTCGCGGCCGTGGACGATTTCCATGCCGCTTTATCGGCGCATGGAGCCGAACGCGGAGATCTTCGAGTACAAGTGCGTCGAGCTTGCCGAGCCGCTGCTCTACGGCAAGCTCCTCAAGGAACCGATCAAGTAAGGAGAGATCATGAGCATGAAGTCATCGCTCCTCTGCGCCGCGGTCGCCACCGTGCTGCTCGTCGGTGTTCGTAGCGAAGCGCATCACTCGTTTGCCTCGGAATTCGACGCGAAGAGGCCCGTCGAGGTCGTTGGCGTCGTGAAGGAAATGCGCTTCAGCAATCCACACTCGTGGATTTACATCATCGTAAAGACGGATAAGGGCGCGGTGCAGGACTGGGCGTTCGAGGGCGCCGCGCCGAACGCGCTGCTGCGCCGCGGCTTCAACCGCGACTCGCTGCCGCCGGGCACGGAGGTCCGTATCCGCGGCTTCCAGGCGCGCGACCGCACCAATCGCGCGGCCGGCACGCAGGTGACGCTCGTGAAAACCGGCTCGCGTCTTTTCGTGGGCTCGACGGGCGTCGGCACGCCCGGTGACCCGACCGTCGAGGGCGGCGGCGCGGAGCAATAGCGGGAAGGACTCGGGAAGTACTCAGGGCAACGCAAACACGAACACGGCCGAGTCGGTTTTCTCGGGCACGGCTTCGGGCGCGAACCGCCGGCCGTTGTTGTAGACGCCCGAGGAACCCGTCGTGACCGCCACGTACTGCTTGCCGTGGACCGCGTAGCTCACGGGATAGCCGCTGATTGCCGCCCCTACGTTCGTTTGCCACAGGACTTCGCCCGTTGTCTCGTCGTAGGCGGTGAAGTTACCGCCGACGTCGCCACCGAACACGAGTCCGCCCGCGGTCGCCACCATCGACATGACGCCGGCCCGTTGCTCGCGCTTCCATAGCACCTTGCCCGTGGCCGCCGACACCGCCCAGATCGTGCCCTGATTCGTGGAGCCCGGCGTCAGTATCTGCTTTTGCTCCAGCCCGTAGACGAGCTTCGGGTCGCGTCCGTCGGCCTGCGTGCGCGCCGTCATGCATTGGTTCTGCATCGGCATGTACATCGCGTTCGTGCGCGGGCTGTACGCGCCGGCCGGCCAGTTCTTGCCGCCGTTCATGCCGGGACACACGATGATCGTCTGGTCTTTGTGCGTGTAGATGCGATCGGGGTCTTCTGTGACGGTGCCCGTCGCGCCGTCGATCTGGGCCACCACGTTCTGGAAGATCGTGGGCCGCGCCCACAAGAACTCGCCGGTCTCACGGTCGAGCGTATAGACGATGCCGGTCTTGCCGGGAATGCCGGTGACGACTTTGCGCCGCTCGCCGGGGCGCAGGCGCGGGTTGATCCACGGTACCTCGCGCGGATCCGGCGCCACCGCCGTATCGACGAGCAGCCGCTCGAAGGGATGGTCGAGATCCCAGTGATCGATCAAATGCTGGTAATACCAGACGATCTTGCCCGTCTGAAGATCGAGCGCCAGCGTCGAGTTGTGATAGAGGTGTTGCTTGTCGATGCCGCCGAGTTGGAACTTCGGCGCGGGAATCGTCACCGACGTGCCGACGAAGATGCGCTTTAGCACGGGGTCGTAACTCGGCACCATCCACGTGCCGACGTGCCAGCGCTGCTCGAGCGGAACGTCGCCCCACGATTCGCTACCGGGCTCGCCGGGCTGCGGAATCGTGTGCGTACGCCAGAGCTCTTTGCCGGTGGCGGCATCGTGGGCCGTGACGACGCAGCCTTCGAACGTGGCATCGGGTTGGCATTGCCGCCCAGTAATGACCTTGCCACCGGCGATGAGCGGCCCCGACGTTGCGTGGGCCCGCACTTTCGGTTCGTGCACCGGCGTTTCCCACACGAGCTTTCCGGTGCGTGCGTCGACGGCGTAGATCTGGTTGTCGCCGCCGGCATCGATCAGCGTCGTGCCCCAGATCGCGAGGTTACGGTTCGTGCCGCCCTGCACACCTTCCGGGAACTGCCGCCGGTACTCCCAGCGCAGCGCGCCGGTGCCGGCGTCGAACGCCTGAATGTAGTCGCCGCGGTTCGGCAGGTACATCACGCCGTTGTATACGAGCGGCGTGGCTTCTTGCGGCCCAGCGCCCATGGGCTGCGTCCAGACTTGCTTCAAGCCCTTCACGTTGCGCCGGCTGATCTCGGTCAGCGGGCTGAAGGCCCAGCCGTCTTGAGTGCGCCGCCAGCTCAGCCAGTCGCCGGGAGCGGGGTGCTCGATCATCGCGTCGGTGACCGGCACGAAGGCGTCGCCGTCGGCGGCCGCGGCGGGCAGCGCCAGCCCCAGGGCTAGAAGCACAGACAATGAGTAGCGCAGCATCGGGTATCTCACTTGACGGACAAAAGGCCTTCGGCGCACGAGAATTCGCGCAGCTCGTCGTTCGGCGGCGATGCTTTCCGATACGTACGAACCTGCGTGAAAGGTTCCAGCAACGCCTTCGGATCCGTTGCCGTGATTCGATCCTCGAGGATGCCAGCCGATGCGAATCTGATGCGCTCGCGCACGGTGAGCTGATCGCTGTGCGGCGAGAACAGGTCGAGCTGCGTGTCCTCGCGCAGGGCCACGGTGTCCACGACGAGCGTGTCGCCTTCCCAATGCCCCACGGAATACCCAGCGAACGTCGGATCGTCGAGCGTTCTCGGTAACGGCTTGCGGCCGTCCAGAAAAATGCGCCGATACACGTCGTTCAGCTCGCCGTACATCGTGATCTTGTCCTTCGTCTGCTGAATCTCCATGCCGTAGCCCATCGACATCATCCCCGGCATGCCGGCAGAGAGGCAGTTGGCGTTCGGATCGGTTTCGGACGATCCGGCCATGCGCGACTTGCGCATGACTTCCCACTTGGCCAGGTACTCGGGCGTGAGCTTCGGCGCGGTCGCCGGCCGGCCCTCATGCCCGTCGATCACCCTCACGGGTCGCGGCGGCGTGCCCCGCCCCGCGCGCCGCGGCGGGCGCCGCGTTCGGGTTGAACGGGTAGTACACGCCCGAAAAATTCGGTTGCGATGGCGTCTCCTGCGCGCGAATCGATGCCATCGATCCAAGCAGCAGGCACACGAGCGCCACGGAAAGCGACGCGTGGTCTTCGACATGATGTTCTCCAAGAGCCGCGCGCTTACTCGCCCGTCGGCGTCGCCTGCGAGAGCACGGTGCCATCGGCGAGCGTGACGCGCGTGGTGAGACCGCTGGGGCTGCCGTCCCTCGCCGGGCTGAAGTCCACGGTGATCACGTCGCCGGCCTTGAAGGTGTTCTTCGACCAGCCGGAACGCGCCAGTACGCCCGGCGGGCGGCCCTCGATCTCGCCACTCCGTCTTGCCGCCCTTACCGTCGTCGACCGACAGAAAGATCCACACGTGCGGGTTCGTCCACTTCCATTGCGTGACCGTGCCTTTGAGCACGACCACCTTGTCGGGGTCGAACGCCGAGTTGCTGTGGTGCGCGAGGGCGGACGTCGCCGCCAGCAGCACCCGATGACGACAAGCCAGGTTCTCATAGGCCATCCTCCCCGCTGACGCCAGGACACTACCACGGAAGCGCCGCATCTTTTAATGTCCATGCCGGCGAATATACAAGGAGACTGCAATGCCCACCGCCCACGAAATCGACTACGTCGATCCGCGGCCACGAGATGCAGTTCGTCGAGATCGAGCTCGACCCCGGCGAGAGCGCCGTCGCCGAGGCCGGCGCGTTCATGTACAAGGACACCGCCATCGAGATGACCACGATCTTCGGCGACGGCTCGGGTCAGCAGCAGGGCGCGACCTTCATGGACCTGCTGGTCGGCGCCGGCAAGCGCGTGCTCACGGGCGAGAGCCTGTTCATGACCGTGTTCACGCATCGGGGGACCGGCAAGGCCAAGGTCGCGTTCGCGGCGCCCTACCCGGGCACGATCCTGGCGCTCGATCTCGACGACTACGGTCAAAAGCTCATCTGCCAGAAAGACGCGTTCCTCGCGGCAGCGAAGGGCGTCTCGATCGGCATCGCGTTTCAGAAGCGCGTGCTCACGGGCCTCTTCGGCGGCGAAGGGTTCATCATGCAGAAGCTCGAGGGCGACGGTCTCGTGTTCGTGCACGCGGGCGGCACGCTGATCGAGCGCGAGCTCAAAGCCGGCGAGGAGCTGCACGTCGACACGGGTTGCCTCGTGGCGCTCACGCAAACGGTGGACTACGACGTCGTGACGGTCGGCGGCGTGAAGTCGATGATCTTCGGCGGCGAGGGCGTGTTCTTCGCGCGCCTGCGCGGCCCGGGCCACGTGTGGCTGCAGAGCTTGCCGTTCTCGCGCCTCGCGGGGCGCATCATGGCTAACCTGGGGCCGGGCGGCCGACGCACGGACGAGGGCTCGGTGCTCGGCGTGCTCGGCAACATCATCCAGGGCCGGTGAGCCGGTTCAGGGACAGTCGTCGCACCCCCGGGAACACGTCGCGTCCGGGTGGTCCGCTGGGCGGGCGCCGGCAGTCCGTAGTCGTCGCGATGGACGGGACCGGGCGTGCGCGGTAGCTTAGGGTTTCTGCCAAGGTTAAGGGGGAGGGACCATGCACCCGATCAACTTCGACGACGCGTAGCGTCTTACTCGGCGCCGCGGCGACTGCGATTCTCGTCGCGACCGCGAACGCCCAGATCAACGATTCCATTCGCGGTGCAGCGAGCGAAGCCAATCACTTCATCGCGACGCCGAAAGGCTGGAAGCAGCCCGAAGACGCCGTGGGGTGAGCCCGACATCCAGGCCACGTTGAACATGATGCAGACCGGCGTTCATGCCGCTCGAGCGGTGCGCCACGAGCTACCGGCCCGGCTCTCCGCCGTGCGACATGAACAAGAGGTGGCTCACGGAGGAGGAGTACGCCCAGCGCGTCGAAGCGGCCAAGGCGCCGCGACCGCAGCCGCGAGTTGTTCAAGCAGGGCAATCTCGGCGGCGCGATCTCAGCGGGCGTGCATCGATCCCGGCATCGCCGCAGCGCCAGACCAATCTCATCTCGGATCCGCCGAACGGGCTGCTGCCCGCCCTGACCGCCGGAAGCCAAACGCCGCGGGCTCCTGATGCGCAGCGACTGGGCGTTGCCGGGCGAGGACCTGACGTTCGATGGGCCTCACGATTTCGACAGCTGGGACCGCTGCGTCACGCGCGGCATGCCGTCGTCGATGATGCACTACTACTACAACGGCGGGTTCAAGATCATGCAGGCGCCGGGCGTCGTGGTCTTCAGCCTCGAGATGATCCACGAAGCGCGCGTCATCTACACGGACGGCCGTCCGCCGGTCTCGTCGGCGATCAAACAGTGGATGGGCGAGTCGCGGGGCCACTGGGAAGGCGACACGCTCGTCGTCGAGACGACGAACTACAGGGAAGGTCCGCCGATGATCAACCTCGCCGTCGCCGGTTCGCCGCCGGGCAATCATTTCCCGATGAGCGACCAGATGAAGACGACGGAGCGCATCACGCGCTTGAACGACGACGTCGTACCTGTATGAGATCAAGACCGAGGACCCGGTCGTCCTCACGCGGTCGTTCACGGTGCGTTACCCGATGCGCAACGACCCGAGCTATCTGATGCCGGAATACGCGTGCCACGAGGACAACACGATCGTCCGCAACTACACGACGACGAACCGCTACGAGCGCGCGCATCCGAAAGCCGGAGCCGCCGCAGCCGCCGGTACAGGTCGTCGGCCGGCGTCGCCGACGCGTTGGCGGGCACGTGGGTCGGCCGGCCGCGCATCGTCACGATCGACGTCGACATCGAGCTGCAGTTCACCAAGAACGGCGACGGCACCGTGAACGGCAAGCTGATCGGCACGAACCTGGGCAAGATCGACAAGCCGTTCCGCAATTTCACGATCAAGGACAAGGCGGTCGTCTTCACGCTACCGAACGTCGACCCCTGGACTTTCACCGGCCAGCTGACGGGCGACGGCGATCTCGTCGGCGTGGTCGGCAGCGCGCAGGGCGCTATGCCGGTGACTTTCAAGCGCTCACGCTGAGGTGCGTAAAGCCGGCGTACCCCCGGAGCACTACCAGCGAAGTCTGAGCGCCACCTCGAGTAGACGCGCGTCGTAGTGGTCGTAGGCGTCTTCGGAGTAGTTGAGGCTGCGATACGCGACGCGTAGCACGTAGGTCGTGCCGAGAGTTACGTCGAGAAACGCTCGGCGGTCGTCGCGCGCGAGCCTGAAGCTGCCGGCGTTGTCGTACGTGCGCAGCTCGCCGCCGACCGAGAACCGCGCATTGATCTGCCAGCGCGTCGAGGCGTCCCAGAGCTTCGAGTCGGCCGCATAGTTGATCAGGAACAGCCGCTCTACCGTGCCTGCCGTGACGAGCTGGTCGAGGGCGCGCTGCAGGTCGATCTGCGAGTAACCGCCCGAGACCTGCAGCCGCTCGCGTTGGTACGTGACCCGGACATCCGCCTGTTTCGTGTCGGCGAGCCAGCCCGACGTATCGTTCTCGACGTTGGTCTTGCGATACGTGCCGTTGATCGACAGACCATTGCTCCAGCGCCGCTTGAGGCCGACTTTGTAGCGCCGGCTCGCGCTCGGCGAGGCGAGCGCGAACGGATCGTCGATCTTGTTGTCCTCGACGCTCGCCGTGAGCTCGAGACCTCCGGTCCGGCGCAGCAGCAGGCGCGCAAAGTAGCCGTCGCGGCTCGTCTCTTCGTCGCTGTCGCTCGAGGACGCGGCGTCCAGCGTCCAGCTTCGGTTCGTGGTTCGCTGCTCGGTCGACCAGCCGGCCGAGACGAGGATCGTGGAGGTCACGGCGTACTCGAGGCCGGCCTCCCAACCGTCGGTGTCGATACCCCAGCCGCCGGTGCCGAGGGCGGGTCCGTAGGTGACCCCGCCTTGTTGCGACAGGTGGTTGCGGCGTGCGCTGCCGATCACACGGATGCGGTCGCCGACCGAGTAGCCAAAGCTGAAATCAGCCGCCGTGATGTCGCGTGCAACGGCCGCGGGCCCTTGCAGCGTGCTCGTGAACGGCGCGCCGGTAAACGTGGTTCCCTGCGAGGTCTCGTTCGCTTGCATGTCGAGATCGAGTGTTTCGCTTCGCCAGCCGCCGTTTAAGTCGAGCTTCGCCGTCGGTTTGGCCATGAGCCGCACGACATGGCCGCGACTCGCGTAGTCGTAGGACTGATCGGCCATGAAGAACTGCATCGTCGCAGGATCGGCGGCGTTCGAGCCCGGCGATGCGCCTGGCAGGATCAGCTCGCTCGTGTTCTTGAAGTCGTGCAGCTGCTCGTCGACGACGAGCGTGATGTGATCCCACGAGTGCCGAAGACCGACGGTGAGCCCGTTCAACGACTCGTCGAGAGGGCGGTTCAACGTGAACTCGTCGCGCTGCAGATCGAGCGTGGTCGTGCTGCCGCCGGCGCGCGTCTGGTGCTCGAGTCCGAACGAGAGTCGCGTGGCGGGCGTCAGGTCGATGTCGAGTGCCGCGTTGTCGCGGATGCGTTCGAAATCGAAATGGTGCACGTCGCCGCGCGTCGAGCCCGTCACGCTCGCCAGCGCCGCCGGGAGGATCGTGTCCTCGTAGAAGTAGGTCGAGCGGCGGCGGTCGAGCTTCAAGTCGAACGCGCCGTACTTGCGCACGCCTAAGTGAACCGTTTCGAACGGATCGCCGCCGAGGCCGGTCGCGTCGAGGTCGAGCCTGTCGATCCCGCTGCCGCGGCTAGCCGGCTGGTAGTGAAGATTCGCGTCGAACAAACGCACGCCATCGGCCAGATTGACGTCCTCGCGGAACTTCGTGTCCGCGCCGTCGACGTCGACGTTGCGAACGCCGACCGAGACCGAGCCGGTGAGCGCCGGTGGACTACTCTGCTGCGCCAGCGTCGGAGCTGTTGCGCAAGCGAGCAACGCTGCGAGCCCCGTGTACTGAATGTGTTGCCGTGCGTTCATCGCAGGAAGAACGGGCTGAAGTTCGAGCCGTGAATCTGCGAGTGGCAGTTCGTGCACTGCGTGTCGAGGCCGAAACGCGATGGCGCGGTAGCGCTGAAGCCAATGTGAAACTGCGGGATCTCGGCGTGGCAGCTGATGCAGAGCTCCGCGACCCGCTCGTGGGCGAGCAGGTGGCGGTTCGGGGAGCCATGCGGGCCGTGACACGCCGTGCAGCCCTCGACGCGCGCGGCCGGATGCTCGAATACGAACGGGCCGCCCTTGTCCGCGTGGCACGCGATGCATTGCTGCTGCTTGAACCCGCCGAGCAGCGAGCGCGTCGCGGGCTCGTGCGGGTCGTGGCACGACGTGCACTCGAGCACGCCCTCGCGCAGCCGGTGATGTTCGTTGAGGTCAAATAGCGCGAACTGCTCGCTGTGGCACTCGAAGCAGACTCGGCTCGATGCAGCCAAGCGTTCCACGTCCGGTGGTCCTGGCGGTTCGCGCAGTAGCGTCGCCGCGGAATGCGAGCCGTGTTGCTGGTGGCAGTTCGTGCAGGCGAGACCGGCAAGCGCGTGCGGGGCGCGATCGAAGTTCGGGTGGTCCTTGCGGTGACACGCGAGGCACTTCGCGTTGCGCTCGACTACGGGTTCCTCGCGGAACGCGAAGACGCCGTGCCGGCCGCCGCCGCCGCGGACGTGCGCGGCCACATCGCCATGGCAGTTGCGGCAGACGATCGTCTCACCCGTATCCTGCTGCCGATCCTCGTCGCCAAGCACCGCGTGCGGGGTGTGCTCCAGGGCCGCAAACTCGTTCCGGTGGCAGTTCTTGCACGACGAGAGCGTCCGGGCGTCGGGGCTCCGGGCGGGCTGCGCCTCGAGCGTGCCTACGCCCAAGACTCCGCAGAGTAGGAAGGTCCACGTCTTGCGGCCACGCTTCATTACCGCGGATCGTCGCTATCCCCGGTGACCGCGGCTATTCGGGAATCTACGTAGCCGGGGGCTGCTAGAACGGGAATACGACCGGCGTCACCAGCAAAGTCACAACACAGACGATCAGGTTCAGCGGAATGCCGAACCGCAGATAGTCGGTGAACTTGTAGCCGCCGGGGCCGTAGACCATCAGGTTCGTCTGGTAGCCGATCGGTGTTGCGAATCCGCACGAGCCGGCGATCGTCAGCGCCACGATGAACGGCAGCGGATTCACGCCGAGCTGTTGCGCCGTGGCGAGCCCGATCGGGTAGGTCAGCACGACGGCCGTCGTGTTGCTCAGCACTTCCGTCAGCAGCATCGTCACGAGATAGATCACGGCGAGCTGGTGTATCGGCTGCGGCCCGGCCAGCGCCACGAGGGCGCCCGCAAACGCGGAGGACAGTCCCGTGGTGCTGAGCGCCGTGCCGATTCCGAGCGTGGCCGCGATCACGATTAGCACGGGCCAGTCGACCGTGCGGCGCACGTTGTCGGCCGAGCAACAGCCCGTCAGCAGCATGAGACTGCCCGCGAGCAACGCCGCATGCAGCGTGCTGTAGCCGCGATCGACGAAGTACGGCACCTGCTCGAATACGGTGGCGAGGATCACCATGCCGACCAGGATCACGAGCGCGACCGGCGCGCGTTCGTGGCGCGGCGGCGCCGAGCCGTCGAGCGGGCTGACGAGGAAGAAGTCGCGCGAGTTGCGCTGCTGCTGCACGAACGACGGCCGCGCCTCGAGCAGCAGCGTGTCGCCGGTTTGCAGCACGATGTCGCCGATTTTCTGGTGCAGCCGCTCGCCGTGGCGTGCGGCCGCGATCACCACCGCGTTGTACTGCGTGCGAAACCGGCCCTCGCGGATCGTCTTGCCGAGCAGCGGGCAAGTGTCGGAAACCACGGCCTCGATCAGCGTGCGGCCGTCGCGGCGGCCGTGCAGCTTGAACACCTGGTTCGTCGCCGGGATCAGGCCGCGGATCCGTTGCAGCTCGACGACCGAGTCGACGACGCCGACGAACACGAGCTGGTCGTCGCCCATCAGCTTCATGTGCGGGCCCACGGCCGGAATCACCTCGCCGTTGCGCTCGATCTCGGCGAGATACATGTCGTTCAAGTGACGCAGCCCGGCTTCTTCGATCGTCTTTCCGTCGATCGGGCCCTTCGGCGCGACGCGCATCTCGACGGTATACGCGCGCGGATCGTCGGTCGCGCGTAATGTGGCCTGGCGCACCGGCAGCAGCCAGCGGCTCGCGATGGCCATGTACGCGAGGCCGGCCAGCGCACACGGCAGGCCGACCCAGGTCAGCGTGAAGAAGCTCATGCCCGTGGCCAGGACGCCCGCGTCGACCGAGCGTTGCACCAGGCCGGCCGCGATCACGTTCGTGCTCGTGCCGATCAGCGTGCAGAGGCCACCCAGAATCGTCGCGAAGCTGAGCGGCATCAGCAGCTTCGACGGCGGGATGTGGAATTTCTTACCCCATTCCATCACGGCCGGCAGCATCGCGGCCACGAGCGGCGTGTTGTTCATGAATGCCGAGAGGCCGGCGACCGGCAGCATCATGCGCAATTGCGCGCCCGTGACGGTTTTTGGCTGACCAAAGATGCTGTGCGCGATCCAGGAAACGACGCCCGTCTCGCGCAGCCCGGTCACGACGATGTACAACACCGCGACCGTCAGCATCCCTTCGTTGGCGAATCCAGCGAAGGCTTGCGACACCGACAGCACGCCCGTCAGCAGCAGTACCGTGAGCCCGCCGAGCATCAGCAGATCGGCGGGCAGCGACGTGGTCACGAGCAGGGCCAGGATGCCGAACAGCACGACTATCGTGACCCACGCATCGGGATGGAATTGGCTCACGGGACCGTTCCTTGTTCCTATTCTGGCGGGAGCGAAGCGCGGCAAGCCTACCGGTTTTCCCGGGCGGCGGCGACGAGTACGCTATCGCCGCGCGGGCGGGGGTGGCGGAACAGTCGCCTCGTTGTGGCAAATCGCGGGTGTGAGCGCTCGCGGCTCCGTACGTTGCCGCTTGCCGGGGTTCGCCGGAAATCTAGCGACGCAACGGTCGGCCAGGGGTGCCTGCGCGAACTGCGTCGTCATCAGCTCGTCGGCTGCGATGCAGCCGCAGAATACGCGTTCGCGCTGCGTCGTCGGGTCCGCTTCGAAGATTCTGAGTGCGTCCGAGTCATCGTGATGCGGCGCGATCAACGCGATCTCGTACGGCTGCGCTGCGGCGCCGGGAGCGGCGCGGTTGAACGAACCGATCGGAAAGGGCAGCGGGCCCGTGGTTTCGGCGGCGCGAGCCTGCCACGCGAGCAAATCGTTGTAGAGCAGCATGTCGTCGAGATCGGTGCGGTGCATTGTGTCGACCATCAGATCGAACATCCGCACGAGTATCTTGCGGCCGTCTTCGATCCCACCCGTTGCTGGATCGATAGCCGTAGAGTCGCGGAGCGGCTTGACGTCGTTGCGTTGTGCGTACGAGCTCGTGACAACCACGAACAGCTGCTCGATGCGTGGGTGCGGTGGCGTGGTGGCGCCCGTCAGCGGCACGCACGCCGAGGTCGTGCAGCGTTCGAAGTAACTCGTGACCGGTGTCGCGTGCCGCACGCCGCCGTCGCCGAACTGCAGCGCCGCGCCGCCGCCCGGTGGCGTCATGACCGGCATGCGGCTGAACACCGGCACCAGGATGCTGGCGTAGATGAATTCGCGTGCCGCCGGTTCCGCGACGCCGTCGTGGCTCAGCAGGAATTCGTGGTAACGGCCGTCGGTGAACGATAGCGCGCCAATTCGCAGCTCGCGTCCCGCGGCCAGCCGGTCGAGCGCGACACGCGTCCAGATGAACTGGTGCGCCGGCGCGAAGTCTTCGATGCTGTCGAGCCCGACGAACGCAAGCCGCAGCTTCGCGAGCGGACGTGTGCGCATCATGTCGCGCGAGCTCTGGATGGCGTCCCACTCCGTGATCACGTTCTCGGCGGCGGCCTTCAAGTTGGCGAGTGACTGCGTGCGATCCTCGGAGCGCGCGGCCTGCGCGAGAATCGCGCCGTTCAACGCGCCGACGGAGTTGCCGGAGATTTCAGTGAAGTCGCAGTTACGATGCACGACCAGGTGATAGATGGCACCCGCCTCGAACGCGCCCTTCGAGCCGCCGCTGCCGAGCACGAGCGCGCGGGCGGCTTCTCCGGCGCAGGGGTCGGCGGCGCCGGCGGCGAGCGCCGGCAGCAGGGCGAGCCAAGCAAACGGCGCTAGGAACGAGCGGCGGCGGAACATCGCGACCTCGTGCGGCGGCGGAGCATAGGGAATCTTGGCGAGCCGCCGACGCATGTTCAAGCGTGGCTAACGCGTATGACCGTAGCTCGCGCGGGTAGTACTACGTATCCGCGGCTTCCTCCGCCGGTGGTGCCGATAACACCGCCGGAGCATAATCGGCCCACGACAACTTCGGGGGACGTGTCATGCTCAAGTTCCGACTGTTCATGTGTGCACTGGTGTTGCCCGCGGCCGCTGCCGTTGCGCAACCTTCCGCCAACGGCTCCGCGTCCGCGGCGCCCCCAACGCTCGACTACGAATTCTTCAAAGCGCGCATCGAGCCGATCTTCACGACGAAGCGCCCCGGCAACGCGCGCTGTATTTCCTGTCACGGCGATGGCACGCCGATGAAGCTCACGCCGCTGCCCGAGGGCTCCGCCACGTGGACGGAAGCCGAAGCGCGCAGCAATTTCGACCTCATCCGCGCGCGCGTGGTGCCGGGCAATCCGGACCAGAGCCGGCTGCTGCGCCATCCGCTGGCGGAAGACGCCGGCGGCGACCCGCATCACGACGGCGGCAAGCACTGGACGTCAAAGAGCGATCCCGAGTGGCAGACGCTGTTGGCCTGGGTCAACGGCGCGACGCTCACGAGCCCGGCGCCGAGCGCGACGCCGCTGCATGCGCGCATCGTGCAGACGAACAGCGCGGGCGACGACGTGCACATCATCGATCCCACGACGAACAAGGTCGTGGGCCACGTCGTCGGCATCGAGGTCGGTCACGGGGCCGCGGCCGCGCCGGACGGCAGCAAGATCTACGTGAGCAACGAAGCCAACAGCACACTCGACGTCGTCGACGCGCGCACGCTGCGCGTCATGAGCAGGATCCCGCTGTCGGGCCACCCGAACAACATTTCGATCAGCCACGACGGCAAGCGCGTGTACATCGCGATTCGCGAGAGCCAGGGCGTGGTGGACGTGGTCGACACGTTGGCGCTCGCGCGCGTCAAGAGCATTCCGATCAAGGGCGCGGGACACAACACCTACGTGACGCCGGACGGCCGCTACGTCGTCGCGGGCTCCGTGGCCGGCAAGAGCATGACGATCATCGACCAGAAGACCGAAGAGAAGGTCTGGGAAATGGTGTTCGATCTCGGCGTGCGGCCGCTCGCGTTCGAACAGAACAAGGACGGCTCGACGAAGCGCATCTTCGTGCAGCTGACGGACTACAACGGCTTCGCGGTCGTCGACTTCGCCACGCACAAGGAGTTGCAACGCATCGCGCTGCCGAAGATCGCGGCCGGCAAGAAAGAGGTCATGGAAGGCGGCAACACGTCGCACGGTATGGCCGTGACTTCGGACAACACGCGCCTGATCGTGAACAGCCGCTTGAACAGCGCCGTGTACATCTACTCGCTGCCGGACCTGAAGCTCGTGGGCGGGGTGGACGTTGGAGTCGCGCCGGATTGGGTCACGCTGACGCCCGACGGCAAGTCCGCGTACGTCGCGAATGCCGGCTCGAACAGCGTGTCCGTCGTCGACATGGCCGGTGTGCGCGAAGTCACGCGCATTCCGGTCGGGCAGGTGCCGAAGCGCAACATCACCGCGATGCTGCCGTAGCTTGGGCAGCGCCGGGCGGGAGGTCGAGGATGGCGAGCGAGGCTAGCCGCGTGCCACTGCGCCGGTCCATCGCGGCAACCGCCGCCGTCCTGATGGCGATCGGCCTGGCGCCGATCGCCGGCGCGCAGCACGCGGGTCACCCGCTACAGCCCGCAGCGACGGAGCTCTACCCCGGTGTCGGCACCTACCACTTCCCGATCACGACGACGAACGCCGAAGCGCAGGTCTACTTCGACAACGGCATCGGGCTCTTGTACGGGTTCAACCACGACGAAGCCGCGCGCTACTTCCGGCGCGCGGCCGAGCTCGATCCCAGCGCGCCGATGCCGTACTGGGGCCTCGCGATGTCGATCGGCCCGAACTACAACGACACGGCCGTCGATGCGAACCGTGCGCAGGCTACGTTCGACGCGGTGAAGAACGCGCAGGAGCGAGAGGCCGCGGGCAGCGATCGCGAACGCGCCTACATCGAAGCGCTTAGCGTACGTTATCCGTCGCCGGAGCCCGCGGCCGACTGGCTCGGCTTCCATCGCACGTACAGCGATGCGATGCGCGCGATGGTGGCGAAGTACCCGGACGATCTCGACGCCGCCACGATGTTCGCCGAGAGCCTCATGATGCTGCGCCCGTGGCAGCTCTGGTCGCTCGCGGGCGAGCCCGCGCCCGGCACGCTCGAGCTCGTCGCGGCGCTCGAGTCCGTGCTGCGCAGGAACCCGAACCATCCCGGCGCGAATCACTTCTACATTCACGCGGTGGAAGCCTCGCCGAGCCTCGAGCGTGCGATCCCGAGCGCGATGCGTCTGATGACGCTGACGCCGGGTTCCGGCCACCTCGTGCACATGCCGGGGCACATTTTCCTGCAGACGGGCGATTTCGACCTCGCCGCCGAGACCAACGTCAAAGCCTCCGACGCCGACCGCGCGTTCGTGCAGCGCACCGGCGCGCAGGGCATGTACCCGCTGATGTACTGGACGCACAACATCCACTTCATCGCGTATGCGCGCGCGCAGCAGGGCCGGTACGAGGACGCGAAGCAGGCCGCTCTCGACATGGTCAAGAACGTGGGCGACGGCGACCGCGAGATGCAGATGCTCGAAGGGTTCCGGCTGTATCCGTTGATGATCGATCTGCGGTTTCACCGCTGGGACACGATCCTCGCGGAGCCGGCGCCCGACACCAAGCGCGCGTTCAGTCACGCGTTCTGGCGTTTTTCTCGCGCGATGGCGCTCGCGGGGCAGGGCAAGGCTCGCGATGCCGCGGCCGAGCAAAAGCGGTTCGAGCGCGAGCGCAAGGCGATCAAGCCCGAAGGGCAGTACCTGCTGAACAACAAGGCGAGCGATTTGCTCACGCTGTGCACCGCGACGCTCGAGGCGCAGCTCGCGGGCGCGCGTGGCGACAACGCGGCTGCTATCACGGGTTGGCGGCTCGCCGTCGCGATCGAAGGCACATTGCAGTACGACGAGCCGCCGCCTTGGATCTACGCTGTGCGCCAGAGTCTCGGTGCGGCGCAGTTGCGCGCGGGCCAGGCTGGCGCGGCCGAGCAGACGTTCCGTGAAGCGCTCGCGACGCATCCGCGCGAAGGGCGGCTACTGTTCGGGCTCTGGCAATCGCTGCTCGCGCAGAATCGAGTGAGCGAGGCGCAGCTCGTCGAAGGCGAGTTCAAGCGCGCGTGGCAAACCGCCACGGTGCCGCTCGCGCTCGCGGACCTTTAGTTGGTTAGCCGCCGCGACGTTCTGCTCGCCGGTGCGGCCGGCACGCTCGCGCTTACGACCCAAACGCCCGCGCGCACTCGGGCGTCCCAACCGAACATCGTCTTCGTGATCGCGGACGACTTCGGCTACGCGGATGCGTCCTGCTACGGCCGCAGGGAATACGCGACGCCGAACATCGACCGGATCGCCGCGGGCGGCATGCGGTTCCTCCAGGCCTACGCGAACTCGGCCGTCTGCTCGGCCTCGCGCACGGCGATCATCACGGGCCGTTATCAGGACCGTCTGGCGGTAGGGCTCGAGGAGCCCATCGCCAATATGCGCGACGACGGCATGATCGTCGGTCTCCCGCCCAGCCTGCCCACCTTGCCGGCCCAGCTGCAGAAGGCCGGCTACGCGACGACGCTCGTCGGCAAGTGGCATTTGGGACCGCTGCCTGACTTCGGTCCCCTGAAGAGCGGCTACGACCACTTCTTCGGTTTTCGCGAAGGCGCCTCCGACTACTTCGATCACGATGGCAGACTCTGGACGGAAGACGAGCTCGCCCACGAGCCCGGTTACCTGACGGACCTCTTCGGCGATCGCGCCGTGCGGGTCGTCCGCGACTACGTCGCGGGCCGACAACCCTTCCTGTTGAGCCTGCACTTCAACGCCCCGCACTGGCCGTGGGAAGGGCCGGGGGATGAGGCCGAGTCGAAACGATTGGCACTCGGGCGACGAAGCCCCTTCGACTACGACGGCGGCTCGCTGCGGACGTACGCCGCGATGGTCACGCGGATGGACTACCAGATCGGCCGACTTCTCGATGCTCTGAAGGCCGGCGGCGTCGCGAACGACACGATCGTGATCTTCACGAGCGACAACGGCGGCGAGCGTTACAGCGACCGCTGGCCTTTCACCGGAATGAAGACGGAGCTGCTCGAAGGTGGCTTAAGGATTCCCGCGATCGTGCGCTGGCCGAAGCACGTCCCGGCGGATTCGATCAACGAGCACCAGACGATCATGCACATGGACTGGTTGCCGACACTGCTGGCCGTGGCCGGTCTCACCCCCGACGCGAGCTTTCCGCCCGACGGCATGAACCTGTTGCCGACGCTCACGGCGAAAGCACCGCCCGTGACGCGCAAGCTGTTCTGGCGCTACCTGAACCTGCGGCAGGAAGCCTGTCGCGACGGCGACTGGAAATACCTGAAGATCTTAGGCAACACGTTTCTGTTCAACGTCGTGGAGGATCCGCTCGAGCGCGCGAACCTGAAGGATCGCCATCCCGAGATCTATGCGCGACTCGTCGCGGACTATCGCGCCTGGAACGACACGATGCTGCCGCTCGATCCCGCGGCCAATACGGACGGGCCGATGGGCTCGCAGCTCGCCGATCACTTCGGCATCACGCAGCCGAAGAATATCGGCGATCTGGGGAAGTAGAGCGCAGCGATTGCCGAAGACTAAGGGGGAGGGCCCTCGAGCTGGAGCAGCGCCGCGTCGCGATCGCGCAGGAACTGCATACCCTCGATCGCCTGGCTGTAGTCCATCGACTCGCCGAGCCAGCGGCAGCGGCTGGTTTTCGCGTCGATCGCGAGCCCCGCCTCGAGGTTCAGGACGTGGATGCGCAGCGTCTCCTCGAAGCTCGCGTCCGGCTCCCTGGCCGCGACGACGCTTCCGCGGAAACATTGCTCGCCGTTCTCCGCGACGCGCGCGCCGTCGGGCCGCGTGAACACGAACACGCCGTCGTCCGTGACGCGAAGACCGAACCCGCCCTCGTGCACGAGCCGATGATGGAACCGGCACAGCGTGACGAGATTGCCTAGGCGCGTCTCGCCGCCGTCGGCCCAGTGCTTCACGTGGTGGCCCTCGGTGAAGCGCGTGCGCGTGCAGCCGGGGAAGCGGCAGCCGCCGTCGCGGCTGCGCAGCGCGCGCGCGAGCGCCGGCGGAATCGCGCGCGTGCGGCGGCCTACGTCGAGTGGCTCGCCATCTCGCGTTTGCGCGATGCCGACGAGCGTCGCGTCGCACGCGAGCCGCCGCGCCGTGTCGAGCGCGAGCGCCGGGCCGTCGTCGACCTCGCAGCAGTGCGGCTCGCGCTCGTCGGCCGCGACCGCCTGCGTGAGCACGGCCTGATCGACGTGAACCACGACCTGGTAGCGATCGGCCGTGGAACCGGCATCGTCACCACCGCGATGCTCGAGGAAGCGCTCGGCCACGAGCGCGAGTGCGTCCGCCCGGCACGCGGCCGCGGTCTGCTCGCGCTCGAACGCGGATGTTTCCGCGGAAGCGTCTGCGCCATCGTGTTCGCTCGCACGCACGTCCTCGACCGCCGCGTCGAGCGCCTTGCGGACCAGGGCGCCGACGTCTGGCGGCAACCGCCCGTGAACGACGAGCATGCCGGCGTCGTCAAAGAAGTAGTGGAGCCCACGGTTCTCGTGCTGCACATGCGCTTGCCGTGCCGCTTCGGCGCGCTCGACCCAACAGTACTTACGAACGAGCTTCTCGACGTGCGCCGCCGTGCCGTGCAGCGCGACGCTCACGAGCACGGACTCGTTCGCCGCCGTGGCCACGCGCGTCATCGCACGCACCTTGGAATACGAGACCTCGCCGCGTGCGAACGCCGCGCTGATCTGCGGCAGACTCTCGAGCGCGCGCGCCACGCGCACCTTCTCGCGCGCCGCGACCGTGCCGATGCCGCACTGCCAGTTCAGCCACTGCGCCGTGTTCACGAGACCGTGACGCTCGTAGCACTGGGTGCGATCGAACTCGGCGACGAGCGCGAGGAAGCGGAACGTGGCCGCGTTCAGGTGGCCCCAGAGCTCGGTGATCCGCGCTTCGAGCTGCTCGAAGGCGTGTTGTCGGCGGGTGTAGGACGCGAGATCGAGGGTGGGTTTTGGGGTATCGAGGCGGCCGTCCATGGGGTGCGCTCCATACTGGTTATTCGTCCAGTATAGTGCCACGAAAAATATTATGGATCAATATGTTAGAGACAGAAAAAAGTACTCAGAATGTGCGGGGTATAGAGATGTCCGGCTGAAAAAAACCTCTGCTTCAGCTGTGGTCGAATGGCTCTACTCGTAACTCGGGCCACAGCGCGTGCCACCGTTTAGCCTTCAGCTCGTAGCGGTCCCGCGGTAACGTCGGAAACGTCGGATTGGGCCGCATTCTGAGGTTGAAGACATCGTCCACGCCGAAAGGTGCATATAGATCGACATCCCCTTCTCCCGTCGGCCGTACTGCGACCATGCAGCAAACTGCTAGAAATCGGTCAACCCCATCTGTCGAACAGGCTAACGTGGGGTACCCAGATATGCCGAATTCATCCTCGTACCACAAATGGACGCGTGCTTGATTCCGCACCTCGACTTCGCACCCGAGATCGGCGAATAGCAAGGTTGCGTTCCTATTGATGCGGTCTTCCGCCGCCTTTGAACGATCGACAGCGTCGAAGTAGAACACGTCGTAGTCCTTGATTCCGCGCGATGGCGGGTCGCCACGTAAGACATTCCAAACGGTTTGGAATAGACACCCACCCGCTAACCAAGCGTCGGAGATGGCGAGATCCGGCAGGCGCCTTAGGATCTCGCCAACGAAAGGGTTGCTCTGAATCACCCGAACGAATCGCTCTCGCACTGGATCCGTTGCTCCTGGGCTCCACTCCGTGGCGCCCACCGAAGAGTAGTGCTACATCACCGACTGCGCCACCCGCCGCGCGATCCAAAGCGAATGCGGGATAGCTGCTGCAGTCGCTGTGCGGTAGGTCTCCCGCATCGACATCGGCGCCGCCCTGACGAACAATGGCGCCGGGCACTCACGCCCGGTCGCAACCCCGCACGGTGATTTCGATGCTGCGCACGATGCTTCAAGCCAAGATCCACGGCGCCACCGTGACGGCCTGCGATCTGCACTACGAGGGGTCGTGCGGCATCGACGCGGCGCTCCTCGAAGCCGCCGGCATCCTGCCGAACCAAGGGATCGACGTGTACAACGTTTCCAACGGCGAGCGTCTCACCACCTACGCAATCGTCGAGCCCGCCGGGTCCGGCAAGATCACGATGAACGGCGCCGCCGCTCGCAGGGTGGCGCCGGGCGACCAGGTCATCATCTGCGCTTATGCCGGCTACAGCGGCGAGGAGCTCAAGAGCTACTCGCCCGTGATCGTGATCGTCGACCCCGACAATCGCGCTCTTCAGCCTCGCCACTCATAACGCTGCACGGCGCCTTCGATCACGCGCTCGCCGAGCGTGATGTAGAGATGGCCGCTCGTGACGGAAAGCGCGAAGGCCATGCGGCGCTGCAGAGATGCCACCAGCGCGGCGACGAGCGTGGGGTCCACCGCGTAGAGCTCGAGCTCGTCGGCGCGATGGATGCGTTCACCCTGCCAACGCTCCGCCAGTTTCGCGGCGTCCTTGTGCGTGTACACGGCAACGCGCGGCGCCGCTTTGCTCGCTTTGTGAACGCGCGCGGCTTCAGGTGCGCCCACCTCGATCCACGCGCGCAGCACGCCGGTGAGATCGCGCACCGCGAGTGCCGGTTCGTCGGGATCGCTCAAGCCGTTCGAGAAGGCTAGCCCTTCCGTGTACTCGAGGCAGTAGGCGAGCACGCGTGTGACGAGAAATTCCTCGGATTCCGACGGATGTCGCGCTACGCGCAAAGCCAGCGTCTCGTAGACGCCGCGATCGGTGTCGGCAAGTTCGATGTCGAACGTATAGATCGTCGCGGTCAACGCCATAGGGAGATTGCTCTCATTCTCCGTCGAGTGCGCTGGCGTGCTGCAGCGCCTCGCCGGTCTCGAGCCATGCCTCCTCGACTTCGCCGAGCTCGATTTTCACACGAGCCTGATCGAGCAGTAGTTCTTTCAGCCGCTCCCTATTGGCGTTGCCGTATATGTCGCCGGCCAGTTGCGCCTCGATGTCGGCGCGGTGCTGCGTCAACGCTTCGAGGCGTGCTTCGAGCTCCTGCAGCTTTTTGCGCAGTGGCTGTTGGCGTTGCCGCGCCTGTGCTTCGGTCCGCTTCTTGTCCTTGCGCGACTGCGCGCTGTCGGCCTTCGCAGGCGCCGTCGACGGCTGTTGCTGCCGCGCCCGGCGTTCGCTTAGGTAAGTGCGATACTCCTCGAGGTCGCCGTCGTAGTCCTGCACGGTTCCGTCCGCCACCATCAGCCAGCGGTCGGTCACGCTGCGCAGCAGGAACCGATCATGGGAGACGATCACCATCGCCCCGCCGAAATCCTGCAAAGCCATGGTGAGCGCGTGGCGCATCTCGAGATCGAGGTGATTGGTGGGCTCGTCCAGCAACAGCACGTTCGGCCGTTGGTAGACCAGCAGCGCGAGCACCAACCGCGCTTTCTCGCCGCCGGAAAAGACCGCCACGGACCCCATCGCGGCGTCGCCGGAGAACCCGAAGCCGCCGATGAAATTCCGCAGGTCCTGCTCCTTCGCGCGCGGATCGAGACGCTGCAGATGCCGTATGGGGCTCGAGTCCGGGTCGAGCTGCTCGAGTTGATGCTGCGCGAAGTAGCCGATGCGGATGTCCTGCGGTTCGTTTCGTTCGCCGCTCATCACGCCGTGAGTTCCGGCCAGCACTTTGATCAGCGTCGACTTGCCCGCGCCATTCGGGCCGAGCAAGCCCACGCGATCGCCCGGGACCAACTGCAGGGTGGCGTCGGTGAACACCGGTTGCTGCGTATACCCGGCGCTCACGTGCGCCAGCGAGAGCAGCGGATGCGGAATCTTGACCGGATCGCGAAACGCGAAGTGGAAGGGCGTATCGACGTGCGCCGGCGCAATCAGCTCCATGCGCTCCAACGCCTTCATGCGGCTCTGCGCTTGCCGCGCTTTGGACGCGTGGGTCTTGAAACGGTCGATGTAGCTGCGGATGTGCGCAATCTCGCGCTGCTGCCGGGCAAACTCCGCCTGCTGCCCGGCCCGTTGCGCGGCGCGTTGCAGCTCGAACGCCGAGTAGTTGCCGCTGTAGAGCGTCAACGTCTCCTGCTCGATGTGGACCACCGCGGTGACCACGCGATCCAGGAACTCACGATCGTGCGAAATCAGCAGCAGCGCGCCCGGATACGCGCGCAGATAGTCTTCGAGCCATAGCACGGCATCGAGGTCGAGGTGGTTGGTCGGCTCGTCGAGTAGAAGAACATCGGAGCGCCGCATCAGCGCTTGTGCGAGGTTCAGCCGCATGCGCCAGCCGCCGGAGAAGTTGCGAACAGGCGTCGCGTGTTGCGCCGCGGCGAAACCCAACCCATAGAGCAGCTGCGCGGCTCGGCTGGCAGCGGTGTAGCCGCCGTGTTGGTCGTACTGGCCGTGCAACGTCGCCAGCCGCACGCCGTCGCTGCCGTGCTCCGCCGCGCGAATGTCGTTCTCGATGCCGCGCAGCTCCACGTCGCCGTCGAGCACGTAGTCGAGCGCCGACTGGTCTACCGCCGGCGTCTCCTGCGCCACGTGCGCGAACACCCACTTGGCGGGCACCTCGACGTCGCCCGCATCCGCCTGCAACTCGCCGCGCAACAGTGCAAACAGGCTCGACTTGCCGGTGCCGTTGGCGCCGGTGATGCCCACTTTCTGCCCGGGAAATACGGCGAAGGTCGCCCCGGCGAACAGTACGCGTCCGCCGCGGCGCAAGGTGACGTCGCGAAACTTCAACATGTTCGAGGATCGCGAGGCGTGCTGGCTAAGCGCGGCGCGCCGTTATTCCAGGCCCGATGCGCGCGCCTGCTCGCGCCCGAGCACCGCCTGATCGCGATCGGCGTCGCCGTGCGCGACCGCACCGAGCAGCCGGTCGATGTACACGTTGTGGCTCGGCATCGGCACGCGCGCGATGTTCGCGGCCGCGGCGATCAGATTCGCGTCCTTGAGCCCCACCGTGATCGGCGAGCCGACCTGATCGAAGCTCTGGTCCACCATCTTCTGGCCGTACACCTTGTAGGCCGTCGCGCCGAAGAGACCCTCGACCATGACGTCCTGGAACACCTGCGGGACGACGTCGTAGCGGCGCACGAGCGCGAAGCCTTCGGCCATGGCCACCATCGCGCAGCCGAGCACGGCGTTGTTCGCGAGCTTGATGGCGGTGGCCGACTCCGGCTTCTTGCCGGCCGGGAAGATGCGCTTGCCCATGACGGAGAGCAGCGGCGTCACGCGTGCGACGGCGTCCTCGGGCCCGCCCGCGACGATGCCGAGCTGGCCAGTGGCCGCGAGATCGGGTCGGCCGAGCACGGGCGCTGCGACGAGCACCTGGCCTGCCTCGCGGTGCTTCGCGTCGAGCTGCCGCACCATCGCGACGCCGTGCGTGCCCATGACGACGTGGACCGCGCCTTTGCGCATGTTCGCGGTGAGGCCGTTCGCGCCGAGAGCGACGTCGGCGATCGCCGCGTCCTCGACCAGCATCGAGACGACGACCTCGCTCTGCTTCGCGAGGTCCGCGACCGAGGCTGCGACGCGCGCGCCGGCGGCGGCCAGCGGCTCGGCGGCCTTCGCGAACATGTCGAACACGCACACCTCGTGGCCTGCATCGAGGAGACGCCGCGCCATTCCGGCACCCATGCGACCGAGACCGACGAATCCGACTTTCATGTGCGTCCCTCGCGAAAAAGAGCCAGACTTTGACCTTTGCGCGCGGCAGTTTCAAGCTGACGGCCCTGGGGGAGAAGAATATGAATACCCGCTCGTTGTCCGGTCGCGCGCTCGTGCTGCTCCCGTTCGTGCTCGCGCTCGCCGCGTGCTCGCCGGCCAAGAACGCGCAACCGAGAGTCGCGACGGCCGCGGCCGGCGCGTGCGCGAGCCTGGCGCTCGGCGCAGGTGCCCGACGTGAACATCCGCGAAGCGGTTCCGCTCGAGGTCACCGACCGCCAGACGTCGCCGCCGGCCGTCGGGCGTCCAGCGCCTGAAGGTGCCGCACTGCAAAGTCGCCGGCACGATCGACGGCTCGATCGGTTTCGAGCTGCTGCTGCCGAACGACTGGAACGGCAAGTTCGTGATGGGCGGCGGTGGCGGTTTCGTCGGCAACGTGCAGAACCAGGCGCAGGACGGCCTCTCCGCCGGGCCCGACGCCGCTCGAGCGCGGCTACGCCACCGTCGGCACGGACACCGGCCATACTGCGCTGCGATCACCGACGCGAGCTGGGCGCGCGACGACGCGCAGGCGCGCGAGAACTTCGCGCATCGCGCCGTGCACCGCACGGCCGAAGTCTCGAAGGCCATCGTCGCCGACTACTACAAGCACGCCGTCGATCGCTCGTACTTCTTCGGCTGCTCGCGCGGCGGCGGGCAGGCCATGGTCGAGGCGCAACGCTATCCCGACGATTTCGACGGCATCATCGCGGCAGCGCCCGTGCTCGACTGGGTCGGCGCGATGGGAGCTTTCGTCCGCGATCAGCAGGCGATCTTTCCGAATCCGAACGATCTGACGTCGCCGGTCATCACGGCCGACAACCGCAAGCTGCTCGCCACGGCGCTGAAGAACACCTGCGACGCGCAGGACGGCGTGGCCGACGGCATCATCGACGACCCGCCGAGCTGCAAGTTCGACCCGGCGTCGTTGCCGCGTTGCACGGCGGGGCCTGCGGCCGAGTGCGTCACGGACACGCAGCTGGCGGCGATCAAGACCGTGTACAGCGGGCTTACGATCGGCGGCGAGCGGGTGTATCCGGGGTTTCCGTTCGGCGGCGAGAACGTTCCGGGCGACTGGGATCTTTGGATCACGCAGACGAATCCGCCCGCGCTCGGGCCCAACGTGCCGAACCTGCACTACGCGTTCGGCACGCAGTTCGTGAAGAACTTCGTGTTCGGCGACGCCAACTGGAGTTACGCCGGCTACGACTTCGCCGACTGGCGCGCGCGCACGGCGGATCTCGCCACGCTGCTGAATGCGACGGACGCGGATCTGAGCAAGTTCGCGGCGGCACGGCGGTCGCCTGATTCTCTGGCACGGCTGGTCCGACCCGGCTCTGCCGGCGACGCGCTCGATCGATTACTACAATTCGGTGGCGACGCAGAACCCGCTCGTGCGCCTGTCGGCGCGCATGTTCCTGCTGCCCGGCGTCGCGCACTGCGCGGGCGGGCTCGGCCCGGATCGCGCGGACTGGCTCACGACGCTCGAGCAGTGGGTGGAGAAGGGTGTCGCGCCCGATCAAGTGCTGATGACGAAGAACGACGCGCAGGGCAAGACCGTGATGCAGCGACCGGCGTGCGCGTATCCGCTGGCCGCGCGCTACAACGGCAGCGGCGATGCGAATCGTCGCCGCGAGCTACACCTGCGTGGGGCCGCAATAGCGCTCGGCGGCTATTTTCGGTTCAACGTCAGCGCCAATTTCAAGCTGCGCCGGTTGCCAGTTCGATAGGTGGAAAATCCACGTCGGTCGAGTGTGAAAACCGTGTCGAGTCGCAGGGCATCGGCCAGCAAGATGAGTGTGGCGTCGGCGTAGTCCATGGGCGTGTCCGCGTAGCGTTCCATGAGCTCCGCGGCCTCCCAGAGTTCCGCAGGCTGCGCGAGATCGTAGACCTGCAGGTGGCTGCTGTCGGCAAACTCGGCGAGTAGCTTCGGACCGCGGGGCGTATCGCTCAACAAGAACATTGCCTCGGTGATCACCGCGCCGCTGGTCACGAGCCGACCGCGGAACGGCTCGAGCAAGGCGGCCACGTCATCGTGGTACCGATCGGCGGCATCGAGATAAGCGACGATCGGCCCGGTGTCGATCAGCCAATGGCTCACGGGCGCCAGTTGCGTTCGCGGATCCGTCGTTGCCAGTCGTCGCTTGGCTCGGCGACACGCAGGCCGCCGCGTAGCTTGCCGATCCGTTCCGCCAACGGCCTGTCCGTCAGTGCGCTCTCCAAGATCTCGCGCACGACGTCCGAAATCGTCTTGTGCTCCACGGCCGCGCGTTTCTCGAGAGCTGCGCGCAGCTCCGGGGTAGCTCTCAGGGTGATTGTGTTACGCATGTCGTACATTGTACGACAGCTTGGCTTGTCAGCGGGCCGGAACGCCACCGCGGTTTCCGCGCGAAGAGCCCGGGTTCATGGCTGGACTCGGGTTCGCGTCCAGCGTATACTCATCCGTTCGTCGACATCGCCGTTCATGTAGGCCGCAAATGCCCAACGCACACGTTCTTGATCGCGCTCGTGTTGGCGACCTTCTGCATGCATTCGTCCAAATCCGGAAACGAGGATGGCCATGATCAAGACCTAACGTGCGGTGTGTTGCGGTGCTCGCGGCGGTGGCCTTCGGCTCGGCCGCGGAAGCGCAGCAGGCGCGCCCGGCCGGCGGCTTCGTCGGTTCCGAAGCCTGCAAGACTGCCATAGCAACCAGTACGACCGCTGGAAGAAGACGCTGATGGCCAACGTGGTCGTCGACCCCAAGACGCACCCCGGCGCCATCCTCGGCGACTTCAGCAAGCCGAACGAGCTCGTGACGTTCAAGCCGCGCGACGTGGCGTTCACCTACGGCAGCAAATGGAAGCAGCGCTACTTCGTGAAGCGCGGCGACGACTACTTCGTGATACCCGGTGCAGTGGGACGTCACTCACAAGGTCTGGCGACCGTACTACGTGGCGCACGACACGGACTGGTGGGCTCGAGCACTATCCCGACGACCAGCATGCAGCGGCCGACGGGGCCGCTCTGCGACGGCTGTCATTCGACGAACTACGACGTGAAGACCAAGAAGGTCACGGAGTGGAACGTGGGCTGCGAGAAGTGCCACGGCGCGGGCGAGGCGCACGTGCGCAACCCTTCGCTCACGAACATCGTGAATCCCGCGCGGCTCGATCACACGCGCGGCGTGGACACGTGCATCCAGTGCCACTCGCAGGGCCAGCCGCGCCAGAAGCCGCTCGAACGGCGTGTACTACGACTGGCCCGTCGGCTACCAGCCCGGCGACAAGCTCTCGGATTTCTGGCAGCTCGAGGAGCACAAGCTCGGCGAGGAAACGTTCACGCACTTCGCGGATGGCACGGCGCACAAGAACCGCATGCAGGGCAACGACTTCGTGCAGAGCCAGATGTACAAGAAGGGCGTGACGTGCTGGAGCTGCCACGACGTGCACGGCACGCCGAACGACGCGCTGCTGATCAAGCCCGTCGATTCACTGTGTCAGACCTGCCACGGCCCGAACACGCCGGCGGGCCCGTCCGGCAGTACGCTCGAGCACACGCATCACAGCGTCGGCAACGTGAAGTGCGTGGACTGCCACATGCCGAAGATCGAGCGCACGATCGCGGACGTGAACGTGCGCAGCCACACGTTCAATTTCATTCCGCCGTCGCACACGGACACTGTACAAGATGCCGAACCCGTGCACGACGTGTCACACGAACATGAAGACCGCGGACGCCGAAGCCACGCTGATGAGCTGGCCGAACGTGTCGGCGTGGCGAGTGGGGCGGTAACACGCGCGCGGAGCCTGACGCGCGCATCGACCGTTCTTGGCTTACTATCTGGCGGTGCCCGGCGAACGCGCGCGCTTTGATCAGACCACTTCCAGGAGAACAAAACATGCGACGGGGAATACGGCGGTACTGGGGCTCACAGCGGCGACTTGCGTTCACGCGGCTCACGCGGACGTTAGCGTGATGGCGGTTCGACTGGGCGCGAAGGATGCCGGCAGCGCTCGCGAAGTTCTATGCGTCGACGTTCGGCTTGAAGGAGATCGACCACGTGGGGACGCCGGTGACGGAAGTCATCATGCGATACGGCGCCACCGTAGCCGCGGCCAAGGCCGGCAACTCGCCCGAGTTCCTCGTTGCGAATCGCGCGCCCGGTGACGCTGCCGGCTCGCTGGCGCACGCGATCTTCCAGGTGTCGGACATTGCGGCCACCGTCGCCGCCGCGAAGGCAGCGGGCGCGCAAGATGCAGGGTGACGTTGCTTCGGTCCCGATCGGTGGCACGCCGATCAAGATCGCGACTCTTACGGATCCCGACGGCAACGTGCTCGAGCTGATGGAGCTGCCGAAGGGCGCTCGACCACCTCCCGCACTGAGACCACGGCCGCTAGCGGCGGTCAGGGAGTGGTGCCGGTGTGCGAGGGCCCTCGCGGGACCGTCTGCGCACATGGATGTGCGCAGTCGAGCCGCAGGGATGCGATTTCCGGCGTGTCCCGGGAGGGTCCTCGAGGCACACCGGCACCACGATTGGCACCCAAGTCAGAACGAAGTCGTGCTCCGGGTGATGCACGACGAGCACCGGGCACGGTGCGCGGCGGATGACTTTTTCCGCGACACTGCTGGCGACCAGATGGTCGACGAACCTCTGGCGGTATTTGCCCATCACGACGAGCTCGACCGCGAGCTCCCGCGCACAGGTCACGATCGCGTCGCCGGCGCCGCCGGGCGCGCCGCGCAGCAGGTACTCGACTCGCGTATCGCGTTCCTCGTCCGGCGACAGTAGCTTCGCGAGATCCTCGCGCGCGGCATTGTGTGCGACCTGACGGAGGTCCAGCTCCGCGGCGGGCGCCGCCGCCGCGTCCGGCCCCAGCGTTTCCATCACCCGCTCGGTTTCGAGCGCGGCATCGAGCTCCTTCACGCCGAGCACGTGCACGAGGAACAGCTGCGCGTTGAACTGCCGCGCGAACGCCACGCCGTACTTGATCGCCGTCTTCGACGGCTCGCCGAGATTCGTCGGCACCAGGATGCGCGTCAGTGCGAACACGGCTCCCCCCTTTGCTGCGCCGAGCGTCTCGCGCTTTAGTTCACGATGGCCTGGCGCACCGCGTTCTCGAACGCCGTGCGCGCGATGGCCGCCTGGCCGCCCTGAATGAAGAAGATCGTGACCATCTGCTCGGCCGGCTCGATCCAGAAGCTCACGCCCGTGCCGCCGGCCCAGCCGTAAGCGCCCTTCGACACCGCGAGCTCGGCCGCCACCGGGTCCTGCACCACCTGCATGCTGAGCCCGAAGCCCATGCCGTGCGCGGGCCGGCCGAACTGGCCGTTGACCATGTCGCCCGTGTGGTTCGAGGTCATGAGCTCGATCGTGCGTGGCGACAAGAATCGCTTGCCGTTCAGCTCGCCGCCGTTCAACAGCATCTGCGCGAACTGTAGGTAATCCTCGGCCGTGCTCGCGAGACCGCCGGCGCCGGAGAAGAACACGGAGTCGAGCGTGCGCGGCGCGACCTCGAGCTTGCCGTCGCGGCGCGCGTGCATCGACGCGATGCGCTGCGCGCGTGCGTCGCTGAACGCGAACCCGGTGTCCTTCATGCCGAGCGGTTTGAACAGGCGCTCTTCGAGGTACTTGTCGTACGTCTGGCCCGACACGACTTCGACGATGCGCGAGAGCACGTCGAAGCCGGCGAGCCCGCTGTAGCGCCACAACGTGCCGGGCTGGAAATCGAGCGGCGCGTTGCCGAGCTTCGGGATGTACGTGGCCAGCGTGTCGGTTGGCGTGCGCGGCGAGGTCTTGTCGGCGATGCGGTTGCCGAGCCCGCCGCTCGAGTAGCCCCGAGCCGTGCTTCAGCAGGTCGCCGACGGTGATCGCGCGCGCTGCGGAGACCAAGTCGTAGCCTTCGGCGCCGTTCGGCTTCGCGACGGCCACCATCGCGGGCGCCGCGAACTCGGGGATGAACTTCGACACGGGATCCGAGAGCTTAATTTCGCCGCTCTCGACGAGCATCATGACGGCCACGCCCGTGATCGGCTTCGACATCGACGCGAGGCCGAAGATGTTGTCCGTGCGCATCGGCGTGCGCTTGCCGATGTCGGCGAAGCCCTGCGCCTCGAGATGCGCGATGCGGCCGCGCCGCGCCACGAGCGTCACGACGCCCGCGATGTTGCCGGCGTCGATCTGCGCCTGCATCGCGGTGTGCACGCGCTGTAACCGCTCGGTCGAGAGGCCCACGGCTCTCCGGCTTGCCCGCGGGCACCGAGCCCGCGTTGGCCGCCGCTGGCCACCCGGTCGCCAACGCCCACGCGGCCCCGAGCAGCGCGCACGCTGCGGCCTTGAACCCCTTCGTCATGTGCAGATCCCCCGGTCCCCGATGCCTAGCCATCGTAGCGCAGCGCGATGCACTGCGGCGCCGTGGCACCGGTGTCCGAAGTCCCCTATGCTTGGCGGTTGCCTTGGCGACTGGGGGAGCCAGATCGCCGGGCCATCACCACAACGGGGACACGAATCATGAAGCTACGCATCGACGTGCTTGCTGCCGCTGTGTGCGGCGCCACTGCTCTGCTCGGCACCACGGCCGCTCAACGCCGCCACGGCGTGCGCCGACTTCAAGAACCTGAAGCTGCCGGACACCACGATCACGATGGCCGAGCGCGTACCGGCTGGCGACATCAGCCTGCCCGGCGGGTTCGGTCCGCCCGGCACGATGCAGTCGCTGAAAGTACCGGCGATGTGCCGCGTGGCGGGCGTCGTCACGCCGGCCATCAAGTTCGAGGTGTGGCTGCCGGAAGGCAACGCGTGGAACGGCCGCTTCCAGGCCGTCGGCGGCGGCGGTCTCGCCGGCATCATCAGTTACCCCGCGATGGCCGAGGCCGTACGCGGCGGCTACGCGTCGTCGTCGACGGACACGGGCCACGAGGTAAGCGACACGGCGAACACGTGGACGCTGGATCGCCAGCGCGTCACGGACTACGGCTACCGCGCGATCCACCAGATGACGCTGAAGGCCAAAGCCGTCATCGACGCGCACTACGGCAAAGCGCCCGAGTACTCGTACTTCAACGGCTGCTCGACGGGCGGCCGGCAGGGCCTCATGGAAGCGCAGCGGTTCCCTGACGACTTCAACGGCATCATCTCCGGCGCGCCGGTGAATCGTTTCACGAACCTGCACATGGGCCAGCTCTAGACGGCGCACGCGACGCTGAAGAAGCCCGGCGCCGTGCTCACGCGCGACGATCTGACGAAGGTCAGCGCCGCGGTGCTCGCGCAGTGCGACGCGGCCGACGGCGTGAAGGACGGCATGCTGACGAATCCGCAGACGTGCAAGTTCGATCCGAGCTCGCTACAGGGTTTCACCCCCGCGCAGGTCGAAGCGCTGAAGATGATCTACAAAGGCGCCGTGAATCCGCGCACGGGCGCGCAGATCTATCCGGGCCTCGAAGTCGGCGGCGAAGGGCCGCAGCCTGGCAACCCCGGCTGGGGCCTGATCATGAACGGCAAGGAGCCGTTCGCGATCGATGCGCCGGTGCTCGGCGGCATGGGCTTCGGCAATCCGAAGTGGGATTGGCACACGTTCGATTTCGACTCCGACGTGCGGCTCATCGATGCGAAGCTCTCCGGCACCTTGAATGCGGTGAACCCGGACTTGAGCGATTTCAAGAAGCACGGCGGCAAGCTGATCGTGTATCACGGCTGGAGCGATCCCGGCGTGATGCCGCAGCAGACGCTGAACTATGTCGCCAGCGTGCGCGAGTTCGCCGGCAAGGCCACGGGGAGTGACGGCGGTGCGTACACGGACGAGTACATGCGCCTCTACATGCTGCCCGGCGTCGGCCACTGCCGCGGTGGCGTGGGCCCGGACCAGACCGACTGGATGGGCGCGCTGGCAGGCTGGGTCGAGAAGGGTAAGGCGCCGGCGAGCCTCGAGGGCCGCCGCGAGGATCAGGGCAAGGTCGTCATGACGCGCCCGTTCTGCCCGTATCCGCAGGTCGCGAAGTACAAGGGTAAGGGCGATTCGAACGACGCGAAGAATTTCGAGTGCGGGGCGCCGAAGTAGCCAGAAACACGACGTTCGGCCGGCTAGAGCCTTCCGTCTCGCCGGCCGAGCATCGCGATCGCGTCAGGACTTGGGTGCGGCCCCGTTCGTCCGCATCCCCAGCACCGTGTAGAGCGGGCACCAGCTCATGGCCACCGTCAGCAGCGGCACGAGGCCGATCCAGCCCCACGGCGTCTTTGGCCCGACGAACACCAGTGCGATCAAGCCTAAGCCGATGACGATTCGGGCGATCTTGTCGGCGCTGCCTACGTTGCGTTCCATGACGTTTCCTCCCCTTGGCTGCCGTGCACGTTAGCGCTGCCCGGGGGTGCCCGGCAGCTCGTACTTGCCGCAACCCCGAGGGGCGGGAGTTGACCTGGTGACGTCGGCGAGCGAGCGTAGGCATTGGGGTTCGCGGTTGCGAACCGCATGGGCATAGGTTCTGTCCCGAGCGGGGACGGGTTTCGAAGGGGGCATTCACGCATGGCTACGATTCGCGACGTTTCGATCATCGACACCACCAAGGCAAAAGCCAAACAGGTCCCGTCCGGTCTCGAACGGCTCGTCTGTGGGCCCGAGCTCTGCGGGTCGAAGAACCTCACCGTGTATCGGCGCACGATCGAGGCCGGCAAGTCGCTCGACGTGCAGGCGGGCAAGGACTACCACTTGCTCTACCTCATGGAGACACCGAAGCGCGGCACGGTCGACTACAAAGGCCAGCAGCATGCGGCCGAGGAGGGCGCGGGCGTGCTGCTCGTGCCCGGTGAGTCGGCGCGGCTGGCGGTGTCGGGCTCGAGCCTGGACGTCCTGCACCTGGTGGTGCCGAAGCCGCCGGCTGCCGTCGAGGACGGACTGCCCGGCGGGCCGGGTTACTTCTTCAACCGCAAGACACTGCGCGGCTTGAGCGATTCGAGCGGCGGCCGCGTGCGGCGGTTCTGCGCCGAGTCGGCGGTGCGGTTGCTCGACGGCAGCCGGCTCACATCGACGAACGCGATTCAGGCGGGCGAGATGCACTATCACGACGGCGGCTCGTCGCCGTATCACAAGCACTCGGGCACGCCGGCGAATCCGGAAGGCGCCGCGCACGTCTACATGACGTTCAAGGGTCGCGGCAAGGTCGAGGTCGGCGACACGGCGCAGGAGATCGAGCCCGGTACCCTCGTGTTTTTCCCGACCGGTGTGCCGCATCGGCTGCGCGCGCACGGCGGCCCGCTCGACTACTTCGAGATCCAGGCGTGGCGTAGCTTCAAGACCTCGATCCTGAGCGAGGAGACGCAGGGCCTGAAATGGTTCTACGAGGCCGAGAAGCCCGGCGCGCCGCGCGTCGAGTGGAACCAGAGCTAGGCGGACTCCTGCTGGCGCCGTAAGCGGCAGCTCACTGAGTGACTGTCACGCGCCCCGCGTCGACGGTCACGCTGCGGATATGCGCGGGTAACTCGAACGGTGCGTCGAGCGGAAACCCCTGCGGCCGTTCGGGTGTGCGGGTGTAGAAGCGCAGCAACTCTTCGGCCACGCGCTTCGGCACGGCGATGCCTGCGATTGTCGCGGATTCGAAATGGCCGATGCCGCTGCCGTCGTTGGCCGCGACGGACCCCGTTGCGACGACTTCGACCGCGCCCCTCACGAACGCAAGGGGATCTAGGAAGCTCCGTTGTTGGGAGAGGCGCACGGCATCGAGGTCGACGATGGCTCGCGCCGTGACCCTTCCACCATCACGGGTCGAGACGCCTGGGTTCGCTATTCCCGGTGGCAGGAAGGAGGGTCCTTCGACTTGCAGATAGGCGTTCATCTCGCGGTCCGTGAACGCCGTGCGCACGGGCGCCGCTTTTGGCGGCCGCGGATGCGCGCCGATCTCCTGCATGCGTGTGATCTTGGAGGCCATCGCGGCGGCGTCCGCGCGCGAGGCGTCTTGCGCATTGGCCGGCGCAAGCGCGAACACGGTGGCCGCGATCAGAAGTAGACGAAAGTGGAGGGTCACTTATCCCGTTGCTTCGCTTCGTTCGCGCGTGCAGCGGAGAGGATGTTGCGCAGCCCGAAGTTGCCCTCGTGGCATTCGAACGGTAGCGACGGCTGTTTCTCGAAGCCGAGCGGCATCGCGATCGTCCACGGCGCGGTCCACGTCGCTGGATCGTCCATCGTGACGGACCACGCGATCTTGTCCTGCGCTACGCGCCTGAAGCGCTCGGTCAACTTCAGCTGACTCGGCGTCGCGCCGCGATACACCGTCAGCGGGTGGAAGTTCGTGCTCTCGACGACGAGCGTGTCGCCTTCCCAGTGGCCGCGCGCGTCGCCCATGTGCAGCTGGATTGGCTTGCCGACGTGCGGCCCGCCGTCGATCGGAATCACGCGCGCCTCGTGAATGATTTCGTACGTGATCGTCACGAAACCCGGCGATTGGAAGATGCCGTACACGTTGCCGTACATCACGGGGATCATCGAGCCCGGCAGGCCGCGGCTGATGCAGCGATCGAGCGCGCCGAAATCCTTCGGGCTGTTGAACTGGCCGCCCTGGAAGCTGCTGCGTTGCGGGCCGGCGCGGCGCGCCTGCGCTTCCGGCGTCAGCGCCGGAATCTTACCGTCCTTCGGCTCGATGACGAGCCACGGCTGCGCGCGCTTCGTGAGGTCGAGGTTCTCGATCCACCACTGATCGGGGCCGCGCGGCCCGGGCGCCAACGACGCGACCATTTTGTCGGTGGCCTGCTTGCGCACCTGCGCAAGAATCTCCGGCGTGATGTCCGCGAGTGTCTTGCCTTCGAATTCCGCGGGCCGCTCGAGCGGCGTGGCGTACTCGTTGTCGTTGGCCCACGTGCCCTGCAGATCGGGCTCGCCCCACGACGTGCGCGGGACTTTGAACTCTTGCGCGCTGGCCGCGGCGGATACCACCACGAGCAACACAATCGGCAGTAACCGCAGCATGACGCTCCCCTTTAACCGCATCTTGCGGCGATTGGGTTCTAGGCGTCAATGGGCTGCGCGCGACGGCCCCCATTGTGCCGTTGCATGTAACACTTCCGTTCGGCAGAATGGTGTTACATGTTACGTGATGGAGAACTGCAATGAGTCCGCCCCGCGCACGGAACGACGTCGCTCGCCGCGTGCGGAAGCACCGCGAGTCCCTGCGTGCCGCAGGCCTTCGACCCATCCAGATCTGGGTTCCTGACGTACGCTCGAAGAGCTTTGCCATTCAGGCTCGGCGCCAGTCGCTGGCGATCGCGCGCAGCGCGCAGGAACAGGACGATCTTGCCTTCATCGAGTCCGTGGCCGAGTGGGACGCCACGTGAAGCGAGGGGAAGTATGGAGTGTGGCGGGAGGCCCCGACTATGCCGGGAAACCTCGCCCGGTCGTCGTCGTGCAAGACGACAGGTTCACCGGAACACTGTCGATCACCATTTGTCCGTTTACGACCAATCCCACGCCCGCCCCGTTATTCAGGCTGCCTATCACCCCGAGCGAGCGAAACGGACTCGCCGTTTTCTGCAGTCTCATGGTCGACAAGATCATGACTGTTCCGAAGGCGAAGGTCGGCACGCGGATCGGCCGTCTCGATGATGCGGATCTCGTTCGGTTGAATCGTGCCGTGGTCGTATTCCTGGGGTTGGCGGGCGCAAGCGCGGAGGACTAAGCGGTCAGGTGCTCGAGGGGCGCGGCGTTCGCGCTGTCCGGAAACACCGCGCGTTCGAGCGTCGCTTCGGCCAGACCGAACCGTTCGGCGAGCACGCTCTTGAACACGCGCGCGCAGATCCGTGGTCGGCTTCAGGTCGCGGTTCTCGTAGAGCTCGCGCGCCGCGAGCCCCGGCCAGTCGCTAACGACGCGCCCGCCTTTCACGGCGCCGCCCGCGAGGAACGCGACGCCGGCCGTGCCGTGATCGGTGCCGCGCGTGCCGTTCACGGCGACGGTGCGGCCGAACTCGGTCACGACGAGCACGGTCGTGTCGGCCCACACCGGGCCGAGCTCGGTCTTCAACGTCTGCATGCCTGCGTCGAGGCCCTTCAGGCGCGTCGCGAGATTGCCCTGCGCGCCGCCCTGGTTCGCGTGCGTGTCCCAGCCGCCGACGTCGATGACGGCGATGCGCGGGCCGTCCGGGCTCTTCAGGAACCGCGCGGCCGCGTTCACGAGCGGCGTGACCTGCTGCTGCGCGCCGCCCATCGCGCCGTTCGCGGCGTCGCCCGCGATCTGCGCGCGCGTCGAGCGCCTCGTTCAACTTCGAAGCGAGCGGCGGATCGACGGCTCTCGTACAACCGCCGCACGCGCGCGAGCAGATCCTCGTCGGCGTTCTGCAATCGCGACGGCGCCCACGTGTTCACCGGCCACGTCGCCGCGCAGCACGAGCGGCACGGTGTCGTTCAGCGCGACCGCGCCGCGCGCGTCGCCCGCGCCGTGCATCGCCGCCAGCGCGCGATTGAGCCAGCCGCCGTCCGTGGCGGCTGGCGTGAGCTTGCCGGCTTCGAGCACCTTCTGCGCGTCGAAGTGCGAGCGCTCGCGATACGGCGTGGCGACCGCGTGCAGCACCGCGAGCTCGCGCGCCTGATACAGCGCGTGCAGATTCGTGAGCGAGGGGTGCAGCCCGAACGTGCCGTCGAGCTTGAGCACGCCGCCTTCGGTGCCGGGCGCGCCGAGCGCGAGCGGCCCGCGCAGCGTGTGGTACTGCGGCTCGGCGTACGGCGCGCACGGCCGCGAGCCCATCGAGCGCGCCGCGCAGGATCACGAGCACGAAGCGCGAGTTCTCGTCCGCGGCCGCGTTCGCGAGACGCGCGAACGGCGCCAGCAACGTGAGTTGCACCGAGGTACGAAGCAGCGTGCGGCGGTCCACGCATGACGCTATCTCCTCTGGAACTCAGGCGCCGCGATCAGCAGCGCGAGCGCCTGGCCGCCGCTCTCGGCGTTGCGGATGCCGGCCAGCGTGCGCTCGTCGGCGCTCGCGGGCAGCACGGCGCTCGCGAGCTCGAGCGCGTTGCGGCGATCGCCGACGCGCTCGGCCGACGGCGCCCGCTCCACTCGATGCGCTTCAGCAACGCGTCGCCGCCGTCCCACGCCGCGGCCGTGTCGGGCCAGCCGGCCGGCGAGCCCGGCGTGAACGGCCGTTGGCCGAGCTTCGGTCAGGAACGCGGATCAGCGACTCCGGCCTCTCGGGCACGAAGTTCAGCGCGCGAAACGTCGAGATCACGAAGTCCTGCGGCGTCTTGTACTTCGCGAGCGGCTCTTGCCAGCTCTCGCTTGCCGCGAGTCAACGCGCGATACACGGGCACGAGCTCGCCGTCGTTCTTGAGATAGATCGTCGCGAGCCGGTCGACGAGCGCGGCGGGCGGCTCGTCGGCCACGAAGTGCCGCGCGAGCTTGGTCGCGAGGTGATGCGCCGTCGCCGGGTGCAGCGCGAGCCGCGCGAGCACCTGCTCGCCTTCGGCTACGCCGTGCTCCTTGTAGTTCTGTCCGAGCACGGTCTTGTCGCCGGGCTCGTGCATGATCGGGCGGAAGAAGAACTCGCCGGGCTTGCCGCGGGTCGCCGAGCAGCTGCCGCGGCGCGCTGGCCGCCGGGCAGGCCGCGCTGGCCGATCTGGCCGCCGATCGACCAGCCCGTCAGCACCTTCGCGAATTCCGTCACGTCGTGCTGCGTGTAGCCGCCGTCGACGCCGAGCGTGTGCAGCTCGAGGATTTCGCGCGCGAGGTTTTCGTTGAGCCCCAGCGTGCGGCCGCGGCGGCGCGCGAGGCTCGGCGGCGCCGGAGGACGCACCCATCGACGTGGTGTTGTCGAGATAGAGATTCATGCCGGGATGGCGTTCCGCCGCGAGCAGCAGCGTGCGGAAGCTGCCGAGCACGTGCGGGCGGATCGCTTCCTGCTCGTACAGCCCGCAGATGGGGCCCACGAGCTGCTTGTCGGCCGAGATCGCGAAGTGGTTCGACCAGAAGTGCACGAGCCGTTCGACGAACGGCGTGTCGGACTCGATCGCGCGGCGGTGCCGCTCGTTGACCTGCGCGATGTAGTGCTCGCGCACGAAGTCGCGAAACTCCTTGATCGCCTGCTTCGTCGATGCCGGGGCTCTGCGGCGTGGTGCGTCGCCGCCGTCGTTCGCGTTCGCCGGCGGCGGGGTGCGCTGCTCGGGCGCGAAGCTCGCGCGGAACTGCGCGGCGGCCTGGCGGGCCGACGCGCAGGTCGCGGAATTTCAGTAGCACGCCCGCCGAAGCCGGCTGCTGGGTGGTGGGCGTACCGGCGGCTTTGGCGGCGGCCGTGAGCTGTGCGTCGAGCCAGCCGCGCGGATCGTTGCCGATCGCGGCGCCGTCGTGCGGACGTGCGCCCAAGCCGAAGCGGTTGGCGGCAATGGCGGCGTGCGGGACTCAGCATAGGCACTCCATACCGAGAGAACGCAGTGTGCCACGCCGGGGTTTACAGGCGGAGCCGGCAGCCCGGCCCTTATGTCGAAAATTCGGTTGAAACAGGCCGAAACAGAGCGGGACGGCAGCCCTGGCGCCGCCGCACAGTGCGAGCTCACGACGTTGCAGGGAGGCGCCCGTGAAGTTCGGAGCATGGATTGCGTTTGCCGTGTCGCTCGCCGCCAATCTCGCAGGGCTGTACCTGCTGTCCGCGGAGCCCCCATCGGTGGACGCTCCCATGTCGTTGCTCGCGGCGCCAGCGCCGGCGCCGCAGCGCGTGGGGGTGGTTCAGACCGGCGGCGACGCGCTCGCCTATCGCGAGGCGTTGCTCGCGCGCGGGCTCGCGCTCGAGGAGACGAAGCCGCTCGTGCTTGCGCGGCTCGTGGAGGAGGTGGCGCGCGTCGATCAGCGTAACGGCGCCGACGACTATTGGCGCTCGGGCTACGCGGTCGCCACCGTCGAGAACCTTCAGCAGCGCATGGCGGCGGCGGATCGCGTCCGCGCGCGGTTGCTCGAGCTCTACGGTTCGCACGCGCGCCGTGACCCGGTGTTCGCGCCGTTGTTCGAGCCGCTCGATGCGCGGTACGCATTTCTCGCATCCGAACAGCAGTTGGCGCTACAGAAACTTCAACTCGACCGCCAGCTGAAGCAGGCCAAGGCCGTGCCGACCACGTCTGCGCCGGGCCCGGCGAACGCAGCGGAGCCTGCAACTGCGCGCGTCTCGGCAACCGTGCAAGCGTCGCTGGAGCTGCACGCCGTGCTCGGTGCCGACGCCGCGTCGCAGTACCTGTACCGCTTCTCGCCGTTGGCGGAGCAACTACGGTCCGCGAACGTCGATCTCTCGGCGGCGGACTTTCGCAGTGCTTTCGCGACGCTGCTGCGATTCGAGATGGCGAGCGATCCGCAGACGTTCACGCGCACACGCGAAGCGTTGCGCAGTGCGTTGGGAGACGCGCGTTTCACGAAGTTGTGGGCCGCACGCGATCCGCTCTTTCGCGTGGTCGCGGCCGAGGGGCGGCAACAGGGCCTTGCCGACGGATTGATTTCCGCAGCCTACGCCGTCTTCAACGACACGCAGGACAGGTTTGCCGCTGCGGCAGATCGCGTCGCATCTCTCGATCCGCAGCGCGCCGGCGCGGAGTTGCGCGGTATTCAGGAGGACATGCAGCAACGGCTCGCGAGCTTGGTCGGCCAGGACGCTGCCGAAGCGCTGGTGCGTGCGTCGACGCATTTCTCAATCTCGATGCAACCAACGTCATCCACCAACCTAAGGGAGTAGGGCAGTGAAGAGAGCAACATGCGTGAGGAGAGGTCTTGCGGCGGTTTGGTTCGGGGTCGTGCTGTCGTGCGCGCGCCTCGCTAACGCGGCCATCCCGCCACCCACAGCGCCGACGTGGAGCGCTAACGGCAGCTATTCGGTCAGTTGGGTGAACCCATGCTGGAATGACTGCGTGGAGTGGCTCGAGGAGAAGGTGGGCTCGGGCGGTTTCACTGCGCTCGGTGGCGGCTCGCCGCAAGCCTTCACCGGCAAGCCCGTCGGCCAGTACACGTATCGGCTCGCTCGCCTCGTGTTCTCTTACGCGTATTACTGGATGGAGTACAGCGAGGAGGTCACGGTAAACGTAACGTCTGCTGCACCCTCGGTCGATCCTCTGCTGACGCAGCGTAGCTACCAATACCAGACGCGAGTCGGCGACATCGACTACGACGGGCGACGCGACCTTTACGTTCAGCGAGTGTCGGGCGGCGTGGCGAACAACGGCGTGCTGGACAAGATCCTCGTGCAGCAAACGTCGACGCCAGGGCAGTACGCGCTCGTCCCGCCGTCGCCGGCGCAGGCCGCCGCCGCGGCTGCGTGGCCCGTATCGTCCGCGCAGGTGGCCGTGGAGGACATCAATGTCGATGGCTTTGTCGACGTCACGGTGAAAAATGTGGCAAGCGCACTCGGTACGCCCGGTGCCGCCAACGTGATCGTCTACTCGCCTGGCGCGTCGTTCGCATCAGTGCCGAAGGGCAGTCGCACGCTGGACGCAGGTCTGTTGCAGTTCGTCGGCAACATGCTCGACTACGAAGTCGATCAGAACTACTTCGTGAATAGCGCGCCGTACGTCTACTACTACCTCTCCTTCGCTTGGTCCTCGTGCGGTGGCGGCGGATCGGTCAGCACCGACCCGATCTACTACTGGGACTCCAGCGGTTGTGTTTGGGTGTATCAGTACTTCACCGGTTACTATCAGGACTACTCTGGATTTTCGAGCGCCGCTGTTGCGATAGCGGATGCCGCGGCCAGCGCGGCCGGTGGCCAAACGTCGCCGACGGCCGCCATCGACGCCATCGATCGTGCCGCCGAGGGCGTGTTCCAGACCCCCATTGGCGGCTGGGGTATGGAGGAGGTGCTCGGCGCTACCGGCGAGCATACGAATCCCGATGCTCGCCGCGCGATGGAGGTGTTCTGGGCGATTCTCGGCATCGGGCGCGCGAGTGCCGATGAGATTCGAACGGAGAAGGCTCCGGCCCAAGTCCCACGAGTGCCGGGCACGATCTACGTCACGAAGCGAGCGCTGGGTTCGCCGTGGACGTTGCACGTTGCCCTGGAGTATACGAGCCCCATCAGCGTGTTCCGGTCCATCAGCGGGTACGACTCGGACGATCGGAACAGTGTGGACGGTCGGCTCATCAGCGAAAAGAACTGGTTCAAGGACCTGCCGGCGCTGATGATGACGGTCACGGAGGTACAGCGGCCGGCGGGCTTCGCTACGAACGATGCGTATTGGCTGCGTCTGCTCGAGGCCGATAGTTCGTACGTCGACGGGAGCCTACCGTACGATCTGATCCCGAGCATCGGTAAAGGCGGGTACAACTGTGCGAGTTACGCTCACGGAATCTTGAATGCGACGGGTGGAATCGCCGTTAACATTCCCGCGAGCGGGAATTGGACCAACATGTGGGGCTGGGGCGTGCCCGTTCCGCCTGTCGTCTTCAACTAGCTTGACGATTGCGGCCGGGAGGAGGATCGAATGACGATGCGGGCAGACGAACAGAAACGGGGGGCGATTGGCGTCGCGGTGATCACGTTAGCGTCCGCTTTGATGCCATTTGCCGATGACACCACGCCGCTCATCCCCGTACCGTTTCACAACTTCATGGCCTACCTGTTCGTCTCCTGGGGTTATTTGATCTTGCTCCCGGCGGTATTCGTTGTGTCGTACTGGAAGATTCGCGGTCGCGAGTCCTCTCGTGCGTTGGTGCTCGGTGTTACGTTGTTGGTCGCCGCGCTCGACGCTTGGTGGATCGTCATGCATTGGGCGCTGGGGCTCGATTACCCCGGCAGAGCCTTCGTGCACGCGATCGCGCTCGAGAACGTGTTGGCGTTCGCGGTCGTGATCGGTTTGGCGGTCACCGCTGCGCTCCGCCGTTCGAACGCCGTTAGCGACTACGCTTACATCGCAATGTTTGTTGCGCTCGGTTGGTGCGCCTTTCCGTTGCTCGGGCGCTTCGATCTCTAGCCCATTCCAGACGGGTGCCAGACGAGAGTAGCGCCCCGCTTCCCGAAGGGCGTAGCTTCGCGCGAAACGTTCGGGGTGGGGGATTCGCGTGCGCTCGACGCTCGCCGTGGTCGTGGTGGTGGGCTCGTTCTTCGCAGTGTCCGTCGTGCACGCTCAAGCCGGCGGCCCCGGCACGCCGGGGCGCGGGTTCGAGCGCCGCTGTTGCGATAGCGGACGCCGCGGCCGGCGCGGCCGGTGGCCAAACGTCGCCGACGGTCGCCGTCGACGCCATCGATCGCGCCGCCGAGGGCGTGTTCCAGACCCCCATTGGCGGCTGGGGTATGGAGGAGGTGCTCGGCGCTACCGGCGAGCATACGAATCCCGACGCGCGTCGCGCGATGGAGGTGTTCTGGGCGATCTTGGGAGCGGCGAGAGCGGATGCGGAGGAGGTGTCGCCGACTGAGGCGCCCCGCCAAACGCCCAGAGTGTTCGGGACGGTGTACGTAACCGGGCACCGCATCTTCGGGTTCGGGCCGATCCACACAGCGGTCGAGTACACGAGCGTGTATACGCCGCAGACAACCATCAGCGCGGGGCCCGAAGGTGCGCTACCGTATCTCGTCAGCAGGATCAATCGGCCCTCCGACAACGCGGCCCTGAACATGGGGCTCGGCACGGTCAGTGATCCGCAGAATCCCTCGGCGGAGTCGTATTTCGCCGAGTTGCTCGGGGCCGACGCGCGCTACGGCGACGACCTTTGGTATAGGGGGTTCCATGAACGTCGACGTCGTCTCCCCGTTGCTGCTGCCGCTCTTGGCGGTTGCATTCGTCGTGTTCGAGATCGCGGGCACTCTGGCGACATGGATGTTCCGGAACGGATCGATTTCGCCTGCCCGCGGAGTGTCCTTTGCGGTCTGGTTCCTGGGCTCGGTCGCCGTCGCGCTCTTGGGGTACAGACAGTACGGTCTCTGGAGCGTACCGCCTGCGGCGATCGCGGTGGCTCTTTCGGTCGGGATCGTATATGCCGTTACACGAGGCGGTGCCGGCCGGCAGACCTGGCTCTCGGCGGCCGTCACGGTTTCCGTTGCCGCAATTGCGGCTACCGTGGCGTTGCCGCTGTCGCTGATGCTTCTTTTGATGACATTTGGAATCGATGGCCCGTGAGGGGTTGAAGTGGCGCCTCGCTTCCCGAAGGGCGTAGCATCGCGCGAAACGTTCGGGGGAGATTCGCATGCGTTCGATCTTCGCGATGCTCGCGGTGGCAGGCTCGTTGTGCGCGGCGCCCGGCGCCGTGGACGCTCAAGCCGGCGGCCCCGGCACGCCGTGGCGCGGGGCGGGGCCGCAGCCGTGCTTCGGCATCGACGCCGCTGCGATTCAGTGCGCCGCGCCGGCGCGCACGGTCGCCATTCGGGCGGGCCGGCTGTTCGACAGCAACGCGGGCCGGCTGCTGACGGACCGGGTCATCCTGATCCAGGGCGAGCGCATCACGGCGGTCGGGCCGGCGGCCGAGACGCCGATCCCGCCGGGAGTGCAGGTCATCGACCTGCGCACGGCCACGGTGTTGCCGGGCCTCATCGACGCGCACACGCACATGTTCAATACGCCGAAGCCCGGCATGTCGCGCGAACTGTCGGCGTTGATCGCCACGCAGAACACGCAGGCCGACCTGCGCGCCGGGTTCACGTCCGTCCGCGACATGAGCAGCCACGACAACGGCTACGCCGACGTCGACATCCGCAACGCGATCGACAAAGGCCTGATCGAAGGCCCGCGCGCACAGGTCTCGACGCGCGGGATTCGCTGGGGAGAGCCGGGCTCGACGGCGTCCGAGAATGCGCTCGGCCCGGCGATCGTGCACAACGCTGACGAGGCGCGCGCCGCGGTGCGCGACCAGATCGAGCACGGCGCCGACTGGATCAAGCTGTTCCCCGGCGGCGCATATTCGTTTGCGCAAAACGGTACGGCGCAGTACGTGACGACATATCCGTTGCCGGTGTTACAGGCGCTGATCGACGAAACGCACAAGCTCGGCCGCAAGACGGCGTGCCACGTGTTCGGCGGCGAGGGTTTGAAGAATGCGATCGCCGCGGGTTGCGACACGGTGGAGCACGCGTTCGGCCTCGACCAGGCGCAAGCGAATCTCATGGTTCAGAAGGGCCTGTACTACGACCCGACGTTGCAGCGCTACATCGAGCCGTATATGGACGACAACGACGACAAGAACACGGGCGGCAAATACCGCATGAGCTCGATTTTCGCCGGGGCCGTCACGCTGGCGTCGAAGACGCCGGGCATGAAGATCATGATGGGTAGCGGAGCGGACGGCAGCACCTACGTGCACGGCACGCAGGCGCTCGACTTCGAGGCGCTGGTCAAGCGCGGCGGGCTCACCCCGGCGCGCGCATTGCAGGCGGGCACCGTCATCAACGCCGAGATCATGGGCGTCAAGGACCGTGTGGGCTCGCTCGAGCCCGGCAAGCTCGCGGACGTGATCGCGGTCGCCGGTGATCCGTTGGCCGACATCACTGAGCTCCAGCGCGTGAAGTTCGTGATGAAGGGCGGTAAGGTCGTCCGCGACGAGCTGACGCGCTAGCGAGCGGGGCGCGCCCGCTACTGCCCTGCGGTTAGAATGGGCGCAGACAGCGAACAGCGGAGCACCGCCCAATGAAAGCCGTTCCCTTCGGGTACCTTTTGGCCGCAGTAGCGTGCAGCACGCTCGCGGCTTGTGAGTCAAAGAATTCGCCGCCGGCCCAGCCCGCCAACCAGGCCTCGGCCCAGGCTCTGCCGGCGCAAAGCGGCATCCCTGCCATCCGCATCGCACCGCTCGCACCGTTGCCGAATGTCACGGCGCCGATTCCGGCGCTGACGCAGAAGACCACGGTCCACATGCTCACGACGGCCGGCGAGATCGTCATCGAGGTGTATCCGCAGGCGGCGCCTCACGCGGCCCAGCGGTTCACCGAGCTCGTGCGCTCCGGGTTTTTCGACGACACGCCGGTCTCGCGCGTGGTGACGGGGTTCGTCGCCCAGTTTGGCGTGAACTGGCGCTCGCCGCACAAGGAGTGGGAGAAACGCACGTTCGACGACGACCCCACGCTGTTCGCGCTCGAGCGCGGCACGCTCGCGTTCGCGAAGGCGGGCCCGAACACGAACTCGACGCAGGTGTTCATCAACTACAAAGAGAACAACCAGCTCGCGGATCCGCGCTACAACTTCACGGTGTTCGGCAAGGTCGTCAGCGGCATGGACGTCGTCGATCGGTTCGTGAAGGTCGGCGACCCGAGCGGCGGGCTCGACCAGGGCCGGCTCTGGGCCGACGGCGGCGCGTACCTCGACTCGCTGCCCGTGAAACCGACGATGATCGAGACGGCTGTCGTGGAGTAGCGCGCTTGGCACACCAACGTCGCAGACCGCGTATGCGCGCGGGCGGTGTGGCTGGCCAGCGCGTCGCGCGGCTCGGCCTCGCGTCGTTCGCGTTCATCGCGGCTCACGCGGCCGGGCAACAGCCGCAGACGCAGCCGGGCCCCGAGGAGATCGTCGTCACCGATCAGCGGCTCGAGTCCGACATCGAGCGTCTGCCCGACATCCGCGGCACCGCGATCTATTCCGGCAAGAAGAGCGAGGTGATCGAGCTCGACGCGCTCGACGCGAATCTCGCGCAGCGCAATCCCCGGCAGATCTTCGCCAAGGTGCCGGGCGTGTTCGTCTACGACATGGACGGCACCGGCAACCAGATCAACATTGCGACGCGCGGCCTCGATCCGCATCGCGGCTGGGAGTTCAACATCCGCATGGACGGATTTCTAACGAACTCCGACATGTATGCCTACCCGGCCAGTCACTTCAGCGTTCCGATGGAAGCCGTCGAGCGCGTGGAGCTCGTGCGGGGCACGGGCGCACTGCAATACGGTGCACAGTTCGGCGGCCTGCTGAACTACGTAGTCAAACAGGCCGGGCCGGAGGAGGGCGTGCGGTTCGAGACCGTGAATTCCGCCGGCTCGTTCGGCACGCTCGGCACGTACGACGCGGTGAGCGCCAGATTCGGCAAGTCGGACCTCTACGCGTATTACAGCAAACGCGTGTCGAACGGTTATCGCGACAGCGGCGAGACCGATGCCGAGTACTACGGCGTGCGCTTCAACCGCGCGATCGGCGAGTCGCTGAAGTTCACTGCCGGCTACGCGTGGTCGGAATACCGGATCCAGCTCGCCGGACCGTTCACGGATGCCATGTTCGAAGCGAATCCGCGCCGGGCCACGCGGACGCGCAACTACTACAGCCCGGACATCTACGTGCCGTCGGTCGGTCTCGAGTGGGCGCCGAACGATCTTACGACGATCGCCTGGACCGCGTCGGCCGTTCGCGGCCAGCGCAGCAGCGTGATGCTCGACCGCACGGCCGACGTCGTCGACGCGATCGATCCGGTGACGCGCACGTACGCGAATCGGCAGGTCGACGTCGACACCTACGACAGCTTCACGACGGCCGTGAAAGCGCTGCGCCGCTACCGGTTCGCCGGCCGCGAGCACGCGGTGACCGTGGGGCTCGAGTACATGGACAACGACACGAATCGCCGCCAGCTCGGCGTCGGCACCGCGGGCACGGACTACGATCTCACGCTCGTGCGGCCCGGCTGGGGCAGGGACCTGCACCTGCTGTCGAAGAACGTGGCGTTGTTCGCAGAGAACCGATTCTCATTGACCGAGCGTTGGTCGCTCAACCCCGGCTTCCGTATCGAGTCTGGTGACTCGCGGTTCGTGGGCACCATCGTGGGTTACAACCCGGCACTGGTGCCGAACACGATCAAGCACGACTTCACGTTGCTCGGCGTCAGCACGGAGTACGTGCTGCGCCACGGCAACGTATATGCAGGCTGGTCGCAGGCTTATAGGCCCGTGATCTTCAAGGACCTGATCCCAGGTTCGGTGCTCGAGCACGTCGACAAGAACCTGGACGATGGCCGTGGCTACACGCTCGAGGCCGGGTATCGCGGGCGCACAGAGCGGCTGAACTGGGATTTGGGCGTGTTCGAGCTGCGGTACGACAACCGCATGGGGAGCACGGCCAATTTCGACGGAACGACCTTCTACAATTTGCGCACGAACATCGGCGACTCGCGAACGCGTGGCGCGGAGATGTTCGTGCAGTATGCGTTCCCGTTGCGGCGCGGCCGCGAGCTCACGGCGTTCACCTCGACGGCGCGTATGGACGGCCGGTACCTGAATGCGACGGCACGAGTTGGCACCGTCAACGTCGCGGTCGACGGCAATCGCGTGCAATCCGTGCCCGACTGGATCTCGCGCAGCGGGTTCACGTTGCGCTCGAATCGCCTCAGCACGACGTTGCTCGTGAGCTATACGTCGAAGACCTATGCCGACGCGTTGAACACCGTAACGCCATCGGCGAACGGTGCCGTTGGCCTCGTGCCGGGCTACACGCTCGTCGATCTGTCAGCGTCATTCGAAATGACGAAGAATCTCTCGCTGCGCGTGAGCGTGAACAATCTGCTCGACGAGCAGTACTTCACGAAACGCCCGGAGTTCTACCCGGGTCCCGGGGTGTGGCCTTCGGATGGGCGCAGCGTCACGGCGTCGTTCAAGCTCAAGTTGCCGCAGAGTGGCACGCTGCGTCGCTAGACGTTGAAGCGGAAGTGGACGACGTCGCCTTCCTGGACGACGTAGGTCTTGCCTTCGAGCCGTAGCTCGCCGGCCTCGCGCGCGCCGGCTTCGCCGCGCCGCGCGATGAACTGGTCGTAGCCGATGACCTCTGCGCGGATGAAGCCGCGCTCGAAGTCCGTGTGGATCGCGCCGGCGGCCTCGGGCGCCATCGCGTCGCGGCGCACGGTCCAGGCGCGAGCTTCCTTCGGTCCGACGGTGTAGAACGTCTTGAGCCCCAACAGCTTGTAGGCCGCGCGGATCACGCGGTTCAAGCCAGGCTCCTTCAAGCCTAAGCTCGTTAGGAACTCACCGCGGTCTTTTTCGTTCAGCTGTGCGAGCTCGGCCTCGAGCGCGCACGAGATCACGACGAGCTCGGCGCCTTGCTCGGCCGCGAGCTTGCGTACGGGCGCCACGAGCGGGTTGTCCTCGGTGGCATCCTCGGCCACGTTCGCGAGGTACATCACGGGCTTGGCCGTGATCAGGTGCAGCTCTTTCAGCACTTCGGCGCCTTCGCGATCGTCAAGCGTGACGGTTCGCGCGGGTTTGCCGCTTTCGAGCGCCGTCAGCAGCTTCTGCAGCGCGTCGCGGCGGGCGACGGCGGTCTTCTCGTTCGTCTTGGCCGCGCGGTCCGCGCGCTGGAAGACCTTCTGAACGGTCTCGAGGTCGGCCAGCATGAGCTCCGTGTCGATGACCTCGATGTCGTGCAGCGGATCGATCTTGCCCGCGACGTGGATCACGTCGTCGTTCTTGAAGCAGCGCACGAGGTGCGCGATCGCGTGCGTCTCGCGGATGTGCGCGAGGAACTGGTTGCCGAGCCCCTGGCCCTGCGACGCGCCTTCGACGAGCCCTGCGATGTCGACGAACTCGACCACGGTCGGCACGACCTTCTCCGGCTTCGCGACCGCCGCGAGCGCGTCGAGCTTCGGATCGGGCACGGTCACGACGCCGACGTTAGGATCGATGGTGCAGAACGGATAGTTCTCGGCCGGGATCCCGGCCGCTGTTAGCGCGTTGAAGAGCGTCGATTTACCGACGTTAGGCAAGCCGACGATGCCGCACTTGATACCCATGAGCTAAGTTGTTTCCTTCTTCGTGTGCAGGCGATTCTTGGCGCGCTCCGCGCCCTCGTCGAGCATGACGGGCAAAATGGCCGCCGCCTCGTTCAACGTCTCGCGAATCATTGCTTCGTCACTCGCCGCCGCGCGCTTCAGTAAATGATCGACGACCTGTTTGCGGTCGTCGGCCGGGCGCTCGAGGTCGCGCGGGTGGCCCACGCCGAAGCGTAGGCGCCAGAACTTCGGTCCCAGGTGCTCGATCACGCTCGTGACGCCGTTGTGGCCCGCAGCGCCGCCTTCGAACTTCAGCTGCACGCGGCCGACCGTGAGATCGAGCTCGTCGTAGGCCACGAGCACGTGCTCGGGTGGAATCTTGAAGTAGTTGGCCGCAGCAGTGACCGACTCGCCGCTCAAATTCATGTACGTGCTCGGCTTGAGTAACCGCAGCCTGTGGCCCGCGATCGAGATCTCGGCCGTGTCGCCCTTCAGCTTGCGGTTAGCCGAGAACCGGCCGCCGTTGCCCGCCGCCAGCAGATCGACGAACCAGAAGCCGACGTTGTGCCGGGTGGCCGCGTACTCAGAGCCCGGGTTTCCGAGCCCGACGATCAACTCGATTTGCGTACCCATACTCTTAATGCAAAGGCCGCCGAAAGGCGGCCTTGCATGATGCGAAACGGACTACGCGCCTCAGTCTTTGTCCTTGCCGCCCTTGGCCTTGCCACCGCCGCCCTTGGCGTCTTTGTCCTTGCCCTCGGCGGCTGCGGCTTCGCCTTCGGCCGGCTCGGCCTGCGCCGTGGCGGGCACTTCGCCCGCGGCTGCCACTGTCTCCACCGGGATTTCGATTTCCTCTTCGCGTGGCGGGTTCACGGCCACGAGGGCCTGATCGTCGCCGTGCGCGAGCGCTACCAGCGTCACACCTTCCGGCAGCTTGATGTCGGACAGGTGGAACATCTGGTTCAGCTCGAGCGACGTGAGGTCGATCTCGAGGTACTCGGGGAGGTAACGCGGCAAGCAACGCACTTCGACGTCGGTCAGGACGTGGTTCACGACGCCGCCTTGGTCCTTGACGCCTTTGGCCTCGGCCTCGTTCAGGAAGTGGATCGGGACGTTCAGCGTGATCTCGACGTCCTCGCGGACGCGCTGAAAGTCCATGTGCATGATGATCGGCCGGGCGGGGTGACGCTCGACGGCCTTGACGACGACCTGCTGCGCTTTCGCGCCCAACTTCAGCGTCAGGATGCTCGTGTAGAACGCTTCGCGGGCCATCTGATGCTTGAGCGTATTGTGGTCGAGCACCAGGGATTCGGGGGCTTCGCCGCCGCCATACATGACGGCGGGGACTTTGCCGGCCTTGCGCAGGCGGCGGGCGCTAGTGCGGCCGAGCTGCGCGCGTGGCTCTCCGGCCAGTTCGAATGCGGCTTTCACAGGTTGGTACCTCCAGGAAGCCGCGCATGATAGCAGGGGCGGCTAGTCGAGGTACAGCGAGCTGACGGAGTCCGACTCGTTGATCCGGCGCAGGGTTTCGGCCAACAGCTCGGCCACGGAGAGCTGACGGATCTTTGAACAGGCCTTGGCGTTCTCGCTCAAGGGGATCGTATCGGTGACCACGATTTCGTCGAGCGCCGAGGCCTTGATCCGGTCAACGGCCGGGCCGGACAGGACCGGGTGGGTGATGTAGGCCACGACCCGCACGGCGCCGCGCTGCTTCAAGACCGTGGCGGCCTGGCACAGGGTGCCGGCCGTATCGACCATGTCGTCGATCAGCACGCAGGTCTTGTCGGCGACCTCGCCGATCACGTTCATGACCTCGGCCTGGTTCGGCTGCGGGCGGCGTTTGTCGATGATCGCGAGGCCGGCGTCGTCGAGCCGCTTCGCAAGCGCGCGGGCGCGTTCCACGCCGCCGACGTCCGGCGACACCACCACGATGTCGCGGTACTTCTGCTTCCACGACGTCGCCGAGCAGCACGGGCGAGGCGTAGACGTTGTCGACCGGAATATCGAAGAAGCCCGTGATCTGGTCCGCGTGCACGTCGACGAACAGCACGCGGTCGATGCCGGCCGTGGAAATCAGGTTCGCGACCAGCTTGGCCGTGATCGGCACGCGCGCGGCCCGGCGGCGGCGGTCCTGCCGGCCGTAGCCGAAGTACGGAATCACGGCCGTGACGCGCGCGGCGGACGCGCGCTGGCACGCGTCGGCCATGATCAGGAGCTCCATCAGGTTCTCGTTCACGGGCGGGCACGTGGGCTGCACGATGAACACGTCGCGGCCGCGCACGTTCTCCATGATCTCGACGTTGATCTCGCCGTCGCTGAAACGGCCGACGGCGATGCGCCCCAGCGAGAGCCCCAGGTGGTACGCGATATCGCGCGCGAGAGCGGGGTGAGCTTTGCCGGAAAGAATCGTCGTAGAGATCGGGTCCAAGGTCCGGCTCCTGACTACAGAGTGGCGCGACTGGCTGGGGCGGTAGGAATCGAACCTACGTATGGCGGGATCAAAACCCGCTGCCTTACCGCTTGGCTACGCCCCAACCGTACTTATTCTGCGGGGCGCGTCGCGATCACTCAAGGAGAAGTCGGTCGCCAGTCGTCGATCGTGAGCCTGAGCTTGAGTTCGCCGTGCGTGAGATCGATGCGCCGCGGCACGAGCACGCTGGGCGCGCGGCCCGAAAGAGTCGCGAGCTGATAGGTCGGAAACACCACGCGCCACTGGCGCTGCTCGAACGCCGCGAGCGTGCCGTCCGCGCCGTTTTCGCTGCTGGCCCGAAACTTGGGGTCCGTCAGGCCGAGCAACCAGGCATGTAGGCTGCCGACCGGCAGCCACCAGCCGAGCAGCGCGGACAACTCGGCGTCGGGGTCGGTCAGCGTGTGGGTTTCGCCGCGGGCCGTGAAAGTCATGCTGCTCGGCGTGCCGGCGACGTGGAGCACGCCGGCCCCGAGCGGGCCGCGCACGGTTAAATCGAGCGCGTCGGCGCGTTGGTGCCAGCCGAAGCTACCTTGAAAACCGCCGCGCCCGCCCGTGTCGACGAGCTAGTCGGCCCCGCATCTCCCACGCATCGACGGTGGTGAGCGCAGCGCGCCGAGCGTCGTAGCTCAGGCCGTCGCTGCCCACGGGTAGGTGAGCGCAGGCCGGCAGCAGCAGCACGGCAATCGCGGCCAGCAGCCAACGCGTCATTCGCGGAGTTGCTCGCCGGCTTCTTTGAGGTGACGGTTGTCGGGACTCTGCTTCAGCGCCTCTTGCAGCAGCGCGCGCGCGCTGTCGCGTTCGCCCAAGTGCCAGCGCGTGACCACGAGGTGCGACGCGATCTCGGGTTCGGGCTCGAGTCGATACGCGCGTTCGAGGTAGCCGAGCGCCCCGCGGTAGTCGCCGAGCTTGTAGAGCACCCAGCCCATGCTGTCGATGATGGCCGCGCTGTCGGGGTTCATCGCGAGCGCGCGCTGGATGTAGCCGCGCGCTTCCTCGTGCCGACCGAACTGGTCGGTCAGGAGATAGCCGAGCGCGTTCAAGAGTGCGGCGTCGTCCGGGCTCTGCGCCACGAGGTTCTCGAGGACGTCGACGGCTTTGCGATTCTTGCCCTGGTCCTCGTAGACCAGCGCGAGCGTATAGCGCAGCGAGCTGTTGTCCTTGTAGCGCGTGAGACCCTGGGCGAGCAGCTGCTCCGCCTGGTCGTACGCGCGGCGCTCCTGCGCGTCCTGCGCCAGGATCACGTAGAGCTGCACGTGGGCCGCGCGCAGTGCCGGGTCGTCGGGTTTGGCCGCGAGCGCGTCTTCGAACAGCTTCATCGCCGCGTCGGGCTGCTTCATTTGAAGCAGCAGCTGGCTCTGCGCTACCAGCATGTCGGAGGCGAAGCGCGGATTCGCCTGGCCGAAGTCGCGCAGACTGCGAATGGCGCCTTCGCCGTCGCCCTGCTCGGTGAACATGATGCGCGCCGTGCGCATCTGCGCCTCGACCGCGTGCGTGCCGTCGGTCACGCGGGCGTACGAGCGCGTCGCGGAGAGGTAGTCCTTCTCGGTTTCGGCCAGGCGGCCCAAGTAATAGAACGCCTCGGCACGATAGCGCGGCTCGCCGCGCAGATCGTTGAAGTAGCGCTTGGCATCGGGAACGCGCTGCTCGGTCATCGCGAGGAACGCGAGCGCGCGCGTCGCTTCGGGCAGCCCGGGGTTCGTGGCGAGAATGTCGTTCAGTCGCGTCTCGGCGTCGCGCGGTTTGCCGGCCGACAGCAGCAGCTCGGCATATTGCAGTTGGACTTCGACGTCCTTGTGCTGCTCCGCGAGTTTTGCGGCCATCGCGAGGCTGTCGTCGGTGCGGCCCGCGACGAGCAGCGCGCGCGCGTACAGGAGCTGCGCCTCGAGCCAATTGGGATCGGAATTGCTGGCGGCTTCCGCGTTCTTGAGTGCGACGTCGAAGTCGCCGGAGCGCAGCGCGAGCCTCGCGAGCCCGTACTGCCCGGCCGGCACGTTCGGGAACGTGGTATTCAGCGCCTGCATGATCGAGGTGGCCGCGCGCGGATAGGGCTCGTCGACGAGCGCTTCCAGCACGAGCGCGAACCCCGTCGCCGGATCGTCCATGCCGCGAATGAACGCCTCGAACTGCGCCACGGCGCGCGGCAGGTGATTGGCGCGCGTCTCGAACACGCCCGCAAACCAGGCGGGGCGCTCGTCCTCCGGGTTCAGCTCGCGCCAACGCGCGGCAGCCTTGAGCCCCATGTCCGTGAGCTCGAGCTGGTGCGCCATGCGCGTCGCGCGCTCGGCGACTCCCGGCTCGTCCGAGAGCAGCGCGGCGGCGAGCTGCTCGGTGGCGGCCGTGGCAAAGTCCTGACGCTCGGCTGCAATGTCACCGAGGAGCACGTGCGAATCGATCTCGATCTGCCGTTCGCCCTCGTCGGCAGTGGGCGCCGTTGCGCAGCCAGTGATGCAGGCTGCGAGCAGCCACAGAGGAGCACGCTTCATGGGGTCAATATACCTGAGAGCGAGGTCCGTGCATGCTGCGTGATGCACGTTTCCCGCAGCCGCGCCGGCCGGCGCTTGCTTGTGATCGCTGATTGATTCTTCGACAATTTGCACATGAACGAACTGAAAACACTGCTTGCCGACTGGTTCGACCCGCACGAGGTCAGCTCGTTCGTCATGGGATGGAGCGGCCGCATGCTCGCGGCGCTCGCCATCTTCGTGATCGGCCGCATCATCGCGCGCGCTCTCTCGACCTGGCTGCGCCGAGCCATGCAACGCGTGGGCCCCGACGAAACCCTGAGCCGGTTCTTCGGCAACCTCGTGTACACCGGCCTGCTCGTGTTCGTGATCTTGACGGCGATTTCCGCGCTCGGCGTGCCGACCACGAACTTCCTGGCCATTCTCGGCGCTGCCGGTCTCGCGATCGGCCTCGCGCTGAAAGACTCGCTCAGCAACTTCTCGTCTGGCGTCATGCTCGTGCTGTTCCGGCCGTTCAAGATCGGCGATCAGATCGACGCCGCCGGTGTCGGCGGCGTGGTCGATGCGATCGGCATTTTCAACGTGACCTTGAAGACGCCGGACAATCGAGTGATCACGGTGCCGAACAGCCTCGTGTACAGCGGCACGATCACGAACTACAACACCGAGCCCCGGCGGCGCATCGACTTGATCGTGCCGATCGGCTACGACGCCGACATTCCGCAGGCCAAGGCCGTCATCATGGCCATCACGGCTGCCGAAGCGCGAATTCAACGCGAGCCCGCGCCCGAGGTGGCGGTGCAGGACGTGCTGCCTGCCGCCGTCACGCTCGCCGTTCGCGCGTGGGTCGCCACCGAGAACTACAACGGCGTGCGGAGCGACCTGCTCGAACGCATCAAGCGTTCGCTCGACAAGTACAACTTGAGCGTTCCGCTCGAGCAGCGCACCTTGCCGCCTCCCTTCCAGACGGCAAGCAAATGAAGGAGTCGCTGCGCACCAAGCTGATGGAGCTCGTCGAGCGACACGAAGAGGTCGCTCGAATGCTCGGCGACACGGCCACGATCTCCGACAAGGAACGCTTCCGCGACCTTTCGAAGGAGTACGCGCGCCTGGACGAGGTGACGCACGACTTCACGGCGCATCAGCAGCTCGAGCGCGACATCGCGGCGGCCGGGGAGCTGCGCGATAGCGACGACGCCGAGATGGCGTCGATGGCCAACGACGAGCACAAAGAGCTCGTGGCGCGTCTCACCGAGCTCGAACGCAAGCTGCTGCTGCACCTCGTGCCGAAGGATCCCGACGACGACGCGAACCTGTTCCTCGAGGTGCGCGCCGGCACGGGCGGCGACGAGGCCGCGATTTTCGCCGGCGATCTGTTCCGCATGTACAGCCGCTACGCCGAGCGGCAGCGGTGGACCGTCGAGATCTTGAGCTCGAACGTCGGCGAGCACGGCGGCTATCGCGAAGTCATCTCGCGCGTCGTCGGCAAGGGCGCCTACGCGAAACTCAAATTCGAGTCCGGCGTGCATCGCGTGCAGCGTGTGCCGGCGACGGAAGCGCAGGGCCGCATCCACACGTCGACCTGCACCGTGGCGGTGTTCCCAGAGCCCGAGGAGCTCGAAGAGGTCGAGATCAACAAGGCCGATCTCAAGGTCGACACGTATCGCGCGTCGGGCGCCGGCGGCCAGCACGTGAACAAGACCGACTCGGCCGTGCGCATCACGCATCTGCCCACGGGCATCGTGGTCGAGTGCCAGGACGAGCGCTCGCAGCACAAGAACCGCGCGCGCGCGATGTCGCTGCTCGCGGCGCGCATCCGTGATGCCGAGGAGAAGAAACGCCATGCCGAGACGGCCGAGAAGCGCCGCGGCCTCGTCGGCACCGGCGATCGCTCCGAGCGCATTCGCACCTACAATTTCCCGCAGGGCCGGCTCACGGATCACCGCATCAACCTCACGCTGTACAAGCTCGCCGACGTGGTCGAGGGCGATCTCGACGACGTGATCGGGCCGCTCGCGAACGAGTTCCGCGCCGATCAGCTCGGCGCGCTGGGCCTCGCCGGTTGAGGATGACCGCGGCCCCCCCAACCGCCGCCGCCGTGCCCGCGGTCGTCAGTTGCGACGTCCGTGCTGCTGGCCGCCGCCGTGCGCGATCTCGCGGCCGCGAGCGACACACCGCGGCTCGATGCTGAACTGCTGCTCGCGTTTGCCGACCGGGCGTGCGCGCAGCTCGTTGCTCGCGTTTCCGGAGCGCACCGTCGCGCCGTCCGCCGCGAGTGCGTTCGCCGCGTTCGTCGCGCGCCGCGCGCGGGGCGAGCCCGTCGCATACCTCACCGGCACGCGTGACTTCTACTCGCTGACGCTCGCGGTAGACGCCGCGGTGCTCGTTCCACGGCCCGAGACCGAGCTTTGCGTCGAAGCCGTGCTCGCGCGCTGCGCGCCGCTGCGGCGGCCGAGCGTGCTCGACGTCGGCACCGGCAGCGGCGCGATCGCGCTGGCCGTGAAGCACGCCTGCGTCCACGCGAGGGTGACGGGCGTGGACGTCAGCGCGATCGCGCTTGCCGTCGCGCGCGCGCAACGCCGAGCGTCTCGGGCTCGCCGTGCGTTGGCTCGAGTCGAGCTGGTTCGCAAGCGTCGAGGGCGAGCGTTTCGACGTCATCGCGAGCAATCCGCCGTACGTGCGCAGCGCCGACGTCTGCGGCGCGCTCGCATTCGAGCCGCGGCTCGCGCTCGATGGCGGCAGCGATGGGTGCCATGCTTACCGCATGTTGCTCGGGGCCGCGGAGAGACATCTGAATGCCGGCGGTGCGCTGGTGCTCGAGCACGGCGCGGAGCAGCGGGCAGAGCTCGTCGCGCTCGCGGAGGTCGAGCGGCTGGCGCGTGGTTGCGATGCACGACGATCTCGCGGGCCGCGCGCGCGTGCTCGAGCTCGAGCGAGGCGCAGCATGAGCAAACGTTACGCGCGGCAGATCGCGCTGCCCGACGTCGGCGCCGAAGGCCAGGCCAAGCTCGGCCGCGCGCGCATGCTGATCGTGGGACTCGGCGGGCTCGGCTGCCCCGCGGCGCTGTATCTTGCGACCAGCGGCGTCGGCAAGCTCGTGTTGAACGACTTCGACCGCGTCGACGAGACGAATCTGCCGCGGCAGATCCTGTACGGCCCGAGCGACGTCGGGCAGCTCAAGGTCGAGGCCGCGAAGGCGCGTCTGCACGCGCTGAACCCGGACGTCGAGATCGTGTGCGTGTCCGAACGGCTCGATGGCACCGCACTCGAGGGCGCGATCGCGGGCGTCGACGTGGTGCTCGACGGCACCGACAACTTCGCGGCGCGTTTCGCCGTGAACCGCGCGTGCGTCGCGCGCTGCGTGCCGCTCGTGTCCGGCGCCGCCGTGCGGGTCGAAGGTCAGATCGCCGTGTTCCCGAACCGCGGCGACGGCCCGTGCTACGCGTGCCTCTACAACGACGAGGACGAATGGCTCGGCGACTGCCAGGGCAACGGCGTGCTCGCCCCGGTACCCGGAGTGATAGGCACGTTGATGGCCGGAGAAGCGCTGAAACTCGTGCTAGGCTGGCCTTCATCGCTGCACGACCGGTTGTTGCTCTGGGATGCGAAGCGCGGCGACTGGCAAAGCGTGGCGCTGAAGCGCGATCCGGACTGCGTGGTCTGCGGCAAGCGCTGAACGGGGGAGGGCTCATGTTCCGGACGAAAGCGGCGCTGACCGCTGTGACCGTGCTCGCGTGCGCATTCGCGACGCTCGCCACCGCCCAGAAGTTGCCGATCGAAAACATCCAGCTGCGCGGCGACCGTTTCCACGGCCTGTCCTACGCCGAGATGACGCCCGCGCAGCGCGTGTTTCTCGATCACACCGTCAACAGCGCGCGCGCAGCCAACGGCAATAACACGACGGCGAACGGGCCGTTCAACGTGCTGATGCGCAGCCCCGAGATCGGCGATCTCTCGCAGGCGCTCGGCAATTCGATCCGGTTTTCGTCGGGATTGTCCGGCAAGGTGCGCGAGCTCGCGACGCTGATGGCGGGCCGCGCGTGGTCGTCGCACTACGAGTGGTACGCGCACGCGCGCTACGCGAAGCAGGAAGGTTTGCCGGACGAAGTCATCGCCGCGATCGCGGCGCATCGCCCGCCCGACTTGAAGCGCATGCCCGCCGATGAGGCGCTCGCATGGCGCGTGACCGACGAGATGCTGTACACGCGCCAGATCACCGACGCGACGTACAAGGAAGCGCTGGCGGCGCTCGGCGAGCGCGAGCTCATGAGCACGGTCATCATCGCCGCGTACTACGAGTACATCTCGATGATCCTGAACGTGGACCGGTATCCGCTGCCGGCCGACGCGCCGAAAGGCGCGGCCAACGCGCTCACGACCGCTGTCGCCGCGCACGCTGATACGCAAGACCGAGGGCGCCGTGACCGCGCGGCCGGCGCTGAAGAACGCGGACACCGATCACGCGCTCGACGAGCTGCGCGCGCGCATCAGCGTCGAGCAGGAGCTGCCCGCAGTGCTCCGCGATATCGCGAGAAACCTCGTGATGACGCACTGGAACGATCCGCCGGTCGAAGTCCAGAAGGGCCGCGTCTCGCGGGAGCTCCGCACTGCGGAAGCGTTCGCCGTCGAGCTCCTGAATACGCGCGAGGTCAAGGACGACACGTTCGCGAAAGCGCTCGCGTCGCTCGGCGAGCGCAAGCTCGTGAACCTGATCGTGTTCATGGGGTACGCGAACGTTCGCTGCGCGCAGAAAGCGCTGGCGGGCGTCGAGTGCTCGATCTGAAACGACTACATCACGACAACAACTTAGGAGATTCCTACGATGACCGCTCACCGTTCCGTGCTCCGTGCCGCCGTCGTGCTCGCCGCCGCGTCCGTCGCCGTCGTGGCGTTCGCGCAGTCCGGCGCCAAGCTGCCGGCCGACATCGACGCGAAGTCGCTCGCACGGCTGCCGTATCTCACGCGCCAGGATCTCGGCGAAGCGGGGCAGACGCTCGCCAGCATCTTCATGCCGAAGACCAACGGCCAGGCTACCGACCCGATGACGGGGCCGCTCGCGTTCGCCGCGTACAACGTGCCGGTCGCGAACGCGCTGCACGATCTGCACGACGGCGCGGTCGGCAAGAGCTCGTCGCTGAACGTGCACGTGCGCGAGCTCGCGATCATGACTGCGTGCCGCGAGACGAACTACAACCTCGAGTGGAACGGGCACGAGGCGGCGGCGCTGAAGGCCGGCATCGATCGCGAAGGTGCTCGAGGTCATTCGCACGGGCGGTTCGCTGAAGGGGCTCGACGATGCGGACGCGGCGGTGATCCAGTTCGGCCGCGAGCTGATCGGCAAGCGCAACATGAGCTCGGACACGTTCGCGAAGGTCGCGAAGCTGTACGGCAACAAGGGCGCGCTGGACGTCGTCGCCGTCATGAGCACGTACGCCGTCAGCGGCTTCTACGCGGTCGCCGTCGACGAGCACGCTCCGGCCGGCAAACCTTCGCTGCCGTCCCTCACGAAGTAATGTTCTCTCCAGACGCCGGCGTGCCTGCGCGCGCCGGCGTCCGGCCGGAAGATCTCGAGTCCCGCTACGGGGACGCGCCGTGGCGCTCGAACGCCGCGGTTTTGTCACGCAGGAACTGCATGCCTTCGATCGCCTGGCTGTAGTCCATCGACTCCCCGAGCCAGCGGCAGCGGCTGGTTTTCGCGTCGATCGCGAGCCCCGCCTCGAGGTTCAAGACGTGGACGCGCAGCGTCTCCTCGAAGCTCGCGTCCCCCTCCCTGGCCGCGACGACGCTTCCGCGGAAGCGTCGCTCGCCGTTCTCCGCGACGCGCGCACCGTCCGGCCGCGTGAACACGAACACACCGTCATCCGTGACGCGAAGTCCGAACCCGCCCTCGTGCACGAGCCGATGGTGGAACCGGCACAGCGTGACGAGATTACCTAGGCGCGTCTCGCCGCCGTCGGCCCAGTGCTTCACGTGGTGGCCCTCGGTGAAGCGCGTGCGTGTGCAACCGGGGAAGCGACAACCGCCGTCGCGGCTGCGCAGCGCACGCGCGAGCGCCGGTGGAATCGCGCGCGTGCGGCGACCCACGTCGAGCGGCTCACCCTCGCGGCTTTGCACCATGCCGACGAGCGTCGCGTCGCACGCGAGCCGCCGCGCCGTGTCGAGCGCGAGCGCCGGGCCGTCGTCGACCTCGCAGCAGTGCGGCTCGCGCTCGTCGGCTTCAACTGCCTGCGTGAGCACAGCCTGATCGACGTGAACCACGACCTGATAGCGATCGGCCGTGGAACCGGCATCGTCATTACCGCGATGCTCGAGGAAGCGCTCGGCCACGAGCGCGAGTGCGTCCGCCCGGCACGCGGCCGCGGTCTGCTCGCGCTCGAACGCGGAAGGTTCCGCGGAAGCGTCTGCGCCATCGTGTTCGCTCGCACGCACGTCCTCGACCGCCGCGTCGAGCGCCTTGCGGACCAGGGCGCCGACGTCTGCCGGCAACCGCCCGTGAACGACAAGCATGCCGGCGTCGTCAAAGAAGTAGTGGAGCCCACGGCTCTCGTGCTGCACATTCGCTTTACGTGCCGCTTCGGCGCGCTCGACCCAACAGTACTTACGAACGAGCTTCTCGACGTGCGCCGCCGTGCCGTGCAGCGCGACGCTCACGAGCACGGACTCGTTCGCCGCCGTGGCCACGCGCGTCATCGCGCGCACCTTGGAATACGAGACCTCGCCGCGTGCAAACACCGCGCTGATCTGCGGCAGACTCTCGAGCGCGCGGGCCACGCGGACCTTCTCGCGCGCCGCGACCGTGCCGATGCCGCATTGCCAGTTCAACCACTGCGCCGTGTTCACGAGACCGTGTCGCTCGTAACACTGGGTGCGATCGAACTCAGCGATAAGCGCGAGGAAGCGAAACGTGGCTGCGTTCAGGTGGCCCCAGAGCTCGGTGATCTGCGCTTCGAGGTGTTCGAAGGCGTGTTGTCGGCGCGTGTAGGACGCGAGGTCGAGGGTGGGTTTTGGGGTATCGAGGCGGCCGTCCATGGGGTGCGCTCCATACTGGTTATTCGTCCAGTATAGTGGCACACAAAATGTTGTGGATCAATATGTTAGCAGCAGACGGCACGCCCGCTTTCGGCGCAACTGCGGACTTACTGCGTGCCGCCCGTTGCCTTGGTGGGCCGATGGCCGACTGCTTCAGGCAGCCAGCGTCAGTTCGGGTTTCAGCCCGGCACGAGCAGCCAGCGTCAGCAACATATCCAGGCTGAAGTCCTGCCACTTGCCCTTGAGCAGTCGGGACACCCGCGGCTGCGTGACGCCCAGCCGCTTGGCGGCTTCGGCCTGCGTCCAACCCTGCGCCTTCAGGTGCTGCTCGATGCGAATCATCACCTCGGCGCGCAGCGCCATGACCTCGGCCTCGGCCGGATCGAAGCCGAGATCGACGAATACATTGCCGCTACTCTTGATGCGGCGGGTATCGGCGAGGCGCGGATCAATCTTCTTTCTCATGATGTACCTCCAATCATTCTGTAGCGAACCTTCGCAAGCTCGATATCCGTCTTCGCCGTCCGTTGCGTCTTTTTCTGGAAAGCGTGAAGCACCTAGACAGCGGTCTCGAATTTGGCCACGTAGATCGCCCTGTAGGCGCCCGATCCATCGCGGACACGGATTTCGTAGGCGCCTGCACCCACGATGGGCATCGGCTTAAAGTTGTTGGGCTCGCCGCCGAACTGCACCCGCATCAGCTCGAGTCCAATGTCGTGCCGGACAGGACCCGGCATCGCGCACAAGTCATCCCGACTTGAGCCAAGAAATTCCAGCGGCTTCATCCCTATTGGCGCGGGTTTCTTTGCGAATCCCCTAGTCTTCACGCAGTCGATTATATCAATAAGTGCATGATCATACAACTACTTGCATAGGCCGGTGCGGCCAAGGCGGCCGCTCTCTGCGATCAGGAGACACCGAATCGCGTAGCTCCAATGCGGCCTTTCGGCCAATTCAGGTCGCTCAGGCTTTTCGCTGAGGACATCACTCTTTCTGCGCGGCGAGGCACGCGCAGCGCACTGACCGCGCACGGACGCTAACGATGTCCACGTTCTCGCCGATCGGATACTGCGCCATGAACGACACCGGTTGATCGTCCTGCCGCGCCCAGGTCTCGACGAACCTGAGTGTCTTTAGACCGACAGACTCATTCCTGACGCTCACGATGACCTCGTAGTCGCCGCTGCAAGCCGCGCAGTCCGAGTTCGAGATCGTTCCCGAGACATCGACTACGGTGTCCCGCTGCGTGAACTCGATTGCGATCACGGCCGCGCAATAGACCGGTTTTAGCGCCGGGAGATCGGTTGTGAAACCTCGCCATCGTCATCACCTACGGGTTAGGCGGCGCAACTGCTGCGCGGCGCCAACTGGATCACTACCGCACTGGGCGCATCACTGCCGCAACGCGAACGCGACCAAGTCGTTGCCCGAGATGATGGCGATGTACTGGCGGCCGTCGATCTCGTAGCTGACGGCGCCGTTGACGATTTGGCCGCCGAGGCTTGCGCGCCAGAGTTGCTTACCGGTGCGCGCGTCGAGCGCGTAGAAGTAGCCTTCGCGGCCGCCGGTGAAGAGAAGATCCGTCGCCGTCGTCAGCATGCCGCTGTCGGTCACGTCGAACTGCGTAAACGCCCACCGGCGCTGACCCGTCTGCGGGTCCATCGCGATCACCGCGCCGTGGCCGACCGCGTCCGTCCAGTTGTTGATCGGCGTGCGCCGGCCGATGCCGATGCCGGGCGCATCCGGCGTCGGCGTCACCACTTGATGGCCGCCGCCGGAGAAGTTGCGGCCGATCTCCCATTGCTGCTCTTCGTGTCGGTAGATCGACGCGTAGTCTTCCCACGCCGAGAAGTAGAACAGCTGCGTGCGCGGGCTGAACGACGGCGTGTACCAGTTCGTCCCGCCCTGGTTGCCGGGCCACGTCGGCGCGCCGACGGGCTGCGGCGTCTGAATCGGCCGGCCGTTCTCGTCGAGGCCGCTCGCCCAGTTCACTTTCACGAACGGCAGGCCGAGCAGGAATTTGCCCGTCGCGCGATCGAGCACGTAGAAGAAGCCGTTGCGGTTCGCCCAGAGCATCACCTTCGTGGGCTTGCCCTGCCACGTGAGATCCGCGAGCACCGGCACCTGCACCGAGTCGTAGTCGTAGTCGTCGTTCGGCGTGAACTGGAAGTGCCACTTCAGCTTGCCCGTGTCGGCGTCGAGCGCGACGACCGAGTCGGTGTAGAGGTTGTCGCCGGGGCGCTGCGCGCGGATTCCAGTCGGGCCCCGGATTGCCGATGCCCCAGTACGTGAGGTTCAGCTCGGGATCGTACGAGCCGGTGACCCAGACGGACGCGCCGCCGTGCTCCCAGTCGTCGCCGTTGCCAGGTCTCGCTGCCGGGCTCGCCGGGCGCCGGGATCGTGTAGAACCGCCAGACCTCCTTGCCCGTGCGTCACGTCGTACGCGGCGATGAAGCCGCGGATGCCGTACTCGCCGCCGCCGACGCCGACGATGACCTTGTCCTTGACGACGAGCGGCGCCATCGTGATCGAGTACGCGAGCTTCGAGTCGGCCGACCGTCGTGTTCCAGAGCGGCTGGCCGTTCTTCGCGTCGATCGCGACGAGGTGCGCGTCGAGCGTGCCCATGAACAGCGTGTCGCCGAGGATCGCGACGCCGCGGTTGTTCGCGCCGCAGCACACGCGCTGGTCCGCCGAGTTGTTGTAGCGGTAGACCCAGAACACGCGGCCGGTCTTCGCGTCGAGCGCGAGCACGTCGTTCGGCCGCTGGGTGAGGTACATGACGCCGTCGACGACGAGCGGCGTGGACTGCCACGCGCCGAGCACCTGGTCCTGCAGCACCCACTTGTGCTCGAGGTTCTTCACGTTCTGCGGCGTGATCTGCTTCAGCGGTGCTGTAGCGATTGCTCGCGTAGCCGCCGCCGTACGTGAGCCAGTTCTGCGGCTCGCGTGCGGCGTTCAGGATCCGTTCGGGCGTGACGTTCTGCGCGGCGACGTTTGCCGCGAGCAGTATCAGGCCGACCAGCGAAGCGAGGGCTTTGATGTCGATGTGTCATGTCACAGCCCCTTCAGCGACGTGAGGTACGCGATCAGGTCCGCGAGCTCGTCGGCGGAGAGCTTGTCCTTCGACGAGGGCATCGCGGCCGCGGTCTCGACGGAGTATTGCTTCAGGTCCGCTTTCGCGAGCGACCGCAGCCGTTCCTTGTCGTCGATCAGCTGCACCGTGAACGTGTCTTCGTTCAGGCGCCGGCCGCGAATCGTCTCGCCGCTCTTCGTCACGAGCGCGCACGGGGCGGTGGATCGGCAGCAGCGATTCGTTCGGCTCGAGCACCGCGCGCTGCAACGCTGCGAGCGTGCGAATCGCGCCGATGTCGCTCAGGTCGGGCGCGAGCCGCGGGCCGCGACCGTTGACGCGGTGACAGGTCGCGCACTCGGCCTTGCCGGCGAACAGCGCGCGGCCGCGGTCGAGGTTGCCGACGCGCACGGCTGCGGAGCCGGGGTCGAAGCCGGCGCGAATGAACGCGACGATCGACGTGAGCTCGGCCGCCTGGAATTTGAACGGCGGCATGCCGACGCCCGGAATGCCGCTCGTCACGATGCGTGCGATGTCCTCGTCGGAGGTTACGCGCCGGAATTTGCCGAGCCGCAGATCGATGCCCGGCACGCCGTCGCCCGTGCCGCCGTGGCACACCTGGCATTGCGGGCCGTACAGGCGCTGGCCGGCTTCGATGTCGGCGCGGCTGTATTGGCCGTGGTCCTGATTCAGTTGGGCGCCGGCCGGCGCGGTCGCGAATGTCGTGAGTGCCGCGACTGCGGCGAGCAAGGACGTAGTGCGGATCATCGAGGCTCCCCCCAGAGCAAGACCCGCTAAAGATAACCCCGAATCGAGGCGCGTGCCGAGGTTTGCCGCGCTGCGGCTAGTCGTCGTCGTTGATGACGACTTGCAGTCGTTCCGTCGACTCGCCGGTCGAGCTGTCGCCCGGCGCCAGATTCACAGTGAAGTTCTCGGGGCCCTCGACCTTGCGGTCGCCGATGATCGGAATGTGGATGCCGCGGTTCTGTTCGTGCGGGGCGAACTTCACGACGACGCGGCCCAAGTTCGCGTAGTCCTCGCCTGCGGTGGCGGTGCCGTCGGTCGTCCACCACGTCACGGTGGAGGCTCGGCGCATGTCGCCGCTGCGCAGGATCAAGATGTCGGCGCTCGCGGCGGCTTCGGAGACCTCGATCCTTTCGAGCCCGAACGAGAACTGCTCGGGCCCGGGCGGTGGCTCGGGCGTTGCGGCGGGTGGGGGCGGTGGCGCTGCGTCGCGCGGCGCCACCGCCTCGGGCGACGTCGTCGCGGGCGCTGATTCCGGGTCGGCCGGCGTGGCCGTCGCCGGCACTGCCGACTCCGCGGTGGGCGGCGAGCTCGCGAGGCTGCTCGGAACAGCGGTGCCGACCACTTCCGTTTCTTTGACGACTTCCGTTTGCGTGGCTCCGCCGTCGGGCGCTGCGACCGTGTCCTTCACGCGGCGCGCAACGAGATCCACGAACCCGGAAAAGTCGACGCTGGTTCCGCGCAGCGTGTCGAAGTTCCAGTACACGGCGACCGCTCCGGCCAGCAACAGCACGACGGCCGTGTAGCGCACGAGCTTGCCGAGCGGTCCCACGCGTTCGCGCTCACGCACGAGTCTCGCGTGGCGACGCACGTCGCTGGGATCCACCGCCCATTGCTCGCTGCGGCCTTCACTCGGCGGGCGCGACGAGGGTGTCTGCGCGCCGCGCGCCGCGGGTGCCGCCGGTTTTCGCCGGACCGAGGGTACGGGGTTGAGCTGTCTTACGTGCGTCCATGGCCATTCGATGCGAGAGCATCCATGCGGGTTCTTGGAGGGATCATTCCGCGTGCCACGACGCGAGTCAAACGGTGGTGTCTTGAATGAGCGACAGACGAGACCACTCGACGAGACAATGCGATGCCTATCTCGCGTACCACAATAGGACGAGTGACCCGAGAAATGCGACGACGGTTCCGACCATGTAGTTAAGGGCGTACTTCTTGGATACGTCAGGTGTCTCCGTGTAGGCAGCGCTACCGCCCCGGCTACGCCACGTGGCAAAGCCAAAATTGGCTACAAGAAGAGCCAAGTAGATGAGAACGGATCCAGCGCGAGTGGTGAAGACGTTCGCAACCCCTATGCCGGCAAACCTTAGAACGCTGACGCCCGATAGGAAGTTGAGACCGAGGAGTGTCGAAATCGCGAACACCGCAGCGTTTCGTTGGTCGGCTCGCCGCGCATAACGCCGCCGAAAGTGCGTCATCATTGAGTCGTGGAGTTTGCCGTAGGCGCTTAGCATTGTTCAGCGATACGGGTGTCGGTCAGGCGACCGGCCTGGTCGTCAGTGCACGGACGACGAGATTTGCGGCGTGCCGGCGAGGATCGCCTGCGCCTGCGTGGAGTCGTAGCGGAACGCGCGGTTGCAGAACTCGCACTTGAGCTCCACGTGCCCTTGTTCCGCGAGCAGCGTCTTGACCTCGTCCGCGCCGAGCATCTGCACGACGCCCGCGAGACGCTCCGGCGTGCAGCGGCAGTCGTGCGACACGGGCCGCGCGGCGAACAGCCGGATCGCGTGGCCGGCGAACAGCTTCGGCAGCAGCTCCTCGGCCGGCAGGCTCGTGAGCTCCGCCGCCGACACGGTGGCCGCGCACGCGGCGGCTGCTTCGAAGTCGTCGGTGCTCTGGCGCTCGCCGTGGCCGGGCAGCACCTGGAGCAGCAGGCCCGCGACGCGCTGCTCGTGGGTCTTCAGTAGCAAGCGCGTGTCGAGCTGCTCGGACTGATTGAAATACGCCTCGAGGCACTCGTCGAGCTTGCGTGCTCGCGAGCGGCACGATGCCCTGGAAGAAACCGTTCGGCCTGCCCGTGTCGAGATTCACGACCATGCGGCCGTCGCCGAGCAGCGGACCCGCTTGCAACGCCGGTTTGAACGACGCCATGCCGCGCACGCGTTGCCCGTCCGTGCACTGGATCAGCAGCAGCTTCAGCGGGCCTTCGCTCTGCAGCTGTAGCGACACGCTCGGTGTGGCCTTGAGGCCGCTCGCGAGCAGCACCGCCGCGGCCACGCCTTCGCCGAGCAGCGTGCGCACGGCCGGCGTGTAGTCGTGCGCGGCTATGACCTGTCGCCAGGTCTCTTCGAGCCGCACGAGCGTGCCGCGAATGCCCACGCCTTCGAGGATGAAGCCCTGGACCTCGTTCATGCGCCGAGCTGCTTGCGCAGCGCTTCGTTGACCTGCTGCGGGTTCGCTTTGCCCTTCGACGCTTTCATGACCTGGCCGACGAGGAAGCCGAGCACCTGCTGCTTGCCGGCGCGGAATTGCTCCACCTGCGCCGCGTTCGCCGCGATGACTTCGGCCACGAGCTTGTCGATGGCCGCGGTGTCGGAGATCTGCACGAGGCCGCGCTTCTCGATCACGGCGTCGACGCTGCCTTCGCCGTTCCACACGGCTTCGAACACTTCCTTCGCGATCTTGCCGGAGATCGTGCCGGCCTCGATCTTGTCGAGCAGCGCGGCGAGCGTCGCGGCCGACACGCGGCTCGCGTCGATGTCGACATTGGTGCGATTCAGCGCGCCCGCGAGCTCGCCCATGACCCAGTTGGCGGCGATCTTCGGCGCGGCCTTCGTCGCTTTTGGCCACCGCTTCGAAGTAGTCGGCGAGCCGCTTGTCGGCCGTCAGCACGCCGGCGTCGTAGGCCGACAGACCGTACGCGCTCGTGAAGCGCTCGCGCTTCGCGTCCGGCAGCTCCGGCAGTGCGGCGCGCACGCGCTCGATCAGCGCGTCGTCGACGGCGATCGGCAGCGAGATCGGGATCCGGGAAGTAGCGATAGTCGTTCGCCTCTTCCTTGCTGCGCATCGGCCGCGTCTCTTCGCGATCGGGATCGAAGAGCCGCGTCTCCTGCGTGACCTTGCCGCCGCCCTCGATCAGCTCGATCTGCCGGTCGCGCTCGATCTCGATGGCCTTCTCGACGAAGCGGAACGAGTTCAGGTTCTTGAGCTCCGTGCGCGTGCCGAGCTTCGTCTCGCCCAAGCGGCGCACGGAGACGTTCGCGTCGCAGCGGAACGAGCCTTCCTGCATGTTGCCGTCGCAGATCTCGAGGTAGCGCACGAGCGCGTGGATCTTGCGCATGTACGCGCCGGCTTCCTGCGCGGTGCGCAGGTCGGGCGCCGACACGATCTCGAGCAAGCCGGTGCCGGCGCGGTTCAAGTCGATGCCCGACATGCCGGCGAAATCCTCGTGCAACGACTTGCCCGCGTCTTCCTCGAGGTGCGCGCGCACGATGTTCACGCGCCGCGTGCTGCCGTCTTCGAGCAGCACGTCCACGTGGCCGCCGTGCACGATCGGCAGCTCGTACTGGCTGATCTGGTAGCCCTTCGGCAGGTCGGGGTAGAAGTAGTTCTTGCGCGCGAACACCGAACGGCGCGCGATCTCGCAGTGCGTCGCGAGGCCGAACTTCACGGCCATTCTCACGGCGTCGCCGTTCAGCACCGGCAGCACGCCCGGGTAGCCCAAGTCGACGAGGCTGGCCTGCGTGTTCGGCGCCGCGCCGTACTTCGTGGAGGCGCCGGAGAAGATCTTGCTCGCCGTCGCGAGCTGCGCGTGGATCTCGAGGCCGATCACTGTTTCCCAGCTCATAACGTTACGCGTAGTTTGCCGGCACGCGTTGGTGCCAGTCGGTTGCGCGTTGGAAGTGGTGGCCTGTCTTCAGCAGCTGCGCTTCGTGCAGCGGCGGTGCGACGAGCTGCAATCCGACGGGCAAGCCGCGCACGAATCCGCACGGCAACGACATCGCCGGCAGGCCCGCGAGGTTCGCGCCGATCGTGTAGATGTCGTTCAAGTACATCTGGATCGGATCGCCGGTCTTCTGCCCCAAGCCGAAGGCCGGCGCCGGCGTCGTGGGCCCCGCGACGAAGTCGACTTCGCGGAATGCGCGCGTGAAATCGTCGCTGACGAGCTTGCGGACTTTCTGCGCCTGCAGGTAGTACGCGTCGAAGTAGCCGGCCGACAGCACGTAGGTGCCGGTCAGGATTCGGCGTTTGACCTCGGCGCCGAATCCTTCGCCGCGATTGCGCATGTAGAACCCGAGCAGGTCGTCGGGCTTTGCGGCCGAGCGGTAGCCGAACCGTACGCCGTCGAAGCGCGACAGATTCGACGACGCTTCCGCCGGCGCCACGACGTAGTACGCGGGCACGGAAAGATGGATGTGCGTGAGCTCGATCGGCTTCAGCGTGGCGCCGAGCTTCTCGAGCTCCTTCAGCGCCGCGCGCAGCGCTTTCGCGTTGTCGGCGTCGAGCCCCGCGTCGAAGAAACTCTCGGGCACGCCGATCGTGATGCGCTCCCACGGCTCGTTCACGAGCTTGGAGTAGTTCGGCACGGGATCGTCGAGCGAAGTGGAGTCGCGCTCGTCGAAGCCGGCCATCGCTTCGAGCAGCAGCGCGGCGTCTTCCGCGGTTTGCGTCAGCACGCCGGCCTGATCGAGGCTCGACGCGAACGCGATCATGCCGTAGCGCGACACGCGGCCGTACGTCGGCTTGATGCCGGTGATGCCCGTGAGCGCGGCCGGTTGGCGGATCGAGCCGCCGGTGTCCGTGCCCGTGGCCGCGGGCGCGATGCGTGCTGCGACCGCGGCGGCCGAGCCGCCCGACGAGCCGCCGGGCACGAGCGCGTGGTCCCACGGATTCTTCACGGGACCGTAGAAGCTCGTCTCGTTCGACGAGCCCATCGCGAACTCGTCCATGTTCGTCTTGCCGAGCATCACGACGCCGGCGTTCTGCAAACGCTCGACGATCGTGGCGTCGTACGGCGCCACGAAGTTGTCGAGCATCTTCGACGCGCACGAGGTCTTCACGCCCGCCGTGCAGAAGATGTCTTTGTGCGCGAGCGGCAAACCGGTCAGCGGCGTGGCATCACCGCTCGCGAGCCGCTTGTCGGCGGCCGCCGCCGCCGCGAGCGCCTGCTCGCGCGTGACCGTGATGAACGCGTTCAGCGTCGCATCGTGTCGCGCGATGCGGTCCAAGAAGTGCTTCGTGAGCTCTGTTGCCGACAACCGCCGCGCGCGCAAGTCGGCGGAGAGTTGGGCCAATGTACGTGTGTGCATGCGTCAGTCGCTGATCGAGTCCAACGCTCGGTTCGCGCCGCCTCGCGGCGCTTACACCCAAGCCGTCGGTGCTATTCGATGACCTTCGGAACGAGATACAGGTCACGCTCCACCTGCGCCGCGTTGCGCTGGTAGAGCTCGTGGCGGTCGGTATCCGTCACGACGTCGGCTCGCAGTCGCTGCGGCCGATCGAGTGGATGCGCCATCGGCGCCACGCCGGCGGTATCGACCGCCTGGAGCTGGTCCACCATGGCGACGATGCTGGAAAGCTTGGCCGAAGCGTCGGCAATTTCCGTGGCGCTGATGTCTAGGCGAGCGAGCCGACAGAGGCGGCGGATGTCGTCGGGTCCGAGCACGGGTTTTTCGGCCAAAAAATCGTAGTGATGGACTTCTCATTAGACTATACACGTCGCTTGTGGATTGTCCTACCCGTTGTTAAAGTCCCGTTCTATTCCCTAAGCGGCCTTGGGCCTCGATGTTAAAGAGCTTTCTCGGATACTTCTCGAACGATTTATCCATCGATCTCGGCACCGCCAACACCCTGATTTACGTCCGGGGTCGAGGCATCGTGTTGAACGAGCCTTCGGTGGTCGCGATCCGGGAGGAGCCCGGTCGCGGCGGTAAGGTACTCGAAGCCGTCGGTCAGGAGGCCAAGAACATGCTTGGCCGCACGCCGGGGCATATTACCGCCATCCGGCCGCTGAAAGACGGCGTCATCGCCGACTTCAGCGTCACCGAGAAGATGCTGCAGTACTTCATCAAGAAGGCGCACGGCTCGCGCTACTTCCGCCCGAGCCCGCGCGTGCTCGTGTGCGTGCCGTACGGTTCCACGCAAGTCGAGCGGCGCGCGATTCGCGAATCGGCCGAAGGCGCCGGTGCGCGCAAGGTGTATCTCGTCGAGGAGCCGATGGCGGCGGCGATCGGCGCCGGCATGCCGGTGCACGAAGCGCGCGGCTCGATGGTGCTCGACATCGGCGGCGGCACGTCGGAAGTCGCGGTCATTTCGCTGAACGGCATCGTGTACGCGGCGTCGGTGCGCATCGGCGGCGATCGTTTCGACGAAGCCATCACGAACTACGTGCGCCGCAACTACGGAATTCTGATCGGCGAAGCCACGGCCGAGCGCATCAAGCACGAGATCGGCTCCGCGTATCCGGGGCAGGACGTGCGCGAGATCTCGGTCAAAGGTCGCAATCTCTCGGAAGGCGTGCCGCGCAGCTTCACGCTGAACAGCAACGAGATTCTCGAAGCGTTGCAGGAACCGCTGCAGGGCATCGTCGGCGCCGTGAAGCTCGCGCTCGAGCAAACTCCGCCCGAGCTCGGCGCGGACGTCGCGGAGCGCGGCATCGTGCTCACCGGCGGCGGCGCGCTGCTGACGGACATCGACAAGCTGCTCACGGAAGAAACCGGCTCTGCCCGTGGTCATCGCGGACGATCCGCTGACCTGCGTGGCTCGCGGCGGCGGTCGGGTACTCGAGCTTCTCGACGAGTACGGTCCGTCCGCGTTCTCCGTGGAGTGAGATCCCCTAAGGCACTAGTCGCGTAGGAGCGGATCGCATGAGTGCCCCAGGAAGAACCGCCGCTGGTTTTGGGCGAAGCGGGTTCTCGTTGGGCGTGCGGTTCGTGCTGCTCGCCATCGGTCTGCGTCGCGCTCATGATGCTCGATCAGCGCCAGCAGCATCTGCAGCGCGTGCGCCAAGCGCTCTCCGTCGTCGTGTCTCCCGTTCGCGTGCTCGTCGAGCTGCCGTTTAGCGCGTGGCGGTCGGTCAGCGTCAACCTCACGGAACGCTCCGCGCTGATCGCCGAGAACGAGCAATTGAAGCGCGAGCAACTCGAAACCAAGTTCCGCCTGCAACGGCTCGCGGCGCTCGAGACCGAGAACGAGCGCCTGCGGCAGTTGCTCGATTCGACCGAGCGCGTCGGCTTGCGCGCGCTCGTCGCCGAGATTCTGTCGGTGGACTTGAACCCGTATCGCCAGCGCTTCGATCTGAATCGCGGTCTCAGCGGACGGCGTGTTCGTGGGCCAGGCATTGCTCGACGCGCAAGGCATCGTCGGTCAGGTCGTGCGCGTGGACGCGTTCACGGCCGAAGCCGTGCTGATCACCGACGCCGACACCGCGGTGCCGGTCAGCGTGAATCGCAACAAGGCTTGCGCACGATCGCGGTCGGCACCGGCGACAGCGCGCGCCTGCGGCTGCCGTATCTGACGAACAGCGCCGACATCAAGGTCGGCGATCTGCTCGTGTCGTCGGGGCTCGGCGGCGTGTTCCCGGCCGGCTATCCGGTCGGGCGCGTCATTGAAGTGAAGCTCCAGCCCGACCAATCGTTCTCGGAAGTCATCGCGGAGCCCGCGTCCGCGCTCGATCGCGATCGCGAAGTGCTGCTCGTGTGGAACGACCAGGCGGCGCCCGGCGATCCCAAGGTCAAGCCCGCCGCCAAGCCCGCTGCCGGAACGGCGGCCGCGCCTGCCGGCGCGAAAGTGGCGGACGCGCACTGATGGCCACGAGTCGCAACTGGGTGGTGCCCGCGATCAGCCTCGTGCTGACGCTCGCGCTCGGCGTGTTGCCGCTGCCGGACGTCATCGAGCCTCTGCGGCCCGACTGGGTGGCCGTCGTGCTGCTGTACTGGTCGTTGATGGCGCCGCGCAAGTTCAGTCTGCTGACGGCGTTCTGGATGGGCCTCGCCATCGACACGCTGTCCGGTGCGTTGCTCGGGCAGAACGCGCTCGCGTTGCTCGTGATCGTCTATCTCGCGGACAAGTTCCACTTGCGCCTGCGCGTGTTCCCCGTGTCGCAGCTCGCGATCACGGTGTTCGTGCTGCTGTGCCTGTACGAGTTCATCCTGTTCTGGGTCGACGGCATCGTCGGCCGTAACGTGCCGCTCGTCGAGCGTTGGGTGCCGCCTTTCACGGGCACGCTCGTGTGGCTTGCGCTGGTGTACGTGTTCGACCGTGGCCAGCGCGAAGTTCAGGCGAGGCTCTGAGCATGGCGGGGCCGTCTCTAGCGCTGAAGGATCACTGGCAGGAACAACGACTGTTCCTGTCGCGCATCATCGCGGCCGGCATCATCATCGTATTGCTGACGGGGCTCCTCGTCGTGCGGCTCGTGCAGCTCCAGATCGTCGACTACCAGCGCTTCAGCGAGCTGTCGCAAGGTAACCGCTACCGCATCGAGCCGCTGCCGCCGAACCGCGGCCTGATCTACGACCGCAACGGCATCGTGATCGCCGAGAATCAGCCGAGCTGGGAGCTCGTCGCGATCGGCGAGGAAATCGACAATCTCCAGGAAACGCTGAAGGCGCTCGAGAAGCTGAACCTGATCGACGTGTCGGAGCACAACACGCTGCGCGATCTGATCCGCTCGCATCGCGGATTCGAGCGCGTGAAGCTCAGCAACCTCACGGAAGAGCAGGCGGCCACGTTCGCCGTGCGCCGGCATCGTTTCCCCGGCATCGACATCCAGGAAGCGCTCGCTCGCTACTACCCGTTCGGCGAGGCCAGCGCGCACGCGATCGGCTACGTCGGCAGCATCAGCCTGGCCGATCTCGAGCGCATCGACCGCAGCGACTACGCCGCGTCGTCGCAGATCGGCAAGGCCGGCATCGAGCGCGCGTACGAAGCCACGTTGCACGGCCGCGTCGGCTATCGGCAGCAGGTCGTGAACGCGCAGGGCCGCGTGCTGTTCGATCCCACCGTCAACGCGCACGCCGCGAACGTCGCGAACTTCATCGGCGGCCTCGAGAGCAAACCGCCGGTGCCTGGCGACAACATCGTGCTGTCGCTCGACATGCGGCTGCAGCTCGCGGCGCAGGAAGCGCTGAAAGACTCTCGCGGCGCCGCAGTCGCGATCGATCCGCGCAGCGGCGACGTGTTGGCGCTCGTCAGCACGCCGGCGTTCGATCCGAACCGGTTCGCCGCGGGCTTAAGCCGCGCCGATTACAACGCGCTGATGATCGATGCCGACAAGCCGCTCGTGAATCGGGCGCTGGCCGGCACGTATCCGCCGGGTTCCACGGTCAAGCCGTTCATCTCACTCGTCGCGCTCGAGCACGAGAGCATCGACCCGCACAAGCAGTTGTACTGCCCCGGCGAATACCACCTGCCGGGTCAGACGCACAAGTACCGCGAAGGTCGCGGCGGCACCCACGGACCCATGGATCTGCACGACGCGATCGTGCGTTCGTGCGACGTGTACTTCTACCAGCTCGCGACGATGATCGGTATCGACGACATCGCGAGCGGCCTCAAGGCGTTTGGCTTCGGCGCCGTGGCCGGTCTCGACATCGAAGGCGAGAAGCCGGGCATCCTGCCGTCGCCGGAGTGGAAGCGGAAACGTTTTGCGCGTCGCGAGGACCAGACCTGGTTCCTCGGCGAGACCGTCAACACAGGCGTCGGCCAGGGCTACATGCTCGTGACACCGCTGCAACTCGCGCACGCCGAGGCCACGCTGGCCGCGCGCGGCGAAGGGCATCCGCCGCGCTTCCTGATCGGCGTCGAGGACGGCGTCACGCGCGAGGTCAAGTATCTCGATCCCGCGTCGCTGACACCGGTTGCGCACAACCCGGAGCACTGGGATTTCGTGCGTGACGCGATGGTCGGTGTCACGTCGGAGCTGCACGGGACGGCGCGCGAGGCGATGAAGGGCACGAACTACAAGGTGGCTGGCAAAACCGGCACGGCGCAAGTGTTCACCGTGGGCCAGGAAGAAAAGTACAAAGAAAGCGACGTGGACGAGCGGCTGCGCGATCACAGCTGGTTCACCGCCTACGCGCCGGCCGACGCGCCGCGCATTGCGGTCGCGGTCATCGTCGAGAACGGCGGCGCCGGCGCGCGTGCCGCCGCGCCCGTCGTGCGCAAGATCATGGACGCGTATTTCGCCGCGGAGGGCTATGTCGTTCGCGAGCCTTGAGTGGAGCCGCAGCACCGGAGCAGGGCGCTGGCGGCCGTTCGGCGGGCTCGTCATCGACGTGCCGCTGCTCGTGCTGCTCTTCATGATCGCGGGCGTGGGCTTCGTCGTGCTGTACAGCGCGCTCGGCGCCGACATGGGTTGCTGATGCGCCAGGGCATGCGGTTCGGGGTCGGCTTGGCCGCGTTCCTCGTGCTGTCGCAGGTGCCGCCGCGGTATCTGCGCATCTTCACGCCGTGGGTGTTCTTCCTGGGATTGGCGTTGTTGCTCGTCGTCATGGTCGAAGGCGAGATCGGCAAAGGCGCGCAGCGCTGGCTCGATCTCGGCGTCGTGCGCTTCCAGCCGTCGGAGATCATGAAGCTCGCGGCGCCGATGATGGTCGCGTGGTTCATGCACGAGCGGCGGTTGCCGCCCACGTTCATGCAGACCGTGGCCATGGTGCTGATCGTCACCGTGCCGGCGTTCTTGATCGCCGAGCAGCCGGATCTCGGCACCGCGTTGCTCGTCATCGCGTCGGGCGGGCTCACGATCCTGCTCGCCGGTATCAGCGTGTGGGTCATGCTCGCGGTCGGCATCGCGGGGTTGTGCGCGGCGCCCGTGCTCTGGCACTTCATGCACGACTACCAGCGCGCGCGTGTGTTCGTGTTCCTGAATCCCGAGTCGGATCCGCTCGGCACGGGTTACAACACGATCCAGGCCAAGATCGCGATCGGCTCCGGCGGCCTGTTCGGCAAAGGCTGGCTGAACGGCACGCAGGCGCACCTCGAGTTCCTGCCCGAGCGCTCCACGGACTTCATCTTCGCCGTCATGGGCGAGGAGTTCGGGTTGCTCGGCTTACTGTTGCTCGTCGTGCTGTATCTCGCGATCGTCGGCCGCGGTCTGTACATCGCGTTGCAGGCGCAGGACACGTTCACGCGCCTGCTGGCGGGCGCGTTGTCGCTGACATTCTTTTTCTATGTGTTCGTGAACGCGGGCATGGTTTCCGGACTCTTACCTATCGTCGGCGTGCCGCTGCCGCTCGTGAGCGCGGGCGGCACCTCGATGGTGACCCTCATGGCGGGGTTCGGTATGCTCGCGTCGATCCACGGACACAGGAAGTTGATGGCGCCATGACGGCAATGGGCTTCGGACGGCGGATCTTGGGTGTCGGCTGCTCGCTGTGGGCGTTCACCGCGGCGGGCCAGGAACCAACGCCAGCAGCACCAGCATCTGCACCAACGTCCGCCCCAACGTCGGTACCGACGCCGGCTCCAACGCCGGCCCCCGCGTTGGGACCCGTGCCGAGCGCGGCGGCCATCGCGGCGGCGAAGGCCGCCTTCGTCGACAAGATGGTCAAGCAGCACGACTTCGATCGCGCCGAGCTCACGATGCTGCTCGACCAAGCGCAGATCGTGCAAAGCGTCATCGACACGATGTCGAAGCCGGCCGAGCGCGTCGTGCCGTGGTTTCAGTACCGCAGGATTTTCCTGACCGAAGAGCGCATTGCTGCGGGCGCGCAGTTCTGGACGGAGCACGCCAAGGACATCGACTTCGTCGCGCAGCGCTACGGTGTGGAACCGGAGATGATCGTCGCTATCGTCGGTGTCGAAACCTATTTCGGTACCCGCATGGGCAAGTACCGCGTGCTCGACGCGCTCGCGACGCTCGCGTTCGCGTACCCGCCGCGCGCCGCATTCTTCTCTTCGGAGCTCGAGCAGTTCGTGCTGCTTGCGCGCGAGGAGCATCTCGACGCGACGGCGGCGCTCGGCTCGTACGCCGGCGCCATGGGCGCGGGGCAGTTCATTCCGTCGAGCTTTCGCACGTACGCCGTGGACGCCAACGACGACGGCAAGCGCGATTTGTGGAACGACTGGGACGATGCGCTCGGCAGCGTCGCGAACTACTTCAAGATGAGCGGTTGGCAGACGGGCCAGCCCGTCGTGGAACAGGCCTCGCGTAGCCCGAAATTCAAAGGGCCCGAGCCGCGCAACAGCATGGATCTGAAGGACACCGTCGGTTCGTTGCGCCACGAGGGCTACGTGTTCACGACCGATCTGCCGGCCGAGGCTCCGGCCGCACCGTATGCGCTCGAAGCCGCCGGCGGCGGCTCGGAGTACTGGGTGGGGTTCACCAATTTCCGCGTGATCACGCGTTACAACCGCAGCCCGAAATACGCGCTGGCCGCGTACGAGCTCGGGCAGGCGATTCGCACGCGTTACGAGGCCAAGACCGCGGTCGCGAATGCAATCGGGAGCGTGGACCGGTGATACGCGGCACGCGTCGCCAACTCCAAACGTGCGGCGCGGTCGCGGTGATGGCGTTGCTCACGGCGTGTTCCGGTGGCGGGCGGCGCGAAGAGTCTCCGGCCGCGACGCGCTCGAGCACCGCGCAAGGCGACGGTGAGATGCGCAGCGATCGCGGCAATCCGCCGTTCTACGACGTGCTCGGCAAGCGTTACCACGTGCTACCGACGAGCGCCGGTTACCGCGCGCGCGGCGTCGCTTCGTGGTACGGGCCCGACTTCCACGGCCTCGCCACCTCGAGCGGCGAGCAGTACGACATGAACGCAATGACGGCCGCGCACACCACGCTGCCGTTGCCCACGTGGGTCGAAGTCACGAACCTCGAGAATGGCAGGAGCGTGGTCGTGAAGGTCAACGACCGCGGCCCGTTCGTCGACGATCGACTCATCGATCTTTCCTACGCCGCGGCCACGCAGCTCGACATGGTGCGCAACGGTACCGCGCGCGTCGAAGTGCGCGCGGTGGCGGCGCCGTATCGCCAGCCCATCGTCGCGGCCGCGCCGCCGCTGTACGGATACGCCGCCCAGCCCCGCGCCGCCGGCCCCTGCGTCCCGGCCCGTGATCGTGCCGAACGCGCCGGGCGCGCCCGCGCCGATCACGGCGTCCGTGCTCGGGCTGCCGTCCGTGTCTCCGCAGGGGACTTCGCCCCCGCAAGGGACTTCGCATGTCACGCATGTTCGTGCAGGCCGGCGCGTTCGCGGAGCGCGACAACGCTGTGCGGCTCGTCGCGCGCCTCAACGGCGGACGGATTCGCGAATTCGTTCATCGTCAGCGAAGGCCGCGGCGGGCGCGCGTTGCACCGCGTGCGGCTCGGCCCGATCCGCGATTCCGCCGAGTTCGATCGCGTGAAGGCGCGGTTGCTCGCGGCCGGCGTCACGAATCCGCAGCTCGTGGTCGACAGGTGAGGGCGCAATGAACCGCGGCCGCCGCAGCGCACTCGTTCTGTGTCTGGTCGCGGCGCTCGGCCGAGCCGCTTTCGCCGCCGACGGGCCGTCGAATGTGCCGCCGAAGCTCGACTTCAAAGCTTACTACCTCGTGGATTTCGCGACCGACACCGTGCTGGCGTCGAACGACTGCGGACGAGCAGCTCCCGCCCGCGAGCCTGACGAAGCTGATGACGCGCCTACGTCGTGTTCAGCGCACTCCAGAGCGGTCGCATCAAGATCGACGATCAGGCGCCCGTGAGCGTGAAGGCGTGGCACCAGAGTGGCACGCGCATGTTCATCGAGCCGAACTCGCACGTGGTGGTCGAGGACCTCGTGCACGGCATGCTGATCCAGTCCGGCAACGACGCGAGCGTGGCGCTGGCCGAGTTCGTCGGCGGCTCCGTCGAGGAGTTCGTCGTGCAGATGAACGCGGCCGCCAAGCGGCTCGGCATGAACAACTCGCAGTGGCGCAATCCGCACGGTTTGCCGGCGCGCGACCATTACACCACCGCGCACGATCTCGCGATCCTGGGCAGAGCCATCATCTCGCAGTTCCCGGACTACTACCGGCTCTACTCGGAACGCGAGTTCAGCTACAACGGCATCACGCAGCAGAATCGCAACCAATTGCTGTGGCGCGACCCCAGCGTCGACGGCATGAAGACAGGGCACACGAGCGCGGCGGGTTACTGCCTCGTGAGCTCGGCCGAGCGCGAGGGCATGCGGCTGATCGCCGTGGTACTGGGTGCGCAGAGCCCGCGCCAGCGCAACGACGGCGCGAAGAAGCTGCTGGACTACGGGTTCGCGAACTACGAGACGCGCAAGCTGTACTCGGCCGGCCAGCAAATCGAGGCCGCGCCCGTGATCGGCGGCGACGCCGAGTTCGCAGGCGTTGGGCCCGCGGCCGACATCGTCGTGACGATTCCGCGCGGCGGTTTCGCGCTGCTCCAGGCCAGCATGGATCGACTCCAGGAGCTCGCGGCGCCGCTCGCGCCGGGTGCGACCGTGGGCTCGGTCAACGTCTCGCTCGGTGGCCACCAACTTGCGAGCGCGCCGCTCGTCGTGTTGACCGGCGTGGCGGAGGGCGGAGTCTGGTCGCGCCTGAAGTCCGCGTTGAAGTGAGCGATTCGCCTGAGTCGCTGCTGAAGTTCCCGACCGACGTGCCGGTCAAGGTGTTCGGCCGCAACGATGAGAAGTTCCGCGCCGCCGCCGCGAAGATCGCGCGCGCCCACTATGGCGACGAGCACACCGTCGTCGAGCATCTGAGCAAGAAGGGCAACTACCTGAGCCTCACGATTACGGTGCACGCCGAGAGCCGCGTGCAGATCGACGCCATGTACAGCGATCTCGTCGCGAGCGGCGAGATCATCATGGTCATCTAGGCGCGCCATGCCCGCGCCGCTCGTTCGCGATTTTGGCTTCAGGCCGTTGCCCGGCGTCTTCGAAGAGATGCAGGCGTTCACGGCCGAGCGCACCGCCGACGCCCGCGACGAGGTTTGGTTCGTCGAGCACCCGCCGGTGTACACGCTCGGCATGCGCGCCGACCGTTCGCACCTGCTCGCCCCCGGCGACATCCCCGTAGTGCAGATCGATCGCGGCGGTCAGGTCACGTATCACGGCCCAGGCCAGCTCGTGGCCTACGTGCTGCTGGATTTGAAACGGCTCGGCTGGACTGCGCGCACGCTCGTGCAGGCGCTGGAGAGCGCCGTCATCGACACCGTCGCGACGTATGGAATCGCGGCGAAAGCCCGTCGTGATGCGCCCGGCGTGTACGTGGCGAGTGGCAAACACGCGGGTGCCAAGCTCGGAGCCGTCGGGCTGCGTGTCAAACGCCACTGCTCGTACCACGGCCTGGCCGTGAACGTTGCGATGGATCTCGCGCCGTTCGCGGGTATCAATCCGTGCGGCTACGAAGGGTTGGAGGTCACGCAGCTGCGTGACCTGTGCGGCATCGACGATCTGAAGCGGTTTCGCGCAGACTTCACGCCGTACCTGCTCTCGCGGCTCGAGTCAGGCGGGTCAGGTAGTTAAACACGCCGGTCGGCGTGGACATCCCGAGCCTACAGCTACTGCTCCGCGGCGGACTTGTAAGCGTCTGGCGCATCGGCGGCGAGGAATTGGTACTTGCGTTTCCAGCCTTCGGCCGATTCGTTCAATTTCTTGATCGCGGCCTCGTGCTCCGTGATCGTGCCCATGAGGCGCGTGACCGTCTGGTCGCGCTCCTTCAGCATGCCCGCGAGCGCGGGGTTGTCGCTGCCGGAAGCCGCCGCCGCCTCGTTCTGGCGCGCGAGCGTTTCGCGGAGCAGCGCAATCTCGCGATGGAGCGCGTCGATCTCGTTGCGGTCCTTCTCCGTGAGCGCTTTGAGGCGCAGCGTCTCCGACTCGCTACCGCGCAGCTTGCTTAGCTTGCGCTGCTGCTCGTCGGTGTCTTCCTGGAGCCTGTTGATGATCTGGTTCTTCGTCTCGAGCTCCACACGCAGCTGCTCGATTTGCTGACTCACGTCGTCGTCGTCCTTGTGATGGGCGAGTCGCGCGGTCTTCAGCTCGGCCTCGAGCGATTGGATGAGCTCCGCTTGCGTGTTCAGGCGCGCCTCTAGCTCTGTCGCGCGCGATTCGACCTGCGCGACCTCCGCCTTCGTGTACGTGGCACCCTGGTGCTTCTTGATCGTGTCTTCGGCTTCGGTGAGCTCCGCCTTCATCTTGTCGAGGCGTTGCAGCATCTTCTGCTGGTTCACTTCCGCCGAGGCTTTGTAGGTGCGCAGACCGTCCAGACCGGCTTTCAGCGCCACGTTGGCCTTCATCTTCCCGCGCAGCGCCTCGAGCAGCTTCGCGATCAGACCCTTCCGGCGTTTCACGAGCTTCTCGAAGTACAGAGCCTTGCCAAGGCGCCAATCGGCCTCGGCGTAGCGTTCTTCGGCTTCCTCGAGCTGCTCCTGCAGCTTCGTCATGTGCTCGCGGCGTTCGTTGGCGAGCTCGCCCAAGTTCTCGGCGTGCTCCTTCTCTTCCTTCAGCTCCGCTTCGAGGCCCGCGATCTGCTGGCGTGCAGCCGCCACTTCGTCCGCGAACCCATCGGCTTGGCGGCGCGCTTCTTTCTGAGCGGCCTCGAGCGACGCAAACTGCTCTCTGGCGCCGGCCAGCTCCGCAGCAAACGCGTCGGCGTTAGTGCGAGCGTCGGTGTGCGCGGCCTGTAGTGTCTCGCGCAGGCTCGAAATCTCGCGGCCGTTGGCCACGACCGTGGCTTTCGCGTGCTCGAGGTCGCTGTTCAGCCTATCGACGAATTGCTCGCGGTCGGCGAGCCGTTGACCGATCTCGCGCACCTGCTCGGCGCGCTCGGTAAGCTCTTGCTCGCGCTGTGCGACGTGACCTTCGAGCCGCTGAACGGATGCCGTCGCTTCAGTGTGCTGGTGCGTGCGCTCCGAGAGCACACTCTCGGCGCGCTCGAGCGTCGCCTGGACCTCGGCTATACGCTGCTCGGCCGCGGAGCGCGCGGCGCGGGCCTCGTCGATCTCGGTGCTGGCACTCGTCGCAGCTTGAGCCGCCGCTTCCCGATCGTGCTCGGCGCGGCTGCGCAGCTCCATGAGCTCGCGCGACAGCGACGCAAGTTGGTCCGTGTGCTCCGCGCTGTCGGCGCGGATCTGATGCTCGCGCTGATGCGATTCGCTGCGCAGCTGCTCGACCTCCGCCGACAGCTCGACGAGCCGATGATCGCGCTCGCGCACGAGTCCTTGCGCCCGCTCACCGGCGGCTTCTGCCTCGCGAACGGTGCGGTCGCGCTCGGCCAGGTCCTTCTCGGCGCGGTGCATATCGGCTTGCGCTGCGGCGCGCGTGTTGTGCGCATCGGCCAGCGCGCGCTCGAGGCTCGTCACCTGGTGGCGCAGCGTTTCGATTTCGGCCAGCATCTCGAGAGGAGGCTCCGGCGTACCGCTTGCCTGCGTGCGCAGTTCCTGCAGCTCGAGGCGGAGGTCCGACAGCCATTCGTCGCGTTGCTGAATCTGGTGGCGCAACTCGTCCGTGACCGCGTCGTGCTCGGCGGGCTCTTCCGCGGGCGTCGCCGTGACGGCTTGCGGCGAGCTCTGGAGTTGCGAGATCTGGCTGTCGCGTTCCGTCAGCTCGCGGTGCAGGCTGGCGAGCCGGGTCTTGTATTCTTGCGTCTCGGAGTCGAAGGCCTCGGCGCGCTCGCGCCAGTAGTTGATCTCTTGCTTCGTGAGCTTCTCGGGGCCGGATTCGGCGATCTCGAGCTTCTTCTTCAGCTGCGCGGTTTTCACGCGCTCGGCTTCGGCGACCTCTTCCAAGTGGCCGGCCTGGTGTTCCCAATGCGCGCGCTCGGCCTCGATCGTTTCAAGGCGATGGGTGAGGACGTCGAGCTGTTCCTCGAGCTTGGTCTTCGGCGCACGTTTGCGCTTCAGCTGCTCGTCCAAAGTCAGCGCACGCGCTTCCGAGTCGCGCAGCGCGTCTTGCAACAGGGCGAACGCTTGTTCGGCTAAGTCCCGGGGGTTAGCCATCAGTCGACCATAGTGAACAGAAGTGGACGTCAGGCTACGCCGCCAACCCCGCGTCGGCCCGGTACTCAGTCACGTTTTGACATATCGTGGCCGTGGCATACTGCCGATTCGAAAACGGATTGGGACGCGGCTCTTTTGCGGGCGAATACCGAGGCCGAACGGCTCATGGCGGGGGATGGCGTGGCCGCCGCTGCGTTAGGTGCGCGGCTGCTCAAACCGCGGCGCGATAACCTCGTCGAGCGGCCGTGGGGCGGCCATCGCCTGCGCGACTTCAAACGGCTCGGCGCCGCGGCCGCATCAGGTACGATCGGCGAGTCGTTCGAGCTCGCGGCCGACGACTCCGACGACGAGGCGCGCACGTACCCCAGCGTCATCGACCTTCACGACGGCTCCAGCGTGACTCTGCCTTCCTTGCTCTCGGCGCATGCCGAGACGCTGCTCGGCGCCGAGTTCGTCGGTCGCTACGGGCCGTGCCTACCGTTGCTGCCGAAGCTTCTCGACGTCGCGGAGCTTCTGTCCGTGCAGGCGCATCCGCCCGGCGGCACCGAGGTGTACGTGATTGTGGCGGCCGATCCCGGCACGACGATTCGGCTCGGCTTCAGCAAGGACACGGACGCGAAGAAGCTCGCGGCGCAGTTCGCTGCCGGCCGGCGCGATCAGCAGCGGTTGCTCGATCTCTGCGTAGGTGCGTTGTCCGCCGCCCAGCTGCAAGTGCTACTGAAGCCGTGGCTCTCGAATCGCGGCGCGACCATCACCGCGATCGAAGGCGCACTGCGGCCGCGTGTTGCGTCCGCGAAATGGGCTGACGTTGCCGCGTGTCTCTCGGCGCTTCGTACGGTGTACTGGCAGGCGCTCGACAGCATGAACGCGGTACCGGTGTCGGCGGGTGCAGTTGTGCACAACTCGAATCCACCGCGCATCGTCGGCGCCAGTGGCCGGCCGGCGTCGGCCGAGATCCACGCGCTAGGCAATCCAGAAGGGCGCACTCTGCTCGCGCTCGAGATTCGCCGGCCGGGCGTCACGTACCGTGCGTGGGACAACGTGCGGTTTCCGCTGCGGCCCATCGATATCGACGCCACGCTGGGCGCCGTGAACCTCTCCGCCACGCGGCCCGCTGAGTTCATCGTGCAGCCGCGACAGTTGCGTGCCGGAGTGCAGCGCTCGGTCGACAGCGAATACTTCAGACTCGAGCATCTGACGCCGACCGCCCTCACGTCCGTCGATGTGCCCGCTACGCCACCGCACACGCTGCACGCGCTCGCGGGCGCAGTGAGTGTGTACGCGACGGACGGTGAAGTCGTGGGCCGGCTCGCGCGCGGCGAGTCCGCGCTCGTGCCCGTGGGCGTGGGTGCGTATCGCGTGGTGGCCGGCGACGAGCCGGCGTTGGTCGTCAAAGTAGAATTGCCGCCGTATGCAGATTGAAGCACCCACCGCCGCGCTGCTGCGCATCGACCTCGACGCGCTCGCGCATAACTACCAGCTGCTCTGCAAGCAAGCCGCGCCGGCCGAGTGCGCGGCCGTCGTGAAGGCGAATGGCTACGGACTCGGTACGGTCGGCGTGGCGCGTCGGTTGCTGCGCGAGGGCTGCCGCAAGTTCTTCGTTGCGACGCTGGCGGAAGTAGCCGAGTTGCGCGCGCTGGCGCCCGGACGTTTCGATCTACGTGCTCGAAGGCGCCGTGCTCGCGGCCGTCGACGAGCTCGTTGCGCTGCGCGCGACGCCCGTGCTGTCTTCCATGGAACAGATCGAGCGCTGGCGCGGCCACGGGCGCGCGCTGCTGCACATCGACACGGGCATGACTCGGCTCGGCTTGAGCGCAGCGGACGTGCGCGTGCTGGCGCGTCGGCGCGATCTGCTCGAAGGCATCGAGCTCGAATACGTCATCACGCATCTCGCGTGCGCCGACGAGCCCCAGCATCCGCAGAACCGCGCGCAGCTGAAGTTGTTCGACGAGCTGCGCTGTCTTCTGCCGCCGGCCAAGACCTCGATCGGCAACTCCGCGGCCACGTTCATCGACGCGGCGCATCGCGGCGACCTCGTGCGGCCCGGTGTGGCGCTGTACGGCGGTAACCCGTTCGTCGGCCGGCCGAACCCGATGGCCGCGGTCGTCACGTTTCTCGCGCCGATTCTGCAGATTCGCGAGATCGAAGACGCGGTGCCCGTGGGCTACGGTGCCACCTACGTGGCGAAGCCGCCCGCGCGGCTCGCCGTGGTCGGCGCCGGTTACGCGGACGGGTACCCGCGCAGCCTCGGCAATCGCGCCGCGGCCGCAGTGCACGGCCGGCGTGTGCCGGTCGTCGGGCGTGTGTCGATGGACCTGCTCTGCGTGGATATTTCGGCGCTGCCGCGCGACACCGTGCGCGCGGGCGACTTCGTGGAGCTGATCGGCCCCACGGTCGGCCTCGACGAGGTGGCGGAAGCGGCCGGGACCATCAGCTACGAGATCTTGACGGGCTTGGGCAAGCGCCTCGTCCGCCAGTACGTGGAGCACGAGAAAACTTGAAGACGGGGCGGTCGGTTGCGGTAGAATGCCGGCCCGGAGCGCACCTCGAACACCAGAAGCGCTCCACTGGCAATCAGCCAACAACGCGCCCGTAGCTCAGCTGGATAGAGCATCGGCCTACGAAGCCGGGGGTCGGGAGTTCGAATCTCTCCGGGCGCGCCAATATCAATGGGTTAGAAGTTAGCGGCGCTAGCGACCTGGGAAATCAGGGTGAACCTGGCGGCTTGGTCACGCGTGGTCACGGCGATGCCGTTCAGGTTCGGCCGGTCGGGACACTAGACCGGAATAACGGCCGGAATCCGCGCCAACGCGTGGTCGGCGGAAACGAGTCGCAGCGTTTCCACCTCGCATTGCGCAAGGAGCATGCGATCGAAAGGGTCATTGTGATGTAGCTCGATCTCGGACACCGCTACAGCGTGACGAATCGAGATGTCCAGGACGCGGAACCCAGCAGCCAGAATGCCCTTCTCGAGGTCCCCGAGAGGGCGGGACAACGTCAGCTTGCGGATCGACGCCTTGATCGCGATTTCCCAAATGCTTGCGGCACTTACCCAGTGCTCGTGTTCAGGATCCAACAGCAACTCTTTCGCTCGCGGGCTGAGCTGCGCGCTACCTTCGAGCGCCCAAATCAGAATGTGGGTATCGATCAACAGTCTCACGGCTCGAGCGGCCCGTCGCCGAAGCGGGCAAGAACCGATTGCGGCAGCGGTTCATCGAACTTCGCACTGACCTTCTTGAACATCCCCTTCAACGTACCGAGCTTGATGCCCCTACGTCCGGTGCGCACACGAGTGAGTCTGGCTACGGGGCGACCGGCACGCGCAATGAGCACGTCTTCGCCGTTTTCCGCAGCCTCGATCAACTGCGACAGCGTGGTCTTGGCCTCGTGAATGTTGACTTTGCGCATGGACGGATCGCACCTCTAGGAGATAGCTAATACTAGCTAACCGTGGTCCAACGGTAAAGGCTCGCATCGAGTTGGGAATGGAGCAACGGCTAATTGGGAATGCGCTAGCGGCGGATTGGGACCGGAACACCACCCTTGGCCCAGGAGAGCGGGACCGTATCCGCTTATGCGGCAGAAGCTCCTGGGAAATCCAATGTGCGTGAATTCGAAAAACAGAGAGTTACGCGGTGTTCCGTCGAGTTTGTTTCCCAGGCGCAGAAATGTGGGATGCCGAGGCAAATCAACGCAAGAGTGTAACCGCAGCCCAGCCTACGAAGCCGGGGGTCGGGAGTTCGAATCTCTCCGTCGTGCTGCGGCCGACCGTGTAGAGCTTCGCGCCGACCGAGGGTCCGGCCATTCGCGACGACGCTTATCGACGGGTGGCTCAGCGTATCGCTGAGGAGCGGCTCGTGCTCGCGGCCGCACGCCTGGCGGCAACTCTGAACGGGGGGGGCTCTACGGCACGACGACTGGCTGAAGTTCGTCGGTCAAACGCGCTCCCTGCTTGCGGGCGCCGGGCGTCTGCCCACATGATTCTCTCTCGCTGCAGGAAATAACAAGAATGAAGATGCACAGAAGCTGTATCGCCGCCTTTCTTTTCTGCATCTCTGGCCTTTCGAATGCCGGTATCAACACCTGGACGGTTCTGGGGCCCGATGGCGGGACCATAAATCGAATCGTATTCAGCCCCTCGGGCAATGTCGTCTTTGCACTGACCGCTGGCGGGCTGTTTCGATCCACCGATGGCGGTGGTTCGTGGCAGGTCACGACCCCGGTCCCAAGCAATGGTCCGCAGGGTCTTGCGATCGATCCCAGCGACTCGCAGCGCGTCTACATGGCGGTGCCAGAGGCGGTGCTGGGGAGTCCTTCGTTCCTGCTGAGCAACGACGGCGGCGTGAGCTTCCAGTCGATTGGCGCCTTGCCGATGCTGACACAGGCATGGCAAGTCGCGGTGAGCGGTGACGGGCAGACGGTGTACATGGTCGGCGGTGCGAGGGTGTTCCGCAGCATCGATCGTGGCCAGAACTGGGCCGAGCGCGCACCCGTCTCCTCCGACCCGCAAGCGATGGTATACCGCTTCGTGGTCGATTCATCGAATGCCGGTGTCGCGTATGCGGCGGTCACCAGCAGCGTTCAATCGGCTTTGATGAAGACGGTTGATGCAGGCCAGAGCTGGCAGACAGTGTATGTCGATGCTTCCGGAACACTCGACATTGCGGTGACGCCGGCTGCACCTGCACATCTCTGGGCCGTGCACGGCGGCCTTCTGCAAAAGAGCATCGATGCAGGTGCGACATGGACCACGGTGCTCACCGACACCACGTTGTCGTCGGTGGCCGTGGCACCCAGTGACGCCGCCCTGGCGTATGCAGGTAACTCCGACGGAACGATCTACCGCTCCACAAATGGCGGTTCCAGTTGGTCGGTGGTATCAGGTATTCAGTTCGCGGGGTCGGTCTATTCGATTGCCATCGACCCGTCGCGCAGCACGCACGTTCTAGTTGGCGGCCACGCTGGTCTCTACGGCACTGCGGATTCTGGCGCCTCGTGGACTGCGCAGCAGGCGGGCATCACGGCATCCAATGTCGACAATCTGATCGCCGATTCCAGTTCGGGGCGCACGTACGTCAATGCCTCCTCGGATGGCATCTACTATCTCGCCTCCAACTCAACGACACCGCAGCCTGTGGCAAACCTCAAGCTGCGCGAGTTGGTCAGCGGCAATCCCAGTCAGCCGGCGCAGAGCATCTACATTACTTCGATGTTCGCGCAGCCGGGCGTGCTCCTGGCGTCGCTCAGCAATGGTCTTGCGCGATCCGTGGACGGCGGTTCGATCTGGACGAAGCAGATGATCCTGCCGCTGACGGGATCCCAGCAGATATTCAACATGACCGGGACGCCCGCGGCGCCTCAGACGGTGATCGTGGCGGCGCATTCGTCGGTACTGCGCTCCATCGACGGCGGTGCAACCTGGACCGCCGGGGGCTCCGGGCTTCCGACGTACAACGATCTGGCCAACCTGCGCGTGGCGCCCTCGGATGCGCTTCGGGTCTATGCGCTGGTGACGCGCATGCCGCCGGCTGCTCCATATGAGTACCTGGGGCTATGGCGTTCGCTGGACGGCGGACTCAGTTGGTCCGCGGTGGGCGATCCGGCGACGGCGCCGAATATTCTGCTCGCCGTAGATCCGACGGCGCCGGATACGCTCTACGGCGGCAGGAACTCGGCCTTCTATCGCAGCACCGATGGTGGCGTCTCGTGGTCGGCCCTCAATCTCGGCAACACCGGGAATGGTGCGATCACGGCAGTTGCCATCGATCCGCAACATCCACAGACGCTCTATGTCGCGGGCGATCGCGTGCTCCGCACGCTCGATGGTAGTGCGACCTGGGAAGTACTGCGCAGCAGTTCGACGCGGCCGGTACTGTTTCCGAGAGTGGCCTTGCTCGATGCCGCGCATCCCGGGACCTTACTGCTGGGCATCCCCGGTCACGGGGTGCAGGCCTTAACGGTGACACCTGACCTCAGGTTGACCGGCACGGCACCGGGGCCGGCCGCGATTGGCGCGCCGCTGACTTTCAACGTGGTGCTCACCAATTTGGGGCCATTCGGTACCACAGGCGCAGTCATTCATCTTCAATGGCCGGCGGGCAGCAGCAATGTGGCTGTGACCGCCCCGGGCGCGAGCTGCGCCGTTGCGGCGAGCTTCGCCGATTGCACCTATCCTGTGCTGCGCAATGCCGACTCTACCGGCATCACAGTGATGCTGACATCTGCTTCGGCAGGCACGTTGCGTGTCGACGCTTCGGCCACCAGCGATCTTGCGGATCTCGCAGCAGCGAACAACACCGTCTCCCTTTCCACGGTAGTCTCCCAGACGGCGGATTTGTCTGTTACCGCTACCGGCGACGCAGACGCGACTGTGAACGGTGCCGTGTCCTACACGCTTGTGGCGCGAAACGCGGGGCCCAACACCGCGGTCTCGCCGACGCTCTCTTTCCAGCTCGCCAGCGGCCTGGCCCCTGGCGCTGTCACCACCACGGCGGGAAACTGTTCCACCAATGCCTCGGCGCTGGTCACTTGTGAGCTGGGCGACATGGCGCCAAATGCGACCGTGACGTTAAGGGTGACGGCAACAGCCAACAGTACTGGCGCACAGGTTTCGTCGGCGCAAATTTCCAGCAGTGCAACCGACCCTATCCCAGCGGACAACGCAGCCACGGTCTCCACAAGCGTTGCGGCGCCGCCGCCGCCGTCGTCTGGATCAGGTGGTAATGGTGGCAGCGGTGGCGGAGGCGGTGGCGGCAGTACTTCGTGGCTGGAACTGCTAGCGCTCGGAGTCGTGATCGTGCTAAATGCGCGGCGGCGCGTATCGGTGATCGGTTTCGCTCTGAAGTAGCCGGGCCGCACGGCTCGCCCGGCTGCCACACGCCGGCGACACTCCCCGCCTACGCAAGATAGAATCTCCGGGGACAAACGCGCGAGCCGCGCGCTGCTCTCTACGAGGAGACCCACAATGGCCATCAGCCTGAAGGTCAACGGCGCGACCCATTCGGTCGATGCCGAGCCGGACACGCCGCTGCTCTACGTGCTGCGCAACGATCTCGAGCTCAATGGCGCCAAATACGGCTGCGCCATGACGCAATGCGGCGCCTGCACGGTGCTGGTCAACGGCGCGGCGACACGCTCCTGCGTGACGCCGGTCGGCTCCATCGAAGGCAACGAGGTGACCACGCTCGAAGGGCTCGGCACGCTCGACAAGCCGCACCCGCTGCAGAAGGCCTTCATCGATGAACAGGCGGCCCAGTGCGGCTATTGCGCGAGCGGCATGATCATGACGGCGGCCGACCTGCTCAACCGCAACAGCCAACCGCAGGAGGCGGACGTGCGGGCAGCGCTTGCCGACAATCTGTGCCGCTGCGGCACCCACAACCGGATCATCCGCGCGGTGCTACGCGCAGCAAAGGGAGCGGCATGAAGACCAGACGCCGCGACTTTCTCAAGTCCGCCGGCGTCGTCGTCGCCTTCAGCTGGAGCGCGCCGAAAGTCTTCGCTCAAGCTGCGGCGCGTCCCGCTCTTCCCGGCAGCCTCGGCGCCAACCGCATGCTCGACGGCTGGATCCGCGTCAACCCGGCCGGCACGATCACGGTGTTCACCGGCAAATGCGAGTTCGGCCAGGGCATCTTGACGGCGCTTGCGCAGATAGCAGCCGAAGAGCTGGATGTCGCGTACGAGCGAGTCGAGATAGTCTCGGCCGATACGGCGCGCACGCCGAACGAGGGGATGACCGCCGGCAGCCTGTCGGTCGAGAACAGCGGCACGGCACTGCGGTTCGCCTGCGCAGAGGCGCGCCAGATCCTGCTTAAGCTGGCCGCCGCGAAGCTCGGCGTCGCCGTTGCCAGCCTGACCGTAGCGGACGGAACGGTGACCGGCGGAGCGTCGGTTACCTACTGGGAGCTCGCGCGCGACGCGAACTTCAAGCGCGAGGCCTCGGCCCAGGCGAAGCCGAAACCCCCCGCGCAGCACACGATAGTCGGCCGCAGCATCCTGCGCCGCGACATCCCGGCCAAGATGACGGGCGGCGCCGCCTTTGTGCAGGACTTGCGGCTTCCCGGCATGACGCATGGCCGCGTGGTGCGGCCGCCACGCTACGGCGCCAGGCTCGAGAGCTTCGACGAGGCCAAAGTCAAGGCGATGCCGGGAGTCATCGCGGTGGTGCGTGACGGCAGCTTTCTCGGCGTGGTGGCGCGGCGCGAGGAGCAGGCCATCAATGCGCGGCTTGTGCTGATCGACTCCGCCAAGTGGTCGGGCGGCTCCGAGCTGCCCGATCCTAAGAAGATGTACGAGCAGCTCATGTCCCTGCGCAGCGAGGACAGGGTGATCGGCGAGAAGGACGCGCCCGTGCCGGCCGACGCCAAGGTGATCGAGGCGACGTACCATCGGCCCTATCTGGCGCATGCCTCAATCGCGCCCTCCTGCGCGGTGGCCGAGTTCAAGGACGGCAAGCTTGCGGTCTGGACCCACAGCCAGGGCGTGTTCCCGCTGCGTGCCACGATCGCCAGGGCGCTCGGACTTCCGCCGAGCGACATCCGCTGCATCCACGCCGAAGGCGCCGGCTGCTACGGTCACAACGGCGCCGACGATGTCGCCTTCGACGCCGCCATGCTGGCGCGCGCGGTCAATGGGCGGCCGGTGCGGCTGCAATGGATGCGTGACGACGAGTTCAAGTGGGAGCCCTACGGCCCTGCCATGACCATGAAGGTCAAGGGCGCCGTCGCCGGCGGTCGAGTAGTCGACTGGGCCTTCGACGTCTGGAGCCAGAGCCACAACTTCCGGCCGGGCGATGCGGACGGTATCAACCTGCTCGGGAGCTGGTACCTCGCCGATGCGAAGCGGCAGGGACCAGCGCGCCATGCCGCACAGCCGAACGGCGCGGGCGACCGCAACGCGATCACGCTGTACGATTTCCCGCGCCAGCGCACCACGCACCACCTGATCATGGACAATCCGGTGCGCACCTCGGCGCTGCGCTCGCTTGGCGCCTATGCCAACGTATTCGCGATCGAGTCCTTCATGGATGAGCTCGCGGCTGCCGCACGTCTAGACCCCGTGGCGTTCCGCCTCGCGCACATTAAAGATGAGCGCGAGCGTGCCGTGATCGAGGCCGTGGCCAGGGCCGCCGCCTGGAAGCCGGGCGAGCACGGCGACGGCCGGCGCGGCCGCGGCATCGGCTATGCGCGCTACAAAACCGTGGCCACCTACACTGCGGTGATAGCCGAGGTTGACGTGAATCGCACCACCGGCATCGTCAAGGTGCCGCGCATCTGGACCGCGGCCGATGCCGGGCAGATCATCAATCCCGACGGCCTGACCAACCAGATCGAAGGCGGCGTCATCCAGTCGACGAGCTGGACCCTGCATGAGCACGTGCGATTCGACCGCAACGGGATTCTGTCGCAGGACTGGTCGAACTATCCGATCCTGACCATGCCGGACGTGCCGAGGGTCGAGACCGTGCTGATCGACCGGCCGAACGAACGTGCGCTCGGTGCCGGCGAAGCGGCGCTTGGGCCGACGGCGGCCGCCATCGCCAATGCGTTCGCAGCCGCGACCGGCACGCGCATCCGCGAGCTGCCGTTGACGCCCGAGCGGGTGAAGGCGGCCCTGGCTGGGCAGACTTGAGATCGCTTCTATGCTCTAGTTGTGCGGGGCGTGATTCGCGTCGTTTAGTAATGTCACATGCGAAGGGGGATCCAGTGGATTCGAAACCAAACAGCCGTAGAGAGCTCCTCAAGTTCGGCGTCGCGTTAGCCGGTGGAGCCACGGTGGCCCTACGGGGTAAAGCCCAAGCCCAAGAGCACAACCATCCGGCGACCCCCGGCAGCGAGAACGCGTCGCCGATGATTCACGGCAGCAAGGAGCAGATCGAATACGGCCAGCGTTCCAAATACGTCACCTCCGTGCGCATGGCGCACCCGATGGGCGGCAGGGCGTCACCCGACGTGTTTGGCAAGGTGTTCCACGTAGCCACGCCGTTGCAGGATTCCGTCGGCGTGATCACGCCATCGTCGTTGCACTATGTCGCGACGACGCGCGGCTCCTATCTGCCGGACATCGACCCCAAGCAGCACACGCTGACGCTGCACGGCCTGGTCGATCGGCCGCTGACGCTCACCGTGGACGACTTGAAGCGCTTCCCGTCGGTCACCCGGCTGCACTTCATCGAGTGTGCGGGCAACCGGCACGATGGGCAGCAAAAAACCGTGCAGGAATCGCACGGGATGACGAGCTGCTCCGAATGGACGGGCGTGCTGCTGTCCACGCTGCTCAAGGAATGCGGACTGAAAGGCAGCGCGAAATGGTTCGTCGCTGAAGGCGCCGAGGAAGTGAAGGGCGCGTCGAGCATACCCATCGCGAAAGGCATGGACGACTGCCTCATCGCCTACGGCCAGAACGGCGAGCCCTTGCGGCCGCAGCAAGGGTTTCCGGTGCGCCTCATGGCTCCCGGATTCGAGGGGATCTACCACACCAAGTTTCTGCGGCGCATCAAGGTCGTCGACCAGTTCTACATGAACTACAACGAATTCGGGCATCTGCGGCCGGAGGCCAAAGAGCTCGCGCTCGGCGAACAGATCGGGCCGAAGTCGGTCATCACGTACCCGTCCGGCTCGCAGCAGCTGCCGGGCCCCGGGTTCTACGAGATCAGCGGGCTCGCCTGGTCTGGCGGCGGCGCCGTCAAGACCGTGGAAGTTTCCACCGATGGCGGGAAGAAGTGGAACCGCGCCCAATTCAAGAACACTCCACAACGCATGGCGCATGTCCGATTCGCCTACGAGTGGAGATGGGACGGAAGCGAGACCGAAATTCTGTCGCGCTGCATCGACGAGATCGGGCAGAGACAGCCAATGCGGGAGGAGATCGCCAATTGGTGGAAAGTACCGTTCGATCGGAACTACCGCGATGCCCGGGCTCGACAACAGCGTGATGCCCTGGAAGATCGCCAGGGACGGGAGCGTGACCAATGGGCTCGCGTAAGAGGCTCGAGGTGCGCAACCCGCTCAACGTTGTGACGATTCTGCTGCTGGGGAGCGTCGTGGCGAGCCCCGCAATCGCGCAGTCACCCACTTATGGCGTAGGGCGCACGCCGACCGCCGAAGAACTCGGCCGCATGGACATCGCGATCGGTCCTACCGGAGAGGAACTCCCGCCCGGCACTGGCACCTCCAAGGAAGGGGCACAGCTTTACCTCACGAAGGGCTGCATCGGCTGCCACGGCGCAGAGGGCCTTGGGGGATTGGCGCCCGCGTTGCAGTCGAAACAAGGCGCGGATGTTCCCGTCTGGAAAAAGGAGCGCATCCTGCCACTGCGCTCGCCGTATGCGACCGTGGTGTGGGATTTCATCCGTCGCGGTATGCCACTTGGGCTCGAGGGGACTCTGACTCCGAATGAGGTCTACTCGTTGACGGCCTACCTGCTCTTCCTCAATCACGTGATTCCGGAGGACCAGGCACTCGACAAGCAGAATCTGCCGACGATCAAGATGCCGATTGGCGATGAATTCGGCAAACCGCATGAGTTCAAGCTCAACGCGCCAAGGCTAAAGGGTTACCCCTACTGACTCGGCGGACGAATAACTCAACCGCTGCGCTCGCCTCCGCGCTGCTAGGTGCTGCGGCCGCCGTGTTGCCGGCGCAGGTGCTGGCGTTCGGCGGGCGCTTCCATGTCACCGCGGGCCTGCTCGCCGAGCGGGCGCTCTGCCCAGCTGCGCGAAGCGAGGTGGCCGACCTCGGCGACGGAAAGTCGCTGGGTGAGCTCGGGCTCTGGGCTGACACGGTCCGTGGTGATCCCGCGTGGGAACGCGCCGTGCCGTGGCACTACATCAACTTCCCCGATCTGCCACCCGGCGCGGGGCTCGACCAGGCGCGAGCCGCGATCGACGCATTCCATCATCTTCCGGAAGGCGACGTGCTCACCGCCATCGCGCATTTCACGGCGACGCTCGCGGATCGCTCGCTGCCGCACGAGCAGCGCAGCGAGGCGCTGCGCTTCGTCGTTCACTTCGTCGTCGACGTGCATCAACCGGTACATGTCAGTCGCGCAGCCGATGGCGGTGGGACCGAGACCCAGGTGCGGATCGGCGATGACGTCAGAAGCCTGCATGGGTTTTGGGACACAAGCGTGTTCAATCGCCGGGGCGTCGCGCCGGAGCAGTTCGCGGAGGAGCTCGAAGCTTCTTTCGAGGCCGTGCCCGCCGCTCGCGCGCACGATCCGCCGGCGGAGTGGGCCGCCGAAAGCCTCGCGCTGCGTCCGACCGTATATAGTTTTGCGCCGGCCGAGGGTCCTGCCATTCTCGACGACGCTTATCGACGGATGGCGCAGCGTATCGCTGAGGAGCGGCTCGTGCTCGCGGCCGCACGCCTGGCGGCAACTCTGAACGGGGCGCTCTGCGGCGCGATCACCCCAGGGAAATCCGCTGGGCGTGAATCGGAAAAATAGAGAGTTATGGGCGCGACTCGCTGAATTCCGTCGGCTAGAGGCCGACGAGGCGAAATCAGGCAGAAGTTCGGCTCCGCCCGGCCTACGAAACCGGGGGTCGGGAGCTCTAATGCGCCACTTCCCGCGAGCTTAACCCTCCGGGAGATTCATTTCCGATGCGAGTTGGTCAGCAAACTCGACGGAGAGCTGATTGCGCACGAAGGGCCACATATTCTGAAGGAGCCTACTGTCTCTGAACCCGTCCATCCCCAAGTCTTCGAGCGCTTGAGGGCTGAGCAAGCCCTCTCGTACTTCCAAGTAAGCAGACTGGTAGATGCGTAGGGTCGAAAGAACATACGCCCGCACGCGCCGGATGTCCGAGTCCGTCAGGTTGGACCAGACGTCCGGATCGGTCGATCCGGCTCTATAAAACCAAGTCGTTCAGTTCCCGGTCGGACGCTCGGAACCTCCAGCCCTCGGCCATTGCGATACCCAGATCCTGATAGGCACTGGTTCGCGATACGAGAGCATTCTGGCGTAGCTGCAGTCCGACAAATAAGAGGGACAGCACGACGCCGAGAATCGCGACCACCTCTCCAATTTCCCTCGCGCTGAGTCTCGGCATGTAGTCCCCGATTGGCTTGATGAGTCGATGGAAAAGCTAGCACGAACCCTACCGGGTATGCGCGGCGACGCACATTTGAGCCAGAATCTTCTCGAGGGCTTACGGGGTGTAAGGAAGATCCCAAAGCGGAAAGACGCGAGAGAGCGCTGACAACCCTAATGGGTGTCTTACCCTGCCGGCCACAATGGCATCCTTGATGGCGTCTATTGTCATGAGATGCACGCGTATGGCTTCGCCTTCGTCTGGCGCACATTTCTGCACTGCCTCGACACCTTCTGCCAACCAGTGATGGCAGAGATTGTTCTGAAACGCCGGATTTGCCTGCACTGAGCCGAGGTAGCGCCAACGGCCCTTACCGAAGCCAGTCTCCTCCAGAAGTTCGCGCTTGGCGGCGTCGAGTGACTCCTCTCCAGAATCGATCAGTCCCGCAACAGGCTCGATCGTCAATTCACCGACGCCGAAACGATACTGTTCAACCATTACGATTCTTCCGTCCGTCGCCACTGCGACGACGTTTACCCAGTCGTTGGATTCTAGAACCATGCGCCGAAGTGTGACTGCGGTCGTCGGGTGCTGCACCGTGTCGAAACGCACCCGAAAGAGCGGCAGTGCTGGTCCGTACTCGCTTCCCAGCGTCTGCCAATGCAGTGAATCCTTCTCCTTCTTCACGGCTCATCTACTCCTACGAAGTCGCGCTCTGGTAGTACTTCTTGAGCTGCGCGATTGTTTGCGCCTTCGACTCGGTGGGCTGCGCATAGTTATGCTTTGAAGGCCCGGTTGATTCCGCTAGCTTTGCAATGTGCGGGGGGCCGAACCCCCAGTCGCTCCCTTCGCGCCTCGGTATGACATGCAGATGGAAATGGGGCACCTCTTGCCCGCTGCCGACACCATTGTTCTGGTAGAGCAACAAACCATCAGGCGCGAACGCCCTCACCATTACTTCAGTAAGGCGCTTTGCCGTGCTCATTACGGCGACGATCTCTTCCTCGGTCAGCTCAACTAATGTCGGGGCATGGCGATTGGGAACGACAATGCACTGACCAACCTCATACTGGCGACCGTTCAGGACCGTCAGGGTGTGGTCGGTTCGCTCGACCACGTTCCAGCCGTCAACGTTGCCCTGGATGATTTCGCAGAAATAGCAGGGGTTCTGCTTCGGCAGCGGGAAAGACATCACACCCTCCTCTCGCTATGCCGCTTCGGCTCGAAAGCCGCCCGTTCGGAGCGAAAGTCTGTTCTTTACTTCGGTGCAGGCGGCGCCTGGATCAGCACGATGAACAGGCCGTCGGGATCGCGCACGATGCCGACCTTCAGCGTCGCGTTGCCCGCCGGCAGATCGAGCGGCTTACCGCCGGTCGAGATGAACGTGCCGCCGGCCTTCGTGAGCGCCGCGGCCGCCGCATCGATGTCCGCGACACGCAGCTGCATCCGCGTCGAGCCGGGGTTCGCGAGGATGGCCGGTTGAGCGGGCGGGTGCGCGCCCTTGAACTCCATGAGCTGGATCTGCAGGCCCGACGTTGGCACCGTGACGAGCGTCAAACGGTATTGCGTGTCGTGCGGCAGACCGAGCAAGTCGAGCACGTTCGCCTCGCCGGCGTACGGCGGTACTTGCGCGGCGCCCGCAAGCCCGAGCGCGTCACGATAGAGCGCGAGGGCGTGCTCGAGGTTCGCGACGGTGTGGCGCACGCGCACGCCGATGATGTTTGCGTTCGAGCCCGCGGGCGCCGGCGGCGGCGTGGCGGGCTGCACGAGTTGGACGAAGTGTCCCGCCGGATCCTTGACCACGACCGCCAGCGCCTGGCCGCCCATGGTCACCGGCGCGCCGCCGGTTGTGACGACCGGCGCACCGAGCTGTTTCACCCGCGCGAGCGTTGCGTTGATGTCGCGCACGGCGACGATCAGCATCACCGCACCGGGGTCTCCCATCTTGGGCGCAACCGCCGGCTGACCGTCGGTCCTCGGAATCTCGACGATCTCGACGCCGCCCGGCGTCGGCGGCGCGCGCCCGATCTGCTGGCGAAGGTGGGCGTCCGGCAGGCCGAACATCGCGCGCAGCTGCGGGTTCGCATCCGCGTTGGTAGGCTCGCCCTTCACCTCGAAGCCGACGCCGTCGCGGTAGAACACGACGGCCTTCTCGAGGTCCGCGACGATCGGGCTGTAGAAGTTGCCGGAGCCGACGACGAGACCGGTAGGCGCGGGCCCGGTTCCGGGCGGTGCCCCTTGCGCATGCGCGGCGCCCGCGTGGACAACGAGCAACGCGAGTGTGGTCAGGCAACCGTGGATGATTTTGGTGATCGACATGACGCCCCCCTGGTAAGCGTTGTGATGATGTTCGCGCGGCGGCTGCGATTCAAGCGCGGGCTAGCGCGCGCCTTTGTCCGCTGCTCGCTCATCCAAGGCGCGCGCCCCGACCTCGACCGCAAGTAACCGCCGCTTGCGCGGTAGTCCCCATCGATACCCGGCCAGGTCGCCCGTGCCGCGCAGCACGCGGTGACACGGAATCAACACGCCGATCCGATTCCGTGCGCACGCGCTAGCCGCAGCGCGCACCGAATTCGGCGCGCCAATACCGCGCGCGACGTCGGTGTACGAAGTCGTCGCGCCGTAGGGAATCGTCCGCAAGAACTCCCACACGCGCTTCTGAAACGCCGTGCCGTGAATGTCGAGCGGCAGTTTGGCTGGCGCCGGTTTGCCTTTGAGTTGCGCGTTCAGCGCTTTCATCCACGCCGCGAACTCGGGCCCGGAGCCCGCGGCTGAAGGCGCCACGCTCGCGTTCGGATATTCGGCCACGAGCTGTTCCAGCAGCTCGCCCTGCGAGTCGCCGAACTGTAGATAGCAGATGCCGCGATCGGTGGCGCCGATCAGCACGTGGCCGAGCGGCGTAGTGCCGAACGCGAACGAGATCGCCTCGTTCGCTCCGCCGCGACGGTAGCTGCGCGGCGTCATGCCGAGGTGCACGTTCAGCCGGCCGTACACGGCGCTGCTCGATTCGAACCCCGCGTCGTAGATTGCGTTCGTCACGGACGAGTCCGTGCGCAGCCGGCGTTTCAGCTCCTGCACGCGCGCCTGCTCCACGTATTCGCGCGGTGTGATGCCGAGGAACGACTTGAAGAGGCGGTGCAGCTGGAACGTGCTCAAGCCGGCGCGGCGGCCGAGCGCCTTCAAGTCGTGGCGCGCGGTCGGATCCGCGTCCACGTGGCGGCACACGTCGAGCAGCGTCGCGAGCGAGGAGGAGGGGGCGTGGGTTTGTGGGTTGCGGCTACTCATGGCGGGGCCCTCTTCGGCGTTGAGGCAACAATGCGCGAGCCCGCCACCCCATGCTATCGGAATCTTGCGCACCCCTGTCGCAGGAACCAGATAGAGCGCCCGCGGCCCGCTACGGTGGCATTCCTCGTTGACGGCGGCGTTTCGATGGACAAAACTTAACTGGCGCCGGTGGGGGGCTGTCAGCAAACTGTCAGAATGGATCGGCAGGATGTCGACTCGCCTCTGCAACGGAGCTGCTCATGACGATCGAAGGCGCTCACCGCCGCGTGCCGGCCACGGATTTCCCCGACCTCAAGTTCGAGCGCGCGTTGCACGAGCCGCCCGAAACACCCCTCGATCCACCCACGCGCACACCGTTCGACGTCGTCGACGAGAGCGGGCTGCTGCGGTTGCGCCGGTACCGGTCGGACAACCTCCCCGGCAATGGGCCGGCCGTGTTGCTCGTCTACTCCTTATTCAAGCGCCCGTACGTGCTCGACCTGCTGCCCGAGCGCAGCATCGTCCGCAACCTGCTGGCGCAGGGCTTCACCGTGTATCTCACCGATTGGCAGCCGCCGGAAGCGGAGAACGCCGAGCGCGGCTTCGACGCGTACGTGAATGGCGATCTCGCGTGCGCGGTCAATCATGTGCGCGCGCGTGAAGGCGTGGAGCGCGTGCCGCTCGTTGGGTGCTGTTTCGGTGGGTTGCTCGCACTGCTGTATGCCGCCCTCCATCCGGAAACGGTCGCGCGCGTGGTGCCCGTGGCCGTGCCGATCGAGATGCAGTCGCCGTTCGCGCCGACGATCGTGGAGTACGTCGTACGCATGTTCGGCAACATACCCGGCTGGTGGATTCGCGCGTGGCTGAACGCCGGCGTTCCAGGTCCGGCGCAACTGTCGCGCTACGTCGCGGACGAGCTCGAGGAGTCGGCGCTGATTCGCACGGCCGCCGGCGCGAGGGTGGCGCGCGCGCTCCAGCCGTGGCTCGACAGCGACGTGCCGCTCGCGGGCCAGGTGTTCCGCGAAGCCATGTGCAACGCCTACTGGAGCCGAGATCTCGCGCAGAGCCGTCTGCGGATCGGCGGCCGCGTCGCGGCGCTCGAGAACATCAAGTGCCCGGTGCTGAACGTGAGCGGCGAGCGCGACAAGCTCGTGCCACCGGCCTCGAGTAACACGCTCGTCGAGCGTCTCGGCGGGGACTTGGTGACGAACCTCGTGTTTCCCGCCACCCACTTGGGTCTGCTGCTCGGCGCCGCAGCGCATGCGGAGCTCTGGCCGCGCATCGGCGCGTGGCTCAAGGCCTAGAGCAGCGGCATCTCGCCTATACGCGCGCGTTCGGGGGGCGGTCACCGAACGTACTCACGGTCCGCTCACCGTCACGTCGAAGCACGTGTCGCCGATCGGGGGATGAGCCGGGTCGTCGGCTATGTTGGTCCATTCGTAGACCTCGAGCGTGTAGTCGCCCGGCGACAATGGCGCAGTGAAGCTCTCGGTGCATACGCCAGCAGTCGTCTGCCACGATTGTGTGCAGGAAGCGCTCGGAGCGCCTTGCGAGCTTGCGATTTGTCCGACCTGATGCAGCACGAGATCCGGATCGGCCGCTGCCAGCGGAGTCACGGCCGTCGCCCGGAATGTATAGGTACCCGACGTGGTCGGGGAGAATCTCACGTAGCGCCGCGAGCCGAGCTTATCCGCGGATCCCGACGCTGTGCTCTTGAAAGCGTCGAGACTGCAGACGTTGCTGGCGCCTCCGTTCACGACCACGCTGTCGTAGACGGAGGTGAGCTTGGGCGTGGGAGGCGTGCCGAAATGCGTCTCCGTGGTGCCGTAGTCGTCGACGATGCTGTCCATGCCTTCGGCTTTGACGAGTGCATCGATGTTGGCTTGATCCTGCGGTGCCGCGTGTTGCAGCGCATTGATGAAGGGAAAGATGCTCGTTTGCGCGGGCGTGTTCTTCATCGGGCCCGTCAGCGCGTCGAAGAGCGGCCCGAAGCCAAGAGCCACGTTGTCCTGCGTCGCTGAACCGGCCGGCACGGCATTCGTGCTCGAGTCGTAGACGTTGTAGATCAGCTCGCCGATCGATCGCTCGCTGAACCAGCCGGGGTAGGGGTTGGGGTTCGTCGCGGGTTCGCCTTCGACGTTGAACGAGAAGGCCTGGGCTTGGCGCGGCCCTCGGGTGTCGCGGTAGACGGGGTCGCCGCTCACCATGGCTGCTATCGCGTTCCCCCAACCTTCGCGGAACGACGTCCGCATGTCGAGCTGATCGCCGGGCGCGTGCGGCCCTGCGGAGCTGTCGTCGCGACCGAACGAGTCGGCGAGGTATTGGCCCCACACCGCTGAGATCACGCTGCGGTCGTACTCGTCTGTATTGCTGTCTTGTGCGCCGAGCAGATAGATGTCGCCGGTCGAGACGTAGAAGCTCGACCCTATCTGCCCGGTGGAGGCTACCGGCCCTTCCGTGCCCACGCTCGGAACGTTATTCGAGCTCCAGTGGATTTGCAGAGTCGGGAACACGAGTCCCGGCTTGTTTGCGAGCACGAATTGCATTGCGTCGTAGACGGTGTCGAGAATCGCGAACGGCGCGGCCGCTCGCGAGCTCGTGTAGCTCGCGCCGCCCCAGCCGGACGCCGCGTGCAAATCGCGAGTGGCGCCGTTTGCACCGAGCAAGAAGGTGTCGGACTCCAGCACGTAGATGCCGTCGCTTCGGGTATTGTCCGTGACGCCCACGTGCCAGCCTGGGGATCCGACGCGATTCATCTCGGCGCGCGCCCGCACGAAGACGTTCCCATTGGACGGCGCGCTGATCGAGTACGCGCCCGTGTCGTCGGTCGTGGTGGTAGCGAGCAGGTTCGAGCCGCTGATGACCTGGATTACGATGCCGCGGGCGGGAGCGCTGCGCGTGCTCGTGTAGTCGAGCTGCCAGGCGCCGCCGATGTTCGCAGTAGGTACTAGATCGAACGTGACCGTGCCGCTCACGGTGGCGCTCGGCCCGGTGGGTGGCGGTGTGCTGCTGCCGCCGCCGCCGTGGTTGCAGCCTGCGAGCATGAGCACCGCGAGCGTCGTTGCTGCCCGCCGAGGGGCTGTGCTGGAAGTCATCCTTTTCCTCCGATTCGAACTGCGCAAATACGCACTTAGACAACGCGCGAAACGCGAAATAGATGACCGCACCCGGGAGATGGATTGGGTGTCGGCGCGTTCCAGCGATTCCGGGCGCTATTCCGTGGCGCCGCGCTCCGGTCCGTACGCCGCCGCCCAACCCGTGGCCTTCTCGTCCGGCAGGTTGAACAGCACGGCCTGGATTTCCTGGATGTAGCCGTGGCGCACGGCGAAGAACTCCGCGACGAGACGGTCGTTGGTCGTGGCCACGCTCTGGCTCTTTGCGCCGCCCTTCAATCCGAAGCGGACGATCGAGAGCACGACGCCGCGCTCCTCGTCGACGACGGGGTAGCGGCGGTCCCAGATGTTGCGGCCGATGAACCGGCCCTCGTCGAAGCCCTTCGACGTGTCGTTGAACACGCCGTCGCGCAACGTCCCGGTGGTTTGCAGGCCGTTCTCGAAACGGCGGGAGTCCGGTTGCAGGCGCGCGCGGTGATAGCTCGGCGTGCCGTTCGTCTGGAACGCGCGCCAGTAGCTTTCGGCCGCGCCGATCAAATCGTAATAGGAGTCGCGCTCGGCTTCGCGGATCGATAACTGAAAGTTGGTCGTCGGTTCCTTCAGGATCCGGTCGGGATCCCAAAGACGATCCGCTTCGCCCTGATTGGCTTTGATCGTTTCGATTTCGGTGACGGCGCCGTTCTGCACCTTCAGGCGCACCATGAACATCGTCTTCGCGCCGTCGGCGTTGCGGATCACGGTTTGCGTGCCCGTGTCGCCGCGCCGCACGTTCACCGCGTCGAAGCGGTACGCGACTTCCGCTGCGCTATCCCAGAACGTGGCCGCGAGAGGTTTCTCGCTGCCGTTCTCGGTGATGCGCGCTTTCGCCGCCTGCGGCAGCTTCTTGGCGTCGTTGGCAATCAGCGCCGCGAAGTAGGCGTCGATGAAGCCGGTCAGGCACGCGCGATCGCAACGCGCCGCGGGCTGTGCGTCCGCGACGCCCGCCGCGAGAGCGGCGAGCGTCGCAAACACCAATGCCTTGAACACGGCCGCGAGAGCGAAAGTGCTGTCATGGCGTTCAGCCCAGGTTACTTCTTCTCCCCCCGCCGGGTTCGGCTCGAGCCGCATGATCGCGGTCGGCTGGCCGAAGATGTTGTCGGTGGCGAGGTACACATAGCCGTCCGGCCCCACGCGCACGTCGCGGATGCGGTACTGGCCCTGCAGCAGCGGCTCGCGGTTCGTGACCACGGGGCCGTTCAGGCTGAACCGCACCAGCTGGCGATAGCCATTCATGCCGCCGACGAACGCGTTGCCTTTCCAGTTCGGGAACTTGTCGCCTTCGTAGAACGCGAGGCCCGCGATCGCGATCGACGGCACGAAGAACGCCTTCGGCTGCTCCATGCCTTCGTGGTTACGGCTCTTGTGGATCTCGGTGCCGAGCGTGTAGTTCACGCCGTAGCCGATGACCGGCCAGCCGTAGTTCTTGCCCTTCTCGATCATGGTTCAGCTCGTCGCCGCCCTGCGGGCCGTGCTCGGTCTCCCACAGCTGCGTTCGTGTCCGGGTTCACCGCGAGGCCTTGCGGGTTGCGATGGCCGTAGCTCCAGATCTCCGGCAATGCGCCGGCCTGGCCCACGAACGGATTGTCCTTCGGCACGGTGCCGTCATCGTTCAACCGCAGGATCTTGCCCTGGTGGTTGTCGAGGTGCTGCGCCGGGTGGCCTTCCAAGTTCGGGTCCATGCCGCCCTCGGGGCGCGGCGGGAACAGCCCGGCCATGCGGTCGCCGACCGACATGAACAGGTGGCCTTCCTTATCGAACGCGATGCGCGCGCCGAAGTGACCCGGCGCGTCGTTCCACGCCTTGGCCTCGAAGATCTCCTTCACGTCGGACAGCTTGTCGTTCTCGAACTTCGCGCGCGAGAGGGCGGTGGTGCCCTTCTTGCCGTCCGCGTCCGGCTTCGAGTAGCTCAAGTAGATGTAGTGGTTCTGCGCGTACTTCGGATGCACGGCCACTTCCTGGAGGCCGCCCTGACCGAGTGCGCGCACCTTCGGTGACGCCGGCGATGGGATCGGGCAGCAGCTTGCCGCCGCGCACGAGGCGCAGCGCGCCGCCGCGCTCGGTCACGAGCATGTCGCCGTTCGGCAGCCAGGCCATGCTCCACGGGTTCTTGAGCCCTTCGACGAACGTGACGACCTTGAACTGCTCGCCCGGCAGGACCGGGCGGCTGGGCGAGCGCCGAGCCTACGAGGCCGACGGTGGCGGCGGCGCTCAGGAGTAAACGAGCCGACGCACCGAATCGCGGTGTAACCTTCATGAATAACCCCTCAGTTGATGAACCCCCGATCGTGGTGGCGGAGCCGGCCGACGATCGATCTTCTTGCGACGCCGTTAAGGGCGTTGTCCGTATCTTAGCCCGAACGGCTTACCGCGAGCGACCGGCCCCGGTCCGGTGCGGTGCGATTGACGCGTCGCACCCCATTCGGCGACGCTGTGGGCGAGTAACTGCGGGGGGGAGAATATGAGCAGTCGCAGAGCATTCCTGGGCGCCGCCGGCGGCGCGATCGTGGCGTTTAGCGCGGGCGGCGTGGGTGCGCAGGCGGCGGCCCGCAAAGAGGTCAAGATCAACGGCCGGCGCGTCATAGTCGTCGACGTGCACGCGCACTGCGTGTTCCCGGAGGTCGCCACGCGCGTGCCGGGCGTCAACGTGCCGCGTGCGTCGCCGCCCACGCTCGTGATCGGGCCGGAGCGCATCAAGATCGATGGACGAGCGCGGCATCGACGTGCAGGCGCTCAGCGTGAACACTTACTGGTGGTACACGGCCGATCGCGAGGCCGCGAGGCAGGTCGTCGCGATCCACGACGACGGCATTGCGGCATGGTGCAAGCAGCATTCGACAGCGGTTCGTCGGGCTCTCGTCGCCGGCGTTGCAGTTCCCCGATCTCGCGGCCGAGCAGCTCGAGCACGCCGTGAAGAACCTCGGCATTCGCGGCGCGTCGATCGGCGGCCATGTGGCCGACGAGCCGCCGTCCGCGCCGAAGTACGATCCGTTCTGGGCGAAAGCCGAGGAGCTCGGCGTGCCGGTGTTCATGCACCCGAACAACGCGCAGAACATCGCGCGCGACGGCGCGCTCGACGGCCGCGGCGGCTTGCGAACATCGTCGGCAATCCGCTCGAGACGACGGTGTTCTTGAGCCACATGATCTACGACGGCACGCTCGATCGGTTTCCCACGCTCGAAGCTCTGCGCGGCGCATGGCGGCGGCTACCTACCGTCGTATCTCGGGCGCAGCGACGCGGCCGTGCATCGTGCGCGACGACGCGAAGTGCGCGAACAAGCGTAAGCCGAGCGAGTATTTCAAGGATCAGAGTCACTCGTCGACTCGATGGTGTTCTCGACGGAAGGCTTGCGGCACCTCGTGGCCGAGACCGGCGTGAGCCAGGTCGTCTACGGCTCCGACATGCCGTACTTCTGGCCCGACACGATCGACATGATCGCGCACGCGCCGTTCCTCAAAGCCGCCGAGAAGGAAGCGATCTTGGGCGGCAATTTGCGCCGGCTGCTGAAGATCGAGGGATGACGGAGCAGTCGTGGGTGCGTTGCGATATCTGCTGTTCGCCGTGATCGGCGTCGTGATCGCGTCAGCGGTCTTCCTGCTGCTGAACGTGCTCGTGAACGCCAGCTATGACGCGGGCACCGGCTTCATCGAGCGCTGGATCACTCGCATCACCTGCGCACAGTACGAGTCTGCACGGTACGGTGCGCGATGCTACCGGCAGGCCCGTGCCGTACGCGGTAGTCGAAGTCACCTACTTGGACGAGCAGCTCTCGACGCGCAGTGGCGCCGATGGCTCATTCGCGCTGAAGGCCGCCGAAGCCGTGTGCGACCAGGCACCGCCCGCGAGCGTCACGTTGCTCGTGCTTGCCGACGAATACCGGCCGAAGCGGCAGATGCTCGGGTTCGAGGTAGGATTGGTCGACGTGCGGCTCGAGCCGCGGGAGTTTCGGCCGTAGGCCTCGCATTATGGAAAGGTACTTCGGCCGCCCGGAACAAAACGATCCAGGCACAATACGATATTGAACCCGCAGCACGAGTCACAGGACACAATGCAATCCGCACTGCACAGTCTTAGTTGAGGAACGTATGACAGTCGGTTGGTTCGTCTCGCTCAGAGAACGCTTGTTTGCACGCCGCATCGTCAAACGGCTGTTGAAGTCCCACGCGGCGGTGCGCGCCACCAAACCGGACTTGTCCGGGGCCGCGTTGTACCGCGAGGTGTTGCTACACAGCGGGGCCGTGGACGCGGCCCATGTCAATCGCTGGCTGATCGACGCCGAAGACAGCGTCGACCAGTGGACTGCGCCTGGCCGCCACGAGCTCGGGCTTCGCGAGGTTGCGCACTTCCTGGTGATGTCGCGCCACCAGGACAAGGGCAACCCGGGGTCCATGGTCTCGTTCAGCGCAATCGTCAACGAGCTGATCCCCAAGCACCTCTAGAGCGCGATTAGCGCTCCGGCGGCAGCGACGCGAGATACGCCGACAGATTCAGAATATCGTCCGCGGATAGCTTCGCCACCACTTGCACCATCAGCGGCGCCCATGGGCCGTGCCGCGTGCCTTGCTTGAAGTCCGCGAGCTGCCGAGCGATGTAGCTTGGCGAACGTCCGCGCAGGCTCGGCACGACCGCAAGCCCGTTCAGGTTTTCGCCGTGACACACGGTGCACTGCGTCGTCTTGCCGCCGCCCGTCGTCGCGAGCGCTTTGCCGCGCGCCACGGCGCCGACCGGTACGTACGCGATGAAATCCGAATGCGGATTGCGCAGGAGCTCGGTGTACTCGGTGTTGCGCGGCGTCTCGATGATGCGCTTGCCGATCGGTTCCATGCCGGCCTCGGCGCCTTCGAGGCGCAGGTGCATGCCACCGCGCGGCGAAGTTTTCGGCACGGTCTTGGTTTCGACGACGTCGATCCACGGCGTCCACTTCATCGCGCCGAAGTATTCGGCCGTCTGCTGGATTTCTTCGTCGGTCATGGCGGCCGCGAAGGCGATCATGCGCGGCGTATTCGGTTTGCGGGTGTCGGCGCTCATGCGCAGCCCGTGCTTCATGTCGTAGAGCTGCTGGGCGAAGTATTCCTTCGGCAAGCCCGTGACGCCCGCGTTCTCCGGCCGGCCTTTGCCGTTCGGGTAGTGACACAGCGCGCACGCCCAGATGCCGGCGGCCTCGCGGCCGTTGGCCACGACGCTCGGCATGCTCGGGTGGTCGCCGGGGAACCAGTCGGCCGGTCCTTGGCGGTTGCGGATCTGATCGAGCTTGAACGTCTTGTCGGTGCCGGGCAGCGATCGCTGCGTGCCGTCGTCGACCGGTGCCGCCGGGTCCGTGCCCGGCGTGATCGCGTAGGCCCATGCGAGCTCGTCGACGAGCGTTTGCGCGCTCGCGCCGGCCGCGCAGAAAGCCGGCATCACCGCCGCAACGAGCCAGGCGGACCGAGAGAGGGCCGCTCTAGTAGTTGCCGCGATCGTCGTCATCGTCATCGTCGTCGCGGTCGTCGTCGTCATCATCGTCGTCGTCCTCATCGTCATCGAGGTCGTCGTCGCGGTCGTCTTTGTCGTCGCTATTCTCGTCCTCGCGCAACCAGTCCTCGGGCTCCTCGACTTTCTCCAGGTCCATCTCGTACCACTCCGCGGACTCGAGGTCTTCGAGCTCGCCGTCGGCGTGTTGAAGCTCGACCAGGTCGTCGTCCTCGTCGACAGTCACGACCTTGAAGGTTTCGTCTCTTTCCAGATCGCGGTACCAGCGACCGGCTGTGGGGATCAGTTCACGGCTCATGTTCTCGGTTAGTCCTTTGGCTAGCAGTTGGCTCGCAGTTGCGGCGACAACGTAGCAGAATTGGTCGATCAGAACTACCAACGATCGGGCGTGGCCCGGTCGCTGGCAACGGTGAATTTGCTATGAAGACCTTCCAAGCCGCGACATCCATCGAAGCGTCCGCCGAGCGAGTGTGGACGCTCCTGACCGACCTGGCCCGCTGGCCCGCGTGGAACACGACGGTGGATAGAGTTGACGGGCAGGCGGTATTGGGTGCCACCGTCACCGTCCATACGAAGCTGAGTCCGGGGCGCGCGTTCCCGGTCAAAGTCGCGGAGCTCGACGCGCCGCGGCGCATGGTGTGGCGCGGTGGCATGCCGTTCGGTCTGTTCGTCGGCACGCGTACGTTCACGCTTGCGCCGGAAAGTGGCGGCCGAGTCACGATTCGAGATGCGGGAGGAGTTCACGGGGCTGCTCGCGCCACTGATCACGAAATCGATTCCCGATCTGCAGCCGGCGTTCGACGAGTTCGTGCACTGTCTGAAGACCGCCGCGGAACGGCGCGGTTAGCCGGCCTTTTTCTTCAGGCCGTCGTCGACGACGATGTTCTCCGGCACCAGCTTCATGCCGGCAGCTTTTGCTTGCTGATCGAGCAGGATCGCGAAGTCGCGGTCCGCGTGACCGGCCTCGACGGCGGCGTGGACGAGCTCGCGCGTGATGTGCGTGACCGGCAGCTCCACGCCGAGGTGCTTGGCGGCCTTGAGCCCGAGATCGAGATCCTTGAGCAAAAGCACGGGCGTGAACGTGGGCGTCCAGTCGAGGTTCACGAACGCCGGCGTCTTGTAGCGCGAGAACATCGAGCCCATGACGCTGTTGTTGATGAACTCGAGGAATGCGCTGCGCGGCACGCCGCCTTTCTCGGCGAGCACCGTGATCTCGGCCAGCGACTGAGCTACGACACCGAGCAACAAGTTGTGGCAGATCTTGACCATGCGCGCGAGCTCGCCCTCGCCGACGTACGTGACGCCGACGCCGAGCGCTTCGAGGTACGGCTTCGCGAGGTCGAACGCGCTGCGTGGGCCGGATGCGACGATCGTCAGCTTGCCGGCCGTGACGACTTTTGCGTTGCCGCTGACGGGCGCGGCGAGCATGTCCGTGCCGAGCTTGGCCGCCGCGGCGCGCACTTTGGCCGAGGCTTCTTCCGACACGCTCGAGCAGTCGATCAGGAGCTTCGGGGATTGGTCCTTACTGAGCACGCCGTCGGCGCCAAGGCATACCGCGGCGAGATCGTCGGACGCGGAAACGCTCGTGAACACGATGTCGAGCCCGCGCATGGCGCGCGGCGAATCGACGATCGTAGCGCCGAGGGCTGCGAGCGGCTCGACCTTGCTGCGCGTGCGGTTGTAGACGGTGACGTCATGGCCTGCCGCGAGCAGGCGCTTCGCCATCGCGAAGCCCATCCGTCCGCCGGCGCCGATCCAGCCGAGCGTGTGCTTACGGCTGCTCAAACTTCGACGGACCAGTTGCTGGTTTCGATCAGCCGGCGCAGACGATCGAGGAATGCGGCCGAGTAGGCGCCGTCGACGGCGCGGTGGTCGAACGACTGCGCGAGGACGCCCACGGGGCGGATCGCGATCGAGTCGCCTTCCGAAGTCTCCACGACGACCGGCTTCTTGCGCACGCCGTCGGTCGACAGGATCGCGACCTGCGGCTGATTGATGATCGGCGCCGTGATCAGCGTGCCGAACGTGCCGGAGTTCGACAGCGTGTACGTGCCGCCCGAGAAGTCGTCGGGCTTCAGGCGATTCGTGCGCGAGCGATGGGCGATGTCCGCGATCGCGTCGGCGAGCTGCGCGACCGACAGATTCTCGGCCGACTTCACGACGGGCGCCACGAGGCCTTCGGCGCCGAGGTCCACGGCGATCGCGAGGTTCACGTGCTCGTGCAGCACGAGGCTGTCGCCTTCGACGCTCGAGTTCAGATGCGGGAAGTCCTGCAGCGCGCGACACACGGCGTTGCCGATGAACGGCAGGTACGTCAGCGAGTGACCGTGCTTGGCCTTCCACGCGTCACGCACGGCTTTGCGCACCTGGTCCACGCGATGGAAGTCGACTTCCACGGCTTGCAACACGTGCGGGCTCGTGGCCTTCGAGCGAACCATGTGATCGGCCGTGAGGCGCCGAATGCGCGTGAACGGCACCTTCGTGCCGAGCTGCGAGGCGGGCACGCGGGCCCGGTGCCGGAGCGCGGGCGACGGGAGCCGCGGCCAGCGCAGGCTTCGCAACGGGCGGTGCGGCGGCGGCGCCTGGGTAGGCGCCGACTGCCGCGTCTGGATGAACTCGAGCACGTTGCGCCGCGTGATGCGACCGTTACGGCCCGAGCCGCTGACGGTGGCGAGATCGAGCCGATACTCGGCGGCGAGCCGGCGGACGGCCGGCGACAAACGTTGGTGACTGTCGCGCTGTGCGGCGCTGACTGCGGTCGGCGCGGGTGCGACTGAGGCGGCCGGCGGCGTGTATTGCTCGGTGGCCTGATTCATCGACGGCGGCATCGCGGCGTACCACGACGGCGGCGGAGCTCTCGGCGGCAGGTGCCGCGCCGGTGCGGGCGCCGGTGCCGCCGGTTGCGCGGCCGGTGCCGCGGCCGTAGCGCCTGCGCTTTCCTCGATGACCGCCAGCACGGTGCCCACGTCGACCGTCGCGCCCGGCCGGCACGAGGATCTTCGTGATGACGCCGGCGGCGATCGCCGTGACTTCCATCGACACCTTGTCGGTTTCGACGTCGAACAGCAGTTCGTCGACGGCGATCTTGTCACCGGCCTTCTTGTGCCATTTCGCGACGGTGCCCTCGGCGACGGTTTCGCCCAGCTGCGGCATCAGTACGTTCATCGAGGCTTTCTCCGCGGCTAGTCGACGAGGTGGCGAACGCTGGCGACGATGCGCTCAGCGCTCGGCAACTGCATGTCTTCCAGGTTGTTGGCGGCCGACAGCGGAATGTGCGGCGTGGTGACGCGCACGATCGGGCCGTCGAGATCCCAGAACAATTCTTCCGATACGATCGACGAGATCTCCGCACCCCAACCGCAGAGCCGCGGGTTCTCTTCCACGGTGACGAGCCGACCGGTCTTCGCGACCTCGGTCAGGATCGTCTGCGTGTCGAGCGGCACCAGAGAGCGCAGGTCGATGACGGTCGCGTTGATGCCGTGCTGCTCCTTCAACATGTCCGCGGCCTTCAGGGCGCGCGGCACCATGAGCGCGAGCGCGACGATCGTGACGTCCGTGCCCTGGCGGATCACGTTGGCTTTGCCGAGCGGCACGATGTGCTCGCCCTCGGGCACTTCACCCTTGACCGCGTACAGCGACTTCGACTCGAAGAACAGCACGGGGTCGTTGTCGCGGATCGCGGCGGCCATGAGCCCTTTGACGTCGGCCGGGAACGCCGGTGCGACGACCTTGAGGCCGGGTACCGCCATGGCCCAGTTCTCGACGGCCTGCGAGTGCTGCGCGCCGAAGCGCGCGCCGGCGCCGTTGCCCGACTTGATGACGAGCGGCAGCGTGACCTGGCCGTCCGTCATGTAGCGGGTCTTCGCGATCTCGTTCGCGACGATGTCCCAGCACACGGCGAAGAAGTCGGAGAACATGATCTCGGCGATCGGGCCGCAGGCCCGTCATCGCGGCGCCCATCGCGGCGCCCAGGATCGCCTGCTCCGAGATCGGGGTGTCCTGCACGCGCTTCGGGCCGAACTCCTCGAGCAGCCCGACCGTGGTCTTGAACACGCCGCCGGCGGCGGCCACGTCCTCACCGAGGAATACGACGTTCGGGTCCCGCCGCATTTCCTGCTGCATGCCGGCCGCTACGGCCTCGCGATAAGTTAGTTGCGCCATGCCGAACCTCCATCCGCCCACAAGTCCTTGTCGGCGAGTTCGAGCGGCGTCGGCGGCGCGTTGCGCGCCGTCTCCGTAGCAGCGTCGACCTGCGCTTTAGTTTCGTCTTCGATCTTCTTCAGCTCGGCTTCGCTGATGCCGAGTTGCAGCAAGCGGTGTGCGGTAATGCGGGAGCGGATCCTTCGCGAGCCACGCCTGCACTTCTTCGTCCGGCCGATACTTGCCCGGGTCGGCGCGCGAGTGGCCGCCGTGGCGGTACGTCTGCGCTTCGATCAGGCTCGGGCCGCCGCCCTTGCGGGCGAGGTCGAGTGCGCGCATCGCCGTGCGGTACACGACGTCCACGTCGTTGCCGTCGATCAGCACGGGCTCGAGCCCGTACGCACTCGCGCGGTCCGCGGCGGGATGCTCGACGGCCGTGACGTCGTAGATCGACGTGTATTCCATGTAGAGGTTGTTCTCGCACACGAACACGATCGGCAGCTTCCAGATCACGGCGAAGTTCAACGCTTCGTGGAACGCGCCGATGTTCGTGGTGCCGTCGCCGAAGAAGCACACGGCCACCTGATCGGTGCCGCGGTATTGCGCCGACCACGCCGCGCCGTTCGCGATCGTGAGGTGCGCGCCGATGATGGCGTACGAGCCCATCATGTTGTGCTTGACGCTCGTGAGGTGCATCGAGCCGCCCTTGCCGCGCATCAGGCCCGACGCGTTGCCCATGAGCTCGCCGAAGATTTCGGTCATCGATACGCCGCGGACCAGCGTGTGGTTGTGGCCGCGATAGGTGCAGAACGTGTAGTCGCCCGTCTGCATCGCGAGGCCGAAGCCAGCCGCTATCGCTTCCTGGCCGAGCGCGAGGTGGCTCGTCCCCTTGATCAGGTTCTGCATGAAGAGGTCGTAGGCTCGTTTCTCGAGCACGCGGCATTCCTGCATCGAGCGGTAGAGCTTCAGCCGCGTCTCGGTGCTGATCGTGGCCTGCGGGCCACGGCTGACCGTACTGGCGAGGGTCTGTGAATTCACTGCGGGTTGCCTTCTAATGAATGAGTGGGGCTTTCCAGCTGAGCCGGGGTGGCGGCCGTCCTGTTGGCGCGCCGGCGAACCGCCCGGTTCCGACCGATTTCCTTTCGTTTGCAGCCGTCTAGCCTAGCAAGATGACCGCGCCGCGGCCAGACTGTCCTTTACCGAATACGAGAGCATGGTAGGGTTCGCGTGAGCTTCTCGAGATTGGGGAGTGCGGCGATGCCTATTGCGACACGCACCGGGTGGCACCTGCTCGTAGCGCTGGTGGCGGGTTTCGCCCTCGCCGGTTGTGGAGGTGGGGGAGGAGGCGGCAACAGTCCCGTGGCTGCGCAGCCAGCTCCGGTGCCGACGAGCGGCTGGGTGGCGGGCTCGTTCCTGCCGGCCGCGAGCTTCGCCGGCAAATGCATGAACCCGCGCAGCGGTACCGATCCGAACACCGGTCAGCCGTACAACGAAGTGCTCGGCACCGCGACCGACGAGAACAACTGGCTGCGGTCGTGGAGCAACGATCTGTACCTCTGGTACAGCGAGATCGTCGATCGCGATCCCGGACTGTCTGCCACCTCCGACTACTTCAAGGCGCTGAAGACCACGGCGATCGACGCCGTCGGGCCGGGACAAGGATCGGTTCCACTTCACGTATTCGACCGCGCAGTGGGTGCAGCTCTCGCAGTCGGGCGTCGAGGCGGGCTACGGAGTTGCCTGGGCGTGGTCGCCGGCTTGCCGCCGCGCAGAGTCGTCGTCGCGTACATCGGAGCCCGGGTCTCCGGCAAGCTCCGCGCGCCGGCGCTCGAACGCGGTGAGGAGGTTCAAAGCGTAGACGGCACGGATGTCGTGTCGTCGAACACGCAAGCCGAGGTGGACCGATTCGTCGCCGGGCTCTATCCGGAAAATACGCGGGCGAGTTGCACACGTTCGCGCTGCGCCAGCCGCGCACGGGCGTACTGCGCACTCGTTCAGCTGCAATCGGTTGCCGTCACGAAAACGCCGGTCCGCTACAGCACCGGTGCACGACGACGACAGGACTGGTCGGTTACATGCTGTTCAACGACCACATCGCGCCGGCCGAGCAGCAGCTGGTCGCGGCCTTCGATTCGCTGCGCACGGCGCCGGATCAACGATCTCGTGCTCGACCTGCGCTACAACGGTGGCGGTCTACCTGTCGATCGCGAGCGAGGTCGCGTACATGATCGCGGGCGCGACCGCCACCGCAGGTCAGACGTTCGAGAAGATTGACGTTCAACGACAAGCATCCGTCGATCGATCCCGTGACTGGCGAACGCGTTGACGCCCGTGCCGTTCTTGTCGACGACGCGCGGTTTCTCGACTACGGCCGGGCTGCCGCTACCGACGCTCGATCTGCCGCGCGTGTATCGTCTTGACGGGCGCCAGCACGTGCTCCGCGAGCGAGTCGATCATCAACTGCACTGCGCGGCATCAACGTCGACGTGATCCAGATCGGTTCCACCACGTGCGGCAAGCCCTATGGGTTCTACCCGGCCGACCATTGCGGTACCACGTACTTCAGCGTGCAGTTCAAGGGCGTGAACGCACAGGCGTTCGGCGACTACACGGACGGGCTTTACACCGAACAACTCGCCGGTCGTCGGTGGCACACGTGGGTCGGGGTTGTTCCGTCGCGGACGATTTCAGCGCTGCCCTCGGCGTAATCCGACCGAAGCGACGATTCGCCGCCGCGCTCCAGCTATCGGACTCGCCCGCGTGCCCGGTGGCCTCCGGCAACAAGCCGGGACCGCTATCGGTGTTCCCTCGCGAAGAGACGGACGCCGTGGTCCCGAAGTCGCTCTGGCTCCAGAACCGCTGGCTCGACTCGACGGTGATCGTGCGAGCCCGGTTGCTCGCGCTGGTCTTCGCCGCGTCGCTGACCGCGTGCGGCTCGTTGCACGGCGAACGGCCCGCCGTTGATCGCATCGCCGTCGGCGAACTCGCGCGCAGAGCTTGCGCGCGTCGTGACGCTGGCGTTCGACGGCGCGCCCGTCACGCTGGCCGACGACGCGTTCACGCGCGACAGCGTTCTCACCGTCGAACGTCGCACGCCGGCCGGACCGCAAGGGCGCGCAGCCACCGGTCGAACGCTCGACGAGCCGGTGCGGCTGCGTCTCGTGCTCTACGGCGCTCGCTGCGAGCTCGTACGCGAGGCGATGGGCGTCGTTTTCCGCTGCGCGACATTACGTGCGTACCCCTCGACGCGGCGCGCTAGCTCGACGGCGCTCACGCTGCCTGGAGCATCCCGGCCCGCACGATGAAGTGTTCGACGACGTCGAGGCCGAGACGCTCCTTGATGTTCGTGAACACCCACGGCCGCTCGCCGCGCATCTTCAGCGTGTCGCGCTGCATGATCTCGAGCGAAGCGCCGACCATGGGCGCGAGATCGATCTTGTTGATGATCAGCAGGTCCGAGCGTGTGATACCAGGGCCGCCCTTGCGCGGAATCTTGTCGCCGGCCGCCACGTCGATCACGTACAGCGTGATGTCCGCGAGCTCGGGGCTGAACGTGGCGCTCAGATTGTCGCCGCCGCTCTCGACGAAGATGAAGTCGAGCGTCGGGAAGCGCTGCACCATCGTGTCGATCGCGGCCAGGTTCATCGATGCGTCCTCGCGGATCGCCGTGTGCGGGCAGCCGCCGGTTTCGACGCCCATGATGTGATCCTCCGCCAGCGCTTTGGAGCGGATCAGAATCTGCGCGTCCTCCTGCGTGTAGATGTCGTTCGTCACCACGGCGATGTGATAGCGCTCGCGCATTGTGCTTGCACAATGCGTCGATGAGGCTCGTCTTACCGGAGCCCACGGGGCCGCCGACGCCGATTCGCAGAATGTTGTCTGGCATGTTGTTCGTTCTCCTCATGATCTGAACAGGCGGGTGTATTGCGTTTCGTGCAGCGCGCTCGCGATCGCGAGCCCGGGCAGCGTGGCGCCGATACCGTCGTCGTCGAGCGCCGCGGCTGCCGCAACGGCGGCGCCGATCTCGGCGCCGAGCGCGAGCAACAGCCGTTGGCCGGCCGTGTGGCCGAGCGGCACGAGCTTCACGGCCGCGGCGATCTTGCGATTCGCACCAGGCCCACGCGAAGCCGGCGCATGCATCGTCCTCGGATACGCGCCAGTTCACGCACGCCACCGCGAACGCGCTCGCGAACGGCAGTCGCGGCGCGGAGGGCGGCAGCGGTTCGCCGAGATTTGCGAGCAGCTGCATCAACGCTCCGCCCATCGCCATGTCCTCGAAGCGCAGCTCCGCCGTGTCGCGTCGCGCTTCGAGCTCGCGGCTCAGTTGCGCGACGGCCACTGCGTCTCCGCGCGTCCACGCGCGATGCACGCGCAACAGCACGGGCAGGTCGAGCGCTGCGAGCCCGTGGTGCAGCAGCTCGCGCAGCCAGGCGAGCGTGCTCGGCTCGTCGCGCACCGTGCGGCACTCGATCACGTACTCGAGAGCTTGCGAATAGCTGTACGCGCCGACCGGCAGCGTCGGGCTGATCAGTTGCCAGAGTCGCAGTGTCGCGGCGTTCATGGCAGGTGGCGGTGTACAGCGTGGAGGTTGCCGAAGGCCACGCTGCCGTGAGGGTGGTCGTGCGAACCGTACGCGCCTGCTTCCGGCTCGAACGGCTCGTGCTCGTGCCGCACGCTCAGGCCGAGCTGCGCGACCATCGCGTCGAGCACGTGATCCGTCAGGTAGCGGACCCAGCCGGGCCCGATCTGCAACGCGACGTGCCGGTTGCCCAAGTGGTAGGCCACGCGCGTGAGCTGGCGCAAGTCGCGGCTGAGCACGGTCGACACCGGCTCGTGCGCGGCCACGACCTCGAGCAGTGTGCCGTCGGCAGCGCGCAGAAGGTCGCCGCCGCGCAGGATCGTGCCGCGCGGCAGTTGGAGCCCGATTTCGTCCCCGGCCGTGATGCGCGTCCGTTGCCGCGTTTTCTGCCGGCGCTCGAACGGCAGCACGGCCTTCAGCGTTGCGACGGTCGTTTGGCCGGCGCGTCCGCCGATCGGAAAGTGCTCCGTGAACAGGCGTAACGATTCGTGCATCGTGTGCTCCACGTCAGAACAGGAAGTAGCGCTGCGCGAGCGGTAGCGACGTGGCGGGCTCGCACGTCAGAAGCAAGCCGTCGGCGCGCACTTCGTAGGTCTCGGGATCGACTTCGATCGTCGGCGTGTACGCGTTCAGTCGCATGTCCGTCTTGCGCAGGCAGCGCGTATCGCCGACGGGTACGATGGATTTCGCGAGGCCGTAACGCCGGTCGACCGCGGCCGCGAATGCGGCTCCAGACACGAACGTCACCGATGTGCGCTCGAGGGCGCGCCCGAAGGCGCCGAACATCGGCCGGTAGTGCACGGGCTGCGGCGTCGGAATCGACGCGTTCGCGTCGCCCATCGGCGCCGACGCGATCATGCCGCCTTTGATGATCAACGACGGCTTCGCGCCGAAGAAGGCCGGGCGCCACAGCACGAGATCGGCCAGCTTGCCGACTTCGACGGAGCCGACGTGCTCGGCCACGCCGTGCGTGACAGCTGGGTTGATCGTGTACTTGGCGACGTAGCGCTTCACGCGGAAGTTGTCGTTGCGTGCGTTGTCCTCGGGCAGCGCGCCGCGCTGCACCTTCATCTTGTGCGCCGTCTGCCACGTGCGCGTGACGACCTCGCCGACGCGGCCCATCGCTTGGGAGTCCGACGAGATCATCGAGAACGCCCCGAGGTCGTGCAGGACATCCTCGGCCGCGATGGTTTCCCGGCGGATGCGCGATTCGGCGAACGCCACGTCCTCGGGGATTCCGGGGTCCAAGTGATGACACACCATCAACATGTCGAGATGCTCGTCGATGGTGTTCACGGTGTAAGGGCGTGTCGGGTTCGTGGAGGAGGGCAGCACGTTCGCGGCGCTGCAGGCCTTGATGATGTCGGGCGCATGGCCGCCGCCGGCGCCTTCGGTGTGATACGTGTGGATCGTGCGGTCTTTGAACGCGGCCAACGTCGTTTCGACGAAACCCGACTCGTTAAGTGTGTCCGTGTGGATCGCGACCTGCACGTCATACGCTTCCGCAACGGCGAGGCAGTTGTCGATCGCGGCCGGTGTCGTGCCCCAGTCTTCGTGCAGCTTGAGCCCGATGACTCCGGCCTCGATCTGCTCTTCGAGCGGCAGCGGCAGGCTCGCGTTGCCCTTACCCAGGAACCCGAGATTCATCGCGAACCCGTCGGCCGCCTGCAGCATGCGCATGATGTTCCAGGGGCCCGGCGTGCAGGTCGTCGCGTTCGTACCCGTAGCCGGCCCCGTGCCGCCGCCGATCATCGTCGTGATGCCGGACGTCAGCGCTTCCTCGATCTGCTGCGGGCAGATGAAATGAATGTGCGCGTCGACGCCGCCGGCCGTCAGTATCTGGCCCTCGCCCGCGATAACCTCCGTGCCGGGGCCGATCACGATCGTCACGCCGGGCTGCGTGTCCGGGTTGCCGGCCTTGCCGAGTGAAGCGATGCGGCCGTTCTTGATGCCGACATCCGCTTTCACGATGCCCCAGTAGTCGACGATCAGCGCGTTCGTGATCACGAGATCCACGGCGTCGGCGGACGCGCGCTGGCTCTGGCCCATGCCGTCACGAATGACTTTGCCGCCGCCGAATTTCACCTCGTCGCCGTATACGGTGTGATCGGCCTCGACCTCGATCACGAGCTCGGTGTCGCCGAGTCGCACGCGGTCGCCGGTGGTTGGGCCGAACATGTCGGCGTAGGCGCGCCGCGAGATCCTCATGGCAGCGGACCCATGACGCGGCCCAGGAACCCGTATACGCGCCGGTCGCCTGCGTACGCGACGAGTTCCACCGTGCGCTCCTGCCCCGGCTCGAAGCGCACGGCCGTGCCGGCCGGGATGTTCAGGCGAAACCCGAGTGCCGCGACGCGATCGAAACGCAACGCTTCGTTCGTCTCCGCGAAGTGGTAGTGCGAGCCGACCTGGATCGGCCGATCGCCCGTATTCGCGACCGTGACCGTGAGCGTCGCGCGGCCCGCGTTAAGCTCGATCTCGCCATCGTCGATCAGGTATTCCCCGGGAATCATCGCGCGCTACACGATCGGGTTGTGGACGGTCACGAGCTTCGTGCCGTCCGGGAACGTGGCTTCGATCTGCACGTCCGTCAGTAGCTCTGCGATGCCGTCCATGACTTCGGCGCGCGTCAGGATCGTGGCGCCTTCGCTCATGAGCGCCGCCACGGACTTGCCGTCGCGCGCGCCTTCTAAGATCGCAGCAGAGATCAGTGCCACGCTCTCGGGATAGTTCAGCTTCACGCCGCGTGCCCGCCGAGCGCTTGCGACCTGGGCGGCGACGAAGACCAGCAGCTTGTCTTTTTCTCTGGGTGTGAGATCCATGCTTTTCTTCTAAGTCCTCCAGATTCGCGGCGGGCTCGGCGCGCAGCCGATCACGGCGCTGCGCACGAGCGCCCAAAGCTCTTCGAGCAGCGCGCGCATGCGCTCCGCGGAATGCGCGAGGCAGCGCACGACGAGCAGCTCGCCGAGCAGAGTCGCCGCGCAGCGCAGGGCGTTGTAAGACGGGGTGACGGCGCCGAGCAGCTCCCGGATGGGCGCAAGGAGACGGGCATCTGCCGGGAAAACATGCAAAGCGCCGCACACCCCGAAACCAGCAAGACCCCATTCGGCGCCGAGCAGCAGGTCACCCGCGCGCCAACGCAGCGTGTCGATCAGCAGCGGCTCGCCGGCCACCGAGATCCGCGTGCGTTGCTCGAGCCAGCCTGCTGCGTAGTGGTCGCCCGACAACGGTCGGCCGAGCGAGAGTTGCTCCCAGCCGACGAAGCGTGCGCCGCGCGCAAGCTCCACGGTGGTCTCGATCGCGGCGCGACTGCCGCCGAATAGGATCGTGTCGAGCGGTAACCACTCGAGCGTCGCGTCAGCGGCCACGTGCAAGCGCTGCCGCTGCACGCTCGCGGGGCCGTCGCTGCGATAGAATTTCGTCGCGGCCGGTGTCGTCAGCAGTACACGCGCGCCGGGATCGCAACGTGCCTCGAGCGTCAGCTCGTCGCCGCCCGCGAGGCCGCCGGGTGGATGCAGCAGGTACGCGTGGCACACGCCGTCGCCGGGGAAGAACGGCTGCTGGACGTACAGCGGCCCTTCATGCCGGCGCTGCGCGAGCACGGTTCGCCCGTCGCGCGCGGCAAAGCGCAGCGCGAGCGTGCCGCGCCAGCTGCGCTGCCGTGCTGCCGGCGCCTCAGCCCGCATGCGCCAGCATCTCGTGCAACAGGACTGCGCCGCTCACGAGCGCGAACGACCCGACGGCCGTCTGAAACGCGACGGCGAGCCTTTCGCCCGCCGCGGCGGAGCGGCACGCCAGCAGCGCGAATACGCGGGCGAATGCGAGCGCGCCGACGGTGACGCCGAGCGAGAAGCAGGCGACGTATACCGCTGCGGCGAGGCTGCTGTGAAAACGTGCGAGCGGCAGCAGCGCGAGCACTGCGGCAGAGCCGGCGCCGCCGTGCAAGAGGCCCATCAGCACGCTCGTGCGGCCGGGCGCGTGCGAGTGCCACGGCGCCAGGAAGTGCACGTGAGTACGCGCGTCGTGATGCGCGTGTACCGCGGCCGTCGTTGGCAGCACGAATCCGCGGCGCGCCACGCGCAGCCATTGCCATGCGATCCGCAGCGCCTGCAGGCCGATCGCGAGCAGCGCGAGGGCCACGAGCACGTCGCCGTGCGCCGTCCAGTCGGCTGCCGCGACAAGGCCGAGGCCCAGCACCGCGATCGCCACGATACCGAGCGCCGCGGCGTGGCCGAGCGCCCACCGCAGTGCGTAGCCCGTGGCCGGCAGCGACCGGTCGCGTAGCGCGAGCCCGCCGATGGTCGCGAGATGATCGGCGTCGAATGCGTGCAGTAGGCCGAACCACCCGCCGAGCAACACGGCTTGTGACCAGATCTCGGCCCTCATACGGAGAGGAAATTGCGCACGAGGTCGTCCGTGAGCTCGGGCATGGCGCCCGTGCCGACGACTCGGCCTTTGTCCATGATGCAGAATCGATCGCACACGCGGCGCACGAACGGCAGCTTCTGCTCGACGACGAGCACGGTCATCGCGAGGTCGCGCTTCAGGCGCGCAATCACGTCGCCGATCTCCTTGACGATGCTGGGCTGAATCCCTTCGGTGGGCTCGTCCAAGATCAGCAGGCTCGGGTTCAGCACGAGCGCGCGGCCGATCGCGAGTTGTTGTTGCTGGCCGCCCGAGAGATCGCCGCCGCGCCGCCGGCGCATCGACTTCAACACGGGGAAGAGCTCGTACACGAGGTCGGGGACGGTGTCGTTCGTTGCAGTCTTCGGAACGCGCTTCGCGCGCGCGGGCAGGCCGATGCGCAGATTCTCCTCGACGGTGAGGAGCGGGAAGATCATGCGGCCCTGGGGTACGAAGCCGATGCCGAGCGGCGCGCGTTGTTCGGCGCGAGATCCTGCGAGCTCGCGGCCGTCGAACGTGATGCTGCCGCTGTCCGTCTTCAGCAACCCCATGAGACACCCGAGCAGCGTGGTCTTCCCAACGCCGTTGCGCCCAATGAGGCTCATGACGGCACCGCGCGGCACCTCGAGCTCGATGTCCCACAGCGTGTGACTCTGCCCGTACGACTGGTTGAGGCCGCGCACGCTCAGCATTCGCGAACTCCAAGAGTCGCCCGGTGATAGCGCATCGCAGCGCGCAGCGGCGCGGTGTTGAGTTCATCGCAGTCGGTGGCGGGCGTGAGAGGAGCGTTTCGGAAACGCCGCAAGTACGTCCCTGTAGGCTCGCTACGCGCCGTCCCTGGCGCGTAGCGTTCCGAAACGCTCCTCTCACACCCACCACCTCTGGTGAGTGACGCAGCCGCGCCGCCGCGCTGGTGACGGGCGTCGCACCGCGCCTCTTCGGCCGCACGCGCGTTGCCGCTGATCGTCGGCTGTCGGTGTACGAGGGGTGTTTCGAAACGCTCCGCGCCAGGGACGGCGCGGAGCGAGCCTACAGGGACGTACTTGCGGCGTTTTCGAAACACCCCTCGTACGCCGGCAGCCGACGCGCACTGTTGCATGCTCGTGCGGCCGCAGTCGTGGCGATACGCGAAAATCGGTGCGGCTGCGTCATTCGCCAAGGTACACCTCTATCACGCGCTGGTCGTTTTGGATGACGTCCATCGGGCCTTCGGCGAGCACGTGGCCTTCGTGCAGCACCGTGACGCGACGTGCGATCGAGCGCACGAACTCCATGTCGTGCTCGACCACCACGACGGAATGCGAGCCTGCGAGTCCGTTCAAGAGCTCGGCCGTCGCCTCCGTCTCCTGCCGCGTCATGCCCGCGACCGGCTCGTCCACGAGCAGCACGCGCGGGTTCTGCATCAGCAGCATGCCGATCTCGAGCCACTGCTTCTGGCCGTGCGAGAGAGCGCCCGCCGGCCGCGTGGCGTGGTCGAGTAGGCCGATCGTGCGCAGCGTCGCGTCGATGCGGTAGCGCTCCTGCGCCGAGAGCTTCGTGATCAGCGTGGGCCACACGCGCTTGTCGCGCAGGCCCGCGAGCTCGAGGTTCTCGAGGACCGTGTGATTCACGAACACGGTGGGTTTCTGGAATTTGCGCCCGATCCAATTCGCGATCTCGGGCTCGGTGTGCTCGAGCAGATCGATCGAGCCGTCGAAGAACGCTTCGCCCTCGTCGGGGCGCGTCTTGCCGGTGATCACGTCCATCATCGTGGTCTTGCCGGCGCCGTTCGGGCCGATCACGCAGCGCAGCTCGCCAGCTTCGATGTAGAGGTTCAGGTTGTTCAGCGCGCGGAAGCCGTCGAAGCTCACGGAGATCTTGTCGAGATACAGAATCCACTTGTGCGGTGCGTCGATGCCGCCTGGCAGCGGGTCTTCGCGCGCCCAGTCCTCGGAGTCTCGTTCAGCGGGCTCACGCATGCTGAGATCTCCTGAAACGCGCCACGATGCCGACGAGGCCGCGCGGCAGCGCGATCGTCACGAGCACGAACAGCGCGCCGAGCACGAACAGCCACACCTCCGGCAAGAGCGCCGTGAACGTGGACTTCGCGTAGTTCACGACGGCGGCGCCGAGTGCGGCGCCGTACAACGTGCCGCGGCCGCCGACGGCGACCCACACGACGAGCTCGATCGAATTCAGCGGCTGGAACTCCGTGGGGTTGATGATGCCGACTTGCGGTACATACAGAGCGCCCGCGATGCCGCACAAAATGGCCGACAACGTGAACACCCACACCTTGAAGTGATGCGTGCTGAAGCCCGTGAATCGCACGCGGCCCTCGGCGTCACGGATCGCGGCTACGACGCGGCCGAGCCGGGACGTCACGACGTAACGACACCCGATGTAGCCGAGCGCGAGCGCGGCGATGGACGTGAGGAACAGCACGACGCGCGTCCTGTCGCTCTGCAGGTCGAAGCCGAGCAGCTCCTTGAAGTCCGTGAGCCCGTTGTTGCCGCCGAACCCCATCTCGTTGCGGAAGAACGCGAGCATCAGCGCGTACGTGAGCGCTTGCGTGATGATCGACAGATACACCCCAGTGACGCGCGAGCGGAACGCGAGCCAGCCGAACACGAGCGCGAGCAGCCCGGCACGAGCACGACCATCGCGCAGCGCGAACCAGAACGTGTCGAAGCCGTGCCAGTACCACGGCAGCGTGTCCCAGTTCAGGAACACCATGAAGTCCGGCAGCTCCGCGATTGCCGTACACGCCGCGCGCGCCGATCTGGCGCATCAGGTACATGCCCATCGCGTAGCCGCCGAGCGCGAAGAACGCGCCGTGGCCCAGGCTCAGGATTCCGACAGTAGCCCCACACGAGATCGAGCGCGAGCGCGAGCAGCGCGTAACAGAGGTACTTGCCGAGCAGCGTGACCATGAACGTCGACAGATGCAGCGGCGAGCCGTCGGGGAACGCGAGATTCGCGATCGGCACGACGACGGCGAGCACGGCGAGAACGCCGAGTAACACGTAGCCGCCGCGATCGTGATCGAGCCAACGCTTCGTGAGCATGTCTCAGCCTCCGCCGCGCGACCCTTCTGCGGGAACAGCCCGCGCGGTCGCTTCTGGATGAACACGATCAGGAACACCAGCACGAAGATCTTGGCCATCACGGCGCCGGCCGCAGGGCTCGATCAGCTTGCTCGCGACGCCGAGCGAGAGTCCGCTCACGAGCGTGCCCCACAGGCTGCCGACGCCGCCGAACACGACGACCATGAACGAGTCGACGATGTACGCCTGGCCGAGATTCGGGCCCACGTTCGTGAGCTGCGACAGCGCCACGCCCGCGAGCCCCGCGATGCCGGCGCCGAGACCGAACGTCATCAGGTCGACGCGGTCCGTGCGAATGCCCATCGCCGCCGCCATGGCGCGGTTCTGCGTGACGGCCCGCATCTCGAGGCCGAGCCGCGTGCGCTTCAGCACGAGCAGCAGCGCGCCGAACACGAGCAGGCTGAACGCAGGATGTAGAGCCGGTTCAGCGTGATCTCGAGCCCGGGCGTGAGCTCGACGGAACCGCTGAGCCATTCCGGCGTCACGACCGAGCGGTTCAGCGGCGAGAAGATCGTGCGCACGGCCTGCTGCAGCACGAGGCTCACGCCGAAAGTCGCGAGCAGCGTTTCGAGCGGCCGGCCGTAGAGTCTGCGGACGATGCCGCGCTCGATCGCGATGCCGACGAGGCCCGCCACCAGGAACGCGGCCGGCATCGCGACGAACAGCGACGCGCCGAGCGCGTTCGGCATCAGCTGTTGCACGACGTACGTGGTGTAGGCGCCGAGCATCATGAGCTCGCCGTGCGCCATGTTGATGACGCCCATGATGCCGAACGTGACGGACAGGCCAATCGCCGCCAGTACGAGGATCGAGCCCAGGCTCAGTCCGAAGAACGCCGTTTGCACGACGTCGTAGACGGCGACGCGCCGCTCGATGTCGATCAGCGCTCTGCGCGCGGCGGTTCTCGTCTCCTCGTCGATGCTTTCGTTGGCCGGCGAGCTGCCGCCATCTTCGTGCGCACGAGGCTGTTGACGACGCCGCCCACGTGCTCGATCGCGGCCAGTCGCTCGGCCGGCTCCGTGCTGTCGAGATTCAACGTGGCGACGCCGTATCGATCGCGGCGCGCGCACGTCGGGTTCTGCTCCGTCGCGAGCAGCGCCGTAAGCGTCTGCCGCATCTCGAGGTCTTCCGACTCGCCGACTCCGCGGATCGCGGCGATGCGCTGCTTGCGGATCGGGGTGGTGCAACTTCAGCGTCGCGAGCAGGCCGCGCAGCGAGCTGCGCAGCGCGTTGTTGACGGTCACTCGGCGCACGTCGCTTTTGCTCGGCGGTGCCCAGGTCCTCGCCCGTCGCCGCGTCGAGCAGCGCGAATCCGTCCGACGCATCCGTCACGGTGACCAGCACGCGCGTCACTGCCGCGCGTGTAGAGCTCTCCTTTCGAGCAGCGCGGCGAGCACCGTCTCGGCTCGCGGGTGGGCGCTCGCCGCGATCGCGGCGGCCGCGGCCTCCTTGTCCGCGTACGAACCAGCCGTCGCGAGGGCGGCGAGCGCCTGGGTGAACTCTTCTTCTCCGGCCAGCGCTGTCGCGGCCGTCGTCAGCATCCATATCGACAGCAGTGCGGCTACGCTTACGATCCTTCTCACTCGATGCTCCATCCCTCGCGCTCGTTCGGAGAAGGTCCGGCCCGCGCGGGGCCGGACCTGAAGGTGCCGACTACTTGTAGTTCTGACCCGAGCACATGCCCGTCTTCACGTTGTAGTTGCCGCAGGACAGGGGCGGCGTCCAATCCGCCGTGATGTCGCGCGAGCCCGGCAGGAAATCCGACCACGCATCGCCGACGACCGTGCCCGGCGTCTTCGAGACGACCTCGAACTGGCCGTCGGCCTGGATTTCGCCGATCAGCACGGGCTTCGTGATGTGATGGTTCGGCATCATCGTGGCGATACCGCCCGTCAGGTTCGGCACGGATACGCCGATGATCGCGGCCTGCACGGCTTTCGGATCCGTCGTACCGGCCTTCTTCACGGCCTCGACCCACATGTTGAAGCCGATGTAGTGCGCTTCCATCGGGTCGTTCGTCACGCGCTTCGGGTTCTTGATGTACGTCTTCCAGGCCTTGATGAACGCGTCGTTCACCGGCGACTTGACGCTCTCGAAGTAGTTCCACGCGGCGAGATGACCGACGAGCGGCTTCGTGTCGATGCCGGACAGCTCTTCCTCGCCGACCGAGAACGCGACGACCGGGATCTGTTCGGCCGAGATCTTCTGGTTGCCCAGTTCTTTGTAGAACGGCACGTTGGCGTCACCGTTGATCGTCGACACCACGGCCGTCTTCTTGCCGGCAGAGCCGAACTTCTTGATGTCGGCCACGATCGACTGCCAATCGGAGTGACCGAACGGCGTGTAGTTGATCATGATGTCGGCATCCGCGACGCCCTTCGCCTTCAGGTATGCCTCGAGGATCTTGTTGGTCGTGCGCGGATACACGTAGTCGGTGCCCGCGAGCACCCAGCGCTTCACCTTGATCTCGTTCATCAGGTAGTCGACGGCCGGGATCGCCTGCTGGTTCGGCGCCGCGCCCGTGTAGAACACGTTCTTCGACGACTCCTCGCCTTCGTACTGCACCGGGTAGAACAGCAGGCCGTTCAGTTCCTCGAACACCGGCAGCACGGACTTGCGGCTCACGGACGTCCAGCAGCCGAACACGGCGGCGACCTTCTGCACCTGGATCAGCTCGCGCGCCTTCTCGGCGAACAGCGGCCAGTCCGACGCGGGATCGACGACCACGGGCTCGAGCTTCTTGCCGAGCAGGCCGCCTTTGGCGTTCTGCTCGGCGATCAGCATCAGCATCGTGTCCTTGAGCGTCGTTTCGCTGATGGCCATCGTGCCGGACAGCGAGTGCAGGATGCCGACCTTGATCGTGTTCTGCGCCTGTGCGGCACCCGCTAGCAGAGCTGCCGCCGCGACGATGGTCGTTAGCGAAGTCTTTAGTGTGGTTGCGAGTTTCATTGTGGTTCCTCAGAATGTGATTGATTGGCTAAATCTGTATCTGCACGCCGAACGACAGCGTGCTGACGTCCGGTCCCGGTGCGCCCGATAGATTTGCGTCGCCGTCCGTGTAGCTCAGATTCAAGCGCGCGTTGTGGCCGCGCATGATCATGTTCACGCCGAGCTCGTTCAGATCGCTCGAAGCTCCCGTGCTCGGATCGTTCGACGTGTGCCGGAGGTACGGCTGCCACTTCACCGGCTTCGCGCTCGGCAGCAGATAGGCCACCGTGACGAAGTAGGACTTACCGTCGAACAGGCAGAAGCACGTCGGACTCGCCTTCGCAGCTGGCGTGAGATCGGCGTTGAACTTCTTGTACTCGGCCTCGACCGTGAACGCCGACTTGCCCTTGTCGATCGCTTTCTCGTACAGAAAGTCGAGAATCGTCGCGTCGAAGTCGCCGGGCTGCGCCGCCGTGCCGGTGCCGTCGCTCTGCTTCTGATACACGAACCCGAGCGTCGCGATGTCGCCGCCCGTGCCGAAGTACGTACTGCTCGTGTAGTAGGCCGGGTTGTCTTCCTTCGCTAGGAAGCTGTAGGAGAGCCGCGTGGCGAACAGTGGGCTGTCCTTCTGGTTCGCGCCGCCTTTCAGGCCGCTGAACAGGCCGGCTGCGTACTGGAACTTGCCCACGCCGCCCCAGACCGTGACACCATCGTCGCGGCCGAGCAGGCCTGCCTTGCCTGTTTGATCGGATGGCAAAAGCGGCACGGTGTACTGGTTCCACGTCAGGCCGTAGTACGGGCCGTTCATCTCGATCCGGTCCGCGGGCGTCAACATGCGGCCGACCCAGACGTTGAACTTCGGCGACAGCTCGAATTGCGCGATTGCGTCGAGCACGTCGATGTCGCCGCCCGAACCGGCGGCGTCCTGCGAGCCGAACACGCAGCCCTTGCACTCGGTGTTGAACGTGAACTTGATCTTTTCCGACGCGGTGCCGCTGACGTAGAGCCGCGCGCTCTGCAGACTGAAGTCTTTCGAGTCGTCCGTGCCGTTAGGCGCGCCGTTTTCCGTCGACGCGAAGCCCGCACGTATGCCTCCGCCGAACGTGACCGAGCGTGTGTCGTCTATTTTTATCGTTCCGGCCGCTTGTGCGTTCGCGACCACCAGCGCGCTGCTCAATAAGACGAGCGAATGCGCGACCTTTCTTCCAAAGTCTTTCATCGAAGGGTCTCCTTTCCCGTGGGCGTTTTTACGTTCTAGTAGTTACGCCCGTCTCCTGTGCCCAGACACACAACAGCAATGTTTGTGCCATGCGCGGGAAACGCGGAGCGCCGCGCTCGTCGGCGATCGCAGGCGTTCAAGAAATTGCTCGCTTAATGTGCGCGTGACGCGCGCGGTTGATCGCGGTTGGTGCGAGGCGGAGTGTCGTGGGTACGCGTGCTCGAAAAAGTGGCACGCACTTGCGCGCGAACGCGCGCGAAGGTCAGCGCAGCTCGCGCGGGAAGCGAAACTCCGCCATGTTGCCGTCGAGCTGCACGCCCGCGCTGTTGATCGCGAACGTCGCGCTGCGATAGCCGCCGACGGTGATCAGCGTGTCGAGCAGCTGCGGCAGCGTCAGCGCCGCTTCGAGCGCGGTCCAGGTGTCGTCCGCGACCGCGTTGTCGCGATTGAGCTCGTCGACCGCGCGCAGCAGCCGCGTTTCGAGCGCGTCGCCTGGGCTCGTGGGGCCCGCGATGATGCGCGCGACGTCGGCGTCGTTCATGCCGACCTGCCGGCCGATCCGCGAGTGGGCCGCCCACTCGTACTCGGAACGGTTCACGACGCCCACGCGCATGATCAAGAGCTGCCGGTGGCGCGGCAGCAGTGACGTCTCGTCGCGAATGTGGCGCCCGACGGCGTTGCGCAGCGCATCGGCCGGCGGATTGCGCGCGAAGGTGCGGAAGACATTCGCGGCCGGCGCGCCGGGAGTCGCGGGCAGCGGCGCGATGCGCGGCTCCGCGCCGACGAGCCGCTGCCGCGTCCAGCGCGCGGCCACGGTGTAGGGCACGGCGGAGGGCAGTCGATCCGCGATGCCGGGCTCGATCTCGATCCGCAGCGTGTTGGCCACGTCCGCGTGCATCGTGATCTCGCCGACGCCGTAGACGAGGTCGGTCAGCTGGTTCGCGTCGTAGCGCTCGGCCAGTATTTCCCAGGTGGGTTCGCTGACGAACGCGTCGACGTGCAGCTCGTCGGCCGCGCGCAGCAGCGCGGCTTCGAACGGTCCCCAGTTCGGGTCGTCGGGGCCGGCCGCGATGCGTTCGATCTCTTCGGCACGTGAGGCCCACGCGCCGCGCCGCCGGCACGCGATGGGCCCACAGATAGTTCGAGCGCGCGAGCCACGCCGTGCGCAGCCACAGGATTTCGCGATGCGCGCGGCGGCAGTGCGGATGCCGTCAGCAGGTACTCGGTGTACGGCAGGATCGCGGCCGCGAGCGCGGGGTAGCGCAGGTACGTGCCGATGGCATTCGCCATGCCGAGCGACGCGAATCGCGCGGCGAGCTCGCGCTGCTCGGCGCTGCGCTCGGCTTCGGGCAGCGGCGACACACGCGGCGCCGCGTGCGCCGCGGTCAGACGTGAGCAGCGCGACGCAGGCCAGCGCCGCCGAGACGCGCCCGGACGAAGCGCAACGCACATGCGTCTCGTTCAGCGGCGCATTTTCAGCATCGCGCCGCCGAAGAAGCCGTCGACGCTGTCGAGATCGATGATGATCGCGATGCCCTTGCGGTCCTTGTCCTTGTCGCGCTCGAACGGGTGCGCGGCGTCGTACACCTTGCCGCGGACGGCGTCGCTGCTGTCGACGTGCCCGCGGCCGCGCAACGTCATGAACGCGCGTCCGGTCGGCTCGAAGTTGCCGTACATCAGCGCCATGGCCGGGTTCTTCGCGATCGATTCGAGCAATCGGCCTTCCGGGTTGCGGACCCAGATCGCGAGCTGTTTGTCGCTATAGGCCTGCGTGCTGCCGCGATACGAGATCTGCGGCGCGTTGTTCTCGTCGACGTACGCGACGACGATCGGTTTCTGGACTTCGAACGCCTTGTTGATGGCGTCCTTCATCTCTGCCGAGAGCTTCAGCTCGGTCAGTACGGGCGGTGCGCTCATTCGCGATGCTCCTTTTCTACTTCTTCGATCCCGCTGCTTCGGGAATCGGAATATCCGCCGGCGCTTCGCGGCGCAGGAACTTCCACGCGCCTTTCTCGCGGATGAACTTGTCGTCGTAGTGGCCGACGTACACCAGCTTCGGAGCCTTGTCGTCGCCGGGCGTGATGTAGATCCACTTCGTGACGGCCGACGCCTGGTCGCCGTCGATCACGATCTGGTCGTTCGTCAGCAGGTGGACCGTGCCCGAGCCGTTCGGCATCGGGTGATGGCCGATCGTCTTGTCCATCAGCGCGAAGATCGCGTCGGGGCCCTTGGCCGAGCCTAGAGCCGCCGACCCATTCGCCGTTCGTCGCGAACAGGCTCGCAAAGGTTTTGTAGTCGCGGTGGTCGTGGGCCTGGCCGTACGCCAGGATCAGCGCGCGGATCGCTTCGCGATCCTCGAGCACCTGGACGCGTTTGGCGAGCGAGTCCAAGTCGGCGGCGCGTAGCGGCTGTTGAGCGAGCAGGCCGAACGCGAGCAGCGCTGCGGCGAGCCGTCAGCAGTGAGGGATCCAGGTATCTGCGCATTGTCGTTCTCCGTGTGGGCGAAGAGTCATGAGATGTTAACGGGTTCGGCGCACGGCGTCGCGCCCCGCCGCGGGGGCGCTTGCGCGAAGAGCCATCGTTGCCTCGAACGGTGGCAGAATAGACTTCGCCCCACGATGTTGGTGCACACCGTTGCAGACGTTCGTCCCTCGCCTCGATGTCTTGCCGCCGGAGCAGCGACGCTTATGGAGCGAGATGGGCGCGCTACCCGGCGAATTCGTGCTCTACGGCGGCACCGCGATCGCGCTGCAGCTCGGGCATCGCCAATCCATTGACTTCGATTTTTTCGTGCAGCGCGACCTAGACGCGCCCGCCCTGCAAGCGCGGGTGCCGTTTCTGACGGACGCCAACGTGATCCAACGGGAACCGAACACGTTGAGCGTGATCGTGGATCGGGGCGCTCCCGTGAAAGTGTCCTTCTTTGGCGTCCCGAGGCTGCCGCGTCTGCTACCCCCGCTTGTCGCCGCCGATAACGGAGTCAAGGTTGCATCCCTGGTCGATCTGGCGGGAACCAAGGCGTCCGTAGTTCAGCTGCGTGCGGAGGCAAAGGACTACCTGGATCTAGATGCCCTCATCAAACGCGGCGGCGTGAGCCTTGCCCTTGCGCTCGCGGCCGCCCAACGAATGTACGGCCCGACCTTCAACCCGCAGAGCACGCTCAAGGCTCTGTCCTACTTCAACGACGGCAATCTCGGCAGTTTGCCCGAGCCCATTCAGCGAGACCTTGCCGCCGCTGCGCGAGTCGTCGACCTCGATCGACTACCGAGTTTGCCGTGACGAACATTCCGCTCACACCCGAGACAGCCGCAATCGCGAAGCGCGTCATCTGGTTCGAGCCGCCTGCACAGGCTTTGGCCAACCCCGCGCGATTCCTCGCGTATGCGATGACCTACGCGCGCCACGAAGATCTGCGGGCGCTGCGCCGCTACGTGTCCGACGATGATCTCCGCAGCGCGCTCGATCACGCGCCGCCCGGCGTGATGGATGCTCGATCGTGGGCCTACTGGCACTCGAAACTTGGGCAATGGCCGCCGCCCCTGCTGCCCCGGCGGCAGTTCTGACCCCGGCGGGCGGGTCTTCGGGAGTAGCTTGAGCGCCGGGACTGTCTGCGCCGTGTAGTGGCGCATACAATCCGGCGTCTGGGCCGTACCGCCGGTGCGGGCTCGTGGTGGGCAAGGGGGGGGCTCTATGAAAGGCACGATTCTGTTCGTCTGCGGCGTTTGGTCGGTGCTCTGGCGCTCCAGGTCAGCACGGCGCAGGACGGCGCGCGCCGCGGCATCAATCACATCGGCATCGCCACCAAGAACTACGACGCGGCGTTGAAGTTCTACAAGGACACGCTGGGCGCGAAGGAAGCGTTCACCGTCAAGAACCCGGACGGCAGCGTGCGGCTCACGTATCTGCAGCTCTCGCGCGACACGTTCGTCGAGCTGCTGCCCGCCGCCGCAGGGGCGCCGACCGGCATCACGCACGTCGGCATCGAGACCGGCGACGTCGTTGCCAGCATCGCGAATTTGCGCAAGCAGGGATTCAAGCTCGACGAGCCGACGGTCGGCATCTCGAAAGCGCGCGTCGGCAGGATCGCGGATCCGGACGGCGTGGCGCTCGAGATCATGGAAATCGGGCCCGACTCGCTGCAACGCAAAGCGGTCGAGGCGTGGAAGTAATGGGAGGCACCATGCGCTTGCGAACAACGACGACTGTGACCCTTGGACTGCTCGGTGCCGCGCTCACCGCGGGGCTCGCGCAGGCTCAACCTGCCGCGCCGGCCGCGGCGCCGCAATCCGGGCCCGGTGTGCAGGCGCCGCGCGACGCGAACTACGCGGCTTACATCGCGAGCCACTGCAAGAATCCGCCGGCGCAGGGCGCGGCGCCGCCCGCACGGCCGCCGGCTCCGGCGCCGGAGCATCGCGACTACAAGGTCACGGCGATCCCCGGCGTCATCGACGCCGGCAACACATGGAAGACCGTGTGGACGGGCACCGGCAACAACGCGGACGGCCCGATCGCGACGGCCGACGGCGGCATGCTGTTCGCGCAGAACACGAACAGCCGAGTGTTGAAGCTCGACGCGAACGGCAAGGAGTCGTATCCGTACACCGGCACGAGCACGAGCGGCTCGCTCGCTATGAACAAGAACGGCGCGTTGTTCGTGCTGCAGCGTGCGCTGCCGGAGCAGATCTGGCAGCTCGAGCCGAAGAAGCAGCTGCTGATGAGCGACTACAAAGGCGAGCCGATCGACTGCGCCGGCGGGTTGCTGAACGACATGACCGCCGACAGCAAGGGCGGCGTGTACTTCTCGAAAGGCGGCGTCTTCTACTCCGACGCGAAGGGCACCGTCACGCAGTACGGCACGCTCGCGGGCGCGAACGGCATCATTTTGAGCCCCGACGAGAAGACGCTATACGTGACGGGCCGGCTCGCGAGCACGCCGACCGACCCCTTGCCCGCGGGCGCGCCGCCGGGCGCGCGCCCGGGCGCGCGCCCGGGCGGGCTCGTCGCCTTCGACGTGCAGGCCGACGGTTCGTTGACGAACGAGCGCCAGTTCGCGCTGGTCGGTGGTGACGGTAGCGCCGTGGACGAACAAGGCCGCATCTACACGACCGGTGGCGGCGGCGTCCAGGTCGTCGACAAGACGGGCAAGCACTTGGGCGAGATTCCGTCGCCGCTGCCGCTGATCACGGTGGCGTTCGGTGGCGCCGACAAGAAGACACTGTACGGCGTGGCCAACAATCAGCAGTTCGTCGAGATCTTCACGATCCCGACGGTCGCCTCAGGCTACAAAGGCCGCGCGAAGTAGAGGCTCCGTCGACTACGGCGCGCTCACGCGGCGTTGTGGATCGTGGACTCGCTCGCCGCGGCGTTCGCCGCCGCCAGGAATTCCGCGAGTGCCGTGCGCACGCGGTTCATGTGCTCCGTGATCGCGGCGCTCGTCGCATCGGCGTTGCCGGCGCGCAGCGCCTCGATCAGGCCGCGGTGGTCGTCGAACACCTCGCGGATCGACAGCGGCGCGACGGTCAGCACGCGACGCATGAGCTCGGGCACGTCCATCGAGTTGTAGATCTCGAACAGATGCGGGTTGCGCAGCAGGCTCACGAAGATGCGATGGAACGCGTCGTCGGCACGAATATAGCGTGCGACGTGTGTCGGCGACGTGCCGCGCACGAGGGGCGTGAACGCGCGTAGGCGCGCCACGAGCGCGTCGCGTTCCGCCTCGATCGATAGGGCGGTGCCCAGGTATTGAGCGATGCCGATCTCGAGCGCCGCGCGCGCGTCGAGCGCCTGCACGAGCGCGTCGACGTCGCCCGCAAGGCTTTCCTGCTCCTTGGCGACAGCCACGGAAAGGTCCTCGACAATGCATCCTGGCCGCAGTTCGTCGCGTTGTGCGGCGGCCTGGCCGCGCGAATCGAGCGCGCGGCGGACGCCGCTCGACGCGTGCTTGTTCCAGGACACGATGGCCTTGATCGCGCCTACGCGATCGCCTGCCGCGAGGCAGTCCGTGAGGTACTCGTGGAAGTAGACCGCGTTCGGTGCGACGACGGACGTTTCCTTGAGCGCGGCCACGAACAGATCTTTGAGGCGCAGTCTCCTGAAGCCGATCGACAAGTGCTCGTTCGCGAGCAGGTCGACGACGGCAGCGTGATAGTTGTCGTTCGCCGTGAGATATGCCCCTCGGTCGACGAACGTGCGTCCGTCGCGCAGTTGCGCGAGCATGGTCTCGAGCCGTTCGTAGAACGCTTCCGAAGTTGCGAGCAGCAATCAAGCTGCGGCTGAATCGAAGCCACACGGCGCCGGTCTCGAGCACCGCACGTGCATCGAGGGCCGCGCGCAGTTGCGGATAGTTGACGTTCAGGATTTCGGTCTGCACCGGCAGCGCGGCGGCGTGCGCCGTTGGCTGCAGAAGGCGGCGCATGATCTTGCCGCTCGTGGTTTTCGGCAGGTCGTCCGTGATCTCGACGAAGCGCGGATACTTGTACGCCGCGAGGCGTTCGCGCGCGAAGGCGCGGATTTCGTCAGGCGTGACATGGTGCCCGGGCTTCAGGCTGATCACGGCCTTGATGGTTTCTCCGCGATAAGCATCCGGCACGCCGACGACGGCTGCTTCGCGGACGGCCGGGTGCTCGTACAGCACTTCCTCTACTTCGCGCGGCCACACCTTGAAGCCCGACGCGACGATCATGTCCTTCGAGCGATCGACGAGGTAGAACCAGCCGTTCTCGTCCATGAAGCCGACGTCGCCGGTCTTCAGTCCGTCGGCGGTGATGGTCTTCGTCGTGGCCGCCGGGTTCTGCCAGTAGCCCGGGACGATCTGCGGGCCGGCGATCACGAACTCGCCGATCTCGCGTGGCCCGCACTCCGTGCCGTTTTCGGCGATGACCTTCACGTGCGTGTTGAACACGGGCACGCCGATCGACATGGCGCCCGTGTGCGGATCGATGGGCGGGATCGCCCCGTGCGGCGTCATGTGAGTGGGCGATGTCGCTTCGGTCAGGCCGTACATCGGCTGGATGCGCACGCCGGTGCGCGCATGCCAGTCGTCGAGCACGGTGGTGGGCGTCGGTGCGCCGCCGGTGTAAACCTTCTTGAGCGACGCGAGGTTGCGCTTCTCGAGCTCGCCGCTGTTCAAGAGGGCAATGAACGCGGTCACGGCGGAGACCGTGAAGGTGGCGCGGTAGACCTCGACGAGCATGCAGGCTTCCGCGACGTCGAAGCGGTAGAAGAGCACGAGCGGTGCCCCGGTCAGCAGCGTCAGCGCGACATGGCCGATGAGCCCCGTCACGTGGAACAGCGGCGCGAGTCCTAAGATCACGTCCGCGCTCGTGAGCCCGATCCAGCGTTCGTACACGCTGGTCGCGAACACGACGTTGCGATGCGTGTTCATGGCGCCTTTCGGGTCGCCCGTGGTGCCCGACGTGAATACCATGAAAGCGATGTCGTCGCCCGTGATCTCTACCGGGCGAGGCATGCGGCCGGCATTCTCGGTCACGATCGCACAAGAGATCCGTCGTGCCGTCGTCGCGGACGCGCTGCATGCCGGCCAGCATCGTCGGCAGCGGTACAGCAGGATCGAGGAATTCGAGCGGCGAGGTGGTGATCGTGTGCTCGACAGCGGTCGCCGGGACCGCGGCCTTGGCGACCTGCCGGTGCAGGTCGTCCTGACAGATCAGCACGCGGCTGCCCTGAGCTCGACAGGATCTTGGTCAGCTCGCGCTCCCGCAGCATGGGGTTGCACGGCACGATGGTCGCGCCGCACTTCCAGGCCGCGAGCACCGCGATGACGACCTGCGGGATGTTCTGCAGGTAGATGGCGACGCGATCGCCGCGCCCGACGCCGCGCGCTTGCAGACCGACCGCCAACGCGTCGGACATGGCGTCGCAGTCCGTCGCGGTCAGCGTCTTGTCGAAGTAGTGCACGAGTGGCGCCGAGGGGTTGCGCGCGCACGTGGCTTTGAACATCGCGAGCGCGGTGCCGCTCGTCGGCTGAATCGTGGGCGGGAACCTCGCGGTACAGACCGAGCCACGGTCGCGTCGCGCGCACGTCGCTTCGCTCGAGGATCGTCAGGTTATCCGCGGGGGTCCGCATTGCTCCTCTACCGGTTCGGCGAGACGTTCGCACTCTCCTGCGGCATGCGTTGCGAAACTTGTGCCAACCGCACGAGAGATCTCACGAAAGGTGGCCGCGCGTGGTGCCGCAACGATGTGCCGCGGCGACGGAACCACGAAGGAGCATTGCCGCCGCCCGATCCGGAGGCAGCATCGGCAGCAAGCTGCACGCATTCGGGGCAGCGGCGGGATCGAACAGCGATCGTTGGGATGGAGGTCGGGCTGTCTGACTCGCTTGGCGCCGCGTACAATCCCGATGGCCGAATCGCCCCAGATCGGTGCGAACCGTGCGGTTCGGGAACGCTCACTACAGAGGACAGCATGGCAACGAAGAACGCGAAGTCGAAGGGGAAGGCCGCGAAGGCGGCGCCGATCAGGAAGGGCGGCAAGTCGAAGCTCGTCGAGCCGAAGATCGTGAAGGGCAGCGACATCGACCCGAATCACCAGTGGAAGCGGCCGCTCCAGGCGCCGGGCCACACGCAGGTCGACTTCGAGGAACGCGTCGACTTCCGCCGGCTGCACAACTACCGTCTCGCGCGAACGCGCCAGGCGCTCTCGCGTTCGGGGTTGGGCGCGCTGCTGTCGTTCGACCAGCACAACATTCGCTACACCACGAGCACCGTCATCGGCGAGTGGGCGCGCGACAAGCTGCTGCGCTACTCCTTACTTACTGGCAACGGCGATCCGTACATCTGGGACTTCGGCTCCGCCGCGAAGCACCACAAGCTGTACGCGCCGTGGCTGCACACCGACCACTGCCGCGCCGGCATGACCGGCATGCGCGGCGCCGTCGGCGCCGATCCCAAGCTGTTCCGCGACGCTGCGCGCGAGATCAAAGCCATCCTCGATGAGGAAGGCGTCGGCCACATGCCGCTCGGCGTGGACGTCGTCGAGCCGCCGATGCTGTTCGAGCTGCAGAAAGCCGGCATCGAAGTGCGCGACGGCCAGCAGACGATGTTGCTCGCGCGCGAGATCAAGAGCCACGACGAGATCACGCTGCTGAACATGGCGGCCTCGATGGTCGATGGCGTGTACCAGGACATTTCCGAGGCGCTGAAGCCCGGCGTGAAGGAATCGGAGATCGTCGCGCTCGCCGCCAGTCGTTTGTACGAGATGGGTTCGGACTTGGTCGAAGGCATCAACGCGATCTCCGGCGAGCGTTGCTCGCCGCACCCGCACAACTTCACGGACCGGTTGATTCGGCCCGGCGATCAGGCGTTCTTCGACGTCATTCAGTCGTTCGTCGGCTATCGCACGTGCTACTACCGCACGTTTGCGGTGGGTCGCGCCTCGAGCTCGCAACGCACCGCGTACCGCAAGGCGCGGGAGTGGATGGACCGCACGATCGAGTTATTGAAGCCCGGCATGGGTAGCGACGACGTCGCGCACGCGTTGCCGACGGCCGACGAGATCGGCTTCGCGAGCGAGATCGACGCGTTCGGTCTGAACTTCTGCCACGGCTTGGGGTTGGGCTTGCACGAGCGGCCGCTGATCTCGCGCGTCACGTCGTTCCGCGAGCCGCTCGAGCTCAAGGTCGGCATGGTGTTCGCCGTCGAGACGTATTGCCCGGCGAGCGACGGCATCTCGGCCGCGCGCATCGAGGAAGAGGTGGTGCTCACGCCCGAAGGCGCGAAGATCATCACGCTGTTCCCGGCCGAGGAGCTGCCGATCGCGAATCCGTACTGAAGCCGGCGTACTGAAGCCGGCGATCTCCGCGCCGCGCTCGACACACGGCCCGCGGGAGCGCGCTCCCGCGGGCTTTATCTCGTGTAGCGTTAGCCCATCAGCCAGGTGGCGAAGCTTGCCACGGACCGGAGAACCCGATCACGAGGCGCAGCGGTTGCGAGGCGATGAAGAACAGCCCGCCCCACAAGTGTCGCTGGATGGATGCGGCCGCGCGTGGAGAGGTCGTAGACGACCAGCGCGACGACGAACAGGTCGGTGACGCCGAAGAACGCGGGCGGACCGAGCGGCTTGATGACAGGCAGCCGCGCGACCGCCGCGATCACGAGCTCCATTGTCGCGAGCAACACGAGCCGCTTGTGGAAATCGGTTCGTCGACGCAGCACCAGGGCCGAGCCGAACAACGTCGGGAACACCACGATCGTCGCGAGTGCGATCGCGAGCAGCATGCCCACTGGGAGTCCGGGCCGGCGGTACCAGCAGCCCCGGCGCGGCACACGAGTGATGGCAACGTAGGCGCCGAGCACCATCATGAGCGCGCCGAGCACGCGCGCCGGCGACACCGAGCTGGCGATGCACGTCGACACGTCCTGCGGAGATCAGCGTGCTTTGCAGGACGAGCAGCACCATCCAGGTCGTGAACGCCGCGCCGTGCACGTGCAACGCGGGCGTCAGCTCGAAGGTCGAGCCCGACACGCTGTGGAAGAAGTAGGTGGGGCCGAATCCGACGATCACGGTCGCGAGCATCGCGATCGTCATGCCGCCGAAGAACACGCGTTCACGGCGAGCGGCGAGTGTAGGAGACCGATCGAGCGAGCTCGGTGCGGTGGCCACGTGGGTGCCTCCGTTCGTTGTTATTGGGTACGAGCCGTGCGCGGGTAGGGTATCGCAGCGACGGCCGGGCGTCAGCAGCAGCGTGTGTCGCGACATCCGGGCGCGTCTTTGGTTGACAATCGGCAGTGAACGGCCAAGCATTTCTTTCCTGACTGGAGACCTCGATGCATCACTTCCTCCGCGCCGCCGACGTCAAGCCTAAGCCGGCGTTCCCCAAGCACTCCGCGGGTTACCGGCGTTTTGCCCTCTCCGACCGCTCGGTCGGCGCCGTCCACACGGGCTGGGGCCTGGCCGAGCTCGATGCTGGCGGGCGCGTCGACCTGCACGTGCAGTCGTTCGAGAAGAGCTTCTTCGTCGTCGCGGGCGACCCCGTGCTGATCCTCGAGGGGCGCGGCTACCGACTCTCGGCCGGCGCCTGCGGCGTCATACCGGTCGGCATGCAAGCACGCGTGGCTCGGGCCGACGACCGGCACCGCGCGCTGGATCGACATGAACGCGCCGTGCCCGAAGGGCGAGCACTTCGCCGACGACACGTATTTCATCGGGCCGCCGCCTGCAGTTGCGATCGAAGCCGTTCGACATCCGCGATCCGTCGTCGCGACACCTGTTCCGCATGGCCGACGACGACATCAAGGTCGATTCGGTGCGTACGGGGTTGAAGAAGGACGCGGCGAAGGTTTCGGCGAGCATGGCCACCGCGCTGCTCGTCTACAGCGGCATCTCGCTGAAGATGCTCGTCGACCAGCGTCTCGACGCCGCGCTGCACACGATGTTCATGGTCGAGTACGAGCCGAACGCGAACGCGCATCCGCACGACCATCCGCTCGAAGAGGCCTACTACATCATGTTCGGCGAGGTCGAGGCGTGGGCCGACGACCAGAAGTACCTGATGAAGCCCGGCGACTTCCTGTGGGCCGGCGTCGGCTGCACGCACGCGTTCTACAACCGCAGCAACGGCAACGTCCGCTGGCTCGAGACCCAGTCGCCGCAACCGCCCGCGCGCAATTCGTACCGCTGGGCGCGCGATTGGGAATACGTGGCCGAGCAACAGCAACAACCAGGAGCCGCCCGATGACAATGTCCACCAAGCCCAGCGTTCTCGTGATCGGCGGCACGGGCGGCATCGGCTTTGCGATCGCGAAGTTTTACGCCGATCGCGGCTCGAAGGTCGTGATCACGGGTCGCGACGCCGAACGCACGGCGGGCGTCGCCAAGGAGGTCGGCGGCGACACGCGCGGCATCGGCCTCGACGTCGCCGAGCCGGAGCGGGTCGAGAAGGCGCTGGAAACCATTGAGCACATCGACTATCTCGCGCTCGTCGCCGTGGAGCGCGACTACAACAGCGCGCGCGAGTACGACATCGCGCGCGCGCGGCGCATCGTGACGATGAAACTGATCGGCTACACCGAGGTCGCGCACACGCTGTATCCGCGCATGGGTGCGGGCGCGTCGGCCGTGCTGTTCGGCGGCCTCGCGAGCGAGCGGCCGTATCCCGGGTCGACCTCGATCACGACCGTGAACGGCGCCGTCAGCAGCCTGATCCGCACGCTGGCCGTGGAGCTCGCGCCCGTGCGGTTCAACGCTATCCATCCGGGCATCATTTCCGACAGCCCGGCGTGGCGCGACAAGCTCGACGCGATCAAGAACATCGAGAAGCGGACGCCCGGCGGTCGCCTGGCGACGACGGGCGACGTGGTCCACTCGGTCGACTTCCTGTTCACGAATCGCGGCGTGAACGGCATCAATCTCGTGATCGACGGCGGCTGGTTGTTGACCTAAACGGAGGCGGGCGCGCTCAGATCGCTCGCCCGCACGAATGAATCGAACCTCGCTGAAGTCGTTGCTGTTCGCGGCTGCTGTCGCGGTTGCGGCAGCGCTGCTGCCGAGTCGCGAGGCCGCCGCGCAGAAGGCGTTTCGCGAGTATCCGAGTTTCGAGGGCGCGGACGCCGCAGCGCCGATTCCGCCGGACTGGAACATCCCCGCGGAGTTCGTGGTCGGCCGCCTGATGTATCCGGGTGGGCGCTTCGGCTTCGGCGGCAGCGATTGGACGCACGGCGGCACGAGCTGGACCGACGACTACCCGAAAGGCGACCGCACGTTCGTCACGATGCTGCGCCGGTTCACGCGCACGCAGGTGCGCGGCGTCGAACAGCCGGTGAATCCCGACGACGTCGGCGACATGTACTACTACCCGTTCATGGTCGTGGGTCTCGCGCAGGCGTGGCAGCTGACCGACCCTCAGGCGGCGGAAATTGGCGAATACCTGACGCGCGGCGGATTCCTGTTCTGCGACAGCTTCTTCGGCGAGCGCAACTGGGCCGTGTTCGAGGAAAGTCTGAAGCGCATATTTCCGGACCGGCCGATCATCGACATGAGCGACGACCACCCGATCTTCCACGTCGTCTTCGACTTGCCGGAGATGACGAAAGTCCAGATTCCGAACGCGAACTCGATCGGCTGGGGCGGTCGTGGCGGCATGCGCGGGACGCCGCGGTGGCGTGGCGTCGAAGACGCGAACGGCCGGCTGGTGATCCTGATCGCTTACAACAACGACGTCATGGACGGTTGGCAGTGGGCCGACGACCCGCGGTATCCCGGCGACAAAGCGAATCTCGCGCTGCGGCTCGGCGTGAATGTCGCGATGTACTCGATGACTCACTGAGCGATTCGAAGGCTTTTTTTGGGGAGCTAGCGATGAAGTGCAGATTCGTGTTGTTCAGTGTGTCGGTCATCGCTTTGCTCGCGGCCTGCGATCAGGCGAAGCAGTCGCCGAGCGCGGCATCGAAACCCGCCGCCGCCGCGGCATCGGCACAGACGCCGCGTTCGTGCGCCGAGCTTGCCTCGGTAGCTTTGCCGAATACGACGCTCGCGACGGACACTGTCGCGGCTGGCGCGTTCCAGTTGCCGCAGCCGGCGTTCCCGGGGTTCGGGGCCGACTTCACGAAGCTGCCCGAGTTCTGCCGCGCGACGGGCTCGATCAAGCCGTCCGCGGATTCCGACATCCGCTTCGAGATCTGGTTGCCGGCACAGAACTGGAATGGCAAGTTCCTGCAAACGGGTAACGGCGGCGCGGCCGGTTCCATCGTCTACACCTCGCTCGCGGAGCCGCTCGCGCGCGGCTACGCCGTCGCGAACACGGATACCGGACATCAAGCTGGCGGCGGCGACTTCGCGTGGGCCGCGGATCACCCGGAAAAGCTGACCGACTACCAGTACCGCGCCGTGCACGAGCTCACGGTCGTCGGCAAAGCGTGACGGACGCGCGCTACGGCAAAGCAACCCCGCGAAGTCCTATTGGCTCGGCTGCTCCACCGGCGGGCGCCAGGGCCTGAAGGAAGCGCAGCGGTATCCGGACGACTACGACGCGATCGTCGCCGGCGCGCCCGCGAGCAACTGGTCGGCGCTGATGTCATCGAGCATCGTGGCGCAGAAGAATCTGACCGGCGCCGGTGCGCTCGGCGTCGACAAGCTCGGACTCCTGAAGGAAGCCGCGATCGCCGCGTGCGACGCGACCGACGGCGTCGTCGATCGCGTCATCGGCAAGCCTGCCGTATGCAAATTCGATCCCGCCGCGCTGCAGTGCGCGGCCGGCAAGACCACCATGTGCCTGAGCCCGACGGAAGTGGCCGCGGCCAAGCGTATATACGCGGGCGTCGTGAACAAGGCGGGCGAACTGCTGTTCCCTGGTACGGGCCCCGGCAGCGAGCCGCTGTGGGGCGCGTACGCGTCGCCCGGGTTCGCGATCGGCACGAGCTATTTCCGCAACGTCGTGGTGCACGATCAGATGTGGGACCCGGCGAGTTTCGACGTCGATGTCGACCTCGCGCGCGCCGAAGCGCAGGACGCTGGGGCCGCGAAGGCGATGGATCCCGATCTCTCGGCGTTCGTCGCGCGCGGTGGCAAATTGTTGACCTACCATGGCACGACCGACGGGCTCATTCCGTACGGCAACTCGATCAACTACTACAACAGCGTCGTCGCGAAGCTCGGCGCGGACAAGGTCAAGGACAACGTCGCGTTGTACCTCGTGCCGAGCATGGACCACTGCGCGGGCGGCGAAGGCGCGTTCGCGGCCGACTGGCTCGGCGCGCTCGAGAGGCTGGGATGCGACTGGCAAGCCGCCGACCGCAATCGCGGGCACACATCCGCCGGCTCCGCCCGGTGCGCCGGGCGGCAGTACGAAGCCGTTCACTCGCCCGATCTGCCCGTACCCGCAGCTGCCGAAATATAAAGGCAGCGGCGACGAGGCGGATGCCGCGAGCTGGCAGTGCGCCGCGCAGTGAGGGCGGCGTGCGTGCGCCCCGTACTTCCGGCGCCGATCAGCCTCTTGCTCGAGCGCTGAGGCGAGCAAGGAACACGCGCAGGTCCGCGGGACCGTGGGTGGCGGCCGTGTGCACGCGAGCCATGTCGAGCGTGTCGTAGGCATGGGCCACGACATTCCGGAAGCCGGCGGCTCGAGCGAGCCGGTCGGCCAACGCGTCATCGATCACGTCCGCCTGGGCGAGACGACGAAAGGCGTCGGCGTAGCTCGCCGGAGTCCCGAGACTGAGCGCAAGGCACACCGACATCGCAAGGTCGATCGCGATCTGCGTCGCCTGCCATAGGTGCAGGACGACGGCATCGGAGGCGTCGGTGGATGAGATGAGCTCCTCGGGTGAGGTCGGCAGCCGATCGGACACCCGGCGGAGGTGGCGCTCGATCGTCATGGCGCGCTCGGCCAGCACCTGCCGGTCGAGTGCGCTCACCGCTCCAGCTCCGCCAGCACGTGCTCGTATCCGCGCTCCAATACGGGCTGCGCGTCGCACCAGAACCGCGCGGCTTCGAGGCGGAAGGCATCCGTGACACCGGGGGCGCGTTCGAATACCAACTGGCCCTCTCGGGCGGCGCGAAACCGCAGCAGCCCGCCGGCACGCGCGAGATCGACGAGATCCACGCGATCGCTTCCAAGAGTGCTTACCAGGCTCACCTGGAGTCCTGCCGCGTCCAGAGCCGACGAGCCCAGATAGCCGAAGTCCCAATCGGACAACGGATGCGCATCGCCCCGTGCGCGCGAACCGAATAGCAACAGCGCGTCCAGCCCAGGCAGATCGCGCACGGCGCGTCGCAGGTCTTCGAGCGATCCTTTTTCAACGGGCGTCATCGCCCGATGCTACCAGACCTGGGTTTGACGGGGCGGTTCCCTTTCAACGGTTGACCGGCGCGCGGCCCGCCGCCGCGAGCACGTCGCCCCACGGACTGACGCCCCCGTGCACGTGCGCGACGCGCTGCACGTCGAGCTTCAAGCGCTCGACGTTGTCGACGAGGTTCGTCGTATACGGGCTCGGCTTCGGCAACGGCGCGGCACCTGGACGCGGCGCGAACGCGTCGGCCTGGATCAGCAGCTTCAGCGTCGGCACGTACGCCATCAGCAACCCTTCGCTGTGCAGGTTGCCGCGCATCAGGTGCAGCTCGAGCGTCATCGTGCCGTCGGTCAGCACGCGCTTGTCCGCCATCGTCTCGAGCATCGGTCCGTGCGGCGTGCGCGAGAGACGGTCCGGATTCAGCGTGTGCGGATTCCGGAAGATCACGCGCTCGTACCAGCGCTTGTGTGATTCGTGCGTGATGATCGGGATGCCCATGGCCGCATACGTCCGCAACCCGCCGGCGTGATCGGAGTGGTGGTGCGTGTTCACGAGGTACTTGATCGGTTTGTTCGGCACGAGCTGCTTCGCGGCCGCGATCGTCGCGAGCGAGCGCTCCTCGCCGGTCGGCGCCTCGATGATCACGAGGTAGTCCTTGAACTCGACGAGCAGCGCCTGCGGCGCGCCGAGATTCAGGAACCAGACGCCGTCGCCGATCTTCTCGGTGCGAACCTCGGCGGGCGCGCGGCGGCGGAGCGCCTGCACGCACCGGGGCGTTTTGGGCGCCGCGAATCTCGAGCGCCGCCGCGCTGTTCGGCTCCGCTTCGGCCACGACGATGTCGAGAACGGGGAAGCCGCCCTGGCTCTGCACGATGTGCCGCGGCAGTTGCACGCCGCCGACGCTCTGGTAGTCGCTGTACGTCGGCCTCGAGCGGCGTGTCGCCGGTGAAGCCGCCGTCGATGACGGTCGCTACGCGCTCCACGAGGTTCCGCTCGTTCAGCGTTCCCGTGACGGTGTACTTGTCGAACGCCGTGAACGACGACGAGCGTCTTGCGGCCGCGTTTCCCCGCGATCTTGGCGTTGCCGCTTGCGGTGGCGCCCTTGATGAATCCGTGCGGCGTGAGCCAGATGTTCAGCGCGCCGGTTTCGGTGCGGCCGTCTGCATTCTGGTTCTGGATGATGTCGCCGGGGATCGGCCGGATGCCGCCCTGGCCCGTGGCCGGCGTGAACGGCCCGGCGCCGCCGCCGCGGGGCGGGTCCTGGTCGTCGATGCGCACGATCTCCTGCCGCATCGCGGGCACGGTGTAGTTCACGAGCGCCGTGTATTTCTTGACGGTGAAGCGCGGCCACGCGCCGCCCGTCGTATAGGCCTGCCCCAACGAGTTGTTCGAGCCGGTCCCCGTGTAACGCAGCGACTGTAGCGTCGCGGTGCCCATGGCTTTGGCCGCGGCGTCGAGCGCGGCCGTAGCGTCCTGCGCCTGGCCCGGCCACGGCAGGGCGGCCGCCGCCAGGAGTGCGATTGCCATTTGACGTGCGCTCATGTGGCTCCCCCCGTTGCCTGCCGAGCTTTCTCAAGACTACGCGGGCGAAGTGGCGGGCGTCGAGAGCCTTTGGCCTCCGGTCCGCTGTTTCGTGGCGGTGGGGGCTAGCGGTATGCTGGTAGCTCGATCGCGCCGCCGGCTTGCGGAAGCGGCGCCCACATCTAGAGCTCGACGGGGGTCCCATGCTGAATCGATCGCGTTCGATGACCACGGCAGTGTTGGTGTTGACGGCGTTCGCACTTTCGCCCGCGTACGCGCAGTCGAAGTGGCAGAACGACGCGCCGGGGCGCGTGCACCGCATCGACGTCGCGAAGCTGCCGGCGCCGTTTGCGACGGAATCGGCCAGGCAATTCCCGCGTATCACGCCAAAGCCCGACGCAGCGAGCTTGAAGCTGCCGCCCGGATTCAAGATCGACGTCTTCACGCGCGACATCGAAGGCCCGCGCGTGATGCGCATCGCTCCGAACGGCGACCTCTTCGTCGCCGAGGAGAAGTCCGGCCGCGTGAAGGTGCTGCACCCGTCGGCCGATGGCGCGAGCGTCGCGAGTTCGGCGACATTCTTGAGCGGGCTGAAGCAGCCGTTCGGCATTCAGTTCTATCCGGCCGGCCCAGAGCCGCAGTGGGTCTACATCAGCGAAGTGAATCGCGTGATGCGCTACCCGTACAAGGTCGGCGACACGAAACCGAACGGTGAGCCCGAGGTCGTCGTCGCGCAGCTCGCCGGGACGGCCGGTGGCCACTCGACGCGAGATCTCGTGTTCTCGCCGGACGGCAAGAAGATGTTCGTGGCCGTGGGTTCGGCGTCCAACGTCGCCGAGGGCGGACCGAAGAAGTCACCTGCCGATATCAAGGCGTGGGAAGCCGAGCACGGCCTCGGCGCGGCATGGGGTGATGAAGCGAATCGCGCCGACGTGCTCGTGTTCGACGTCGGCTCGAACAAACCCGGAAAACCATTCGCGACCGGAATCCGTAACTGCGTCGGGCTCGCGGTCCAGCCCGGCACCGGCGACGTGTGGTGCACGGTCAACGAGCGCGACGCGCTCGGCGACAACCTCGTGCCCGACTACTCGACGCGTGTGCGCGAGGGCGGCTTCTACGGCTGGCCGTGGTACTACATGGGCGATCACGAGGATCCGCGGCACGCGGGTGAGCGCCCGGATCTGAAGGGCAAAACAATAACGCCGGATGTGCCGTACGAAGCGCATTCTGCCGCTGTCGGTTTCGCGTTCTATACGGCAACGTCCGGTGCGTCCGCGTTCCCGGCCGAGTACGTCGGCGATGCGTTCGCCGTGTTCCACGGGTCGTGGAACCGTGCGGACCGCACGGGCCACAAGGTCGTGCGCGTGCCGATGAAGAACGGCGTGCCGACCGGGGAGTACGTCGACTTTCTGACGGGCTTCGTCACGGCGGATTCGCAGCCTTGGGGCCGACCCGCGAGCGTGACCGTGGCCGGCGACGGCGCGTTGCTGCTCAGCGACGACGACGCCAATGTGATCTATCGGATCTCGTACTCGCGCTGACGCCGTACGCGAAGGAGGGACTGTGCGCCGTTCATTGACTACGGTACTACGCGTTCTGCTGGCGGTTGGCGCAAGTGCGCCCGCGTGGGCGCATCACTCGTTCTCCGCCGTCTACGACTTGAAACAATCCGTGACCGTGAAAGGCACGATCGTGCAAGTTCGTCTCACGAATCCGCATTCGTGGTTCTACATCGATGTGAAGAACGCCGCCGGCGAAGTCGCGCACTGGGCGTTCGAGGCCGGTACGCCGAGCGGCATGATTCGCAACGGCTACAAGGCCAGCGTGATCAAGCAGGGCGACGAGGTCACGATCACGGGTTTCCACGCCAAGGATCCCGCGCAGAACATGGGCATGCTGCGTGAGCTCCGTACGGCCGATGGCACCGTGTTCGGATTGTTCGGGCCGCAGGAGGGGCCGAGCGCGCAATGATCCTCAACAGTGTCTCGCGATTTTCCGTGCTGTGCCTGCTCGCGGTGGCCGGCGTGTCGGTGGCTCAGACCGCCAGCGAAAAAGCGCCCGGTGTTGGCACTGTGCCGCGTCTCGCGGATGGCCATCCCGATCTCTCGGGCGTGTGGTGGGGCGGGGCCGACATCGGTGCGCGGGGCTCGCGGCCGCCAGGGCCACCCGCGGCCGGAACGCCGCGTCCCGTCACGTTCACGAGCCTGTATCAACCGTCGGTCGCGGCCAAAGCCGCCACGCTGAGCGACAAGGACGACCCGACGTTGAAATGTGTGTCGACCGCGTTCGGCACGCTGAACGTGCGGCTCTGGAACGTGGGTGCCGTAGGCCAGATCGTCGCGACGCCGAAGATGGTCGTGCTGCTATCGGAGACGTTCCATGACTTCCAACTCGTCCCGACGGACGGTCGGCCGCATCGCGACGACCAGCCGCCGACCTACCGCGGCGACGCTGTCGGGCGTTGGGACGGCGACACGTTCGTCGTGGACGTCACGAACTTCACCGACGACACGTGGATGTCTGCCGAGGGGCGCGTCTCGCCGCATTCGGATGCGTTGCACATCGTCGAGCGTTATCGCCGAGTCGATGCGAACACGCTCGAGATCGACGCTACCGTCAACGATCCCAAAGTTCTGACGGGACCGTGGGTGTTGCCGAAACGCACGCTGACGCTGGCGCCGTTCGACGCGATCCTGTCGCTGAACTGTGCGACCGATGAAGCAGACGCGATGATCCGCAGCGCGAGCCAGAAAACAAACTAGGCGATGTTTTCCAACGCCAGTGGGCGAAAGCGGCTATAGTGCCGGGGTTCCCTATCGCTTCTAACGAGCCTGCGGGCATGGTGCCTTCATCCTCTTTTAGGCGAAAGCTATCTGAGGAGATAACCATGGGCAGGAAACTTTACGTCGGCAATTTGCCGTATTCCGCAACCGAACAGTCACTGCGCGAAGCATTCGCTGCGAGCGGCACGGTCGATTCCGTCAGCTTGATTACCGATCGCGACAGCGGCCAGAGCAAGGGCTTCGGCTTCGTCGAGATGGCTACGGATCAGGAGGCGCAAGCCGCCACGCAGGCGATGAACGGGCAGACGCTCGACGGTCGCCAGATCAAGGTCAACGAAGCCAAGCCCAAGGGCTCGGGCGGCGGTGGCGGTGGCGGTGGCGGTCGCGGCAACGGCGGCGCCTTCGGCGGCGGTGGTGGCTACGGTGGCGGCGGCGGCCGTTACTAGCACTCGCTCTTTCGCTCGCTGAAATCGGCGGGCAGCGTCAAACGCTGCCCGTCGTTTAGCGCCGCGACCCAGTCGCTGCGTCCCCCTCTCTCTCGTCATCCCGCCTGCGGCTCTAGCCGTCGCGCGCGAGCCCTGTTGAGATCCAGAGGTGATCCAATGCCCAAGCAGAACCTGAAGACGCAAGCGAAACGTCAGCGCGAGTTCGCCAAGCAAGATAAGCGCCGCGCCAAGGACGAGAAGCGCGCGTTGCGCAAGGCGGAAAACCGCGTGGAGTCTGCCGGTGACGCCGCGTCTGCGGCGCCGAACAAGTAGCCGCTACCCTTGCGGGGGCGTTACTTTCGCTGCGGTGTGGCGGTTCGGACGGTGACGCGCCAGCCGTCGTAGGGCTGGCCGTTGAGCGTCGTGATTGCGTCGGTCGCCTGTGCCGGCGTTTCCATTTCGACGAACGCGTAGCCGAGGCTTAAGCCGGTGATGCGGTCGGTGATGAGCTTCACGCCCACCACGTTGCCGTGCTCGGAGAATTTCGTGGAAAGTCTCGACTCGGTGGCCGAGGGCGGCAGATTGCCGATGTAGAGCTTCCTGCTCACGTGCGGCTTTGCGGCGCAGCAGGCGGCCGGCTCGGTTTCAGATCTACGCGGCCCCGCTTGCCGACGCGCCGCTCGTTGAGCGCCGCCACGATGTTCTCGACTCCGACTGTGACGTCTGCGAGATCGCCGCGCCTGTACCCATTGATCAGGTTCGTGCCCTGCGCGATGCAGTACGCGAACCAGTCCTGGCCCGCGCTGCCGCTCGGTGCAGCCGTCGAACGAATGGAGACGATGCGAAATCCGTTTTCGATGGCCCCGGCCCCGTTGCCGGCGGTAGGCGTGCTGGGAGGCGAGGCGCTCAATGGCGGGCCGACGCGGCCGCGACCGCTCTGTAGACCGAGATGAGGCGGCCGTCATAGTCCGCGAGGTTCAGCCCGTTGATCGCGATCTGGGCCTCTGCCGATGTCTTCATCTCTACGAACCCCGAGCGCTTGCTGTGGCCAGTGGCGGTATCGCGGTTCAGTTTCGCCGAAATGACCGTCCCGAACCGGGCGAACTTCGTGACGAGCGAATCCTCCGTGGCCGATATCGGCAGATTGCTCACGAAAAGCATCGTGCTCACTCGCGGTTCCTTTGGTGGGGAGACGCCAGGAGAGACACCCGGCTCGGGCCACTATAGCCCAGAACGCACTGCCCCGTCGGACTTTCGGGCGCGAAATGACGCGCACCCCGCAGCGCGAGCGCGGGTGCGGGGCCGAGGTTAGTGCGCGATCAGCGCTTCAGGCTCTGATACGAGAAACGCGTGAAGTTCTCGGCGTTCATGAAGCCCGTGCCCCACTGCGCGTCGAACTCGGCCGTGGGCTTTGCCGCCAGCACTTCGTCCTCGGACTTGCCCTGATCGACCAGCGTTTTGATGTTGGCGCGCACTTTCACGAGCATGTCGTGGTAGCGCTGGATGTCGCTGCGGTTCGCGAGCGCGCCGTGGCCCGGGATGATCTTCGTGCTCGCGTCGCTGCGTGCGATCACGGCTTCGGATGCGCCGATGATGCCGTCGAGCGAGCCGTTGCTGCTCAAATCGATGAACGGATACTGGTCCTTCACGAACGTGTCGCCGGTGTGAATCACGTTCGCGTTCGTGAAGTGCACGATCGAATCGCCGTCCGTGTGCGCCGGGTTCACGTGAACGACGTTCACGGTGTTGCCGTTCCAATGGAACGTCGCGCGTGTCGGGAACGTGACGGTCGGCAGTGCGGCCGCGGGTGAGGGCGGGATCTTCTGGTTGAACGCCGCCATGAACTGCTCGCTGCTCATGCGCACGCGCACGTTGTTGTGCGCGATGATCTGCGCGCCGGCTTTGCCGAGCGGCTCGTTGCCGCCCGTGTGGTCGCCGTGCCAGTGCGTGTTGACGACGAACTTCACCGCGCCGCCGCCGGCCGCCTTGACCGCCGCGAGGATCTTCGCGTTCAGGGGCGCGTACTCCGTATCGACGAGCACCGCGCCGTCGGGCCCGATGGAGAGCGCCATGTTGCCGCCCGAGCCCATCAGCATGAACAGGCCGGGTGCCAGCTGCTGAGTTTCGATCTTGACCACCGAGAAGTCCTGCTGCTGCGCCATGACGGGCGCAGCGAGCAGCCAAGGCCAGAGCGGAGCCGAGCAGCTTAGTGTTGAGTGAGCACGCCGTTACCCCCAGAGATGTCTGTTGTCGTTCGAGCGGACGCGAGGCGGCCATCATATAGCCGCGCCGCCGCGGGGTGCCAGCCTCGTGCGGTCGACACCGTTGCCAGCGATCGCGACGGCAGAGCATGCTTGCAAGCGTGCCGCTGCGGCCCCACCTACGGGAGCCCGGCTCACAACCACAGGAGTTTCGCATGGCAACCCCGAGCGCCAAGGTCACGCAGAACGTACGCGAGGTCGCGCGCAAGGTGCGCGGCCAGCCGACCAGCGACGGCGCCGGCGTGCGCATGACGCGCGTGATCGGCTCGCAGATCCTCGATTCGTTCGATCCGTTCCTGCTGCTCGACGAGTTCCGATCGGACGACCCGAACGACTACATCGGCGGCTTCCCGGACCACCCGCACCGCGGCTTCGAGACGGTCACGTACATGCTGGCGGGCCGAATGCGCCACGGCGACAACCAGGGCAACAGCGGTCTGCTCGGCCCCGGCAGCATCCAGTGGATGACCGCCGGCCGCGGCATCGTGCACTCCGAGATCCCGGAGCAGCAGGAAGGCCTGATGTGGGGCTTCCAGCTGTGGGTCAATCTGCCGCGCACGGACAAGATGACGAAGCCGCGCTATCAGGACGTGCAGGGCGACAAGATCCCCGAGATCGAGCTCGGCCCGGGCGCACGCGCGCGCGTGCTGGTCGGCACCGTGAACGGCACGTCGGGCCCGGTCGACGAACGTCGCGACCGAGCCGGTCTACTTCGACCTGCACCTCGAGCCGAACGCGAGCTACACGGCGGAGCTGCCGCCGGGTCACAACGCGTTCGCGTACGTGTATCAGGGCGACGCGAAGATCGGCGCCGCGAGCACTGCGATTGCGCGCGGCGAGCTCGCGCTGCTGACGCAGGGCGCATCGCTACCGGTGACGGCCGGCAGCGCGGGCGCGCGGCTGATCGTCGTCGCGGCTCGCCCGTTGAACGAGCCGGTCGCTCGCTACGGCCCGTTCGTCATGAACACGCCCGACGAGATCCGCCAGGCGTTCGCCGACTACCAGGCCGGCCGCCTTTGAAGACGGTGCAAGGCCTGGCACCGTGCTCAAGGCCTGGCACCGTGCTCAGAGACGGTCGCGGTGGTGGGGCGCCAGGTAGTCGAGCGCGGGGCCGATCGGGATGATGCGCGACGGATTCAGATTCGCATGGCTGCCGTAGTAGTGCGCTTTGATGAAGTCGATGTGCACCGTCGATGCGATGCCCGGTAGCTGGTAGATGTCGCGCACGAAACCCCAGAGGTTCGGGTAGTCGACGACACGCCGCAGGTTGCACTTGAAGTGCGTGTGGTACACGGGGTCGAAGCGGATCAGCGTCGTGAAAAGGCGAACGTCCGCTTCCGTCAGCTGCGAACCCGCGAGGTAGCGCCGTTGTCGAGAGATGCTGCTCGATACGGTCGAGCGCAGCGAACACGCGACGTCGCCGCTTCCTCGTACGCTTCCTGCGTCGTCGCAAACCCCGCGCGGTACACGCCGTTGTTCACGTTCGGATAGATGAACGCGTTCCACTCGTCGATCTCGGCGCGTAGCGCAGGCGGGTAGTAGTCGTTACCGTTCGCGCCCACGCTGTCGAACGCGCTGTTCAGCATGCGGACGATCTCGGCCGACTCGTTCGACACGATCGTGCGTTCGATCTTGTCCCACAGGATCGGCACCGTCGCGCGGCCGGAGTAGTGCGGGTCCGCGAGTCGTGTAGAGCTCGTACACGCGCTGCGCGTGATTCACGTCGTCGGCGATCGTTTCGGGCCCCGGCGCGAACGTCCAGCCTTCGGCGCCCATGTAGCTGTTCGTCGCGGAGACGGAGATCAGCGCGTCGAGGCCCTTGAGCTTGCGCATGATCAGCGTGCGGTGCGCCCACGGGCACGCGAACGCGACGTACAGATGATAGCGGTCGGGCTCGGCGCGAAAGCCCGCGCGCCCCGATGCGCCGGCCGAGCCGTCGGCCGTGACCCAGTTGCGGAACTGCGATTCGCTACGGACGAACCGGCCTTGCGACGCCTTCGTGTCGTACCAAACGTCGTGCCATGTGCCGTCGACGAGCAGTCCCATCGCGCCTACCTCACTTTCGTCACAGCATGATACCGTTGCCGCAGCTTTTGCGGACCGGCGTGGATGTTCAAGACCATCGGATCGTTGTTCGTGTCGGTCGCGCTCGTGTGCGCGGCGTCCGGCGCGCGCGCCGCCGGCGGCGACGAGCACACGATCAAGCTGACCGTCGCGTCGAGCCAGTCCACGAGTCTGGCCTGGGTCGGCACGATGCACACGCTGATCGTGCCGGAGCTCAATCGCCGGCTCGAGGCGCGCGGTAGCGCGTACCACATCCGCTGGACCGAGGCTTACGGCGGCTCGCTGTACAAGTACCCCGACACGCTCGAGGCCATCGACATCGGCCTGGCCGACATGGGCTGGGTCGGCACGTTGTGGGAGCTCTCGAAGCTGCCGCTCCAGAACGTCACCTATTACGCGCCGTTCGTCAGCGACGACTTCCGCACTGCCGTCGACGTGCTGAACGAGCTGCACCGCACCGTGCCCGCGATGACGGACGCGTGGACAGCGCAGAACGTCCACTTCCTCGGCGCGAGCGCGCTCGACACGTATCACCTGCTGACGAAGTTCCCGGTGCGCAGCGTCGCGGATTTGCGCGGCCGCAAGATTCTCGCGCCGGGCCCGTCAGCTTCGTGGCTCGAGGGCACGGGCGCGGTGGCCGTCGACGGCAGCCTCACGACGTACTACGAGCAGATCCAGACCGGCGTCGCGGACGGCGTGATCACGATCTTGACGGGCGCCGCGCCGAACCGGCTGCACGAGGTCGCGCCGTATATCACGCTCGTGGGGTTCGGCAGCCAGGTGACCGGCGCGCTCGCCATCAATCTCGACACGTGGAACCGCTTGCCGCCGGACGTGCGCGCCGTGCTCGACGAGCTTGGGCCCGAATACAGCAAGGCGGTGGCCGACGAGATCAGCAAGCGTTACGACACGAGCCTCGCGCGTATGCAGAAAGAGGGTGCGACGGTCACGGAGCTGCCGCTTGCGGAAAAACAGAAGTGGCTCGCGGCGATGCCGGACATCGCGACCAGGTGGGTCGCGGCCACCGAACGGCGCGGCGTACCGGCCGGCGACGTGCTGCGCGCGTACATGAACGCCATGCGCGCGCACGGCATTCAGCCGCTGCGCGACTGGGATCGCCCGCAGTAGCTGGCGCATGGGCGTGCAGGCACCTTCCACTCCTCTCGGGCGCACGTTCGCCACGCTCGTGACGTTGCTGAACGGCGCCGGCGTTGTCTGGATCTTCGCGCTGATGTTCCTGATCACGGCGGACATCGTCGGCCGCGCGGCGTTCAGTCACCCGATTGCGGGCGTCACGGAGATGGTGTCGCTGTCGCTCGTCGCCTGCGTGTTCCTGCAGCTTGGCCACGCGGTGCTGCGCGGCCGACTCATGCGGGTCGAGATGGTCGTCGAGCCGCTCGCGCGGCGCCGGCCTTCTGTGGCGGCCGCGTGGCAGGCAGTGCTCGCAGGCGTAGGCGTGGCGGTGCTGGTCGTCGTTGCGCGCGGCGCGTGGCCCGACTTCACGCGCGCATGGCGCACGGCCGAGTTCGCCGGCGTCGAGGGGCTGTACACGATTCCCGTGTGGCCGATCAAGCTGCTGATCGTCGCCGGCTCGGTCGTCGCGGCGCTCGAGTTGCTCCGACAACTCGTGGTTCATTCGCGTCAAACCGTGCAAGGCGGGAGCGATGCGCGTCGCTGGCTCGCGCCGCTCGCGCGTCGTCGCGGTTGCCGTGCTCGTCGCCGCGCTGTGGCAGGCCGACGTCGAGCCGCGCACGGTCGGTCTCGCGATGATCGGCCTCGTGGTCGTCACGATCTGCTCGGCATGCCGATTGCGATCGCGTTGCTGCTTTGCGGGCTGCTGGGCCTCGCGCTGATCAAGCACGATTTCGGCATCGCGACGCGCACGCTCGCACTCGCCGCCGGCGGCACGGTTTCCGACTACGTGTTCGCGACGGTGCCGCTGTTCGTGCTGATGGGGCTGTTCGTGAACGTCTCGGAGATCGGTCGCGACGCGTTCGTCGCGGCACAGCGAATCTTCGGGCGCGTCTACGGCGGCCTGGGCGTCGCGACCGTGGCCGCGAACGCGGTGTTCGCCGCGATCACGGGCATCTCGATCGCGGCCGCCGCGATCTTCACGAAGATCGCCGTGCCCGAGATGGTGCGCCACGGCTACACGCCGAAGTTCGCCGTGGGTTTGACGGCGGGCTCGTCGTTGCTCGGCATGCTGATTCCGCCGAGCCTGCTTCTCATTATTTATGGCGTGTTGGCCGAGGTGTCGATCGGCCGATTGTTCCTGGCCGCGGTGTTGCCCGGCATCCTGCTGGCTACGGCGTTCGCCGTCGGGGTGATCCTGATGGCGTGGCTCATGCCCAGCTTCGTCGGCAACGTTCAGCGTGGCACCGCCACCGAGCAACAAGGTGTGCTCGCGGCGCTCGCGGGGCTTGTGCCGGTGGTCGTGCTGATCGTGCTCGTGCTCGGCGGCATCTATGGCGGCTTGTTCACGCCGACGGAGGCGGGCGCCGCCGGCGCATTCGGCGCGATGATCATCGCGCTCGTCAAACGGCGACTCGATTGGCCGAAGCTCTGGGAAGTCATCAGCGAGACCGGCCAGGTGTCGGTGTCGATCCTGTTCTTGATCATCGCGGCGAGCACCTTCAGCCGCATGCTCGCACTCTCGGAGTTGCCGCAGGACATGGCCGCGTTCATGAGTGGCACCGGGCTCGGAATGTTCGGTTTCCTGGCCGCCTATCTCCTGCTGCTGCTCGTGCTCGGTACGCTGCTCGACTCCACGTCGATCATGCTGATCATGCTGCCTCTCGCGTTACCGATCGCGACCGCGCTCGGCGCGAACCTCGTGTGGTTCGGCGTGATCACGACGATCGCGATCGAGATCGGTTTGCTGACGCCGCCGTTCGGGTTGAGCGTGTTCGTGATCAAGGCCAGCATGAACGACCCGCGCATAGACCTTGCGACGATCTTCCGCGGCGCGTTCCCGTTCGTGCTGATCACGCTGGCCGTCACCATCCTGCTGATGGCGTTCCCGCAGATCAGCCTCGTGCTGCTGCGTTGAACCCCCGCGTCAGTTCGTGACTGGCCCGCCGTGCGCGGCCGCGATCTCTGGTGGGCGCGCGCCCACGCCGCGGGTTTCGGCGCATGGCGTTGCCGCGGCCGGCTTGCCTGGGGGACGAATTCGTGCAGACAATCGCGGCACGCGAACCGCAGACGCGGGCGCGACACCTGCAACGGGGGAATCGAAGAATGAAAGCGTTCTTTTTGGCGTTTGGCGGCGTGCTGGCCTTCAGTGTTGCGAATGCTCAGGCGCCGCCGGCACAACCCGCGGCTCAAGGGCAGCCCACGCAGCAAGAGGTCAAGGTCGTCACCACGAAGCTCGGCGGCAACGTATACGGCATCGACGGCCAGGGCGGCCGTGCGGCCGCGCTCGTGGGGCCCGACGGCATCTTCCTCGTCGACGCACAGTTCGCGCGTGTGACGGACAAGATCGTCGCGGCGCTGAAGGAGCTGTCACCTTCGCCGATCAAGTTCCTCGTGAACACGCACGTGCATGGCGATCACACCGGCGGCAACGAGAACTTCGCGAAGCTCGGCGCCACCATTCTCGGTCGGCCGAATCTGCGCACGCAGTTGCTGAATCCGCGTCCAGGTCCCGGCAATGGCGCAGTGCCGCCGGTCGCGCCGCCCGCCGCGCTGCCGGTCGTGCTGTTCGACGCACCGACCGCGGTGTACCTCGACGGCGAGACGATTCGGATGATTCCGCTGCCCGCGGCTCACACCGACGGCGACACGGCCGTGAAGTTCGAGCAGGCCGACGTGCTGATGACGGGCGACGTGTTCCGCTCGCAGGGGTTCCCGGCGGCGGCCGTCACGAACGGCGGCAGCTTCTTGGGCACGATCGAAGCGCTGACGCAGATGATCGCGATGGCCGGACCGAACACGAAGGTCGTGCCGGGCCACGGCCCCGTGGTCGACAAGGCTGCGCTCGTGTTCCATCGCGACATGGCCGTGACCGTGCGCGACCGCGTCGCGAAGATGTTGCGCGAAGGCAAGAGCGCCGACGACATCCTGGCGTCGAAGCCGACGGCGGAGTTCGAGGAGAAGGTCGGCGGGCCGCCGAACTTCATCCCGCAGTTCGTCAACGGCCTGATCACCGAGCTCAGCGCCCAAAAGCGTTAGAGCTACTCGGGCTACTCCGGCAAGACCCGCGCGGCATTCAGGATGCCGTGCGGGTCGAGTGCGGCTTTCAGCCGCCGCATGAGCTCGATCTCGGCCGCGTTGCGCGAGTGATGCAGGTACTGCCGGCGCAGCGTCCCGACGCCGTGCTCTGCGCTGATCGAGCCACCGTGCGCGCCGACCGCCGAGTAGACGGTGTCGCACAGTCGCTCGAGCCCGTCGTGGCGGTGCGTAGTCACGGCGAGATGCAGGTTGTTGTCGCCGATGTGGCCGAACACGAGGTTCGTGACCGGGCTCGGCCAGCGCGCGAACTCGGCGTCGAGCCGCGCGAGAAAACCGGCCATCGCGTCGATCGGCCAAGCTGACGTCGAATGCGAGCATCGGCTGTAGCGTGGGCGTGACCTCGCCGATCGAGTCGCGGATCTTCCAGAAGCTCTTGCGCTTCGCGCAGCGACTGCGCGATCGCCGCGTCCGCGATGACTTCTGCGTCGAACGCGGCCTCGAGCAGCGGCTTCCAGGCGGGCCGCTCGGCGGCCTCGTGCGTGCCTTCGATCTCGATCAACGCGTAGAGCGGATACTCGCGGTCGAACGGCGACTGCACGCCGGGCGCGTGTGCCAGCACGTAGTGAAAGTACGAGGCCCACATGGCTTCGAACGCGCTGAGCGCGCCGCCGAGCCCGGTCTGTAGGCTGCGCAGCAGCTCGACGGTCGCGTCGAAGCCGCGCAGCGCGCACAGCGCCGTGACCTTGCTCGGTAGCTGCGGATACAGGCGCAACACGGCGCGTGTCACGACGCCGAGCGTGCCCTCGGTGCCGATGAAGAGCTGCTTCAAGTCGTAGCCCGCGTTGTTCTTCAGCATCTTGTTCATGGAGCTCACGACCGTGCCGTCGGCCAGCACGGCCTCGAGCCCGAGCACGAGGCTGCGCATCATGCCGAAGCGAATCACTTGATTGCCGCCGGCGTTCGTCGCGATGTTGCCGCCGATCGTGCACGAGCCGCGCGCGCCGAGGTCGAGCGGGAACAGGTAGCCGGCATCCGCCGCGGCTTGCTGCACGGCTTGCAGCGGCGTGCCCGCGCGCACGGTCATCGTATGCGCCGTGCGATCGAGCTCCTCGATGCCGGTCAGCCGCTCGAGCGACAGCACGAGCTCGCCCTGCTGCGGCGTCGCGCCGCCCGCGAGGCCGGTGAGGCCGCCTTGAACACGACGCGCTGCCGCGCGCGCGTGGCAGTCGCGCAGGATCGCGGCGACTTCGTCTGTGGTGCGCGGCTTGCAGCACCGCGAGCGGCGCGCACGCGTTCTCGTGGCTGAAGTCGACGTGTGCGCGCGTCGACCTCGGCGCCGTCGAGCACCTGGTCGGGCCCGAGCGTCGCGCGCAGCGTGTCGAGGATGTCGGGTTCATCGCCATTCTGGCACGCGGAATACATTAGATCGCCGACCGTTCCAGACGCGAGCGCCGACCGATGATCGATCTTTACACGTGGACCACGCCGAACGGCCGCAAGGTTTCGATCATGCTCGAGGAGCTCGGGTTGCCGTATCGTGCGATCCCGGTCGACATCAACGCGAACGAGCAGTTCGAGCCCAGCGTTCTCGACGATCAGCCCGAACAACAAGATCCCGGCGATCGTCGATCACGACGCCGGCATCTCGCTGATGGAGTCGGGCGCGATCCTGATGTACCTCGCGAACAAAACCGGCCGGCTACGCGGCCGGCGGCAAGGACGGCTGGCAGGTCGTCGAGTGGTTGATGCTGCAGATGGGCAGCGTGGGGCCGATGCTCGGGCCAGGCGCATCACTTCCTGAAGTTCAACAAGGGCAAGTCGGAGTACGCCGAGAAGCGCTACGGCGACGAGGCGACGCGCATCTATGGCGTGCTCGACCGCCGGCTCGCGGAAGCCGAGTATCTGGCGGGCGAGTATTCGATCGCCGACATCGCCACCTGGCCGTGGATCGCGCGCTACGAATGGCAGGACATCGACTTGACGCAGCTTCCCGAACGTAAAGCGCTGGTATCTCTCGATCGCGGCACGGCCCGCCGTGCAGCGCGGCTACGACGTGCCGAAGCACGTGGCCCCGATCCCGCTGCCGGCGTAGAAGCGTGCCGCCCGGCGCGCGTGCGTACTACAATGCCGGCCACCGTCCACAACACTCCATGGGGGAGCCAATGAGCATCGTGCACAAAAAGGTACGCCTCGCGGCCGCGCTGTCAGGACTGTTCGCGGCCTCGGTCGTGCTCGCGGCGTCGATCAATCCGCCGACGACTCCGCAGACGAGCCCGGCCATGAACGCCAAGGAGAAGGCCAATCTCGACATGGTGCTCGATTGGTGGCGCTTGGTGATCGAGAACGGCCATCTCGAGACGACCGTGCAAGTACCAGGCCGTCGACTACATTCAGCACAATCCGAATCTGCCGACGGGCCAGGCTGCGTTCGTCGACTTCTTCAAGAACGTGGTGAAGGTGCCGGAGAAGAATCCGATCGCCGAGAAGCTGCAGCGTCCGCCGGTCGTCGCGGGGCGAAGGGCGACTTCGTATTCCTCGTGTTCGAGACCGAGCAGAAGAATCCGAACGACGCTTCACAGACCTACCATCAGCAATTCGTTCGAGATTCTGCGCATCGAGAACGGCAAGGTGCAGGAGCACTGGGACAGCGCGAAGCGCTCGAAGCTGCCGGACGGCACGCCGAAGCGCACGTTTCGAGCAGCCAAAGTCGTACTCCCGAGCGCGGCAGCATGGGTACGCTCACGGCCGAGGAGAAGAACGCAATCTCGATATCGGCACGATGGAGCTGAAGGACATGCTGCAGTACGGCCATCTCGAGCTCGCCGACAAGGTCATGGACCCGGGCTACCTCCAGCACAACCCGAACGTGCCGCAGGGCCGTGACGGCTTCAAGGCGTACATGGCCAAGGTGCCGGGGCGCACGCCGCAGGAGATCAAGCCCGAGTGGAAGAGTGCGCCGCTGATCACGCTCGTGAGCGGCCCTTACGTCGTGTTCATGTGGGAACGCAAGGACAAGGATCCGAACGATCCGTCGCAGGAATATGCCTGGAGCCACTTCGACGTCATTCGCGTCGAGGGCGGGCTCATCAAGGAGCATTGGGACGAGGCCGTGATCGCGCCGAAGGCGCCTTAGGCCCCTAGTCTCTCGATTCGCTCGGCGCGGCGGCGACGCTGCGCCGGGCTTCGTGCGCACCGACCGCGCGGCGCAGGGCACGAATGTGCTCCGGCGTCGTGCCGCAACAGCCGCCGACGATCTGTGCGCCGGCGTCGAGCCAACCCTCGGCGGCGGCCGCGAGTTCTGCGGGCGTCGCGGAACCCGCGTTCGTGCCGTCACCGATCTCGGGGTACGCGCCGAGTGGGCCGCGGTAACGCCGGCGCAGCGCGCCGAGCGCGGGCACCATCGCCGTCACCGGGCTGTGCATGACGGCCACGGCGTCCGGCGCGAGCGGCAATAGCGCGTCGAGGCAAGTGTCGAGCGGCACGAGCGGGAAGTCGAAGCCGACGAGCGCGTCGCCCGCGCCGACCCGGCAGCTGACACCGAGCCAGACCGGCAGCCCGGTGGTGCGCGCGGCCGCGAGCGCGAGCGGCGCGTGGTGCGTCTCCTGGAGCATCTCCACGATCAAGAGATCCACGCCTGCGTTCGCCAACGTGTCCGCGAGCTCGCGGTAGGCGGCATTCTCGACGATCTCGTCGGGGTACGCGTGCAGATCGAAGCGCGGCGGCAGGCACGAGATCGACCCCGCGACCGCGACCGAGCGGCCTGCGGCGTCCCGCGCCTCGCGCGCGGCGGCGACCGCGCGCTGGTTGACGGCGTTGAAGTCGGCGCCGTGGCCCGCGGCTTCGAGCACGAAGCGCGCGGTTCCGAACGTGCTCGTAGTGATGACGTCCGCGCCGGCGGCGATGTAATCGGCGTGTACGTTTCGCAACAGCTCGTAGTTTGCGAGCGGGACCAAGCCCGTCCAGGCCGTGGCGTCGAGCGCGGCGCCGCGCCGGCGCAGCTCGGTGCCGGTGCCGCCGTCGAGTAGTAACGTGCGGCCTCCACGCAACGAATCGGCCCAGGGAACGTTCATTGCCCCCATGGTACCAAGCCGCAGGTTCACTCCGCGGCCACGACGTGTTTATACTCTGCCCCGAACGCAACGGAGATTGCGGACCAACTGGGGGGGATCCATGTCGCAGGATCAAGTACCGGGCACTAGCCCCGGTGGTGGGGATGCGCTGGCCGGTGTGCCCGAGCCTTGGGAGGCTTGGGAAACCGCGCTAGTGGCTGGCAGCATCGGTGTCGGGGTGTTCGCGCTCGTCGTATTGGGCTGGGCCGTCACGCAGTTCATCCTGCCATGACGAAGGTCGATGTCGAGCTCCGTTACGAGCGCGATCGTTGGCATGCGCGCGGCGTAGGGATAGAAGTAGTCCACGCGGAGCTGCGTGGAATCGAAACGCTGCTCGCCGTCGCAGCTCGCGACGGAACGCACACCGCTCGACGTGGAGCTGCGCTTCGACATGGCGGCGCTGCCGCGGTGGCTGCTGCAATATCACGGTCACTACTGCAACTACGTGCTGCACGTGCCGCCGCGAGGCGCGCAGGGCATGAGCACGAACCGCCGCTGGACCAGCGGCATGTTCGCGACGGAAGACTGGTGGTCCGTCTGGATCGGCCTCGCGTTGTTCGGCGCCGGCCTGTTGTCGCTTGCGGGGCTCGACCTCGTCGGCTGGATGGCGCGGCCGCGGCCGTGGGAGTGGACCGATCTCACCGGCGCGTTCGCATGGAGCAAGTTGTTCGCGGCGGCCGGCGCGGGCTACGCCGGCTGGCATCCGCTCGTTTCGTGGCTCGTGGCCTACGCGGTGTTCACCGCGCTGTTCGCGATCGGCGCGTACTTCCAGCGGCTCTCGGTGCGCCGGTTCGTGCTCGGTTTCAGCGCGCTGTACGCCATCACGTGGCTCGCGTGGATCGTCGGCAACGAGCTGCATCTGACGATCGTCGACGCGGCCGTCGACGGCCGCAATCGCTATCGCGAGGCCGCGCTGTCTTGGGGCCTGCAGCTCGGCGAAGGCGCGCCGTACCTGCTCGCGTTGCTCGCGGGGCTTATCATCGGCAATTTCGCGAAGGGCTTTGCGGCGCGCGTTGCCGAAGCCGCGAAACCCGAGTGGTACATCAAGACCGCGATCGTGTTCCTCGGCGTGAACCTGGGCGCGCAGACGATCCAGGCGAGCGCCTTCGCGCTCGATCTGATCCTGGCCGGCGCCGCCGCCACGTTCGTCGCGTACCTGTTCTTCTGGCCGATCGTGTACGCGGTCGCGCGCCGCGTGTTCCATTTTCCGCGCGACGTGTCGGCCGTGCTCGCGTCCGGCATCGCCGTCTGCGGCGTGTCGGCGGCCATAGCCACGGCCGGTGCGATTCGCGCGAAGCCGGTGATTCCGGTCGCCGTGTCGATGGTGGTCGTGATCTTCGCGATGCTCGAACTGATCGTGCTGCCGGGCGCCTACACGGCGTTCTTCCCGGACGCGCCCGTCGTGAACGGTGCGGCGCTCGGCATGACGGTCAAGACCGACGGCGCCGACGCCGCGGCCGGCGCGTTGCTCGACGAGCTCATGATCGCTCGCCATCTGCAGCTGACGGGTGAGCACTGGCAGGTCGGCTGGATACTGAGCGCCGCGATCCTGACGAAGATCTGGATCGACGTGTTCATCGGCGTGTGGGCGTTCCTGCTCGCGATCTTGTGGATCAAGAAGGTCGAGCCGCGCAGCGGCGCCGTGTCGATCAGCCCGATGGAGATCTGGTTCCGCTTTCCGAAGTTCGTGCTCGGCTACTTCGTGGCGTGGCTCGGCTACCTCGCGATTGCGGCGGCCTGGCCTGCGTTGAAACCGGTGCTCGCGAGCGGCACGGCCGTCGTGCAGGGGCCGATGCGCACGATGCTGTTCATGCTGACGTTCGTCGCCATGGGCGCGATCACGGATTTCACGAAGCTGAAGGGCATGGGCAAGGTGGCGTTGCTCTATGGGCTCGCGCTCGTCGTCGTGATCGTGCCGATCGCGTATGCCGTCGCGTATCTGTTCCATCGCGGGCTCATGCCACCGCTCGTCCGATGACCGCGAAACCGATCGCGAACGAAGGGCGGCTCATGAACCGATACATCGGCGCGATCGATCAGGGCACGACGAGCACGCGGTTCATCCTGTTCGACGAGCGCGGCGCGATCGCGGCGCTCTGGCGCAACGCGAGCACGCGCAGATCTATCCGCAACCGGGCTGGGTCGAGCACGACGCGGCGGAGATCTGGCGCAATACGCAGGCCGTGATCGAGCAGGTGATCGCGGGCGGCGTTCGCGCCGACGGACATCGCCGCCGTCGGCATCACGAATCAGCGCGAGACGACGGTGCTGTGGGACCGCAACACGGGGCAGCCGCTGCACAACGCGTTGGTGTGGCAGGACACGCGGACGGCAGATCTCGTGGCCGAGTACGCGCGCGCCGGCGGTCAGGACCGATTTCGTGCGGCGACGGGCCTGCCGCTGGCGACGTATTTCAGCGGGCTCAAGCTGCAAGTGGTTGCTCGACAACGTGCCCGGCGCGCGCGCGAAGGCCGAGGCCGGCGACGCTGCTGTTCGGCACGATCGACACCTGGCTGTTGTGGAATCTGACCGGAGGGCCGGCGGGCGGCGTGCACCTGACCGACGTCACGAACGCGAGCCGCACGCAGCTGCTCGATCTCGAGACGCTCGACTGGGACGACGGGTTGCTCGAGGCATTCACGATTCCGCGCACGGTGCTGCCGCGGATCGGCGCGTCGAGCGCGAGCTATGGCGCAGCGCGACATTCGCCGCGCTGCGCGGTGTGCCGATCGCCGGCATGCTCGGCGACCAGCAGGCGGCGCTCGTCGGACAGACCTGCTTCGAGCCCGGCGAGGCCAAGAACACGTACGGCACCGGCTGCTTCATGTTGCTGAACACGGGCACGCGGCCCGTGCCATCGACGCGCCGGGCTGATCACGACCGTCGCGTATCAGCTCGGCGACGAGCCGCCGCACTACGCGCTCGAGGGCTCGATCGCGATCGCCGGCGCGCTCGTGCAATGGCTGCGCGACAACTTGGGCTTGATCGCGAAGAGCGCCGATATCGAGGCGCTCGCGCGGCAGGTCGAGCGACAACGGCGACGTGTATTTCGTGCCGGCGTTCTCCGGCCTGTTCGCGCCGTATTGGCAGGACACCGCGCGCGGCGTGCTCGCGGGGCTCACGCGCTACGCGAATCGCGCGCCACATCGCGCGCGCGGCGCTCGAGGCCACGGCGTATCAGACGCGCGACGTGCTCGAGGCCATGGAGAAGGACGCCGGCATCGTGACTGACGGAGCTGCGCGTCGACGGCGGCATGGTCGCCAACGAGCTGCTGATGCAGTTCCAGGCGGACATGCTCGGCGTGCCCGTCGTGCGGCCGCGGATCACCGAGACGACGGCGCTCGGCGCCGCGTACGCGGCGGGGCTTGCGGTCGGCTATTGGGCGAACCGCGCCGAGCTCAAGCGCAATTGGGGCGTCGACAAACGCTGGCAGCCAGCGATGGAAGAGGCGCAGCGCGCAAAGTTGTACGGCGCCTGGCAAAAGGCCGTGCGTCGCTCGTTCGATTGGATCGAACGGTCGCGTTGACACTGCGGAGAGGAGTAGGTCGTGCATCCATTCTGGGGTGAGCTGGTCGGCACGCTGACGCTGATCCTGCTCGGCAACGGTGTCGTCGCGTGCGTTTCGCTGAAGGGCTCCTACGGCGAGGGCGGCGGGTGGATCGTGGTGACGGCGGGCTGGGGGCTCGCCGTACTGTGCGCCGTGCTCGTCGCGACGGCGATCGGCAGCAACGCGCACCTGAATCCGGCCGTCACGATCGGCGTCAGCATCGTGAGCCACGATTGGCGCGACGCCGGCACCTACATCGTCGCGCAGGTGCTCGGTGCGGCGCTCGGCGCCGTGCTCGTGTGGTTGCACTATCTGCCGCACTGGCGGCAGACGGAGAGCGAGGCCGCGAAGCGCGCGTGCTTCTGCACGTCGCCCGCGGTGCGGCATGCGCCGTCGAATCTGCTGACCGAGATCATCGGCACGTTCGTGCTCGTGTTCGTGGCTGCGGCGATCTCTTCCGACAATCTGTCGCCGACCGGACTGGCGCCCGGGTTCGGGCCGTTGCTCGTCGGGTTTCTCGTGTGGAGCATCGGCATGTCGCTCGGCGGCCCCACCGGCTATGCGATCAATCCGGCCCGCGATCTCGGCCCGCGTCTCGCGCACGCGTTGCTGCCGATCGCGGGCAAGGGCGCTCGGATTGGGGTTACGCGCCGATCCCGATCGTCGGCCCGCTCGTCGGCGCTGTGCTCGCCGGGCTCGCCGTCGGCGCGATCGGCATCTAGACTGCGGCGGCATGGTGCCGACTCGGCTCCGCGACGGCCGCTCGCCCGCAACGTTGCTGCTTGGCCTGATCGGCGCGGGCATCCAGGCCTCGCGCACGCCGACGATGCACGAGCGCGAAGCGCGAGGCGCATGGCTTTGCGTGCACGTATCGTCTGCTCGATCTCGACGTGCTCGGCTACGGCGCAGATTTTCTGCCGCTCCTGATCGATGCAGCCGAGCGCGCGGGTTTCGCGGGGCTGAACGTCACGCATCCGTGCAAGCAGACGGCGATTGCGCACCTGACGGCGCTGGCGGATGACGCTCGCGCTCTCGGCGCCGTGAACACGGTCGTGCTGCGCGATGGCGCGCGAATCGGCCACAACACGGACTGGTGGGCGTTTCGCGAGAGCATGCGGCGCAGGCTTGCCGGACGCGTCGTTGCGCCACGTCGTGCAGCTCGGCGCGGGTGGCGCGGGCGCCGCGACGGCGTATGCGATTCTCGAGATGGGCGCCGAGCGAGCTCGAGCTCGTCGATACGGTGCCGGCGCGGGCGGAGGCGCTCGCGCGCCGACTCGACGCGCGGTTCGCCGGGCCGCGTGTTCGCCGCCGCGCCGTCGCGCGACGCGCTCGCCGCCGCCGACGGCCTGATTCACGCGACGCCGATCGGCATGGCGGCCCACCCCGGCATGGCATTGCCGGCGGAGTGGCTGCACGAGCGTCTGTGGGTCGCGGAGGTCGTGTACTTCCCGCTCGAGACCGCGTTGCTGCACGCGGCACGGGCGCGCGGCTGCCGCACGCTCGATGGCGCCGGCATGGCGGTGTGGCAAGCGGTCGAGGCGTTCCGCCTGTTCACGGGGCTCGCGGCGGATCCCGAGCGCATGCGAGCGCTTCTTCGTCGAAGCGGGTGCGCGATGAGCGCGCGCCTCTGTTGCGCCGCCGCTGGCTGATCGGCGTGCTGTTGTTCCTCGCGACGGTGCTGAACTACGTCGATCGGCAGGTGTTCAGCATTCTCGCGCCGGATCTGCAGCAGGACATCGGCTGGTCCGAGCTCGACTACAGCCGGATCGTCAACGCGTTCCAGCTTGCGTACGCGCTCGCGTTGCTCGCAGCTCGGCGGCGTGCTCGACCGGATCGGCGCGCAGGCTCGGGCTCGCGTGGTCGATGGTGCTCTGGTCGCTCGCTGCGGCCAGCTCACGCGCTCGCGCGCACGCCGCTCGGCTTCGGGCTCGCACGGTTCGCGCTCGGCGTGACGGAGGCGGCGAATTTTCCCGCGGGGCTCAAGGCGATCTCGGAGTGGTTTCCCGCGCGCGAGCGAGCGCTCGTCACCGGTCTCTTCAACAGCGGAGTGGCGCTCGGCATCGTGCTCGCGTCGATCGGTGTGCCGCTCCTTTCCGCAGCTTTCGGCTGGCGCGCCACGTTCGTCGCGACCGCGGCGCTCGGCCTTTGCTGGCTGCCGTTCTGGCTCGCGATCTACCGCGACGCGACCGCTCGCCAGCTGCGCGCGCCGCGGCGGCCGCGGCGCGCGAGCGTGCGCCGCGCTGGCGCGAGTTGCTTAGGCTTCGCCAGACGTGGGCCTATGCGCTCACGAAGTCGCTCGGCGACCCGATCTGGTGGTTCTATCTGTTCTGGCTGCCGAAGTATCTCGCTGCCGAGTTCGACGTGCGCGGCACGGCCGTGATTCCGTATCTGACGGCCGTTTACGTCGCGGCCGACGTCGGTTGTCTCGGCGCGGGCTGGCTGTCGTCGGTGTTGCTGAAGCGCGGCTTCAGCCTGAACGTCGCCCGCAAGGGCACGATGGCGCTGCTCGCGTGCATCATGACGCCGACGGTCATCGTGGCGGGCACGCTCGACGATCCGCGGCTCGCGATCGCGCTGATCGCGGTCGCGTGCGGCGCGCATCAGGCCTGGTCGACGATGGTGTTCACGATGGCCACGGATCTTTTTCCGAGCAGGATGGTCGGCTCGGTGTCGGGGTTCGGCGGTTTCGTGGCCGGAATCGTCAGCATCGTGGCGGCCGAATCGATCGGCCGCGTGCTCGAGGTCGACGCGACGCTGTATCTGCCGATCTTCGTGGCTGCCGGGCTCATCTATCCGGTCGCGCTCGGCGTGTTCCACCTGCTGAGTCCGCGCATGGAGGCGGTTCCGCCCTCCGCGTGAGCGCGCGGACGCCGCCGCCTACGCCGCGGGGCTCGCGGTGGTAGGAAAATAGTCGATTCGACCGATAATGGATCGGGCCTCCCGGCAGTTTCTTCGCGCAAGCTCTGGGTCTCCAATTCACGGGGACATGTGGACACGCAAGGGAACTGCGATGCCGGAGCTCAGTCGCTTTCTCGGGATCGTGATCACGATGTATTTCAACGATCACAACCCACCCCATTTTCACGTCCGCTACGACGCCCATCGCGCTGTCGTCGGCATCTCGCCTTTGGGGTTGCGAGAAGGCTATCTGCCGCCCAGAGTCTTGGGTCTCGTCATGGAATGGGCCGAAATGTATCAGCAGGACCTCGCGCGAAACTGGACAGCACTGGCTGACGAGGGTACGTTCACGCGAATCCCGCCCTTGGTTTGAGGTGACGCCGGTGATCATGGTGCTCGAGGCGCAGGCGCTCCCCGACTATCGACTCCGGCTGCATTTTTCCGACGGAACGACGGGCACCGCCGACCTCAAGGACTTCGTCTTCTCCGATCACCGCGCGATCGTCGCGGCGCTACGCGAGCCGAAGGTGTTTGCGGCCATCAGGGTAGAGGCCGATACGGTTGTGTGGTCCAACGGCTTCGATCTGGCGCCGGAATTTCTGCGGTCCAAACTGCCTGCCGAGGCAGCTGCATAAGATTCCACACCCGATGCAATTGCCCGGTCCTCCCGGCGTGCGCTAGGCTGACTCTCGAGTGCCGAACCGCGAATCGGCACTCGTGCCGAAGGGGGATCTCATGGTTGGTTCGTTCAAGAGCCGCACGGCCGTCGTGTCCGCGGCGTTGGCTGTGTTGGGCGCCGCATGGCTTGGCGGTTCTGCAGCCGCGGAGCGGGGCATCGCTCCGGCGCCGGCGTTCAAGGCGCGACGACATGTGGGGCGTGTACCCGCGGCCGTCCGAGCCGATCGGTTACGGCAGGCTGCGCGGTGACGGCGATCTCGCCGCCGCCGTGCATGCCGTCGATCTACAGTTCGTCGTGTAGGCTTCGGGAACGTCGAGAAGCGGTGGGGCGCGGCGCCCGGTGCGCCGGGTCGGCCAGCGACTGGTATTTTATTGTGCAACAGACTTGGGACTAAGTGATGAGCTACGCGAGCGGACGACATTTCCTGCAGATCCCCGGACCGACCAACGTGCCGGACCGAGTGCTCCGTGCGATGGCACGGCCGACGATCGACCACCGCGGCCCCGAGTTCGGCGTGCTGGGCCGCGAGGTGCTCGCGGAGCTGAAACCGATCTTCAAGACCGAGTCGCCGGTCATCATCTATCCGGCCTCGGGCACGGGTGCGTGGGAAGCCGCGCTCGTGAACACGCTGTCGCCGGGCGATACCGTGCTGATGTGCGAGACCGGCTGGTTCGCCACGCTGTGGCAACAGATGGCCACGCGCCTCGGCATCGTGCCGGAGCTGCTTCCGACGGACTGGCGCCGCGGTGCCGATCCAGCCGCGATCGAAGCGCGTCTGCGCGAGGACCGCAAGCACGCGATCAAGGCCGTCTGTGTCGTGCACAACGAAACCTCGACCGGCGTCGCGAGCCGCATCGGCGAAGTCCGCAAAGCGATGGATCGCGCCGGGCATCCGGCCTTGCTGCTCGTCGACACGATCTCGTCGCTCGCGTCGATCGATTTCCGCATGGACGAGTGGGGCGTGGACGTGACGGTTGCAGGTTCGCAGAAGGGCCTGATGCTGCCGCCGGGGTTGTCGTTCAACGCCATCTCGCCGAAGGCGCTCGCCGCGAACAAGACGGCGAAGTCGCCGCGCTCGTTCTGGGCCTGGGACGAGATGCTCGCGGCCAACAAGAACGGCTACTTCCCGTACACGCCGGGCACGAACCTGCTGTACGGGCTGCGCGAAGCGATCGCGATGTTGAACGAGGAAGGCTTGGAGCACGTGTTCGCGCGGCATACGCGGCACGCCGAAGCCACGCGGCGCGCCGTGGCGGCGTGGGAGCTCGAGGTCCTGTGCGCGAATCCGGCCGAGTACAGCAGCTCGCTGACGGCCGTGATCGTGCCCGACGGACATAACGCCGACAAGCTGCGGAACGTGATCTTGGAGTCGTTCGACATGTCGCTCGGCACGGGATTGGGCAAGCTCGCGGGCCGCGTGTTTAGGATCGGTCATCTCGGGCATTTCAACGACCTCACGCTGGCCGGTACGCTGGCCGGAGTCGAGATGGGACTCGCGCTTGCGGGGATTCCGCACCGGCGCGGCGGCACGCAGGCAGCCCTCGACTTCCTCTGTACCTGACTCCCTTTGGGGGTTGCGGAAACTACTACCCTGCGAGCTTTCTTGACGGTTTGAGCATTCCGCGGGGCGCGGTGGCCCGGTATCGTGGCCGGATGGGGAGAGGGTTCACGCGTCGGCAGGTGGTGGCCGCTGCGACCGCGGCGGCATTCGCCACGTTCGCCGGCCGCTCGGTCCGCGCACAGACCGGCAACAGCAGCACTCCGAAGCTCACGGATCTCGGCACGGACCTCGTATTGATCGAGGGCGCAGGCGCCAATGTCGTCGCGCTCGGCTCGGCGGACGGCGTGCTGCTCGTGGACGGCGGGCTCGCGGAGCGCTCGGCAGCGGTGACCGCGGCGCTCGCGCAACGCTGGCCCGGCCGCCGCGTCAACGTGCTCTTCAACACGAACTGGCGCGACGAGCACGTCGGCTTCAACGAGTCGGCACTCGCCGCGAGCGCCAAAGTCATGGCGCACGAGAACACGAAGCTCTGGCTTGGCGGCGACTTCGACGTCGAGTGGGAGAGGAAGCACTACGCGCCGCGGCCTGCCCGGATGCTGCCGAACAGTACGTTCTACGTGTCGGGCAGCGTCGAGCTCGGCGGCCGGCGCGCGGAGTACTGGTACTTGCCGCGCGCGCACACGGACGGCGACGTCGCGGTGTTCTTCCCGGATGCGAACGTGCTCGTCGGCGAGCGATCTCTTGTCCGTCGGCCGCTACCCTATGCCGGACTACGCCACGGGCGGGTGGATCGGCGGCATGCTGGCGGCGTCGAAGGCGTTGCTCGACAAGACTGACGCGCAGACGAAGATCGTGCCCGCGACCGGCGCGGTCGCCGGCCGCGCCGAGCTCACGGCGCAACACGAGCTCTGCATGGCGGTGCGAGAGAAGGCCGCCGAAGCGTTTCGCAACGGCATGAGCCTGAAGGACTTCGTTGCGTCGCAGCCGACGGCGGCTTTCGACGCGAAGTGGGGCGACCCGTCCTTGTTTCTCAAGCTCGTGTACAAAGGCGGGTTCGCGCATCTGCGCGAGCTCGGGGGTGTGATTTAGAAATGCGTGGTCCAGTGGTGTCCGTGGCTCTCGGTGCCGCCCTCGTAGCGGCTCGGCGCCGGCTACCTGTGGAACGCGCACAAGCCGCAGCCGAGCGCGGCCGAGCAATGGGCGCAGTTCGGCAAGTACTGTACCGACTGCCACAACCGCGACGACTACACGGCGCAGATCGCGTTCGACAAGATGACGCCGGAGTCGATCGTCGCGGAGCCCGAGATCTTCGAGGCCGCCGTGCGCAAGCTGCGCGGCGGTCAGATGCCGCCGCCCGGCGCGCCGCAGTTCGACGTCGACACGCGGCGCCAGTGGGCCAGCTGGCTCGAGCACACGCTCGACGCGGCGGCCGCGCGGAAGCCCGCGCCCGGCCGCGTCGCGCTGCACCGGTTGAACCGCACCGAGTACGCGAACGCCGTCGCCGACCTGCTCGCGCTCAAGATCGACGTCAAGGCGTTGCTGCCGAAGGACGACGAGAGCGACGGTTTCGACAACGTCGCGAACGTGCTGAAGGTATCGCCGTCGTTCCTCGAGCAGTACATCGCGGCGGCGCGCGTGATCAGCGAGATGGCCGTGGGCGACGCCAAGGCCAAGCGCGACAGCCGCGTCTACTACATGAAGCCCGGCATGAACCAGAACTACCACGTCGAAGGCATGCCGCTCGGCACGCGCGGCGGCATGCTCGTGGAGCACATGTTCCCGGCCGACGGCCAGTACGAATTCGACATCGGCGGGCTCGCGCGCGCGCGCTACGTCGAGGGCCTCGAGTATCGGCACACGCTGATCCTCACGATCGACGGCAGCAAAGTCTTCGAGAACGAGATCGGCGGGCGCGAGGACGTGGCCGCCGTCGACCTGCGCCAGGCGGCCGCGGTCGCGGAGCTGAACGGCCGCTTCGAGAGAATCCGCGTGCCCGTGACCGCGGGTCCGCACAAGGTCGGCGCCACGTTCGTCGCACGCACGATGGCGGAGTCCGACGCGGTGCTCCAGCCGTTCGTGCCCGGGCGGCGGCGAGGTCGGCATCATCGAAGGCGAGGAGAGCCCGCTGAAGATACAGCGGCTCGAGATCAACGGCCCGTTCGATGCGAGCGGTGTCAGCGATACGCCGAGCCGCAAGCGCGTGTTCGCGTGCCAGCCGAAGACCGCGGCGGACGAGCTGCCGTGTGCGCGCGAGATCGTGCAACGGTTGACGCGCGCCGCGTTTCGCCGCCCGGTGACCGAGGCTGATCTCAAGACGCCGCTCGAGTTCTACGCGCCGGCACGCGAGATCGGCGACTTCGAGCACGGCGTCCGCAACGCGCTGATGGTCGTGCTCGCGAGCCCCGAGTTCCTGTACCGGTTCTCGTCGCCGCCCGCCGACCTCGCGCCGGGCGCGACCTACGCGTTGGACGACTTCGATCTCGCGTCGCGGCTCTCGTTCTTCCTGTGGAGCAGCGTGCCGGACGACGAGCTGCTCGAGCCTGGCCGAGCAGCACAAGCTGCGCGATCCGACGGTCATCGAGGCGCAGGTCAAGCGCATGCTGGCCGATCCGCGCGCGGAAGCGCTCGTCACGAACTTCGCGCAGCAGTGGCTGCACATCCGCAACGTGCGCGAGATCGTGCCCGATCCCGTGCTGTTCCCCGGAGTACACGCCGAATCTCGGCGACGCGCTCGCGCGCGAGATCGAGCTGTTCGTCGGCAGCGTGTTCCTCGAGGACCAGAGCGTGCTCGAGCTGCTGAACGGCAAGTAGACGTTCGTGAACGAGCGCGCTCGCGCTGCACTACGGCATCGACGGCGTGCGCGGCGACAACTTCCGGCGCGTGGAGCTCAAGGACCCGAATCGCTGCGGCCTGCTCGGCAAGGGCGGCATCCTGATGACCACGTCGTACCCGAACCGCACCGCGCCCGTGCTGCGCGGCGCGTGGATCCTGGAGTCGATCACGGGCACGCCGCCCGCTTCGCCGCCGCCGAACGTGCCGGCGCTCGCCGGAGAACCAGGACGGCGAGCAGCCGCGGACCGTGCGCGAGCGGCTCGAGCAGCACCGCAAGAATCCGGCGTGCATCGGCTTGCCACGGCGTCATGGATCCGCTCGGCTTCGCGCTCGAGAACTTCGACGCCGTCGGCGCGTGGCGCGACAGGATCACGAGACGGCGACGCCGATCGATGCTTCCGGGCAGCTCGCCGACGGCACGAAGGTCAACGGCCCGACGCAGCTGCGCGATGCGCTGCTCGCGATCCCGCCGCAGTTCGTGCAGACGCTGACCGAGAAGCTGCTCGGCTACGCGCTCGGCCGCGGCGTCGAGTACTACGACATGCCGGTCGGTGCGGCAGATCGTCCGCGACGCCGAAGCGCGAGAACTATCGCTTCTCGGCGATTCTGGCCGGCGATCGCGACGAGCGAGCCGTTCCGTTTCAGCACCGCGCCGGCGCCGACGACGAGTTCGGTCGACACGCCAGGCGGCCGTGGCGCAGTAAGGAGAGAGACGATGTTCGTCACCGAAGAAGCATCTGTCGCGGCGCACCGTGCTGCGCGGAGTCGGCGCGACGGTCGCGCTGCCGATGCTCGATGCGATGGTCCCGGCGTTCGCGCGCGAAAGCCGCACCGGCGGCTCGTCACGCTTGGGTTCGTCTACTTCCCGCACGGCGCGATCATGAGCCAAGTGGACGCCGGCGGCCGAAGGCAAGGCTTCGAGCTGATCGCCGATCCTCGCGCCGCTCGCGCCGTTCAAGAAGCAAGATGACGATCGTCAGCGGTCTCGAGAACAAGCACGCGTCCGGGCCCCACGCACGCGATCACGCCGGGCACGTGGCTGTCGCGGCGTGATCGCCGCGCATCAGTCACGATCCATATCGGCGGCGACGACGGCGGACCAGATCGCGGCCCAGCACATCGGCCAGGACACGCCGCTGCCGTCGCTCGAGGTGTCCACCGAGGAGCCGTCGGCGGCGGTGCCTGCGATCGCAACTACGGCTGCAGCTACGGCGCGACGATCTCGTTCCGCACTCCGACGACGCCGCTGCCGATGGAGTTCAACCCGCGCAAGCTGTTCCAGCGCCTGTTCGGCCAGGGCGATACGCCGGAGGAGCGCAAGCTGCTCGCGGCGCAGTACTGCGAGCATGCTCGACGTCGTCACCGGCAAGGCCGGCGGCGCTCAAGAAGGCGCGTGGGCGCGTCCGACCGCGCGATGCTCGACGACTATCTCGAGAGCGTGCGCGAGATCGAGCGGCGCGTGCAGAAGATGGAAGCGAACGATCTGTCGCACATCAATCTGCCGGATGCTCCGGTCGGCATTCCGAACCAGCTTCGACGACCAGATGAACCTGATGTTCGACACGGTCGCGCTCGCGTGGCAGGCGAATCTCACGCGCGTCACGACGTTCATGATGGCGGCCGAGGTCAGCAACATGACCTACAACCACGATCGACGTGCCGGATGCGTTCCACGCGCTGTCGCATCACCAGAACAACGGGCCGAAGCTCGAGCGCCTGGCGAACGTGCAGACGTATCACATTCGAAGGTCGTTCGCGCGCTTCGTGAAGAAGCTGGCCGACATGCCGGACGGCGACGGCTCGATGCTCGATCACTCGATCCTCGTCTACGGCAGCAACATGAGCAATAGCAACGCGCACGATCACTTCCCGTTGCCGATGGCGTTGGTCGGCGGCGGTTGCGGCAAGCTGAAGGGCGGCCAACACTTGAGTATCCGGATCGAACGCCGCTCTCGAACCTCGATGCTGACCGTGCTGAATCGTGCCGGCGTGCCGGTCGAGTCGCTCGGCGACAGCACCGGCGAGTTCGCGGAGGTCTGACCATGCGCACGCGCGTGCTGGCGGGTTCGCTCGGCTGGGCTCTTCGCGGCGCTGTCCGGCACGACGTGCGCGCAAGGCACGCTCGTAGCGCGGCTCGGAGTCGCGCAGCACGCCGCCGCGCTCGCGGCGCTCTGGCCGAGCGCGTCGATCCGAATCAGGCCGAGCCCGACGGCACGACGCCGCTGCACTGGGCCGTCCACAACAACGACGTCGATCTCGTCGCGAAGCTGATCGCGGCCGGCGCGAACGTGAACACGGCCAACGACTACGGCGCCACGCCGATGTCGGAAGCCGCGGTGACCGCGAACGTCGACGTGCTGAAGGCGCTGCTCGCGGCCGGCGCGGACGTCGAATCCGCGAACGCGGATGGGCAGACGGCGCTCATGGTCGTCGCGCGCACGCGGCAACGTCGCGGCCGCGGAGCTCCTGATCGCCCGTGGCGCGAACGTCAACGCTCGCGAGGAGCGCAAGGGCCAGACGGCGCTGATGTGGGCCGTCGCGCAGAAAGCCAGCCGGCCATGGTGCCGGTGCTGCTGAAGCATGGCGCGGACGCGGAAGCACGGTCGAACTTGAACGAGTGGGAACGCCAGGTCACGGCCGAGCCGCGCCAGAAGAATCTGTTGTCCGGGCGGCTTCACGCCGCTGTTGTACGCCGCGCGCCAGGGCTGCCTCGACTGCGCGAAGGCGCTGCGTCGGCGCCGGCGCCGCCGTCGATCGCACGGATCCGGACGGCGTGACGCCGTTGATCAGTGCGCTGCTGAACGCGCACTTCGACACGGCGAAGTTCCTGCTCGAGAAGGGCGCGAATCCGAACAAGTGGGACTGGTGGGGCCGCACGCCGCTGTACCTCGCCGTCGACTACAACACGTTGCCGCACGGCGGCCGGCCGGATCATCTGTCGCTCGACGCGACGACGAGCACGGCGATGATCGATATGCTGCTCAAGGCCGGCGCGAATCCGAACGCGCAGCTGAAGCTGTTCCCGCCGTATCGGAGCCTGCGCATGGATCGCGGCGCGGATGCGATTCTCGACATCGGCACGACGCCGCTGCTGCGCGCCGCGCGCGGCTCGGATCTCGCGGCCATCGAACGGCTCGTCGCGAAGGGCGCGCTGCTCGATCTGCCGCAGCAGGCCGGCATCACGCCGCTGATGGCGGCGGTCGGTGCCGGCGCGTCGCCGACCGACACGCGCGGCAAGTTCCGCACGGAGCTCGAAGCGCTGGCCACGGCCGAGGCATTGCTGACGGCCGGCGCCGGCATCGACGTGCGCGACAACAGCGGGCGCACGGCGCTGCACTACGCGGCGGCCGCGGGCTACACGGACGTCGCGAAAGCGCTCGTCGACCACGGCGCCGACTTGAACGCCAAAGATGTGGACGGCGTCACACCGGCCGAAGCCGCGATGGGCAAGCTGCGCGGTCGCGGCCGCGGCGGCGCCGCGGCGTACCCCAAGACGGCCGCGCTGCTGCAAGGGTCTGATGGCGTCCGCACAACCGCGCGCTGCGACGCATAAACTTTCCCGGTTTGCTGCCGATAACCCGGTTGGGTGCTACCGGATTAGGTCTATGGCAGGCGTCGCCGCGGAAGCGCAGTGGAAAGATAAGTATCGCGAACTCGTTCGTGATTACGAGACCAAGGAGCGTGAGTGGTCCGCGCTCGAGCACGCGCTGCGCGCGGCCGCCGGCAAGCTGGCGTTCGCCGCCATGGGGCAGAACGCCGCGCTCGACAAGGCCGTCGAGTCCGTTCTAGGGGCGCTGCGCACCGATCTCTCCGCCGCCAATCTCGACGCGAGCATGAGCGGTCTCGTGCGCGCGCTGCAGCTTCCGAAGGCGGAGGAGGCTCCGGCCGCGGCGAAGCCCGCGGCCGCGACGAATTCCGCACCGGTGCGCGCGGCGACCGCTGCGCAGCCTGAGTAACCCCGCGACCGAATCCGTCGACGTCGAAGCCGCTGCTGCGCGGTCTGCTCGCCGCGCTCGCGCGCACGCCGGCGCTGGCCGAGGTGGCGGGCAAGCTCGAGCGAAAGCTGGATGCCGGCGTGGTGGCGGCGGACTGGGCGCCTTATCTGCGCTCCGTCGCCGACTCCGTCGCGGCAGTCATCGCGGACCTCCAGGCGCAACGCCGCGAGCTCGAAGAGTTCCTCGAGCAGGTCACGCGGCAGTTGGCCGAGTTCGAGGACTGGACCACGTGGCAGGCAGGGCGAGGCCAAGAGTCGGCAGGCCGACACGATTCGGGCTCGAGCACAAGGTGACGGCCGAGATGCACGGGCTGCACAAGGAGGTCGAGGACTCGCGCGACCTGACGGCACTCAAGGTCAAGGTTCAGTCACGGCTCGACACGGTCGCGCAACAGCTGGTCGCGTTTCGCGACAACGAGGGGCGCCGGCTTGCCGAGAGCGAACGGCGCACGGTCGAGTTGAAGCGCGAGGTCACGAAGCTGAAGGGCCGAACCACCGAGCTCATCAGGGTCTGCGCGGACCAGGAGAACCGGCTCATGCTCGACTCGCTGACCGGCGTGCACAGCCGGTATGCGTACGAGCAACGGCTCGAAGAAGAGTATCAGCGCTGGCAGCGCCACGCTCAGCCGCTGACGTTCTCGATCTGGGACGTGGACCTGTTCAAGCGCATCAACGATACCTGTGGCCATGACGCGGGCGATCGCCTGCTGCGCGGCATCGCGGACATCCTCGGGCGCTACAAACGCGTCGAGGACTTCCTCGCGCGCATCGGCGGCGAGGAGTTCGTGCTGCTGCTGCCCATGACGGCGCTGGAGGCGGCGAAGACCGTCACGGAGAAGCTCCGCGCCGCGGTCGAGCGCACCGAGTTTCGCCATCACGGCCAGCACGTGTCCGTGACGATCTCGTGCGGGCTCACGGAGTTTCGAGCGCACGACACGCCGACCGTGGTCTACGAGCGTGCCGACGGGGCGCTGTACCAGGCCAAGCTGCAAGGACGCAACCGCTGCGTCTCGGCCTGAGCGCGGCGTTCGTCGCCCTTGCCGTCGGCGCCGTGGCACGCGATGGTTAACGCACTTTGCTGAGCCGGGCCGCCATGCGCGTCTGCCAGCCTGGGCCCGTGGCCTTCCACTTCTCGATGACGATCGCGGGCAGTCGCAGCGTGATAGGCTTTTTCGCGTTCGGAGAGAAGGGGCGGCCGCCACGCTTCCAGACGCCGCGCGCCAGCATCTCGTCTGTGAGCTCCGGAAGCTCCTCGTACTCTTCCTCGAAATCGAGGTTGCGGTGCGCCGGCGTCCAGGCGCGTTTGTTCGGATCATACGTGATGCGCACGGTGGTGGTACTTGCGATAGACCGCGGAGCTGGAGCCCGCGCCGGGGCACACGACCGAGTGTGAGGACACCCGTTGCATGCGCTCCCGCCCTGAATCCAGCTGGTTTCACTGGAAACTCGCTGGCAGACTGCGGGAGTCACGCCGCCCGCGTGGCAGGGGGGAGAACGATGACGCATTCACCGCGGGTTCTTATCGCCGCCGCATGCGGAATGGTGGCGCTGCTGGCTGGAGAAGCGCAGGCGCAGTCCGACACTGCGCTCGACGCGCGCCTCGATGCGCTCGAAGCGCAAGTCACCGCCGCCGAGGACCTGAGCGCGCTGAAGCGCCTCCAGCGCGAGTACGGCTACTACGTCGACAAGGGCATGTGGGAAGACGTCGCCGATCTCTACGCCGACGACGCCGTCGCGAACTATCCCGCCGGCACGTACATCGGCAAGCCGAGCATCCGCAAGCACCTGTACATGAACGTCGGCGGCGGCCAGGTCGGTGAAAATGGTCTTCCCGAGAACCGAATCTACAACCACATCAACATCCAGCCGGTCGTCCACCTCGACGCGGGCGGTCAGAGCGCGAAAGGGCGTTGGCGCGCGTTCGCGATGTTCGGCAGCTTCGGCGGCGGCGCCACGTGGGCAGAGGGCGTGTACGAGATGACGTACGCGAAGGACCACGGCGTGTGGAAGATCAAGAACCTCGATTACCACTCGGGCTTCGGCGCGGCGTACGCGACGGGCTGGGTGCCGCCCGAGCCCCGGCCAGCGGCTGCGGCGGGTGCAGGCGGCGGCCGCGGCGGGCTGCGCAACCTGCCGTATCCGGCGGACAAGCCGCGCGAGGAAGCGTGCGCGGGCTTCCCGGCCGCGTGCGTCGGTCCGTTCCACTACACGAACCCTGGCGTCACGGACGCGGGCCACGCCTGGACTACGGTCACGTTGCTGCCGACGACGGGGCGCAAGCCGGCCGCGCGTGATCGCGCGCAGACGCTCGCGGAGCGCACGCAACGGCTCGCCGACGAGCAGGAAGTCGAAAACCTGCAGAAGATCTACGGCTACTACTTCGACCGGCGCATGTGGGACGACGTCGCCGATCTCTTCGCCGACAACGGCACGATCGAGATGGGGCAGCAGGGCGTGTACGTCGGCAAAGCCCGCGTGCGGCAGTTCCTGAATCTGCTCGGGCCGGCCGGCATCGGCGACGGCGAGGTCAACGACCACGTGCAGCTGCAAGTCGTGGTCGATGTGGCGTCGGACGGTCGCACGGCGAAGGCGCGCAGCCGCGAGCTGAACATGACCGGCGAGCTGAACAAGCACGGCGAGTGGAGCGAAGGCGTCTACGAGAACACGTTCGTCAAGGACAACGGCGTTTGGAAGCTGAAGGACCTGCGTTACTTCCCCACGTTCATCACCGACTACGACCAGGGCTGGGGCAAGGACGCGAAACCGGCACCCGGCGCGAGCAAGGAGCTGCCGCCCGATCGGCCGCCGACGAGCGTGTACGCGATCTATCCGAAGCCGCACATTCCGCCGTATCACTACGACAATCCGGTGTCGGGCGCTGCGCCGCGGTACCCCGAAGCGCGCGGCCGGCCGAGCGTCGCGGCGATTGCGGCCGTGCGCGCGACGCGTCGTGGCGACGGGTGCGCGGCCGCGCAAGGCGCAGGTGCGCGACGTGGCGGCGCTCCTAGCCGAAACCGAGAAGCAAGTCGGCCGCGTGAAGGACTTCCACGAGATCGACAATCTCGTGAGCGCCTACGGCTACTACCTCGACAAGAACCTGTGGAACGATCTCGCGAACCTGTTCTCCGCGAACGGCTCGATCGAGCTCGCGCAGCGCGGCTCGTACGTTGGCCGCGAGCGCGTGCGCGGCTTCCTGTTCAACGTGTTCGGCAAGGAAGGGCCGAGCGAGAACCGTCTCGGCAACCACATCCAGTACCAGGCGGTGATCCACGTCGCGGCCGACGGTGAGACGGCCAAGGTCCGTTCGCGCATGCTGCAGCAGCTGAACTTCGGCCAGCGCGCGTCGATGGGCGCATCGCTGTACGAGAACGAGTTCGTGAAGGAAGGCGGCGTGTGGAAGTTCAGCGTCGATCACACGTTCAACACGTGGACGGCGGGCTACGAGGGCGGCTGGGCGCGCAATCCGGGCCGCGGCGTGCCGGGGCCGAGCAAGAGCTATCCGCCCGACACACCGCCGACGTTCGTGTTCCAGATGTTCCCGACGGTGTACGAGATCCCGTTCCACTATCCGCACCCGGTCACCGGCCGGCAGACGAGCGCGGCCAAACCGAATCCACCGGAGCGAACGAGCGCCGTGAAGACTCCCGCTGTTGATCTCGGCATGCCGGCTGAAATCGCGACCGAGCTGCGTGCGATCGGGGCGCGCATCGAAGTGGAGAAGACCACGGCGTTGTACGCGCCGCTGCAGCCGAAGGAACCGTACGCGTGGCTCAAAGTCACGCGCGATCTGCGCTACGGACCGGCCGAGCGCAACGTGCTCGACGTGTTCGCGTCGCCCAAAATCGGGGTGGGCAAGCCCGTCGTCGTGTTCGTGCACGGCGGCGGCTTCGCCCGCGGCGCGAAGCGCGCCGAAGGCACGCCGTTCTACGACAACATCGGGCTGTGGGCCGCGGGCTACGGGTTCGTCGGCGTCACGATCAACTACCGGCTCGCGCCGCAGAGCACGTGGCCTTCGGGCATCGAGGATCTCGGCGCCGTCGTCGCGTGGCTCAAGGCGAACATTACGCAGTACGGCGGCGATCCGAACAAGATCGTGCTCTGGGGGCACTCGGCGGGTGCGGCGCACGTGGGCGACTACGTGGCGAGCCAAGCGAACCGCGGCGCGGCGGCTGGCATTGCCGGCGCCGTGTTGACGTCGGGGTTCTACGATCTCGGCAAGGAAGTCTCCGTGTGGAAGGTCTATTACGGCGACGACGTGTCGAAGTACGCCGAGCGTTCGTCGCTGCCGGGGCTCGTGACCACCGCCGTGCCGCTGCTCGCGACCGACGCGGAGCTCGATCCTGAGATGTTCCAGACGGAAACGAAGAAGCTCGTCGACGCGCGTACGGCCGCCGGCAAGGCAATCTCGCACGTGCATCTACCCGGGCACTCGCACATCTCCGAGACGTATGCCGTCGGCACCGGCGATCGCTCGCTGGCGGGGCCGGTGCTCGAGTTCGTGCGGCGCGTAACGGGCGGGCCGGGTACCTGATGCCCGGCGGCGGGCCTCTGGGCCGCGACGTGCGAGCGCAATGAGCAGAGCATTCGTCAAAGAGGGCGACGACGACATCGAGCCGCTGCCGGAGCTCGTCGTTAGCCCGCATCCGAATTTCGTGACACCCGCCGGGCTCGCGCTGATCGAGCAACGCGTCGCAGCGCTCGAAGCAGAGCAGCGCGCGGCGCGCAGCGGCGACGACAAGGCGCTGCTCGCAAGGATCAACCGCGACCTCCGCTACTGGACGCAGCGGCGCGCGAGCGTGCGCCTCGTGCCCACTGCGGTTGCGCCCATCGAAGTCGTGCGCTTCGGTGTCGCCGTCTCGCTGCGATTCGCGGACGGCAGTGAGCGAACCTTCCGCATCGTGGGCGAGGACGAATCTGGCCCCGTGAATGGCCTTGTGAGCTGGGTCGCGCCCGTCGGGAGAGCGCTAACCGGCAAGGCAGTGGGCGACATCGTCCAAGCTCTGGGCCGGGAGGCCGAGATCGTCGCGCTGACGCCCTGACAGAGACTTCGCAACGAGGTCCCGCCGGGCAAAAAAAGGGCGTTGACGGTTGCCCGTCAACGCCCGATTTGGCTTAAAGAGACTTGCCTCGTTCGTTCCCGGATCAGAAGTGGAACGTGAGCGAGGTGCTGATCTCGCGCGGCCGTGCCACGGTCGCGAAGTCGTAGCCCCAGATGCCATGGAAGAACCCGGAGTTCAGCTGGTACTCGTTGGTCAGGTTCGTTCCGAACAACGACCAATCCCACTTGCTGTTCGCCGGCGAGTAGGTCAGGCGTGCGTTGAACTGGCCGAAGTCGCCGCTCTCGTCGCTGAAGCCCGGCAGGATACCGGTGCGGTTGGCAGCGTAGTAGGCCACACGCAGCGTCGGGTCAGGTGACCGCCAGTACTGGCTTACGTACGTATAGTCAAACCGTGTCGTGAGCGAACCGCCACTCCTCAGGCTCGCATCGTGCTGAACACCGAGGTTGACCGTTTTCTTCGGCGCTTGGCTGAACTGGGTCTGGCCTGGGACGTACGCCGCCGCGGTCGGCACTGTGATCTTGTCGTACCCCGTGTCGAGCAAGCCAAGGTTCACGTTGAACGTCAGTTTGCTCGTCGGTACCACGATCATCTCGAGCTCTGCGCCCTTTGCATGCGCCGTACCCACGTTCTGCGGAACGACGGATCTCGTGTCGGTACAGGGCGGGGTCCCGTTAGGTCCCGTGCAGACGCGGAGCGCCAGGTTCACCTGGATGTCCTCCCACTTCGTGTCGAACAGCGTAGCGTTCAGCCGCAGATGCCCGTTCGCCAGGTCGGAACGGATACCGACCTCGAAGTTATTCAGGGTTTCAGGCACGACCGAGTACAGCTGGAATGTTGTCGTTCCTGGTAGGAGGACGAACGTTGAGCTGCCGGAGTTGAAGCCCTGCGAGTAGCTCGCGTAGCCCATGACGTCTTTCGTGAACTGGTACTTCGCCGAGAGTCTGCCGGTGACTTTATCGAACGAGGAAGGCGTATACCCGTTGTTGTTGGCGGCCGGATTGGATCTGATGCCCGCCAGCGGATCCCCTGAAAACTCGCGGTTCACGTAGTACGGCGCTTGGGTTGTCGGTGTCATGCTCTGAGTGAAGTTGTTCTGGCTATGCTCACGCGCACCGACCGTCAGCGTGAACTTGTCGGTCAGTGACATGGTCACTTCGCCGAACAACGCGACGCCCTTAGTGCCGGCCTCCGTCAGCGTTCCGCCGATGTTGTTGAAGTTACGCAGCGTCGAGAAGCCCTTGTAGAACGCGATGCCAGCCTGGCAGTTGGCGGGGCCGTTCAGATTCGCAGGGACGGGGGCGACGGCCAGAGCCTGGCAGAACGGGCTGGCGTACAGAGCAGCCACGTTCGCGTTGTCTCCACGCGTGATAGGGTCTGTGTTGAAGTCCTCGAACGCGTAGGAGACGCCGCGCGTGCGTCGGGTCTCTTCCCAGTAGAAGGCGCCGGCCACCCATTTCACCTTGTCTCCGCCGCCGGCGATCTGAACCTCCTGGCTGAAGAAGTGAATGTGTTGGTTCGACGTGTCTTCGACCAAGCCGTACTGGCTGTTGTCGTAGTCTACGAAAATCTTCGCGACCTGGTCCGTATAGCCGGTCAGGAAATCGAGCGAAAGCTTGTCCGTAAGGGCGAGCTTCACGTCGAATGAGGCCTGATCCTTCACGATCTTGTTCGGGATCGTGATTTCGGAGCGGTTCTCCCACTTCCCGACCTGGCCGCCGGGCCAGCCGGACATTTGACAGATCTGGTTATAGCAAAGGCCCGCATTGTCGTACAACTTCCCCGCGGTGGCCGGAGAGAAAGCCGTATCCAACCAGACGGCGTCCGCGACGCGCGGCTCGGTGAACTGGTCGTTCTGCCGGCTCAATTGAGCTCGAATGTCGAGCTTCTCGGTCGGCGTCCAGACGAGATCGCCGCGGACAGTGGACTGGTCGATGCCGCCGCCCTTGTTGCCCGTCTGGAGGCTCTTGATATAGCCGTCGCGGTTCAAGTCGGCGAACGTAAACTTGGACTTCACCTTGTCGCTGAACGGCAAATTGGCGGTGATCGTCGCATCGTGGCGATTGAACGAGCCGACCGTGCCTTTGAACGTGCCGCCGAACTCGTCGGTCGGGCGCTTAGTAAATATGCGCACGGCGCCGCCGACCGAGTCGCGGCCGAACAGCGTGCCCTGCGGACCGCGCAGGATCTCGAGACGATCGAGATCGGAGAATTCTTCCGTCAACAGCCCTTGGGTGCTGATCTGCCAAATGCCGTCGATGTAGGTGCCGACGTTGGGAATGCCGCGCACGCGGAAGGTCGTTGCCGATGTGCCCGAACCGCCCGCGCTGCCCATGACGTTGAGGTTCGGCACCGCTGCGTTCAGGCTCTCTACGTTCTGGATGCCGCGCATCTGGAGACCGTCTCCCGTGATCGCGACGATCGAAATCGGAACCTCTTGCAGATTCTCGGAGCGGCGAGTCGCCGTGACGACGATCTCTTCGAGAGCGCCGGACTGTTGGGCGAAAGCGGCTTGGGTCGCCAGACCGCCAACGCCGGTTAATGCCGTGATAACGGCAACGTGGACTTTACTCAATTTCATGGATACCCCCAGTTGGTGTGTGTCGGCCCTGACTTCCGTCGCTGACCGCTCTAGATGCACGATGGCCAGGCCCCCGCCCAGCCGCAGACGAAACTAACTGTCCCTGTAGTTTTCTCGAGTCTGCAAAAGAAGACAGCGGGCGTCAATGCCCACGTAGTTTGTGGCTTTTTCGAGACGGGTATGCAGGATGCTACTAGAAACACCAGCTGGGAACGGCCTCGCCCGCAGCCGTGCTGCGATTTCAGGGGGTGTTGGTAGCCCTGCGGGGTCGTTGGGCGCCAGCAACGACGCGGGTTCCGGCTACCCCAGAAACCCCTCCCCGATGGATAGGTTTTGCGTCTCCACCCCAGTACCGGAACGCTTTTGTTCAACGGTCCAGCGCACCTCGATGCCGCTTTCGGCGCCCCCGGTTTCGCTGGACACGCGCAGCTCGATCTCGTCGCCCGCGCACCCCGCGACGGGCATAAGCAGGGGCAGATAGATCTGATCCCAGTGCGTGCGGGGGCTGAAGGGGCTCGTCGTCAGCACTACGCCCGGGGCCAGCGTGCACTCCCACCACAACGCGAATCCGTAGATGGGGGTGTCCGCGGCGAGGCACCAGGTGGCCGTGCCCGAGCGTCGGCTGTCGATGACGCCGCTGAAGTCGAGCGCGTCCCAGGTCGCGGCCGGGGCCGCCAGGAGATCGCCGGGCTCGATCGCGAACACGTACATGTTGTTGCGTGTCACGCGCTCGGCGTCGGACCAGTCGAGGCCGAAGCCGACACGCCGCCAACTCGCGAGGTCGCGCTCGAAGCGGTCGCTCGTGACCGGCGCCGCCCACTGCACGATCGAGCTTGGGATCAGCGTGCCGCCCGGCTTCAGGAAGCGCCGCGCGTCGCGCAGCGTCTCGAGCACGTCCTCTTCGTAGGCGAAGTTACCGAGCACTTCGGCCACGACGACGTCGACGAGCGGTGGATCCTCGACGTCCAGCGAGCGCGCCGGCACGAAATTCAAACCGTCGATGCCGTTACGCGCTGCGACGACTTCGGCGAGCTCGAGTGCCGCGCCAGGATCATAGAGCCACACCTCGCGCGCGCCGAGCTGCCGCGCGAAAAACGCGAGGACGCCGGTGCCGGCGCCGATGTCCGCTACGGTGCTCTGCCCGGGGCGAATCGCCTGCTCGAGCGCTGCACGAAACGCGTCGTGGCGGACTCGATCGGCGAGCATGCGTCGATGGAACTCGATCGACATGCCGGCTCAATGCGTCATCGCATACAGGATGTAGTTGACGTACGTCCGCATCCCCATGGCCGAGTATTTCTCGGGATATGTCGGCGTGTCGGAATGCTCAACCGAGTCGCCGAGATCCATGTTGTGACAGATCGCTACCATGACGCGGCCGTGATCGTCGTAGATGCCGCGCCAGCGCGGTATGACGCCGTCCTGTTCGTAGGTGCGGTGACTGAACAGGAACTGCGCGCCCGGAATCTGCTCGCGATGGTCGAGATCCCAGAACGTGTGGAAGATCTGGTCGTCGTCCGGCAGCTCGACGATCGGCCGGTCGGGGAACACGCGCTGCATGCTCTCGATGAAGATGCGCCACTCGCGCGAGCCGTGGAAGTCGTCGACCATCAGGAACCCGCCGCGCAACAGATACTCGCCCAGCTTTGCCGCTTGCGCGTTGGTCAGGTCCCACTGGCCGACCTCGACGGCGTAGAGCCACGGCCAATAGAACACGTCGTCGCCGTCTTCGAGATTCACGGGTTGCTCGACCGAGCGCGCGTCGATCACGGTCAGGCGGCGGACCATTTCGGCGACGTGCCGGTCAGCTCGCGGGTAGTCGATCGTCCAGGTCGTGCCGCCGTACACCCACTCGCTGCCCCAACCGATCGTGGGGTACATCAGGCGTGCGAAGGTCCACTCGCCCGCGTTCTGGTAATCCGTGGGTAGCTCGAAGTCGTAGTACTCGACGCCTGGGAACTGCCGAAACGGCTTCGGTGCCGCGAACGCGATGCCGACGACACACAAAGCCGCGGCAGCCGCCAGCAGGGCGTAGCGTCGGCGTGTTTTCGGAGGGGCTCGCGGTGGGGCTCGGAGCGTTCACGTCCGGAGCATAACGAAGTCGTCCGGACGCCGCACTACGACTGCGTTTCCGCCATCGCGTTCCAAAGCCGCAGCGGGTATTCTTGGCGACCGTTTTCGCGCAGGCGTTCCCGCCGATGAAAGACCTGACCCAAGGCTCGATCGTTCGCAACATTCTCGCGATGGCGGCGCCAATGGCGGCGGGCATGATTTTTCAGACGCTGTACTTCTTGGTCGACCTGTATTTCGTTGCCGGGATCGGCGATGCGGCCGTCGCCGGCGTCGGTGCGGCCGGCACGCTGATGTTCGTGATCATGGCGCTGACGCAGGTGCTCGGCGTCGGCGCGGTGTCGCTGATCGCGCAGGCCGTCGGGCGTCGGGATCGTGCGGACGCGAATCTCGTGTTCAACCAGTCGCTGTTGTTCGCGGGTGCTTGCGCGCTCGCGACGCTGCTCGGCGGCTACTCGCTGGCGCGCGGCTACGTCGGTTCCATTGCGGCCGACGCCGCGACGCAGCAGGCCGGCGTCACCTACCTGTATTGGTTCCTGCCGGGATTGGCGCTCGGTTTCGCACAGGTCGTCATGGGTTCCGCGTTGCGCGGCACCGGCATCGTGAAACCGACCATGGCCATCCAGGCGTTGACCGTGCTGCTTGAACACGTTGCTCGCGCCGATCCTGATCGCAGGGTGGGGCACGGGCGTGCCGCTCGGCGTCGCGGGTGCGGGCCTCGCGAGCTCGGTGTCGATCGCGATCGGCATCGTGCTGCTGGCGTGGTACTTCGTGCGGTTGGAGAAGTACGTCGGCTTCGACGCGCACCTGTGGCACCCGCAGCTCAAGGTCTGGAAGCGGATGCTCGAGGTCGGGTTGCCCGCCGGCGGTGAGTTCGCGCTGATGTTCATCTATATGGCGGTCATCTATTGGGTCATCAGCGAACATGGGCGCCGCCGCACAGGCCGGCTTCGGCATCGGCTCGCGGATCATGCAGTCGATCTTCATGCCGGCCATGGCGATCGCGTTCGCGGCCGGCCCGATCGCCGGCCAGAACTTCGGTGCGGGGCAGGGCGTGCGTGTCCGCGAGACGTTTGCCAAGGCGCTGGTCCTGAACACGGTCGTGATGGTGCTCGTCACCGTGTTCCTGCAGTGGCGGCCCGAGGTGCTGGTCGCGTTCTTCACGCCGGAGGCCGAAGCGCAAGCCGTCGGCGCCACGTTCCTGCGCATCATCTCGTGGACGTTCGTCGCGCAAGGCGTCGTGTTCACGTGCTCCGGGGTATTCCAGGGGCTCGGCAATACGATTCCGGCCATGTTGAGCTCCGCCGTGCGGTTGGCGTTCTTCGTGCCGCTTGCGGTTTGGTTGTCGGCGCAGCAGAGCTTTCACCTCGACGAGGTCTGGTACCTGTCGGTCGCCACGGTCTGGTTGCAGGCCACGGTCAGCTACGTTCTGATGCGCCAGCAGTTCCGGCGGCGGCTCACAGCCGCGCCGCGCCCGTCTGCGCCAGCACCGGCGGCCGTGGTCGCAGAAGGCTGAAGTTTTCGCACGGCTGGCGGCCGTGTCTTCGCGAACCGCGCGTCCGCGGGTACCATCCCCGCTGTACCCACCCGCAAACCCCTTCGGGAGGCAGCCATGCAAACACGATTCGTCGCTCTGGCCGGTACCTTCGCATTGGCGCTCGGCGCGCCCGCGCTCGCGCATCACGGCTGGGGAGGCCAGCAAACCGACAAGACGGAGATCTCGGGCACGTTGAAAACCGACGTGAGCCTCGCCGGCCCGCACGCCACGCTGCAGATCACCGACGACAAGGGCCAGGTGTGGGACGTCACTTTGGCGCCGCCGCCGCGCACGCAGAACGCCGGCCTCATGCCCGGCCTCATCCCCGTCGGGGCGAAGGTCAAGATCGTCGGCAATCGCAACAGCGATCTGAAGAAGTTCGAGATCAAGACCGTCCGCGTGACCTACGCCGGCAAGAACTACGACGTCTACCCCGACCGCACGTAGCCGCTAAACGAGTCGACGCCGCTTGGAGGCGTTGCTGGTCTGGCTCCAGGGCTCGCTGCTCGGCGAGTTCATGCGGGGCTCGGGCGTGTGGGCGTACGGAGTCGTGAACCTCGTGCACATCCTGAGCGTGGCCACGCTGTTTGGCTCGGTGCTCGTGCTCGATCTGCGGCTGCTCGGCGCATGGCGGCGCGTACCGCTGGCCGCGCTCGAGCCGCCGACGATTCCGCTCGCCGTCGTCGGGTTCTGCTGCGCAGCGCTGAGCGGCCTGTGTCTCCTTGCGACGAACGCAACCGAATACCTTGGCAATCCGTTCGTGCCGATCAAGTTCGCGGCCATTGCCCTCGGCCTGCTCAATGCCGTGGTCGTGGCAGCGCTGCCGGCCTGGCGCGCGCGGCACGCCGAGCCGCTGGCGCCGAATCACCGACGTGCGCTGGCGGTTGCGGGCGGCACGTCGCTCGCGTGCTGGGTCAGCGCCGCCGCGGCCGGGAGAATGATCGGCTATTGGTGATCGGTGGCGGGTGAGCTCAGCGCGTCGCGGGTTTCGCGAGCCGCTCGATCACGAACGCGGCCACGTCGCGAATCTGTTCCGGCGTGAGGCTCGTGCCGAACGCCGGCATCGCGTTGCGGCCTTCGGTCGCGACTTGCAGCACGACGGCGGCGCTGCGCAGTTGCTGCAACGTGGGGCCGCCGCCGTGGCCACCTTCGCCTTGCTCGCCGTGACAGAACACGCAGGCGGTCTTGAACACGGTTTCGCCGTTCGCGACGTTCGGCGTGCCGCCGGCACCCGGTGCGAACGTCAGCAACGAGCCGCCCGGCGGCACGGGCTCGAGCGTGCCGTCGAGTGCGAACAGCCACAGGCTGTCGCCGCGCGGCGCTGCCGGCGAACAGGTTGCCGGCCGAGTACGCGATGACGTACTGCTTGCCGCCCTGCTCGAACGTGCTGGCCGGCGCGTTCATGCCGGCGCCGGTCTGGAACTGCCAGAGCGGCAGGCCGGTCGCCGAGTCGAGCGCCTGTAAACGACCGTCGTTGCGACCGACGAATACGAGGCCGCCGCCGGTGGCCAGCGAGCCGCTGTAGCACGGCGCCGGCCAGTGCTGCTGCCACACGAGCTTGTTCGTGTGCATGTCGAGCGCGGCGAACACGCCGAGCGCGTTCATGTGGAAACCGCCGATGCCACCTGCGATATAGCCGGCGCCTTCGGGCGGCCGCTCGGCCGTGACCTCTTGCGACAGGTACGACCAGATCCGGTCGGCAGCGCACACGTACAAAAACCCGCTGGCCGGATCGTACGAGCTCGGCGGCCAGTTCACGCCGCCCGGTGGACCCGGCTTGATCAACGTCGGCGTGGTCCAGAACGGCGTGAAGATCTTGCCGCCGTTCACGAGCGTGGCGCCTTCCGGTGCGATGTCGATCGACTGCGGAATGAACGCGTCGCCGCGCGGATACGGCTGCGTCGCGGCGGTGCCCTGGCGCGGCTCCTGCGGCACAGGTCGTTCGTCGATGCCGACCAGCGGTTTGCCGTTCGTGCGATCGAGGATGTACACCCAGCCGGTCTTGCTGGCTTGCGCGATGCCTTTGCGTGGGCTTCCGTCGATCGTGCAGATCGAACAGCGTGACGGGGGAGGCCGCGTCGTAGTCCCAGATGTCGTGATGCACCTGCTGGAAGTGCCAGCGGTATTTGCCGGTCTTCGCGTCGACCGCCACGACGGACGTCGAGAACAGGTTGTCGCCGTGGCGGATGGAGCCGTTGTAGTCGGGGCCGGGATTGCCCGTGGCGAAGTAGATGAGGCCGAGCTCGGGATCGACGGCCGGCGTGTTCCATACCGGCGCGCCGCCGTCCTGCCAGATCTCGTTGTCCTGCGGCCAGGTGTCGTGGCCGACTTCGCCCGGGCCCGGGCACCGTGTAGAAGGTCCACACGAGCTTGCCGTTGCGCGCGTCGAACGCCTTGACGCGGCCGCGAACGCCCGTCTCGCCGCCCGCGAAGCCGGTGAACACGAGGCCGTCGTAGTACAGCGGCGCGGTGGTGATCGTGTAACCCTCCTGCCAGCGCTCGGCCTGGACTGGACCACGCGACCTTGCCGCGTGCGCTGATCGAGCGCGACGAGCTTGCCGTCGAGCTGGCCGACGAACACCTTGCCGTCGCCGAGCGCCACGCCGCGATTGGTCCAGCCGCAGCACACGGCGGTGTTCGTCGCGTCGAGGTTCGCGCGGTACTCCCAGAGGATCGCGCCGCTGTCGACGCCGACGGCGAACACGTCGTTGGCGCCGGTCGCGATGTAGATCACGCCGCGATACACGATCGGCTGCGCTTCGCCGGAATACTGCGGCGCCGAGTCCCGAGCCGCGCAGGTGCGTGCGCCACACGCCCTTCAGGTTCGCGACGTTGCCGCGGTCGATGGCCTTCAGCGGCGAGTAGCGCTGGTTGCCCAGTTGCCGCCGTTCGTCGGCCAGCCGTCGGTGGGGGCCGCGACGAGATCGCTGTTGCGGAACGCCGGCGCTCGCGCGATCGTCTGCGCCGTCGCAGCGGTTGCGTGCGAAGAGCAGCGAGCAGTGCGACAACGCAGGTCTTCATCGATTCGGCCCTTCGGCGGCGTGCGGATTTGTGCAACTGTGCAAGGCCAGGCACGTCTTCACTTGCCGGCGGGGACGGGGTCGAGCGTGCCGTCGAGCGCGAACAGCCACACGCTGTCGCCTTTAACCGAGCCCGCGAACACGCTGCCGGCCGAATATGCCGACCACGTACTGCTTGCCGTTGTGGCCGAACACGCTGACGGTCGAGTTCATGCCGGCGCCGGTCTGGAACTCCCACAGCTTGCTCGCCGTTGCTCGAATCGAGCGCCGTGAGCCGGCCGTCGTTGCGGCCGACGAACACGAGGCCGCCGGCCGTCGCGGTCGCGCCGCTGTTGCAGGTGTTGGCCCAGTGCTGTTGCCACACGATCTTGTTCGTGTGCATGTCGAGCGCGGTGAACGTGCCCTGCGGCGGCAACGGGTTGCTGCCGAAGTTGCCGCCGATGTAGAGCTCGCCAGCCGGCGGTCTGCGTCGGCTCGATGTCCCACGCGCGAAAGGTGCTCGCGTTGTCGCGCGCGCAGACGAACAAATGGCCGCTGCCGCATCGAGCGCACTCGGCGGCCAGTTCGCGCCGCCGCTGATGCCGGGCTTCGCGACCATGTAGTCGGTCCAGTACGGCGTGAAGATCTTGCCGCCGTTCACGAGCGTGTAGCCCTCGGGTGCGATGTCGACCGACTGCGGCACGAACGCGTCGCCGCGCGGATACGGCTGCGTGGCGGCCGTCGCCTGGCGCGGCTCCTGCGGCACGGCGCGCTCGTCGATGCCGACGAGCGGTTTGCCGTCGGTGCGGTCGAGGATGTACACCCAACCCGACTTGCTGGCTTCCGCGATGGCCTTTGCGTGGCTTGCCGTCGAGCGTGATGTCGAACAGCACGACGGGGCTCGCGCTGTCGTAGTCCCAGAGGTCGTGATGGACCTGCTGGAAGTGCCAACGGTATTTGCCGGTCTTCGCGTCGAGCGCCATGATCGACGACGTGTACAGGTTGTCGCCCTTGCGGATCGCGCCGTTGAAGTCGGGGCCGGGGTTGCCGGTCGAGAAGAAGATCAGGCCGAGCTCGGGATCGACGGCCGGGGTCTGCCACACGGTCGCGCCGCCGTGCTGCCAGATCTCGTTGTCCTGCGGCCAGGTCTCGTTGCCGGGCTCGCCGCGGCCCGGAATCGTATAGAACGTCCACACGAGCTTGCCGTCGCGCGCGTCGTACGCGCGCACGCGGCCGCGTACCCCGAGCTCGGCGCCGGCGAAGCCGACGATCACGAGGCCGTTGTAGTACAGCGGCGCGGCCGTGATCGTGAATCCGTCCTGCGGTTTTTCGGCCAGGATCGACCACGCGATTTTGCCACTCTTGGCATCGAGCGCGACGAGCTTGCCGTCGAGCTGGCCGACGAAGATCTTGCCGCCGCCAGCCGCGACGCCGCGGTTCGTCCAGCTACAGCACACCGATTTGTTGTCCGGGTCGAGATTCGCGTGGTAGTCCCACAGCGTGGTGCCCGTGTCGACGCTGATCGCGAACACGTCGTTCGCGCCCGTCGAGATGTAGACGACGCCGTCGACGACGAGCGGCTGCGCTTCGCCCGAGTACTGCGGGCCGACGCCGGAGCCGCCGAGCCGCGCGCGCCACACACCCTTGAGCTTCGCGACGTTGCTGCGGTCGATCTGCGTGAGCGGGGAGTAACGGCGGTTGTACCAGTCGCCGCCGTTCGTGGGCCAATCGACCGTCGGCGGCGCGACGTGTGGCTGGTCACGCGCGGTTTGTGCAAATGAAAGCGATGCGAGAGTGGCGAGTAGCGCGCCGGTCGCGAGCGCCGAAGTTGTGCAACAACGCAAAACCTGACTCCTTAATATCTAATGGGGCAGCTTGGTGGCGACGTACGCGGCGACGTCGCGGATCTGCTCGGGCGTCAACGCGCCGGTAAACGAGGGCATTTCCTTGCGGCCTTCGCTGACGGTCTGCACGACGAACACCGGCTCGCGCGCGTTCGCGAGCGGCTTGCCGCCGCCATGTCCGCCTTCGCCTTGCTCGCCGTGACAGAACACGCACGCCGTGTCGTAGACCTGCCGGCCCTTGGTCGGGTCGGCCTCTCCCTGCGCAGCAGTGCTCAGCGTCAGCAACATGGCCGCGCCGGGCGCCGGGGCCGGATCCAGCGCGCCGTCGAGCGCGAACAGCCACACGCTGTCGCCTTTCGGCGAAGCGGCGAACAGATTGCCGGCCGAGTACGCGACGACGTACTGCTTGCCGCCGCGCTCGAACACCGTGACCGGCGCGTTCATGCCGGCGCCGGTCTGGAACTCCCAGAGCTTCGCACCGTTACTCGAGTCGAGCGCCGTGAGCCGGCCGTCGTTGCGGCCGACGAACGTGAGCCCGCCGGCCGTCGTCGTCGAGCCGCTGTAGCACTCGTCGCTCCACTGTTGTTGCCACACGAGCGTGTTCGTGTGCATGTCGAGCGCGGCGAACACGCCGAGGCGCGGCACGGACGAGCTGCCGAACGCGCCCGCCACGAAACGCTTGCCCAAAACGGGCTCGGGGGCGGCGTCTTCGGTGTGGAACACGCCGATGCGGTCCTGCGCGCACACGTAGATGTAGCCGGTCTTGGGATCGTACGAGCTCGGCGGCCAGTTCGCGCCGCCGCTGAACGCAGGTTTGATGGGCACCTGCTGCTCGGTCCAGAACGGCGTGAAGATCTTGCCGCCGTTGACGAGCGTAAAGCCTTCGGGCGCGATCGCGATCGATTGCGGCACGAACGCATCGCCGCTGCGGATAGGTTGCGTGGGCGCGGTCGCCTGCCGCGGCTCCTGCGGCACCGGCCGCTCGTCGATGCCGATCAGCGGCGTGCCGTTCGTGCGATCGAGAATGTAGACCCAGCCCGTCTTGCTCGGCTGCGCGATGCCTTTGCGTAGCGTCCCGTTCAGCTCGACGTCGAATAGCACCACGGGGCTCGGGCCGTCGTAGTCCCAGATGTCGTGATGCACCTGCTGGAAGTGCCAGCGGTATTGGCCGGTCTTGGCATCGAGCGCGACGATCGAGGCCGTGAACAGGTTGTCGCCCTTGCGCACGCCGCCGCTGTAGTCGGGGCCCGGGTTGCCGGTCGAGAAATACAGGAGCCCGAGCTTGGGATCGACCGCGGGCGTCTGCCATACCGAGCCGCCGCCGCTCTTCCACGAGTCGTTGTCCTGCGGCCACGTATCGTGGCCGCGCTCGCCGGGGCCCGGCACCGTGTAGAAGGTCCAGGCCGGTGCGCCGGTCTTCGCGTTGAACGCTTTCACGCGGCCGCGGATGCCGAATTCGGCGCCCGACACGCCGATGATCACGAGGCCGTCGTAGTAGAGCGGCGCGGCCGTGATGCTGTAGCCCTCCTGCCAGCGCTCGGCCTGAACCTGCCACACGACCTTGCCGGTTTTCTGCTCGAGCGCCACGAGCTTGCCGTCGAGCTGGCCGACGAACACCTTGCCGTCGCCGAGCCCCACGCCGCGGCTCGTCCAGCCGCAGCACACGACGTCGTTCTTGTCGTCGAGCTTGGCCTCGTACTTCCAGAGTACGTCGCCGCTGTCGACGCCGATCGCGAACACGTCGTCGGCGCCCGTGACGACGTAGATCACGCCGTCGTAGACGATCGGTTGCGCTTCGCCCGAGTACTTCGTGCCGACGCCCGAGCCGCCGAGTCGCGTGCGCCACACGCCTTTGAGCTTCGCGACGTTGCCGCGGTCGATCTGCGCGAGGGGCGAGTAACGTTGGTTGTACCAATTGCCGCCGTTCGTGGGCCACGCGTTCGTGGGCGGGGCGACCAGTGCGTCGCCCTTCCAGGCCGGTGCCGGGCGCGTCGTCTGCCCGGCCGCTGTTGCGGCGGCGAGCATGGCCGCCGCTAGTGTCCACCCCCGCGCGCTGCCCGCGCCTGTGCGGGCGCTCCGCGCCTTCCTCGAGCTCATCGCAAGTCCCCCCGAACGAGATACGCCGTCGCCAGGCCGAAAGCGGCCCCGTGCGGCCCGGCTCACGCCGGTGCCAGGGTGTCGTTCTCGCGCCGAGGCCCGGTTGTTGTACGTTATGCGCCGAGGCGATAAAGTCCACGAATTCCGGGCCGTCTGGCTCGGGCAGAGTATCAAGGAGTTGCGCTATGGCTTACAACTTGTTGGGTAAGAACTTCGTGCCGCCCGACGTGCACGGCAAAGTCACCGGCAAGGCGAAGTACGCCGAAGACTTTCGCGCCGAGGGCATGGCGTTCTGCCGGCTCATGCTGAGCCCCATGCCGCACGCGCGAGTCCGCAACATCGACGCCAAGGAAGCGCTCGCCATGCCGGGCGTGTTCGGCATCCTGACGGCCGACGATGTGCCTGCGCAGCCGGCCCCGGGCGAGCCCATCCTCACGAACGAGCCGATGTACGTCGGCCAACCGATCCTCGCGGTCGCCGCGGTCGACGAGACCACGGCCCAGGACGCGATCGACAAGATCAAGCTCGACCTCGAGGAGCTGCCGTTCACGGTGGACCCGCTGCAGAGCCTGTTCCCCGGCGGCCCCGACGCGCGCACGGACGGCAACGTCATCGACAACCGCCTGATCGGTCCGCCGAAGCTGAAGAAAGCCAAGTGGACGGCCGCGGACTTCCAACGTCCCGGAGGGCCAGCTGCCGGCCGGCGAGCCCGTGCTCGAGTGGTCGTTCGGCGACGTCGACGCGGGCTTCAAGAAAGCCGCGCTCGTGATCGACGAGACGTTCGTGACGGGCACCATGTCGCACCACTCGATGGAGCCGCGCTCCGCGATGGCGTATTGGGAAAACGGCAAGTGCTTCGTGTACGGCTCCACGCAGAGCCAGAGCTTCATCGTGCCGGCGCTCGCGGGCTACATCGGCATCAAGCCCGACGATCTCGTGTACGTCGCCGAGACCTGCGGCGGCGGCTTCGGCTCGAAAGGCTCGGCGTATCCGCAGATGGCGATCCCGGCCTACATGGCGAAGAAGATCGGCAAGCCCGTGATGATGCGCATCAGCCGTGCCGAGGAGTACTTCATCGGCAATGCGCGCACGGGGTTCCAGGGCCGCATCAAGCTCGGCTTCGACAAGACCGGCCGCGTCACGGCTGCCGATCTGTACATCGTGCAGGAGAACGGCCCGACCACCGGCTTCCCGGATTGGCCGTCGGCCGGTGACACGGTATCGATGCTCTATCAGCCGCCGGCGATGCGCTTCCGCGGCATGTGCGTCATGACGAACACGATCCCGCGCATCGCGCAGCGTGGCCCCGGTCACAACCAGACGGTGGCTGCCGTCGAGCCGCTGATCGACAAGGCGGCCAAGCAGCTCGGCATCGATCGGCTCGAGATCCGCAAGATCAACGGCCCGAAGATGGACGCGAAGCTCGGCGCGCAACAGGGGCCGGTCACGAGCTGCTACATGCAGGACGCGATCGCCAAGGGTGCGGCAGCGTTCAACTACAACGAACGCAAAACGCGCAGCGGCCAGAAGAACGGCACCAAGATCACGGGCATCGGCGTCGGCCAGGCGTTCCACCCGGCGGGCTTCGCGGGCTTCGACGGCCTCGTGCGCATCACGCCCGACGGCAAGATCCACCTGCACACCGGCGTCGGCAATCTCGGCACGTACTCGCACTCGGGCACGCAGCGCGTCGCGGCCGAAGCGCTGAAGGCGAACTGGGAGAACTGCATCGTCGAGCGTGGCGACACGCGCAAGGGCTTGCCGTGGAACATCGGCCAGTTCGGCAGCAACACGTCGTTCACGATGTCGCGCTCGAGCTACGCGGCCGCGATGGACGCGGTCGGCAAGCTCAAAGAGATCGCGGCCATGGATCTCGGCGGTAAAGCCGACGACTACGATATCGCCGACGAGAAAGTGTTCCGCAAGGGCGATCCGAGCAAGAGCCTGACGTATGCGCAGGCCGCGAAGCGCGCGATCGAGCTCGGCGGCAAGTTCGACGGGCACGAGGCTCCGGCCGACGTGAATCCGATGACGTCGGGTGCGGCGAAGGGCTTCGCCGGCACGGGCCTGGTCGGCATCGCGAAGGACAACATGCCGCTCACGGCGCAGCCGGCGGCGTTCGTTGCGGGCTTCGTCGAGATCTCGCTCGACACGGAGACCGGCGCGTTCGACATCGTCGACTACGTGGCGGTGGCCGACTGCGGCACCGTGATCCATCCGCAGAGTCTCGCGACGCAGATCAAGGGCGGCGCGGTCATGGGCTTCGGCTTAGCGACGCTCGAGCGGCACATCTACGATCCGCAGAACGGTCTGCCGCAAAGCGTCGGCCTCTATCAGGCGAAGCCGGCGAGCTACCTCGACGTGGCGCGCACGTTCACGACGGACGCCGTCGACAAGCCCGATCCGCAGAGCCCGCTCGGCACGAAGGGTATCGGCGAGCCCGTCATGGGCGCCGGCGCGTCCGCGTTGCTGTGCGCGATCTCCGACGCGCTCGGCGGCCACTACTTCAACCGCGTGCCCGTCATGCGCGATCACATCGTGAACGCGCTCGCGAAGCGGCCGCAGTCGCACAAGCCGCTGCAGGTCAACACGGCCTGAGGATGGCCTCGCGCGCCGTCGTCGCACTGGCGACCCTCGTGCTGGTCGCGCAGGCCGCCGTCGCTCAGCCGCAGGCGGCCGAATCGTCCGGCAAAGGGGCGCCGCGCGCCGTGACGCCGCGCGGCCCGCTGTCCGCCGAAGAGCGCAACACGATCGGCGTGTTCGAGAGCGTGAGCCCGTCGGTCGTGTACATCACGACGGTGCAGCACGTGCGCGACTTCTTCAGCCGCAACGTCATGCGCGTGCCGCAGGGCACGGGCTCCGGCTTCGTGTGGGACGAGCAGGGCCACATCGTCACGAACTTCCACGTGATCCGGGGCGCGCAGGAAGCGCTCGTCACGCTCGGCGATCAGCGCAGCTTTCAGGCGCAGCTCGTCGGGGCGAGCCCCGAGCACGATCTCGCGGTGCTGAAGATCGACGTGCCGAAGGATTTGCCGAAGCCCATCGCGCTCGGCAGCAGCGGCGAGCTGCGCGTCGGCCAGAACGTGCTCGCGATCGGCAACCCGTTCGGCCTCGACCACACGCTGACCACCGGCATCGTGTCCGCGTTGAACCGCTCGGTCGACAACGAGCAGGGCGGCACGATCGAGAACGTGATTCAGACCGACGCCGCGATCAACCCCGGCAACTCCGGCGGCCCGCTGATCGACAGCGCGGGGCGGCTCGTCGGCATCAACACCATGATCTACAGCCCGTCGGGGGCGTACGCCGGCATCGGCTTCGCCGTGCCGGTCGACACGATCAACCGCGTCGTGCCGCGGCTGATCGGCTTCGGCCGCTACGTGCGGCCCACGCTCGGCATCTCGGCCAACGACGACGTGAGCCGGCAGCTCTTGAACGACGACGCGAAAGGCGTGCTCGTGCTCGGCGTCTCGCCGGGCTCGCCGGCCGCGCAGGCCGGGTTGCGCGCGACGGAAGTCACGCGCGCCGGTCGTGCGTCGATCGGCGACGTGATCGAAGCCGTCGACGGCAAGCCGGTCAAGGATTTCGGGGCGCTGGTCGACGTGCTCGACACGCACGAGTTCGGCGATCGCATCACGCTGACCGTGCGTCGCGCGGGTGCGCGCCTCGAAGTGCCGATCACGCTGAACGACGCGCGTTAGTCGCGTCTTGGGCGCGGCTTGGCGCGCTTCGTCGGCTCCGCTTCGAGCGGATTCTCGGGCCAGTAGTGCCGCGGATAGCGGCCGCGCATGTCCTTGCGCACCTCGACGTACGCGTTCTTCCAGAAGCTCGCGAGGTCGCGCGTGACCTGCAGCGGCCGGTGCGCGGGCGACAGCAGCTTGAACGTGACGGGCACCGCGCCGCCGCCGATCTTCGGCGTGCTCGCGAGGCCGAACACCTCCTGCATGCGCATCGACGCGCACGGCGCGTTGTCGTCGCGGTAGTCGATCTTCGCGCGCGTACCGGTCGGTAACGCGATGTGCGTCGGCGCGAGCTCGTCGAGCCTGCGTTGCTGCGCGTGGCTCAATCGCGCAGCGCAACGCGTCCGTCAGCGGGACGCGCGAGAGGTGCGAGCGCCGCGTGAGGCCGGCCAGGAACGGCGTCGAGCCAACTCAAGTCCGCGAGCAGCGCCGCCTCGGAGAAGTCGGGCCAGTCGGCGAGATCGCTGCGCTTCGAGCGCACGCACGAACTCGCCGCGCGCCGCGAAGTCGCGGCTGTCGTCGTCCCACGGCAGGGCGGCGGCGCCGAGCGAGCGCAGGCCTTCGGCGAACGCGGCAGCAGCGGCCTCGGGAGGAATCTCCGGCAGCGGCTTGTCGTCGACGACGAGCTCGTCGAGCCGCAGCGTGCGGCGCGCGACGACGGCCTCCGTGCGCGCGTCCCACGTGACTTCGTCGCGCCGCACGAGCTGCGCGTCGAACTCGGTCGAGCAGGTCGGCGCGCGCGAGCGGAGCGGCGAGCAGGATCTTGGCGTCGCGGTCGCGGTCGTCGAGCTCGAGAGCCACGATGAATTCCTCGCGCGCGATCGACTCGGGGTTCCCGAACGACGCGCCGCGGCCGTTCGCGAGCGTGTAACGCGGCGCGTCGCCGGGCCGGCGTTTGCCGATACGGTCTGGATACGCGAACGCGAGCAGCACGCCGGTCGCAAGCGGCGAGTCGATGGCTCTGGCACTCGCCGGCACGCTGAGCTCGCGGCGGAAGCTCTGCTCGGCGCGTCGCACGCGCTCCAGGGGTCCGCGTCCGGAACCGCGCCGCAGCGCGTCGAGCCGAGTGCGGATGTCGGTGTCGCGCTCGCGATTGCCGCCGGGCCCCAGCGTGCCGCCGCGCAGCACGTCGCGCTCGGACAGCAGGGCCGCGAGCTCGGCCGCCGCGGCTCCCGCGCCGTGCTCACGTGCCGCGAGCAGCATATGCGCGAGCCGCGGGTGCGCCGCGAGCTCGTGCATGGCGAGGCCGTGCCGCGTTGCGCGACCCGCGGCGTCGAGCGCGCCGAGCCGCACGAGCAGATCGCGTGCGCTCGCAAGCGTGGCAGCCGGCGGCGGATCGAGCCAGCGGAGCTGCGTCGCCGGTGTGCCCCACACCGCGAGATCGAGCGCGAGCGGCGCGAGATCCGCGGTCGCGATCTCCGGCGGCGCGAACGGCGCGAGACTGCGCTCGCCGCCTTCGCCCCAGAGGCGATAGCACACGCCGGGCGACGTGCGGCCCGCGCGACCGGCGCGTTGCTCGGCCGAGGCGCGCGAGATCCGCTGCGTTTCGAGGCGGCTCATGCCGCTCGCGGGATCGAACGCGTTGCGGCGCTCGAGGCCGGCGTCGACGACGATCTTCACACCGTCGATCGTGAGGCTCGTCTCCGCGATGTTCGTGGCGAGCACGACCTTGCGGCGTCCGGGCGCTTGCGGGCGCGATCGCCGCGTCCTGCTCGCCGAACGCGAGCTCGCCGTACAGCGGCAGCACGTCGACATCGGCGCCGAGCACGGCTTCGGCGAGCCGCGCTTGCGTGCGCCGGATCTCGCCGGCGCCGGGCAGGAACACGAGCGCGTCGCCTTCCGCTTCACGCAACGCACGCTGCACGGCGCGCGAGACCGCGGCGTCGATCGGCTCGGTGCCGTAGGCCGGCAGGGCTGGCAGCCCTGTGCCGAGGTAGCGAACCTCGACCGGGAACATGCGGCCTTCCGATTCGATCACGGGCGCGCCGCCGAGCAGGCGCGGCGACGCGCGGCGCCGTCGAGCGTGGCCGACATCGCCAGCAGCCGCAGCTCCGGCGCCACGTGCTGCTGCGCGTCGAGTGCGAGCGCGAGGCCGGCATCCGCGTGCAGGCTGCGCTCGTGATACTCGTCGAACAGCACGGCCGCGATCCCGGTCAGCGCCGGGTCCGAGTGCAACATGCGCGTGAACACGCCTTCGGTCACGACTTCGAGCCGAGTGCGCGGGCCCACGCGGGTCTCGAGCCGCATGCGGTAGCCGACGGTCTCGCCGGGGCTCTCGCGCAGCGTCGTGGCCATGCGCGTCGCGACCGCGCGCGCCGCGAGCCGGCGCGGCTCGAGCATCACGATCCGTTTGCCCTTCGCCCACGCCTGCTCGAGCAGCGCGAGCGGCACGACCGTGCTCTTGCCGGCGCCCGGCGGCGCCACGAGCACGGCGTTGCGCTGCGCCGCGAGCGCCGCGGCCAGCGGCGGGAGAGCCGTGTCGATGGGGAGGCCCGAGCGCATCGAGGGCGTGGTTGTCAGCGGTCGCGGTCTTCGCGGATGCGCCGCGCGAGCTCGAGCAACGCGCGCGCGCGCTTGACGACGGGCACGTCGATGACCCAGCCGTCGAGCGACGTCGAGCCGCGGCCGCGCCGTTCCGCCTCGTCGAACGCGGCGACGACGCGCTCCGCGTGCGCGATCTCGGCGGCCGACGGCGAGAAGCATTCGTTCAACGCGTCGAGCTGCTCGGGGTGGATCGCGAACTTGCCCTTGAAGCCGATGCTCTTCGCGTGCGCCGAGTTCGAGCGCAGGCCGTCCAGGTCGCGCAGCTTGAAGTAGGGCGTGTCGAGTGCGAGCACGTGCGCTGCGCGCGCCGTCACGCACAATGTCTGCCGCGCATAGGCAACCTGCGACTCGTCCGCGAGGCGTTCTATGCCCATATCGTTCGTGAAGTCCTCGCCGCCGAACGCCACGGCCACGATCCGTTCGCTTGCGCGACAGATCGCGTTGCAGTTCACGATGGCCTCGGCCGTCTCGATCCACGGCAAGAGTTTCAGATGCCCTACAGCTAAGCCCGCGCGCTGCTCGTGCTTCGCGAGCGCTTGCGAGATCACGCTGATGTCGGCCGCTGTGCGCACCTTGCCGATCGAGATGCCGAAGATGTCGCCGCCGACGACGGCCGCCACGTCGGCGTCGAACCATTCGGTGTCGAGCGCGTTCACGCGCGGGATCACGAGCCGGCCGCGCGCCGCGAGCTTCGGCAGGAAGGAGCGGACCGTGTCGCGTGCGTTCGCCTTCTCGGCCGCCGGCACGGAGTCCTCCATGTCCGGCACGAACGCGTCGGGCGCCAAGGCCAGCGCCTTGTCGAGCATGTTGGCTTTGTTGCCGGGTACGAACAGCAGGCTGCGCAGGATCGTCATGGGGCTAGCTCTTGGGTGATGCGCAGCACGAGCTTGCCGAAGTGCTCGCTGGCTTCCATCGCGCGATGCGCCTCGGCGGCCTGTTCCAGGCTGTACACGCGATGGATCAGCGGCACGATGCGGCCGGACGCGAAGTGCGGCAGGGCTTCCCTCTCGAACTGGCGGATGATCGCGGCTTTCTCCTCGACCGGTCGCGGCCGCAGCGTCGAGCCCAGGATCGCGAGCCGCTGCGTCAGCACGCGGCCGAGATCGAGCTCGGCTTTGCGGCCGCCCATGACGCCGATCAGCGCGAGCCGGCCGCCGGTGGCCAGCGCTTTGACGTTCTGCGCGAGGTACGAGGCACCCAGGTGATCGAGGATCACGTCGACGCCGCGCTTCTCCGTGTACCTCAGCACGGCTTCGGCGAAGTCCTCGGCTTTGTAGTCGATCACGAAGTCCGCACCTAAGGCTTTGACGCGTTCGATCTTGGCCGTAGACGCGGTCACCACCATGCGTGCTCGTGGCCGCAGCGCTTTCACGAGCTGCATCGCGGCGGTCGTCACGCCGCCGCCACCGCCGTGCAGCAGAACGGTCTCGCCGTCGGTGAGGTGCGCGTACAGGAACAGGTTCATGTACGCGGTCAGGTACGTTTCGCAGATGCACGCGGCCTGCTCGAAGCTCAGGTTCGGCGGAATCCGCATGACGTGGCCGGCGTGCGCGACCGCGAGCTCGGCATAACCGCCGCCGCCGAGCAGCGCGAACACGCGCTCGCCCGGTGCAAAGCCCGTGACGCCCGGCCCGACGGCTTCGACCGTGCCTGCGGCCTCGAGCCCCAGGATCGGCGATTCGCCGGGCGGCGGCGGGTAATTGCCCTGGCGCTGCACGACATCCGGCCGGTTCACGCTCGTAGCATGGACGCGGATCAGGAGGCGGCCGGCCGTTAGCGTCGGGTCGGCGGCCGTGCCCGGCTTCAGCACTTCGGGCCCGCCGTCACCGTCTTTCGAGGATGACTTTCACGAAATCTATCTACTGCGCCCGTGCGCGCGCCTATTGTTGTGCCGTGGCGATCTACATACTATACCGCCCGCTCGCGGGGGCACCCCGCGCATTCCTCGAGGACTCGTCGTGTTCGAAACACTGAAGCCGATGCCGCCGGACGCGATCCTAGGGATCATGACCCTGTTCCGCGCGGACCCGCATCCCGGCAAGATCGATCTCTCCGTGGGCGTCTACCAGGACGAGCAGGGCCGCACGCCCGTGCTCGCGAGCGTCAAACGCGCGGAGCAGGCGATCATCGACGCGCAGGACAGCAAGACCTACGTGGCGATCGCGGGCAACGCGGGCTTCAACTTGGGCGTTGCCGAGCTGCTGTACGGCAAGGATCATCCGGCGCTCAAAGGCGGTCGCGTGGCGACCGTGCAAACGCCGGGCGGTAGTGGGGGCTTAAGCGTCGCCGGACATTTGCTCGCGCGCAGCAAGGTGAACGCGCGCGTGTACGTCAGCGATCCGTCGTGGCCAAACCACATTCCGTTGCTGAAAATGTCGGGCCTCGAGCTCGACACGTACCCGTACTACGACTACGCGCGCCATTGCGTTGACTTCGACGCGATGGTGGGCAAGCTCGACAAGGCGAAGGCCGGCGAGCTCGTGCTGATTCACGGCTGCTGCCACAACCCGTGTGGCGCCGACCTCTCGCACGAGCAATGGGAAGCGCTGACGCAGCTCTGCGAGCGGCGCGGCCTCGTGCCGTTCATCGACCTCGCGTATCAGGGTCTCTCCGAGGGCCTCGACGAGGACGCGTTCGGCGCGCGCCTGATGGCGTCGCGGCTGCCGGAAGTCGTCGTCGTATCGTCGTGCTCGAAGAACTTGGGCCTCTATCGCGAGCGCGTGGGCGCCGCGAGCTTCGTGTCCGCGAACGCGGAAGCCTCGAAGCTCGTGCTTGCGAACGCGTCGAACGTGGCGCGCGGCATCTACTCGATGCCGCCGGATCACGGCGCCGCGATCGTGAGCCACATCCTGCACGACCCGGCGCTGCGCGCGCAGTGGGTCAAGGAGCTCGAGGAGATGCGCGGCCGGCTGAACGGCTTGCGCAAGCTGCTCGTCGACAAGCTCGCCGCACGCAAGACGCCGATCGACTTCTCGTTCATTGCCAAGGAACGCGGCATGTTCTCGTTCCTCGGCATCACGAAGGAGCAGGTCATACGGCTGCGCGAGCAGTTCCACATCTATATGGTGGAGTCGAGCCGCGTGAACATCGCCGGCATCAACCACGGCAACGTCGACACCGTGGCCGACGCGATCGCCGCCGTCCTCAGATAGGGTGCATGAGCCGAGAAGAGTCTCGGTTTGCGCAGAGGTTTAGGGCGAGCTATCGTTGATCCCATGAAGCCCGCGATTCTCAGCGTTCCGGACATAATGAGAGGCACCCCGTGCTTCGTGGGTACGCGCGTACCATTCCAGACGCTGCTGGACTACATCGAGGCTGGGCAGCCACTGGATGAATTCCTTGCGGACTTTCCGAGCGTGTCCCGCGATATGGCGATAGCCGCTCTACAGCAGGCCGGAGACCTGGCACTCGCCCATGCGCGTGTTGCTTGACGAGTGCGTACCCAAGCGTCTGCGTAAGGAGCTTCCAGATCACGAGGTCGCCCGGGCAGTTCTTGGCTGTCGGCGCATCACGAACGAGCCAGCGGACGCGCGGCATCTGCGGCTTCCGCCAGACGAGCACGAGAGCCGCGAGTGGGCGGCAATCCTGCGCAGACGTCCCCTAGGGCGCAGCCGCTTCGGGCTGCGCCTTGGTCTCGATCCAGCCCAGCGCGTCGTCGAGAGCGCGCATCAGCAGGTCGCGTCCACCGCCGAACAGGTGATTGCGCGCTTCGACCGCGTACAGGCGGCGCTCCGGCGTGTCGGGGCCGAGCAGCTCCCGCGATTCGGCTGCGCGCACGTAGTGATCGTTCGTAGATTGGATGACCGCGAGCCGCGTGCCGCTGACCGCGGCCAGCGACGGGTAGATCTGAAGCTGGCCCTGGTCGTTGATCTGCAGGTCGCGGCGCCGCCGGCCGGTCGGCGCCCGCACGTACTCGTCCTCGCGCGTCAGCGCGATGGCCACGGTTCCCGCCGAGGCCGACGCGCAGCCGCGGGTTCATGGCCGTGTAGGCCACGATGCTCGCGCCGCGCGAGAACCCCACGACGATCATCGACGCCGTCGTGTCGACGCCGAGGTCGTGCCGGATCCGTGCGAACAGGTTCGCGAGGTTGGCCGTCGCCTGCGTGGGGCTGAAACGCCGCCGCGGCTTCTGCGCCCGGTTCAACACTTCGGGCGAGCTCAAGCCGGCCAGCAGATAGCCCTGCTCGGCCAAGTGCGAGAACAGGGCGGCGCTCGGCCCATGCCAGCCGCCATCTCCCGTTGCGAACACGATGAAGTAGCCGGGATGGCGCGGCTCTATCGGTTTGACGTACGCGACGGGAATCTCGCGGCTTCTGAATGCGACGCGCGCGCGCTCCGCTTCGAACGCGCCGGGTTTGGATGTGATCGCCGTGCCGGCGCAGCCGGTCAACACGAGCGTGATCGCGAGTGCGCTGACGCGTCGTACGAGGCGGCGCGCCACTGTCGAGAGTCTGCAATCGACGGGAGGTCGCAGAGCCCGGCGCCTGGTCACTCAGGCCACTGTTCGAGCAGGCGCACCGTGTGCGCGAGGAACTGATTCGCACGCGTCAGCGTCACCTGGTCGGGTAGGAACGACAGGCTCACGTGGCAGCGTGTGGTCGCACGCGGCGTCTCGTCACCGTCGACGTTGCGCAAGACAATTTCCCGCCGCACGCGGCCTATCCCTAAGCTCGCGACGTGACCCGCGCCGAGCGGCGTCGGCGTCGCAATCAGGCTGCCGCTGGCGCCGTAGTGGTGAACGAGCAGGTTCGTGCTCGCGAGATCCGTGTCGACGCTGGGGCGCAGCGCCGCGTCGATCGCGCGCGCGCGTCCGGCGAGCGGCTCGGCGGTGGTACCGGCCGAATCGAAAATCAGCAGTCGCGAGTCACCGTCGGCGGTCGTGAGCTCGATGCCGATGCAAGGCACGGCGCCGAGCGCGAGCTCCGGCACCGCACCGAGCGCTTCGACGTATGCGGCCAGAAAATAGCTCGTCAGCAGCAGCTCGATATTCTCCGCGAGCAAGCGTTTGCGATTCGCCAGCACACGGCCGAGGTCGCATTCGAATAGGGTCGTCATCACGGCGGCCGGCGTGGTGCCGGACGCTGCGGTCGTTACCGGAGCGGTCGTGGCGGGCTCGTCCTGCTGTGTGTCGACGTCCTCTGCGTCGGTCGCGACTTCAATCGGCGCGGGGCGCGGGGGCACGGGCCCGTGGACGGCCTGTTCCGCGCGTGGGCCGAGCATGCCGATCACGTCGCCGACGCGGATGCGGCCCTCGGGCCCGGTGCCGTGGATGCCGGTGATGTCGAGGTCGTACTGCCGCACGAGGCGGCGCACGGCCGGGCTCAGGCTGTCGCCCGTCTCGAGGGCGACGGCAGACGCTTCGATCGGGCCCGCCGTATCCGTGTTCGCGGCCTCGGGCTGCGTGCCGATGGGTTCGTCGGTTGGCAACACGGGCGTGGGTTGGTCGCTCGTCGGCATGGCGCCAGCATCCCACACCAGCGAACTTTTTCAACCGCTTGCTAGAATCACGTGCATGACGAGCGCTAAGGATCGGCGAGCGCGGACACGCGCGCCGCGATCCGCACACGAAGGCCACATTTGACCTCGCTACGGCTACCTTCGCCCTACGACCGACTGCTGCTGCCGGTGTATGTGCCGTCGCTGCTGATGGCCGTGAGCCAGGAAGCGCTCACAATCCTGCTGCCGTTGTACGTCATCGATTCCGGCGCGAGCGCGGCGTTCGCCGCGATGATCATTGGCTTGCGCGGCGTCGGTGTGCTGCTGTTCGACGTGCCGGCAGGCATGCTCGTCGCGCGTTTCGGCGACAAGCCCGTGCTGCTCGGGGGCTTGAGCCTGATTCTCGTGAGCCTCGTGCTGCTCGCGTTGTCCGACAATCCGTGGCTGCTCGGCGTCGCGGCCGTCGCGCTCGGCACCGGCCATGCGGCGTGGATGCTCGGCAGACAGTCGTATCTCGCGGACATCTGCAGCACGAACGAGCTCGGCCGCGCGATCGCGGCGATGGCGGGACTGCAACGTGGCGGTGCGTTGATCGGCCCAGTGGCCGGCGGCCTGTTGGCCGGCGCGGCCGGTTTCCCGATCGCATTTGCGGCCGGCGCCGCCAGCGCCGTGCTCGCGGCGGCGATGGTGCTGGCGTTCGCGCGCGAGGTCGTCGTGGAGCACGATCACCGCGACTCGAGCCTCGGCGGCACTCTGGCGGTGCTCGTCGAGCAACGCGGCGTGCTCGCGACGGCCGGCGGCAGCGCGCTCGTGTTGCAGCTGATGCGCGCGGCGCGCCAGCTGCTCGTGCCCTTGTTCGGCCAGCAAGTCGGCCTCGGCATCACGACGATCGGCGCCGTCTATTCGCTGTCCACCGTCGTCGACATTGCGCTGTTCTATCCGTCGGGCGTGCTGGCGGACCGCTGGGGCCGCAAGTGGAGCGCGGTGCCGAGCATGCTGCTGTACGCGATCGGGCTCGCGTTGCTGCCGCTCGCTTCCGGTTTCTACTCGCTGCTGGCCGTCGCGACGCTGCTCGGCTTCGCGAACGGTATCGGCACCGGCGTCGTCATGATCATGGGCGCGGATCTCGCGCGGGCCAGCGGACGGCCGGGCCAGTTCTTAGGTCTGTGGCGCCTGATCGGCGACATCGGCATCAGCGTTGCGCCCATGCTCACGAGCACGGTCGTCGACGCCGCCGGCCTCGCGGCCGCGAGCCTCGCCGTCGCTGGCATCGGCCTCGCGGGCTCGGCCGTCATGGTGTGGCTCGTCGTCGAGACGCTGACGCTGCACCGGCAGTCGAATAGCGCGTAGCGAGATCAAGCCGCTGCGCCAACGGGTCTCGCGTAGGTAAGCGAACTCTGCGCGCGTGTACGTGCTTCAGTACTCGATCGGCTTCGTGTGCCGTGCCAATGAGGTATTCTGCACGTCGCACGGGCCGACCCGTGGCGACATATCCCGGATGAGCGATTCACCGTCCGTCGAAGAAGTTCGCGTCGAGCTGGAGTGCGTTCTCTCGAGCCCCGCGTTCGCGCGGGCTCGGCGCGCGCGGGCGGTTCTGCGTTACATCACGGAGGAGACGCTCGCTGGCCGGGCGAGCGGGATCAGTGGTTACACGATCGCCGTCGCCGTGTTCGGCAAAGCCGCGGATTTCGATGCGGCTTCGGACCCGCTGGTGCGCGTGGAAGCGGGCAGACTGCGCTCGCGGCTGCTCGAGCACTACGCCATGGCGGGGGCGGTGGACCCGCTGCGCATCGAGCTGCAGCGTGGTAGTTACGTTCCGGCGTTCGGCTACGCAACACCATCGCCGCCGGGCGTAGCGCCGCGGCCGCGCAGCCGCTCGTGGCCCGCATTCGGAGCGCTCGCTTTTATGGTGATTGCGTTGGTAGCGGCGCTGCTGCTCGACAGGGCGTATGTCGGGACGAGCTCGGCCGTTGGCGGCAGCGACCGCGCACCTGCGTCTGCCCCCAAGGTCGCCCAGCGTCGTTCCGGGCCGCGGATCTTCGTTCAGCCGTTCCGCAACACGGGGGATCAGCAGTCGTTGTCGCTGGCTTTCGGTATGACTGAAGAGCTCATGATGCGGCTTGCACGCTACCCTGATCTTACGGTGTTCGCGGGGTCCAGCGGCTACTTCGACGGTCGCGAGCCGAGTGTCGAGCCCGTCGACGGCTCGATGATCGACTACCTGCTTACGGGCTCCCTGAGCAGCTCCGAGCAGACGATTCGCGTCGAGCCACGGCTAGTCGACGCGCGCACCGGCGAACAGGTCTGGACGACCCGCTACGAGGAGCCCTTCGACATCGCGAACGTCTGGAGCATCCTCGAAACGCTGGCTGGCACAGTGGCGACGACCGTGGGCGAGCCGTACGGGCCCTTGTTCGGCGCCGAAGTTGCGCAGGTCGAAGGAGGGGCTGCGCAGAACGCCGACGGCTATCACTGCATGCTGCGGTTTCTGTTCGCGGTGCAGACGATGTCTGAGAGCGCCCATGCCCGCGCGACAGCGTGTTTCGAGCACGTCGTGGCGATGGAGCCGACGTCTGCGATGGGCTGGGCGCGGCTCGCCGCGCTGTATCGCATGGAGTATCTGCATGACTTCAACGCGCGGCAGGACGACGCTCCGGCGCTCGATCGTGCGCTCGAAGCTGTCCGCAAAGCGCTCGACATCGACCACGACAACGCGTTCGCCCATCAAGAGCTCGGCTTCATCGGCCTGCTGCGCGACGATCCAGTAGGGGCTGAAGAGTCGCTCGCGCGTGCGCTCGTGCTGAATCCGTCAGCCGACGTGCGGGCCGCGATCGGCATCAACTTCGTGAAGATGGGCGACGCGGCGAGCGGATTCGCATTGATCGAGAAGGGCATGGCCGAGTCTCCGCGAGCACCGCCGTTCTTTTTTCTCGGCTACGTCGTGAACTCGCTGCGTCTGAACGACGACGAGGCCGAATTCCATTGGGCGGAGCGAATGGCGACGCCTGAGTGGCCGCTGAGCCAGGCTATTCTGGCCGCCGTCGCCGCCCGCACGGGGCGCGACGACGTCGCGCGGCGCGCGGCGGAGCGACTGCTCGAGTTACGGCCGAATTTCGCGGCGAACGGCCGCGAGTTGCTAACGCGTGGCCGCCTCGGTGCTGAGGTCGAGGCTGACGTCGTCGACGGGCTTGCTCGCGCTGGCGTCGATCTGCGCTGAGGCGGGTTCAGCCGCGGTTGCCACTCACGCGGTCGAGTACTGCGAGGTCGTCGGCGTCGAGCACGATCTCGACCGCCGTCAGGCTGTTCTCGATGCTCGCTACTCTGCTCGCGCCCGGGATCGGCAGCACGTGCGGCCCTAGCGCGAGCAGCCACGCGATCGCGATCGCGTGCGGGGACTTGCCGTGTTTCGCCGCCACCCGTGCGAGCCCGGCGCTCGCCGCGAGTTGGCGGTGACCCCAATGGCCGCCGACCGGCGAATACGGAATGTAGGCGATGCCGAGCTCACCGCAGCGCGCGACGAGACCGTTATCGACGTCGCGCCTCTCGAGCAGGTTGCAGCGATTCTGCACGGCCGCGATCGGCGTCAGCGTCAGAGCTTCGTCGACGTGGCGCGCCGTGACGTTCGACAATCCGATCGCGGCGATCTTGCCTTCGTCGCGCAGCTTCACGAGCTCGCCGAGCGACTCCGCGAACGGCACGTTCGGGTCGACGGCGTGCAGGTAGTACAGCGGGATCGGTGCGCCCAGGTCGCGCGCGCTCTGCTCGCAGCAGCGGCGCAGCCACGCCGGCGTGCAGTCGACGTCCCACTGGCCGCTCGGGCGCGTGAGTCCGCCTTTGGTTGCGACGATCACGTCGCTGCGGCCGAGCGCCTTCAGGGTCGTGGCGATCAACCGCTCGTTGTGGCCGAGTTCGGTATTGTCGAGGCAATAGCTGATCGCGGTATCGATGAAGTTGCCGCCGCCCGCCACGAACGCTTCGATCACGGCGCGGCCTGTGTGCTCGTCGGGCCGGCCCTGGATCGACAGCGGCATACCGCCAAGACCGAGAGGCTGCACGCGAAGGCCGGTATTCCCGATGGAGCGCATGCGGCGAAGTGTAGCAGCGGCGCGCGCGGCCGCCGTACCATACGCGCATGCAGACACCGATCCGATGTTTCCTGATGCGCGGCGGCAGCTCGAAGGGCCTGTACTTCCGCAAAGAGGACCTGCCGGCCGACGAGGCGTTGCGCGACCGCGTGATCGTGGCCGCCATGGGCAGCGACGCGCGCCAGATCGACGGCGCCGGCGGCGCGCATCCGCTCACGAGCAAGGTCGCGGTCGTGAGCCGCTCGACGTCGGCCGATGCGGACGTCGACTATCTGTTCGTCCAGGTCGTCGTGGGCGAGGGTCGCGTCGACACTACGCCGAACTGCGGCAACATCCTCGCCGGTGTTGCGCCGTTTGCGATCGAGACCGGCATCGTCGCCGCGCGCGACGGCCTCACGCCCGTGCGCGTGCGGATGTTAAACAGCGACAATCTCTGCGAGCTGCTCGTCGAGACGCCGGGCAAGCGCGTGAACTACGACGGCACGGCCAAGATCGACGGCGTGCCGGGCACGGCGGCGCCGATCGTCTGCAACTACTTGGACGTCGCGGGCTCCGCGACCGGCAGTCTGCTGCCGACCGGCAACGTGCGCGACGTCGTCGACGGCGTCGAGATCACCTGCATCGACAACGGTATGCCCGTGGTCGTCATGCGCGCGCGCGATCTCGGCATCAGCGGCTACGAGTCGCCGAAGGAGCTCGATGCGAACAAGGAGTTCAAAGCCAAGGTCGAGTCGATCCGACTCCAGATCGGGCCCCGCATGAATCTCGGCGACGTGAAAACCAAAGTCGTGCCGAAGATGAGCGTGATCGCGCCGGCGCGCGCGGGCGGGCACGTCTGCACGCGTACGTTGATCCCGCACGACACGCACGCCGCCATCGGCGTGCTGGGTGCGGTGTCGGTGGCCACGGCCTGCATCCTGCCGGGCTCGGTCACGGCCGGTATCGCCACGGTGCCGGACGGGCCGATCAAGCACATGTCCGTGGAGCATCCGACGGGCGAGTTTTCCGTCACGCTCGAAGTCGGTGGCACGCCCGAGCAGCCCGCGGTGCTGAAGGCCGGGCTGCTGCGCACGGCGCGACTGATCATGCGCGGCGAGGTGCTCGTGCCGGCTGCGATCTGGGACGGCCGTTGAGGGGCGCCGCGATGGCGGCGGGGCAGGGACCACCGTTTCGCGCCGATCACGTCGGCAGCCTGCTGCGGCCGGCGGCGCTGAAGGAGGCGCGCGCGCAGTTCGCGCGTGGCGCCATCGACGCCGCCGCGCTCGCGGCCGTCGAAGATCGCGAGATCGCGCGGCTCGTCGCGCGCCAGGAAGCCATCGGACTGCGCGCCGTGACCGACGGCGAGCTGCGCCGCTCGTGGTGGCATCTCGATTTCCTGTGGGGGCTTGCCGGCGTTGCGAAGCACACGACGAACGCCGGCGTTGCGTTCGCGGGCGCCGCGCCGCGCAACGAAGGCGTGCGCGTCGACGGCCGGATCGAGTTCCGCGGCCACCCGATGCTCGCGCACTACGAGTTTCTCGCCGCGCACGCTCATGTGACACCGAAGCTCACGATTCCGGCGCCGTCGGCGTTGACCGGCCGGCCGGTGTTGCCGCCGATCGATGCTACCGTTTACCCGGACCGCGAGCAGTTGTACGCGGATCTTGGCGCCGCGTATCGCGCGGCCGTGAACGCGTTCGCGGCCGCGGGTTGTCGCTATCTACAGCTCGACGAAGTGTTCATCACGATGCTGTGCGATCCCGCGTATCGGCAGAAGATGGTCGCGCGCGGCGACGATCCCGATGCGCTGCTGCACGTGTACGCGGGCCTCATCAACGAAGCGATCGCCGACATACCGGCCGACATGACCATCACGCTGCATCTGTGCCGCGGCAACTTCAAATCCACGTTCATGGGCGAGGGCGGCTACGAAGCCGTGCAGGACGTGCTGTTCAACGAGATCGGCGTGCACGGCTATTTCATGGAGTACGACGACGAGCGTTCCGGCGGCTTCGAGCCGTTGCGATGGCTACCGAATGGTAAGCACGTGGTGCTCGGTCTCGTGACGACGAAGCGCGGTGGGCTCGAGAGCAAGGACGAGCTCAAGCGGCGAATCGACGCGGCTGCGCGCTTCGCCGATCTCGATCAGCTGTGCCTGTCGCCGCAATGCGGGTTCGCGTCGACCGAGGAAGGCAACCTGCTGACCGAGGACGAGCAGTGGGCCAAGTTGGCCCGCGTCGTCGAGGTGGCGGCGGAGGTGTGGGGCTGAGACAGTCCCTCGGTCGGCGCGGGTTCATCAAAGGGGCTGCTGCCGCCGCACAGTTCGACTTGGCGGCAGACGCGAAGTGGTCGAAGGCCGAGTCCATGGCAGCCGCTTGGAAGCGAACGGCAGCGTGCTGGTGCGCTTCTGCGGAAGCGCCTCACCGCAAACCTGATTCAGCTGCCGACGAACGCTCTAGTAGCGCGTAAGCGCCCCTCATGCGCTCCGCTTCGCGCCCACGAGCCGCTTTCGTGCCGCACGCGTTCGCGCCGCAGGTTCGCAGCGTACCCTCAAGCGCACACACCCGTACCGCTGCAGCTCGTGCAGGACGCACGAAATGTTGGCTGCCGTGGGATTACCGGAGGGGCCGAACATGCGGATCAGGCTCTTCTCCGGCGTGCCGGTGCGGCGGCTGAGTTCGGCATAGCCAATCGAGCCTTTGATCACATCGCGAATCAGACTGCGGGCGACCGTCAGCTCACCCGTCAGCAGGCACTCCACCGCTTCCTCGAGCAGCGCACTCGCGAACGCCGGCTCGCGCCCGACGCGCGCCTCAACAATTTCATTGAAAGAACGCCCAATCGACGACCTACTCATGGTTTCACATCCTCGGTGTCACGGCGCGCCTTGTGGTCGGCCCAACTCGCGTGAGCGGCAGCAATGTCGCGCTGTTGGCGCTTCTTGGAGCCACCGCACAGCAAGATCACCACGCGCTCGCCCTCACGTCCGAAATACACTCGGTAGCCGGGCCCCCAGTCGATGCGGCGCTCGAATACACCCGCCCCGACGGATTTGACTTCGGATACGTTGCCTTCCGCCAGGCGGGCCAGCGCAACGGTTACTTTGCCAGCCGCGTGTGGATCCAAAGTGTCGAACCAGATCTGGAACGGCTCCCGACCCTTCCGGTCGCGATAGGCAACAACTTCAAAGGCAGGTTGGAACGGGGGCGATAGTAACATACGCGTTACCTGTAAGGGGCCACCGGTCGCCTTACCCCTGGTGCGTCGACTGTCCGAGAAGCGTAGGTGGCGAGACTTCGCTGATTAGCGGGCTATCTGCGCGCCACCGGACGGTGCTGTACAACCGGGCGCTCGATCAGGGCTCCTTCGTTCGCCGGCGCTGCAGCTGAACGCCACCAGCTTCTCGGCGGACAGTCTTCGCAGCGGACCTAACCCGGCCAGAGCGTGCCGAGATCGAGCTCGACAGCCTCGAAAGGCTCGGCGCGCACACGCTCAGCGGCCTCGTGCGTGGCGAGCACCAGCCACCGGGCCGATTGGAGCCGATAGGCCTCCAACGTTCGCTGCAGAGGGTCCACGAGCCACACGTGACGAACGCTCTCGCGGGCGTAGATCGCGAGCTTCTTGGCGCGATCGATCCTGGCCGTTGACGGCGAGAGCACCTCGCAACCCCAATCCGGCGCGACCGCCGGATACTCGCCCGTCGACGCCGCGGGCAGCCGCTCGCGGCGCCACGCCGCGAGGTCGGGGACCAGCACGTCGTCGCGCATCCGCAGCTCGGGCTCGAATAACACCAGCCACCCGCCAGGGCCGTGGACGCCGAACTGGAACGGTCCGCCGATCTGGCTGCCGAGCGCGGAAGCCGCGAACGCGTGCGGAAACGCCGGCCGAGGGGAAGCGTAGAGCTCGCCGCCCAAGATCTCCGCAACGAAGTTCTCTGGAACGCTGTAGAGATCCGCGTACGTTGCGTCTTTCTTCAGGGCCTTCGTCATGGCCCGAGCCTAGCATGAGCCTCAAGGCGCACCGCAACCGCGAATCCGGCCTACTTGCTCAGTTACGCGAGGGCGGCTTCGCCGCTCGCCATCGACACGAGGCACCGACGAGCTGCTGCTGTGCTTGTTTTTCAGAGCACGTGGGCAGTGAACAGGATGTGCGGCGTCGTGTAGCCCCGCGCATAGCTCGCGGTCTCGTCGATGACGAAGCCCGCGTCGGTCAGTGCATTCGCGAGTACTGCGCGCGGCGCGAATCCGATCGCGCCGCTCGAATGCGTGCGGTGCAACAGCCAGACCATGAGCCGTTCCTGCCACAGCGCTTTCATCGCGCGCCACGAGCCGTCGTCCTCGGCTTCCTTCAGCACGAGGATGCCACCCGGCCGCAGCAGTCGCCGCGCGGCCGTCAGGAATTCGCCCCAGGTGGATGGTGCGAGCAGATACAACACGTCGGCCACGAGCACGCAGTCGAACGTGCCCGGCCGCTCCGCCGCGAGCGCCTCGATCGTACAGGCGCGCAGCTCGACGCTCGGGTTGCGGCCGACCGACGCCTGCGCCCAGCCGATCTTGCGCACGTCGGGGTCGATGCCGACGACCTGCCGGTCCGGGTGGCCCTCGGCCAGCAGCGCCACGAGCGCGCCGTGGCCGCAGCCGACGTCGAGCATGGAGTGGCCGCGGGCTCGCTCGGCCATGGCTTCGAGGGGCGCCGACGCAAGCCGGCCGCGGACGAACCAGCGTTCTTTCCACGGCAAAGTGTCGAATGGCTTCAGGCTGGGTTCAGGCATGCCGGTGCTATTATCCACATGCAACCGCAAGGGCCCGCAATGATTTCCATCGTCGTACCGGCCTACAACGAAGAACGCAATCTCGACGTCCTGCATCGGCGCGTCAGCGAGATCATGGACGGCGCGGTGGGGCGTGACGACTGGGAGCTCGTCTTCGTCGACGACGGCAGTACGGATGGCACTTGGGCTGCCATCGACGCGCTGAACAAGAGCGACTTGCGCGTGCGCGGCGTTCGCCTGTCGCGCAATTTCGGACACCAGAGCGCACTGATGGCGGGACTGGCGGCCGCGCGCGGTCAGGCCGTCATCATGATGGACGCCGATCTGCAGCATCCGCCGGAGCTGCTGCCGCAGCTCGTGGCCAAGTGGCGCGAGGGCTTCCAGATCGTGCACGCCGTTCGGCGCGACCCGCCGAACCTGTCGTGGTTCAAGCGCGCCACGTCGCGCGCGTACTACAAAATGTTCGTGTTCTTGAGTGGCGTCGAGATCGAGCCCGGCGCAGCCGATTTCCGGCTGCTCGACCGGCAAGTGCTGGACGAGATCCTGCAGTTCGAGGAAGAGGGGCTGTTCCTGCGCGGCATCGTCCACTGGGTCGGGTACGCGACGGCCAGCGTGCCGTTTGATTGCGGCGAGCGGTACGCCGGGTCGAGCAAGTACAGCCTGACGAAGATGCTGCAGCTCGGTTGGCACGGCGTCAGCGCGTTCTCGCTCGTGCCGTTGCGCATCGGCATCGTGATCGGCCTGATTTCCTCATCGATCGCGTTCCTCGGCGTGTGCTACGCGATCCTCGGCAAATGGCTCGACAAGGAAGCGATTCCCGGCTGGGCGTCGTCGGTAGCGATCTCGTCGTTCCTGTTCGGCGTGTTGTTCGTGTTCCTGGCTGTGCTTGCGGAGTACGTCGGCCGCATTGCGGTCGAAATACGCCACCGCCCCCGGTTCCTGGTCCGCGAGACCACGCGCACGGCAGTCGCCGCGAGCGACAAGCGCGCGCGGCGCGGCGCCGTCGTCGACTTCCGTGCCGAGACTTAAGAGCCGCCTGTGGCCGAAGTCGACATGCAGCATTCTGCGCCGCGCTTTGCGCTCGTCGGCTGCACGAACTTCGTCGTAAGCCTCGCGGCGTTCTACCTCTGCTACCACTATCTGCCGCTCGACAGGCTCGTGGCCGCGTTGCACTTGCCGACGGCGAGTGCGGCCGGCGATGCCGTCGGCGCGGAGGGTGCCGTCGCGAACGTGCTCGCGTACATCGCGGGAATGCTGAACAGCTTCTGGCTGAACCGTGTGTGGGCGTTTCGCGCCACGGAAGGCGGCATCGTGGGCCAGGGTGTGCGCTTCGTGGTCGTGAACTCCGTGAGCCTCGTGCTCGGTACGGCGATCGTGTTCGTGCTCGTCGATCGGCTGAAGGTTTCCCGAGCTCGCAGTGTGGGTGCCGTTGGCCGGGCTGATCACCGTCACTAACTACCTGGGTTTCAGGCACTGGGCATTCGCAAGGCCGGCGCTTCCGGACGTGGCCGCGAGGCGCGCATGAGCGAAGCGCTGCGATTGATCGTCAACGCGGATGACTTCGGTATGACCGAGGCCGTCAATCAGGGCATCGTCGAGGCGCACGAGCGCGGCATCGTGACCTCCGCGTCGCTGATGGCGACGGGCAGCGCGTTCGAGCATGCCGTGGCGCTGGCGAAGGCGCGGCCCAAGCTCGCCGTCGGCGTGCATCTGACGCTGACCGAGCAGCGGCCACTGACGGGCAGCGCGGCTGCGAGCCTCGTCGGCGCCGACGGCCGCTTTCCGCCGCACCTCGTGCAGTTCGCGGGTCGGCACGTGCGCGGTAAGGTGGTGCTCGCGCAAGTCCGCGCCGAGCTCGACGCGCAGATTCGCAAGGTGCGCGACGCTGGCATCGTCGTGAGTCATCTCGACGGTCACCAGCACGTGCACGTGCTGCCCGGCATAGCCGCGATCGTGGCCGAGTTGGCGGTGGCGTACGGCATCCGTGCAGTGCGCTATCCCACGGAGCGCGTGCGCGCGTACATGTTGCGGAACCTCGGCAACGCACGCCGGCTGACGGAGCAGGTGGTGCTCGGGGCCGTGTGTGCGCTGTCGCCGTTGCGCGCGCTGCGGCGCAGCGACTCGTTCGTCGGCTTCTACTACGGTGGCCGGCTCGACGAAAACAATCTCGCGACGGTGCTCGAGCGGTTACCCGCGCGTGGCACCGTCGAGCTCATGTGTCATCCCGGCGGCGACGATTCGCGCGCGGCCGAGGGCTACTGGCAATACTCCTGGGCTGCGGAACGTGCCGCCCTCACGAGCCCGCGAATCCGCGCGCTGGTCGCGGCGCGCGGCGTTGAGCTCGTGTCGCATCGCGATCTTTAAGAGGGGCGCCGTGGAAGAAGCCGAGTTCGATAAGTTCGCCGCCGAGTACCGCACGCTGCACGCTGAGAGCATCAAGGCGTCGGGCGAGAGCCCCGAGTACTTCGCGGAGTACAAGATCGTCGACGTGGTCGCCGAGCTCGCACGCGCGCGCGGCGGTGTCGTCGAGCGCGCCGCAGTGCTCGATTTCGGCGCCGGCGTGGGCTACTCCGTGCCGTTCTTCGGCCGCCACCTGCCGCGGGCCCGCGTGACCTGCCTCGACGTGTCCCAGAAGAGTCTCGACTTAGGCGCGGCGAAGCACGGCAGCGCCGCGGACTTTCGCCATTTCGACGGCAAGCGCATCCCCTACGCCGATGGCACGTTCGACGTCGCGCTCGCGTCCTGCGTGTTCCACCACATTCCGCACGCCGAGCACGTGGAGTTGCTGGCCGAGATCCGGCGGGTGCTTGCGCCGAACGGCCTCTTGCTCGTTTTCGAGCACAACCCCTTGAATCCGTTGACGCGGCACGCCGTGAACACGTGTATCTTCGACGAGCACGCGGTGCTGATTGGCGCGCCGACCATGCGGCGACGGGCTCGGGCCGCTGGGTTTGCTGCCGCGGACGTGCGTTACCGGATATTCTTTCCGCATTGGGCACGTGGTTTGCGGCCGATGGAGAAGTGGCTCACTTGGCTACCGCTCGGCGCGCAGTACTATGTGCTGGCGAGAAAGGCTTTGGGGGGTTGATGCGGGCGTTGATGATCGCGGCCGTGCTGGCCTTGCTGCCGGCGGCCGTGTACTGGCAGACCGCGACGGAGGTGTACGGGTTTCGTGACGACTATGCGCATCTGCGCGAGTCGCACGAGGAGCCCGGCAAGCTGCTGCGCCTGACTTCTTCCAATGGACGACCCGTATACGGGCTTGCGCTCGAGGCGTCGGTGCGTGGCATCGACGACGTGCCCGACTTGAAGTGGTTGCGGCTCACGAGTGTCGTGCTGCTGTCGGCCGTCGGGCTCGTGCTGTGGGCCTTCCTGCGGCGCATCGGCTGGGGCGAGCGCGAGGCGGCCGCAGTCGGCGCCGGAGTCACGTTGTTGCCCGGGGCACAGGTCGTCGTCGGCTGGGCCATCGCCTGGCCCATAGCCCTTGGTTTGCTGGCCGCGGTGCTCGGCTTCTGGCTCGTCGAAGCGCATCTTCAGAAACGCGGCGTGCGCCGCGTCGCCGGTGTGTTCGCGGGCACCGTGCTGTACTTCATTGCGGGCCTCACGTATCAGACCAGCGCGTTGTTCGCCATCGTGCCACTCGCCGCACTGCTGCTCGTGCGTGAGGACGAACGGCGTTTCGGCCACGCGCGCTGGGTCGTCACGCACGTCGGCCTGCTGTTCGCGAGCCTCGCGGTTGGCCTGCTGGTCATGGACGTGGTCTTCAGCGAGGGCGTCGTGCCCGCAGCTGCGCGCATGCGCATCGAGCCCGATCCGCTGCTGAAGCTATTGTGGTTCGTGCGCAACCCGCTGCCGAATGCGCTCGGCTTGTTCGAGTTGCGCGACCGGTTCGCGACTCAGCCGTGGTTCTGGATCGTCACCGCGGTGTTCGGCGCGATCATGCTGCTCGGCTTTGTCTACGGCGGGAACGCCCGATCGCACAAGCTGCGCTGGCTGTTCTGCTTGCTCGCGCTACCGTTCATCGCTCACAGCGTGAGTCTCGCGGCCAGCTCGCAAGCGATTGGCTACCGCACGCTGTTGCCGCTGTCGGGTCTGTTCCTGGTGTTGCTCGTGTTCGCGATGCGCGCCGTGGTTCGTGCCGGCAGCGTGCGGCCGACCACGCAGGCGGTTGCGCTCGGCGCACTCGTGTTCTCCGCCGCCGTGCTCGCGCACCACAATTCCTACACGCTGATCGCCGAGCCGCAGAGCCGCGAGTGGCAGCTGTTCCACTCGGCCGCAGCGCAGCTACGACTCGCGCCGGACACCGACGTCTATATCATTCGGCCCACGATCGAGGATCGCTCGACGGAGCAGGTGTACGACGACGAGTTCGGTTCGCTGTCTTCCGATGCGGACTGGGCCGCGAAAGAGATGTTCAAGACGGCGCTACGGGAGCGATTCCCGGCGCCCGTGGCGGATGGCAAATCGTACCGCCTCGAGACCGGCTGGTTGCCGCCGACGCAGCCCCGCAACTACGACCTCGTGCTCGATTTGCGCCGGCTGAAGGGCGAAGGCGATCGCACGGTGGCCTCCGCCGTGGGCCAGGAGCCTACTGCTTTGCGACGCTGACGACCTCGGGCTCCATGTAGCTCTTGAGCCCGAGGGATGAGTAGGCGCGACCGAGCCCGGATTCCTTAGCCCCGCCGAATGGCACGAACGCCGACGTCGCGCGGTGTTGGTTGACCCACGCCGTGCCGACCTCGAGTCGTGCCGCAATCTCCGCGCCGCGCTTCGTGTCCTTGGCCCACACGGAGCCGCTCAAGCCGTAGCGCGTGTCGTTCGCGCGGCGAATCGCATCCTCGACGTCGCTGAACTTCATGATCGGCACGATCGGCCCGAACTGCTCTTCTTGCACGAGGCGGCTCGATTCGTCGATGTCGGTCACGAGCGTCGGCGGCAGGAAATAGCCGGGGCCTTCCGGAATCTCGCCGCCGGTCAGGAACTTCGCGCCGGACTTCTTCGTGTCGTTGATGATGTCTACGACCTTGTCGTACTGCATCTTGTTCTGTAGCGGACCCAGATCCGTGCCGGGGTCCAGGCCGTTGCCGATCTTCGTCTTCTTCGCTTCCGCGACGAGTGCGGTGCACAGGTCGTCGTAGATGCTCTCGTGCGCGTAGATCCGCTTGATGGCCATGCAGACCTGGCCGCTGTTCACGAACGACGCGAAGAACACTTTTTTCGCGACGGCTTTGGGATCGACGTCGCCCAAGATGATGGCCGGATCGTTGCCGCCGAGCTCGAGCGTCACGCGTTTCATCGTGGCGGCCGCACTCGCGAGGACCTTCTTGCCGGTCGCGACCGAGCCCGTGAACGAAATCTTGTCGATGTCGAGATGCTCAGTCATCCATGCCCCGAGCTGATCGCCTCCGGCGAGCACGTTCAACACGCCGGGCGGGAACACATCCTTAAGGAGTTCGGCCACTTTCAGCGTAGTGAGCGGCGTGTACGGCGAGGGTTTCAGTACCACGGTGTTGCCCGTGTACAGCGCCGAGACGAGCGGGCCGAGTGCCAGGCTGATCGGTGCGTTCCACGGCGTGATGATGCCGACGACGCCGAGCGGCCGGTAACGCAGCTCGATGTGATTCTGTTTGTCGTCGACGAGCACCTCGGTCGGGATCTCGATGCCGATCATGCCGTCGGATTGCGCCGTGCCGCGGTCGATCTCGGCGGCTGCCTGCGCCAGCGGCTTGCCCTGTTCGCGCGTCAGCAGTTCGGCGAGCTCAGCCTGGTTCGCGCGCAGCACTTCGGAGCTCTTTTTCACGAGCGCTGCACGCTCGGCGAAGGACTTGCTGCGCCAGGTGCCGAATGCCGCCCGCGCGGCCTTCACGGCCCGGTCGAGATGCGAACGGTTCGCGGCCGGGCACCGCGCGAACACTTCACCGAGAGCCGGATTGATGACGTCGAGCTGAAGCTCGCTCTGTTCGAGCCTGCCGTCGATCAGCAGCGAAAAATCTGTCCGTAACGTCATGCTCTCTGCGCGTTGCGCCATGGCGTGCGTGCCTCCTGCGGCGACCTCGTTTTGCTGCGCTGCCAGCGGCAGCGAGCGGTGTCGGTCAGCGGGTTCGCGGCCTGAAGCCGCTGTGCTAACCTTGATCCATCGAATAATACACGAACGAGCTCGAAGCGGACTTCCCGCTCCCGGAATCATCACTGGCTCGATGCCGATCGGCGCGGGCGAAGCGGGCGGTGCGAGTCTCGAGCCGGCAATCAAAACGGAGAATGGCAATGAAGATCGTCATGGTCGGCCAGGGCGCTTTTGGCCGTAAACACCTCGATGGCCTCAAGAACATTCCGGGCGTCGAGGTCGCGAGCCTCGTCGGCGGCAGCAAGGAGTCGACGGCCGAGGTCGCGAAACAGTACGGCATTCCACACTCCACGACGAGCCTGGCCGAGGCGCTCGCGTTGCCCGGCGTCGACGCTGCGATCCTGACCTCGCCGACGCAGGTGCACGCGTCGCAGGCGGAGCAGGTCATGCAGGCGGGCAAGCACGTCGAGATCGAGATTCCGATCGCCGATTCGTTGGCCGACGCGCGGCGCATCCTCGCAACGCAGAAGGCAACGGGCAAGATCGCGATGGCGGGCCATACACGGCGCTTCAACCCGTCGCATCAGTGGGTGCACAAGCGCATCAAGGCCGGCGAACTGAAGCTTCAGCAGCTCGTCGTGCAGACGTTCTTCTTCCGGCGCACGAACATGAACCTCGAGGGCAAGCCGCGCAGCTGGACGGATCACCTGCTGTGGCATCACGCGTGTCACACGGTCGACCTGTTCCAGTACCAGTCCGGCGAGACGGCTTCCGTCGTGCACATGTTGCAAGGGCCGCTGCATCCCGAGCTCAAGATCGCGATGGACATGAGCATCAGCATGCGCACGCCGTCGGGCGCCGTGTGCACGCTGTCTCTATCGTTCAACAACGACGGCCCGCAGGGCACGTTCTTCCGCTACATCTGTGACAACGGCACGTATATCGCCCGCTACGACGACTTGTTCGACGGCAAGGATCAGAAGATCGATCTGTCGAAGGTCGACGTGTCGATGAACGGCATCGAGCTACAGGACCGTGAGTTCGTCGCGGCGATCCGGGAGGGCCGCGAGCCGCGTTCGAGCGTCGCGCAGGTGCTGCCCGCGATGGAGACGCTCGATCGGCTGGAGAAGAGCCTCAATGCGTGAGATTCCGGTTTGCATGGCGCCGGACGCGAACACCCGGACGCCGAAGTACCGCCCACCGCCGGGCGCCTGCGACTCGCACTGCCACATTTTCGGTCCGGGCGAGAAGTATCCGTACGCGGCCGATCGCAGCTACACGCCGCCCGATGCGCCGCTCGAGCGGTTCGTTCAGTTGCAGAAGACACTGGGGCTCACGCGCGCCGTGCTCGTGAACGCGAGTTGCCATGGCGTGGACAACACGGTGATCTTGGACGCGATCGCCGCGAGCGGCGGGCGCTACCGCGGCGTCGCGAATGTCGACGGGAGTTTCACGGACAAGGACTTCGAGAACCTGCACGCGGGCGGTATCCGCGGTATCCGCTTCAACTTCGTGCGTCATCTCGGCGGCACGCCGGATATGGACGAGTTCCAGCGGCTCGTGGCGCGCGCGGCAGACTTTGATTGGCACGTGGTGCTGCACTTCGATGCGATCGATCTGCTCGAGTTCGACGACATGCTGCGCACGCTGCCGGTCCCGTTCATCATCGATCACATGGGCCGCGTGCCGACCAAGGACGGGCTCGATCAGGAACCGTTCAAGGTGCTGCTGAACGCGGCGCGGATGGACAATTGCTGGGTCAAGATTTGCGGTGCCGAACGCATCTCGTCGCAAGGCCCACCGTTTACCGATGCGGTGCCGTTTGGTCAGGCGTTACTCAAGGTCGCGCCGGACCGAATCCTGTGGGGCACGGACTGGCCGCATCCGAACATCAAGAAACACATGCCGAACGACGGCGACCTCGTCGATCTGATTCCGCTGTTCATGCCGGATCCGAAATTGCAGCGCAAGGTTCTCGTCGACAACCCGCACCGGCTGTACGGCTTCACGGGCTGATCAGGCGGAGTACGGCGCCGAGCCTGCTCAGGTGGCTTCGAGGATGATGTGGCCGACGGCGGTCGACGACGCGGGCACGTGATAGAAGCGGCGGACCTCGCGCACGCGCTCGCCGAGCGCGCCGCGCATGATCAGCCACATCACGAGCTCGATGGCCTCGGCGCCCGCGTCGCGCAGGTACTCGAGCGGCGGAATGCGTGCGAGCCGCTCGGGGTCGTTCGCGAGACCGTCGAGAAAGGCCGTGTCGAATTTCTTGTTGATGAGCCCTGCGCGCGGGCCCTGGATCTGGTGCGACATGCCGCCAGTGCCGAAGATGACCACTTTGAGGTCCTCGTGCCAGCTCTCGACCGCTCTCTTGATGGCCTTGCCGAGCATGTAGCACCGATGGCCGGTCGGCGCCGGATACTGAACCACGTTCACGGAGAGCGGGATCACTCGTACGGGCCAGGCTTTCGGCTGGCCGTACAGCAGCGTCAGCGGCACGGTCAGGCCGTGGTCGAGCGGCATCTCGTTCACGATCGTCATGTCGAACTCGTCGAGGACGAGCGACTGCACCAAGTGCGCCGCGAGCTCGGGGTACCCTTCGACCACGGGCACGGGGCGCGCACCCCAGCCCTCGTCGGCGATCGGGAATTCCGCCGCGCAACCGAGCCCGAAGGTCGGAATGATTTTGAAGTCGAATGCGTTGACGTGATCGTTGAAGACGACGATGGCAACGTCCGGCGCCGCTTCGGCCATCCACTTCTTCGAGGGCTCGTAACCCTGGAATAGCGGGACCCAGTACGGCTCGGTCGTACGGCCGTTGTCCACGGCGGCGCCGATGGCCGGGGTATGCGACGTGCCGACGCCCGCGATGATCTTCGCCATCAATCGTTCCTCTCGGACTTCGACCGCCAGCCGTCCGGGGAGCGCCCGCCCGCCTGCATCATCGCGACGTATTCCTTCTCGGTCACGCCGACCATCTGCGATGCCATGTACTGATAGGACTTCTTGTCCGTGAACGCGAGCTTGACGATGGCGTACGAGACGCCGCCCAACTCGAGCAGCTGGTTCCACGCGCGGCTCACGACCGCGTCGCGCTGTGCCTCCGTCATCGGAAACTTCTGCAGATACTTGCGTTCGTCCGCGAGGAACTCGGCGCGATTCTCTGCCTTCATGAGGGAATAGAAAAACGCGTTCAGATGGTAACCCTGGCGCGCGCGTTGGGCATCGAATACCCATGTGCCGGGGATGTCGTGGTACTCCGGGACGTCCTCGAATTCTTCAGGTTCTTTGCTCATGGTGGTGATGAGACCGTTACGTCTCGCCCGTGTCAACTCTTGCGCTTGATCGTCTCGCCTGTTTGGACGCCTTTGTACAACAACGAGTCGGCCATGCCGTCGGCCAGACACCATTCGGCGAACACCTCCGGCGTCTGCTCAAATTCGCCGGGTACCCAGCGTTCGTCGACCTGGTCGGAGTCGAAGTCGTATTCGGCGGCGCCGCCGCACGGCGAGTGGAAGTACCAGAAGTAGCACGACGAGATCGGGTGGCGGCCGGGGCCGAGCGCGGTGCGCCAGCCGCGGCGCGTCATGTTCAGGCCGCCGCCGAACAGCTCGTGAATCGAGCCGAGCTCGAACGCGAGATGATGGAAGCCGCGTTTCTTGCCGACGTTCAGCAGGAACAGGTCGTGATGGTGATTCGACGCACCGCCCCGCAGGAAGTACCCGCGGCCGGGGTAGCTGTCGCTCGCGATGAAACCCAGGCGCTCGGTGTAGAACGGCACCACTTTGTCCGGCTCGTCGATCATGAACACCGTGTGCGTCATCTCGAGCGGTGTGGCCGAGGAGAAGATCTGGCCGCGCGTGTTGATGCGATCGGGCCGGCCCGGCATGTTGAACTTGAGCTCCGGCGCCGTGATGCGCGTGGCTCGCGCCACGCGAAACGCGATCGCGAAGCCGAGCGGGTCGGTGGCGTGCACCGTGCCGTCGGCGTCGATGCGGACCGGCCGGTCGCGCTCGAGCTCGGCGGCGATGGCGTGCAGGTCCGCGGCCGAGCGAACGCCGAACGTGGCTTCGCGCTGCGTCGCGCCGGGCTCGATCGGCGCCGGTAGCGCGGGATCGTCGGCCGCGCGCAGCACGACGGTGCCGCCGTTCTTGCAAGTGAAGATCGTGGCGCCATCCACCTGGCTCTCGACGAGTCCAAAATCCGTCCAGAAGCGCCGGCAGGTGGCGAGGTCGGTGACGCCGAAGGTGGCGGAGTCCAGGTTCGTGACGTTCATGGGGGTCCGTTTCAGCAGCTCTCAGCCGAGCAGTGTACTTTCGAGCGCAACGCTTTTGATCAGTGCAAATACGTACTGGTCTACCTTCAGCTCCAGTTCGTCGCAGGCGTCACGGGTGATTCGCGATCGCAGGTGCTCGCCCTCGACGTCGAGCAGCAGCTCCACGTTGCCCGTTGCGGAGGTTTCGATTCGCAGGATCTTCGCCGCGAGCACGTTGCGGATACTTAAGTGTAGTGGCCTCTCGGTCGCGATCGCGACGTCGCGCGCGTGGATCCGAATCGGGCGGACGGCGCCTACGGGCGCGTCGCTCATCGGCACGCGGAGTCGCTCCCGCGCCTACGACCAGCGTAGCCACGCCGTCACGGTGCTCGGCCACGCGCGTGCGCAGCACCGTGCCGGCCTCGAGACCGCCAACGTACGGCTCGAGATCGACGCGCTCGAACACCTCGGCCACGGTCCCGTAGGCGGCCACGCGGCCGCCGGCGAGCAGCAGCACGCGGCTCGCGAGCCGCGCGACCTCGTCGACGTTGTGCGTGACGTACAACACGGGCACGCCGAACTGTCGCGGCAGCTGCTCGATCAGCGGCAGGATCTCGCGTTTGCGGCCGACGTCGAGAGACGACAGCGGTTCGTCCATCAGGAGCAGTTGCGGGCTCGTCAACAACGCGCGTGCGATCGCGACGCGTTGCTGCTCGCCGCCCGACAGCGATCCGGGGCGGCGCGCGAGCAGTGCCTTTAAGTCGAGCGCGGCGACGGCGGCATCGAAAGTGATCGCGCTGCGCGCTGCACGCTGCGCAGCGAACTCGAGGTTCCTCTGCACCGTGAGGTGAGGGAACAGGCGGCCGTCCTGGAACACGTACCCGACGCCACGGCGGTGCGGCGGCAACCAGCTCTGCGCGTCTGCCATGCGTTGCCGTCGAACGTCACGCTGCCGCGTGCGGAGCGTTCGAGGCCCGCGATGACGCGGAGCAAGGTCGTCTTGCCGGAGCCGCTCGGGCCGAACAATGCAGTGATACCTTCGAGCGCGAGCTCGTGGGCAACGGCGAGCGTGAAGTCGGCTCGTTCGAGCGTCACGTGCAGACGTAAGCGTGCTCATGGCTGGGCGCGTATCACGTTCTCACGAGCGGCATGCGCCGGTTCAGCATGTACACAGACAGCAGTACGACGAACGAGAACGCCAGCAGACACGCCGCCAACACGTGCGCTTGGGTGTATCTGAGCGTCTCGACGTGCTCGTAGACGGCGATCGAGATGACCTTGGTGCGGTCCGGAATGTTGCCACCGACCATTAGCACGACGCCGAACTCGCCGAGCGTGTGGGCGAAAGTCAGCACGATGGCCGAGACGTAGCCGCGAAGGGCGAGCGGCGAGGCCACGCGCAGGAACGTGTCGAAGGGGCCGGCACCGAGCGTGGCGGCCGCCTCGAGCGGCGCCTTGCCGACGCCTTCGAACGCCGCCTGCAGCGGCTGCACCGTGAACGGGAACGAGTAGATGACCGAGGCGACGACCAGACCGACGAACGAGAAGGTCAACGTGCTGTCCGTCAGCTGGACCCAAAACCGGCCGATCGCGCCGACCGGGCCGAGTAGCACGAGCAGGTAGAAGCCGAGCACGGTTGGGGGCAGCACGAGCGGCAACGCAACGACGGCTTCGATGACGGTGCGTGTGCGACTGCGCGTGAAGGCGAGCCACCATGCCAGCGGCGTGGCGAGCGCGAGCAGCACGATCACGGTCACGGTCGCGAGCTGCAGGCTGAGCCACACCGGTCCGAGCTCGAGCTCCGTCATCCGCCTTGTCCGTAATTTGGGGCGGCCAGTGTAGCCACGCGCCGAGCGGCGTTGTCAATTGCGGCGCCGGTCGTTTGCGGGGCACATGGTATTCTGCGGGCATGAATCGCTGTGCGATGACAGCATGAGTAACGCGGGCAAGCGGCGCATCGTGGTGGCGATCACCGGCGCGACGGGTGCGATCTACGGTGTGCGATTGCTTCAGGAGTTGCGGCGCCAGGGCGGCATCGAGACGCACCTCGTGGTGTCGAAGGCGGGCTTCTTGAGTGCCGCGACCGAGCTCGATCTCGGTCGCTCGCAGCTCGAGGAGTACGGCGACGTCGTGCACCCGGATCGCGACATCGGCGCGTCGATCGCCAGCGGCTCGTTTCGCACCGACGGCATGATCGTCGCGCCGTGTTCCATGCGCACGCTCGCGGCGATTGCGACCGGCGTGACCGACAATCTCGTGACGCGCGCGGCCGACGTCGCGCTGAAAGAGCGCCGCCGCCTCGTGTTGCTCGCTCGTGAGACGCCGCTCGGTCTCGTGCACCTACGCAACATGGTGACCGTGACGGAGATGGGCGCCGTCGTGTTTCCGCCGGTGCCCGCGTTCTATGCGCGGCCCGAGAGCCTCGCCGCGATGGTCGACCAAACCGTCGGCCGCGTGCTCGATCTGTTCGATCTCGACTCGCCGCTCGTGCGCCGGTGGTCCGGCGTCAAGGCGCCGGCCGAGGACTAGCGACCGCCATGGATGGCGGGAGTGCAGCAATTGCAGGAGCACATTGCTGCCGACCGCCATGGATGGCGGGAGTGCAGCAATTGCAGGAGCATATTGCTGCCGGCGTTATGGTCGGCACGATGACGGCAGGTACTGCAGCGGCAACGTCGGCGCGATGTAGGCGGTCATGTTGCCGCCGCCGGACGTGCCCATCAGCTGTGAGCCGCCGGGAGCAGGCGCTGCGCCACAGCGCCACACGACGCTGAGGTCGGGCGATTCGTAGGGCGTCATGGTGATGGTCAGACCGTTAATAGCGGCGTTCGCTTCGAAACCGAAAGTCACGATCAGCACGCCGTTGTTCACGTCGACGGACTGCACGTACTTGCCGCTCGTGTCCGTGGCATTGGCCGACAGTCCGGCGGTCGCGCGGTCGGCGGGGGGTTGCCCGCGGTTCAAGTACGATTCCTGCACACGTGTCTTCGCGTGCGCCAGCATGTTGATACCTTCGGTCACCTGCGCCCTGACCGTGTAGTTCTGGTACGCGGGAATCGCAATGGCGGCGAGGATGCCGATGATCGCCACGACGATCATGAGCTCGATCAGCGTGAAGCCGCCCGAGCGGAAGCCAATGCGATGTGGCGCCAGTGGATTCGTCATTGTTTTCGGTCCAGTCAGTTGAGGCCAGCGTCACCGGTTTCTCTTTTGCATTGGCGTAGACGGTTGGAATTCGTTTACGTTCCGTCCGCATCGATGCCGGTGATCGGGAGCTGGAGAGCAAGACGCGTGCCACGCACCGGCAGTCGCGGCCGCGAGGCCGGGGCAGGGCTTTATGTCCCCTCGCAACTGACAGGGCGGGTCAGGCGTGGACGCGACCTGCAAAGTTGCGCGGCATTATGTCGGAATGACGCCGCCGTGGCAGCCCTTGTTTCAGGGTGCAACGGGGTCGGTCCGCTGGCATATTGGGCCGCCCTCGAGGGTGGGCTCCGGGAATCATGAGCGCTCGACACATCTTGCAGTCCTTCGAAGCTTGGCGGGCGACCGGTGAGCCATTGGTGCTCGCTACGGTCTACGACACGCTGGGCTCCACGTACAGCAAGGCCGGCCACCGGATCCTGATCGCGGGTAGCGGCGACTACCGCGGGCTCGTGAGCGGCGGGTGTCTCGAGGGCGATCTGGCCGAGCGGGCTCGCCAGGTCATCGCGGCCGACCGGCCGACCGCCGTCACTTACGATTTACGCGATGCGGCCGACGAGCTCTGGGGCCTCGCGATCGGCTGCAACGGGTTGCTGCGCGTGTTCCTGCAGCCGCTCTCACCGGCGCGCGAGTACGAGCCGTTCAAGTCCATCGCGGCCGTGCAGAGCGGCACGGGCGGCGCGGGACTCGCTACCGTGATCGAAGGCCCGGATGCCGGCGCGACTGTGATTGCCACTGCGAGCCAGCACGACGCCTACGGTTTCTTGGCTGCGGTGCCCGCGACCATCGTGGCCGGAGCGCGGACCGCGGCGGAGAACGGCACCGCTCGCCTCGTCACGAGCGCGGGGGTCACCGTGCTGTATGCGCCGCTGCGCGCGATTCCGAAACTGCTCGTCCTCGGCGCCGGTCTCGACGCGGTGCCGCTGCTCGGCATGGCCGTAGAGCTCGGCTGGTTCGTGACGGTGGCGGATCACCGGCCGGCGTATCTCGCGCGGCCGGGATTCGAGCGCGCGGATCGCAAGGTGCTGGTGGAAGCGGGGCAGCTTGCGCGCGACCTGCCGCTCGCGGAGTTCGATGCGGTCGTCGTCATGAGCCATCACTTGCCGACCGATCGCAAGTATCTCGCGGAGCTCGCGCCGCTCGCTCACCGCTACGTCGGCGTGCTCGGCCCGCGCGCGCGACGCGAGCGCTTGCTCGCCGACTTGGGCGATGTGGCGGCGCCGCTGCGCGCCCGCCTCAAAGGTCCGGTCGGCCTCGACATCGGCGCGGACTCGCCCGAGTCGATCGCTCTCTCGATCCTCGCCGAACTCCAGTCGACGCTGACACACCCGCTGACGCAAAAAAAGAAACGGTTACCCGACCGTCCTTGGCCGGGTAACCGTTTATGCACGCTAGAGGAACAACCGAAACTCCCTTTCTGAAGACTGTCGCGCTAGACCGGATTCGTGATCACGTTGTTCACGATCGGCGCAAGCCCGATCAAACGATCGATGTTCGAGCCCAATCCGTTGCTCGGAAACGCGGTCGCGAACTGACCTTGCTGGCCGTGCAGCGCCATGTAGTTCAACAGCACCTGCTCGACGAGCAGGTTCACGTTGTTGGCGCCGGGCGTGCCCGAGCGCACGACGTCGCCACTGGCCGCGAAGGCGCCGAGCTGCTGGTGAATGCGCCGGTGCGCCGCCGTCTGCGGTATAGATCGTCGGGCGACCGCCGGGTTTGTAGACCAGGAAGAACGGCGAAGCCGTGTCCTGGTTGTCGCTCGTCCACTGGCCCTTGCCGCGGACCGTTGACCGAGTTGTCGACCATGCCGTTGCTGGAGATGGCGCCGTCGCTGAACACGTACATCATCAGCGGCACGCCCTTGCGGGCGGCAAACTCGAGGCACGCACCCATGCACTTGCCGGCGCGCTCGTCCCTGACCTCGCCGTCCATGCGGTTACCGTTGTGGTAGTCGTAGCCACCCATCGTGATGCAGCCGGCGCCGGCGAAGCCGTCGACGACGAGCTTCATGATGGAAGCGGTCTTGCGGAATTCTGGCCGTCGGTTCCGGTTGTCGAATTCCGCCTGGCTGAAGATTCCGGAGGCCCCGACAATGAGCGGGTCCTTGCTGGGATCGATGATCGTGTGGCCGAAGCGGTCGGCCACGTCCGCCGCCTTCAGGTAGCCGCACTTCACGAGGTCCTTGACCACGTCATCCTGGTTGACGGCGCATCGGCAGTCCCGTGCCGACCGCGTTGTCATGCGCTCGCGGCTGATGCGGTAGATCGATTCGAGCACCGCCGTGGCGTCCTCCGCGCTCAGCAGGCCGACGAGCTGGCCGGTGTCGACGAGGCCGGCCACGTCGCTCGGGCGATCGACCTTCGTCGGCCGGAACGCCGGATTGACCATCATCATCGGGGCCATCGAGTTGCCGCCCGACACCGAGTTCTGCGAGCCCGCCAGCGTCAGGATCGAGCCGTCCGCGCCGGCCCGTGGATGCCGTACAGCGGGTTGTGCGGATTGTTGCTCGTGTCGTTCTCCGACCGGGCCGGAATCACGACGCCGTTGACGTTCGCGCGCGTCGCGACGCCCATGCGGGTCAGCATGCCGCGCAGATAGGCGCTATCGCTGTGGAACGCGAGGCCGAGCGACTGTGTCCGTGTGGTCGCCGTTGCTGGTCGCGGTGCGCGTAGCTTCCACGACGCCCGGCACCTGGTCGCCCGGAATGCCGAGCTTGCTGTAGCCCGCGGTGCTGAGCAGATCCATCTGCCCGCCCGGCCTTGCCGACCAGCACGTTCGAGCCGGCCATGTTGCCGCCGCCCGCGAGGTCGAAGCAGATGAACGGAATCTTGCCGGCGCCGTTGCTGATGCCGCAGGCATTGGTCAGGGCCTCAAGTCCTGAGCGAGGGCGGCGTAGGCCGCACGCGGATTCGAGAACAGGCTCAGGAACCCGCCCGTCGAGCAGCGTGGCCGAACCGGCCAGCAGGCCCTGGCCGATCAGCTGCCGGCGCGTGAGCAGGCCGCCGTGATCGGCTGGTTGGGGTTCGCGGCTGTTCTTAACTCGGATCAACATGGGTGTACCCTCTATCTCAAGGCGCGATCTACTGAACCAGCATCGCGGCGCTGCCGATCACGGCCGAGCACACCGCTTTCGCGATGTTGCGGGTCCGCGCGGGCGACAAGTCGCCATTGCTGGCTGCTGAGCAGGCCCAGCCGCGTCGGATCACCTGGGATGCCGTTGACGAGCGTGGTCGAGTTCGGTGCGGACGCCGCCTCGTCCGGCTGACTGGCAGCTGGGTCGCCCCCAGCACGGGTCAGCAGCGGAACGAAGAGCGGGTCTCGCTGGCGAATGCCGAGGCTGGCGCCGACGCGCTGAAGGGGAAGCCCGGGAACATCGTGTCCCGCAGCGTCGTGCTGGTTCTCGACCAACGCGTCGCAGTACTCGATCGCGAGCTGCGCGATGGCCACCTGGTGCGACGCCAGCACCGCGGTGAGGTCGCAGTCGGCCGGCAGCGACTGCCGGACCGTGCCGAAAGTGGCGTTCACGGACGAGTCGAGCTGGCTCGACGCCGGTGATCGCGGCCATCGTGGCGCTGATCTCGTCGAACGTGTGCACGCCGATCGCCGATACCGGCGGAGGTCCACTGCGGTCGGCGGCGGCGGCGTGACGGGCGCCGGCCGGTCGAAGGTGTGCGACGCCAGCTTGTCGAAGGTCAGGAAGAACTCGTCGTAGTCCGGACCCTTCTCGAGCGGCATGACGGTGCCGAGGTCGACAGGGTCTGGCCCGTGCCGGAGCTATATAGCGCCGTCGTGATCTGCGTATTCATGTTCGCGTACGCCTGGCCCACGGGTGCCTCACCACCGTTGACACCGATGCGCAGGCCGCGAACATCGATCAGGTCGGGGTGCTGCGTGGCGTCCAGGCTGATGAAGAACGGCTTGCGGAACAGGTAGCTGTAGCTGTCGAACTGGCGAGCCTTCGAACACGACGAAGCTCTGCGGCGACGTTCGTCAGGTGCTCGACGCTGAACATCAGGAAGTATTTCTCACCGACGCCGGCCTGGAAGTTCTGCTGGATCTGCTCTGACGCGTCAGCGCGCGGTTGTGGATCGCGACGAGGCGAATCACGCCCGCCCACTGGCGGTTGCCGGACACTTCGTTGCCAAGCACGAACGCGAAGGTGTCGTCCCAGTCGTTCAGCGAGCCGCCCGGCGCCGGGTCGTTGATGCGACGAGCACGCCGTTCACGTAGATCTTGCGACCGGTCGCCGGATCGAACGTGGCGACGACGTGCTGGAGCGAGGCCTGCAGCACCTCGGCGGCGTCCGACGTCGACAGCTGCGGGTTGCCGTTGCGCGTCGGTCTTGTCCGACCGGTTGAAGAAGTCGTAGTTGTACATCGTCTGGCCGAGGTTGAAGTTGCGCAGCGTGAGGCCAGCCGAGTAGCTGACGATGCGCATGTCTTCCTGCACCACGTTGCCCGGCGTGACCCACGCCTCGATGCGAGTACTCGCCAGTAGCCGATGGCCAGGCGCTTCAGCTTCGCGCTGGCAGCCGTGGAGGCCTGCGCCTTGCCGCCGGCGAAATTCAAGCCCCAGCCGCCGAACCACTGCACGTTGCCCGACAGCGTCAGGTCCATGGCCGGATCGACGCCGCTCGTGTCGTACGCCGTGGCGCACGCGCCGGTGATCGACTGGCCGCAGGTCTGGCCCGTCTTGAACTCGTACATGCGCGATCACGGTCGAGTCGTCGCGATGGCCGCCGGACGCGACCGTGCCTTCATACAAGGTCGAGGCCTTGCTCGTGACGAGGTTCGGATCGACCTGCGTCGGCGTGATGCCGGCCGCGAAATTGCGTGATCGCGTTCTGCATGCGCGTTCGCGTCGTTCGTGCAGCTCGCCGTCCAGCAGTTGTGGGACTCGTTGCGCAAGCGCAGAACGAACCGCGAATTCGCGGGATCGTCGAGATCCATCTTCGGCTTGGCCGCCTCGTACGCGGCTTGCACGGCCATCGCGTTGTTGCCAGGGCCTTCGGCGAAGAACGGCTGCTGCTTCACCGATGAGCTCGAGCTGTGGCAGCGCGAGCAGAACTGCGAAACGATCGGATACACCGTCGTCGAATACAGCAGGCCCTGGTCGTCCGGGAAGTTCTTGCTCGTGCCGGGATCGCGGATCACCGGGGGCTCGAGCTGGATCTTGCGATCGCCACCGCTGGCGGTCGAGCCGGCCCAGTTCGTGATCCACGTCGTCAGAATGCTGGCGCACGCCGCATTGCTGGCGAGCCAGCAGTTGTGGCCGCCGCCGACCTTCACGCACCATCATCGAGTCTTTCGGCGACGCGAGATCGACGACCAGATTGGCCGCCGCGTACGCGAGGTTCACGTCGTCGCTGCGGGCGAACATCGGCGTCTGGCCGCCCGACACGCTATGACACGTGCCGCAACGATTGTCCGCGTGGATGTTGTCCCACAGGTTGATCTTGAACGCCTGGACGTCGGCCGTGGAGGGCGCGGGACCCGTGTAGGTCTGCGCGGCGGGGCCGTTGCCCGCACCGGGAACCACCTCGACGGGTGCGCCGCTGCCGCCGCTGCAGCCGGCGAGCACGGCCGCGACGAGCGCGAGGCCGGCCGCGACCAGGCGCGCGCGGGGCGCTACGAGGCGATTCGTCACGCCCGTGAGCGACGTGTCGGTGATCGAAGTTACGTACTGCATCGTGCTGACTCCCTGGCCCTTCGTTCTCAAGTTCGGGCTAGTTGCCCATGCAATACCCTGCGGACTCGGCAAACACCTGCCGCAGGTTGAAGTTGTTGTTACGGAACGTGGTGGTCATCGTGCCGACCTGGTCGCGATCGGCCTGGTCGACCGCATCGCGGAAACAGACCGTCTTGAAGACCTTCTGCGACCTGGCACTGCGCGAACGCAGTCGTGCCGGCAAGCTCCTGGCCGAGCGACTTGGCGCCCTGGCCCTGACCCGGCAGGCCCGGGCTCCAGCCGATCAGCGCGTTCTGTCCCTGGCGCCAATGGTTGTTCCAGGAGTCATCGGGTGTGACGAAACCGTCCGGGAAGGTCTTGTCGTTGTTGAAGTACTTCGGCTGGACGACGCCCGGCGTGTAGACGAGACGCGTGCTCGTCTCGTCGTAGTTGTAGTACGCGAACGCGCGGGCCAGCGGATCCATGCCCGCGTGGCAGCCGATGCAGCCGTTCAGGAACACGCGGCTGTCGCCGCCCGGGCTGCGCGAGACGTCCTGGCGGATGTTGTCCGGCGTGATGCTCGTGTCGTGCACCTGTTCCATGTCCATGCACAGGTGGTTGATCAGCGTGAAGCGGAACATCGCGCGGTTGGTGCCGGCGACGAAGAACGCTTCGGAAGCCGCGCGCGTCGTGATCGCGCCCGCAGTCGCCGCCGGCGGAAGGCCGTACGTGCCGGACTGCGTCGTGCGCCGAGAGCTCGCTCTGATTGAACGCCGGGTTGCGCATGCGCGTCTCGAGCGCCACGAAGTGGTCGTTGTTGCTCGCGGACGGACCCGGCGAAACGCCGGGCGCCGTATAGAGAAGGTCGCCCGACAGGATCTGATCGAACGGCACGTTGTCGCGCACCATGCCCATGACGAGCGTGACGTAGTCGTTCAGGGGCACGAACGGTCGAGCGATCGCGGTTGGTCCATGGCGCCGCGAAGTTCTTCAGCGTCACCGCGTAGAAGTTCGGGTTCTGCATCGCAATGTTGGCCGCCGCTGTCGGGTTGCCGGGGAGCTGCGCCGCCATCTGGGTGATGACGGCGTCGCTGGCAGGCACGCCCGCGAGGCGGTCATGAATACGCGCCGCTTGCTCGCGCGGGCCGGCCAGTGCGACCGAGATCCCGCAGAGCAGCAGCGCCACCGCGACGAACAGTCGCCACGTCGAACGGTGGCTGCCGAACATGTCGAGCGTCGACATCCAATGCATCCTGCTAATCATCACGATCGTCCCGTTGGTTGATGCCAGTGCCTCGCGAAGCGGGGCGAATAAAAACACAAACAAAACCGACGCGTAATGTGGGAAATCACAGACGTCTGCGAAAAGGCGACGGTTTCGGGTGAACGGTACCCGGCGTGTAAGCTCCCCGCGGTGATCGAGAGCACGCCGCCGAGTGCGCGATGCGACAACACCCGATGTTTAGTGAAGTCGTCCGCGGCGTTCTGGCTCGGGGTTCGATCGTTCGGAGAGGTGGGTCACATTTTTGTCGGAGGTTCGATCCGGAATGGTTCTGTGATCACGTTAACGGTAGGAGTTGGTGTCGATGCCCATGATTACGGGGCGCCGACATTAAGTCGCATGGTGGGCCGGCGGCCCGCGGGATTATGCAAACGCACGACACGCGCTGGACGCGCGTTTCGCGCATGCGCGGAGTTAGCCGTTGACGTACGCACAGAGCTCAAGGACCGACCCTCGCCTCGGAATCAACGAATGGAGAGGGACTTTCCATGAGCCAGCACACAAGGATCGTCGTGATTGAGCAGCTGCGTATCTGGGTGCAAATTGCGCTCGTGACCGCTGCTGCGGCGATTCTCGCCGCGTGCGGCTCGAGCGACGGCAGCGTCGGTGTCGGCAGCGGCCAGCAGCCGGATCCGGTCGCGCCGGATTTCGCGATCGCCTACACGAAGGGCCCGCTGTTCGACAAGAACAAGCAGCTGCAGTCGCCGACCGACGTGCGGGACGTCCTGCGCTTCAACATCGGCACCGATCTCTACGTTCGCGATCGCGCGTCGCCGACGGCGCCGGAGCGCAACGTCACGCTGCGCGAGACGCTGGGTCAAGGCGACGTCATGGGCGTCGAGATCTCGACCGACGGCAAGAAAGTGCTGTTCGCCATGCGCGGCCCGTTCGATCCGAACAAGAACATGGACGAACAGCCGACGTGGAAGATCTGGGAGTACACGTTCGCGACCGATACGCTGCACCGGATCATCGCGTCCGACATCACGGCGGAGGCCGGCCACGACATCTCGCCGCACTACTTGCCGGATGGCCGACTCCTGTTCGTCTCGACTCGCCAACGTCAGGCCAAGGCGGTCCTGCTCGACGAAGGCAAGCCGCAATTCGACGCGCGCGACGAGAATCGGCAAAACCCGGCTTTCGTGTTGCACGTCATGGATGCAGCCGGCGGTAACGTCCATCAGGTCTCTTTCAACCAGAGCAGCGACTACGATCCGATCGTGCTCGCGAACGGCAAAGTGCTGCTCAGCCGCTGGGATCACGCTGGCAGCGTCAACGGCATCAATCTCTATCAGATGAACCCGGATGGTACGCAGCCTCGAGCTCGTGTACGGCGCACACAGCCACCTGACGGGCACGAACAACACGGAGGTGCAGTTCCTCGATCCGCGCGAGATGCCGGACGGCCGGATCATGGCGATCGTGCGGCAGTTCGACCATCCGGAGCTGGGCGGCGCGATCACGATCATCGACACGAAGACTTACGTCGAGAACACGCAGCCGGTCGCGAGCTCGCCGGGCATGATGGGCCCTGCGCAAACGCCGGCTACGCCGAATCAGGTGACTACCGATCTCTCGCCGTCGAAGGGCGGGCGGTTCAGCTCGGCGTTCCCGTTGTGGGACGGTACGGGCCGAGTGCTCGTGAGTTGGGAAATCTGCCGGCTCGCAGAGCCCGATCCGAACAACGCGACTGCGACCATCTTCGTGCCGTGCACCGACCAACAAATTGGCCGACGCGCCAATCCCGTCGTCGCCCCGCCGCTGTACGGCATCTGGATGTACGACCCGCAGACGAAGACGCAGCTGCCGATCGTGACCGGCGAGGAGGGCGTGCTGATCGGCGACGTCGTCGCTGCGCAGCCGCGCACGAATCCGCAGTCGATCCCGGACAAGATCGCCGGTGTCGACTTCGATGCCAAGCTCGTCACTGAGGTCGTGGGCATTCTGAATATTCGCAGCGTCTACGACATCGACGGAGCCGCGTCCGTCAACATCGGCAGCGTCGCCGATCCCGTCGTGACCCCGGTCGCGAACCGACCGGCGCGCTTCCTGCGCGTCGAGAAGGCCGTCGCGATTCCGGATCCGCAAGATGTCAACATCAAGAAACACCGCGTTCGGCCCGAACATCAAGCAGGGCATGCGCGAGATCCTAGGCTATGCGCCGATCGAGCCTGATGGTTCCGTGCGTGTGAAGGTGCCCGCCAACGTGGCGCTCGCCATCAGCGTGCTCGACCAGAATGGTCGACGCATCACGGCGCGACATCAGAACTGGTTGCAGGTCATTCCGGGCCAGGAACTGAAGTGCAACGGTTGCCATGCGCCCGCGGTGGCACCGGCCGTCACCCTGTCGCACGGCCGCAGCGACGCGTTCAACGCCGTATACGCGGGTGCGCCAACCACCGGCGTGCCGTTCCGAACACGGTTTCGACGTTCTCGCCGAACGCGGGCGAAACGATGGCCGAGACGCGCACGCGCGTGAGCTGCCAGACGAATTGCGCTGCGCTGATTCCGAGCGTCGACGTCAAATTCGACGACGTCTGGACGGACTCCGCCGTGGCTACGCCGGCCGCTTCGTTCTCGTACCTCTACACGAACCTGACCACGCCGGCGCCCGTGAACACCAACTGTATCTCGAAATGGGCGCCGTCGTGTCGCATCGAGATCAACTACGAGACGAACATCCATCCGCTGTGGAAAGCGCCGCGCATGATCATCGATCCGATGACGATGACGGTTCTCGCGGACCACACCTGCTCGCAGGGTGGTTGCCACGCGCCGGTCAACGCGATGAACCAGCCGATGGTGCCCGCAGGCCAGCTCGATCTCTCGGACGGTCTGTCGGCCGATGAGCCCGATCAGTTCAACTCGTATCGCGAGCTCTTGTTCGCCGACAACGCAGCAGACACTCGTGAACGGTGCCCTCGCAGGACGAGCAAGTGCAGGTCGGCGTCGACGCGATGGGCAACCCGATTCTCGCGCCCGTGTCGATCGGCTCGCCGATGAGCTCGGCGGGCGCGCGCGCATCGCCTTTCTTCAGCTGCTTCGATGCCGGCGGCATGGGCTGCCCGGCACAGTCGCACGCCAACTATCTTTCGAAGGACGAGCTGCGCCTGATCGCGGAATGGCTCGACATCGGCGCGCAGTACTATAACGACCCGTTCAAGGCTCCGGTGATGTGATGCGTCGATGGTGGCTCGTTCTGCGCTTTGCCCGCTTTTCGCCGCAGCTACAGCAGCAGGCGCGGAACGGCACTATCGGGAGGTCGCGATCACGGATCCGTACATCGATCTGCACACGGGGCCTGGTGTCGGCTATCCGATTTTCTTCGTCGCCGAGCGGGGCGAGCAGATCCAGCTTTTGATGCGGCGCACGGATTGGTTCAAGGTCCGCGTGCCGCGTGGCGAAGAAGGCTGGGTGCACCGCGATCAGCTGAAGACCACGCTGGATCCCGACGGCGAGGAGTTCAACCTGCCAGAGCCTGGCCTCGAGGACTACGCGGCGCGGCGCTGGGAATTCGGCGCAATGTACGGCGACTTCGGCGGCGCGAACGTGATCGCGACCTACGCCGCGCACAGCTTCACGCCGAATCTTTCGGGCGAGGTGTGGATCTCGCAGTCCATTGGGCAGTTCTCGGACAGCACGTTCGCGACGGTGAACGTCGTCCACTTGATGTATCCCGATAGACGCATCTCGCCGTACTTCACGCTCGGCGCGGGTGCCATCACCACTCATCCGAAGGCGACGCTGGTCGCCACGGTCGATCGCACGGATTCGCTCGCGCTAGTCGGTGCAGGCATGCGCATGTACCTCTCGCGCCGGTTCGTGTTCCGCGCCGAGTACAAGGCGCACGTCGTGTTCACGAGCCGCAACGATAACGAGGACATACGAGAATGGAAGGCAGGAGTGTCGTTCTTCTTCTGACGCTGGCGCTCGCCGTCAGCGCGCTCTGCGGCTGTGGCCGCGACAAGCTCGTGCGCACAGACGACAGCCAGCCGCCCGTCATCGAGCCGGACGTCGAGCGTCGGGAGATCACCGTTCCGAAGATCAAGAAGTCGGACTTCGAGGTCGGCGTCTTCGCGGGCGAACTCAGCGTAGAGGATTTCGGCGTCAATACCGTCACCGGCGCCACGCTGGCCTATCACTTGACCGAGAAGTTCTTTTTGCAGCTCGATGCCGGGCGGACCACGGCCGGGCTCACGAGCTTCGAGCGCCTGAGTGGTGCTGCGCAGTTGCTCACAGATGCCCAGCGCGAGTACACGTACTATAACGTGCAGGTGGGGTACGACATCCTGCCGGGCGAAGGCTTCTTCGGTAAGAAGCGCGCGTTGAACATGGCGACGTACCTGATCGGCGGCGTAGGGAAGACGAAGTTCGCGGGCGACGATCGGTTCACGTTGAACGTAGGCCTAGGCATCCGGATTATGCCGCTCGACTGGCTCGCCGTTCACGCCGACGTCGGCGATCAGATCTTCGACATCGACTTGCTGGGCAAGGCGAAGACGGCCCACAACCTCGGCGCACACGTCGGAGTGACGTTTCTTCTTCTAGTTTCGGCAGACACGGAGGTAGCCCATGTTGCGAGCGTTTTCAGTTATCGTCGTGAGTGCTCTCCTGGCGTCGACGGCCTCCGCCGCCGATGCGGTGAAGGGTCCTGCGCCGGGCTTCGCGTTGCAATCGCGCGACGGTGGCCAAGTCTCGCTCGCGGAGTACAAGGGCCAGGTCGTGATGATCAACTTCTGGGCCACGTGGTGCGTCCCGTGCCGGCAGGAGATGCCGCATCTCGAGGCGCTCTATCAGCGCTACAACAAGCTCGGCTTCAAGCTGCTGGCCGTCAACGTCGAGAACAATCCGGACGGCGCCAAGAAGTGGCTCGCCGAAACTCCAGTGTCGTTCCCCGTGCTGTTCGACACGAAGAGCGAAGTCAGCAAGCTGTACAAGGTGGAGACGATGCCGAGCACCGTGATCGTCGCGAAGGACGGCACGATGCGTTACCTCCACCACGGCTACAAGGCCGGCTACGAGGACGATTACCAGACCGAGGTGCGCACGCTGCTGCGCGAGTAGAACCATGGTCAAGATTCGTATTCGTCGTGCAGTGACGAGCGCCGTGTTCGCGGCGCTCGGCTGCTGCGTCTTGGGCGGCTGTAGCATCGAGCCGTGGGTCAAGCCCTACGAGCGCGATCACATGGCCGACCGATCATGTCGTTCGACCGCAATCCGGTGTCGAGCTGCCTACATCGACCACGTGCACGAAGCGCGTGAAGGTGCGCGCGGGGCGACGGGCTCGGCGGGCGGCGGCTGCGGCTGCAACTGAGGTGTGTGTGACGCGCGGACTCGTACTCAGTGCTCTGTTGCTCACGCTCACGCATGTCGGCGTGGCCGGCGTGTTGCCGGAAGATCGCGCCGACTTGCTGCTGCACTCGTACGACGGCGGTGGCGTCACGATTCAGGGGCCGTCGCTGCTCGTTCGCAAGCAGTTCGCTCAGAAGTTCTCGGTATCCGGCGAACTACTACGTCGACAAGGTCAGCAGCGCGTCGATCGACGTGATCACGACTGCAAGCCCGTATCACGAGGAGCGCATGCAGAAGTCGATCGGCTTCGACTACTCTGCACGATCGCTGGACGATGAACCTCGGCCTCATCGACAGCAAGGAGAACGACTACCACGCCAAGACGTTCAGCGTCGGCGTGAGCCAGGACGTGTTCGGCGACCTGACGACGATCTCGCTCGGTTATTCGCTCGGCACGGACGAGGTGCGGCGGCGCGGCGACGCCGACCTTCAAGGACACTGTGCGACGCCAGGACTACCGCCTCGGCGTGTCGCAGATTCTGACGAAGAATCTACTGATGGGCCTTTCGTTCGAAGCGATCACGGATGAAGGCTTCCTGAACAATCCGTATCGGCAGGTGCGCTACGTCGATTCTGGCAGCCCGATCGGTTACAGCTACGAGCGCGAGATCTATCCGCGCACGCACACGAGCGATGCCGCGGCGATTCGCATGCGCTACTACTTGCCGTGGCGGGCAGCGCTCTCGTCCGAGTACCGCGACTATCACGACACCTGGGGCGTGAAGGCGAACAGCTTCGAGATCGGCTACACGCACCCGCTCGAGAGCGGCTGGACGTTCGAGGGCAAAGTGCGCGCGTACTCGCAGACACACGCGAACTTCTACAGCGACCTGTTCCCGCGGTCGCGCTATCTGAACTTCATCGCGCGCGACAAGGAGCTCAGCACGTTCTCGAGCCAATCGATTCGGCTCGGTGCGACGTACGACATCTTCAAGGGCGGGTGGAAGTTCATCGAGAAGGGTTCGTTGAACGTGATCGTCGATCACCTGATGTTCGACTACGCGGACTTCCGCGATCTTCGGACCGTCGCGCCGACGCCCGGCACGGAGCCGTTCTACACCTTCGACGCCGACGTCTTCCAGTTCTTCGTCTCGTTCTGGTTCTAGCCGACTACCAGCGAAACAGGCGAGCGACGGTGCCCGCCGGGTAGGTGCCGCGCTTCGCGGCGAGCTCGACGAAGCCGTCCGTGCCGGCCAGCGCTACGAAGTCGCCGGACGTGTTCGTCGCGTGCGGTTGCGCGAGCAGCGTTCCGCGGTCGGACGAAGACAGCGTCACCGGCACGAAATACGTCAGCGTCGGCGAGCCGTCTACGGGTGCCGTGAGCTCTACGCGTTCGGGCGGCGCCGGTGCGAGCCCCGTCGCCGTGCGCAGCGCCGGCAGCAGATAGCGCGTGGCGCACACGAGCGTCGACACGGGGTTGCCCGGCAATGCGAAGATCGGCTTGCCGCGTGCACTGACGCCGAACCACATCGGCCGCCCCGGGCGCTGCTCGATCTTGTGCAGCACGAGCTTCGCGCCGAGCTCCGCGAGAACCGACGGCACGAAGTCGAATTGGCCCATCGATACGCCGCCGCTCAGCACGAGCGCGTCGAGCTCGGTGTCGAGCCGGTCGATGGCGACGGCCAGCGCGTCCGCATCGTCGCGCAGCCGCGCGCGCGTCACGACGCCGAGCCGATGCCGGGTGAGGCTCGCCTCGATCGCACGGTCGTTCGTCGAGCGGATCTGGTGCGCCGCGATGGGCTTGCCCGCGTCGACGAGCTCGTCGCCGGTGGAAATCACGGCCACTCGCGGCAGCTCGGCCACGCGCGCGCTCGCGCGGCCGGCGCCGGCCAACACTGCGATCTCGGGCGGGCCGAGCCGAGTGCCGGCGCGCAGCACGAGACTGCCCGCGTCCCGATCGCTGGCTCGCCGATGGACGAACTGTTCTGCTTTGACGACCGCGTCGGCGGCCACGTCCGCCGCCGTGCCCGTGCGTGCGATGCGCTCCACGGGAATCACGGTATCCGTACCGGTCGGTAAGACGGTGCCGGTCATGACCTCCACGCACTGGTCCGGCGCGGTGACGGCGAGCGGTGGTGCGCCTGCGGCCTGAGTGCCGACGACCGTGAACTTTCGGCGGCCGTCCTGCCACTCACGAAACGCCACTGCGATACCGTCCATCGTCACGCGGTCGAACGGGGGTTGGTCGCGCTCGGCGGCCACGTCCTCGGCCAGCACGCGGTCCACGCAGGCGGCGAGCGGCTCCTCGCGCGCGGGGAACCGCGGCATGTGGGCGAGGATCAGTGTTTCTGCTTCGACGACTTCGGTCACGGGTCTATACTAACGGGTAGGAGGCAGATGTGGCGCGGTGGGTCATTTGCGGTCTTGCCGTGTTCTCCGCAGTGACCGCTGCGTGGGGCCAGCCTGCGCGAATCCCGGATCCAACCAGGCCCACGGCCGACAGTCGCACGGTACTCGGCGTCGGTAACGAATATGCTCTCCGCCGGTGCCGAGGCTATCCGCGCCAAACAATACGACGAGGGCATTCGCCTGACGAAGCTCGGGCTGGAGCGGCCCGCGTCGCCGCGCGATCGGGCGGGGGCCCTGTCGAACCTCTGCGCTGCATACGCGGCGAAGGGCGAGTGGGATCTCGCGATCAAGCACTGCAGCGAGTCGCTCGAGATCAACGACGAGAACTGGCGCGCCTACAACAACCGTTCCTACGCGTACTACCTGAAGGGCCGCTACCGCCAGGCCGACGCCGATCTGAAGAAAGCGATTGCGATCAATCCGAACGCGCGGCAGATGGCCACGATTCGCGGCATGCTCAACGAGCGCACGCTCCAACCGAGCGTGATCTTGGAGGAACACCAATAGCCGCGTCGAGCTCAATTGCGCCGTTTCTCGCGGCCGTAGCGGCGCTTGCCGCTTGGGTCGGGGAGTGCTCATGCCGCACGCATCGACCCGATCGGCACGTGGGGCTGCGTGGTGTACGGCCACCCCGATTTCGGCGACCAGCGCGTGCTGCTCCACTTCGCCGCAAGCGGCGCCGCCCGCATCGCGCGCGTCGACGAAGAAAAGACCGGCTCGTGGAACGCGTTGACGGGCTGGTTTCTGGACGGCGCTGAGCTCGAGTTCAGCGATCCGCAAACGGGTCGGCAGTTCAACGCCGACTTGCGGCGCACGACGCTCGGCGGCAGTTGGCGCACGTTCGCGAGCGTCGGTGGCTGGTGGTGCTCGGCGCTCGACTCGGCCGCCACACCGCCGCAGATCGCGCCGCAACGGCAGCCGCTCCCGCCGCTCATACCCGTGTCGACGGCGATTCCGTACTATCCCGTGCAGGCGATTCGACAGGCGAAGCAGGGGCACGCCGTGACGTGCTTCTTCGTCGACTCGCAGGGTGTGATCCAGCAGCCGGAGCTGATCGAGCTCTCCGACGAGATTTTTCGCGAGCCGATTCTGTCCGCGCTTCGGCGGTCGCGCTACAAGGGCTGGGAAGACACCGCCACGCTGCGGCCTGGCTGCCGCAGCTACACGTTCAAGCTCGACCAGATCGTGAATCTAGCGGTGGAGTAACCGCGTTCGGCTACGGCGTCGGTGGCACGCGCGCGGCCGCCACCGTGACTTCGAACGCCGCCGTCGATGCGAACGGCCCCAAGCCCATGGCCTGCCGCAACGCCTGACCGGGCGGTAGCTGCCCCGCGAGTTGTCGGCTTTGCTCGCGAACGGCGCCCTGCGCGTCGGCGTAACGCACCGTCACGAGCACATCGGCGACCAGAACGCGCGTGGGATTGCCGACTTCGACGACCAGCTGGCCGTTGCCGTCGAGCGTGCCGCGCGCCGCGAGGTATTTGCCGGGATTCGTCGGCAGATCGAGGCGCACGGTCGCATCCAGCGCTGACTGACCCGCGGCGCCTTCGGATTGCGCTGCGCGCCCGTAGCTCTCCAGCGCTGCCGCGCGGTCGCCGCGCTGCTCGGCGACCGCGCCGAGCGCGTAGTACGCGTCCGCGGTCGGCAGCAACTGCACGCTGCGTTCGAGCTCCGCGCGCGCCGGGTCCCACTGACGCAGCTGCCGGTGCGCAATGCCTTTTTGCAGGTGGTAGTAGAAGAAACGATCGTTGCGCCCGACGGCGTCGCCGAAGTGGCGCGCCGCTTCGTCGTAGCGTTTCTGTTGGAGCGCGACGTCACCGAGCAGCGCATGGAATTGCGCTTCGGCGGGCAACAACCGCGTGGCCTCCTGCGCGAACCGCTCCGCGTCGGCGAGCTTGTTCTCTGCGAGCGCGGTGCGGCCTTTGTCGTAGGCGTCGTACGCCGGTTGACGCTGGCGCAGCGCGGCCGTCGCGGCTTGATAACGCTCACGGCCCATGTCGCCGCCTTGCGGCAAGGTCGCGGCCGTCGCGCGGTTTTTCTCCACGCGTTCCGTGGAGGGCGGGTGGCTCGCGAACAATGCGGCTAGCCGGCCCTGGTCGCCGCCGTTTTGCTGCGAGAGGCGCACGAACGTCTCCTGCAGCGTGACGGCGGCGCTCGGGTCGTACCCGGCCCGCGACATGTACCGCATGCCGTACTGATCGGCCTCGAGCTCGTTCTCGCGACCATTACGTTGCGAAATCAGCTGCGCGCCGACGCCCGCCGCGCCGACCGCGAGCCCGGCGAAGTCGCCGCCTCGCGCCGCGGCCTGCATTCCCGACACGACGACGCCGAGCAGCAGGCCGCGTTGCATCGCGATGGCGCCGTGGCGTGCGGCCGCATGCACGATCTCGTGGCCGAGCACGGCCGCGAGCTCGGCTTCGGAACGGAGCTCGGTCAGAAGCCCGCGGTTCACCGCGATCTTGCCGCCGGGCAGCGCCCAGGCGTTTGGCACCGAGCTGTTCAGCACCACGAACTCGTACGGCAGTGCGCGATCGCTGACGGCCGCGAGCTTCGCGCCGACGCTGCGCACGTACGCCGCGAGCGCTGGGTCGAAGGAGTAGTCGCCGCCCTGCATCTGTTGCGAGGGCCCGTACTGCTCCTGGCCGATCTCGACTTCCTGATCGGCGGAGATCAGCGCGAGCTCGCGATTGCCGGTCACTGGATTGATCGTGCACGCCGCGAGCATCGCGAGCGCGGCGCCAAACGCGGCATGGACGTAGCGTGCTCCGTTCATGCCTGGAACCTTTGCAGAGCCGCTTCGGTGGGTCAAGCCGCGGACGAGCTGCGGGAGGGCACAGTGTCGGCGAACACCGACGCAAAACTGCTTGTTTTCGGCCATGCGAATACGCAGCATGACTCGGAACCGGGCACAAGGATGAATCGCCCATGCGCTTACGTCATCACACCCTGCTCGTGTGTCTCGCTGCGCTGCTCAGCGCCTGCCACGGGGGTGGCGGCTCGTCGAACAGCAACCCGCCGCCGAGCACTCCGCCCGTGGGCCTCGACGCACGGCCGTCGAACACGCTGTGCGTCGCGCCGTCGAAGGCGCCGAGCAACGCCGGCAGCACGATCGCGTTGCAACGCGTGTTCGCGGGGGTGGCGCTCAATCAACCCCTGGCCATGTTGCAGGCTCCTGGCGACGACTTGCGGTGGTTCGTGCTCGAGAAGACGGGTGCCGTGCGCGTGTTCGCGAACACGCCGAACGTCACGACGGCCACCACGTTCCTGTCGCTCACCGTGAACAGCAGCTCCGAGGGCGGGTTGCTCGGCATGGCGTTTCATCCGAACTGGGCCACGAACCGTCAGGCGTACGTGTCGTTCACGGAAGGCTCGCCGATGGTGTCGGTCATCGCGCGGTTCACGAGCACGGACGGAGGCGCCACGCTGAATCCCGCGCGCCAGGACGTTCTGACGCTGAACCAGCCGTTCGACAACCACAACGGTGGCAACATCGCGTTTGGTCCGCTGGACGGCAACCTGTACATCGGTTTCGGCGACGGCGGCTCGGGCGGCGACCCGCAGGGCCACGGTCAGGACACCCGAGATCTTCTCGGCACCTTCCTGCGCGTCAACGTGGATGGCGTGGCGCCGTACACGATCCCCGCCGACAACCCGTTCGCTTCGACGGGCGTGACGTGTGGGCCCGACTCGAGCATCAAGGCGGGCAACTGCAAGGAGATCTACGCGTGGGGCGTACGCAATCCGTGGCGTTGGAGCTTCGATTCCGCGACCGGTGAGTTGTGGGCCGGTGACGTGGGCCAGAACCGCTACGAGGAGATCGACAAGATCACGCGCGGCGGCAACTACGGCTGGAATTGCCGAGAGGGCACTCGCGCCTACACCGATAGCACGCCTTCGGCGAGCTGCGCTACGGCTACCGGGCTGATCGAGCCTGTGGTCGACTACGACCACACGGAGGGCAACTCCGTCACGGGCGGTTACGTGTACCGCGGCAGCGCGTTGCCCGCACTGGCCGGCGTATATCTCTTCGCTGACTACGGCAGCGGCAGAATCTGGCGGCTGGTAGCGAATGGCAGCGGTGGCTACACGAAGACGCAGCTGCTCGATACGACTTTAGGCATTGCGTCGTTCGGTCAGGGCAACGACGGCGAGTTGTACGTCGTCGACCTGAACGGCGGCGCGTTGTACAAGATCGTCGACGGCGGTGGTGGCGGCTCATCGGGCTCGCCCGTGCCGACGCTCTTGTCCGACACCGGCTGCGTGAACACGCAGAACCCGAGCCAGGCCGCAGCCAGCCTGATTCCATACGCGCCGGCCGCCGCGTTCTGGTCCGACGGCGCCGCGAAAGAACGCTGGCTCGCGATTCCAAACGGCACTTCGATTGCCGTCGGCACGGACGGCGACTTCACGTTCCCGAACGGCAGCGTGCTCGTGAAGAACTTCCGCTTGAACGGCTCGTTGATCGAGACGCGCCTGTTCATGCGTCACCCGGACGGCGACTGGGCCGGTTACACGTACGAGTGGAACACGCAGCAGACGAACGCCACGCTCGTGACCGGCGGCAAGACGGGCACGATCGGCGGGCAGAGCTGGCGGTTCCCGAGCGGCAACGAATGCCTGGGCTGCCACACGCAGGCCGCGGGCTACGTGCTCGGCGCGGAAGCGGCACAGCTGAACCACGACTTCGTCTACGCGAGCACCGGCCGCACCGCGAACGAGCTGCGCACGCTCGACCACATCACCCTGTTCACGACGCCGCTCGGCGACCCCGCCAATCAGCCCGTGATGCCGGATCCGACGGACACCGCGGCGCCGCTTGGCCAGCGCGCGCGGGCGTACCTGCACACGAACTGCTCGCAGTGCCACCGGCCGGGGGGCGGAACGCCGAGCTCCATGGACCTGCGTTACACCACGCTGTTCTCGAGCACGGCCGCCTGCGACGCGCCGCCACAAGCCGGCGACCTAGGGCTAGGCGCCGCGGCGCGCATCATCGCGCCCGGCAGTCCGGCGAACTCGGTGCTCGTCGCACGGGTGAACCGTCGCGACGCGACCGGCATGCCGCCGCTTGCGTCGAACGTGGTGGATTCCGCCGGCGTCGCGCTGCTCCAGCAGTGGGTCACGAGCCTCGCCACGTGCCAATGAATTGAGTTTCGCGCCGCGCTTGAACGACAATGCGCGGCCATGGCAGACGACTCAAGTAACAACACCGAGGCCGGCCGCGATTTCATCCGACAGATCGTGGCCGAGGAAGTGGCCGCCGGAAGGAACGACGGGCGCGTGCAGACGCGCTTCCCGCCGGAGCCCAACGGCTACCTGCACATCGGCCATGCGATGGCCATCTGTGTGGACTTCGGCGTGGCGCAGGATTTCGGCGGCACGTGTTTTCTGCGGTTCGACGACACGAACCCCGAGCGCGAGACGGAGGAGTTCGTCGAGAGCATCAAGCGCGACGTGCACTGGCTCGGCTTCGACTGGGGTGACCGGTTGCGGCACGCGTCGGACTACTTCCTTAAGATCCACGACTTCGCCGTGGAGCTCATCACACGCGGTCTCGCGTACGTCGACCACCAGAGCGCCGACGACATCCGCAAGAACCGCGGCACGCTGACCGAGCCCGGCAAGAACAGCCCGTACCGCGACCGTTCGGCGGCGGAGAACCTGAAGTTGTTCGAAGCCATGCGCCGCGGCGAGCTCGACGAAGGTAGTTGCGTGCTGCGCGCGAAGATCGACATGGCCGCGCCCAACATCAATCTGCGCGACCCGGCGCTGTACCGGATTCGGAAAGTGGCGCACCAGCGCACGGGCGACACGTGGTGCATCTACCCGATGTACGACTACGCGCACACGCTGTCGGACGCGATCGAAGGCACCACGCATTCGCTGTGCTCGCTCGAGTTCGAGGATCATCGCCCGCTGTACGACTGGTTCCTCGATCAGCTGTGGAAGGGACAGAGCCGGCCGCGGCAGATCGAGTTCTCGCGGCTGAACCTGATGTTCACCGTCACGAGCAAACGGATATTGAAGCGGCTCGTCGACGAGAAGCTCGTGGAAGGCTGGGACGATCCGCGCATGCCGACGCTGTCCGGCATCCGCCGCCGAGGCTACACGCCGGAAGCGATCCGCACGTTCGTGCAGCGCGTGGGCGTGACGAAGAAAAGCAAGGTCGCGGAACTCGGCCAGTTCGAGACCTGCATCCGCGAGGACTTGAACGAGCGCGCGCAGCGGCGTTTCGCCGTGCTCGATCCGCTGAAGATCGTGATCGACACCTACGGCGAAGACAAAGAGGAGTGGCTCGACGCCGCGAACCACCCGAACAAGCCGGAATTGGGTGTGCGCCAAGTGCCGTTCACGCGCGAGGCCTACATCGAGCGCGAGGACTTCATGGAGAACGCGCCCGGCAAGTTCCACCGACTGAAGCCGGGCGGCGAAGTGCGGCTACGCTACGGCTACATTGTGAAGTGCGAGAGCGTGGTGAAGAACGCGGCCGGCGAGATCGTGGAGCTGCGCTGCAGTCACGATCCCACGTCGCGCAGCGGCTCGGAGGATTCGGGTCGCAAAGTGAAGGGCACGATTCACTGGGTGTCGGCGAAGCACGCGTTCCGCGCGCCGGTGCGGTTGTACGATCGGCTGTTCTCGAAACCGTTTCCCGGTGACGACCTCGGCAGCGAGCTGAACCCGCAGTCGCTGACGCTCGCGGAGAACGCGGCGCTCGAGCCGGCGCTCGCGCAGGCGAAGCCGGACGAGCGGTACCAGTTCGAGCGCGTGGGCTACTTCGTGGCGGACAGCAAGCTGTCGAAGCCCGGCGCGCCGGTGTTCAACCGCACGGTCACGCTGCGCGACTCGTGGGCGAAGATCGAGCAGGAAGCGCTGGCGGCGGCGCAGAAATAGCGGTCGCCATGTTGTTCAGAAGATGGTGCCTGATCGTGCTGCTGGTCGCCGGCACCGTCGGCTGCGATCGGCTGACGAAACACATCGCGACGCAGAGGCTGGCCGGCTTGCCGACGCAGCCATACTTCGCAGACACCCTGCGGCTCGGCTACACGGAGAACACGGGCGGGTTCTTGAGTCTTGGGGCAGGTCTGCCGGCGCCTGTTCGGACGATCATCTTCACGGCCGCTACCGGTGTTCTGCTGGTTTTCTTGATAGCGGCTGCCTGGCGCAACGGCTGGGATCGCTGGCGAACGGTGGCGCTGGCGTTGTTCATTGCCGGCGGCGCGTCGAACTGGATCGACCGCTTAACCACCGGCATGGTCGTCGATTTCCTGAATGTGGGAATCGGCAGCCTCCGGACGGGCGTATTCAACGTGGCGGATATGGCCATCATGGCCGGCGTGGCTCTGCTTTTTGTAACCGAGATCAAGACTTCACGAGCGCGGAGTGCTTAAATAACGCTACTTGCTCAGCCGAGCAGAGGAGGTCACATGCGTAGTTTTGTGGTCGCTTCCCTTACGGTGCTGATGCTGGTGTGTGCCACGAGTGCGAGCGCCCGCGGATGGCGGGATCTGCGCATCGACGCGAGCAGCGACTCGCGATTCACCGACTCGATCCAGCAGATGCGCAACGAGTTGCCGTATAACAAAGCGTTGCTGTTCGGTTTGGTCCTGACGAATCTAGAGACGCGCCTCGCGCCGGCGGAATATCGCCAGCGGCTGGACGGTCTGACGTACAAGCAGATCGCTCATCTCGCGTCTCCGGTTGTCCGGGCCCAGTACTTGGCGCACCGCGACTACGGCGGTTACGGCGGGGGAAGTGGATGGGGCTTTTCGGTTCCGGACGGCACGGCGGCGGCGCCGGGCTTTTCCGGTGGGAGCTGGTCGGGCAGCACCGTCGGCGTGGGGGTCACCTGGGGCGGGCAACAATAGGTGGGTATTTGGGTCAGCCCAGCAGAGGAGGTCACATGCGTAGCTTCGTGGTCGCTGCCCTCACAGTTCTGATTCTGGTGTTCGGCGCAAACGCAAACGCGCGCGGATGGCGCGATCTGCGCATCGACGCGAGCAACGACTCGCGGCTCGACGCGTCGGTTCAGCAGATGCGCGACGAGTTGCCGTTTCACCATGCGCGTCTGTTCGGTCTTGTTGTGGTGGATCTGAAGACGCGCCTATCGCCGGCGGAGTATCGCAAACAGCTGGACGGTTTGTCGTACAAGCAGGTCGCTCGTCTCGTGTCGCCGAACGTCACTGCCCAGTATTTGGCGTCGTACGGCTTTGGCGGACAGTCGGCGGGGTCGGGGTTTCTGGGTGACAGTGGACCGAGCCCGTTCACCGGCGTGGCGAATCCCTTCGGCGCATTCCCCGGGTTCGACCAGACGACAGGCCGGCAGCTCCCCGCGCCTTGATGAGTCACGCGGCGGCCAGTGAAAGTCGATCGGCGGAGTAAGCCCGCCCACGGCATTCGTTTCTCGATCGACGGTCCGACCGGCGAGATCGCGCGCGCGTACCTGTACGTGATGACGAACGATCTGCACGTGGAGCCGTTTGGGCTTCTCGAAGACGTGTTCGTCGACGAATCGCAGCGCGGCAGCGGGCTCGGCACTGCACTCGTGCATGAAGTGATCGCCGCGGCGCGCGAGGCCGGGTGCTACAAGCTCGTTGCCACGAGCCGGGCGTCGCGCCCCAAAGTCCACGAGCTCTACGAGCGTCTCGGCTTCGCGAACTACGGCCTCGAGTTTCGGATGAATCTCTAGCAGGCGGCACCGGAAATCAAGATGCCGAGTCGTCGAACTGTCGTTGGGTCGGTGCTTGGCCTCGGCGTGGTAGGCGGGCTCGGCCATCTGTTTCGCGCCAATCACACTCTGCCGCCGGCAGATGCTTTCGCCGAGCAGCGCTTCCGCGAATCGCTGGCGCGCGTGCTGGCGAGCTATGGCGTTCCCGCAGCGTCGAGACAAATCACCATTTCAGATCCGCCGCTCGACGTGCATGTGCTCGAGGTCGGCGAGGGTGAGGCCGTGCTGTTCTTGCACGGTGGGAACAGCGTTGCCGCAGGATGGATTCCGCTGCTCGCGAAGCTCGGTGGTTACCGCGCGTTTGCGCCGGATCGTCCTGGTTGCGGGTTGACGACGAAGTTCAACTACACAAACGTCGCGCTACGAGAGCATGCGGTCGCGTTCGTGCGTTCCACCATGGACGCGCTGGGTCTTGCGCGTGCGGCCATCGTCGGCAATTCGATGGGTGGCTACTTCGCGCTCGCGTTTGCCTTGAGCGATCCCGAGCGCGTCTCGAAGCTCGTGTTGATCGGCGAGCCCGCCGGCAGTGCGCCCGCCGTCCGCCTCGCGAATCGGCTCGTTGGCACGCGGATCGTGAACTCGGCGCTGTTTCTCTCGGTGTTGAAGCCGGGTGAGGCCACGATGCGCAACAGTCTGCGCAACATTATCGTCGCCCACCCCGAGCGGGTGCCGGACGAGCTCGTCGATTGCCTCACGGCGGGGTCCCTCATCCCGGGCGCCGCGGAAAGCTGGATCACAATGAACGAAACGCTGTTCCGTCCGCGCGGTGCCGGCCTATTCTCCGGTGCGTCCACGTTGAGCTATGCGCTGCGACCGGAGCTCGTCCGGCTGCGAGCGCCCACGCTGCTGCTCTGGGGCGAGCGCGACACTTTCGGCCCACCCACGCTCGGCAAGGAGATGGCGGCGTTGATGCCGGTGGGTCACTGCGAGGTGATTCCCGACGCTGGTCACCTGCCGTGGCTCGACGACACGGATCTCGTCGCACAGCACGTGCGCACGTTTCTGGGATAGCGTCGGCGAAGCATCGAACGATGCGTATTGTCCACCTGACGCCTGCCGATGCCGCCTCGATCGAGCAAGTGGCGGCGATGCTGACGGACGGCTTTGCCGATACGGGCTCCACTTCGTGGCGCACGCGAGCCGAGGCGCTCGAGACCGTGCACGAGTCGCTGGGTGCCGATCGCGTGAGCCGAGTGGTGCTCGATGATGACGGAGCGGAGAACGGCCGCACGACCATCGGCGGTCGCGATTTGTATCCGGATCCGCTGCTCGCCGCGGCGAGCGTCGCGGGCACGGCGCAGCACCCGCTCGAGTTCTACCGCAAGCTCGGATTCGTCGTCGTGGGCGTGCTGCCGGATGCGAACGGCTTCGGCAAGCCCGACATCTTCATGGCGAAACGAGTTGCAAGGTCGTAGCATTCTTGCCATGAGCACCGACGAACTCGAGATCCGCAACCTCGTCGCGACGTGGCTCACCGCTTCGAAGGCCGGTGACGTCGACACCGTGCTCGGCCTGATGACGGACGACGTCGTGTTCCTGGTCCCCGATCGCGCACCGATGCTCAAGCAGGAATTTGCGGGGCTGTCGCGCGCGCCGCCGGGTACCCTGCCGCCTCAGATCGACGCCCGCTCCGAGATTCAGGAGATCGTGGTGTCGGGCGACGCCGCATTCATGTGGACAAAGCTGTCGATGATCATGACGTCGCCAGGCGGCCAGCTGATCGAGCGCGCAGGGCACACGCTGACCGTGCTGCGGCGTGTGAACGGTCGCTGGCTGGTCGCGCGGGATGCAAACCTGCTCACCGTGGTACCACGCGCGAGCACGTAACGCACGCCGATGGAATATCGTTCTAGCGCCACGTTGTTTGGTCTGCCGCTGGTGCACATCGCGATGAGCAGTGTCGTCGACGGTCAGTTTCGCCGCGGTGTGGCAACGGGCTGGATTGCGATCGGTGACGTGGCGTTCGGCGTTCTGTTCGCGTGTGGCGGCCTCGCGGTCGGCGGCGTCAGTTTCGGCGGGCTGGCAGTGGGTGTGCTGCCGATCGGCGGTTTGGCGCTCGGCCTTCTGGCGTTCGGCGGTGCAGCGCTCGGCATCGTCGCGATCGGTGGCGCCGCGGTTGCCTGGCATGCCGCGATCGGCGGGCTCGCCGTCGCTTCGCACTATGCGGCCGGCGGTGTCGCGCTGGCGCCGCAGCTGATTGTCCCGACAGCCGGCAACGTGCCGTCGTTCGCAGCGATTCCGCACGCGCCGTTTCGTTGGACCGATGCCGTATGGCTCGCGCTGATCGCTTGGGTGCTGCTGCGCGTGGCGTGGACCGTACAGACGCGCCGCAACCGCTGACGCTCGCAGAGTTCACCGCGCCGCGAGCACGACCTTCTTGTACAACGTCTGCGCGTTACCGGCAGCGTCGTACTTGGCCTTCAGCGCCTTGTACGCGGAGCCGTTGTACAGCGTGTCGAATTCCGCTTCGCTCAGGAACGTCGAGCTGTACAGCATCTTGATGCCATCGAGCTCGAAGCACTTGCGATCGAGGATCTTCGTGTAGTGGTATGAGGCCATGCCCTCGGGCCGCTGCACCTGGCAGTAGCAACCGAGGTTGAAGTAGAGCTCGTTCGGTTTGATGGGGTATAGCGTGGGTTGGCGCGGTGCCTTGATCGGCACGGCGGCCCACGGTTGCCCGGCGAGATCGACGTTGTCGATCGCGAAGCGGATCAGCTCTTCGCCGCGGTGCCACGGCACTTCCCAGTCCTGGATCAGCGGCTCGGTGCGTTCGTCGCGAATGCCGATCGAGCCGAGCACCTTGTTCTTCGTTGCGACGTACTTCGTGTAGAACGCCGAGTTGCGCCACTTCTCCGGCGCGTAGCGGCGGAATAAGTTGTAGAAGCCGGTCTCCGGCACGTTCCAGAACCAGTCCGGGTCGTAGCGGAAAATGTAGTCGAACGTCGTGAGATAGATGTCGCGGCGCTTCTCGACGAGCCGGTAGAACACGTCCTTGCGCACGATGTCGTCGACTTCGCCCGGGCGGTCGACGAACCGGCCCGTCATCAGATAGAAGCGGCTGTCCTCGAAGAACAGCCCCTCGACGAACGCGAGGTCCGGCGACTCGGTCGCCATCTGCATCGCGTCGAGGTACGCCGGAATCGAGCGGAACAGCTCCATGTGCAGGTGCACGTACGGCTTCGCGGGATGCAGGGCGATCTTCGCGCGCAGGATGTAGCCGAGCGTGCCGTAGGAGTTCGGCAGCGCGTTGAAGAGATCAGCGTGCTCGTTGTCGGCGCGCGCGGTGACGACCTTGCCGCCAGGCAGCAGCACGTCGGCTTCGCGGAGGCCGTCGTGCACGAAGCCGTAGCGAAAGCACGTGGACTCGATGCCGATCCCCACGGTCGCGCCGCCGACCGTGATGTGCTTCAACTCCGGTGCCACCAGTGGCAGGAAGCCGTGTTCGAGGCAGTGCCGGACGACGGTCTCGTAGGTCGTGAGACCTTCGACCTCGACGGTGCGTGCCGCGGCGTCGACCGCGAGCACGTGGTTGAACTCGCCGAGCGACACGCGCCGCGCCGCGGCGCCGCGCGGCTGGTAGCGGAACAGGTTCGAGATCGTCGACTTCGCGAGCCGGAGCTGCCCGGCGCCTTGCTGCCAGTTGCTCGTGAGGCGGGCGACTTTCTCCGCGTAGCGCCTCAGGGGTGGTCGCGGTAGACATGCGCGCGCGTCCATGGGACGTCTTTCGCGCCGCTGCGCGCGTACAACACCTGGAACAATTGCAGCTTGCCGGTCGTGAACGCCGCAATCGACCCTACGAGGTACAGACGCCAGGCACGTACGAATGTTTCGTCGAACAGCGCGCGCACGGCGTCGACGTTTTCCTCGTAGCGCTGCACCCACCACTCGAGCGTCTTCGCGTAGTGCAGGCGGATGTTCTCCACGTCGAGCACGGACAAGCCGTTGGGCTCGAACATGTCCATCATCTGACGCAACGTCGGCGGCTGGGCGCCCGGGAAGATGCGCTTGTCGATCCAGGCGTTCAGCATCGCCGGGCTGTCGCGGCCGATGGTGTGCACGAGTCCACGACCGTTCGGTCCGATGACTCTGCTCATGAGCGCTCCGAGCCCCGGGTAATTGCCCACGCCGACGTGTTCGAGCATGCCAATCGAGACGAATGCGTCGTACTTGCCGGCCATGTTCCGGTAGTCGTCTTCGACGAACTCGACGAGATGCTCGAGACCGCGCTGCTTCGACCAGCCGCGCGCGAACGCGATCTGCTCTTTCGAGATGTTGAACGTGCGCACTCGCACGCCGTAGTTCTCGGCCATGAACAGCGCGAAGCCGCCCCAGCCGCTGCCGGCCTCGACGACGGTCTCGCCGGGCTTCAACTGCAGCTTGCGGCACACGTGGTGCATCTTGGCCTGCTGCGCCTGCTCGATCGTCATCGCGGGGTCGGCGAAGTAAGCGCAGGTGTACTGCAGCGCTTCGCGGTCGAGCCAGAGCTTGTAGAAATCGTTACCGAGGTCGTAGTGGTGGTGGATGTTGCGCTTCGACTCGGACAGATCCGGCGCCAGCGCGCGGCCGCGCTCGAGTAGCGCGCCGAGTGCGGTGTTCTCGGTCGTGTAGCGATACGCTTCCTCGAGCAGTATCAGCAGGTCGCCGCGAACCTCGATGCGGCCGGCGCTGTAGAGGTCGCCGAAGTGCAGATCCGGGTGCACGACCAGCATCCACAACGCCTTGCGGTCGAGAATCCGCAGCCGCACCGTGCCGTCGCGCGGCGCGATGTCGGGCTCGTCCCAGAGGGCAACTCTGACGGGCGATTCCCCAAGCTTGGTTTTGATGGTGCGCAGCAGCCACCGGTCGAGCCCGTTCGGTTGGCTGCGAGACTCGGCATCGGCGTAGCCGTAGCCGTCGTCGCGAACGCCAAGCGGTTCAATACGACTTCTGTTCATGGTCTTTCGCCTCCGCCTGCAACTCGATACGCGCTGCCCCCGCGCGCCCAGCGCGGCACTGCCCCGGTCTTTCGCCGGGTTCGAACCCCGCGGGCGGGGTGCGAGCAGCTTTTTCCAAAATGCCAAGCCCGCGGCGTAGCAACGCCGGGATTCGGTTCGTTCTTGTGGCGTAGGTTACTATACCGGCAGCAAATCGGCATGCGGGTTTGCGACAAAACGGCGAAACCAAAGGTATGACCCCAGACCCTTGCCCAATGGCAGAACCAGGCGGCCGTCAAGGACCGTTTGAATCGCCCGCTGCGCGACTTGCGGATCTCGGTCATCGACCGCTGCAACTACCGTTGTCCGTACTGCATGCCCGCCGAGCTCTACGGCGACAACCACAAGTTCCTGCCGCGCGGCCACTGGCTCACGCCGGGCGAGATCAAGCGTGTCGCGAGCGTGTTCCTGCAGCTCGGCGTCAGGAAGCTGCGCCTTACGGGCGGCGAGCCGCTGCTTCGGCGCGACATTGTCGACATCGTGGCTGGACTGGCGGAGTTGAACGGCGCCGAAGACATTGCGCATCACGACGAACGGCTCGCGCTTGGCCGACCATGCGGTGGCGCTCAAAAAGGCGGGGTTGAACCGCGTTACGGTGAGTCTCGACAGCCTCGACCCCGACGTGTTCAAGACAGATGAACGGTGGGCGAGGCGAGATCGCCGACGGTGCTCGCGGGCATCGATGCGGCGCGTAAAGCCGGCTTCCGCGATCAAGCTGAACACGGTGGTCGAGCGCGGCAGGAACGATCACACGCTGCTCGATCTCGTCGAGCACTTCCGCGGGACGGGCATCATCGTGCGGTTCATCGAGTTCATGGACGTCGGCACGGTCAATGGCTGGCAGCCAAAGCAGGTCGTGCCGTCGAAGGAGCTGCTCGAGCGGTTGCGCGGCACGCTGGCCCTTGTCGCCCGTCGGCAGCAACTATCGCGGCGAAGTCGCGAAGCGCTACGCGTTCGACGACGGGCAGGGCGAGATCGGGTTCATCTCGTCCGTCAGCGAGCCGTTCTGCGGCGACTGCCATCGCGCGCGGCTGTCGGCCGACGGCACGGTGTACACGTGCCTGTTTGCGTCGAGCGGGGCCGACCTGCGCGGCCCGCTACGCTCGGGCGCGAGTGACACCGATCTCGTCGGATTGTTGCAAAACATCTGGCGCAACCGCACGGACCGCTACAGCGAGATCCGTGGCCGGCTGCTCGAGCACAAACCCGAAGGCGCGGAGAAGTCCGAGCGCGTCGAAATGTACCGGATGGGCGGCTGATGCTGACGCACGTCGACGCCGCGAACCGGCCGACGATGGTGGATGTCGGCGACAAGGCCGTCACGACGCGCACCGCGGTTGCGCGCGCGGTCGTCGTGTTTCCCGCCGACGTGGTAGTGCGCTCGGGTGAAGCGCTGCGCACGAAGAAGGGCCCGGTGTTCGACACGGCCATCATCGCGGGCGTCATGGCCGCCAAACGCACGTACGAGCTGATCCCGTTCTGTCATCCAATCGCGCTCGAGGACTGCAAGATCGCGATCGAGTGGGGTGAGGGCAACGAAGTCGTGATCGAATGCTCGGTGCGCGCCACGCACAAGACTGGCGTGGAGATGGAAGCGCTGACGGGTGCCAGCGGTCGCCGCGCTCACGATCTACGACATGTGCAAAGCGCTCACGCACGGCATCGAGATTCGCGAAGTTGCGCTGCTCGAGAAGAAAGGCGGAAAACGCGACTTCGGCCGCGCGGAAAAGGCGGCGCGATGATCGAGGTCACGGCGCGCTACTTCGCCGCGTTCCGCGAGCGCGCGGGCCGCGATCGCGAGCAGCTCACGACGAGCGCGCGCACGGCCGCCGAGCTCTATGGCGAGCTCGCGCGCAAGTACGGTTTCGCGGACTCGATGACACGCTGCAAGGTCGCGATCAACGACGAGCTCGCCGACTGGAACGTGACGCTCGAGGCCGGCAACGAGGTGCTGTTCTTCCCGCCCGTCGCTGGCGGCTGATCCTTACGCATGTCGTTCAAGATCACGTCGGCGCCGATCGACCCCGAAGCACGCAAACGCGAGCTCGTGCAGAGCGCGGCCGGCGCTTGCGTGACCTTCGAGGGGTGGGTCCGCGATCACAACGAGGGCGAAGCCGTACAGGCGCTCGAATACGAAGCGCATGCCGGCATTGCGGAGAAGGAGGGCGCCAAGATCCTGGCCGAAGCGAAGCAACGGTTCGCGATCGACACCGCGATCTGCGAGCACCGCGTCGGCAAGCTCGCGATCGGCGACTGCGCGGTGTGGGTCGGCGTGTCGGCGGGGCATCGCGGCGCGGCGTTCGACGCGTGCCGCTACATCATCGACGAGACCAAAGCGCGCGTGCCGATCTGGAAGAAAGAGCACTACGCGAGCGGCGAGATTGGCTGGGTCAACTGCGCCACGCGCTGACGTCTTCGGGTGTGTCGAGATCCACGGCCGCTTGCGGCATGTCGACGAGCGTGAGCACGCGCGCATCGCGCAGCAGCGCTCGCGCGCCGCTGTCGCCGCGCAGCGCCCGCAGCGGCACGCCACGAGCTGCGCGGCAGCACAGCCGGTACGCCCGCGCGGTTGTCATAACGCGCCGCGGCGGGAATTCCGGGTCGCCGTCGCCAGGCGACGAGCAGCCGGCGTAGCGCGCGCGTATCGACGCGCGGCTGATCGACGAGCTGCACCAAGATTGCGCGCGTTCCGTGCGGTACCCTTTCGAGCGCGGCTTGCAGAGATGACGCGAGCCCTTCGACCCAGTGCGGGTTGGAGACTACGAGCGCCGCCGGCGCCGCACGGCGCACCACGAGCCGCAGCCGCATGCGATGGGCGCCCAACACCACGACGAGCGGTGCGCCGGGCGCAGCGGCGCGCGCGGCGTCGATCGCGTGCAGCAACAGCGGCCGACTTTGGCGACGCAGCAATTGCTTGGGGTGTCCGAGTCGTCGCGAGCCGCCGGCCGCGAGCAGCACGCAGGCGAGTGCGGGCGAACGACGGGCTGCGAATCGGACCATGTTCCCACTATACTCAAGCCGTGACTCAGATCCGCCTAGGTTTGGCCCACGCAGACGAAGCGCCATCGATGGCGCGCATGTCGCGCCAGCTCGTGGAGTACGGCTTGAAGTGGTCGTGGACCGACGCGCGTGTCGAACAGTGTCTGCGCAATCGCGAGTGTGTGGTGCTCGCTGCGCGCGACCGGCGGCGGCTCGTGGGGTTCGCGATCATGGAGTTCTACGACCTCCACGCGCATCTCGCGTTGCTCGCCGTGCAGCCCGGATATCAGCGTCAAGGTCTCGGTCGCGCGCTGCTCGAATGGCTCGAAGCGTCCGCGCGCACGGCAGGAATCTTCTCCATCCGGCTCGAGCTGCGTGCGAGTAACGATTCGGCGCGACTCTTCTACGAGCGGCTCGGTTATCGCGAGGCAGGGCGCAAGCAGGCGTACTACGACGGCCGCGAAGACGCGCTGCGCATGTTGCACGATCTCGCCGTCACTACGACGTCCGGCGCGGCGCCGCAATGACCGCCGAGTCGCGGTCGTTCAAGCCGCTCCGAATCGCCGTCCTCACGGTTTCCGACACACGCGACGAAACCACTGACAAGTCCGGCGCGCTGCTCGTCGAGCGCGTGCGCGCGGCGGGGCACACGCTCGCGGCGAAGACCATCGTGCGCGACGACATCTACGCGATCCGCGCGATCGTGTCTGCGTGGATCGCGGACGCGAACGTCGAGGTCGTGATCTCGACCGGCGGCACCGGCATCACGGGCCGCGACGGCACACCCGAAGCGATCGCCGTGCTGCTCGACAAAGAGATCGACGGCTTCGGCGAGTTGTTTCGCACGATCTCGTACGAGGAGATCGGGCCGTCGAGCTTGCAGTCGCGTTGCCTCGCGGGCGTCGCGAACGCGACTTACGTCTTCTGCCTGCCGGGCTCGTCGAACGCGTGCGCCACGGGCTGGGACAAACTCATCGCTCCGCAGCTCGATTTCCGCACGCGCCCGTGCAACCTCGCCGAACTGATGCCCCGCCTCAAAGAATAGTGGCAGCGCCGCTTTTCCCGCTCCAGCGCGTGCCGCCAGCTGAAGAGAAGATTCTCTCGCTAAGAACGCTAAGGAAGACAGAAGATGGTTTCTGCTTTTTTCCTTAGCGTTCTTTGCGCTTTTAGCGAGAGAAATCTTCTCTTCATCCGGCGTCGGCGGACGGAAGAAGTGGCGTCGGCTGAGCGGCTGAAATATGATGACGGTGCTTAGGACCGAGGGGTGGCCGGCAACGGCCTGAGAGATCGGCGGAATGCGTCGATCAACCCTTTGAACCTGATCCGGTTAGTACCGGCGAAGGGACGGGAACATTCGACTTTTCCCCACTCGCTTGTAGCTGAAGACCGGATCTCGCCCGAGAGGAGATCCGACATGCACCGTTTGCTCTGGCCCATCGCGGCAGGTGCCGCCGTTTCTACCTACGGCGCTTCACGCGCAGCCGCCCGCCGGTCTCGACGAGATCGTCGTGACCGCCGCGTTCCGCAGCACGAACATCGAACGTTGCCCGTCAGCGTGACCGTGCTCGATCACGAGGAGCTGCGCGAGACGACGCAACAGCACTTCGAGGAAGCGATTCGTCAGGTGCCGAACCTGAACCTGTCCGGCGAAGGTTCGCGCGCGCGCTACTTCCAGTTGCGCGGCGTCGGCGAGCTCGAGCAGTACGACGGCTCGCCGAATCCGTCGGTCGGCTTCATCGTCGACGACATCGACTTCTCCGGGCTCGGCAGCCTCGGCACGCTGTTCGACATCGATCGCGTCGAAGTGCTGCGCGGCCCGCAAGGCACGCGCTACGGCGCGAACGCGCTCGGCGGGCTGATCTATCTGCGCTCGATGGAGCCGTCGCGCGAGCACAGCGCCGACTTCGAGACCACGGTCGGCAGCGACGGCACGCGCGCGCTCGGCGCCGCTGCCGGCGGCCCACTCGGCGACACGCTCGCGTATCGCGCGTCGCGTACAGAAGTACGAGAACGACGGCTTCCGCGACAACGTATTCCTGAACCGGCACGACACGTACGGCCGCGACGAGCTCGACGGCGCGCGGCAAGCTCGCGTGGAAGCCGAGCGATCGCGTGACGGTCGACTTCGCGGGGCTCTACATCGACATCGACAACGGTTACGACGCGTGGGCCATCGACAATGGCTTCAAGACGTACTCGGACAAGCCCGGCACGCGACGCACAGCGATCGACAGCCGTGTCGGCGCGCGTGACGGCCGAGCTGCCGACAAGTTCGACCTCGTGAGCATCACCGGCATCGCAGACACGCAGCGCCGTGTTCAGCTTCGACGCCGACTGGGGCAACGACTGCGTACTGGGCGCCGTACGTCTACGACTACGTGGACGGCACCGATCGTGAGCGTCGCACCTACAACGAGGAGGTGCGCTTCCTGTCGAAGCCGGGCGCGATCGCAGGCGGCCGCGGCGACTGGCTCGTCGGCGTCTATGCGCTCGATCTCGACGAGAGCAACGATCACCGTCGTCGAAGGCGTCTACACGCGATCCGATTTCTGCGGTGCCGTGTGCGATCTCGAATCGACTCGCGTGCAGAGCGACTACGAGCGCAACGAACGTCGCGGTATTCGGCCAGATGCGACATCGCGCTGAACGCAAGCGCTTGATTTCACGGCCGGCTTGCGCGCCGAACGGCGCGACGGCGCGCTACGACGACACCTCGGGTGACCGCTTCGCTCCGGGCGACGACATGAGCGGCGGCGAGGTCGCGTTCGACTGGCGGCTCACGGCGCGACCAGTCCGCCTACGTGCGTGTCGCACGTGGCTACAAAGCCGGCGGGTTCAACGTGTCGCTGGCCGGCGTCGACTTCTCGACGGTCGACGGGCAGCACGCCGAACGAGATTCAGTTCGGTCCCGAGTCTTCTGACGAGCCTCGGAAGCCGGCTGTGCGCGTCGACGTTCGCGGACGGCACGCTTGCGCGCCGACATCGGCGCGTTCGCCGCGCGGCGCACGGATCAGCAGATCAAGGTGCCGATCCAGCTGCATCTCGGCGATCCGTCGTCGTTCCTGCTCGTGACGGCGAACGCCGAGCGCGGTGAGCATCACGGCATCGAGGCGAGCCTCGACTGGCGCGCGAGCGAGCGCATTGCTTTCAACTCCGCCGTCGGTTGGCTCGACACGAAGATCGAGCGCGTTCTCGTTGTTCCCGTCGATCGACGGCCGCGAGGAAGCGCACGCGCCGCACTACACGTACTCGCTCGGCGCCAGTATCGCGCGCCGTCGGGTTGGTGGGGCCGGCTCGATCTCTCCGGCATGGGCAAGTTCTTCTTCGACTACGGGCACGATCAGATGTCGAAGCCCTACGGTCTCACGAATCTGACCGTCGGCCGTGACTGGGGCGGCTGGTCCGCGAAGTTCTGGATCCGAAACCTGTTCGACAAAGAGTACTTCGTGCGCGGCTTCTACTTCGGCAACGAGCCGCCGGATTTCCCGAACAAGCTGTACACGCGGCTCGGCGATCCGCGTCACTTCGGCCTCACCTTGAGTTACCGCTGGTAGGTGCAAGCATGCGCGTGACCGCAGAAATGAGTCTGTACCCGCTCGCGGGGCAGCCGCTTCGACGAAGATCCTCGCGTTCATCGATACGGTGCAGCGCGACAGCCGGCTCGAGGTCGTCGTGAATCAGTTGAGCACGCAGGTGCGCGGCGAGCTGCGCGACGTCATGGACGTGCTGACGACCGCGATCGAGCGCTCGTTCGGCGCGCGGTGGCTCGCAGGCGCTCGTGCTGAAGATCCTGAACGCGGATCTGCCGATCGCCACGCCGCCGGTGCTCGAACAGCCGTAGCGCCGAGCAGCCACTTGGACACTAGTCGCGCTGATCAAAGAACTGCCGCCGCTCGAGGCGGTCGGCGTGCTGTTCAGCATCGCGTATCTCGTGCTCGCGATTCGCGAGAACATCTGGTGCTGGCCCGCGGCGTTCATCTCGTCCGCGCTGGCCGTGATCGTGCTGTTCGACGCGCGCCTCTACAGCGAATCCGGGTTGAACGTGTTCTACGCGGCGATCGCCGTGTACGGCTGGTATCAATGGCGCTACGGCGGCAACGGACCCGGCGGCGCGGCCGCGACGTTGCCGATCGGCACGTGGCCGCTGCGCACTCACGTGCTCGCGCTCGGCGGTATCGCGCTCGGTGGCGCCGCGATGGGCTGGCTATTGCACCGCTACACGGCGGCCGCGTTCCCGTACGCCGATTCGTGGGTCACGGTGGCTTCGAGCGTCACGACCTACATGGTGGCGCGCAAGGTCCTCGAGAACTGGCCGTACTGGCTCGTCATCGACAGCGCGAGTCTGTACCTCTACGTGCTGCGCGGCCTGAATCTCTATGCTGCGTTGTTCGCGTTATACCTCGTGCTCGTCGTGGTCGGTTGGTACCGGTGGCGGCGCGACTGGCGCGCGCAACGCAGGAGCGCTGCGTGAAGCGACACGTCGACGACAGTGTTCGCGCCGCGCTGCGCCGCGTATGGCCGGATCCCGCCACCGTCGAGAAGGCGCAGATTCGAGCGCTCGGGGGCGGAGTGAACCCGCGCACCTTCCTCGCCGTCGCCGGCAAGCGGCGCTACGTATTGCGCCTGCCAACAGCGAGCCCGATGGCGTTGCTCGACCTCGCGACGGAAGTGCGTGCCATGAACGCCGCGGCGGCTGCGGACCTTGCGCCGGCCGTCGTCGCAGTCGACACGGTGGCGGGCCTGCTGCTGACCGAATATCGGAGCATGCCCTGGACCCACGAAATGGTTCGCGCGCCGATCGCGATCTCGTTGATCGTGCGCCTGCTGCGCGCTCTGCACGCGCTTCGTATCGAGTTGCCTGTGATCGCTATCGAAAGCATCGCGGCGCGGTATCTCACAGAGCTCGACGCGGATTCGGCGTCGCCGATGACGACGGACGATCGACGGTGGGGAGACGAGCTGCTGCGACTCGCCCGTCATCACGAGGCGAGCCATGCGCCGACGGTTTTCTGCCACAACGATCTCGTTGCGTCGAACATTCTGACCGATGGAGTGGCCGCGCGGCTCATTGACTTCGAGTATGCTGGGCACGGTACGCCGCTGCTGGATCTCGCTAACCTGGCCGGCATGAATGACTTCACTGAAACGCAGCGCGGACTGCTACTCGCCGAGTATTACGGCAAGCCGGCCGCCGCGCCGCTGGTGAGGGAACTGGACAACGCGATTCGCATGGTTCGATTGCTCGGGTACTTCTGGGCACGCCTCGCCGCACGGCGCGTCGACGGCGCGACAGCCTACCTGCGGCTCGCGGCGGAAATTGGCGCAACACTGAAGTAGGTTCGAACATGGCGAACGTCGCGTTTCTGGGCTTGGGCGTGATGGGCTTTCCGATGGCCGGCTGGCTGGCGCGGAAGGGTCACACCGTGACGGTGTTCAATCGCACGGCCGCGAAGGCGGAGCGCTGGTGCAAGGAGTACGGCGGGCGCTCTGCCGCTACGCCGGCCGCAGCCGCACAAGGCGCGGAAATCGTATTCAGTTGCTTAGGCGACGATCCCGACTTGCGCGCGATCGCGATCGGCGAGGGCGGCGTGATCGCCGCGATGCAGCGCGGCGCAATCTTCTGCGACCACACGACGGCATCGGCCGACGTCGCCCGCGAGATCGCCGCGGCGGGCCGCGCGCGCGGCGTGCAGTGCCTCGACGCTCCGGTGTCGGGCGGTCAGGCCGGCGCCGAGAACGGCAAGCTCACCGTCATGGTGGGCGGCGACGCCACCGCGTTCGCGACGGCCGAGCCCGTGATCCGCTCGTACTCGCACAACGTGCGGTTGCTCGGCCCGGCGGGCTCCGGCCAGCTGACGAAGATGGTGAATCAGATCGCGATCGCGGGCGTCGTACAGGGTCTCGCCGAAGCGCTGAACTTCGCGCGCAAGGCCGGGCTCGACGTCGCGACCGTCGTCGACACGATCTCGAAGGGCGCCGCGCAGTCGTGGCAGATGGAGAATCGCTGGAAGACGATGAACGAAGGCAAGTTCGACTTCGGCTTCGCCGTCGAGTGGATGCGCAAGGATCTGCGGATCTGCCTGCAGGAAGCGCGCAACAACGGCGCCGAGCTGCCCGTTGCCGCGCTCGTCGATCAGTTCTACGCCGACGTGGTGGGTATGGGCGGCAAACGTTGGGACACGTCGAGTTTGATAGCGCGCCTCAATCGCAGCGAGAAACGCTGACACGCCATGCAGCCGATCCTCGCGGATCTGATCCACCTGCTGAAGCTCGAGCGCGTCGAGGATCACATCTTCCGCGGCGAGAGCCGGGATCTCGGCGGCGCGCGCGTGTTCGGCGGCCAGGTGGTGGGGCAGGCGCTGACGGCCGCGAGCTACACCGTGCAAGGCCGCGAAGTGCACTCGCTGCACGCGTACTTTCTCGTCGCGGGTGACGTGAACGCGCCGATCATCTACGAAGTGGACGTGGCGCGCGACGGCAAGAGCTTCAGCAACCGGCGGGTCGTCGCGATCCAGCATGGCCAGCCGATCTTCAACATGACCGTGTCGTTCCAGGTGCCCGAACAAGGCCTCGAACACTCGGCGCCGATGCCGCAGGTGCCGGGGCCGGAAGGGCCTCGCGGACGCACGTGAGCTGCCCGAAGAAATGCTCCTGAAGGTGCCGGAGAAGATGCGGCGATTCCTGACGCACGAGCGGCCGTTTCACGTGCGGCCCGTCGAGCCGATCCAGATCATCGCGCCGCCGCGCGCGCCGCCGGTGCGTCACATCTGGATCAAGACGATCGACGCGCTGCCGGACGATGCCGATCTGCACCGCAACGTGCTTGCCTACGTGTCCGACTATCAGCTCGTGGCTACGGCCACGATGCCGCACGGTATCCACTTCGCCGAAGGCAACGTGCAGATGGCGAGCCTCGACCACGCGATGTGGTTCCATCGGCCGTTTCGCGTGGACGACTGGCTGCTGTACGTGATGGAGAGCCCGAACGCGTCGGGCGGGCGCGGTCTCGCGCTCGGCAAATTCTTCACGCGCGACGGGCGGCTCGTCGCGTCGACCGCGCAGGAAGGCGTGATTCGCGTCTGGTCCGGGCGCTGAGCGCCGGCGCTCTTACTGCGTCAACTCGAGCAACTCGAACGTGCCGGGCACGAGCTCCGGGCGTCGCCCCTGTGGTGCCGGCTGCTTGAACTCGGCCGTTACCGTGTAGAGCCGATGAGTCTTCGCATCGAGTTCCATCGTGCGCGCGCCCGGCGCCGTCTGCACGGTCTGCACGACGCGAAATGCCGTGGGGCTTTCCTCGTGCACGACGGTGATTGCGCCATCGCCCCCGGTGGAAGCGAACGCGAGGCCGGTGCCCGAGTCATAGCGAGCCGCGTCCGCGCCTGGACCGATCGCCACGTTCGCCACGACTTTACCGCTGTCGATGGCCGACATCACCATCATGCGGTTGCGGCAGACGCTGAATAGGACGCGGTGCGCGGTGTCCATCGCGAGGCCCGTCGGATCCTCGCACGGGGCAATCTTCCAGCGACGCACGACCTTCATTGCCGCGGCGTCGATCTCCGCGATCTCGGCCGTGTCTTCGAGGTTCACGTACACTTTGCCCGCGCCGTCGGCGACTCCGAACTCGGGTTTGGCGCCGAGTGCGATCGTGCCGACGCGCTCATTCGTCTTCGGATCGAGCACGCTGGCGGTCATGGCGTCGCCATTCAGCGTGAACACGCGGCCCGTCGTCGGCTCGCGGAGGATGGCGTCCGCGTCGTCGTCGACCTTCGTGCGTGCGATCACGGCCAACGTCTTCAAGTCGAAGATTACGACGGTCGCGTCGCCGCCAGAGGTTGCGAAGCCGTGTCCCGATGCTTCGTCGATCGCGACGCCGTGTGCGCGATTCAACCCCTTCACTTCGCCGAGCAGTTTACCGGCGACGGGATCGACGACCATGACGCGGTCGTTGCGGCCGATGAACAGTCGATTCGATGCGGCATCGAGCGCGATGTAATCCCAGAATCCGTCGCCGCCGAGCTTGAACGTGTGGTCGACTCGGTACGTTTGGGCGTTCCCCGGCGCGGCGTGCGCGGCGAGGCCGAGTACGAATCCTAGAGACAGGAGCCAAGCGAACTTGCGCATGGGAGCGACCCCCGAAAGACGGCGATTGCCACAGCCGCAGCATACGCCTGCGGCGGGGCGGGCCTCGCCTTGGCTCCGCGAACGTCGCCTCAGGCCGCGTTCTCGAGCAGCAGCAGCCCGGCCGCGGTGTTCGACACCGGGATGTGGTAGTGCCGATGCACTTGGCGCACGCGCGTCGATAGCGCGCCGCGCATCACGAGCCACATGATCAGCTCCACGCCTTGAGTGCCCGCGAGGCGCACGAGGTCGTGGATCGTGTACTTCGTCAGTGCTCGCGGATCGTTCACGATCTTCTCGAGGCACTCGAGGTCGAAGTCCTTGTTGATGAACCCGGCGCGCTCGCCGTCGAGCTGATGCGACAGGCCGCCGGTACCGATCACGACGACGCGCAGGTCCGCAGGGTACGACGCAATCGCGCGGCCAAGCGCTTGGCCCAGCTTGAAGCAACGGTTCGGCGTCGGCAGCGGGTGCTGGACTGTGTTGACGGCCACGGGCACGGTCTTCATACGCCGCTCCGTGCCGGGCCAGAGCAGCGCGATCGGCACGGTGAACGCGTGATCGACGCGCATCTCCTGACAGCTCGTGATGTCGAACTCGTCGTTCACCAGCGATTCGATGATGTGCCACGACAGTGCCGGATCGCCGGGGTAGGGCGGCAGCGTCGGCAAGCCCCAACCCTCGTCGGCGTTCTGGTATTCGGGAGCGGCACCTATCGCGAACGTGGGCATCTTGTCGAGGAAGAAGTTCAGGCCGTGATCGTTGTAGACCATGACGGCCACGTCCGGCTTCACGCGTTCGAGCCACTCGCGCACCGGCGGGTAGCTCTGGAAGAACGGCTGCCAGTACGGATCGTTCTGCAGTCCGCGTGCGATCGCGTTACCGATCGCCGGAATGTGCGAGGTGCAGATGCCGCCGACGATGCGCGCCATATCAGTTCCCCGCCGCTTTGAGTTTCGCTTTGAAGGCTTCGACCGTCATGCCGGTCTGCTGCGCGCCGATGTCCTGCACGCCGAGCCCGAAAATTCCGGTGAATTTCGCGAGGTAGTACACGTTGCCGCCGGCGGCGAGCAGCGCGAGCACGTCGCGCCAGCGAATCGCGTCGCGTTGCTCGGCGTTCAGGCCGAACTTCGTGCAATACGCGTCTTCGTCGCGGCGGAACTCCTCGCGATTGGCCGCGTCGTTGAACGAGTAGCACATCTTGTTCAACGCATAGCCCTTCAGCGCGAGCTTGCCGTCGTACGGGTAGGTGCCAGGAATGGCGTCGAGATCTGCGACTCTTGCGGCCACGCGCGAACCCTCAGTGCGGAGCTGGCTCGCACTGTAGCGGGCACGCCGAGGCCCCGCCGCTGTGGAATCTACGTACGAAGATGGACTCCGAAGACGGTGCCCGAAGACGGTGCCAGGCCTTGCACCGTCTTCAGCGCCGTCTTCAGCGCGGCTTGAGGTTCAGACGGTACTCGTGGCCGCGATCCACGTAGTGCTTGAGCGCTCGCCTCGAGCCCACGGCACTCCTCGTCGGTCAGCTCGCGCACGCGGCGTGCGGGGGCGCCGATGATCAGCGAGCGATCGGCGAATATCTTGCGCTCGGTGATCAGTGCGCCCGCGCCGACCAGGCAATACTTGCCGATCACCGCGTGGCTCAGTATCACGGCGCCGATGCCGATCAGGCTGTGATCGCCGACCGTGCAGCCGTGGACCGTGGCGCCGTGACCGATCGTGACGTCGTTGCCGACGGTGCACGGCGCGTCGTTGTCGACGTGCAGCACGGCGGTGTCCTGCACGTTGCTGCGATCGCCGATGCGAATGTCGTTGCCGTCCCCGCGCAGCACGGCGTTGAACCATACGCTCGCGTCGCGGCCGAGGTACACGCGACCGATCACGGCGGCGTTCGGCGCGACGAAGAAGTCGTCGCCGACCGTCTGCACGCGGTGAGTTCCGAGGTCGTAGAGCACGGCTACTTCTTCGCCTTCGCTTGATTGGCCACGGCCTGCGTCGCGGCGGCAATCGCGGCCGCGTCGCCGAGATACTCGGCGCGTTTCGGCGCGAGCTTCGCGTCGAGCTCGTAGAGTCGCGGTACGCCGGTCGGAATGTTCAGCTCCGTGATGTCGTCGTCCGACACGCCTTCGAGCATCTTCACGAGCGCGCGCAGGCTGTTGCCGTGCGCCGCCACGAGCACGTTGCGGCCGCGCAGGACTTCCGGCGCGATTCGGTCTTCCCAATACGGCTTGAACGCGCGCGAGCGTGGTCTTCAACGACTCGGTGCCCGGCAGCACGCTCGGCGTCAGCGCGGCGTAGCGCGCGTCGTGGCACGGATGGCGCTCGTCGCTCGTCGGCAGCGGCGGCGGCGGAATGTCGTAGCTGCGACGCCAGATCTTCACCTGCGCGTCGCCATGCTTGGCGGCGGTCTGCGCCTTATCGAGACCCTGCAGCGAGCCGTAGTGACGCTCGTTCAAGCGCCACGAGTTCTCGACCGGGATCCACATCAGCTTCATCTCGTCGAGCACGAGCCATAGCGTGCGGATCGCGCGCGTCAGCACTGACGTGAACGCGATATCGAACGTGATGCCGGCGTCGGCGAGCGTGCGCCCGGCCTCGCGCGCTTCGGCTTCGCCTTGCTTCGTGAGATCGACGTCGGTCCAGCCGGTGAACAGGTTCTTCTGGTTCCAGTCGCTCTGGCCGTGACGCACGAAGACCAGTTGGCCGACGGCCGGCCGCGTTTTAGTTGTTTTCATGCCGCCATTGTTCGGTGTTTTGCCGCTAAAGATCAACCGCTTGCGGCATAACTTCGACGCGCCGCACGTTGACCTCGTGTTCAGAGCGAGTACGCTGTTTCGAACAGGAAGTGCCCCGATGAGCAGCAAACCCGATCCGGACAAGGACGCCGCGCCCGCCGCGCAACCGACGACCCACTTGGTCGGCGGCCAGGTGCGCTACGAGACCTATCTGCAGCTCGACCGGCTGCTCTCATCGCAGCAACCGATCAGCAACGCGCCCGAGCACGACGAGATGCTGTTCATCATCCAGCATCAGGTCGCGGAGTTGTGGTTCAAGCTCGTGATCCACGAGATCGATGCCGCTATCCTGTTCCTGCAGCACGATCAGTTGCCGCAGAGCATCAAGGTGCTGAATCGCATCAAGCAGGTGCAGCATCAGCTGATCAATCAGTGGTCCGTGTTGGCCACGCTGACGCCTCCGGAGTACTCCGCGTTTCGTGACACGCTCGGCACGGCATCGGGTTTCCAGTCGCCGCAGTACCGCGTGCTCGAGTTCAAGCTCGGCCGCAAGGATCGAGCCGCGCTGTCGCGGTTCACTCACCATCTCGACTACTACCGGCAGCTGAAGTACGCGCTCGAGCATCCCGGCCTCTACGACGAGTTTCTGCGGTATCTGTATCGCGTGGGCCATCGCGTGCCCGAAACGCGCGTCGAGCGCGACTGGACCGAGAAGTACGAGCATCACCCCGGCGTGGTCGACGTGCTGCAGATCATCTATCAGCATCCGGATCAGTACTGGGCCGCGTACGAAGTTTCGGAGCGGCTCGTGGACATCGAGATCAACTTCCAGACGTGGCGCTTCCAACATCTGAAGACGGTGGAGCGCATCATCGGCATGAAGCCCGGCACGGGCGGCACGTCAGGCGTGAAGTATTTGCAGCGCGCGGTCGACACCGCGTTCTTCCCCGAGCTCATGGAAGTGCGCAGCCGCATCGGCTGAGCCGTGAGGTCGCTACGGTCTGTGCGCCGTGGCGAGGTAGTCGTGCGTCTGCATTTCCTGTAGCCGGCTCTGCGTGCGCAGGATGTCGTGGCGCAGCTTCTCGCCGGCGATACAGCTCGGCGACCGGCGCCGCAGCGGACAGAATCAGCTTCACGCGCCGGTCGTAGAACTCGTCGACGAGCGCGATGAAGCGGCGCGCCTGGTTCTCGAGCGTGCCGTCGAAGCGCGGCACGTTCGATACGAGCACGGTCTGATACAGGCGCGACAGCTCGATGTAGTCGTCCTGGCTGCGCGGGCCGTCGCAGATCTGCGGGAAGTCGAACCAGATCACGCCGTCGGCGGCGCGGCGATAGTCGACCTTGCCGACCGAAGAGCTCGAGCGCGCCGCCGTGGTCGCCTTCGTCGGGCGCGATCGCGTCGAAGAACTCGGCGAGCCGCTCGTCGGCAGCGGCGCCGCTCGGCGTCTGGTACACGTCCGCGCGCTCGAGCGCGCGCAAGCGATAGTCCACCGAGCCGCCCACGTGCAGCACTTCCGTGTGCTCGCGCAGCAGCGCGATCGTCGGCAGAAATCGCTGGCGTTGCAGCCCGTCGCGATACAGCTGCTCGGGCGCGATGTTCGACGTGGCCGCGAGCGTCACGCCGCGCGCGAACAGCGCGGCGAACAGGTTGCCGAGGATCATCGCGTCGGCGATGTCCGTGACGGCGAATTCGTCGAAGCAGATGACGCGCGTCTCGGCCGCGATGTCGTCGGCAACGAGATCGAGCGGGTTCTCGACGCTCGCGGTAGCCCTTCAGGCGTTCGTGCACCGACGGCCATGAAGCGATGGAAGTGTTGCCGCGTCTTGTCCTTGAACGGCAGCGCGCCGAAGAACAGGTCCATCATGAACGTCTTGCCGCGGCCGACGCTGCCCCAAAGATAGAGACCGCGCACGGGAGTCGTGCGCGTGCGGCCCACGAGCGTCGCGAGCCGGCGGCGCCAAGCCGCGCTTCGCGGGCCCGGCGCGCACGAGGTCGCGATGCAGACGGTCCAGCGCTGCGATCGCTTCGGCTTGCGCCGGGTCTGCGGCGAGCTCGCCGCGCTCGACGCGGCGGCGGTATTGCGCGAGTAGGCTGGTCACTGCGCGAGCTCGGGGCGATCGCGGAAGTAGTCGAGCGCTTCGGGGTTCGCCAGCGCGTCGCGATTCCCGATCGGCCGGCCGTGAATCGCATCGCGTACCGCGAGCTCGACGATCTTGCCGTTCATCGTGCGCGGAATGTCGGCCACGGCCAGGATCTTGGCCGGCACGTGACGCGGGCTCGCGCGTGCGCTGATCTCGTCGCGCAGCCGGCGTTCGAGCGCGGCGTCGAGCACGTGGCCCGGCTGCAAACGTCACGAACAGCACCACGCGCGTATCGTCGGCCCAGTCCTGGCCCACGACGATGCTCTCGGCGATCTCGGCGAACTGCTCGACGATGCGGTAGATCTCGGCGGTGCCGATCCGCACGCCGCCGGGGTTCAGCACGGCGTCGGAGCGGCCGTAGATGATGACGCCGTCGTTGGCCGTGAGCTCCGCGTAGTCGCCGTGGTGCCAGACGTTCGGGAACCGCTCGAAGTACGCGCGGCGGTACGCTGCGACCGTCAGGGTCGTTCCAGAAGCCGACCGGCATGGACGGGAACGGCGCCGTGCACACGAGCTCGCCTTTCTGCTCGCGCACCGAACGGCCGTCGGCCGTGAAGATCTCGACCTTCATGCCGAGGCCGCGGCACTGCAGCTCGCCGCGATGCACCGGCAGCAGCGGATTGCCGAGCGCGAAGCACGAGATCAGGTCCGTTCCGCCCGCGATCGACGCGAGCTGCAAGTCCTGTTTCACCTCGGCGTACACGAAATCGAAGCTCGACGGCGCGAGCGGCGAGCCGGTCGAGAGAATGCTGCGCAGCGCGGGCAACGCGTGGTGCTCGCGCGGCTGGTAGCCGGACTTCTCGAGCGCGCTCAGATAACTTCGCGCTCGTGCCGAACACGTTGATGCGCTCGCGTTCCGCGAGCCGCCACAGCACGCCGGGGTCCGGATGCAGCGGCGCGCCGTCGTACAGCACGAGTGTCGCGCCGGAAGCGAGCGCCGACACGAGCCAGTTCCACATCATCCAGCCCGTCGTCGTGAAGTAGAACACGACGTCGCCGGGCGAGATGTCGGTGTGCAGCACGTGCTCCTTGCGGTGCTGCAGCAGCGTGCCGCCGGCGCCGTGCACGATGCACTTCGGCACGCCGGTGGTGCCGGACGAGTACAGAATGTACAGCGGATCGTCGAATGCGACGGGCGTGAACGTGAGCTCGCCTGGCTGCCGGAGCAGCTGCGGGTACAGCATCGCGCCCGGGATCCCGCTCGTGTCCGGTTCGCGGTCTGCGGTACGGCACGACGACGACGGCGCGCAACGTTGGCAGACGCGCGGCGATCGACCGCAGCGCGGGCAGCGAGTCGATGCTCTTGCCGTTGTAGAAGTAGCCGTCCGTCGCGAACAGCACCTTCGGCTCGATCTGGCCGAAGCGATCGAGCACCGCGTCGACGCCGAAGTCGGGCGAGCACGACGACCACACGGCGCCCACGCTTGCGGTGGCGAGCATCGCCACGATGGCCTCCGGGCGGTTCGCGATGAACCCCGCGACGCGGTCGCCTTTGCCGACGCCGAGCGATTCGAGGCTCGCGGCGACGCTCGCGACGTGTGCGCGCAGCTCCTGCCACGTGAGCTCGACACGCTCGTCGCGCTCGTTCGCGAACACGATCGCGGCGCCCGTGCGTTGCGGGGCGAGCAGGTTCGCGGCGAAGTTCAGCGTGGCGCCTTCGAACCACCGCGCGCCCGGCATCCTGTGGAGGTCGCGAACGGCCGTCGTGTAGCTCGTTGCCGCACTAACGCCGCAAAAAGTCCACACGGCTTCCCAAAACTCGCCCGGCGACTCGACGCTCCAGGCGTACAGCGCGGCGTAATCGCTGCCCGCTAGCCGCGCGCGATTTGCCGCGAGGAACCGCTGCATGTTGCTCGCGGCACTGCGTTGTACGGACGGTTGCCAAATCGGTGCGGTCACGGAATGAAGCGGTGGTCGGCCAGCGGCACGGTCGGATCGCGATGTTACAATGCGCCGCCCTTTCCCGCCTGCCGGCCAATTCGCTTAAACGTGTCGCGCGAAAGCATGGAATTCGACGTCGTGGTGGTCGGTGCCGGACCGGCCGGCCTCGCTACGGCATGCCGTTTGGCGCAGCTCGCGCGTGCGGGAGGGCGCGAGATTTCGATTGGCGTCGTCGAGAAGGGTGCGGCCATCGGCTCGCACATCGTCTCGGGCGCCGTGTTCGACCCGCGGCCGCTCGACGAGCTGTTCCCCGATTGGCGCGCGCGCGGCGCGCCCGTTCGCACGGCCGTGACGACCGACGCGCTGCATTGGCTGCGCGACGCGGAGCGAAACGTCCCCGTGCGAGGATCGCTGGGTGCCGCACACGTTGCGCAACACCGGCAACTACATCATCAGCCTCGGAGATCTGTGCCGTTGGCTCGGCGAGCAAGCGGAGGCGCTCGGGTGCAGCGTGCTGCCGGGCTTCGCCGCTGCGGACGTCTTGTACGACAGCGGCCGCGTCGTCGGCGTCGTGACCGGCGACATGGGTGTCGCGCGCAACGGCACGATGAAACCGAACTACCAGGGCGGCTACGAGCTCAAGAGCCGTTTCACCGTGTTCGCGGAAGGGTTGTCGCGGCCATCTCGGGCGGCGACTCGAAGCGCGGTTCGGTTTACGCGCCGGCGTCGATCCGCAGCACCATGCGATCGGGTTCAAGGAGATCTGGCAGATCGATCCTGACGAAGCATCGCGCGGGCGAAGTGCTGCACACCGTGGGTTGGCCGCTCGGCCTCGCCACCGACGGCGGCGGATTCGCGTACCACGCCGAAGCGGGCAAGCTCTACGTCGGCCTCATCGTGTCGCTCGCGTATCGCAATCCGCATTTCGACCCGTTCGCGGAGTTTCAGCGCTGGAAGCAGCATCCGCTGATTCGCGACTTGCTCGTCGGCGGGCAACGAATCTCGTACGGCGCGCGCGCCGTGAACAAAGGCGGGCTGCAGTCCCTGCCGCGGCTCGACGTGCCCGGCGGCTTGCTCGTCGGGTGCGAGGCCGGATTCCTGAATCCGGCCAAGATCAAAGGCTCGCACACGGCGATGAAGAGCGGCATGCTCGCGGCGGACACTATTTTCGCCGCGCTCGCGCAGACGGGCGACACGGCCGATGCCGAGCTCGCGCGCTACGGCGAGCGCGTGCGGGCGTCGTGGATCTTCGACGAGCTGCGTTTCGGCAGGAACTTCGGTCCCGGTGTCGCAAAGCTCGGGCCGCTGCTCGGCGGCGCGCTCGCGGTGCTCGAGCAGAACGTGCTCGACGGCCGCTCGCCGCTGACACTGCGCAATCGCACGCCCGATCACGCGCGCATGCGCAAGGCGTCCCGTTCGCGGCGCATTCGTTATCCCGCGCCGGACGGCGTGGTCTCGTTCGATCGTGCGAGCTCCGTGTTCCTCGCGAGCACGGCGCACGAGGAGGACCAGCCGTGTCACCTCGAGCTCGGCGACGCGAGGGTGCCGATCGCGGTGAACCTGCCACGTTACGCGGAGCCGGCGCAGCGCTACTGCCCGGCTGGCGTCTATGAGGTGGTGACGGGCGCCGGCGGCGCGCCGGAATTTCGCATCAACGCAGGGAATTGCATCCACTGCAAGACGTGCGACATCAAGGACCCGGCGCAAAACATCACCTGGGTCCCGCCCGAAGGCGGTTGCGGCCCGAACTACTCCGGCATGTAGCGACGCGCTACGTTTCCTCGGCAGGAGCGAGGTCGGGCTCGTCGAGGTGGGCGAGCATCGCGCGGCGCGCGAGCTGCATCAGCGCGCGGGCCGATGGTTCGTCCGTCGCGTGCACGGGGTCGCAGATGCGGATGCGGAGCGGTCCAGGCGTCGCCAGAAGGCGGCTCGCCGGCAGCTTGTGCCGCGCGCCGTAGATCACGACCGGCACGACCGGTAGCTTCGCACGCGCAGCCGCGCTGAAGGCGCCGAGCTGGAACGGCTTGAGCCCTGGCGACTGCGTCGAACATTCCCTCGGGAAAGAAGCCCAGCGCCTCGCCCCTGCGCGCCTGACCGACCAGCGTTCGCGCGATGCGCTGGCGATCCTTTGCGTTCGTCCGGTCGACGAACGCGGAACCGAGCCGCCGCAGGATGAAGCCGACGATCGGCACGTGCGCCATCTGTCGCTTGATCAGATAGGTGAACCCGGCTGGCAGCGCGGCGGTCAAAATGATGCCGTCGAGATAGCTCGCGTGGTTGGCGACGACGACGCAGGGGTAGTGGTGCTGGATCGCGCTGCCCTCGACGCGGACCGGGCTGCCGATCGCCGCGAAGAACAGTCGCGACGCGTTGCGGGCGATTCCACGGCGGCGCTGCACCCCCGGTGTCACGGCCAGTAGCAGGCACACGGGCAGTGCGATCGCGGCGAGCGCGAGCCACGCGTAGCTTCCGTAACACGCTCGGACGAGGTCGCGGCTAGTCACGGCCGGGCCGCCGGAGCCGCGCGCGACAGCGCCGGCGCGACGTTTATGTCAAAGCATGCGTCGCGGGGTAGCGACACTCGATCCATTTTTTCGCCGGCTTTCTGTGACACGTTTCTCTTTATGTTAATGCTCGCCGGCTTCTGTGAAGGCGGTCACGCAGGTGGGGTAGGGGCTCACGCATACTCGATCCACTGCAAAGCCCCGTATTAGGGCAAGCAGCATGTGTATAACGTGTTGAATCATATACGAGATTCTGCGACTGCACTGTAGGCAATGGCGCACAACTTTTTGCACAGCAGCCCGGCTCAGGCAGGTATGAGTCTACCCGGCGATCCCAAGGTCCTCGTCGATCGCTTTCTCGATGCGATCTGGATGGAGCGCGGGTTGTCGGAGAATACGCTCGGTGCGTATCGCGCCGACTTGCTGGCCCTGAACCAGCGGCTCACGTCGCGTAGCGTCGAGCTCGCTCGCGCGAGTCGCGCCGACGTCCTCGATTACATCGCCTGGCGTGTGGAGTCGGGCGCGAAGCCGCGCTCGACTGCGCGACAGTTGTCGAGCTTCCGACGTTTCTACCGCTATCTGCTGCGCGAAGGTTTGCTCGAGCGAGGATCCCACCGCGCAGATCGCGATGCCGAAGATCGGCCGCGCTCTGCCGCAGTCGCTGACCGAAGAAGAGGTCGAGTCGTTGCTCGCGGCTCCGGTCGTCGCTGAGCCGCTCGGTCACCGCGACCGCGCGATGCTCGAGGTGCTGTACGCCACCGGCGTGCGCGTCTCCGAGCTCATCAATCTGAAGATCGAGTCAAGTCAACCTGAACCAGGGCGTGCTCCGGATCGTCGGCAAGGGCGATCGCGAGCGGCTGATTCCGCTCGGTGACGAAGCGCAGGACTGGATCAAAGAGTTCGTGAACGGCCCGCGCGTGGAGATCCTGCTCGAGCGGCAGACGGACTACCTGTTTCCGACGCGCCGCGGCGATCGCATGACGCGCCAGGCCTTCTGGCACATCATCAAGCGCTACGCGAAGAAGGCGGGCGTCAAGAAGAAGCTCTCGCCGCATACGGTGCGGCACGCGTTTGCGACGCATCTTCTGAACAACGGCGCCGACCTCCGGGTGGTGCAGTTGCTACTCGGCCACAGCGACGTTTCGACGACGCAGATCTATACGCACGTGGCGCGCGAGCGCATGAAAGAGCTGCACGGCCGCCACCATCCCCGCGGCTGAACCGACGCTTCCTGCGGCGGTCTTTATTGGTAGAATCCTCGAGCGGTCGTCGCGTTCCTCCCTTTAGGAGACTGCCCGTGCAGATACATCCGAACTCTGGTAGCGCTGAGCCTCTTGCCTGCTCGCCTTCGTCGCCGCCGGCGTCGGGGCGGACGAGCTCACGAAGGAGCAGCTCGCGGGCCAGCTGAATGGCATCGACGCCGAAGGACATCAGCAACTCGCCGGTTCAGGGCATCTATCAAGTCGTCCATCGGGTCGAACGTTGCCTACGTCACGACGCGATGGTCGCTACATCATCCGAGGCGACATCTACGACGCGAAATCAAGCGCGAACCTGACCGAGGAAACGCGTTCCAAGGCTCGCGTCGCGATGCTGAAGAGCGTCGATCCGGCCAGCATGATCGTGTTCAAGCCGGCCAGCGGTAAGGTCAAGCACACGGTCACGATCTTCACCGACGTCGATTGCGGCTATTGCCGTCAGTTCCATCGCGAGATCGACAAGGTCACGGCGCTCGGCATCGAAGTTCACTACCTGTTCTATCCGCGTACGGGCCCGAACACCGAGTCGTGGGCGAAGGCCGAGGGTGTTTGGTGCGCGCCGGATCGCAACGCCGCGCTCACGCGCGCCAAGCTCGGCGGCGAGGTGCCCACGGCGAAGTGCGGCAAGACGCCGGTCGAGGCGCACTATGCGCTCGGTCAGCGGATCGGCGTGCGTGGCACTCCGGCCGTCTTCTCCGAGACCGGCGAGCTGATCGGCGGCTATCTGCCCCCGAACTCGCTCGCCAAAGTGCTCGACGACCCGACCGCCGCCGATCGACGAATAACGAGCCGCTCCTCGCTCCATGGAGTGGCTCTCCTCGCCCGAGGCGTGGATCGCGCTGACGACGCTCACGCTGCTCGAGATCGTTCTCGGCGTCGACAACATCATCTTCATCAGCATCCTCGTCGGCCGTCTGCCGCGAAGCGCAGCGGCCGCGGGCCGCATCCTCGGGCTCACGTTCGCCATGGGCACGCGGATCCTGCTGTTGCTGCTCTTGACCTGGATCATGCGGCTCCAGGCGAACCTGTTCACCGCCTTTGGCGCCGACATCTCCGGGCGTGACCTGATCCTGATCGGCGGCGGTCTGTTCCTGATCGCGAAGTCCACGCTCGAGATCCACACGAGCCTCGAAGGCCGAGCACCAGGAAGGCCACGTCGGCCGAGCACGCCGGGCTTCGTCAGCGTGATCTTCCAGATCGGGATCATCGACATCGTGTTCTCGCTCGACTCCGTGATCACGGCCGTCGGTTTGGCCAACGACGTGGTCGTCATGATCATCGCGATCGTGCTGGCCGTCATCGTGATGATGTTCGCGGCCGGCGCGATCGGCCGTTTCGTCGACGATCACCCGACGATCAAGATGCTCGCGCTGAGCTTCCTCGTGCTGATCGGCGTGGCGCTGATCGCGGAGGGCGCCGACGTGCACGTGCCGAAGGCCTACATCTACTTCGCGATGGCGTTCTCGGTGGTCGTCGAGATGTTGAATCTGCGAGTGCGCCGCGGCCGCAGCCCGATACAGCTGAACAAGAACGAGCCCTGAACGGGCGCGACGGCCGGCCGTCGCTTGAGGGGGAGTCGATGCACGGTCTCGAGTTCGATCTGACGAACGGCGCTCACATCTTGCGGATCGTGTGCGGGCTGTTTCTGCTGCCGCACTTGGTCGTGAAGTTCCGCAATCAGGACTTCGTCAAAGGGTTCATGGAGAAGGCCGGCCTGCGCCCGCCGCTCGTCGTGGCTCTATGCGTCGTTCGCCGTCGAGATCGTGGCGTCGATCGGCTTGATCTTCGGCATCTACACGCGCTACGCAGCCGTGCTCGCGGGCCTGTTTCTGCTCGTGGCGGCGTGGGCCAGCTGGCGCGTGTCCGCCGGCAAATGGATGTGGAACTTCGGCGGCGCCGAGTACCCGCTGTTCTGGGCGATCTGCTGCTTCGTCGTCGCCCTGCAGGCGTAGTCGGGTCCACCCCGGGCGTAGCTCGGCCAGTGTCGATTGGTGCCGGGAGAGGGACTTGAACCCACACTCTGTTTCCAGAACCGGATTTTGAGTCCGGCGCGTCTACCAATTCCGCCATCCCGGCGACGCTAGCCCCACCGCTCGATGCTGCCCTGGTCGGGCGCTACGCGGCGGGCGCACAGTGTGCCAAAAAGGGCCGGTCGGGCGCCAGCCGCCGCGACCCTTTCGGCCCATGTCGCATCTAAGCTCACGAACCTATGCATAAGCCGCTGCCCCAAGTCGACGCCGCCCTTCTCGCACGTGCACAGCACGGCGATCGCGGCGCGCACTCGGAGCTGTACGAGATGTTTGGCGGCATGGTGTTCACCCTCGCTCGCCGCATGCTGGCGTCGAAGGCCGCGGCCGAGGACGTGTTGCAGGACACGTTCATCGAGGTGTTCCGCAAGATCGGTGCGTATCGCGGCGAGGCGGAGCTCGGCTTCTGGGTCAAGCGCATCGCGATCAACAAGTGCCTCATGCAATTTCGTTCGGGCTGGATGTCCCGGCGCTGCGACGACGGCGAGGACATTCTTCTCGCGGAGCCGGCGCGCGCGGCCGCGCTCGACGACCAGATCGCGCTCGAACGTGCGCTCGATGACGTTGCCGGACACGGCCCGCATGGTCGTGTGGCTGCACGACGTCGAAGGGCACACGCACAAAGAGATCGGCGCGATGCTGGGGTACACGGCCAGTTTTTCGAAGTCGCAACTCGCGCGCGCGCACGAGCGCCTGCGCGAGTTGCTGGAACCAGATGAAGCAGAGAGTGAAGCGGAGCTATGCGACCCAGTACTGAAGACTTGCTAGCCGTTCGCGACGGCGAGCCGCTCGACGCGAGCGCGAAGGCGGTCATCGAGTCGTCGCTCGTCCAAGGGCGCGTCGTCGAGCGGCTGCGGCTCGTGCAGAACGCGTTGCGCGCGTTGCCGGCGCTCGAGCCGCCCGCGGACGTGCTGGCTCGGGTGCTCGAAGCGAAGGACGCGCGGGAAGTAGGCCGCGCCCGGTGGCTGCGCCTCGCTGCGGGTGCCGGCGTGGCCGCCGCGGTGGCGACAGCGGCGATTGTCTATGTGACGACCTCTGGCCAGTCGCGACAGCCGGAGGTCGCGCCCGCCACGCTCGTCGCGAGCGGCGAGCCGAGTGCGCCGCACGCCATGGCCACGCCGGCGTCGTACGTGTCGCTCGTCGAGCAGTCGGGGCGGCTCGACCGGCTGTTGGCCGAGTTGCCGGCGCAGGGTCCGCTGATGACCGGCGCCACCGCGAGCACGATCGCGGGTCTCGAGGACCGGATCGGGTTCCTCGACGAGCAGCTTGCCTTCAGCGCCGCCGGCAAGGTGCCGGTGCCGCAACGCGCTGCGCTCTGGAGCGACCGAGTCGAGCTCATGAATGCGCTCGTCAGCGTCCGGTACGCCGAAGCACAGATGAACGGTTTCTGATTTTCGGAGGCAGGCCCATGACCAAGCACTCACGATTTTTCAGCCCGGCCGCGTTGGCGCTGTGGACCACGGTGTGCGCGCCGGCCGCGTTCGCGCAGCCGGGGCGGATGCGCGGCGCAGACAGACAGCCGAGCAGCAGCGCGAAGCCTGCGCAGGCGCAAGCGCGCGCCAGGCGCAGGCGCAACGCGCCAGGCGCTGCGCAACGCGCCCAGGCCGAATCGCAAGGCGACCAGGCCGAGTCCAGCGCGATCTGCAAAAGGCGCGCGAGAACTGCAGGAAGCCGCGCGCGAGGTCGCACGGCTTGTCGGCGCAGCTCGTGAACCCGGTCGTCAAGGACGTCACGCGGCAGTTCCGCTACACGCAGCATCGCGGCATGTTAGGTCTTGCGATCGAGGACACGGAGCTCGGCGTGCGCGTCACCGGTGTCACGCCGAACGGGGCCGGCGCGGAAGCCGGTGTCGCGGTCGGCGACACGATCGTGGCCATCGACGGCGCCGAGCTGGCCGCACCGCCGGCCGCGGGCGCCAAGCGCCAGTCGCCATCGCAGCTGCTGCTCGCGCAGCTCCGCAACGTGAAATCTGGCGACGACGTCGAGCTGCGCGTGATGCGCAACGGCGACTACCGCATGGTTCACGTCAAAGCGCGCGAGCCGAGTTGGGACGTGTTCGTGAACCCCAATGTGCCGAACCTACCCAATTTGCCCGGTCTGTCGGGTCCATGGCCCGACATGTTCTGGCGGCACAACGTGTGGGCCGATCTCCAGCTCGCGACCTTGAGCCCCGGTCTCGGCGAGTACTTCGGGACCCACGACGGGTTGCTCGTCGTCCGAGCGCCGAAGGACTCGACGCTCGCGCTGAAGGACGGCGACGTGATCGTCGAGATCGCCGGTCGCAAGCCCACGTCGCCCGAGCACGCGATGCGAATCCTCGCGAGCTTCGAACCCGGCGAAACGCTGCGTCTCTCGGTCATGCGGCACCAGAAGCGCGAGACGATCGAAGGCAAAGTCCCGACCGAGCCGGCACGTTGACGCTAGAATCCCGCTCCGATGCGTCGGAGCGACTTTCATTTCGAGCTGCCGGATGAGCTCATAGCCCAAGCGCCGCTACCCGAGAGGGGCGGGAGCCGCTTGCTCGTGCTCGATGGCAACTCCGGTGCGCTCCATGACCGGATGTTCGCGGATCTGCCCTCGCTGCTGCGCCGCGGCGATCTGCTCGTGCTGCAACGACACGCGCGTGCTGCCGGCCCGGCTGCATGGGCAGAAGGCGAGCGGCGGGCGCGTCGAGCTGCTGCTCGAGCGGCTGCTCGGCGCCCGGCGCGCGCTGTTCCAGCTCAAGGTCAGTCACAAGCCGAAGGCGGGTAGCGAGCTCGAGTTGCCCGGCGAAGCGCGCGCCCGCGTGATCGGGCGCCGACGGCGCGCTGTTCGAGCTCGAGCTCGATCGCGACGTCGTGCCGTTTCTCGAAACGCACGGCCAGGTGCCGCTGCCGCCGTACATCGCGCGCGCGGCGAGCGAAGCCGACCGCGAGCGCTACCAGACCGTGTTCGCGCGCGCGCCGGGCGCCGTGGCCGCGCCGACCGCAGGCCTGCATTTCGACCGCGCGACGCTCGACGCGCTCACCGAGCTCGGCGTCGAGCGCGCGTTTTTGACGTTGCACGTCGGCGCGGGTACCTTCGCGCCCGTCCGAACGGAGCGCGTCGAGGATCACGAGCTGCATGCGGAGTGGCTTAGCAGTGTCGGCGGAGACCTGCGCGGCGGTCGCGCGTTGCCGCGCGGCCGGCGGGCGTGTCGTGGCCGTCGGCACGACCAGCGTGCGCGCGCTCGAGACGGCCGCACGCGGCGGCGCGCTCGCGCCGTTCGCCGGCGACAGCCGCCTGTTCATCTATCCCGGGTTCGAGTTTCGGGTCGTGGACGCGATGGTGACGAACTTCCACTTGCCGGAGTCGTCGCTGTTGATGCTCGTGAGTGCCTTCGCGGGCAAGGAGGCCACGCTCGCTGCATACGCGCACGCGGTTGCCGCAGCGCTACCGTTTCTTCAGCTACGGTGACGCGATGTTCGTGACACCGGCGCGCGGCGCAGCCCATGCAGTTTGAGCTGCTCGAGCCGCGACGGCGCCGCGCGTCGCGGCCGAATCGACTTTCGCCGTGGGGTGATCGACACGCCGGCGTTCATGCCGGTCGGCACGTACGGCACGGTCAAGGCCATGACGCCCGAGGAGCTCGAGGCGCTCGGCGCGCAGATCATCCTCGGCAACACGTTCCATCTGCTGCTGCGGCCCGGCATCGACGTGATACGCGCGCACGGCGGCCTGCACAACGTTCACGCACTGGCAGCGGCCGATCCTCACGGACTCGGGCGGCTTCCAGGTGTGGAGCTTGAAGAGCCTGCGCAAGATCACCGAGACCGGCGTCGAGTTCCGCTCGCCGGTGAACGGCGACCTGATCGCGCTGACGCCGGAGCGCTCGATCGAGATGCAGCACGCGCTCGGCGCCGACATCGTGATGGTGTTCGACGAGTGCACGGCGTATCCGGCCGACCACGACACCGCTCGCGAGTCGATGGAGCTTTCGCTGCGTTGGGCGAAACGCAGCCGCGCCGCATTCGACGATCTGAAGCGCGACACCGGCAGCGACGCCGCGCTGTTCGGCATCGTGCAGGGCGGCGTGCATCACGATCTGCGGCAGAGGTCGCTCGCGGGCTTGGTCGAGATCGGCTTCCCGGGCTACGCGGTCGGCGGTCTCGCCGTCGGCGAGCCCGAGGAGGAGAGGCTCGCCGTGCTCGAAGGCCTTGCGCCCGCGCTGCCGGCCGACGCGGCCGCGGTATCTGATGGGCGTGGGCACGCCGGCCGATCTCGTGAAGGCGGTCGCTCGCGGCATGGACATGTTCGATTGCGTGATCCCGACGCGCCACGCGCGCAACGGCCAGCTGTTCACGAGCGAGGGGGCGCTGAACATCCGCAACAGCCGTTTCCAGGCGGATACGGGGCCGATCGATCCGCGCTGCGACTGCTATGCGTGCCGGCACTACTCGCGTTCGTACCTGCGCCATCTGCAGCAGTGCAACGAGATCCTCGGCGCGCGGCTCGCTACGCTGCACAACCTGTACTTCTACCAGCGACTCATGGCCCGCCTGCGCGCCGCGCATCGAAGCGGGTCAGTTCGCGACCGTCGCGGCCGCCGAGCTCGAAGCCGCCGGCGTCGACCCTGTGTCATAATGCCGCGCAGCCCCTGAACTCCGACGTTACTCTACGCGTTTACTGCACTGGAACGATCATGGAATCTCTATTGAATTTGTTCATCAGCGACGCGGCCGCCCAGACGGCGTGCGCCTGCTGCCGGCGGCTCGATCACGAGCGCGCTGCTGTTACCCGTGTTGCTTGATCGTGTGTGTTCTATTTCCTGCTGATCCGGCCGCAGCAGAAGAAGCAGAAGGAGCACCGCGCAAATGGTCGAGGCGCTGGTCGTCGGCACGGAGATCGTCACCGGCGGCGGCGTGCTCGGCAAGGTCACGGACTTCGGCGAGCAGTTCGTCACGGTCGAGATTGCCGACGGAGTCGCAAGTCAAAATCCAGCGGCACTCGATTGCGTCCGTGCTGCCGAAAGACACGCTGAAGCACGCTTAGCCCCTCGCGCGAGTCACCGCCATGAATCGTTACCCGCTTTGGAAGAACCTCCTCGTCTTCGGCGTCGTCTTCGTGGCGATGATTCTCGCGCTGCCGAACCTGTTCGGCGACGACGAGGCGGTGCACGTGTCGCGCTCGGATGGTGTCGCCGTCGATGCAGGCGACGCTCACGCAGATCCGCAGCACGCGATGGACAAGGCCGCTCACGTTCCGTACTCGGCGGCAGCCGAACGGTACCGCGGCGCTGATCCGCTTCCGACCGTCAGCGACCAGCTGCGCGGCGAACGACGGTGCTCGAGAAGGCGTTGCCGAATAATGTCGTCGCGCTGACGCTCTCCTCCCGCGCGCCCGAGTGGCTCCTGCGCTGATCGGCCTGAAGCCGATGTCGCTCGGTCTCGACCTGCGTGGCGGCGTGCACTTCCTCTATCAGGTCGATTTGAACGCGGCGATCCGCCAGTACCTCACGAACCTACGAGTCGGATGTGCGCCGCAGCTGCGCGAGGCCAAGATCCGCAACGACATGCGCGTCGTCGGCGACACGCTGCGCGTCGGCGATCGTCGAGCCGGGCGATCTCGATCGAAGGCGGAGGCCGATCATTCGTAAGCTCGAGAGCGGGCGACCAGCTGCTCCAGCTCGGCCAGCTCACGGGCAGCGCTGATCATCGATCACGCCGACATCGACGGCCGGCAAGGCTTCACCGTGCGGCTCACTCCGAAGCCGCGGTCAACGAGCGGCAGGATTTCGCGATCCAGCAGAACACGCTCACGCTGCGCAATCGCGTGAACGCGATCGGCGTCTCCGAGGCCGTCGTGCAGCGGCAGGGCCTCGACCGGATTCTCGTCCAGCTGCCGGGCGTGCAGGATCCCGGCGCAGGCGAAGCGCGTGCTCGGCTCCACGGCGACGCTCGAGTTCCACCTGGTCGACATGGAGAAAACGCGGTCGACGCCGACCGCCGCGGCCGCGCGCCGCTCGGCTCGGAGCTGCAAGAAGACGCAAGGACGGCCGCCGATACCTGCTGCGCCGCGACGTGATCGCGTCGGGCGACAACCTCGTCGACGCGATCTCGCAGTACGAGCAACGGCGACGCCGGCCGTGCGGTGCGGCTCGAACGCGACCGGGCGCCCGCAAGATGCTCGACACCACGATCGGCAACATGGGCCGCCGATGGCCGTGCTGTTCATCGAGGAGAAGCCGAAGCTCGTCGAGAAAGACGGCCAGTACGGCCTGGGCGAGCCGAATCGCAAGGAAACCGTCATCAACGACGCGACGCATCAACGGCGTGTTCTCGAACCGGTTCGAGATCACGGGGCTCACGTCGTTCGAGGCGCAGGATCTCGCGCTGCTGCTGCGCGCCGGTTCGTTCGCCGCGCCGATCGTGCCGGTCGAGGAGACGCACGATCGGCCCGATCGCTCGGTCAGGACAACATCGATCGCGGCATACGCGCCACCATCATCGGCTACTTGCTCGTCGTCGTGTTCATTTCTTTGTACTATCGGTTCATGGGCGTGCTCGCCGACGTCGCGTTGCTCGCCAACGTCGTCATGCTGGTGTCGGTGATGTCGGTGGTGGGATTCGTAGCTGACGCTGCCCGGCATCGCGGGCATCGTGCTGACGATGGGTATGGCCATCGACGCGAACGTGCTGATCTACGAGCGCATCCGTGAGGAATTACGTAACGGCAATTCGCCGCAAGTCGAGCATTCGCGCGGGCTTCGAGAAGGCGTTCTCGACCATCTTCGACGCGAACGTCACCACGTTCATCGCGGCTGTCGTGCTGTTGATGTTCGGCTACGGGCCCGGTCAAGGGCTTCGCGGTGACGTTGATCGATCGGCATCGTCACGTCGATGTTCACGGCCGTCACGGTGACGCGCGCGCTCGTGAATCTCGTCTACGGCAGCAAGACGAACTTGAAGAGCATCTCGGTCGGCGGCGGTCGCCCGTACACGGCCGTCCACGCTCGAAGGTCCCCGCCACGCACCTGACTCGCGCGATCTCGGGTCAGATGCCGGCGGTGAAGGGCGCGAGCAGCTTCGAGAGGGCCGCGTAGGTCTTCGGGTTGCCCGCCACGACGTTGCCGCTCTCGAGATAGCCGTCGTTGCCGTGGAAGTCGCTGATGCGGCCCCCGGCCTCGCGGATCATCAGCGCGCCGGCGGCGATGTCCCACTTGCTGAGTCCGAACTCGAAGAACGCGTCGACGCGCCCGGCGGCCACGTAGCAGAGGTCGAGCGCTGCCGAGCCGGGGCGGCGCACGCCAGCCGATTCGAGCATCACGACTTTGAGCATGTCGAGGTAGCGGTCGAGGTACTTCAGATTGGCGCGATACGGAAAGCCGGTCGCGACCAGCGATTGCTGAATCGTCGTGCGCTTGCTCACGCGGATTCGCCGGCCGTCGAGCTGCGCGCCTTGGCCGCGGCTCGCGCTGAAGATCTCCTGGCGCAGCGGATCGTAGACCACGCCGTGCTCGATCTCGCCGCGATTCGCGACGGCGATCGACACCGAGAACACCGGGAACCCGTGCACGTAGTTCGTCGTGCCGTCGAGCGGATCGATGATCCACTGGTAGTCATTGTCGCCGATGGCGCCGCTTTCCTCCGCGAGGATCGCGTGGTCCGGATAGTATTCGCGGATGGTCTCGATGATCACTGCCTCGGCGGCCTGGTCGACTTGGGTCACGAATTCGTTGGGGCTTTTCTCGATCACGCGCAATGACTCGAGCTGGTTCAGTTGTCGAACCATGATCTCGCCCGCTCGCCGTCGCGGCGCGAACCGCGATGTTGACCATGCCGTGCATTGCGGCGCGCAGCGTAGAATACTCGTTGGTCCTAAGGCAAACCCGCGACGCCGCCGGCAAGCACCGGAGCCGCGCTTGAGCGTTCTCACGTCGTGCATATTCCCGTCCGCATCGTGCTCGTCGACACCTCGCATCCGGGTAACATCGGCGCGACTGCGCGCGCGATGAAAACGATGGGCCTGTCTGATCTCGCGCTCGTGCGGCCGCACGCAGTTTCCGAGCGACGAAGCGACGGCGCGTGCGGCCGGCGCCGACGATCTTGCTCGCCGCCGCGCGCGTGTGCGACGACCTTCGACGACGCGATCGCCGATTGCGGCTGGGTCGTCGGCGCGAGCGCGCGGCTGCGCACCGTCGCGCTGCCGATCGTGGACCCGCGCGAGTGCGCGACGACGATCTGGCAGCGGCTGCCCGGAACCCGCGTCGCGATCCTGCATGGGGCCGGAGCAGTCCGGCCTCACGAACGACGATCTCGCGCGCTGCCAGCAGCTCGTCAACATTCCGGCCGCGCCCGGCTACAGCTCGCTGAATCTCGCGATGGCCGTGCAGGTGCTCTGCTACGAGCTGCGGATGGCCGCGCCGCGGGCGCGGCGCGCCGCCGGGCCCGCAGACGCGACGCGCCGCTCGCGACCGCGGCCGAGCTCGAAGGGCTGCACGAGCATCTCGAGCGGTTGCTGACCGCGTCCGGTTTTCTGCACCCCGATCACCAGACGCCAGGTGAAGCTGAAGCTGCGACGGATATTCCAGCAAGGCGGCGCTCGACCAGAACGAGCTCAACATCCTGCGCGGCATGTTGACCTCGCTCGCTCCCGCGAAGCGGTACCCGCCGCGCTCGTCATGAGCGACCCGGAGATCTATCTCGATTACGCCGCGACGTCGCCCGTCGACCCGGCGGTCACGGCCGCGATGCTCGATTGCTTGCAGCACGAGTTCGGCAATCCGTCGTCGCAGCACGCCGCGGGACGGCGCGCGCGAGCGCTCGTCGAGGCCGCGCGCGCCGCGGTCGCGGCGCGCGTCGGCGCGCCGCGCCGGAGCGACTGCTGTTCACGTCCGGGCGCGACGGAGGCGAACAATCTCGCGCTGAAGGGTATGCTGCCGGCGGCAGCGCCGCGCGCGCGCGCATCTCGTCACGTCGCGCATCGAGCACAAGTCGGTGCTGGATGCGGCGCGAGCGCTCGAGGATCGAAGGCGTCGAGGTCACGTACGTCAGGCCGATGCCGACGGCAGCGTCGACCGTCGGCGCGTCGCCGCGCGATCCGCGCACGAGACGACGCTCGTCTCGATCATGCACGTCAACAACGAGACCGGCGTGATCCAGGACGTGAACGCGATCGGCTCGTTGTGCCGCGAGCGCGGCGTGCCGTTTTCACGTCGACGCGGCGCAGAGCGTCGGCAAGCTGCCGCTGCGAGCTCGGCTCGGCGCCGATCGACCTCTGCTCGCTGACGGCGCACAAGCTCTGCGGGCCGAAGGGCGTCGGCGCGCTGTACGTCGCGCCGACACCCTGCTCGCGGCCGCAGCTGCACGGCGGCGAGCAGGAGCGTGGCCTGCGCGCGGGCACGCAGGCGACGCACCAGATCGTCGGCATGGGCAGGGCGTACGAGCTCGCGGACGCGCGATCGAGGCGCCGCGGCTCGCCGCGCTGCGCGACGGCTGTGGCAGCGAGCTCACGGCTATCCCCGGTGTGCGCCAGAACGGTGCCCCGGCCGCGCCGCGCGCCGCACCTGCTGAACGTGACCTTCCCGGGAGTCGACGGCGAGAGCCTGCGGTTTGCCCTGCGCGGCGTGGCGGTTTCGGCCGGCTCGGCCTGCGCGGCCGACAGCCCGGAAGCCTCGCACGTGCTGACCGGCATGGGGCTCTCCGACACGCTGGCAGGTAGCTCGCTGCGGTTCAGCGTCGGCCGTTTCACGACGCGAAGCCGAGGTCGTGCGGGCGGCCGCCACGGTGGCGGAGGCGGTGAACCGGCTGCGTTCGCGTCGCGAAATCGCGCGCCGGCGTGGTGCTCGGGCTCCGGCTTTTGAGCTAAACTGTTGAGCTGTCTATGGAATACGGCCCAGTAACGGCGGCGATTACTTCGAGGCGCTGGAGAGAGCCGGGGAACTGCCGAACGGCTTGCCCGGTCTGGTGTCGGGCGAGGCCGAGGACCGCACGCTGCACATCTGGGTTCGTTTCCAGCTGCAGCTGCAAGGTGGCATCGTCCGCTTGGCCCGCTTCCAGGTTTTCGGTTGCCCACACGCGGTGGCAGCCGCGAGCAAGGTGGCCGAGTGGCTCGAAGGCGCGGTTACGAGGTCGATGCGCGTGCGCTCGATGCACGAGCGGTGTGCGCCGAGCTCGAGGTGCCGGTGGAGAAGCTCGGCAAGCTGCTTCGGATCGAGGACGCGGTCGCGGCGTGTTGGGCAACCTCGCGACCGGCAACGACAAGGGACGGTGACTCATGGCGATCTCTTTGACTTCCAACGCGGCGACGCGGGTGCGCACGTACCTCGAGAAGCGCGGTAGCGGCGTGGGCTTGCGGCTCGGCGTGCGCAAGAGCGGCTGCAATCGGCTGGGCCTATACCATCGACTATGCCGATGCGGTGAAACCCGAGCGACGTGGTGTTCGACCACGCGGGCGTGAAGGTGATCGTCGATGCCGAGAGTCTCGAGCTCATCGACGGCACCGAAGTGGATTTCGTGAAGGATGGCTTGAACGAGGCGTTCAAGTTCCGCAACCCGAACATCAAAGGCGAGTGCGGGTGTGGTGAGAGTTTTAGCGTTTGAAGAAGAGAAGATCTCTCGCTAAGAGCGCAAAGAACGCCAAGGAAGAGCAAGAAGAGTAGGAAGGCGAGAAAGGTAAGAAGGGTAGAGCTGTTTAGAGATTGAATGTTTTCAACTGGGACTTTCTTTTCAAGGTGAACAATGGGTGTTGAGCGTACTTTGTCCATCGTTAAACCCGATGGCGTAGCGAAGAATTTGATCGGTGAGGTGTATCGGCGCTTCGAGAAAGCGGGGCTCAAGATCATCGGCTGCCAAGATGCTGAAGCTGCGGACCGGACCAGGCCGAAGGCTTCTACGCGGTCCACAAGCAGCGGCCGTTCTACAATGATCTCGTGAAGTACATGTCGTCGGGCCCTGTCGTCGTGCAGGTGCTCGAGGGCGAGAACGCCATCAAGGTCAATCGCGACCTCATGGGCGCGACCAATCCCAAGCAGGCGGCGCCGGGCACGATCCGCGCCGACTTCGCTTCTTCGATCGAAGAGAACGTCGTGCACGGCTCGGACGGTCCGGCGACGGCCGCTGCTGAGATCGCGTTCTTCTTCAGCGAGGCCGAGCTTTGTCCGCGGACGCGGTAACACTCCCCGCGAAAGACCGCGGCAAGCTGAGCTTGCTCGGCATGCCGGGGCCGCGCCTCATCGAGTTTTTCGAGAACCTCGACGAAAAGCCGTACCGGGCGCGGCAGATCATGCGTTGGCTGTACCAGCGGCACGAGACCGATTTCGATGCGATGACGGATTTGAGCGCGGCGCTGCGCAAGCAGCTTGCGGAGATGACCACGCTGCGCGTTGCCGCCGGTGCTGAAGCGCGAGCATTCCGACGACGGCACGCGCAAGTGGCTGCTCGACGTCGGCGCGGGCCAGGCCGTAGAGACCGTGTACATCCCGGAGCCGAACCGCGGCACGCTGTGCATCTCCTCGCAGGCCGGCTGTGCGCTCGACTGCGCGTTCTGCGCCACGGGCCACCAGGGCTTCAACCGCAATCTGAGTTCGGCGGAGATCTTGAGCCAGGTCGTGCTCGCAGCTCGCGAGCTGGCGCCGGCCCCGATCACGAACGTCGTGTTCATGGGCATGGGCGAGCCGCTCGCGAACTACCGCAACGTGCTGCCCGTGGTGCAGCTCCTGATCGACGATCAGGCCTACGGCCTGTCGCGGCGCCGCGTCACGATCAGCACCGCCGGCCTGGTGCCGCAGATCGTGAAGCTCGCGAGCGACTGCAACGTGGCGCTCGCCGTGTCGCTGCACGCGCCGACGGACGAGCTGCGCAACCGGCTCGTGCCGATCAATCGCGTCCATCCGATCGCCGAGCTGCTCGACGCGTGCTGGGCGTACGCGGCCGGCCAGGCCAGCCGCCAGATCACGTTCGAGTACGTGCTGCTCGACGGCGTCAACGATTCCGTCCCGCAGGCGCGGCAGCTCATCAAGCTGCTGCGCAATCGACCCAGCCAAGGTCAACTTGATTCCGTTCAACGCGTTTCCGGAGTCGGAGTTCAAGTGCTCGGCGCAGCCCGCGATCGACGCGTTCTGGAAGACGCTGCGTGACGGCGGACTGATTGCGACGATTCGCCGGCCGCGCGGCGACGACATCGCGGCGGCGTGCGGGCAGTTGGCTGGGCGCGTGCTCGATCGTCAGCGGGTTCGTCTCGGCGACAGGGTAATGGGAGCGAGCAGTCCATGAGCAATGTCCGCCTGGCGCTGTTATTGGTCTTGTCGTTGGCTACCGTCAGCGCATACGCCGCGCGTCCAGCCCCGCGAGCGCGATCGCGCCGCCAACGAGGCGGCGCTCGCCAACGCGAACCTCGGCGCCGGCTATCTGCGCCAGGGCCGGCTCGATCTCGCGGTGGAGCGACTCCAGCGCGCGATCAAGCAGAATCCGAGGCTCGCGGACGCGCATTCGTACCTCGCGATCGCCTACGATCAGCTCGGCATGCTCGACGAGGCGGAGATGCACTACAAGCGCGCCACGCAGCTCGAGCCGAACAACTCCGGCGCCGCCAACACCTACGCGGTGTTCCTGTGCCGTCAGAATCGCTGGCCCGATGCAGAGCCTTTCTTCAAGCGCGCAACCGAGAATCCCACGTATTCGACGCCCGAAGTCGGCGTTCGCGAACGCGGGCGTGTGCGCGCGCAACGCGGGCGCTATCGACAAGGCCACGGAGTATTTTCGCAGCGCCCTGGCCCGCAATCCGACGTACCCCGACGCCTTGCAGAACCTGATGGAGATTTCGTACGAAAGCGGCAATTTCATGCAGGCGCGCGCGTTCGTGCAGCGCTATCTCGACTCGCAGATGCCGACGGCGTCCGTGCTGCTGATGTGCTTCAACGTCGAGACGCAGCTGAAGAATCACGACGGCGCGGACCGATGCGCCGCGCAGTTGCGCTCCGGATTCCAGGGTTCACCCGAGCTCGCGAAGCTCGAAGAGCAGCAGAGGCGCGATGGCCGATAGCGAGCAGCCCGCCGCCGCGGCCAGCGGCGCCGGTTTCCACCAACGTTGGCCAGACACTCCGCGAAGCGCGAGTTGCCAAGGACCTGACGGCGTCGAGCAGATTGCGACCGAGCTGCGCATCGAGGCTCGCCAGCTCACGCGCTCGAGGACAATCGCTTCGAGCCGATCGGCCCGGCGGTCTTCGTCAAAGGCTACATTCGCCAGTACGGGCAGCGTCTCGGTCTCGATCCGCGCGTCCTGATGGAGCTCTACGGCCGCCAAACGAACATCGAAGACGTGCAGGTCAGGCCGAGCAAGCCGATCAAGCTGCGCGACGAACGGCAGATCACCGTGTGGGTCGTCGCGGTGCTCGTGCTGTTACTGATCGCCGTCGGTCTTGCGGTTTGGTGGTTGAACGGCGGCGGCTTCGACTTCAAGTCTGCGTCGCGCGGCGCGCAGAGCCCGCCGGTGAGCGCGCGAGCCGGCGCCCGCGGCGGCCTCCGAGCCTGCGGCCTCCGAGCCCTCGTCAGCCGCGAACGAAGCGGCCAGCCCGCAGCCCGCGGTCGACACGACCCCAGTCCCCGCGCTGGCCCAGGCCGCGCCTGCGCCGCGCAGCGACCCTGCCGCCCGCCGCCGTGAGCGCCGCGCCTACGGTTACCGTCACGGGTGGCGAGCTCGCGCGGCGCGACGCCGATTTCGCTCGACCTCACGTTCGACTCCGAGAGCTGGGCCGAGATCACGGATGCGCGCGGTCAACGGCTGTTCTTCGAACTCGGCACGACCGGCCGGCACGCGGTCCTGCGCGGTGAGCCGCCGGTCGCGGTGACGTTCGGCAACGGCGACGCCGTGCCGTCGATCGTCGACGGCGAGCGCTTACAGCCATTCCGACGCAGGGGCGCCAAGGCAAGCTCGTGCGTTTCACCATCGCCAGCGACGAGGAGTGAGCGTGTTCGTGGCCGAGGTGATTCAACCCGTGCGCGGCATGAACGACGTGTTGCCCGACAAGGCACCGTTGTGGGATCGCGTCGAAGCGGCGGCGGCCGCAGCTCTGTTCGCGGCTACGGTTACCAGCGCATGCGGCTGCCGGTGCTCGAGCGCACGGAGCTGTTCAGCCGCTCGATCGGCGAGCTGACCGACATCGTCGAGAAGGAGATGTACACCTTCGACGACCGCAACGGCGAGAGCGTGACGCTGCGGCCCGAGGCCACGGCCGGCGTCGTGCGCGCGGGCTTGAGCAACGGTCTCTTGCACAACCAGCAACAGAAGCTCTGGTGCTCGGGCCCCATGTTCCGTCGCGAGAAGCCGCAGAAGGGCCGCTACCGGCAGTTTCACCAGTTGAGCGTCGAGGCGCTCGGCTTCGCCGAGCCCGAGATCGACGCGGAGCTGATCGCGCTGTCGGCGCGACTGTGGCGGAGCTCGGCTCACGAGCGCGACGCTCGAGCTGAACTCGATCGGCACGCTGGAGTCGCGCCAGGGTTACAAGCAGAAACTGGTCGAGCACTTCTCGGCGCATCGCGAGCTGCTCGACGAGGACAGCCTGCGGCGGCTCGACCGCAACCCGCTGCGCATCCTCGACAGCAAGAATCCGGCGCTGAAGGAGCTGATCGACGGCCGCGCCGCTGCTGTCGGGGTATCTCGACGACGAATCGCGCGCGCATTTCGATCGCGTGCAGCAGCTGCTTCGCCGATGTCGGCGTCGAGTTCACGCTGAATCCGCGGCTCGTGCGCGGTCTCGATTACTACTCGCGCACGGTGTTCGAGTGGCTCACGGACCGGCTCGGCTCCCAGAGCGCGATGTGCTCGGGCGGACGCTACGACGGGCTCGTGGCGCAGCTCGGCGGCCGCGACACGCCGGCCGTCGGCTGGGCGCTCGGGATCGAGCGCATCGTCGAGGTGCTCGAGGTCGAGGGCGCGCGGCGGTAGCGCGCTCGAGGCCGATGCTCACCTGGTCGTGGCCGGCGACGCGGAGCGGCGCTACGGCTTCAAGCTGGCCGAAGCAGCTGCGCGACCGCGTGCCGGGCTGAAGCTCTGGATCGGCGGCGCCGGCCGCGGGCTTCAAAGCCCAGCTGCGCCGGGCCGACCGCAGCGGCGCTCGGTTCGCGCTGATCGTGGGGGAGAGCGAGCTCAGCCGCCGGCAAAGTCAGCGTCAAGCCGTTGCGGGAGGACAAGCCGCAGCAGCTGCTGAGCGTCGACGAGTGCGCCGCGCTGCTCGCCGAGCGCCGCTCGGCATAGAATAGCGGCGTTGAAGTTGCCCGCCGGAGGATCGTGTGGACGAGTATGCTGTCAGAAAAAGAACAAGTCGAGCAGCTGCGCCAATGGTGGCGCGACAACGGCTGGTTCCTCATCGGCGGTGCGGCGCTCGGCGGCCTCGCGCTGCTCGGCTGGAACCAATACTGGGCCTATCAGGCGACGAACTACGGAGAAGGCCGGCGCGGTCTACGAGTCCATCCAGCAGGCGATTGCGGCGCCCAATCTCGAGCAGGCCAGCACGCTGCTGAAGCAGATGCGTGTCGACTTATCCGAGCGCGGCGTACACGCACGCAGGCCGGCCTGGCCGTGGCGAGGGCGGAGCTCATCACCGATCCGCAACGCGCGACCGACGATTTACGCTACACGATGGAGCACAGCAAGGACACGGAGCTCGCGATGATCGCGCGGCTGCGCCTCGCGCGCGTGCTCGCGTATCGCGAGCAGTACCCGGACGCGCTCGCGATCCTGACGGTGGACAAACCCGGCAAGTTCGCCGGCCGAATCAACGAGGTCAAGGGCGACATCTTCGTCGCAGCAGGGCAAGGTCGAGGAGGCGCGCGCCGCGTACCTCGCCGCCATGGTCGCTTCGGGCGCCGAAGTGCTCGATCGCAGTTTCCTGCAGATGAAGCTCGCCGATCTGCCGGGCAGCCCGCGCCATCACGCCGCCTGCGGAGCAGAGCGCCGCGCCGACGCCGGCTGAACCGGCGAAAGCGGCGCAGCCGGGAGAGGGTGCGTGAGAGCGCTGCGTCACCTTGGCGCTCGCACTGCTCGCGCTGTCGGTTCGTGATCGGTTGCGCCAGCAAGAAGGACAAGGCCGAGCCGCCGGCCGCAGCTGACGGCCATCGAGACAGACGCTCGACGTTCGACAAGCTCTGGAGCGGCAAAGTCGGCAGGGCTCGGAGAAGTTGCGCCTGGGGCTGCGCCCCGCGTCCGACGGCGCGCACGTGTTCGCGGGCGGGCACAACGGCGAGGTCGCGGCGTTCGACGCGCAGACCGGCCGCAAGGTCTGGTCCGATGAAGACCGATCTCGTGCTCGCTGCGGGGCCGGCGTTCGGCGACGGCGTGCTGGTGTTCGGCACCAGCGACGGCGAGCTCGTGGCGCTCGACGCGACGTCGGGCGAACAGAAGTGGCTCCAGACCATCGGCAGCGAGGTCGTCGCGTCGCCCGTGATCGCGTCGGGCGTCGTCGTGCTGCGGACCGTCGACGGTCGGCTTGCGCGGCTTCGCGACCGCGACCGGCAACACGATGTGGAGCGTGCAGCAGAATCATCCGGCGCTGACCTTGCGCGGCAACACCGCGCCGCGCGTCGCGGGCACGACCGTCGTCAGCGGCTTCGCCAACGGTCGCGTCGGCGCGTACGACCTGCGCACCGGCGACGCCGCGTGGGAAGTCGCCGTCGCGAACCCGACGCGGGCGCAGCGAGCTCGAGCGGCTCGTCGACGTGAGCGCGGGCATTCAAGTGGTCGGTAACGACGTCTACGTCGTCGGCTATCACGGCCGCGCCGTGGGCATCGACCTCGCCACCGGCGTCGTGCTCTGGCAGCAGGACATGTCGTCGTACGCCGGCCTCACGGCCGACTTCGGCAACGTCTACGTGACCAACGACTTCGACGCGGTCATCGCGCTCGATCGCAACGGCGGCGCGCAGATCTGGCGGCAGGAAGCGCTGCGCCTGCGCGATCTGACGGCGCCGACGCGCTACGCGAACACGCTCGTCGTCGGCGACTACCAGGGCTATCTGCACTGGCTCGACCCGGCGAACGGCAAGTTCGTCGCGCGCGAGCATGCAACCAAGGCGCGCATCAGCGCGGCGCCGCTCGTCGTGGGCCAGAACGTCTACGTGCAAGGTGACGACGGCACGGTTGCGGCGTACACCGTGCGCGATGGCGCTGCGTAGGCGCGCCGGCCATGCTGCCTGCCGTGGCGCTGGTCGGCCGACCTAACGTCGGCAAATCGACGCTGTTCAATCGACTGACGGCCACGCGCGACGCGCTCGTCGCCGATTATCCCGGGCTCACGCGCGACCGCCGCTACGGCGTTGGCCGTTTCAGCGACCGCCCATTCATCGTGATCGACACGGGTGGGCTCGCGGCCACCGCAAGCACGAGCGAAATGACCGCCCTGGTCGCGGCCCAGGTCGACATCGCGATCGAGGAAGCCGACGTCGTCGTGCTCGTCGTCGATCACAAGAGCGGGCTCACGCGCCGACGACACGCGGATCGCGGAGCGGTTGCGGCGCGAAGCCAAGCCCATGGTGATCGCCGTCAACAAATCCGAAGGCGTCGCCAGCGAGATCGCGGAGGCCGAGTTCCACGCGCTCGGTCTCGGCACGCCGGTCGGCATTTCGGCGGTGCACGCGCAGGGCATCGACGAGCTGCTGACGGCCGCGCTCGCGCCGTTTCCCGCCGGCCGAGGACGAGATCGACGAGGAGCAGCTCGGCCCGAAGATCGCCGTGATCGGCCGGCCGAACGTCGGCAAGTCGACGCTGATCAATCGGCTGCTCGGCGAGGACCGGCTCATCACGTCGCCCGAGCCCGGCACGACGCGCGACAGCGTCTACGTGCCGTGCGAGCGCGACGAGCGGAAGTTCGTGCTCGTCGACACCGCCGGCATTCGCCGTCGCGCGCGACTGACCGAGGCGATCGAGAAGTTCAGTGTCGTGCAGAGCCTGAAGGCCATCGAGGACGCGGGCGCCATCATCGCCGTGCTCGATGCGCGCGACAGCGTCACCGATCAGGACGCGCACCTCGTGGGGCTCGCGGCCGAGCGCGGCCGCGCGCTCGCGGTCGCCGTCAACAAGTGGGACGGGCTTTCGGGCCACGAGCGGCGCCTGATCGAGCGCGAGGTGGAGCGCAAGCTCGACTTCGTGCCGTATGCGAGCCTCCACTACATCTCGGCGCTGCACGGCAGCGGCATCGCGGAGCTCGTCGACGCGGCGCTGGCCGCGCACAAGAACGCGGGCGCGGAGTTTCCGACGCCGCGGTTGAACAAGGTGCTCGCGGACGCGCTCGCCGTGAATCCGCCGCCGCTCGTGCGCGGCCGCCAGGTGCGGCTGCGCTATGCGCACCAGGGCGGGAAGTATCCGACGCGGATCGTCGTGCATGGAAATCAGGCGACGCGTTTGCCCGATCACTACAAGAGCTACCTCGAGGGCGCGTTTCGCAAGGCGTTGCACCTGCACGGCACGCCCGTCCGCGTCGAGCTGCGCACGGGTGACAACCCTTACGGCGGCCACCGCAACAAGCTCACGCCGCGTCAGGGCAAGAATCGCAAGCGCATGCTGCGCTTCAAGCACCGCGACTGAAGACTCCGTCCCCTCGAAATTTCGATGGCCGCACTAAACGTCACGCACTGGGGTCACGCCGGCGAGAAGATCATCCTCGTCCATGGTGGTGTGCAAGGATCGAAACGCGGAGGCGCTGACCACTTCCCAACTCAGAAGGCATTGGTCGACGACGGGTTTCATTTGCTCGTTCCCGACCGCCCCGGGCACGGCCATAGCGTGCACCCCGGTCGGCCCGACGACGCCGAGGCTGATGGCGAGCTCATCGCCGAGTTGCTCGGAGACGGTGCCCATCTGGTCGGTCATTCGTTCGGTGGTTGCGTGGTCCTGGCCGCGGCGGCGCGGCGCCCCGAAGCAGTGAAGACGTTGACGCTGATCGAGCCCGGCATGCAGCCGGTCGCGCTCGACAAGGTCCCGGTGATCCTGTTCCTTCTGCGTTTGCTGGCCGCACTGAAGCTTTCGTTCTCGGCAGAGACACGCGTCAAACGATTCGCGAAGATGATTCGCATTCCGGAGGCAATGGGCGGCGGCGCGAGGACGCGAGAAGAGTTTGAAGCCATGGATCGGGCAGCTTCCAGCATCCGCGTCCCAACCAAGGAAACGCTGACGCGACAGCTCTCCGCGGTGAAGAGCGCAGGCCTCCCGCTGCTGGTGGTGACGGGCGGGTGGTCGCGTGGCATCGACGTAACGGCCGATGTGGTAGCCGCCCTCGGCAACGGCAAGCGCGTGACCATCGCGTCGCAACATCACTTTCCCCAGGCCATCTCCGACGAGTTCAATCAGGTACTCGTTCGATTCATACGCGACTCGTCGCGCGTGGTCGCTAGCACATAGCCAGGAGCCACCCCGATTCACTGATCTACCTGGCCGCCCAGACCCGGCAAACAACCAGCGAGCCAAAGCAGCCGTAGTGCTGAGCGGCCAGCAAATCCACGGCTCTGCGGCCATTAGCTCATAGCCAGAAGTTAGAAGCGGGCGGCGGTGCCGGTCTCTTAGACTGCCCGTCTCGTTGGTTCCTCGGGGTGATGCGTGGCCAAAGCACGCCGGACAGTCGTCGTTGCGGGTGAGTTTCCGATGCACCGCGGCGGCTCGCTGCGTGAGCCCGACGATCGCCTACGAGACCTGGGGCGCGCTGAACCATGACGCGCGACAACGCCGTGCTGATCTTCACCGGCATGTCGCCGCTCGGCCCACGCGGCCTCGAGCACCACGGACCCGACGCCCGGCTGGTGGGAAGACATCATCGGGCCCGGCCGCTCGATCGACACCCACCGCTACTTCGTGATCTGCGTGAACTCGCTCGGCAGCTGCTTCGGCTCGACCGGGCCCGCGTCGATCGATCCGCGCACGGGCGAGCTGTACCGGCTCACGTTTCCGGTGCTGTCGCTCGAGGACGTCGCGCGCGGCGGCTACGAGGTCATCAAGCACCTCGGCGTGAAGCGGCTCAAGGCCACGGTCGGTCCGTCGATGGGCGGCATGACGGCGCTCGCGTTCGAGATCCTGTTCCCCGGCCTCTCCGAAGGCTTTGTCAGCATGTCGTCCGGGCCGCGCTCGTTGCCGTTCGCGATCGCGCTGCGTTCGCTGCAGCGCGAGATCATCCGCAAGGATCCGGAGTGGAAGAACGGCAACTATCCGCGCGACTCGGTGCCGCTCACGGGCATGCGGCTCGCGCGCAAGCTCGGCATGATCACGTATCGGTCGGCCGAGGAGTGGCGGCTACGATTCGGCCGCGAGCGCGCGACGAACACGGACACGAACGGCGATCAGTTCGGCCAGGTGTTCGAGATCGAGGCCTACCTCGAGCATCACGCGAACAAGTTCACGGGCCAGTTCGATCCGAACTGCTACCTGTACCTCTCGCGCGCGAGCGATCTGTTCGACATCGCCGAGCACGGCTCGTCGGTGGAAGCCGGGCTCGCTCAAGTGCGCGTGAAGCGCGCGATGATCATCGGCGTGCAGACGGACTTCCTGTTCCCGATCTATCAGCAGCGCGAGCTGGCCGAGGGGCTCGAGACGCCGGGGCGCGACGTGGAGTTCCACGCGCTGCCCTCGCTACAGGGCCACGACTCGTTCCTCGTCGACATGGACCGCTACCGGCCGCTGATCGCGAGCTTCTTCGCGTAATACCGCAAATCGACTGGTTTCGGGCTTGCGCTCGACTTGAGAGCGCGTGCTAGCCTTTTGCCATGAGTCGACCTTTGAAGACAGGATGCCACCTACGCGGATCTCTGCGCCGTGCCGGAGAATTTCGTCGCCGAGATCTTCGGTGGGGAGCTGTACGCAAGTCCCCGGCCGTCGTTCCGCCCACGCCGTGGCGACAATGGCACTCAGCGCCAAACTCGGGAATCCGTTCCACTTTGGCGAGAACGGCCCCGGCGGCTGGTGGTTACTGAACGAACCCGAGCTGCACTTCGAAGCCGACGTGCTCGTGCCGGACATCGCGGGCTGGCGGCGCGAGCGTATGCCGACGTGTGCCGGACGTCGCCTACTTATCACCTTGCGCCCGATTGGGTCTGCGAGGTGTTGTCGCCGTCGACGGAAAAAATCGATCGCCAGAAGAAGCTCGCGATCTACGCTCGCGAAGGCGTCGCGTCACGCGTGGCTCGTCAATCCGCTGCTGCAAACGCTCGAGGTCTTACGCCTTGAGTCCGAGCGCTGGTCATTGGTCGCCGTTCACGAGGGCGCGAGCAAGTGCGCGCTGAGCCGTTCGACGCCGTCGAGCTGCCGCTCGCGGCGCTGTGGACGGAGTGATTAGCCCGCGTCGGGTTTGATCTTCGCGACGGTGACGGTGAGGCCGCCGCGCGCGAGCCGCACGTCGAGCTCGGCGCCGCGCTTCGTCTGCGCCGCTGTCCGTCAGCACCTTCCGCCGTCGTCCATCACGATCGCGTAGCCGCGCTGCAGCGTCGCGAGTGGGCTCAAGGATTGGAGGGCGCGGTCGGCCAGCTTCAGGCGCTGGCCTGTGAGCTCGAGCCGGCGCAGCAGCGCGCGGCGCAGGTCGCCCTGGGCCGTGCGCCAGCGTTCGCGCGCGGCCGCGAGCCGGCGCGCCGGATTCGTGTGCGCGACGGCCGTCGCGAGGCGCGCGAGCCGGATCTTCAGCTGCGCGATGCGCCGCTCGACGCTGCGCGCGAGCCGCGCTTCGAGCTCGTCGAGCCGCTGCTCGCGCTCGCGCAGCTGCACGCCGGGATGGCAGCGCGCGAGACGGTGCTCGAGCGTCACGAGCTGGCGCCGCTCGGCCGTCGAGCTGGCGCCGCACCGTCTGCGCGAGCCGCTGCGCGAGACGACGCGAACCGCATGCGCCATTCGACGCTGATCCGGCACCGCGAGCTCGGCGGCCTGCGACGGCGTCGGCGCGCGCAGGTCGGCGACGAAATCGGCGATCGTGAAGTCGATCTCGTGGCCCACGCCCACGATGATCGGCAGCTGCACGGCCGCGATGGCTCGCGCCACGATCTCCTCGTTGAACGACCACAGGTCCTCGAGCGAGCCGCCGCCGCGCGTGAGAATCAGCACGTCGCAGTCCGCGCGCTTGTCGGCCGAGCGCCAGCGTGCGCGCAGATGTCTTCGGCCGAGCCCGAGCCCTGCACCTGCAGTCGGGTAGATCAGCACGGCCGTGGCCGGGAAGCGCCGGCGCAGCGCGATCAGCACGTCGCGCAGCGCGGCGCCGGTCGGCGACGTGATCGACGCCGATGCGCCGCGGCAGTTTCGGCAGCGGCACCTTGCGGTCGGCATCGAACAGGCCTTCGGCCGCGAGCTTGCGCTTCAGCTCCTCGAACTTGCGTCGCAGCGCGCCTTCGCCGGCCTCCTCGACATAATCGACGATCAGCTGGTACTCGCCGCGCGCCTCGTAGACGCTGGCGCGCGCGCGGACCAGCACCTGGCGGCCGTTCGCGAGCTCGAATCCGAGGCCACGCGTGGACATGCGGAACATCGCGCAGCGGACCTGCGCCTGGGCGTCCTTCAGCGACCAATACAGGTGCCCGGAGGAGGGCCGCGCGAGGTTCGAGATCTCGCCCTCGACCCACACGGAGCCCAGGCCGTTCTCGACGAGCTGGCGGGCCTCGCGGTTCAGGCCCGAAACCGAGAGGATCCGCCGTTCTTCGAAGGGCAGTTTGAGGGAGTCGCCGGACGGCATGGCGGCAGTATACGGCAGGCCTGGCCATTTACCTGAGCGGCCTCGCGCGGCTAGAATGCGCCGCTCCTTCTCCCCGGAGCTCCGCATGCGGATCATTCACGAGGCGCTCACTTTCGACGACGTCCTCCTCGAGCCCGCCTACTCCGAAGTCCTGCCCCGCGAAGTTCAGCTAAAGACCCAACTGACCCGCGCCCTCACGCTGAATATCCCCGTCGTCTCGTCCGCCATGGACACGGTCACCGAGGCGCGCCTCGCGATCACGCTGGCTCAGGAAGGCGGCATCGGCATCATCCACAAGAACATGTCGCCGAAGGATCAGGCGCGGCAGGTTCTGCAGGTCAAGAAGTTCGAGAGCGGCATCATCCACGACCCGATCACGGTGTCGCCGGATGCCACGATCCGCGAAGTCATCGACCTCACGCGCTCGAAGAACATCTCCGGTGTGCCGGTCGTCGAGGGCGAGAGACCTCGTCGGCATCGTCACGCATCGCGACCTGCGCTTCGAGACGCAGCGCGACGCACCCGTCTCGGCCGTCATGACGCCGAAAGATCGGCTCGTGACCGTGCGCGAAGGCGCGGACAAGGACACGGTGCTCGGACTTTTGCACAAGCACCGCATCGAGAAGGTGCTCGTCGTCGACAAGGCCTTCAAGCTGCGCGGCATGATCACCGTGAAGGACATCCAGAAGGCGCACGACTACCCGCTCGCGTGCAAGGACGAGCGCGGCGCGTTGCGCGTCGGCGCGGCCGTCGGCACGGGCGCGGACACCGACGAGCGCGTGTCGCTGCTCGTCGAGGCCGGCATCGACGTCGTGATCGTCGACACGGCGCACGGTCACACGCGCGGCGTCATCGAGCGCGTGCGGGCGATCAAGAAGGCGTATCCGCATCTGCAGCTGATCGCCGGCAACATCGTGACCGGCGAAGCCGCCAAGAGCGCTCGTCGACGCGGGCGTCGACGGCGTCAAGGTCGGCATCGGCCCGGGCTCGATCTGCACGACGCGGATCGTGGCCGGCGTCGGCATCCCGCAGATCACGGCGGTGGCCGAAGTCGCGGAGGCGCTCGAAGGCACGGGCGTGCCCGCGATCGCCGACGGCGGCATCCGCTACTCGGGCGACATCGCGAAGGCGCATCGCGGCCGGCGCGCACTCGACGATGATCGGCGGTCTTGTTCGCCGGCACCGAGGAGTCGCCGGGCGAGGTCGAGCTGTACCAGGGCCGCTCGTACAAGTCGCTATCGCGGCATGGGCTCGCTCGGCGCGATGGCGCAGCGGCACGGCTCGTCCGATCGCTACTTCCAGGATTCGGCCGAGCAGCTCGAGAAGCTCGTGCCCGAGGGCATCGAAGGCCGCGTGCCGTACAAGGGCAGCATCGTCGCGATCGTGCACCAGCTCGATCGGCGGGCTGCGCGCCGCGATGGGCTACACCGGCTGCCGCGACATCGCCGAGCTGCGCACGCGAGCCCAAGTTCGTGCGCATCACGGGCGCGGGCCGGCGCGAGAGCCACGTGCACGACGTCACGATCGTCAAAGAACCGCCGAACTACCGCTCGGCGAATAATGGCCACCGCAGCGAAGGCGCCGAGGGAGAGCAAGGAGGCCGCGCACGGCGAGCGCATCCTCGTCGTCGACTTCGGCGGCCAGTACACGCAGCTGATCGCGCGCCGTGTGCGCGAGGTCGGCGTCTACAGCGAGATCCTGCCGTTCGACGCCACGGCGGAAGAAGTCGCGAAGTTCGCGCCCACCGGCATCATTCTCTCCGGCGGCCCCGAGTCGGTGGGCGAGGCCGGCTCGCCGCAGATCGCCGACGCGCTCATCGACCAGCGCGTGCCGATGCTCGGCATTTGCTACGGCATGCAGGCGCTGGCCGCGAAGCTCGGCGGCGCCGTGATCGTCCGCCACGCACCGCGAGTACGGCTACGCCGAGGTGAGTCTCGCCGGCGCGGATCCGCTGCTCGTCGCGGCTTCGGCAACGGGCTCGAAGGTGTGGATGAGCCACGGCGACCGCGTCGAGCAAGCTGCCGACCGGGTTCGCGTCGATCGGCACGTCGGCCAACTCGCCGTTCGCGGCCATGGCCGACGTCGAAGCGCAAGATCTACGGCCTGCAGTTTCACCCCGAGGTCACGCACACCGAGCACGGCCTCGACATCATTCGCCGCTTCGTGCTCGACATCTGCGGCTGCGCGCCTAAGTGGACGGCCAAGAACATCGTGGCCGAGCACATCGACAAGGTTCGCGCGCAGGTGGGCAAGGACAAGGTGCTGCTCGGCCTTTCGGGCGGCGTCGATTCGTCGGTCGTCGCAGCGCTGCTGCACAAGGCCATCGGCGATCAGCTCGTGTGCGTGTTCGTCGACACGGGCCTGCTGCGCCTGAACGAAGGCGACCAGGTGATGCGCGTGTTCGCGAAGCATCTCGGCGCGAAAGTCATTCGCGCGAACGCGGAAGATCAGTTCCTCGCGGCGCTGAAGGGCGTGAGCGATCCCGAAGAGAAGCGCAAGATCATCGGCCGCCTGTTCGTCGAGGTGTTCGACGCGGAGGCCGAGAAGCTCGAAGGCATCCGCTGGCTCGCGCAGGGCACGATCTACCCCGACGTCATCGAATCCGCCGGCGCCAAGACCGGCAAGGCGCACCTGATCAAGTCGCACCACAACGTGGGCGGCTTGCCGCGAGCGCATGAACCTGAAGCTGCTGGAACCGCTGCGCGATCTCTTCAAGGACGAAGTGCGGCGCATCGGCACCGAGCTCGGCCTGCCGGCGGAGCTCGTGCAGCGGCATCCGTTCCCGGGGCCGGGCTTCGGCGTGCGCATTCTCGGCGAAGTGAAGAAGGAGTACGCGGATCTACTGCGCGGCGCCGACGACATCTTCATCTCCGAGCTGCGCGCGCAGGGCTTGTACGACTCCGTGAGCCAGGCGTTCGCCGTGTTCCTGCCCGTGAAGAGCGTCGGCGTGATGGGCGACGGCCGCCGCTACGACTACGTCGTCGCGCTGCGCGCGGTGGAGACCATCGACTTCATGACGGCGCGCTGGTCGCGCCTGCCGTACGATTTCCTCGAGCGCGTGTCGCTGCGCATCATCAACGAGGTGAAGGGCATCTCGCGCGTGACGTACGACATTTCGGGGAAGCCGCCTGCGACGATCGAGTGGGAGTGAGCCTTCCCCGAAGGTGAATCAATGCGCGGAACGGATCCTCAAAGAGCCGCCAGCATTGCTAATTCCCTGTCTCCGCAGTCACAGAGCCCAGCCCGAATGCGCTTTTCCAGTTGGCCGGTGTCATGAATCGCCGGTAGTTCGCAACCTGCTCGGGATCGAGAAACTCGATCAGGAATGCTCCTTCGACCCAGACCTCCACCACGGAGAAGAAGCCGCCGCGATCGTGCACTTCCGCGGGCCAACCGGCTCGGCGCGCAAGGGCAAGGATCTCATCGACCGGGCGGTCGATGCCTACCGCGATGTGCGCCTCGGTAAGGCGGGCTGCCGACGCCAGCGCCGTTCGCCAGTTTGCACCGTCAGGCCCGCGATCAAGACCAATGCCGCGCGGCGCGATCTCGATATCGACCATTCCATCGCCGGACCAGGCCATCCACGTTTGCGGGCCACCTGGAGGAAATGGCATCGCTTCGCCCTGCAGGATCTCGGCGAGAACGCGGGCGACGGTCTCGGGTTGGTCGGCGGGCAAGGATGCATGAGCAATGAACATGGTGGCCTCCTTATTCAGGGTCGAGACTTCAGGGGCTCTACTCGGGGAATACCTTCAGTAGTGCGCCAATGGCTTCGGACGCGGCACGGCCACTTTCAGCGCCTGTCATGTCCCAGTAGTCGTGCATCGACTGCCAAGTGAACGAACTGTCCAGCAGCTGGCAGGTAGCGGCGAGGCGCCGCTGCGCAGCGCGCCCGAGGTCCGGACGAGCGCGGCGTACCAGCGCGAGGTAGCACGCCTGACGCTCGGCCTTGACGGTGAGGCGCACCGCATGTCCTTGCGGATTCGCGACGAACCAGCGGAACAACGCCTCGTCGGCATCGAAGCGGAGGAATTTGTTCCGCGGGCTGGCCAACAGCTCCGGGACATTCCGCGGCATGCCGGCGACGGAAATGCGGACATTGATCCAGTGCCAAACTGCCTCAAAAAGCTTTTCGCGCGTCTCGAAGTGCCGGAACACCGTGCGCTCAGTTACGCCCGACTGCATGGCCACTGCCGCCATGGTGAGTTCCTCACCACCGCGCGTCAGTACAGCAACAGCAGACTCCAGGATGCGATTGCGAGTAAGGTCCCGGTGCGCCTCGCGGACTGTCACTACTTGCGCGGTCATGTCAGTAAGACTGACATATCGGCAGAAAGACTGTCAACAACCCCAAGTCTGCTGGTTCGTTAGGGTGATCACCCCTGGCGCCGGGCGACGATTTGGACCGGCAGTCTGCCGCAGGGTGGCGTAAGCAGGTCGCGGCAACGCGCTGAACGCCTCGCCCTGGCATCGCGTAGCAATCGGAGCGCCCCATCGACGCTTCACCTGTCTGTTGAAAATTCGAGATCCTTTGGCATTGGTAACCTGAAGCGATCGCGGCTTGGGTCTCCCAGAGAAGTCCGGGTCGGCCGTCGCAAGTCACGCGGTACCTGCATGCAGCCGCCCGCGACTAAGCGTTTGGAACATCGGCCGATGAAGCCGGCACTTCGCGATCAATCGGAACCCGTTGCTTGTCCGGAGAGTTCTCGACATGGACCCGATTGTCTTTCGCCATCTATCGCCGGCCGCCTTCTGTAAGCGGCATGGTTTGACGCTCAATCTGACGGTAAAACGATACGATGACCTGCGAGAAGCTCAGGACTCGCAGCCATTTAGATGGCCTGGCAACAATTGAGTGGGAGTAGGGAACGGCAGCAGTGTGAACAAACCTCGTCTTATCCGTCCCACCCGCAGGGGTGTCGAAGAGGCGCGCAACCAACTCCCGAAGCTCATCGAAGCAGCGGAAGCCGGACACGCGACCGTGATCACGCGCCGAGGCCGGGCGGTTGCCGCGCTGGTGCCGCTCGATGCGTATGACACGAGCCAAAGGCAGCAGTCGCTGTTGCCGATCGCAGGGTCGGGGCGCGGGCTATGGGGAAAGAGCCGAGCGACGCTCGGACTCAAATTGGCCGATGCAGTTCAGGCGGCCAGCGCCGCGGCCATCAACGCTCACGCCCTTGTAACACACGATCGAGACTTCTCACGTTTGTCGTCGTTGCGCGCTATTTCGTAAGTGCTTCGTCGGGCTTCGATCAGGCCTCGCTCGGGTCCGGTCCTGGCTGCGGCGCTTCGCTCAGCGGGCCGCGATAGAGCTCGCCGACACACGTCCCGACATTCGGTATGGCTTTGGTGGCAGCGGCGGCCCAGGAGTTTTCGTCCCCGGGAAGTCCCGGATGCCGGAAGGCGGTGAGCGTGACGACCTTGTCGGCATTTCTCAACGCGAATTCGTAAATGTAATCGTCGTTGCAAGCGAAACTGCGGGCGACCACGCCATCATCGCACCCCGGCGGCGTATGAAAGGTGCCGACCTGGCGCTGAAAGACTCGCAGCGCCTCCGCCTTTTCTTCCGTCATAGTTAGCTCCTTCTAAGTGCCGCCAGCGCTAACGCGGCCAGAGCGGCCGGGGCGGCGCGGCGCTGAAGCGCACGATGTCCGGCTCGCTCAGCACGACGCGGATGCTCTTCCCGAGCACGATGATCTCGTCACCGACGCCGGGCGGCGTCTTGGGAGACTCAGGGGCATTGCCCTCGGCGAGAGCCAGGCTGCACGTGAGCCAGAAGCAGCAGACCGTGCTCGCAGTGATGCGTCTCATGGTCACCTCGTCACCGAACTTCGCGAGGATTCATTACGTTACCACGAATCCACGCGTGCTTTGCGGCGGGAAAGGCCCGCGACGATTGAGTGGGAATAGCCCGAAGCGCTTCAAGATGCCACGGTGCCGCTGTGAGTGGCACTGAGGGACGACGGCTCGCGGCAAGCCCGATTCCGGCAGGAACTTCTCGCTGACGTTGTTCTCCTGGCACACGAACTCGATCAGCTCTTCGTCTGCTCCGAGCCGCCAGTTGACGCGCACGTTCCAGGGTTTCGTATAGGCCTTCGGATCGTCGATGGTCACGTCGATCTCGATCCGTCCATAGGTCGGCCGGCGGAACTTCTCCGTGATCTTCGCGCCGCTCGTGAACGGAGCGCCCTGCACGTCGAGCCATCCCTCGTCTCGCAACCCGACGGTCTCGACGACGAGCGTATCGCCTTCGTACTTGCCGACGGAGTAGCCGAACCACCACGGCTGAGGATCGTTGGTCGGTAGCGCGCGGCCGTCGGTGAAGATGTTGCGCAGGCCGCTGTTCGCTTCGTACATGATCACGAGGTCGTTCGCGGTTTGCACGATCTTCCGCGGCTGGGAATGCGTGTGCAGCTGCATGAATCCGAGCGGAAGGCAGTGCGCGTCCGGGTTGTCCTTCGAATCGTTCGCCATGCGCTGCTTCCTGAGCTCGGCCGCCCACGGCGTGAACGGCAATCCCCCTTCGAAGCCCTGCCCGACGTTGAAAAACCTTGCGAGCGGAGGGTCCGTGGCCGGATTCAGATTCGGCAGCGCCGGGGCCGGCGGTCCGCCCGGCGGCACGCGGCTTTCCCAGGTGCCCGAGAAATCGATCTTGCCATTCGGCAAACGCGGCGGCGGTGCGTCGAGGTTCGAGCTTGCCGTCCGACGTCCGCGGCGTTTCCTTGCGGACGAACCCGGGCCATTGGGCGTTCGCGCTCGTGGCGACAACGGCCGCGGCCGCGAAGATGCACGCGAGGAGTAAGCGCCGCACTCTACTTGCTCTGCAGCACGAATCGCTGCGCGCGGCGGTTGTTCACGATCTCCGCTGTGTAAATGTTGCCCTTCGAATCGGCCGCGATGTGATGAACGATGTCGAACTCGCCGGCGCCTGAGCCCTTCGTGCCGATCACGCCGATCTGCGTCATCGTTGCGCGATCGAAGATCACGACGCGCATCGGTCCCGAATCCACGACGTAGAGGAACCGCTGCTTCTTGTCCGGCGAGAACGCAAACCCCGCGGGCACCGGGACGGTGGCGTTCACGTCGTTCGTCAAACGAACCTGCTTTAGAAACTTCCCTTCACGCGTGAACAACTGAATTCGATTGTTGATGCGATCGGCGACGTAGACCGTGCCGTCGCGCGACATCTTGATGGCGTGCGGCAGACCGAACTCCGGCGGCCCTTCCGGCGTCGTCTGCGGTTGTGGCGCCGGTGCGTTCGCGCGCCAGCGTTGGCGGAGGCGGATTGCCGAAGGCGCCCCACATTCTCTTGAACGCGCCGGTTTCGGAGTCGAACACGATGACGCGCTTGTTGCCGTAGCCGTCGGCGACGAACACCTCTTTCGCGTCGCGTGTCGACGAACACGTCCGTCGCCTGACGCACGTTCTCCGTGTCGAGGTCGCCCTTGCCTTGCCCGCTGTGGCCGATCTGCAGGACGAGCTTTCCGGCCATCGTGAACTTCAGGATCATGTCGTCGCTGACGCCGGGCGTGGTCTGCCGCGGCCAGCCCGCGCGCCCGCCGATCCAGATGAAGTCGTTCGCGTCCACGAAGATGCCGTGCTCACGTCCGGGCCACACGGCGCCGGTGCCCGGCCCACCCCAACTGGTCAGCAGTTTTCCCGCCGCATCGAACTGAAGCACGGGCGGGGCGGCGTTGGCGCGCTGCGCTTCGGGTATCGACTGCGGCACGTGCAACACCCAGATGCGATCGTGTCGGTCGACCGAAATCGACGTCACCTCGCCGAGCACCCAGTTGTTCGGAAGCTGCGGCCAGTTCGCGTCGACTACAAACGTCGGGGCTTTCGGCGGCGTCTGCGCGACGACGTCCGATCGACGCCGTCGCAGCGACCAGGGCGGCTCACACAGCGAACAGGAAGTGCTTCATGCCGGCGGATACTAGCAGGAGCGTTCGTGGCCCTACAGATCCGCGGCGGCCTCCCGGTTGGGGATCCCGCGAAGGCGTGGCCCGTGGGCTGCGCGTCGCCGCCGCCCACGGGTCACGCGGATCTGGATCTACGGTGGCGAGATACGTGTCGCTTGGGCGGTACCCCCGGCTTCGGCAAACATGTTGCCGTCGAGATCGTAGAACTTGACATTGTTGGTACCGCGATACCAACTCCCGTCGGCTGCCACTTCATCGGTTTCGGTTTCGGTGAGGTACCCGGACGGGATGCCATTGGTGAACAGCCAGGCGACATGGGAGCGGCTAACGTGATCGTTGTCGGTCGCCCTCCAGTCGCCCATGCAGATCGTGCCGCCCAATATCGGAAAGGCGATGTTCTCCCATTCCGTGCCGTCGCTGTGCCACTGGATGAATGCCTGCCCAGCCAGTCCTCCCGTGTAGACCACGTGCCAGGTGCCCACGATCCTGTTGAGGATCCGCCCCGCATGGCGTCCGTCATCACCCCTTCGGTTGAACGTTGGGGTCAAGTGTTGTTGGACCGCCGATTGCTGACCTGGCAGGTCCGGATTGGCACAGCTGGCGTGCGCAGACATCCCCACAAGGCTCAGTACCCCTACGGCTGTGCCGGTAAACACGTGTCTGGTCATCGAATTGTTCATTATGGTGACTCCTCGATTTGACGGTGGTTTTGGTGCCGCCCACGAACCTTCGCTGGGCGGGGATTGACTTGTAGGCTGGGTTCTAGGAAGAGTCTTTGGGAGGGCTCTGATTCTTTGTGATCAAATCTCAAAGAGGCCGCCGATGGACGAAACTTCCAGGTACGCGTATGAATTCGGAGGGTTTCGACTCAGCCCCGCCCGACATTCGCTCGTGGGGCCGGACGGGGCGCCGATAGAATTGCCTTCCCGCGCGTTCGACGCGCTGCACTACCTTGTGCAACGAGCGGGCGAGGCCGTCGACAAAGCCACACTCCTGCGCGTCGTCTGGCCGCGAACCGTCGTCGAAGACAACAGCCTTTACCAGTGCATTCTGGCCATCCGTCGCGCTCTAGGCGATGACGGCGCCGAACGTCGATTCGTCGTCACCCTGCCGGGGCGTGGCTTCCAGTTCGTCGCGGCCGTGCGTGTAGTGCCAGAAACATTCGAAACAAAGCCCGCGTCGTCATCGGTGGAATCGGCGGCTCCGTCGGCATCGCCAAGCGGGTCATTGTCGAGACATAGCCGTGGCTTGTACTCCACTCTCGCTGCGCTGGCGATAGTCGGGCTGCTATCGACGGTCTTCGTGTGGCGCGGCAACAGGACATCGATCGACCCCTTGGACTGACGTGTCTTGCTCACGGACGTCGCGGACTCAGCAACCGCGCCCGCGCTCTCTCCGGATGGCCATGAGCTCGCGTCATACGCAACGGGCCGCCTTTCTGAGCGCGCACAGATCTGGTTGAAGACGCTGCCAGATGGCGAGCCTGTCCAGCTGACACACGAAGCGGGCGCGGATATTCGGCCCCGCCTTTACGAGCGATGCTACACGCGTCTCTTAGCGCGGTAACGGTCGATCGCCTCGCGTGGACGTGGGACAGCACTTCACGGTGCCGATCACGGGCGGGGAGCCGGAGCGGCGCTCCCCAACGCCTCGGACTGGCACGTTCGGCAGCCGGGTGCGGTCGGCGCCAGACCGGCGATATCCGGCAGAGCCATCGCGTCCGAAGTGCAGCTCGGATTTACTGCTCGAAAGCGGCAAGGCGCATTTCCCATCCGCTCGGGTCCTTGCGGTGAAATGGGCGGCGACGGAAACTTTCAGCGGTGCCGGCTACTGCCTTTTGACGGGGGCAATTCCGGATTCGCGGTTGGCCCCGAGGGTGGCGTCTGCCAATCGGCAGCTTGGTCGCCGAGAGGGACGACGGATGTATTTTTCGCGTGCAGGCAGCGCGAGGCATGCACCTGTGGAGGCAGAGGTATCCCAATGGCGCCCCGCAAGAGATCGGTCGAACATCTCGGCGACGAAGCTGGAGTCATGGGGACGCTGCACGCACTGGTCGCGTTCGTGGGTCTCCAGCAAAGCGAGCTTTGGATTCACGATGCCCGGGGTGAGCGGCGCCTTACGAACGAGGGGGTAGTGCGCGACCCCTGGCTTTCGGCGGACGGCCATCGCGTCTATTACGTTGCCGAGCGGCGAACAGGTGGCGTCCGCGAGGACGAGCTGCGCCGAATCGATGTCGACACCGATCGGCCAACGATGCTGTTCAACGGATTCAACGTGCGAAATTTCGACGTGTCCGGCGACGAGCGCTGGATTGCCTTTGCCAGATTGAACGTCGGTGTCTCCGAGATCTGGATCGCACCGCTGGATCGCAGCACGGGTCCGCGAAAACTGGTACAGATGGCGACGATGTTCATTTCGATCGCGAGAACAGGGTCTATTTCAGGCGAATAGAGGGGCGTGTCAACTATCCGGGGGAACGCCCAGAGCTCGACGGAACAGCGTCGACACGCTCGAGCGAAGATCCGATCTTGGATCTTGATTCCGTGGCGCCGGACGGGAAGTTTGCTGTGGTTGCTGGTGCCTTCGCGGGAATGAATGGCCGATTCCTCCTGCCTCTTTCAAAGAGTCCCCCAGTGCTGATCGATCGCGGGATGCGGCCGAGCGCGGTGGGCTCACGATGGCGGGACGCTGTTCATCGAAGTCGGGTTCAGAGAACACTTGGAGCGCCGGGGTCGCACCCGCGTCGTACGTTTGGGCACTGATGGACTGCCGACGGAGATCCTGGACCCTCAGCCAGCCAACGCGATCCTCATAGATCGTGCGGTCGAGGCGTTGGGGATCGGAAATGATCCGGACACCTACGCATTTGTCGCGACGACAGGGACCAAAAACATTTACCGCATACCCTTGCGTTGAGGTTCACGGGACGAAAGGAAAAAAGAGTATTCTTCCGCGCACCATTTCGGGGGACCACACCATGCTGAAGCCGACCGTACTTACCGCCAGCGCTCTCGCGCTACTCGCGATCGCCGCTCCCGGTCGCGCCCAGGCACCCTTCGCCAACGTGACGATGGACATGATCCGCACGTCGTTGCCGGTCGAAGGCGCGCCGACCGCGGAGAAGGGCGCCTACGACGTCACTTCCGAGCCCGCATTCGGCTCGCCGGGCCACGTGATCGTTCGCCCGGCGAATCTCGACGCGTTCCCGAAGAAGGACACGCTGCCGGTCATCGCGTGGGGCAACGGCGGCTGCGCGATCGACAGCAAGGCCTTCCTGGGTTTCATGGAGACGGTGGCTTCGCACGGTTTCCTCGTGATCGGCACGGCGGCGATCGAAGGCGCGCCGCGGCGCCAAGCGAACGTCGACGACCTGCGCGCCGCGCTCGATTGGGCGGACAAGGAGAACAAACGCGACGGCTCGCCGCTGAAGGGCAAGATCGCGGTGGGCAAGATGGCCGCGATGGGCAGCTCGTGCGGCGGATTCCTTTCGATCGAGGTGGGCGCCGATCCGCGCGTCAAGACGATCGGCGTGTTCAACTCGGGCGTGATGAAGCTCGACCCGAAGAATCCGCCGCCGTTTCCGATTCCAGACGTCGCGCTACTCGCGAAGCTGCACGGACCCGTGCTGCTCGTGAACGGCAACAAGACGCGACTTCATGATGGAGACGTCGAAGTCCACGTACGACGCGCTCGACAAGAAGCCCGCGTTCTACGGCTCGCGCCATGACGCGGGGCACAGCGCGACGTTCTTCCACCCGGGCGGCGGTGAGTTCGCGAACGTCGCCTGGAGTTGGGCGGCCTGGCAGCTCAAGGGCGACAAGAAGGCGGGCGCGATGTTCGCCGGCAAGGACTGCGGGCTCTGCAAGAATTCGAACTGGGACGTGGAGGCGAAAGGCCTGAAGTAGCTGTCGCGCTAGTTCGTGCGCGGCATGTCGAGGTCAGCTGACGAGCAACACCAGACCCGCCAGCAGCGCCGCAACGCCGCCGGCCTGTACGCTACGCTTCGGTGCGTAGGCGAACGGAAACACCAGGGCGAGCCCGCTCGCGGCAAGATTCATCACCCACGCCGCCGTGCCCATCGGCACGTCCCATTGCAGGTAGCAGGGGATCCACGAGAGCGCGAGCAGGAAATAGCCGGCCGCGCGAAGCCCTCTGACGACTCTGCGCGATGGCGGTGTTGTCCAGACGAGCGGCACATTTCGCGCCGTGATCGCGCAGAGCGCGGCAAAGCCGGCATAGGCGCAGAGAAAGCTCGACAGGAGATACATCAATCGGCCGCTGACAGAGCGGGGGCTGCGACCGCTTTGCTAGCGCGCACCTCGACGCGCTTGTCGCTCATCTTCCATGCCGCGCACGCCAGCATGAGGCCGATGCAGAGTCCGCCAAGATCGACGGCCACCATCTTCCAATCCCCCGCTGCGATCATCGAGCCGATATCGCAGTTGGGCACCAGATAGCCGATAGCGGGAAGCCCGATGCACAGCGCGGCCACCGCCGCGAACTGCTCGGCCCAGGCTTTGTGCGGCGCTCGCACCAGCGCGTGCACCGCGGCGACGCCCCACGCCGCCCAGAACGTGTACAGCTCGAGATCCGTACGCAGTGCCTGATCGAGCGGCACGGCGCGGATCGACGCGTAGACGCCGCCGGAAAAGCCGCCGTTGGGATCGGAGAGACCCTGCGGCAACAACCTGATAGCCCACAGATAGCTCGCGCAGGCGAACATCGCGCCGCTAACGGAGGCGACGTTCATGCGATCGACGAACTCATAGAAACGCCGCGCAGCGGCTGACTTCGCCTTCGCACGGCGCTTCGCCGTGAACATCACCAAACCGCAGGCGATCATGATCGTGCCGGCCGCGCCGGACAGGAAATACAACACCCGCATCGCGGTGCCGCCAAAGAACGCGAAGTGCAAGCCGCCAAGAACGTTCGTGATCTTCTGAACGGCGTTGGTGGTGTTTCCCGCGGGACTGATGACGCGGCCGGTGGCCCCATCGAAGGTCATGCTGTCGGCCGTGAAGGTGATGGCGTTGGGCCGCGCGCGCGTGCCGCCGAATCTCACCGTCGCATTGTCACGACCGGGATTGTTGACCGTGAAGCTGGACAGAATGCCCATCTCCGCCTGTGCCTGCGCGAAGAGATCGACGATCGGCACGTTGGGCGCGGGGTTGCCGGGTTCGACGATGTTTCGCGGTACGCTACCGACGGCGTCGCTGGCGTAGCGGCCCCATAACATCCCTGGGCCCCCGCCACCGATCACGGCCACGGGTGGCGGCGACGGAGAGCGGGCGGCCATCTGCATGCCGGTGGGAATGTAGAGATAGCAGTAGAAGGCGAGGCCGGTGAACACGATCATGAACTGAAAGGGCCACGAGAGGACGCCGAGCACGTTGTGTGCGTCGAGCCACCGCGTCTGCACCGACTTCGCTTGCCGCCGGAACGTGAAGAAATTGCGGAAGATCTTCTTGTGAACGATGAGGCCGGTGATCGTGCAGATCAGAAACGCCATGCCGACGAAACCCGACAGCATGTAGGTCCACTGGAACGTCCGCCCGCTGAGATCCTGGACCTCACGGTTGAACGTCCAATGGAAATCGACGAAGAAGCGTCCGCCATTGGTGACGGTGGTCACCTTGCGCCCCGAGCCGTCCGGAACGAGCCGCGCGAACTGCTGCGCGTTGTTCTCGTCGAGCCAGTTCAAGACCAGGAGGGGATGGCGGTCGAGGTCCGGGAGCGTGGCGGCCCAGCGCCGTGAGTCGGGTGCGACCTTCTGTAGATAGTCGACGCTGTACTGTACGGTGGCCTCGGGCGACAACATCTTCGCGCCGTGCAGCTCCGGCTGCGCCCAGTGCTGAATCTCGAGCCAGAAGACGGCGATGGTTCCGGTGAGAAAGAGCGCGAATGCCAGCCAACCTAAGACCAGGCCAAACCAGGTGTGTAGCCAGTCCATCCGCTGCGTGAGGCTCTTCTCCATGGTCTTGTCCCCCTAAGCGCGCTTCTTGGCTTACGTTGCCGGTGGTGGTCCGGGCAGGAGCACGGCGATACCGACGAGCAGCGCGGTCAATACGGCAAGGACCCACCACGCTTTTCTCATCGAGGCCGCCGCACACACCCAGATGATGGCAGCGACATAAACGACGAGCTGTACGAGACCGGAAAACATTCCGGCATCCACGGGGCTCAGGAGGCCCCATTCGATGGTCATCTTGGCCACGGCGGCGCCGGTCCAGTACGTCACGATATAGCCACCCAGAACCGCAGCGGCCGTTCTGGACACGACCAGTCTGGTGTACGAGGTGTCGGAAGACTTCATGGCGTCACTTCGCCGCGTTCTTTACCTTCTTTGCTGCGCGCTTGGTCGCCCTCTTGGTTTCCTTTGCGCCGTCGCGAACCGCATGGCCCACCGTGCGCGTGACGTCGCGCGCGCCGTGCCCCACGGCTTTCGCCGTCTTCTTCGCGCTGTGGCCGACATCTTTCGCGAGATCGCCGACCGCGTGACCGACATCCTTGGCGTCTTGTTTTACAGAGGAGTCCTCGGCGGCGACGCAAGTCATTGCGCTTACAGTGGCGAGCAACGCCGACAGGATCAAGATGCGCGATCGCATGATGTCGCCCCCAAGAATCGTTCCAACTGCCGCAACTCTACATCCGAGCGGGCGTCCGACCAAGCGGTCGCGAACCGCCCACCGACAAACTCAAGCCAGACCCGTTAGATCCAGAGCGCGGCCAGCTCGAGCTCGATGGCGTCGAACGGCGCCACGCGGACTTTGGCCTCGCCCTCATACCGATCGAGTTTCGTCCACCGACCTGTGTCGAGGGGCATCACCTCGAGTGAGCGCGCAATCGGATCAATGAGCCACGCGTATGCCACGCCCTCGCGCGCGTAGATCCGCCGTTTCTTGCCGCGGTCGATCGCCTCGGTGGACGTGGAAAGCACTTCACAGATCCAATCCGGGGCGAGCGACAGATACGCCTCTGCAGGCACGCTCGGCAGCCGGGCGCGACGCCAACCCGCAATATCCGGCACGAGCACATCGCGTCCGAAGTGCAGCTCGGGCTCGAAAAGAAGCACCCATCCGCTCGGGTCCTTGCGGTGAAACGATTTGTGGATCTCCGCGAAGAGCGAGCCGGCGGCATTCGCGTGCGGAAGCGCCGGCCGTGGGAACGCCCAGAGATCGCCGTCGAACATCTCGGCGACGAAGTGATCGGGGACCGCGCGCAGGTCGTCGTACGTGGCGCCCTTCTTCAGTGGCTTCATGGTCGTTGCGGCAGCCTCGCGGTGCTGAAGAAGGGAATGAGTCTAACGTCCGTCGCTTTCGGCGTGTCAATGCCAATTTGCGTCGAGGCGTAGAGAAACGCGTCTGAGGCGACGTTTTCTCTCGTCGGCGGCTACTCCAACGCGCGATCATTCACCGGCCCAGCGCCGCTGTGCTAGTGTCATTGCGCATCGGGGGGGTGACTTATGAGAGCTTCGCTTATCGTCGTCGCGGCGCTGCTCACGGCGACGTCCGCGCTCGCGCACCACAGCAACTCCGCGTTCGACCCAGACAAGGTGGTCGTGCTCAAAGGCACGGTCACGCAGTGGCTGTGGACGAACCCGCACGTGTGGATTCATTTGGACGTGGCCGATGGCAATAGCGGCAAGACGGAGTGGCGGATCGAGGGCCGGCCGCCGGGCGTGCTGGCGCGTTCCGGCTGGTCGAGGTCGAGCTTCAAGCCGGGTGACACGATCACCGTGGATTTCAGCCCGGCACGGGACGGCACGCACACGGGTCTCGCCACACGCGTGACGCTTGCCGATGGCACCGTGCTCGGACAGGCCACCCAGCAATGACGAAAACCACTCAGCTCTTGTCCGTCGCGCTCGTGACCGTGCTGCTGGGATCGACGCTGGCGGTTCGCGCGCAAGAAGCGCCGGCACGTCCCGACTTTTCCGGCGTGTATTTCCCGTTCAACGCGAACGCGCCCCCTGCCGCACCGCGCGGGGCGGGCACGCCGCCGCGACCGGTGCCGGTGATCGACGGGCGCGCGGGCCGGCCGGACACTGCACCCAAGCTCAAGCCCGAATACCTGGCCAAGTGGGAGGAAATGCGGAAGTCGCGAATGGCGGGATCGTCGGAGACCGATCCGAATGCCAACTGCCTCTCCGCCGGCATGCCCGGGATGATGTCGATGGGCTATGGCATGGAGATCAACCACACCAAGGACAAGATCACCATCTACGGCGAGCTGAACGACGTGTATCGCCGGATTTACCTCGACGGCCGCAAGCCGCAACCGCGAACGCTCGACGATCCGACGTTCGCGGGGTATTCCGTGGGGCATTGGGAAGGGGACACGCTCGTCGTGGACACCGTCGCGATACGCGAGGATACGCAGCTCGATCTCTTCTCGCCGCACAGCGATCAGCTCACCGTGCAGGAGAGGATTAGGTTCACGTCGCCCGGCATCCTCGAGGACCGGCTCACGTCAAAGGACCCGAAGGCGTTGACCGAACCCTTCGCCCAGATTCGTACTTATAAGAAGGCATCGCCCCCGAACGACGAGCTGCGTGAGTTCTCGTGTGCGGAGGGGCTTTCGTCGGTGAAGTAGGGCGCGCGACAAGCGTATGCTGGGACGGCGCTATTCGGCGGAGGAGTCGTGAAACTAACGCATACGTTGCTGTTGTCGGTGAGCGCGGCCTTGCTCCTCGAATTGTCTTCGGCAGCGCATCACTCCGTCGCGATCAACTTCGACCGCGGCGAGCCGGTCGAAATTCGCGGCACCGTGAAAGAAGCGCACATTCGCAATCCTCACTCGCAGTACGTGGTTGCCGTGGCAGACAAGGACGGCACCGTCACCGATTGGCTCGTCGAGTGGTCCGATCGCAATTCTCTCATCCGGCGCAAAGTCGATGTCGACCTCATCAAAGTCGGCGACACGGTCACGTTCACGTTATGGCCGAGTCAACGCTTACCCAACGTCGGCTACTTCGTGCAGGCCGTCTTGGCGGACGGTTCGGTTTACCGTGACTGCGGGTTCGTGAAGTACCGAGAAGCTGTCGCGAACTCCACCCAGTTCCGGTGCGACGAGGGATCGCGCGCCGCGCCGCAGCAATAGCGTCATGAGGACCATCGGGTTACTGACGGTTGCGCTGCCGCTCGCGTGCGCGATCATTGGCACGGCTTCCGCGGCCGGCACGCGCGCGGACCTCGACGGCGTGTGGTTGTTCTACGGCTCGCAGGTGCCCAAGGATCCCGGCCTCAACGCAGCGGGCCGCGAGAAGCTCGAGCATTACGATCCGCTGCGCGACGACGGTGACCTGAAGTGCAAGCCCGTCTCGTTCACCCGCATCATGCACACGCCTTCGCCGCCGATCGAAATCCGCCAGAGCGGGGATCACGTCGAGATCAACTACGAGTTCATGGACGTGCATCGCCGAGTGCCGCTCGCCGGGAAGCTCGCCAGCGTGCCGTACACGGTTCACGATCATCCGCACATGGGGCGCTCGCTCGGGCGCTACGAAGGCGAGGAGCTCGTCGTCGACACGGTCGACGTGGAAGCTGGCTACCTCGACACGCTCGGCTTTCCGGGACTTCCGGAGTCCGCGCAGATGCGCACCGAGGAACGCTTCATTCCAAACGGCGATCGACTCAAAGTGATCGTCACGCACAACGATCCCGTCTACTACACGAAGCCCATGGTCATGATCTACGACTTCGTGCGCGTCGACACGCAGATCATGGAGTGGGGTTGCACGATCGAGGGCGCGAGCTACGACAAGCGCCTCGACGCCGCGAAACCGAAATAGGCCCGTCGACGCGCGTTCACCCGAAAGATCAGGAGCACTGCATGAATCCCAATCGCTCAGTTCGTTTTCGCCTCGCGTTGTTCATTGCTCTTCTCGGGGGTATGGCCCAGCTCGCGCACGCCGAGACGGTGCGCTCTGCCATCGAAGCGGCCGACGCCGAGATATCTGCAGCGGTGGCCAGGGGCGACGCCGCTCACGTGGCGGCGATGTATACGGCCGATGCGCTGGTGATGCCGGCCGGCAGCGAGCCCATTCAGGGCGCAGACGCGATCTTGAAATACTGGCAATCCGCGCTGACCGGTATTGGCGGCGTGGCTCTGAAGACGGTCGATGTCTTCGTCCAGGGCTCGATGGCCACCGAGGTCGGGCAGTACGAGCTGCGCGACAAGACCGGCCGCGCGATCGACCACGGCAAATACATCGTCGTCTGGCGCAAGGAAGGCGGGAAGTGGAAGCTTCTGCGCGACATGTTCTCGACGAACGTAGCGCAAGGCGGGTAGCCGGCCGCGGTTTGCGCGGGTCGTTCGTCGTGTGACAGACTCCGGCGGCGTCTACTCTTCGAACAATGGGGAAAACAATGAACCGACGCCACCTCTCGTCGCTCGCGAGCCTGTCGCTCGCGCTCACGCTCCTCGCACCCGTCGCCCTGCGGGCGCAAGCGCCCGCGCCCGCGCCCGCGCCGGCACCACCCGATTTCAGCAAGGTCGAAATCAAGACCACGAAGCTCGCCGACAACTTCTACGTGCTCGAAGGGCAGGGCGGCGACGATCGGCGTTCTGCCCGGGCCCGACGGCGTGTTCATGGTGGACTCGCAGTTCGCCCCGCTGTCCGAGAAGATCGCCGCGGCCATCAAGCAGATTTCGGACAAGCCCATCAAGTTCATGGTCAACACGCACGTGCACGGCGATCACACGGGCGGCAACGAAAACTTCGGCAAGATGGGCGTGACGATTCTTGCTCGCCCGCAATTGCGAGACCGGCTCGAGCATCCGAATCCCGGCGCGAACGGTCAGCCCGGCGTGCCGACGCCGCCGGCCGGTCTGCCGGTCATCACCTACGATGCGCCGCTCACGCTGCAGATGAATGGCGAGGAAATCCACCTGATTCCCGCGCCGAAGGCGCATACCGACGGCGACACGTTCGTGCAGTTCGTGAAAGCGAACGTCATCATGACGGGCGACTTCTATCGCTCGATTCAGTACCCGAACATCGATCGCACGAACGGCGGATCGCTGCCCGGGCTCATCGATGCGCTGAACGCCGTGATCAAAGCCGCCGGGCCGGCCACGAAGATCGTCCCCGGCCACGGTCCGGTGGTCGACGTCGCGGCCGTCAAGGCGCACCGCGACATGGTGATCGCGATTCGCGACAAGGTCGCGAAGCTCGTGAAGGAAGGCAAGACTCTGGAGCAGGTCGTGGCTGCGAAGCCGACGGCCGACTACGACGCCAAGGTGCAGCAGCCCGGCACGACGGCGGACCGCTTCGTCGGTCAGCTGTACGCGGAGCTGAAGAAGTAGGCGGTGCGCCAGTTCGCTATCGCCTTCGTCGCGCGCCCCGCCGTCGGTGCGCGCGCGGCACTCGCGCGGGGCGCGTGGGTCAGCTATCGCGTCGATCGCGGTTGGCGCCGATGAGGCCGCTCTACATCCCGATCCAGCCGCCGATCAGCGACGCGATGCGTCCATCGAAACGCATGCGCGCACCGACGTAGGCCAGGCACACGCACGTCGCGCCGGCTCGCACTACCGGTTGGTGATGCACCGCCTCATCGGCTGAGTCGAAGTCGCCGGGCCCGAAAACCGCACGGCCGTCATCGAAGGATCCGCACAGTACTTGCGTCAGCTCGAGGCCGCTGTGCGTGTGGCGCGCGAGGCTGCGGCCTTCGCTGATGCGCAGCAGATACAGCGCTGCCGAGGGGTCATGCGGTACCGTGACGCGCGCGTAGCGCATGCCTGGCCCCATGAAGCGCCAACCGGTCACGCGGCAGCTGCGCAAGCTCGCAGGCCAAGGCACACCCTCCGGCAGCGCGGGCAAATTCGGCGGCGGAGCAGTGGCAGAACCTGTCCGTTCCAGAGCGGCGCCGTCAATGCGCTGCAGCGTGCGCGCCAATGCGTTCGGCTCGAGCGCGACAGGCGGCACTTCTTCGAGCAACGCGCCGCCAACACTCTGCAGCGTGTGCAACTGGCGGCGGCATTCGGCGCAGCCTTCCAGATGAGTGCTCACTACGAGTGCCTGACCTGCGCTCAAGCGGCCTGCGGCCAGGTGCAGCAGAAATTCATCGCCGGGGTGGTGGTGGATCATGATGGGTACCGTTCCAAAATTTGGCGCAGGTGGGTCACCGCTCGTCGGATGCGCGATTTGACGGTGCCGAGTGGAATGCCGAGGTCCTGCGCGATGCGGCCATGCGGATGTTCGTCGAAGAAAGACAGCTTGAGAATCTGCGCCTGTTCGGGGGGCAGCTCGGCCAGTGCCTGCTGCACGCCGCGTTCGCGCTGCGCCGCTTGCAACAACTCGTCCGGCGTCAGGTGCGCGTCCGCGGGCTGCTGCTCCGGGTCCCAGTCGTCAGGCGCGTCAACGGGTCCGCCTGTGCGCCGGTGGTGGTCGATGCGCAGGTTGCGCGCGATCGTGTAGAGCCAGGTCGAGACCTGCGCGCGCGCCGGGTCGAACGTCGCTGCGCGTCGCCACAGCGCGACCATCGTTTCCTGCGCAAGCTCCTCGGCCAGCGTATCGTTCGCGCCGGCGCGCATCAGGAATCCCTTGATGCGCGGCGCGAAGTGTCTGAACAGCGCTGCGAACGCCGGCCGGTCTGCCGACTGCGCCACGGCGCGCATCCATGTGTCGATCTCGTCGTCGGTAGACATACGTCGGTCGGGGGCAGCCGCCACTGGCGCCATGTGGCCCAATACTAACGTTACTGGCCGGCCGGCCGGTGAGGGCATCTCTCGCAGCACGAGCTCCATGTTCTTTATACGGCGGCCGGCGGCGGTTGGATCACTGCGCGCGCCAGTGTGATCCAGAACCGTTCCTGCTGCGTATATCCATCCATCACGAGACACGACGGGCCTTGGCCCGACGCGAGGAGCGGCCGATGGCCCTGTCGAATCTGGCACTGGAGTTCACGGAACGCGGCGTGGTGCCCGACCGCCTGGTGCGCGTCGGCATTCGCCGGTTGTTGCAGGCGCGGCTGGCCGAGATCGCCGCGAACGATCCCGCGGCCGCGGCCGCGCAGGCCGACGCTTTTGTCGCCGCGATGCGCGCTGCGCCGATCGCGCTGGTTCCGCATCTCGCCAACGAGCAGCACTACGAAGTGCCGAGCGCGTTCTTCGGCCACGTGCTCGGCCACCGGCGCAAGTACAGCTCGGCCTTCTGGCCCGAGGGTGTGGCCGATCTCGATGGCGCCGAAGACGCGGCGCTCGCTGTTACCGCGCAGCGCGCGGAGCTCGCGGACGGCCAGCGCATCCTCGAGCTCGGCTGCGGATGGGGTTCGCTCACGTTGTGGATGGCCGAGCACTACCCGCACGCGCGGATCACGGCCGTGTCGAACTCGCATTCGCAGCGCGCCTACATCGAAGCCGAGGCGCGGCGGCGCGGCCTCGACAACGTGCGGGTGGTCACCAACGACGTGGCCGAATCTGCAGGCGGCCGAGCGCTTCGACCGGATAGTCTCGGTGGAGATGTTCGAGCACCTGCGCAACTGGCCGGAGATGTTTCGCCGCGTGGCCGGCTGGCTCGAGCCGCAGGGGCGCTTCTTCATGCACGTGTTCGTCCACCGCGGCACGCCGTATTCATTCGAGGCGCGCGACGCCAGCGACTGGATGGCGCGCCACTTCTTCTCCGGCGGCATGATGCCGAGCGACGATCTGGCGCTGCGTTTCCAGGACGACCTGTCGCTCGTCGCGCGCTGGCGCTGGAGCGGCACGCACTACGCGCGCACGGCCGAGGCCTGGCTCGCGAACATGGACGCGCGGCGCGAGCCGGTGACGTCGATTCTCGCGCAGACCTATGGTGCGGAGCACGCGGCACTGTGGTGGACACGCTGGCGGCTGTTCTTCATGTCGTGCGCCGAGCTGTTCGGCCACGACCAGGGCCGCGAATGGTGGGTCGCGCACTACCTGTTCGAGCCGACGCGTCGACATGACGCCCGATGCTCGTCTGGTTCGACGCCGCCGGGCTCGGTCTCGGCGTGGGCGCGTTGCTCGCGCTGGCGGTGTGGGCAGCGAGCGTGGCGCAAGCGCGACGTGAGCATCGTCGACAGCGCTTGGTCGTTTCTCGTGCTGGCGCCGGCGCTCGTCGATCGCGGCGCTGCTGCCGCAGCCGGACCACGGGCCGCCGTCGTGCTGACGCTGGCCGCGGCGTGGGCGCTGCGGCTTGTCGCTCCACATCGCGTGGCGCCACCGCGGGCAGCCGGAGGACCGGCGCTATCAGGCGATCCGCAGCGCGCAACGAGCCGCACTTCGCGTGGAAGAGCCTGTACCTCGTGTTCGGCCTGCAGGCGCTGCTCGCGTGGCTCGTGGCTCTGCCGCTGATGGCCACGGTGGCGAGCCCTGCGCCGTGGAACGCGCTCGACGCGCTCGGACTCGCGCTCGCCGCGTTCGGCCTGCTCTTCGAGACGGTGGCCGATGCGCAGCTCGCGCGCTTCCGCGCGGACCGCGCAACCTCGGCCAGGTGATGGATCGCGGGCTGTGGCGCTTCTCGCGCCACCCGAACTACTTCGGCGAATTCTGCCTGTGGTGGGGGTTGTGGCTGGTGGCGCTGGCCGCCGGCGCGTGGTGGACCGTGCTGTCGCCGCTGCTGATGAGTGTGCTGCTGATCAAGGTGTCCGGCGTGCCGCTGCTCGAGGAAGATCTTCGCCGGCAGCGGCCGGGCTACGCCGCCTACGTGCGTCGCACGCCGGCCTTCGTGCCGTGGAGGGTTCGCGGATGAGCGACGTCGCATGCCGCACGTCTACGTGCTGTCTTCGCAGCCTGGTTCGACGGCCACGCGCCCGACGTCGAAGCAGGCGAGCCGCGCAGCATCGACTGGTGGCGGCAGATTCCGTTCTTCGTGATCCACGCCGGGTGCCTCACGCTGCCGTGGGTCGGTGTGAGCACGGTGGCGGTGGCCGTTGCAGCGGCGCTGTACGCGCTGCGCATGTTCGCGATCACGGGCTTCTACCACCGCTACTTCGCGCACCACGCGTTTCGCACCGGGCGCGCAGTGCAGTTCGTGTTCGCCGCGCTCGGCGCCTCGGCCGCGCAGCGCGGGCCCGCTGTGGTGGGCCTCGCATCACCGCCACCATCACGTGCATGCGGACGAGCCGGAGGACTGTCACTCGCCGCTGCGTCACGGTTTCGTGTGGAGCCACTCGGGCTGGTTCATGGCCACGCGAGAACTTCGCGACGCGCGACGAGCTGGTGGGCTCGCTCGCGCGCTACCCCGAGCTGCGTTTCCTCGACCGCTGGGACGCGGTGGTGCCGCTGACGCTGGTGCGCGCTGTTGTGGACTGCGGGCGGCGCTGGCACAACACTTCGCGCCTGATCTGCACACGAGCGGCGCGCAGCTGGTGGCGTGGGGCTTCTGCGTCTCGACCGTCGCGCTGTATCACGCCACGTTCAGCATCAACTCGCTGGCGCACCGCTTCGGCAGCCGCCGCTATGCCACGCGCGACGCGTCGCGCAACAACTTCTGGCTCGCGCTGCTGACGTTCGGCGAAGGCTGGCACAACAACCACCACCACTATCCCGTCGCGGCGCGCCAGGGCTTCTACTGGTGGGAGATCGACCTCACCTACTACGGCCTGCGGTTGCTGGCTGCGCTCGGCCTGATCCACGGGTTGAATCCGGTGCCGCGCGCGGTGCGCGACGCGGCGCGCGCATGGAAGAGGGCGCATGACACCGCTGAAGATCGCCATCATCGGCACCGGCATCGCCGGCAACGTGGCCGCTCACCGCCTGCACCGCGCCGGGCACGACATCACGGTCTACGAGGCCGACGACCACATCGGCGGCCACACGCACACGCACCGCATCGAGCTCGACGGCGAGGTGCAGCACGATCGACACCGGCTTCATCGTCTTCAACGACCGGACCTACCCGAACTTCATCGCGCTGCTCGACGAGCTCGGCGTGGAATCGCAGCCGAGCTCGATGAGCTTCTCGGTGCGCGACGAGCGCGCGGGCTCGAGTACAACGGCACCTCGCTGAACGGCCTGTTCGCGCAGCGCCGCAACCTCCTGCGGCCTCGCTTCCTCGGCATGCTGGCCGACATCCTGCGCTTCAACCGCGAGGCGCCGCGCGCTGCTTCGCGACGACGGCGACGAGATCACGCTCGGCGACGTATCTCGAGGCGCACGGTTTCCGCGGCCGCTTCGTCGACGACTACCTCGTGCCGATGGGCGCGGCGATCTGGTCCACCGACCCGCGAGCGCATGCTCGAGTTTCCGGCGCGCTTCTTCGTGCGCTTCCTGCACAACCACGGCATGCTGACGGTGAACGACCGGCCCGCCGTGGCGCGTGATCCGCGGCGGCTCGGCGCGCTACGTCGAGAGGCTCGTCGCGCCGTTTCGCGACCGCATCCGCCTCCGCACTGCCGGTGCGAATCGATCCGGCGCCGGCCCGACGGCGTGCTGGTGCAGGCGCGCGGGCGCGAACCGGAGCGCTACGACCACGTCTTCCTCGCCTGCCACGCCGACCAGGCGCTGCGCTTGCTGGCCGATCCCTCGCCGCAGGAGCGCGAGATCCTCGGCGCGCTTCCGTACCAGCGCAACGAGGCGCGTGCTGCACACCGACACCTCGCTGCTGCCGCGGCGCCGCCGCGCCTGGGCGGCGTGGAACTACCACCGGCTGCCGAACGCGCGGGACGCGCGTGGCGCTGACCTACGACATGAACATGCTGCAGGGCTTGCGCTCGCGCCACACGTTCTGCGTCACGCTGAACGCGAGCGACGCACGTCGACCCGAAGCGCGTGCTGCAGCCGCATGCACTACGCCCATCCGCTGTTCACGCCGGCCGGGCGATCGCGGCGCAGCAGCGCCACCGCGAGATCAGCGGCGTACGCCGCACGCACTACTGCGGCGCCTACTGGCGCTACGGCTTCCACGAGGACGGCGTCGTCAGCGCGCTGCAGGCGCTGCACCCGCTTCGAGGACGCATGCCGCAACGAGGTCGACATGCACAGCGCGCTGTATCACGGGTGGCTTGACCACCGGCGGCTCGCGCCGCGCGCGGCACGCGTTCCGCTACCGGCTGTTCATGGTCTATCTCGATCTGGCGGAGCTCGACGACGTGTTCCGCGGCCGCTGGCTGTGGTCGACGCGGCGGCCGGCACTGGCGCGCTTCGACCGCCGCGACCACTTCGGCGATCCGGCGCAGCCGCTCGACGACGCGGTGCGCGACGCTGGTGGCCGAGCGCACCGGCCGCCGGCCCGACGGGCCGATCCGGCTGCTGACGCACCTGCGCTACTTCGGCTACGTGTTCAACCCGGTCAGCTTCTACTACTGCTTCGACGCGGCCGGCCGCACGCGTCGAAGCCGTCGTCGCCGAGGTCAACAACACGCCGTGGGGCGAACGCCATTGCTACGTGCTGCAGCGCGACGCGCCGGGCGACGTCGACGCTGGCGTCACGCGCGCAGCGCGAAGGCGATGCACGTTTCGCCGTTCCATCCGATGGCGCTGCGCTACGACTGGCAGCTTCGCGCACGCCGGGCGAGCGCGCTGGCACGTGCACATGACGCTGCGGCCGCGCGAGCCCGGACGCCGCGACGCCGATCTTCGACGCCACGCTGGCGCTTCGGCGCGTGCCGATCACGCGCTGCTCGCTGGCCGGCACGCTGCTGCGCTTTCCGTTGATGACGCTGACAGGTGATCGCGGCGATCCACTGGCAGGCGCTGCGGCTGTGGCTGAAGCGCATGCCGCTCCACGCCCATCCGACGCACCCGCGCGCACGGAGCAGCCCCGATGAAGACCTCGAACCAACGCTGAGCACGAACGCGTGACCGCGATCGCTGCCGCGGCGATGGCTCGCGCGCCCGGCGCCGCGCTGGCGCGCCGGGCTCGCGACGTCTAGCGCGAGCGCGCGCTGCGCGCGCGGCTCGCGCAGCCTCGAGCACGGGCTCGATCACGCTGGTCGACGGCGGCGGGCGCGAGACCTTCGGCCGCGCGACGCCGCGCTGCGCGCTGCACGCCACGCTGCACGTGCGCGATCGGCGCTTCTACGCCGAGGTGGCATTCGGCGGCTCGGTCGGCGCCGGCGAGTCGTACATGGCCGGCGACTGGACGGCCGACGACCTGACCGCGCTCGTGCGCATCCTGCTGCGTCAATCGCGGGCTGCTCGACGGCATGGACGGCGGCTGGTCGCGGCTCACCGAGCCGGTGCGCACGCCTGCTGCACGCGGCGGCGCGCAACACGCGCGCCGGCAGCCGCCGCAACATCGCCGCGCACTACGACCTCGGCAACGACTTCTTCGAGCTCTTCCTCGACCCGACGATGATGTACTCGTGCGCGGTGTTCGAGCGCGCCGGACATGACGCCTCGAGCAGGCGTCAGCTCGCGAAGCTCGACCGCATCTGCCGCAAGCTCGGATCTGCAAGCCCGGCGATCATCTGCTCGAGATCGGCACCGGCTGGGGCGGCTTCGCGCTGCACGCCGCGCGACACTACGGCTGCCGCGTGACGACGACGACGATCTCGCGCGAGCAGCACGCGCTGGCGCGCGAGCGCATCGACGACGCCGGTCTCGCCGAGCGCATCACGCTGCTCCTCGACGACTACCGCGACCTCGACGGCCGGTACGACAAGCTGGTGTCGATCGAGATGATCGAGGCGGTCGGCCACCAGTACTTCGACACCTTCTTCCGCCGCTGCAGCGAGCTGCTCGTGCCCGGCGGCACGATGGTGCTGCAGGCGATCACGATCGCCGACCGAGCACTACGAAGCGGCGCGCGATTCGGTGGACTTCATCAAGCGCCACATCTTTCCCGGGCTGCTGCATCCCGTCGGTCGACGGCGCTCAGCGCAGTCGGTAGCGCGCGCCTCGACGCTGCGCATCGTCGGACCTCGAGGACATCGGCCCGCACTACGCCACCACGCTGGCCGCGTGGCGCCGCAATCTGTTCGCGAACGCGGCGCGGGTGCGAGCGCGCGGCTATCCGGAGGCGTTCCTGCGCATGTGGGAGTTCTACCTCTGCTACTGCGAGGGCGGCTTCGCCGAGCGCGTGCTCGGCGACGTGCAGATCGTGCTGCAGGATTCGTGCGTCGCCGTTCTCCCGACACCGCGTAGATAGAAACGCCCGACTACTCGCTCGTTGTCTGGGCTAGACGATCGAAATACAGCCTGCGGAACCGCAGCAATGGAGCGTCCGTGCGAACGGACTTCTCGGCGCGTGCGTCAGGTATTCGCGGCGGTTGTGAGGACTCGACGATCGCCCGATCCTGGTTAGCTATCCGCAAATTCGCGCGGTTGAAGAACCAATCGAAAACCGGTGCGCGCAGGAAGTCTCGCGCCCCAACGAACAGCATGCGCGTGCGCGTCTCATCGATCGGCACGCACGTCGCTGTCAGGAACAGGCGTCGCCTGGGCAGCGAGAGGTGCAGGTTCATCTGGTTGGGCCAGCGGAAATCGAGCATACCGGGTTGCGGCGTGCCGTCGATGCGCATGCGCGTGCGAAACCCCCACGGCTGATCCTCGATTTCGATGTCCATGCGCCCGTTGCTGAGACCCACAAGACCGCGGCCGATCGTGCTCGCATGCACGAAGGGCAGATGCGGCGAGTCGAGCATGTTTTCCATGGCGCGCGTCCAGTGCACGTTCCACTCGACCGCCGTGCCGAAGATGCGGACGCCGGCGCCGGTAATCCACTCGTCCACATGCGGCTCGTCCGGGGGATTCGCATCGAACGACGTGTGAATCCAGATCTGGCCGGCCAGCTCGCGTGCCGGCACGACGCGAGCGCGAAGCGTTGCGAGCTTTGCGTCGGGATTCCAGGGTACGTGCACGACTGCGCCGTCGGCGCCGTAGCGCCAGCCGTGGAACGGGCACGCGAGACAACCGTCTTCCACGGTGCCGAGCGACAGTGCCACGCCGCGATGGATGCAGCGGTCGACCACGGCGGTGGGCCGGCCATCGCGGCCGCGGAACAACGCGAGGCGCACACCGGCAACCTGGGCCGCCAGCGGCCGGTCGCCGCGCAGAGCGCTCGCCATTGCGACGGGCGTCCAGACGTCGGCGAAACCTGTGAAACGCGAGTCCATCGAGCCCCGATCCTTCGTCTCAATGGTCTTTGTACGGCACCCGGACCTCGTCGGATCAGTGCCGCACGACTGCGGACCGCTTCGTCGGCCAGATGTACGCGGAGCTGAAGAAATAGCCAGGCGCTTTGAACCCGCGGGGTACTCTTGCTACCTTGGACACACGAATCCTGGGGAGGAAACGGAACATGTCCAAGGTCAGCGCAGCTCTAGTCCCGGCGGCCCTCGCCGCGGCGCTCTTCACGACCGGCGTTCTGGCGCAACAGCCGGCTCGGCCGGCCCCGAACCCGACTGAGCAACGGGTCCCCGGCATACCGGGCAGCGGACCCGGAGCGGCGCCCACGGGGGAGCGCTCGGTTCCTGCCGAGACCAAGATCGCGAGCGTCAAGGACCCGAAGTGGAAAGCGCCGCGCACGTCCTGGGGCGCGCCGAGTCTCGACGGTCAGTGGAGCGTCGACGACATGCGCGGCATCCCGACGGTGCGGCCGGAAACCTTCGGCACCCGAGATTCGCTGACACAAGAGGAATTCATGCAGCGCGCGCGCCAGCAACAGGGCGGTGACGATCGCGCGCGCAAGGAGGAGACGTTCCTTCGCAACGAGTGGGGCACGCGCGTGTTCGGCTTCGCCTCGCTGGTCGTGGACCCGCCGAACGGGCGTATGCCGGACGCTCACACCGGCGGCCAAGGCGAAGGCCGCGGCCGCGAAACCGCAGGGCACGTTCAGCAACGCGGTCGTCTTCAACACGTTCGAAGACTTCACGCTCTACGACCGCTGCATCACGCGCGGCATCTTCGGCTCGGTGCTGCCTTCGATCTACGGCAACGGCATCCGCATCGTGCAGTCACCGAATCAGGTGTCGATCACGTACGAAATGATTCACGACACGCGCGTCGTGGATCTCTCGGACAGGAAGCACCTCGAAGGCGACATCGAGCAGTACATGGGCAATGCCCGCGGGCACTGGGACGGCGACACGCTCGTCGTCGAGTCCACGAATTTCACGGACAAGGTGGGCGTTGGCGCCCGCGGCGGTGCGAGCGCCAAGCTCAAGATTACCGAGCGCTATCGCCGCGTGGACCCGGAGATGATCGAGTACCGCGCGACGATCGAGGATCCGGAGACCTACACCGCGCCGTTCACCTACCGCGTGATGTTCACGAAGCCGCCGGCGAAGGACTACGAGGTGTACGAGTACTCGTGCCACGAGGGCAACGGCGCCGTGGGGCACGCGCTTTCCGGCGAGCGTGCCTACGAGAGGCAGGTCGCGGAGGCGAAGGCGAAGGGGCTGCCCGTCCCGAAACGCGGCGGCAACCTGTACGGCGCGCCGGAAGAGGGCTCCCGGATCTTCAACATCAACTCGGGTGAGTAGCCCAGGCGCCTCGGCGCACTAGAAATCCTCGAGCTTCGTGAGCACGTCGCGCGCAACGCGCCCGTTCTCGACCGCGATGCCTTCGCTGCGCAACAGTCTGGTCTGCTCCCTGTGCACGCGCGTATTCGGCGGAAACGCGATCTTGCCGCTTGCACTGACCACGCGGTGCCACGGCAGGTGCATGCCGTCTGGCGCGTGCTTCAGGGCGTAACCCACCTGGCGCGCGCGTCCCGGTAGGCCCGCCGCGCGCGCCACATCCCCTCAGGCATCCCGTGCCGGCGTTTCTGTTTCTAGAAGGCTTGCTTGTACTTGTCTCTGGCGCCCGCTTCGCAGGTGTCCGTGTCTTGCGAGAACTCGAGCTCGGGGCGGTGTTCCCACTGTTGCGACAACGTGGCCGGGCCCGTGAGGTACATCGGGTCTTCGACCGTGATCTCGTAGCGCAGGCGCACCTTGTCCGGAGTCAGCGCGAATCGCTCGACGGTGTGCTTGGCCGGGCCCGACGGCACGCTTGCGCCGAGACCGGACATGTCGGGGGTGAAGGCGACGGTGTCGACCACGAGCGTGTCGCCGTCCCATCTGCCGATGGAGTGGCCGTGCTGCGCGGGCTTCACGTTGGCCGGATGTTTGTCCGTCACGTGGACGATGCGGTCAAAGTGGTCGCCCGTGTTGTCGAACTTCATCACGACTTCGTTCTTGCCGACGTCGATCGTGCGCAGCTCGTCGAGTATGGCGCCGAACGGGGCGGGCTCGACGTAGCACAACCCGTTGCCGAGCTGTTTCGCTTGTTCGGCTTTGGCGGCCGCGTTTAGCGGGAAGGCCGCCATGGCGCCGAACGCGGCACCGGTCGAGGCGCGGTTTGGCGCCCAGTGACCGGCGATGCTCGTGGCGGGCGTCAGTACGCGCGTGCGCGTGTTGGCCGCGTAGAACGGATGAATCTCGCCGTCCTGAGTCGTGACGTCGAGGACGCGCACCTGCTTGCCCCAGCCGCTGCGATTTGGATTGATGCGAACGACGACCGGTGTGCCGGGCTTCAAGTCCTCGCGCTTCAAACCGTCGACCGCCGCCTGCGTGATCCCGAGGCCTTCGCCTTCGATCAGCGCCGGTTTACCGTCTGGCCCCTTGGTTTCGACGGTCAGGTACATGTGCGGGTTCGTCCAGTCGAGCTTCGCGATCTTGCCTTCGATCACTTCCACTTTCGACATGTCGAACATCGACATGCTGTGGTGGGCGTGAGCGGAGGCGCTGAGCAGCGCGGCGGCAGCGAAAAGCGGGGCAGTGACCATTAGACGTTGCATGGAGGCACCTCCGAACGGAAATCAGATCGCATGATAGAGAGATGGCCGGGAGGGGAACACAGTTATTGGCACCACCCGGCGCGAGTCGCCCATAATGCGGCGGTGAAAACCGTAGCCGCAACGAGGTACGTGACGCCGCTGCGCGAGGGCGGATCGCTGCCCGCGATCATCGAAGCCGACGACGACGGCATGTACGTGCTGAAGTTCCGCGGCGCGGGCCAAGGGCCGAAGGCGCTTGCCGCGGAGCTGCTTGCCGGAGAATTGGCGCGCGTTGCGGGGCTGCCGGTTCCCACGATCGTCTTGGTGCAGCTCGACCCCGATCTCGCGCGCACGGAGCCCGACCCCGAGATTCAAAGTTTGATCCGCGCGAGCGCGGGCGTGAATTTCGCGATCGACTACCTGCCGGGCGCTGTGATGTTCGATCCCGTGACCGAGACTCCGTCGGCGGAGCTCGCGTCGGCGATCGTCTGGTTCGATGCGTTCGTCACGAACGTGGACCGCACCGCTCGCAATACGAACCTGCTGATGTGGCACCGGCGGCTCTGGCTCATCGATCACGGCGCCGCGCTGTATTTTCACCACGACTGGGACAGCGACTACGTCGCGCACAGCCGAACGCCGTTCCCGATGATCAAGGATCACGTGTTGCTGCCTTTCGCTACCAAGCTCGAGGACGCGGATCGGCGGATGGCGGAGAAAATTACCCCAGCGGCGATCGCAGCCGTCGTGGCATTGTTGCCGGACGCCTGGATGGGCGCTGACGCGCCCGGAGGCGCGGCCAGGAGCCCGCAGGTCTACACGGAATACTTGGTGAATCGACTGGAATCGCGGGCATTTCTCGAGGAGGCGCTACGTGCACGATCTCGCCACGTATGACTACGCGATAGTTCGCGTCGTGCCGAAGGTCGAGCGCGCCGAGTTCGTCAACGCGGGCGTGATCGTCTCGTGCCCGAAGCGTGACCTTCTGCTCGCGAGAATCGAGCTCGACGAGCAGCGGCTCATCGCGCTCGACCCGACGATCGATCTCGATGCGGTGCGCGCGCATCTCGCGGCCATACCGACGATCTGCGCCGGGGGCGAGCAGGCGGGGCCGATCGGGAAGCTGTCGCAGCGCGAGCGATTCTATTGGTTGGTCGCGCCGCGCAGCACGATCATCCAGATGTCGCCGACGCATACGGGCTCGGCACGGGATCTCGAAGCCGTGGCGGAGCGATTGCTGGAGACGATGGTGCGGCCGCAGGCTGGCGGCGGGGGAGCGTCATGAGCGAACTGATCATCTGGACCTCGACTGGGTGCCCGACGGTCCGCGCGGTTTCGTGCGCGATCTGCGGCTGCGGTGGGCGTGCGAGGAAGCCGGGCTTGCTTATTCGGTGCGAACGGTCCCGTTCGACGGACGCGAGACCAATCATCTGGCGCACCAGCCCTTCGGCCAGGTTCCGTTCCTGAGCGATGGCGAGCTGGAAATGTTCGAGAGCGGCGCCGGGCTGCTGCATCTGGCGCGCAAGAGCGAAAAGCTGATGCCGCGCGATCCGGCGGGAGAAGCGGAAACGGTTCAATGGATGATCGCCGCGCTCAACTCGATCGAGATGGTGACCGTTCCCTGGTGGTTCCTCGAAATCTCCGGCGCGAAGGACAACGGCTTGCCGGCTGGATGGCAAGCCGCCTCGCCCATGCTCGAGAGAGTTCTGAGCGAGCGGGAATGGCTGGCGGCCGATCGCTTCACCGCCGCGGATCTGCTGATGGCGGACGTCCTGCGCATCCCGAAAGTCCGCGCGTTCGGCGATCGGCCCGCGACCGAAGCCTATGTGACCCGCGTGACCGACCGCCCCGCGTTCAAGAAGGCTCGCGCCGATCAACTGGCGCATTTCGCCGCGGCCGATGAGCGCAGATCCGCGGCTCGGCCGCGACGCTCACTGACGCGACGGCTGGCCGGCGCGGGCAGCTACCGGCGGGGCGCTCGTGACGTCGAGCTCGATGCCGTAGTTGTCGCGAAAGCGGATCAACGCCGGTGCCACCGAGACCACTTCGGCGCCGGCGGTTCGCAAAC
>CAVVIC010000005.1:0-48926 GCA_963748045.1 uncultured Gammaproteobacteria bacterium
GAGAACTAAGACGGTGCCAGGCCTTGCACAGTTGCACAACTCAGTCGAGCACCGACGCAGCCAAGCTTACTTCGGCTTGAATTCCGGCGGCGCGGCCGAGCCGTCGCCGAAGAAGAACTTCTGCATCTCGTCTTCGAGGTACTTGCGCGCCTTCGGCTCGATCGTCGAGAGCTTGTACTCGTTGATCAGCATGGTCTGGTGCTTCACCCAGCGCTGCCACGCGAGCTTCGACACGTTCTCGTAGATGCGCTGGCCGAGCGGGCCGGGGTACGGCGGGCGGTCGAGCCCTTCGGAATCAGGGCCGAGCAGCACGCAGGTGATCTTTCTCGCCAAAGTTCAGTCCTTCAAAAGGAAGAGCCGCAAATCTGTGCAACTGTGCAAGGCCTGGCACCGTCTTCACCACGTCTTCAGGAGCGCGGCGACGGGAGCCGGGACGCCGACGGTCAGTGCAGTGCCGGGTTTATACCAAAGCCAGTCGGGGCGATCCATCACGGCGGAAGGCGACGCCGCGAGCGTCAGCAGCTGCGGCGAAAGATCGAGATCGAAGTGCGTGAACGCGTGCTCGATCGTCGCGAGCGCGCGCTGCGCCGCGATGCGGGCGCCGAGCGCGCGCTCGCACCACGCTTCCGCGGAATCCTCGGGCGGCAGCTCGGGCAGGCTGTAGAGCCCGCCCCAGATGCCTGCTGGCGGCCGGCGCTCGAGCAGCACGCGGCCTTCCCTGTCCTGCACGACGAGCACGGCCACTTCGCGTTGCGGCCGTTCGCGCTTCGGCCGCGGCGTGGGGTACTGCGCTTGCGTGCCGGCGCCCGCGGCCGCGCAATCTTCCGCGAGCGGGCATACGGTGCATGCGGGTCGAGCGCGCGTGCACAGCGTCGCGCCGAGATCCATGATCGCCTGCGTGTAGTCCGCGACACGCGCGTGCGGCGTATGCGCTTCGGCGTGCGCCCACAGTTCGCGCTCCACGCGCGGCGCGCCGGGCCAGCCGCCCACGGCGTGGTAGCGCGCGAGCACGCGTTTCACGTTGCCGTCGAGAATCGGCCACCTTTGGCCGTAGGCCTGAGCCAGGATCGCACCCGCCGTCGAGCGGCCGATGCCGGGCAGCGCGTGCAGCGCGTCGAAGTCCTTAGGTATAGCGCCGCCGTGCTCGGCGATAATGATCGTCGCGGCACGCCACAAGTTGCGCGCCCGCGCGTAGTAGCCGAGCCCGCTCCACGCGCCGAGCACGGCATCGAGCGGCGCTTGCGCGAGCGCGGCCACGGTCGGAAAGCGCGCCATGAATCGCTCGTAGTACGGAATCACGGTGCCGACCTGCGTCTGCTGCAGCATGATCTCGGACACCCACACCGAGTACGGCGTGCGCTCGCGCTGCCACGGCAAGTCGTGACGGCCGTGTGCGTCGAACCACGCGAGCAGGCGCGGCGCGAGCGCCGTCACTCGGCTCACCGGCCGAGGCGCTGACGCAGCTTGTCGCGCAAACTCTCGGTCTTCTCTTCGAGCTTCTTGCTGACTTCCTGCTGTACGCGCGCCTTCACGAGCGCGCCGAAATCCGGCAGCACGGTCGGCGCGGAGACGGTGCCCGTCACGCGCAGCGGCACGGTGGAGCCGGCGTACTTGACCATGTCGGGATCCGCCTGCAGCGCGGGGCCATCGACGAACGCGGCCTTCAGGTCGAAGTCGACCGCGTCGTTCAACAAGTTCACGGTGCCCGCACCCGTGAGCGCCATGAAGTCGAGCTTGCCGTTCAAGTCGCGGTTCGTCAGCAACGCGTTCTCGACCATGCCGGTGGCCGAAAGCGAGCTGAATTTGGTGTGCGGAGTGCCGGCCGGACGATCCGGCAGGGCTGCCTTGTCGAGCCGCGCACGCGCGCGGCGCAGCTCGTACCAGAGATCGAGGCCTTCGATCGAGCCTTCGGTGATCGTGAACGCCACGTCGCCGTCGAGGCCGCGGCGCATGGCGCCCACATTCGAGCCGGACGCCACGAGGTTCAGCTTCAGCTTACCGGTGCCCGTGATATCGGCAGCGCCCAGGAGGTCCTGCCCCAGCTTCGCCAGGTCGACGCCGTCCAAGCTCTGCTCGAGCGTCACGCGCGCGGCGTTGCCTTCCACCTGCAACTTGACGTCGCCGGCCATTTTGCCGCCGTACAATTGCGCGCTCGGCGTGAGCCGCAGCGCGCCGTTGTCGGCCGTCAACGCGAACGCGGCATTCGTCAACGTCATGCCGCTGAACTTCGCGCGCCCGAGCTTCAGCTCCCCGCGAGCGTCGAGCTTGCGAAATACCTCGAGCGGTAGATCCACCTCGTCTAGCGAGCCTTCGTCGGCCTTCTTGGATTTGTCCGACGGCGGCAGGTAACGATCCACGTTGATGTCGTCGACGCTCAAATCATACGTGACGCGCTCGCCCTCGAGCCCCACGCGGCCCGTGAGCTTCGAGTCGTCGAGCGCGAGCTGCATGTCGCGCATCGCGATCTCGCGCGAGTTGTAGCTGAAATTCGCCTTCGCGCTTGCGCGTTTCATGACGCCGCTGTCGGCCGTCGTAAGCTTCACTCCCAAGCGCTCGAGCAACTCGCGCGGCGCGAACTCGCGAATGTCCACGGCGCCCGTCAGCGCCAGGTTGCTCATGAGCTTCTCGCCCTTCAGCGAACCGGCCGCCGTCACGCCTAGAAAGTCGAGCGTGAGCCCGCTCAAGTCGAGCGATTCGTCGCCCAAGTTCGCCGTGAGCGACTCGAACTTCAGATGCGCCTGGCTGGGGCCGCCGGGCCAGGCGACACCGCTGCCGTCGATCGTGACGTCGAGCCCGTCGAGCCGGTAGGTGTTGCTCGCGAGCGTGAGCGTGGCCTGCGTGTTCGCGGCCACCTTCACGGCCACGTCCTTGCCGCTCAAGCCGAACTTCACGTTCAGCGGAAACTTCTTGCCGGGGCCGAAGCCCTGCGCTTGCAGGCCGAAGTCCGTCAGCGTCCAGCGGCTACCCGTGGCCGCGTCGTTCCAGACGATGCGCGCGTTGCTGAGCTCGACGGCACCGACGGCGAGCTCGAGGCCGGCCGACCCGCCGCCGCCCTGCGCCGCCGGCGCGGCCGCATCGCCTCCGCCGCTCATGTCCTGCCAGTTGTTGCGGCCGCGCGCGTCGCGCGCGAGATTCAACTCGAGGTCCTTCAGGCGCGCGTCGCTGATCTCGATGCGCCGCGAAAGGAGCGGCAACAGCGCAAGCTGTAGCTCGGCGCTACCGATCTTCGCCATCGGCTCGTTGCCGAATCCAGGCGCGTTGCTGAGCGTGGCGCTGCCCATCGCGATGCGGATCGTCGGAAAAACCCCGAGCTGGAGCTTGCCGTCGAGCGTCAGTTGCCGGCCGGTCGCCTTTTGCACGGCGGCCGTGATGTCATCCTTGTAGTCGTTCGGGTCGACCAGCACCGCGACCGCCACGAGCAGCGCGGCGAACAGCAGAACCACGACGCCGACGACGATGCCGAGAACCTTGAGGATGCGATTCATGGGGAGCGCTCTTAGGTGGAGCCCCGCTTCGGGAGCGAGAGCCCCATCCTAACAAACGCGTGCGATGGGAGATAACCGCGACCGCGGCGCGAACGCTGACCCGCGACGCGGGTTAGCGCGCGACGGCGACCCGCGATTGGTTCAGCGGCCGGGTGTTCCAGCGCTCGACGACGGCCTCCAAGTCCTTCGCGCGAACGGCAGCCCCGATTAGGTGGCCCTGCACCTTGTCGCAGTTCATGGCCTCCAGCAACTCGAGCGTGCCCTCGTCCTCCACGCCCTCGGCGCATGCGCGCATCTTGAGCTTGTGGGCGAGGTAGATCAGGCCCTCCACGAGAGCGCGCGCATCCTCACGCAGCCGCATGTCGTTCGTGAACTGGTTGTCGAGCTTCACTTCGCTGAACGGCATGCGGTACAGGTGCGTCAGCGACGAAGCGCCGGTGCCGAAGTCGTCGAGGCATACGTTGATGTTCTTCACTCGCAGCCGCGCGAGGATGTCGAGCGCGACGGCCGGGTCATTCATCGCCGCGGTTTCCGTGAGCTCCAGCGTCAGCATGGACGGATCCAGGTTGTTCTCGCGGATCAGCGTCAGCAGGCGGTCCGGGAAGCCGAGATCGCCCAGGAACTGCGCCGACAGGTTCACGCCGAGCTCCATGTACAGGCCCTTCGCGAACCACACGCGCGCCTGTTCCATGGCCGCGCGGAATACGAAATCCGTGACCTCGACGATCAGGCCGCTCTCTTCCGCGAGCCCGATGAAATCCTTCGGGTACAGCAGGCCGTACTCGGGGTGCTCCCAGCGCACGAGCGCTTCGGCACCTTCGACGATCCAGCGGCCAGGGCTTTTCAGCGTGGCCTTGGGCAGGTAATGCACCAGGAGTTGCCCCTGCTCGACGGCTTGGCGCAGATGATTCACGGTGATGATCTTGGTCTGGGACTTCAGACGCACGAGCAGCACTTCGAGCTCGTCGAGCGCGATCGGCTTGCAGAACGAGCCGGCCACGTCCACGCCCATGGACATGCCGAGCTCCTGCGCCGTCGTCAGCACGCGGCTGTCGAGGCCGCTCGCGATCAGTACCTTTGGGTTACGGTCGAGCGACGCGAGCTCGCGCAGCAGTTCGATGCCATCTCGACCCGGCATCTGGAGGTCGAGCAAGACCACGGTCGGCGAGAACTCGAGCACGTTCTGCGCGAACTTCTCCGGGTCCGCAATGACGCGCACCTCGAAGCCCAAATCCTCGCCTACCTGGCCGAAGAAGGCGCCGACATCCGGGTCGTCGTCCATGACCAGCAGGCGATTTTCGTTCACGAACGTGCTCCTACAACTAGACGACAGCGCGCGGCAGAGAGGCAAACGAAGCTGCCGAGCGTTCCTGATTCCAATGGCTCACGAAGCTCGGCACATCGGCTGCCGGGATCGGGCGACTGATGAAGAAGCCCTGACAGCTGTCGCAACCGATGATCGAGAGCATGTCGAGCGCCGCTCTGTTCTCGACACCTTCCGCGCAGATCTTTAGCCCTAAGTTGTGGCCGAGCTCGACCAGCGAGCTGACCATCGTGTTGGCCTCACGGCTGTGCGGCACGTTCATTACGAGGCTCTTGTCGATTTTCATCTCGTTGAACGGCATCTGGTACAGCTGCGTCAGCGAGGAGTAGCCCGTGCCGAAGTCGTCGAGCGAAAGACCGATCCGCTTCACGCGCAGCCGCGTGAGAATATCCATGGTGATCGTCGGGTTCTGCATCGTCGCAGTCTCGGTGATCTCTAAGATCAGGCGGCTCGCATCGAGGCGGTTCTCGACGAGCAGCGCCGCGACGCGATCGGGGAAGGAGAGATCGGTGACGAGGCTCGGCGCCAGATTGACCGCGCAGGTCAGGTGCAAGCCTTGGTCCTGCCAATCGCGCACCTGCTTCAGCCCCGCGTCCAGCATCGCGTTCGTCAGATCGCCGATGAGTCCCGTGCGTTCTGCGAGCGGTATGAACTCGTCCGGCATGACTAACCCTAAGCGCGGATGCTGCCAGCGCGCGAGGGCTTCCACGCCGTCGATGACCCAGCCGTGCTGCACGAGTGTGGCCTTCGGCTGGTAGTACGGAACGAACTCTTTGGCGGCAAGGCCGCGGCGCAGGTCGGCCGCGTCGACTGCCGGATCCTGATATCGCACGGCGGCGAGCTTGCCCTGGAGGTCGGCGGGCACGAGCGGTTTGCCGAGGGCGCCGCACATCGCTAGCCCATGGCTCACACCGAGCTCGTGCGCGGTGGCCAGCACGCGCTCATCCGAGCCACTGATCAACACGATGTTCGCTTTGCAGCCACGCGCGACGAGCTGCCGCAGCAGCGCCACGCCGTCGGTGTCGGCCAGGTGCAGATCCATGATGATCATCGTCGGCCGGAAAGAGTCGACGAGCCGCAGGAACTCCGCGCCCGTCGGAGTCGTGGCTACCGAGTAGCCAAGCTTGCGCCCCAACGCACCCACGAAGTCGACGACGCCCGGCTCATCGTCCACTACCAAGAGTCTGTTGGCGTTAGCGGTCATTCAGAAGCGTTCCGATTGCGCGAATTCACGGCCACGACGCATCGCTGCGCCCCGGTCCCTCCGTTTAGTTAGCCGGTGTATCGACCGCGCGGCGGCGTTCCTGAAAGATCGCAGGCCGGGAGACCCAAGAATGTGATGGCCGTTCGAATTTCAGCCGCCGGAATGTGCGCTGGCTCGCGGGGACCGCGAAGGTTTGCCTAGGCGCTCGTTTTCAGTACGGGCGGGCCGAGGAAACTGGAGCGGGTGATGGGAATCGAACCCACGCTATCTGCTTGGGAAGCAGAAGTTCTACCATTGAACTACACCCGCAGCCCGAAAGAAGTATAGCCTGCGGTCCATGAACAAACCCAGCGTGGCCGACGCTCACCAGCGCAAGGTGCGCAGCTTCGTTCGCCGGCCCGGCCGGGCCACGACCGCCCAACGCCGCGCGCTGACCGATCTCTGGCCGCGGTTCGGCGTCGATGCGGAGCTCGGCCCGCTCGACCTGCCCGGGTTGTTCGGCCGCGATGCGCCGCGGGTGCTCGACATCGGCTTCGGCGACGGCGAGGCGCTCGTCACGACGGCCGTGAACTATCCCGCTGTCGACTACTTAGGCGTCGAAGTGCACGAGCCAGGCATCGGTCACCTGCTGCTGCTCCTCGAGCGTTCCGGCGCCACGAACGTTCGCGTGATCCAACGCGACGCAGCCGAGGTTCTGCCGCAGCTCCTGCCGAGCGCGAGCTTCGCCGCGGTGAACCTGTTCTTCCCGGATCCGTGGCCGAAGAAGCGGCATCACAAGCGGCGGCTCGTGCAGCCACCGTTCGTCGAAGAGCTAGCGCGTGTTCTCGCTACCGACGGTCTGCTGCACATCACGACCGACTGGGCCGACTACGCGCGCCACACGCTGGAGGTGCTCGCGGCCGCGGCGCAGTTCGCACCGATCGACGCGAGCGAGGACCCATTCGCGTTCCGGCCGCCGACCAAGTTCGAGCGGCGCGGTCGCCGACTCGGGCACGAAGTGGCCGACCTGTTCTATCGGCGCGGCGCGGCGAACCCCGAGCGCATGAGGCACCAGAACAGCGCAATGCCGGGCAACGCAACTACCGTGGTCAATACATAGAAGCCCGGGTAACCCAGGGCTTCGATCAGCGCACCGGCCGTTGCGCCGGTCAGTACGCGACCGATCACGCTCGCCGGCGGCCGAGAGCAATGCGAACTGCGCGGCCGTGTAACGGATGTCGCAGAGCGCGGACAGGAATGCGACGACGGCCACGCCGCCATATCCGCTCGCGAGATTCTCGAAGCCGATCGCGCCGGCCATGGCCCAGTTCGATTTACCCATGAGCGCAAGCCCCGCGAAGCTCAGGTTCGAGACCGCCATGAGCCAGAGGCTCAACATCACGGCACGCTGCATGGACAGGCGCGCATACAGCACGCCACCGATCAGGATGCCGGCGAGGTAAGCCCAGAAGCCGAAGCCCACGTCGTACAACGCGATCTCGTCGTTGCTGAACTTCAGGTCGTTGAACAACAGGCGGAACGTGAGATTCGCGAGCGTGTCGCCGACTTTGTGGACGAACACGAACGCGAGCACGAGCCACGCGCCCTCGCGCCGCAAGAACTCCAGGAGAGGCCCGATGATGGTCTCGAGCGTGCCGCGCCGCGCACGAGCCGCGGCGTCGTCGTGCCGCACGGGCTCGCCGAACACGAGGCCCACAGCCATCGCGGGTAGCGCGTATGCCGCGCAAGCGATGTAGGCAATAGCCCAACCGAAGCGTGCCGCGAGGTATAGCGCGAGCGCGGCGGCGGCCACGGAGCCGATGCGCCAACCGTACTGCGACATGCCCGAGCCCACGCCGAGCTGCTGCGGCGTAAGCGACTCGATGCGATACGCGTCGATCACGATGTCGAACGTGGCGCCGGCCACGGCTACGAGGATCGCTGCGGCCGCCGTGGCCGCAAGACTCGTGGCGGGATCCGCAAGCGCGAGATTCACGATCGCAACCATCGCGAACGCGCCGGCGAACAGGAGCCACGACACGCGCTGCCCGAGCCGGCCGAGCAGCGGCAGCCGCACGCTGTCGACGATCCAGGCCCAGGCCCACTTCAGGTTGTAGACGAGCAGCGCGATGGAGAACGCCGCAACGGCGCGCTTGTCGATGCCGTTTTGCGCGAGCCGCGTGGTCAGGGTCGCGACGATCAGCGCGTACGGCGCGCCGGACGAGATGCCGAGAAACAGCGCGGCCAGCGGCGCGGGCTCGGTGTACTGGCGCACGGCCGCCGGAACGTAGCCGCGCCAGCCGGTGGGCTGCACCGAAGGATCCGCGACGCTCAAAGGCTGGCTCCGAAACCGGCAGACGATGGCACGATCATGCCGAACGGGCGGCGCCGGCGAATAGTCGCGCGCGTCACAGCGGCCAAGGCTGGAACGGGCCAACAAGCTCCCAGTCGTAGTCGATCGTCAGCGGCGCGTGATCCGAGAACCGCCGGCGCTTGTAGATGGCGGCGCGTTGCACCGCGGCTTTCAGCGCCGGGCTCACGACTTGATAGTCGATGCGCCAGCCCGTGTTGTTCGTCGAACGCGCGCCCGCGGTTCGACCACCACGTGTACTGGTGCGGCTCCTGGTTCACGGCGCGGAACGCATCGACGTAGCCTCGGCCCGTGAACAGCGAGTCGAGCCACGCGCGTTCCGGCGGCGTGAAGCCCGGGTAGTCCTGGTTCGCGCGCCAGTTCTTGAGGTCGATGTTCTTGTGCGCCATGTTGAAGTCGCCGCAGAACACGAACGGCACGCCGCTGCGCTCCAGCGTTTCGAGCCGCTCGTCGAACGCGGCGAGAAACCGGAACTTGGCTTCCTGGCGCGCCGGGCTCGACGAGCCGGACGGGAAGTACGCGCTGACGACGGCCACGTTGCCGAAGCGCGCTTCGAGGTAACGGCCTTCGGCGTCGAACTCCGCGGCGCCGATCGCGCGCACGACTTCGTGCGGCTCGGCGCGCGAGTAGATCGCCACGCCGCTGTAGCCTGGCCGCTGCGCCGGGTGCAGCACGCGATGAAAGCCGCGCGAGTGGAACGCGCGATCGGCCAGCTGCTCCTCGTGGGCCTTCAGCTCCTGAACGCACAACACGTCGGCGCGCTGACGCGCGAACCAACGAAAAAAGCCTTTGCGCGCGGCACTTCGCAGACCGTTCGCGTTGAAGCTGACGACTCGCAAGAAAAATCGGCCAGCTGAGAAATCGACGCGATATGATAGCCAAATGCGCAGGACGCCGATCCCACTAAAGGCCTACAAGACGCAGTTTCTGGAGCTCGCGCTCGAGCTCGGAGTGCTGCGCTTCGGTCAGTTCACGCTGAAGTCCGGGCGCGTGAGCCCGTACTTCTTCAACGCGGGCTTGTTCAACAGCGGCTACGCGGTCGCGAAGCTCGGCCGCTGCTACGCGTCGGCGATCGCGGCGCTCGATCTTCAGTTCGACATGCTGTTCGGCCCGGCCTACAAAGGCATCCCGCTCGTCGTGCTGTCCGCTGCCGCGCTGGCGGATCACTACGACGAGGACTACCCGTTCGCGTTCAACCGCAAGGAAGCCAAGGACCACGGCGAACGCGGCACGATCGTCGGCGCGCCGCTCGCGGGGCGCGTACTGATTCTCGACGACGTCATCACGGCCGGCACTGCCGTGCGCGAAGTGCTGGAGATCGTCCGCGGGGCGGGCGCCACGCCTGCCGGCGTGCTCGTGGCCTTGGACCGCGAGGAAGTCGCGCCGAAGTCCAAGATCTCCGCCGTGCAGCAACTGCAAAACGAGCTTGGTGTGCCGATCCGGAGTATCGTCACGCTGACCGACCTCATCGATCACCTCGAAGAGGACAAGGACTACGCGGAGCATCTGCCCGCGGTGCGGGCCTACCGCAACCGTTACGGGGTGCCACTCGAAGCCTGACGCGGTACCCAAGTGAGAGCTGGTTTGCAAAAATCAGTTTCGACTGCCTTTTTTGCGGCCGAACTTTGGTATATGTAAGCGTCTGACGACCTGAGCAGGTTTACATAACTTTGGTCACGCGCATTGCCATCGCTGTAATCGTCCTGGCGGCGCTCGCAGCGCCCAGCGCGGGCGATGCGCAGCAGCACTCGCCAGCGCGAGCGGCCCAGCCCCGAAATCCGCAGGGCAAAGACGGCCGCAAGGTCTACACGTGGACCGACGAAAAAGGCGAGGTTCATTACGGCGACAGCATCCCACCCGAGTTCGCGAATCGCGACCGCAATGTCCTGAATGCCCAAGGGGTACGCGTCGGCTTCGAGGAAGGCGAGGTCACCGAAGAAGAGCGCGCGGAGCTCGCGAAGAAGAAGGCCGCGGCGGACGCGAAGGAGGCAACACAAGCCCAGATCGATCAGCACGACAAGATGCTGCTCCAGACCTACATCGCCGTTGCGGACATCGAGGATCTGCGCAATCGCCGCCTCGAGCTGCTCGAGTCCCAGATCAAGGTCACGGAGCTCTACGTAAGCAACCTGCGCAAACGGCTCGTAATGCTTCAGGAAGAAGCGGCGCCGTTCAAGCCGTACAACACGAGCGCGGACGCACCGCAGATTCCCGAGAACCTGGCGCTCGACATCACGCGCACCGCGGCGTCGATCAACAACTACGAGAAGATGCTGTCGAAGACACGCTCCGACCAGCGGTCGCTGCGGCTGTCGTTCGACGCAGACGTCGAGCGCTTCCGCCAGCTGAAAGGCGGCTAGCCTAGGCGCGGCCGGTGTGGCCGAAACCGCCGCTGCCGCGGTCGCTGGCAGCGAATTCGCTCACGACGTCGAACTCCACCTGCACCACCGGCACGACCACGAGCTGCGCGATGCGCTCGCCCGGCTCGATCCGGAAACTCTGCGTGCCGCGGTTCCAGCAGGAAATCATCAGCTCGCCCTGGTAGTCGGAGTCGATCAGGCCCACGAGATTGCCGAGCACGATGCCGTGCTTGTGACCCAACCCCGAGCGCGGAATGATCACGGCCGCGAGCCCAGGGTCGGCGAGGTGAATCGCCACTCCTGTGGGGATCAGCTTCGTGGCGCCGGGCGGAAGGTCGAGCGCCTCGTCCAAGCAGGCGCGTAGATCGAGACCGGCGGAGCCGTTCGTCGCGCGTACGGGGAGCGGCAGCTCCTTGCCGATGCGTGGGTTCAGGATCTTGAGCTCGACGCGCCGCACGAGATTCGTCAACACAATGCCTTTGGCGGTCTTACGAGGCGCGCGTGGAAGTATGAGCAACCGGCCGCGAGGCGCGATAACGCTCCGCGATCAGCTCGACGAGCCGACGCGCGAGCATCGGCTTGCTGCCGTCGCCGAGCGCGGCTTCGCCGCCGCCCGGCCAATACACCGTCAGGGCGTTCGTCTCGCGATCGAAGCCGCAATCCGGGCCTACGCGGTTCGCGGCGATCATGTCGATGCGTTTCTTCTCGAGCTTCTCGCGCGCGTGCGCCGCGACGTCGTTCGTTTCGGCCGCGAAGCCAACCGTGAACGGCGCCTTCGGGAGCGCCGCGACGCTCGCGAGCGTGTCGGGCGAACGCACGAGCGCGAGATCCATCTCGGCCGCGCTGCGTTTGATCTTCTGCGCGGAGGCGGTCTGCGGCCGATAGTCGGCGACGGCTGCGCAGGCGATGAAGACATCGGCGTCGGCGATCTCTTCGTGCACGCGCTCAAACATCTGCTCCGCAGTCTCGACGTCGATGCGCTTGATGTTCGCCGGCGTCGGCAACGCGACGGGGCCCGCCACGAGCACGACGTTGGCGCCGGCTTCGCGGGCGGCAGCCGCCACCGCGAAGCCCATCTTTCCCGAGCTGCGATTCGTGATGTAGCGCACCGGGTCGATCGGCTCGCGCGTGGGGCCCGCCGTGATCACAACCTTCCGCCCCACGAGCGACTGGAGTCGAAGCTTGCCCGGCAGTTCGAGCAGCGCGCCCGCAATCTCGGTCGGCTCTAGCATGCGGCCCGGGCCGGTCTCGCCGCACGCCTGATCGCCGGCCGCGGGGCCTAAGAACCGGATGCCGCGCGCCTCGAGCAATCCGCGATTGGCCTGCACTGCCGGGTTCGCCCACATGGCCTGATTCATCGCCGGCGCCAACACGATCGGCGCCGTGGTCGCGAGACACACCGTGGAGAGCAGGTCGCCGCCCAAACCCGCCGCGAGGGTGCCCATGAAGTTCGCGGTCGCGGGCGCGACGACCACGACGTCGGCCCAACGGGCGAGCTCGATGTGCCCCATGGCCGCTTCCGCGGCAGGATCCCAGAGATCGTCGCGCACTCGCCGGCCGGACACTGCCTGGAACGTCAACGGACCGACGAACTCGCGCGCGCCGCGGGTCATGACGACCTGCACTTCGCAGCCGCGCTCGACGAGCCGGCGCACGAGCTCTGGTGCCTTGTACGCCGCGATGCCGCCCGTCACGCCGAGCAAAACGCGCGGCGGATGGGCTCGTTCGTTGGACGCGCTGGGTGCCACGGGGCCGGAGCTTACTCTCGCAGGCTTTGGCGCCGCCACTTACGAATCGCGCTTTTCTTATGACCTGCGCGACTAATCGGGCGTGCGGGCGAACGCCGCGAAAGCGACGATTGCGTCACACGGGGCGAGCAAGGAGAACCGAAGTGGCGCTGCGCGATTGGCCGCGATCCGAGCGGCCGCGGGAACGACTGATAGCCCTCGGCCCGCAGTCGCTGTCCGACGGCGAGCTGATCGCGATCCTGCTCGGTACCGGCGTCCGCGGCGCGAGCGCCACGGACCTGGCCCGGCGCCTGCTCGAGCAGCTGGGCGGGCTCGCCGGCGTGCTCGGCAATGGCGCGGCCGAGCTGGCGCAAGCACCGGGCGTGGGCCCCGCGCGCGCGGCCCGGCTCGTCGCGGCGCTCGAGCTTGGCCGCCGCTATCTCTGCGCGCCGGGGGGGCCGCGGCCGGCCCTGGGGGCGCCGCTCGACGCCGCGCGGTACCTGAGCGCCCGGCTGCTCGACCTGCCGCACGAGGTGTTTTGCTGCTTGTTCCTCGATACACGGCATCGGCTGATCCGGTACGAGGAACTGTTCCGCGGGACGATCGACGGCGCCACGGTCTATCCGCGGGAGGTGGTGAAGCGGGCGCTGCAGTGCAATGCCTCGGCCGTGATCCTCGGCCACAATCACCCTTCGGGCGTGGCCGAGCCCAGCGAGGCAGACCGCAACATTACGGTCAAGCTGGCCAAGGCCTTGGCACTCGTCGAGATCCGCCTGTTGGACCACCTGGTCGTAAGCCGCGGCGGCCACGTTTCCTTGGCCGAGCGCGGGCTGATCTAGGCGAGGCGCCTTGCCCGCGACGGGGGTCAAACGGTATAGTCCCCGCCCTTTCGACGGGCGAGGAACGAGCGATGTCCAGGGTTTGCCAGGTTACCGGCAAGGGGCCGATGGTGGGGAACACTGTGTCCCACGCCAACAACAAGTCGCGTCGTCGCTTCTTGCCGAATCTGCATACGCAGCGTTTCTGGCTCGAGAACGAAAAGCGCTTCGTCCGGCTGCGCGTCTCGCACCACGGACTGCGGATCATCAACAAGCTCGGTATCGAGCAGGTGATCGCGGATCTGCGAGCCAAGGGCACGCAAGTTTAAGCAAAGCGGGAACTAGCACATGCGCGAAAAAATCCGTTTGATGTCGACGGCCGGAACGGGCCACTACTACACCACCACGAAGAACCGCCGCCTCCATCCCGAAAAGATGGAAGTCCTGAAATACGACCCGCGTGTCCGCAAACACGTGATCCACAAAGAGACGAAGATCAAGTAACGCGGCCCTGCGACGGCTCCGAAAAAAGAACCCGCCTTACGGCGGGTTCTTGCGTTTAGGAGGCGGGAAACGCGGGACTTACGAAGCCCGCACCTGTTCGCGCATGGCCGGGAAAGACTTGAGGTATGCCACGAATTCCTGCATGCCTTGAATGCCGCTCTGCTCCGCTCGTGCGCACCACTCGCGGAACTCGGTCAGCAGGCGCTCGTTGCTCGTGTGCGCGCCTTCCCAGAGCTGCTTCAGCTCGCTACGGAATTCGAGCACCGCCTGCAGGCGCGGATGCCGCTGCACGAGCTCGGCAAACTTCTGCCGCGACGATTCGTCGAGCATCTCCGGCTGCCAGACCAGATACCGGCGTGCCGCAGACAAGAGCGAGTTCCGTTTCTCGCCGAGGCTCTCGAGCTCGCGGCGCAACACCGGCAGCGTGACGTTGTAGGTGAAATGCCGCAGCACGTGCATGCGATTCACGATGATCGCGCGCAGCTCGTCGAGGTCGGGCGCGGCTCGCGACGTGTTTGCGAGCTCGGGTGGATTCGCCACGCGGCGGATCTTGGCCAGCCCCAACGCGGCCAGCACTTTGAGGTGCAGCCAGCCCATGTCCACCTCGTGCCGGCGCATCGAGAACTTCGCCGACGTCGGGAACGCGTGATGGTTGTTGTGCAGCTCCTCGCCGGCCACGAACAGGCCGATCGGCCACAGGTTCGTCGACGCATCGTCCGTCTCGAAGTTGCGGTAGCCCTTGGCGTGGCAGAGCCCGTTGATGACGCCGGCGGCCGTGAAGGGCATGTTCCCCAGCTGTAGCGCGACCATGATGATGCCCGGAACACCGAACAGCACGATGTCGATGATCAGCAGTAGCCACGGCCCCCAGTAGCTGCGTTTCGGGTGGGCGTACAGATTGTTCTCGAGCCAGTCGTTCGGCGTGCCCTTGGCGTACTTCTCGATCGTATCCTGGTCGTGAGCGGCGATGCGATAGAGCTCCGCACCCTCGAGCAGCACCTTCTTCAGGCCGAACAGCCGCGGGCTGTGGGGGTCGCCTTCCCTCTCGCAGTGAGCGTGATGCCGGCGATGCACGGCCACCCACTCCCGCGTCGAGGAACCCGTGTTCAGCCACAACCAGAAGCGGCAGATGTGGCGAACGATCGGGTGCAGATCGACGGCGCGGTGCGCCTGGTCGCGATGGTAGTAGAGCGTGACGGCGATCATCGTCGCGTGCATCCACAGCAGCGTGACGATCACGTATCCCCAAACGCCCAAGCCTGCGAGACCGGAATAGTATTCGTAGACGAAATTCACGTGTGCTCCGCCTCGTCGGTAGCCGCGACGGCGCTTCGAATCGGCGCGGTGCGCGGCTGAAGCAATATAGCCGATCACCCGAGCCTACTCCAACCGCGCTCGGGGGCAACGTGCGTCGGCTCACGGAAGCCCGTGAAAAACCCGAGTAGCAGGTCGCACAACCCGCGGCGTAAGCTCCTTAGGATGCCGGAGCTACCCGAGGTCGAAACCACGCGGCGCGGCATCGCACCGCACATCGTCGGCCGCTCGGTTGCGAAGGTCGAGGTCCGCGAGGCGCGGCTACGCTGGCCGGTGGCGCGCGAGCTGCCGGCCGCGCTCGCGGGGCAGCGCATCGACAGCATCGAGCGGCGCGGCAAGTACCTGCTGCTCGGCACGCGCGCGGGCACTTTGCTCGTGCACCTCGGCATGTCGGGTAGCCTGCGTTACCTGCCCGAGCCGCGCGCGGCGGGCGTGCACGACCACATCGACCTCGAATTCGTCGGCGGCGGCGTGCTGCGCTATCACGATCCGCGCCGGTTCGGCAGCTTCCAACTTACGACGACACCGGAGCGGCATCCTCTGCTCAAGGACTTGGGACCGGAACCGCTCGGCGACGAGTTCGACGCGGAATACTTGTGGCAGCGCTGCCGTGGCCGGCGCGTCGCGATCAAGCCGCATTTGATGAACAGCCACGTCGTCGTAGGCGTGGGAAATATCTACGCGAACGAGGCGTTGTTCCGCGCCGGCATCCACCCGACGCGCAGCGCGCGGCGGATCGCACGCGACCGATTCGAGCCCCTCGTTTCCGCCGTACGCGCGGTGCTGCGCGATGCGATCGAGGTCGGCGGCACCACGCTGCGCGACTATGTCGGTGGCGACGGCGAGCCGGGGTACTTCCGCAACTCGCTGCGCGTGTACGAGCGCGAGGGCGAAGCGTGCGTGCAGTGCGGCACGCCGATCAAACGCCGCGTGTTAGGACAGCGCGCGACGTACTCCTGCCCGAGCTGCCAGCGATAGCGACCGCGACCGCGACCGCCATGGATGGCGGGAGTGCCGCGAGGGCAGGATGCACGCAGCGGCCCATGGATGGCGGGAGTGCCGCGAGGGCAGGAGCAAATTGCTGCCGTTAGTCGCCGCGCGCCGCGCCTTCGCGGCGCGGATCGACGCCAGCGGATAACACTCGGCCGCGGCGCGTGTAGTCGATCGCGATCGCGTGCAGGCCGCTGTTCAGGTTGCGCAGCGCGATCGTGTGCCCGAGTGCCTCGAGCGCCGCGCGCTGTGCCACGAGGTCGGTATCTTCTTCGAGCTCCACGGGGCCGCCTTCCGCCAGATAGTGAGGTGCGGCCACGGCCTGTTGCGCCGTGCGCTGCCAGTCGACGAAGCCGACGACGCTCTGCGCGACGAAGCCGATGATGTGCGTGCCGCCCGGCGAGCCCACGAGCAGACGGATCCGCCCCTGCTCGTCGAGCAGCATCGTGGGCGCCATGCTCGACAGAGGCCGTTTGCCACCTTCGATGCGATTCGCGACGGGCTTGCCACCGACTGCCGGCGCGTACTCGAAGTCCGTCAGCTGGTTGTTCAGGATGAAGCCGCCCACCATGAGCTGACTGCCGAACGCGCCCTGCACGCTCGTCGTCATCGCGACTGCGTCGCCGAACTTGTCGGCGATCGAGAAGTGGCTCGTCGACGGGCGTTCCCCGGGGGTTCCCGGCGCGAACTCCCACGCGAGCCCCTGGCGCGGCACGCCGGCGGCCACGTTCGGCAATGCCTTCGTCGGATCGATGAGCGCTGCACGGCCGCGTAGATAGGCCGGCGCGAGCAGCTCCGCGACGGGTGAGGGCACGAACTCGGGATCGCCGAGATACAGGCTGCGATCGGCGAAGGCGAGCCGGTTCGCTTCGACGAACAGGTGAATCGCCTGCGCGGGCTCGTTACGCAGCTTCGCGAGATCGAACGCGCCGAGCATGCCGAGCACCTGCTGCGTCGTGACGCCGCCCGACGATGGCAGCTGTGGCCCGCAGACTCGCCAACTGCGATACGCGGTGCACAGCGGTTGCGTGACGTGCGCGCGGTACTCCGCGAGATCCTCGGCCGTCATCCGGCCGGCTCGGACGTTGTTGCTCGCCACCTTGGCGGCGATGGCGGCCGCCAGGTCGCCCGTGTACAGCGGCTCGGCGCCTTTGGCGGCGAGCTCTCGCAACGCTGCGGCGTACTCGGGATTCTTCAGAACGTAGCCGACCGGGTGCGGCTCGCCGTTCTCCTCGTAGAAGTAGCGACGAAAATCCTCGCCGCGCGCGAAACGCTTGAAGCCGTTCAACAGCTGGAAGAGCCGCGGCGACACTTCGAAGCCGCGTTCCGCGATCTCGATTGCGGGCTCGAACACCCTGGCCCACGGCAACCGCCCGTGGTCGCGATGCGCGAGCTCGAGCATGCGCAGGGCTCCAGGCACGCCGACCGCGAGGCCACCGACACCCACGGTGCCGAAGCCTTCGGGACGCCCGTTGCTCATGAACATGTCGGGCGTCGCGGCGGCCGGCGCCGTCTCTCGGCCTTCGTACGCAGCGATCGCCGCGGGCGCGCCTTGGCCGGGCGCCCCGTAGAACAACATGAACGCGCCGCCGCCCACTCCCGAGGATTGCGGCTCCACGAGAGTCAGCACGAGCTGCACGGCGATCGCCGCGTCCACGGCACCGCCACCCTCCCGCAGGATTCGCAGGCCGGCTTCCGATGCGTGACTGTTGGCGGAGACGACGAGCTCTTGTTTCGCGCGCAGCGGCGCGGTCGGCTGCGCAGCGGCAACGCGCGGCGCCGCCACGGCGAACGCCGCGAGTGCCGTCCCGAGCAGGCCGACGAGCGACGAGCGGAGCGGGTTCATCGCGTCTTCGGGAACCTGGCCTTGAGCGCCTCGGCCACGAACGGATGCACGAACGCGCTGACGTCGCCGCCAAACTCCGCGATCTCGCGCACGAGGCTCGAGGAAATGAAGGTGTGATGCTCCGACGGCGTCAGGAACACAGTCTCGACGCCGTCCTTCAAATGCCGGTTCATGGTCGCGAGCTGGAACTCGTACTCGAAATCGGACACGGCGCGTAAGCCCCGGATGATGGCCTTGAAGCCATTGGCGGCCGCGAAATCGACCGTGAGCCCCGAATAGCCCGTGACCGAAACCTCGGGCAGGTCGCGCAGCACTTCTTGCGCGAGAGCCACGCGCTCCTCGAGCGAAAACAGCGGCGCTTTCTTCGGGCTCGCGGCGATCGCGACCACGACACGATCGAACAGCCGCACACAGCGGCGCACGAGATCCTCGTGGCCACGTGTTACGGGATCGAAGGTTCCGGGATACAGCGCGCCTATCTTCACGTCGCGAGCGCCACGTCGATGGATTGTGCCGGCATTGTAGCCTTCGGCCGTAGCCCGGTCATACCGCGGCGGCGAACTTGAGCAGGCCGTATTCGATGGCGCCCGCGTGACTGCGCCGCCACCAGCTCGCGCCCGCGATCTCGGGCAACCCCGGCAAACGCGGCCGTTCGACGTACACGAGCGCGTCCAAGGTCAACCACGGCGGCAGCAGCGCGAGCACCGGCTCCACGGGCGATGCATACGGCGGATCGAGGAACGCCACGTCGAAACGCGCGGTCGGCGAACTGCACAGAAAAGCGGCCACGTCCTGCCGCAGCACGCGCGGCTTGACGCCGAATGTCGTGGCCTGCGCGTTCAGCGCTGCGATCAGCGCCGGATCCGTGTCGACGAACCAGACTTCCTCGGCGCCATGAGACAGCGCCTCGAACCCGAGCGCGCCAGTGCCGGCGTAGAGATCGAGACAACGCGCGCCCGGGAGCGACTCGCGCAACCAGTTGAACACGGTCTCGCGCACACGATCCGGCGTCGGCCGCACGGCCGTGCCTTCTGTGATCGGAATGCGCCGGCCGCGCCACTCGCCTGCGATGATGCGCACGCTGCCGGGCCGCTGCCGGCCAGCGTTGCTGCGCTTGGCCATGTGCGCAACACTACCAGAACCCATGATGGAGAATTCTGCGGATGGCGGTCGAGGCCAAGGAGAGAGAGGGCGCGGGCTTCTTCACCAAGCTGAAGGCGCGGCTGAATCGCGGCAAGGCTTGGCTGACCGGCGATCTCTTAGGTCTAGGGTCACGTCCGCTCGATGAGGCCACCGTCGAAGAGCTCGAGACGCGACTCCTGACCGGCGACGTCGGCGTCGACGCCACGGAGTGGCTGCTCGACGAGATGCGCAAAGCCAATCGCCGCAACCCCGGCACGCCCGCGATCGAGCTATTGCGGCAGACGGCGCAAACGCTGATGCAGACGGTCGAAGCGCCGCTCGCAATCTCGGCTGCGCACAAGCCGTTCGTGATTCTCGCGATCGGGGTGAACGGCACCGGCAAGACGACGACAGTCGGCAAGCTAGCGCATCGCCTGAAGTCCTCGGGCTTAAGCGTGATGCTCGCCGCCGCCGATACGTTCCGTGCAGCCGCCGTCGAACAGCTCCAGGAGTGGGGCCGACGCGCGGGCGTTCCGGTGATCGCGCAGGCCCCGGGCGCCGATCCCGCGGCGGTCGTCCACGACGCGCTCGTTGCCGCACGCGCGCGCAACATCGATGTTGTGCTGGCCGATACGGCCGGGCGCCTGCACACGGCCGCGGGCCTCATGGACGAGCTCGAAAAGGTCAAACGCGTCATCGCCCGCTTCGACGCCACCGCACCCCACGAGACGCTGCTCGTGCTCGACGCGAGCCAGGGCCAGAACGCGCTCGCCCAGGCGTTGCGCTTCCACGAGCGGCTGAAGGTGACGGGCCTCGTGATCACGAAGCTCGATGGCACGGCCAAGGGTGGCATCCTGCTCGCGATCGCGCGCCAGCTCCGCGTGCCGATACGGTTCGTGGCCGTCGGCGAGGGCGTCGACGATCTCGACGACTTCCGCGCCGACGAGTTCGTGCGCGCGCTCGTCGGAGACCGCGCCGGATGATCCGGTTCGAGAACGTCTTCAAGCGCTATCCGAGCGGTCGCGAAGCGTTGTCCGGCGTGTCGTTCAATCTCGAGCGCGGCGAGTTCGCGTTCTTGACCGGGCCGTCGGGCGCCGGCAAGAGCACGCTGTTGCGGCTGATCGCGCTGATCGAAAGACCGACGCGCGGCAGCGTGCTAATCAACAACCAGAACACCACACGCATCGCGCGCGGACGAATTCCTCCGTTCCGCCAGCGCCTCGGCGTGGTGTTCCAGGATCACAAGCTGCTGTACGACCGCAGCGTGTTCGACAACGTGGCTCTGCCGCTCGTGATCGCCGGGGCCAGTCGGCGCGAGGTCGAGCGGCGCGTGCGCGCCGCACTCGATCAGGTCGGGCTGCTCGGCCGCGAGTCGCACGCACCGATCACCCTTTCCACGGGCGAGCAGCAACGCGTCGGGATCGCTCGCGCCGTGGCGCCGCGGCCCGACGTTCTGATCGCGGACGAGCCCACGGGTAATCTCGACCCCGATCTGTCGCGCGAGATCATGCAACTGTTCTCGCGCTTCAACGAGGTGGGCGTGACCGTGCTGGTCGCGACTCACGATCTCGAGCTGATCGAGGATCTGCCTCACCGGCAGCTGAAGCTCGTCGCCGGGCAGCTGGCCGCCGACAGCGGGCGCGGAGACGTGTAGCGATGGCCTCGTTGCAGCACTACCTGGCCTTGCACCGCCAGAACCTGTTCGACGCTTTGCGCCGCCTCGCGTCTCAACCATTCGCGAGCCTACTGACGGTGCTCGTGATCGCGATCGCACTCGCTCTGCCAGCGGGTCTGCGCGTGCTCGTGAGCAATGCGGGCGCGCTCAACGACTCGTGGCAGGGCGCGGCCGACTTCGCCGTGTACTTGAAGATCGACGTCTCGGCCGAGAACGCAGGGCGGGTAGCGCGCACGATCGGAGCCCGGTCCGACGTCGCGAACGTCACACTGATCGATCGCGCCAAGGCGCTCGAGGAGTTTCGCGCGAAGTCCGGCTTCGGCGAGGCGCTCGATGCGCTCGAAGGCAACCCTCTGCCGCATACGCTGGTCGTGCGGCCGAAGAGCGGCGCGGCCGGGAACATCGAGACGGTCGCGACCGCGATCCGCGCCCTGCCGGAGACCGACCTCGTTCAGCTCGACACGGCCTGGGTGACTCGTCTGCGGGCCATGCTCGCGCTCGCGGGGCGCATGGTCGACCTGGCAACCGTGCTGCTTGCGATCGCCGTGACGATCGTAGTCGGCAACACGATTCGCCTCGAGATCAACAGCCGCAGCGTCGAGATCGAGGTGGTGAAGCTGGTCGGCGGCACGGACGGCTTCATTCGCCGGCCGTTCCTCTACCTCGGGCTCTGGTACGGCCTCGCCGGCGCCGGCGCCGCGGCGGTCATCCTGGCTGGCGCGCTGCTGGCCCTCGAGCCGCCAGTCCGGGCCGTGGCCACCCTCTACGGCAGCGGCTTCAAGCTGACCGGCCTGCCGCTGCGGGAGACCGCTATCCTCGTGGTCGGCGGCGCCCTGCTGGGCTGGGCGGGCGCCTGGCTCGCGACCGCGCGGCACCTGAAGGCCATCGAGCCCAAGTAGCCCGTCACAGGAACGCCGTGGGTCGTTAGCACTCTAAGGACCCGAGTGCTAATATTCCTCTGCTTGGGAGGTACTTGGAATATGACGACCACTGCATTGGCACCTCGGAACACCAGCCTTGCGCTCAGCGGGCCGGTCGGCAGCCTCGATCAATACATCCAGGCGGCCGGCGCCGTCCCGATTTTGAGCGCGGCCGAGGAATTCGAGCTCGCGACCCGGTTTCGCCAGGCCAACGACCTGGACGCCGCGCGGCGCCTGGTTCTTTCGCATCTTCGGTTCGTGGTCCATATCGCACGCGGCTATGCCGGCTACGGTCTCCAGATCAGCGACCTGGTCCAGGAAGGCAACGTCGGCCTCATGAAGGCCGTGAAACGGTTCGACCCGAACGTCGGCGTGCGGCTCGTGTCGTTCGCCGTCCATTGGATTCGCGCGGAGATTCACGAGTACGTGCTCCGCAATTGGCGGCTGGTCCGCGTGGCCACCACCAAGGCGCAGCGCAAGCTGTTCTTCAACCTCCGCAAGAGCAAGAAGCGCCTCGGCTGGCTCAGCAAAGCTGAGACCGAGGCCGTTGCAGCTGATCTTAGGCGTGACGCCACGCGAGGTCACGGAGATGGAGGCGCGGCTTGCCGGCCAGGATGTCTCGTTCGACCCCGATCCCGAAGACGACGAGTCGTTCGCGCCCGCGGCCTACCTGCCGAGCCCGAACAGCGACCCGGCGCTGACCGTCGAGCGCGCGGACTCGGCCGATGACACCCACGATCGGCTGAACGATGCGCTAGGCCAGCTCGACGAGCGTAGCCGTGCGATCCTCGCGCGCCGCTGGTTGACCGACGACAAGGCCACGTTGCACGAACTCGCGGCCGAGTACGACGTGTCGGCAGAGCGCATCCGGCAGATCGAGGCCACCGCGCATCGCGAAGCTAGCGGGCGAAAGTTACGTCGCCTGGACTAGCTCGCGGTCAGAGGCACGAGCGTCAGCTCGACGCGGCGATTCGACTGCCGGCCCGCTTCCGTTTCGTTCGTGGCCACCGGCCGGGCCTCACCCATGCCCACGGTGATGATCCGGTCCGACCGCACGCTGCGCGTGCCGAGGTAGGCGGCGACAGCGCCGGCGCGCCGCTCCGACAGCTGCTGGTTGTACTGGTCGCCGCCGGTATTGTCGGTGTGGCCCGCCACCTCGATCACGGTCTGGTTGAACTCGTTCACGACGAGCGCGACGGAGTTCAGCACCTGGAAGAATCCGGCGTTCAGATCGGCGCTGTTGGTCGCGAACGTGATGTTGCCCGGCATGTTCAGCGTGATGTTGTTGCCGATCCGCGTGACGCTGACCCCGGTCCTCTCGAGCTCTGCCCGAAGCTTCGCTTCCTGGCGATCCATGTAGGTACCGACGCCGGCACCCGCCAACGCGCCCAGCCCGGCACCGACGAGTGCGCGCTTCTTGCGCTCCATCGAGCTGTCGCCGGTGATCAGGCCGGCCACGGCTCCGGCCGCGGCGCCGATCACCGCTTGTCGCTGCGCCTTGGCGGTCTTCTCTTCCCGCGTGTACGGGTCCAGCGTCGTGCAAGCCGACACGACCACCACCAGCCCGACGACGAAGGCCAACGCTCTGGACGGGTTGCTTATCTGCATGAGTACATCTCCTGGCAGTCACGTAGGGCGGCGGTATGATGCCAAGCTCGACCTGAACGAAACGTGACTTGGCGCTCTGAACACAATATCGCAACGGGTCCGCCCGAGCAGCTTCGCACGGCGTGACAGAACGTCCGCGGTCACCACGCCATGACGACCGGCAAGCTCGTCGTAGTCGTCGAGGACGACGTGGCGATCCGCGACAACTACATCGCCGGGCTGCGCCGCCAAGGCTATCGAGTCGTCGGCTACGGCACCCGTAAGGAAGCGCTGGCCGGGTTCGCGAACCGTTTTCCGGACCTCGTGATCATCGACGTGAATCTGGGCAGCGAGGTCGAAGGCGGCTTCGAGCTGTGCCGCGAGCTGCGCGCCCGCTCCGCGGAGCTACCGATCATCTTCCTCACGGCCCGCGAGAGCGAGCTCGACGCCGTGTCGGGCCTGCGGCTCGGCGCCGACGACTACCTGACGAAGCGCACGAGCCTGGAACACCTGTTGGCCCGCGTCGCGGCGCTGTTTCGCCGCGTAGAGGCGCTACGCTCGGCCGGCGATTCGACGGAAACGGTCACACAAGGATCGCTGACGATCGACCGTGACCGCATGACCGCCACGTGGAAGGGCTTGCCCATCCCACTGACGGTGACCGAGTTCTGGGTGGTGCACGCGCTGGCCCAGCACCCCGGGCACGTCCGCAGTCGCGACCAGCTCATGGCCGCCGCCAACGTCGTGCTCGACGACGGCACGGTGACCTCGCAGATCAAGCGAATCCGGGCGAAATTCGCGGCCGCGGACCCGGCTTTCGACGGCATCCAGACCGTTTACGGGATGGGCTATCGCTGGCAGGCCGACTGAGCCCAAACCGGTGCACGGCCGCAATTGACGCCGTAATCGGGCCTTCCCTATAGTTAATGCTGGCACAGGCCTGCTCCGGTCCTCTTAGAAAAGGCCCTTCCGCGGCAGATCGATTGGCCGCCGGCTTGACAGATCCGCACTCGAAACTGCCCAGCCAGCTAAAAAGAATCAGCCAAGCGGAGCCGCGCGGCTATCGCTTGTAGAACCATGACTGTAGGCGTGACGAAATAGGACTCTGGCTCGAAGGAACGCAGCGACACACCCCGTGGGTGGGCAGGCTTCTTCGCCTCCGCCCCGGTAATGAGGAACGGCACGGACATGCGTAACACCAACAACACCGGCCTCCCGCCGGCACAGGGGCTCTATCGGCCCGAGTTCGAGCACGACAGTTGCGGCGTGGGCTTCGTTGCGAACATCAAAGGCAAGCGCAGCCACCAAATCATCCTGGACGCCGACCATCTGCTGTGTCGCATGGATCATCGTGGCGCACGCGGCGCCGAACCGAACACCGGCGACGGCGCCGGCATGCTGACGGCGCTGCCGCACGAGTTCCTGGCCAAGGTCGCGAAGCAGGAGTTCGGCGCCACGCTGCCGGCTCCGGGCAAGTTCGCCGCGGGCATCGTGTTCCTGCCGCAAGACCCGGCGGAGCGCGAACGCTGCAAGAAGGTCGTCGCCGAGATCTGCGCCGCGCAAAAACAGACGCTCGTCGGCTGGCGCGTGGTGCCGATCAACGTCGCAGCCGCCGACGTCGGCAACAGCGCGCTCGACGCCGCGCCGTTCATCGAACAGCTGTTCGTCGCGGCCGGCGTAGGGTGCGAAGGCGACGCGTTCGAACGCGCGCTGTACATGCTGCGCAAGCGTGCGAGCCACCTGCTGCGCGGCGACAAGACGCTTACTCAGGCGAAGCTGTTCTACATCTGCAGCCTGTCGAGCAAGATTGTGATCTACAAGGGCATGCTGACGCCCGGTCAGCTGCTCCACTTCTACACGGACCTGCGCGACCCGGACTACACCACGCACCTCGCGATGGTGCATTCGCGGTTCTCGACGAACACGTTCCCGAGTTGGGACCGAGCCCAACCGAACCGGTTCATGGCGCACAACGGCGAGATCAACACGCTGCGCGGCAACGAGAACTGGATGCGTGCGCGCCAGGGCGTGGTCGCGAGCGACTTGTACGGTGACTCGCTGAAGAGCCTGTTCCCGATCGGCGAGCCGGATTGCTCCGACTCCGGCGTGTTCGACAACGTGCTCGAGTTCCTGCTGATGACGGGCCGCACGCTCCAGGAATCCATCATGATGATGATTCCGGAGGCGTGGCAGAAGAACGAGCTCGATGCCCGAGAACAAGCGGGCGTTCTACGAGTACCACTCGTGCCTCATGGAGCCGTGGGACGGCCCCGCGTCGATCGCGTTCACCGACGGCAAGTACATCGGCGCCGTGCTCGATCGCAACGGCCTGCGCCCGAGCCGCTATTACCTGACCACCGACGACCGCGTGATCATGGCCAGCGAAGTCGGCGTCGTGCCGATCGACCCCGCCCACGTGAAGGCCAAGGGCCGGCTCGAGCCGGGCCGCATGTTCCTGATCGACTTCGAGCGCGGCCGGCTCGTGCCCGACGACGAGCTCAAGAACGAGTACGCGAACCGCCGGCCCTACGCCGAGTGGCTCGAGGCGAACCGCATCGCATTGCGTGACGTGACGCGCGCGATCCGGCAGTCGGAGCTCGACCGCGCGACACTGCTGCTCGCGCATGCAGGCGTTCGGCTACACGAGCGAAACGCTGCAGTTCATGCTGCAGCCGATGGTCAAGGAGCACCGCGACCCGGTCGGCTCCATGGGCAACGACAGCGCGCTGGCCGTGCTCAGCGACAAGCCGCGCATGCTGTACGACTACTTCCGGCAGCTGTTCGCGCAGGTGACGAACCCGCCGATCGATTCGATCCGCGAAGAAGTCATCATGTCGCTCGAGTGCTACATCGGCCCCGAGCACAACCTGCTCGAGACGACACCGAAGCACGCGGAGCGCTTGCGGCTGCGCCAGCCGATCCTCACGAACGAGGAGCTGGCCGGCATCAAGAACATGAACCATCGCGGCTGGCGCACGCTGACCGTCGACATCACGTTCCCCGTGAGCGACGCGAAGGGCGGACTCAAGCGCGCGATCGACCGCATCTGCACCGAGGCCGAGCGCGCGATCGACGAAGGGTTACAGCATGCTCGTGCTGTCGGACCGCGCGATCGGCCCCGATCGCGTGCCCGTCAGCGCGTTGCTCGCGTGCGGCGCCGTGCACCATCACCTCGTGAGCCACGCGAAGCGCACGCGGATCGGCATCGTGCTCGAGACCGGCGAAGCGCGCGAGGTTCACCACCACTGCCTGCTCGTCGGCTACGGCGCGGACGGCATCAATCCGTACCTCGCGTTCGAAGCGCTCGCGCAGTCGCGCGAGGACGGCCTGCTCGACGCGGACACCGATCTCGTGGGCGACTACCGCCAGGCAGTCGCGAAGGGCATGTTGAAGGTCATGGCGAAGATGGGCATCTCGACGCTGCAGTCCTACAAGGGCGGGCAGATCTTCGAGGCGCTCGGTCTTGCCGACGACGTCATCGACACGCTGCTTCGGCGGCACCGTGAGCCGGCTTCAGGGCGTGAACTTCCACGTCCTCGAGCAGGAGACGCTGCGGCGTCACGCGCTCGGCTACCCGCTCGATCCGCTGGACGTGCTGCCGTCGCTGCCGAACCCGGGCGAGTTCCACTGGCGCAGCGCCGGCGAGAAGCACGCCTGGGATCCTGCAGGCCATCTTCTCGCTGCAGGTCGCGGCGCGGCGCGGCGATCGCAACGCGTATCGCCAGTTCGCGGCGCACATCAACGAGGAAGCGCGCAAGAACGGCGCGCTGCGCGGCCTGCTCGAGTTCAAGACCGGCACCGCCATCGCAGCTCGACGACGTCGAGCCGGCCAGCGAGATCGTCAAGCGGTTCGTCACGGGCGCCATGAGCTTCGGCTCGCTATCGACCGAGGCGCACGAGACGCTCGCGATCGCGATGAACCGCATCGGCGGCAAGAGCAACACCGGCGAAGGCGGCGAGGACCCCGCGCGGTTCGTGCCGCTGCCAAACGGCGACTCGCGCCGGTCCGCGATCAAGCAGATCGCGTCGGGCCGCTTCGGCGTCACGATCGGGTATCTCGCGAACGCGGACGAGCTCCAGATCAAGATGGCGCAAGGCGCGAAGCCCGGCGAAGGCGGCGAGCTGCCCGGCAAGAAGGTCGACGACAACATCGCGCGGATTCGGTATTCGACGCCGGGCGTGGGCTTGATCAGCCCGCCGCCGCACCACGACATCTATTCGATCGAGGATCTCGCGCAGCTGATCCACGACCTGAAGAATGCGAACCCGTCTGCGCGCATCAGCGTGAAGCTCGTGTCCGAGGTTGGCGTGGGCACGATCGCGGCCGGCGTCGTGAAGGCGCACGCGGACCACGTACTCGTCTCCGGCGACAACGGCGGCACGGGCGCTTCACCGCTCACGAGCATCAAGCACGCGGGATTGCCGTGGGAGCTCGGCGTTGCCGAGACCCACCAGACGCTCGTGATGAACGATCTGCGCAGCCGCGCGGTGCTCCAGACCGACGGCGGCATCAAGACCGGCCGCGACGTCGTGATCGCCGCGCTGCTCGGCGCCGAGGAGATGGGTTTCTCCACGGCGCCGTTGATCGCGCTCGGCTGCATCATGATGCGCAAGTGCCATCTGAACACGTGTCCGGTCGGCGTCGCGACGCAGGACCCGGTGCTGCGCAAGAGGTTCGCAGGCCAGCCCGAGCACGTCGTGAACTATCTGTTCATGGTGGCCGAGGAAGCGCGCGAGATCATGGCGAGCTTGGGCGTGCGTCGATTCCTCGACTTGGTCGGGCGCGTCGATCTGCTGCAGCCGCGCGCGGCCATCAACCATTGGAAAGCCGACGGTCTCGACCTGACACCGCTGCTGACTCCGGCGCCGAAGCCGCGCCCGAACACCGATGTGTACTGCACGAAACAGCAGGACCATCGGCTGAATCTCGCGCTCGACAACAAATTGATCGCGCTCGCGAAGAAGTCGATTCAGCAGCGCAAGAAGACGAGAGCCGAGCTCGACATCTCGAACACGAACCGTACCGTCGGCGCGATGCTGAGCTACGAGGTCGTCAAGAAGTGGGGCGCGGACGCGTTGCCCTACGACACCGTGCGCTTCAAGTTCAGCGGGCACAGCTGGCCAGAGCTTCGGCGCGTTCCTCGCGAAGGGCATCACGCTCGAGCTCGAGGGCGACAGCAACGACTACGTCGGCAAGGGCTTGTCGGGCGGCCGCATCATCATCTATCCGCCGCGCGAGGCCACGTTCGCGGCCGAAGACAACGTGCTGATCGGCAACGTCGCGCTGTACGGCGCGACGAGCGGCCGCGCGTTCTTCCGCGGCCGCTCCGCGGAGCGGTTCTGCGTCCGCAACTCGGGTGCTAAGGCCGTCGTCGAAGGCGTCGGCGATCACGGCTGCGAGTACATGACCGGCGGTCGCGCGGTGGTCTTGGGCCCCACGGGCCTGAACTTCGCGGCCGGCATGTCGGGCGGCGTCGCCTACGTGTGGGACGTGAACAAGGACTTCGCGAGCAAGTGCAACACGGGCACCGTCGACCTCGAGGCCGTCGAGGAAGACGAGGACATCGTCGAGCTGCGCGAGATGCTCGAGCTGCACCGTGAGTACACGGGCTCGACCGTCGCCGCGAAGATTCTCGACGACTGGCCGAACTCGCTCAGTCACTTCGTCAAGGTCATGCCGACCGACTACAAGCGCGTGCTGACCGAGCGCAAGCGCCACGACGAAGAGATGGAACAGACACTGCGCGACAACGAGACCGGCATGTTCGTCGCACACGGCAGATAAGAAAAACTAAGGACTGGTTGTCGAGCATGGGTAAGCCTACTGGCTTCATGGAGTATCCGAAGAAGAGCGTCCCGTATCGGGACTCGGCCGAGCGTATCGGCGACTTCGGTGAGATTTTCACGCCGCCCGACGAGCAGCATCTGCGCAATCAGGGCGCACGCTGCATGGACTGCGGCGTCCCGTTCTGTCAGTCGGACAACGGCTGCCCGATCGACAACCTGATTCCGGAGTGGAACGACCTGGTCTATCAGGGCCGTTGGCGCGACGCGCTCGACCGGCTGCACAAGACCAACAACTTCCCGGAGTTCACGGGCCGCACCTGCCCCGCGCCGTGCGAAGGCGCCTGCGTGCTCGGCATCACCGACCCCGCGGTCACGATCAAGAACATCGAGAACGCGATCATCGACCGCGGCTTCGCGCAGGGCTGGGTCGTGCCGCAGATTCCGGCCGCGCGCACCGGCAAGCGCGTCGCCGATCATCGGCTCGGGCCCCGCGGGCCTCGCGGCCGCGGATCAGCTGAACAAGGCCGGCCACAAGGTCACGGTCTACGAGCGCGCCGACCGGATCGGCGGGCTTCTGATGTACGGCATCCCGAACATGAAGCTCGACAAGCAGGTCGTGAACCGGCGTGTCGATCTGCTGCGCGCGTCCGGCATCGAGTTCGTCGTCAACGCCGACGTCGGCCGCAACGTCGACGCCGCGAAGCTGCGCGCCGAGCACGACGCCGTGCTGCTCGCGACCGGCGCCACGAAGCCGCGCGACCTGGCGATCCCGGGCCGCAACCTGCCCGGCGTCCATTTCGCGATGGAGTTCCTGACCGCCAACACGCGCAGCCTGCTCGACAGCAACCTCGCCGACGGCAAGTACATCAGCGCCAAGGGCAAGCGCGTCGTCGTGATCGGCGGCGGCGACACCGGCGCCGACTGCATCGGCACCTCGCTGCGCCACGGTTGCAAGAGCCTCGTGAATCTCGAGCTGCTGGACGAGCCGCCGGCGAAACGCGCGCCCGACAATCCGTGGCCGCTGTGGCCGAAGATCCTGCGCACGGACTACGCGCACGAAGAGTCGATCACGCGGTTCGGCGCCGACCCGCGCAACTACGCGGTCGTGTCGAAGGAGTTCGGCGACGGCGGCGGCAAGGTCGAGTCGGTGCGCATCGTGCGCGTCGAGTGGCAGCGCGGCGACGGCCCGCCGAAGATGGTCGAGCTGCCGGCCACGGCCGAGACGCTCGAGGCCGATCTCGTGCTGCTCGCGATGGGCTTCCTCGGCCCCGAGGCCTACCTCTCGCAGGCGCTCGGCGTCGAGCTCGACGCCGCGCTCGAACTACCACGCCGAGCACGGCCGGTTCGCGACGAGCCAGCACGGCGTGTTCGCCGCGGGCGATTGCCGTCGCGGCCAATCGCTCGTAGTGTGGGCCATCAACGAGGGCCGAGGCGCAGCGCGAGCCGTCGATGAGTTCCTGATGGGTTCGAGCCTGCTGCCGGCACCGAAGCTGACGATGGGTGGCACGACCGGCTGATACACCGCCGTCGCAGCTCACCAAGTTCCGAGGTGTTGGGGCGAGACGGAGGGGATTTAGGTGAGACGAGTCTTCATGGCCGCAGCCCTGGCTGCGCTTTCGTGTTCGCCGGCCTTCGCGCAACCGCAGATCGATTACTCGAAGCTCGAGATCAAGACCACGGACCTAGGCTCCGGCGTCTATCTGCTGAACTGGCAGGGCGGCGATTCGCTGATCCTGGTCGGCGACGAAGGCGTCCTGCTCGTCGACACCTCCGTCGCGCCGATGGGCGACAAGATCAAGGCGGCGATCGCCAAGGTCAGCAACAAGCCGATCAAGCTCGTCATCAACACGCACGCCCACGCCGACCACTTCGGCGCCAACGAGCTGATGGCGAAGGGCGGCGCGCATGATCGTCGCCCACGACAAGCTGCGTGAACGCATGGCGAAGGGCCAATACCTCGCCGCCTTCAACCAGACGATTCCACCCTCGCCGCCGGCCGCGCTGCCGACGGTCACCTACGCCGACGCGATGACGCTGCACTTCGACGGCGAGACGATTCAGCTGTTCCACCCGCCGAACGCGCACACCGACAACGACACGCTGGTGCACTTCAAGCGCGCCAACGTCATCCACGCCAGCGGCACGATCGGCGGCGACGGCGGCTATCCGTTCTTCGACATGTCCTCGGGCGGCTCGCTCGCCGGAACGATCGCCTCGGAGGACAAGATGCTCTCCCTGGCCGACGCCAAGACCAGGATCGTCGCCGACGAAGGCGATCCGGCAAGCACCGAGACCCTGAAGGCCTCCCGCGACGCGCTCGTCACGATCCGCACGCGCGTGCAGAAGCTGATCGACGAGGGCAAGACCGAAGACGAGGCCGTGGCAGCGAAGCCGACCAAGGACCTCGACGCCCGATGGGTACATGGCGCCTTCCTGACCGGGGACGCCATCACCCGGCTGGCGTATCAATCGCTGAAGGGCGTCAAGCCTGCGTCAGCGCGGTAAGTTTCAAGAAAGAATCTCTCGCAAAGAACGCTAAGAGCGCCAAGGAAGACGAGGGATCAGAGCAGGATCGGCTCGACGGCCACGGTGTTGTCGGGCGAGATCGTGATCGTGTGATTCGGCGGGATCTCGATCCAATCCTCCGGCCGGCGCGTCAGCGGCTCGGAAGCCACCATCATCGCTCCGTACACGCCGTCCACCGACGGCACCATGTCGCAGTCATCGCCCTGCACGCGGTAGCTGTCGCCGGCCGAGTAGAACAAGGACGCCGGCTTGGCGGCGTTGGCCGCGAACCGCGACACGACGGTGGCCGTGCCGTCGGTGATCGCGAAGTTGCACACCATCGGCCGCGGCGAGCCGGTCGCGACATCGAGCTCGTGGACGCGCGCTATCGCCCGCACGACGGCGGCGCGCAGGTCCGCGGGTGTGACGCTCGCGCTTGGGCCCCCGAGCTCGTCGAGCACGAGCGCGAACGCGTGCTCGGAATCCGTCGTGCCCTCGATGGCATCCCAGGCTGAGTCGCCGAGCGAGCTCTGCAACGCGCGCTTGATCGCGCGGAAGCTGCCGATCCAGCCGTTGTGCATGAACTGATAGCGGCCGTTGCTGAACGGGTGCGTGTTCGTGTCCTGCACGGGCAAGCCGTGCGACGCGGCGCGCACGTGGCCGAACACCACGCGCGAGTGGATGCGATACGCGAGGTTTTCGAGGCTGCGATTGGCCCAGGCGGGCATGGTCGAGCGCACGACGCACGGCGTCGGCTGATCGTCGGTGTAGAAGCCGACGCCGAAGCCGTCCGCGTTGAACACCTGGCTCATCTGCTCGGCGCTCGTGCTCTGGCGAACGAGCGAGTGCCGCGGGCGATACAGCAGGTCGGCGATCAGCACGGGGTCGCCCTGGTAGGCGATGAATCTGCACATACGGCCGCAGTGTGCCTGACGTGGCGAGTGGTTGGAACGGCGCCGCGCGTTACTCTAGCCGGCGCCGGCGCGCCGCGGGAACCACACGCGAAACACCACGCCGCTGCCGTCCGGCAGGTCGTCGGCCTCGCAGCGGCCGCCGTGGAATTCCGCCACGAGCGCGACGATGTGCAGGCCGAGCCCGAGATGCGGCCGGCGACCCTTGGAAGTACCCGAAGGGGTGCCGTCGCGTTGCTCGCGGATCGACACGAGCGAATCGAACAACTGCCGGCGCATCTTGGCCGGCAGCGTGGGCCCCTTGTTCGTAACGGAGAGCACGAGCTCGCGGCCGGCATCCGCGATCTCGACGTCGATGCGGCTGCCCGGCGCGCTGAAGCTCGCGGCGTTGTCGACGAGCTTGTCGAGCAGCTGCGCCACGAGCTCGCCCGAGCCCACGATGCCGGTCGCCGCAGCGCCGCAACGAAACGCGATCTCGCGCTCGCGGTACACGTCGCGATACGCGTTGCAGCACGACTCGACCACGGCTTTCAGATCGACGGGCTCGGCCGCGGTCTCCTGGATCGCCTGCTCGAGCTGCGTGGCCTCGCTCATCGCCGCGAGGATCGCGTCGAGCCGCGTCGTGCCTTCGCGCAGCCGTTTCAGGTACTGCTCGGCCGCGCCGGCCTTGACCTCGTGCTCGAGGTTGTCGAGCGACGTCGTGACGACCGCGAGCGGTGTGCGCAGCTCGTGCGACAGCTTGCCCGACAGCGTGCGCAGGTACTCCGTGTGCTCGCGCAGCCGCTCGAGCAGCTGCGTGAAGCTGCGCGCGAGCACGCCGAGCTCGTCGCTCGCGAGCGCGCCCGGCATCCGCGTGCGGATCTCACCGCGCGGGCCGAGCGCCGTCTCGGCCGCCTGCGCGAGCCGGCGCACGCGCAGCGACAGCCAGGTCGCGTAGCCGAGCAGGCCCAAGCCCACGATCACGGTCGCGAGCAGCGTGACCGTCATCAGGCGCACGAGCGCGTCGTTCGTCAGCGTCAGGATCGGATCGCTGGCTTGCTCGAGCAGCACGGCGCCGCGCGGCGCGCTCCGCGCCCATGATCGGCACGGCGGCAGCGACAATCGCCTCGCGGTCCGGTCCGCTGCCGTACCACGCCGTCGCGCCGCTGCCTGCGAGCGCTACGCGCAACGCGGGGTCGGCCACGCGCCCCGGCGGCAACTCGCCCAAGTACGGCGGGTCGTCGCGGCGCAGCAGCCAGCGGAACAGGTCGCCCACGAGCGTCGTCGTGCCGCGCTCCGTCGCGCGCGGCTCCACGTTGCCGGCCGCCGACAGCACCCAGCCGTCGGCATCGAGGATCCGAAACCGGCCGGCGCCGCGGCCGAACTGGTCGAGCAGGGCTTTCAGCTCGGGCCGCTGATAGATGAATCGTCCCGGCGCGCCGCTCGTCTCGTCCCAGGTCGCGACGAGCGCAGCGGTGTAGTCGGCGCCGTTGCGATCGACGTCGATGATGCCGACGCCGAGCGCCGCGCCGACGAGGTTCAGCGGCACTCGCACCTCGAGCGCGTAACCCGTCGCGGTCTCCTGCCACGCACCGATCACGCGCGCGTCGTAGGCCTCGGTGGGCTCGAACCGGTCGGGGCTCGTCTCCTGCGCGCGAAACGCGCCGGGTGCCGAGGTGTTCAGCAGCAGCCAACGCAACGTGCCCGGCGTCGGCTCGAGCGCGAGCGCGACCCGATCGCCATACGGCCTCTGGCCCGGCAAGCGTTGATACACGAGGTCGCGATCCGCGACCGTGACGAACAGATACACGAACCGGCCGTAGACGCCGGCGTACAGGCGAGCCGCCGTCGCCGATCTCGATCGCGGCGTCACCGCTATTCCAGTCGTCGCGCACGCCGTCGAGACTCGGCTCGACGGCGAGCGGCGCGGCGTAGATCGTCGTGCCGCGCACGGTGTCGTCCGCCGTGCACGGCGGCGCGCTGCAGAGCGGCAGGTTCTGCTCTTCGAGCGCGGCCGCGACGGTCGTCGCCCTGCCCTGCAGCGACTGCTCGAGGCCGCCGCGCAACGCGCCTTCCATCTCGCGCACGTAGCGCAGGCCCGTCCACGGCAGGACGAGCGTCAAGAGGCCGAACAGCAGCAGTTGAAGCCGCAGCGACACGGCCGCGGCTTAGCGGTCGGCGATCGTCGTCAGCGGCACGTCGCCGCTCGAGGTGAACGGCATCTCGCCCTTGGACTTCGGGCGGCGATCGATCGTGACTTTGCCGTAGATCTCGTACGGCAACAGGTGGGTCGGACCGCGTGTGAACGCCTGCAGCCGCGACAACGACGACACGATGTCGCTGTGCAGATCGAGCGTGACGGTCTGCTGTTCGAGCGCGCCCACCGACCAACAACCCGTAGGAGTCGCCGTCGATGATGCCTTCGCTCGCGAGCTTGAGCTTGAACTCGATCGCCTTGACCGTCACCGGCTCGGTGTTCAGGTTGTCGATGCGCAGCGTGACGCGGAAGCGCTGCGGTGAGGAGGACGGCAGCGCGGCGACGGTCTCTACCGTGATGCGCGGCGGCACGATCGGCGGCTTCTTGGCCGCCATCGCTGGCTGGCTGCGCCAGAAGACCCGCGAGCACGCACATTGCCATCAAACGCCGCATGTCACTCTCCGTCCGCGCGATGCACGCGCGCCAATGATGCGCCAATCGCCGCCATCCTTCACGGACCCAAGTCCGGGCCTTGCCCCGACGGTGCGGCGACCCGTGCGTTGCCATCGCCGCATTTTAGTGCGTGTGCCGGAACCAAAACACGACGCGGTACCCCATCACGGCGAGCGATGGCGCGTTTATACTTCGCTACTCGCATTCGGCCGGAGCATATTGATGCGGAATCAGCCAGCCCGTCGCGTCGCCATCATCGGCGGCGTGCGCATACCGTTCTGCCGCGCGCACACGGCGTACGCGCGCGCTTCGAACCAGGACATGATGACGGCGGTGCTGCAGGGGCTCGTGAAGCGTTACGGGCTCGAAGGCCAGACGCTCGGCGACGTATCGCTCGGCGCCGTGATCAAGCACTCTCGCGACTACAACCTCGCGCGCGAGTCGACGCTGTCGTCGGGCCTCGCGCCGCAGACGCCCGCGTTCGACGTGCAACGCGCGTGCGGCACGAGCCTGACCGCCACGATCCTGATCGCGACGAAGATCTCGACCGGCCTCATCGACGTCCGGCATCGCGGGCGGCACCGACACCATCAGCGACATCCCGATCGTGTACACGGAAGCCTACCGCCAGCTGCTGCTTCGAGAGCGCGCGCGGCCGCACGTTGATGCAACGCCTGAAGCCGTGGCTCAAGCTGCGGCCGAGCCACTTCAAGCCCGTGCTACCAGAGGTCGTCGAGCCGCGAACGGGGCTCTCGATGGGTCAGAGCATGGAGATCACGACGAAGCAGTGGCAGATCTCGCGCGAGGAGCAGGACAAGCTCACGCTCGCGAGCCATCAGAACGCGGCGAAGGCGTACGCCGAAGGCTTCTACGACGACCTCCTCGTCGAGTACCTCGGCGTGAAGCGCGACAACAACGTGCGCACGGACACGAGCCTCGAGAAACTCGCGAAGCTAAAGCCGGTGTTCGACCGCAGCGGCAGCGGCACGATGACGGCGGGCAACAGCACGCCGCTGACCGACGGCGCATCGGGCGTGTTGCTCAGTTCCGAGCAGTGGGCGCGCGAACGCTCGCTGCCGATCTCCGCGTACCTCACGTACGCACGCGAAGCGGCGGTCGATTTCGTCGGCGGCGAAGGGCTGCTGATGGCGCCGGCGTACGCGGTCTCCGCGATGCTGGCGGAAGCGAACCTGTCGCTGCAGGACTTCGACTACTACGAGATTCACGAGGCGTTCGCTTCGCAGACGCTCTCGACGCTGAAGGCGTGGGAGTCCGACAAGTTCTGCCGCGAGCGGTTGGGGCGCGACCGTGCGCTTGGCCCGATCGATCGCAGCAAGCTGAACGTGAAGGGCGGCAGCGTAGCCGTCGGCCATCCGTTCGCAGCCACCGGCACGCGCCTCGTCGCGACACTCGCCAAACTCCTGCGCGAGCGCGGCCGCGGCCGCGGCCTGATCTCCGTCTGCACCGCCGGCGGCATGGGCGTCACCGCCATCCTCGAAGCCACCTAACGCGCCGCTCCGCTTGTGGCTCGGCGCGAGCCCGCGTTGAAGACGGTGCCAATCGTGGCGCCGGTGTGCCATACGCGTCAGTGGCTGAGCCAGAGGGCGTAGGAGACGAGGAACGGCAGCAGTGCGGCGCCGAGCAGGGTGGAGACGAGGACGATGCCGGCGATGTCGTCCGCGTCGCGCTCGTAGCGCGCGGCGAAGAGATACGAGAAGACGGCGGCCGGCATCGCGCCCTGGAGCACGAGCACGCCGCGCGCGACACCCGTCAGCCCGAGCAGCTTGCTGACGCTGACCGCCACCACGAACGCGATCACGAGCCGCGCCGTGCCGAGCCCGAACGCGCGCGGCAGATTGTGCGCGCGCAGCCCGCCGATCGTGTGCCCGAGCGCCATCAGCATCAGCGGGATCAGCACGCCGCCGAGCGTGCTCGTGGTGTCCGCGAGCCACTCGGGCACGTGCACGCCGGTCAACAGCACGCCGAGGCCCGCGAGCAGGCCGTAGATGATCGGCGTCGTGAGCACCGTGCGCACGACCGACACCCGTGTCTGCAAGCAGCGGCACGAACGTGAACTGCAAGACGGAGTTCGTCACGTACACCGCAACAGCCAGTCCGAGCCCCTGCTCTCCGAACGCGAACAGGCACAGCGGAAGACCGAGATTGCCCGTGTTGCCGAGCGTCAGCGCCGGCAGGAACGACGGCAGCGGCAGCCGCAACGCTTTCAGCAGCACGAACGCGACGAACGCCACGCCGAGCGTCAGCGCGATCGTCGCGCCGACCATCGCGCCAAACTCCGCGAGCGGCAGCGTGAGCTTCGACAGGCTGTCGAAGACGAGACACGGCCCCGCGACGTACATGATCACGCGCGTGACGAACGGGAGATCGAAGGGCACGCCGGACAGGCGCCAGACATAACCGAGCCCCGCGATGCAGAACACCGGCAGCAGCACGGCAGCGACTTGAGCGATCACGCGGGAAGTGTCTTAAGCGTTGTAATGAACGGCGTCGCGTGGCGACGAAGCGGCCGCAAGTCTGCCAGAATTGCAGCCGTGAGTCCCGTCGAGGTACTCGGCAACGATGGTCGGGCAGTTTCTCGAGTTGTCGATCGCGGCGCAGCCGTTGGCCGCGTCGTTCGAGTTCTATCGCGCGCTCGGCTTCACGAGCCTGCCGGTCAGCGATTCGTTGCCGGACCCGTATCTCGTGCTGTTCGACGGCACCGTCACGATCGGACTCCACGAGCGCGAGCAGGACGGGGCGTCGCTGACATTCGTGCGGCCGAGACTCCGCGACTACGTGCGAGCGCTGCGCCGGCTCGACATCGAGCTTGCGTACGCGCACCTCGCCGACAACGAGTTCAACCGCGTCGGCTTCGCGGATCCCGCGGGGCACCCGATCGCGCTGCTCGAAGCGCGCACGTTCCCGCCCGGGGACTGGAACCGGCAGAACGTCGCGGCGTGCGGCGACTTCCTCGAGTACAGCCTGCCGACGGAGTCGCTGCAGAGGTCGCGCGAGTTCTGGCGCTCACTCGGTTTCGAGCCCACGAGCAGCGGCACGGCGCCGCATCCGTGGGAGCGCCTCATGGGGCACGGTCTCACCATCGGTCTGCACGAAACGCACTTTCGGCCGGGGCTGTCGTTCCGGTCGCCGCATCTCGATGCGCGGCTCGCATATCTCGGCGCGAAGGGCATCACGGCCCGAGCCGGCAGCCCGATCGCCGACAAAGCGCAGGCCTCGGCAATGCTGACGGCGCCCGAGGGGACCGCGATCTATCTGTTCGAGAGCGGCGCTCAGTAGGGGCGGAGCTGCGCGGCGACGCGCAGACGCCTAGGCGCGACGGCGGTTGACCTCGGCCAACGCGTCGGTGAGCCGCGCATGCAACGGGCTGCTGCGCGGGAAGTGCGTGAGCAGGTACTGCATCTGGTCCGCGAGCACACGACGACCCTTCAGGTAAATGTACTCCGCGTACGTGGGCGTGAACGGCACGGCCACGAGCTGCAGCCGCGCCTCTTCCGGCGGTGCGACCGCCTTTGTGGTTGTTGCAGCGCCGGCAGGCCGTGACGACGTTGGTCCACACGTCGCGCCCGCCGCGACTGATCGGTGTGATGTGGTCGCGAGTGAGCTCGCCGACGCGAAACTGCTGACCGCAGTACATGCAGACGTTCGCATCACGCCGGAACAGCGTGCGATTGTTCAGTGGCGGGGTGTAGCGCTCTCGATTGCGCTCGAGCGTATGCGTATCGCCGTGCGTCGCGATGATCGAGTTGACCTCGATGATGCTGCGTTCGCCGGACTTCGCGCTGTAGCCACCGTGGATGCGATACAAAGTCGATCCGCACGCGTACGCAACCTGACCGCTGTGATACAGCGTGGCGGCCACGCGGTAGTCGATCCACTCGAGTGGCATCCCCGCGACATCTGTGCGCAGGACTTCTTGGCTGAGCGCGTGCAATTGGCCGTACATCGAAGACACCAACGAACCCGCTAAGTACGCCTCAAGTGTCTCCGAGACTCCGGGAATATTCAATGGCCTAGCCCACGACCTTTGTGCCATCATCGAACTGCGAAACGGATCACTGCGGCTGCTTGTCGGCGTTGCCAGACTGCAACGCACAGTGGACATCAACATCCACGACGGAGTTCTTGAATGCCGGTTTGTATCGGCGTGCTTAAGGAAACCTCGGCCCAAGAAGCTCGCGTTGCGCTGACACCGGACGTCGCCGCCAAGTTCGTCGAATTGGGTGCAACGCTCGCGCTGCAGCGTGGCGCGGGCGAGCGCAGCCATTTCGGCGACGAGGCCTACAAAGGCGCACAGCTCACCCCTGGCTCGGCGGAGGTGCTTGGGCTAGCGAACGTGCTGCTGAAGGTTCAGCCGCCGACACTCTGCCGAGATCGACGCGCTTGCGCCAGGCACCGTCGTCGTCGGCTTCATGCAGGCCCATCGTGAGCTCGACATGGTCCGCCGATTGCGTGACAAGCGCATAACGAGCTTCGCCGTCGAATTCATTCCGCGTATCTCGCGCGCCCAATCGATGGACGCGCTGTCGTCGCAGGCGGCGGTGGCCGGCTACAAAGCCGCGCTGCTCGCGGCGAACGCACTCGACAAATTCCTGCCGATGTTGACGACCGCGGCCGGCACGATTCGGCCGGCGAAGGTGCTCGTGATCGGCGCCGGCGTCGCAGGGCTACAGGCCATCGCCACGTCGCGGCGGCTCGGCGCGATCGTCGAGGCCTACGACGTGCGCGCGGCCACCAAGGAACAGATTCAGTCGCTCGGCGCAAAGTTCGTCGATACGGGTGTCGCGGCCGAAGGCACGGGCGGTTACGCACGCGAGCTCACAGCCGAAGAAAAAGCGAAACAGCAGGCGATCCTCGACGGGCACATCGCGAAGGCCGACATCGTGATCAGCACGGCCGCGATCCCGGGCCGCGTGGCTCCGCGCATCATCTCGAAAACGGCCGTCGACGCCATGAGCGCCGGCGCCGTAATCGTCGACCTCGCCGCGGAGAGCGGCGGCAACTGCGAGCTGACGGTGGCCGGCGAGACCGTGGTCACGCCGAACGGCGTGAAGATCCTGGGGCCGCGCAACCTGCCTTCAGAGCTCGCGCGGCACGCGAGCCAGATGTATGCGCGCAATCTTCTGAACTTCCTGCAGCCGGCCATCAAGAACGGCACGCTCGCGATCGACTGGCAGGACGAGGTGTTCGCGCAATCCGCGCTGACGCACGACGGGCAGGTCAAGCACGCCGGCACGGCGAAACTACTTTCCAGCGCATAGCGGGCGGATCATGATCGACGGCTTCATCGCTCTCTATATCTTCATGCTGGCCGCGTTCACGGGCTACGAAGTCATCGCGCGTGTGCCGGTGATCCTGCACACGCCGCTGATGTCGGGTTCGAACTTCGTGCACGGCATCGTGCTCGTCGGCGCGATGGTGGCCATGGGTCGTGCACATGGCACGCTCGAGCTCACCATCGCGTTCATCGGCGTCGTGCTCGCAGCCGGTAATGCAGTTGGCGGCTACGCCGTCACCGAACGCATGCTCGAGATGTTCAAGAGCAGCAAACCCGCGCCGAAGGCGAAGCACTGATGGCAATCGGAGCCGCAGCTATCGTTCAGGCGAGCTACTTCGTGGCCGCCGCGCTGTTCATCCTCGGCTTGAAGCGCATGAGCTCGCCGGTCACCGCGCGCGGCGGCATCGTGTGGGCCGGCGTTGGCATGGTCGTGGCCACGCTCATCACGTTCCTGACGCCCGGCATGGAGAACTACGGGCTCATGACCGTCGCGATCGCGATCGGCGGCATCGTCGCGTGGGTCACCGGGCGGCGCGTCGCGATGACGGACATGCCGCAGATGATCGCGCTGTACAACGGCATGGGCGGTGGCGCGGCCGGCGCGATTGCCGCCGTCGAGCTCTTCAGCGGCGAAGCACACGGCGCGGCCCAGCTTACGCTCGGCGTCCTCGGCGGCATCATCGGCGCGGTGTCGTTTTCCGGCAGCCTGATCGCGTTCGGCAAGCTGCAAGGGCTCATCAAGCGCAGCGTCCGATTCCCCGGCTTCAACTACGTGAACCTCGTGGTCCTCGCGGCGACGCTCGTCGTGGGCGCCATCCTCGTGGTGCACGGCAGCGGTGGTTTGCAGGGGCACGTCACACTGCTGTTCGTGCTCGCGTTGTTGCTCGGCCTCACGATGACGCTGCCGATCGGCGGCGCCGACATGCCGGTCGTGATCTCGCTGTACAACGCGCTAACGGGACTCGCCGTCGCGTTCGAAGGCTTCGTGCTCGACAACGCGGCGATGATCATCGCGGGCACCGTCGTCGGCTCGGCCGGCACGCTGCTCACGCAATTGATGGCGAAGGCCATGAACCGCTCGCTCGCGAACGTGCTGTTCAGCGGCTTCGGCGAAACGGCGGCCACCAGCACTAGCGGCGGCCCCGCCGGTGCGCTGAAGGCCATCGACACGGCCGACGTGGCCGTGATGCTCGGCTTCTCCCAGAAGGTGATCGTCGTGCCGGGTTACGGCATGGCCGTCGCGCAGGCGCAGCACAAGGTGTGGGAGTTGTGTCAGGCGCTGATCGCGCGCGGCGTAGCCGTGAAGTTTGCGATCCACCCGGTCGCCGGCCGCATGCCGGGCCACATGAACGTACTGCTGGCCGAAGCCGGCGTGCCGTACGACCTGATCTACGACGAGGGCGAGATCAACGCCGAGTTCGAAACCGCCGACGTCGCGCTCGTGATCGGCGCGAACGACGTTGTGAACCCGACGGCGCGCACTGAAAAGTCGAGCCCGATCTACGGCATGCCCATCTTGAATGCCGACAAGGCCAAGAACGTCATCGTGATCAAGCGCGGCCAGGGCACCGGCTTCTCAGGCGTAGAGAACGCGCTGTTCTACCTCGACAACACACGCTTGCTGTACGGCGACGGCCAGGCGAAAGCCGCCGAGCTCGTGCAAGCCGTCAAAACCCTGTAGCTCGGCCTAGCGCCCCCGCTGCGGCCCCCGTTGTGGCGCGCGTTGCGGGAACGGCTGGCGCGGCAACCCCGGCCCCTGCTCGAGCCGCCGTTGGCGTAACGTGGCGCGTTCCTCGGGCGTCAGGTCGCGGAACCGTTCCCGCAAATCGCGCCTCTGTTCCGGCGGCAGTTGCCGAAACTGGCGATACGTTTGTACGAGCCGCTGCCGCTCCTCTGGCGGCAGCGCACGAAACTGTTGATAGCGCGCTCGCGCGGCCGCGCGCTGCTCGTCGTTCATGTTGCGCCAGAGCTCGAATCGGTCCCGGGCCTGCCCTCTGTCGCCGCGATTCATCTCGAGCCAACGCTGTGCGCCGCGGGCGATCTGCTGTTGCCGCGCGGGTTCCAAGTCATTCCACCGTTGCGCGTACGGCGCGAGCACCTGGCGCTGCCCCGGCGTCAGGCTTTCCCAGGCCACGCCTTGAGCCTGAACCGCGCCCGCGAACGCGAACAGCGCGATGCAGAGTGCAACGATCCTATTTGCTTTCATCGCCGTCATTCCTCGCCTGCCCGGGTTTCTTCCCGTCGGCTTTATCGGCGGCACGCTTGCGTTCGGCGCCCACGCGATCCTTCTGCCATTGCTCGCTGACGAGCCACTCTTCGTCGTTCTCCTGCCACGCACCGAGATACTCGAGAAAGTCGAGGTCCGGCGTCGCGGGCGGTTTCGCCGGTGTCGGCGCCGGCTTCGCGTCCTGCGCGTGGCCCGCACGGGCGAACCACAGCCCGCCGACGACGCACAACGTTGCGGCGACTTTCCGCATCAGCCGACGCTGTCGCCGCCCTTCAGCTCGGGCTGCTCCTCGAGCCAGCCGTAGAACTCGATATCTTCATCGAGCATCTGCAAATCTTCCTCGCTGAACAGAATCTCGAGGTCACCGAGCGACGAAGCCTGGAGTCCCGCATCGGTCTGCGGCCGCGGCTGCACGAACAGCAGTACGGCCAACGCCGCGGCCACCGCCACACCGCCGGCCGGCGCGAACGACCAGCGCCAGCGCGCTTTCGAAGGCTGAAGCTCCTCGAGCGCCCGGTGGCGCGCACGCGTGAGCCGCGAACGCGTCGCCGCATCGAGGCCCGCTACGCCGTCGTCGAACAACTGCTTCGTGCGCTGCTCGAACCCGTCGCGCACCAACTTGTCATCACTCATCCAAGTGCTCCTCGCCGTGTTCTTTCAACAACACGCGCAGCTTGTGCACGGCGCGCGAGTAGTGGGTCTTTACGCTGCCTTCGGTGCACTTCATGGCCGCGGCCGTCTGCAATACGTCGAGACCTTCGAAGTTGCGCAGCACGAACGCTTCGCGCTGGCGCGGCGGCAGCGTCAGCAGCGCCTGCTCGAGCGCCTGCATCGCATCGCCGGCCGCGACCCGCTCGAGCGGGTTGTCGCTCTCCGGCCCCGGCGCCGCGAGCAGCGGATCCTGCTCGTCGTCCGACGCCACGCCGCCGAAGAAGCTCATCACGCGCGAGCGCACGCTACGCCGCCGCTGCACGTCTCGAATCCGGTTTTGCAGGATTCGGTAGAACAGCGGACGCCATTCCGTGCTCGGTCGCTGCGAGTAGCGGCGCACGAGCCGGATCATTGCATCCTGAACAATGTCGAGCGCCTCATCGCGATCGCGCACATTCAGCAAGCGCGATTCGATACGCACGTGTCTCTACTTCACGCAGAAACGCCTCGATTGCAACACCCGAATCCAGCGCGCCCTCCCTATCGAGGCCTGTCTCTTCGTGGGCGGTTACCAGTGCTAGCCCCATCTTAAGCCGCTCCGTGGCCTGCGAACCCGCGCCGGCCTGCTGTGCTGCAGTCTCTACCCTTGGGTCCCTCTGCTAACAACGGGCGCCGCGGCGCGCGGTTGACACGCCCGCGCCAGCGATGGCTCTCGTAACCGGCTGATGCATATGACATTGGGGCGAATTTGAGCGTGTGCCAAGTGAGCGGCGGGCCTTCGATGGGGGCCTCGCGGGGACGACCCCTCGACGAGCGCGCCGCAGTGCCGTCGGGACGGAAACGAAGAGAGAATGGCCGCGTGGTGACTCAACGACTCGTTCAGGTGGCCGTGCCCGTGCCGCTGGCCGAAGGCTTCGACTATCTGCCGGCGGACGATGGTCCGCTGCCGGCGCCGGGCAGTCGCGTGCTCGTGCCGTTTGGGCGCGGTGAACGGATCGGCATCGTGGTCGATCACCCCGCGAGTTCGCCGCTGCCTACGGAAAAGCTGAAAGCGATTCGCAGCGTGCTCGATGCCGCGCCGACGATCGGCGCCGAGTTGCTGCAAACGCTGCGGTGGGCGGCTGACTACTATCACCACCCGCTCGGCGCGGTGTTGAGTCACGCGCTTCCCGGTCTGCTGCGCGAAGGCCGCGCGCTCGACGAGCCGCCCGAGCCGACCTGGCAACTCACGGTACTGGGCCGAGAGCAATCACCGGACCGCTTGAGCCGCAACGCGCGCCAACAAGCCAAGACGCTCGCAGCACTGCAGGCCGGTCCGCTCGCAGTCGGCGAGCTGCGCGAGCGCGACATTGCGACCGGCACGCTCGAGCGGCTCGCCGCCAAAGGTTGGATCGAGGCAGGCGCGCCGCGCACAGCCCTCGACGCCCCGACCTCGGCCACGCTACCTGCGACGTTGCCCGAGCTCACCGCCGATCAGCGCAGCGTGCTCGATGCGATCGGCAGCGACGATCGCGCAGGCGGCGGATTCCGCAGCTATCTGCTGCACGGCGTCACGGGCAGCGGCAAGACCGAGGTCTACCTGCGACTGATCGGCGCCGCGCTCGCGGCGCAGCGCCAGACGTTGTTGCTCGTGCCGGAGATCGGGCTCACACCGCAGCTCGTCGGCCGCCTCCGCGCCCGCTTCGGCGGCGAGCTCGCGATCCTGCACTCCGCACTGACCGAGCGCGAGCGCTTCGACGCGTGGCGACGGGCATATCGGCAGCAGGCGAAGCTCGTCGTCGGTACTCGATCCGCGGTGTTCGCACCGCTGCCGGCCGCGGGTCTGATCATCGTCGACGAGGAGCACGATCCCTCGTACAAACAGCAGACCGGCTTTCGATATTCGGCACGCGATCTCGCGGTCGTGCGCGCGCAGCGCCTGAACGTGCCCGTGGTGCTCGGCTCCGCGACACCGTCGCTCGAGACGTTTCACAACGCACTCGCGGGCCGCTATCGCAAGCTCGATTTGCCGCGGCGCATCGGTGCCGCGGGCCAGCCGCGCATGAGGATCGTCGATCTGAACCGGCACGCGAGCCGCCAAGGGCTCTCCACACCGCTCGTGGCCGCGATCGATCAGCACTTGAAGGCCGGCAACCAGGTGCTGCTGTTCCTGAACCGCCGCGGCTTCGCACCGACGCTGTTTTGCCCGGGCTGCAAGGACACGGAACAGTGCACGCGTTGCGACGCGCGTATGACGGTGCACGCGCGCGCGCGCGAGGTCCGCTGCCATCACTGCGGCGCCTCGCGGCCACTCGAGTGGGCCTGCACGCGTTGCGGCAGTGAGCGCGTTGCCGTCGGCGCCGGCACGCAACGCGTCGGCGAGGAGCTCGCGGCACTGTTCCCCGCGGCGCGCATCGCACGGCTCGACCGCGACAGCACGAGCCGCAAGGGCGCACTGGATGCCGTGCTCGCCGATGTCGCAGCCGGCAACGTGCAGATCCTCGTCGGCACGCAAATGCTGACGAAAGGGCACGACTTCCCGCGCGTGACGCTGGTCGGCGTGCTGAACGCCGACCAGGGCCTGTTCGGCACCGATCCGCGCAGTCACGAGCGGCTCGCGCAGACGATACTCCAGGTCGCGGGGCGTGCGGGCCGCGCGGATCGACCGGGCGAAGTCGTGATCCAGACGCACTACCCCGATCACCCGCTGTTGACGTGCCTCCTGACACGCGACTATGGCGCGTTCGCGACGCTCGCGCTGGCCGAACGCCGCGAAGCGCATTGGCCGCCGTTCGCGCATCTTGCGATTTGGCATGCCGAAGCCGCGCAACGCGAGCCCGCGTTCGCGTTGCTCGAACGCGTGCGCGCTCTTGGCCAGCGAGAGCGACGCCGACGGCGCGGTTACGGTGCTCGGCCCCGCGGCGCAGACGATGGAGCGCAAGGACGGCCGCTACCGCGTGCAGCTGCTTGTTTCGCAGCGCACAGCGCGCGGCGTTGCACCGGCTCGTCGACCGCGTGCTGCTCGCGATTCGGAGGTCCGCTGAAGCGAGGCGCGTGCGCTGGAGCGTCGACATCGATCCGCTCGAGATCTGACGACGCGCCGCCGGGCGTCGCGCGCATCGGGTAGAATCCGCGGCAGTTCTCTCCCGATTCGCACCCATGGCGCGCCGCCCGCAGAACTCCCGTCACCGCGAGCCCGCACCCGGTTGGGTGTGGATGTTGTTTGGCTTAGGATTGGGACTGCTCGTGGCGATCGGCGTGTACCTGCGCTCACCGCACGCGCCGGCGCAGGCCGGAGCAGCGCCCACTGCGGCCGCACCGCGCGAACGGCAAGCGGCGAAGCCAGGGCGCGCATGCGGTGCTGTTTCACCGCAAGCCCCACACCGACCCGCTGCGGATGTGGGCGAAGAAGCTGATCGAGAAGAAGCCCTTCAAGCTTGTCGCCGTGGCGCTTGCCAACAAGATGGCGCGCATCGCCTTCGCGATCCTGCGCGGCAAGACGGTCTATCGGGAAATTCCGGCGTAAGGAGCGTCGGCTGGGTTCGCGGCCGAGGCTCACTAAGAGCCAAGGCGGCACAGGAGTCGAGGGTGACCATGAGGTGATGCGCAGGAAAGCGGATTGATCCTGAAGCCCGTGGCATTGTCTGCGCAGTCAAGCGCGCCGACGTGATCGGGGCAACGGATCAGCGGACAACATCAGGGCCAGCGGATTCTATTCTCCGCGCAACAAGGCCGAAGACATGACCGCACCCACGACCAGCGCAACGCCGAAAATAGCCCTTGATCAGCGGGCGACAATGGTATGGACCCCGCCCTCCCGGCGCGGGTTACGATCGGCCGTCAACTGCATCGAGGGAGAACGGTCATGCAGATCGCTCGCATTGGTTTGGACCTGGCGAAATATGTCTTCGAGATTCACGGCGTCGACGCTCATGGAAAGACGGTCCTGCGCAAGACGCTTCGTCGTCACGCAGTGTCAGCGTTTTTCGCAAACCTGCCGCCGTGCCTTGTCGGCATGGAGGCCTCGAACGGCGCACACTTTTGGGCGAAGGCGATTTCTGAACTTGGTCACGATGTCCGACTGATCAGTCCACAGTTCGTCACGCCCTACGTGAAGTCCAACAAGAACGATCGGAATGACGCGGAGGCTATCTGCGAGGCGGTCGGCCGACCGAACATGCGCTTCGTGCCCGTCAAGTCCGCCGAACAGCTGGCGGTGCAAGCGGTTCATCGGATTCGCAGTCGCCTGGTTGCTGATCGCGTCAGGCTCGTCAATCAGGTCCGCGGTCTTCTCGGGGAGCACGGCATTGTCGTTGCAAAGGACATCGGCAATCTGCGGCGAGCTCTGGCGAGGATCGTCGGCGACAATGAGGACCGCGCTCTCAATCCCCTTGTTCGCGCGCTTATGGGAGAGCTGCGGGAAGAACTGACCGAACTGGATGCGCGGATTGCGGGTTACGACCGAAGGATCCGAGAGCTCTATCGCAATAGCGAGATCTGCCAGCGTCTCGGCAAGGTCGAAGGGATCGGCCCGGTGACGGCGACAGCGCTGGTCGCTGCGGTCGGCGACCGAAGCTCCTTCAAGAACGGGCGTCAGTTTGCGGCCTGGCTTGGCCTTGTGCCCAAGCAGCGATCGAGCGGAGGCCGCGCCAGATTGTTCGGCATCAGCAAACGTGGAGACCGCTATCTGCGCACTTTGCTGATCCACGGCGCTCGCGCGGCGCTCGGGCGGGTTCGCGACAAGCAGGATCCCAGAAGCCTGTGGCTAGGCAAGATGCGGCAGCGGCGACACCCCAACATTGTCGCCGTCGCGCTCGCGAACAAGAATGCGCGGATCGCCTGGAGCTTGCTCAGCAGCGACAGCGTCTATGACGCCAGTCTTTCGGTTGGCGCAGCCTGAAAGCAAATCCTAAGCGAAAGGATCAATAGGTCTCACCTGGCAATTGCAATCGATTGGCGGAAGATGGCGAAACGGTCACTCCGTCGCTTCCCGAACCTGGTGTCTGGACCGGCATGGCTTCGGCCAATGCCTTGGCGCCGTTGAGGTGGAAGCGCGCGAAAATCCATCGTGGCTCGCGGCGATGATCAATCAAGCCGCATAAGGAAGCCGGATATACGTCAGCAGTTGTGACCCTTGAACCAGAGTTCGCCAAACCCGGTTGCAATCGGGCGGGGTCCATATACGTCCAGACATGACAATGCCCTCACGAGGAAACCGGTGGCGAGCAAACGAGATGGTCATGCGCCATCTTACCCGTCTACCGGATACGCGCTACCGTTCGCGTGACAAGGCCCTTGAAGACAGTCAGCCGCGAGCTCTCTGCGAGAGAGGAGTGCGCCTTTTTCGACAATGCGAGCAGATTTGTCATATTGATTGGAAGGCCTGCACAGTCGGTGTGACGTCTATCGGAGCATAAGAGGTCAGGGCTATGATCGATGGCGTCGTCGCGACTTTGCAACCGAAAACAATGCTGCGCGCCACGGTTGACTTCGACAAGTTCGGCAAACAGACCGGATTCATTCAAGTTCCTCATTCCGTACACGACGACGCTTGGGGCGTCATCCCTGTGCCCATTGCTGTGATCAGCAATGGACGGGTCCCGACGATCATTCTTGAAGGCGGCAATCACGGCGACGAGTACGAGGGCCCGATCGTACTCGGCGAGCTTATTCGCACACTCGATCCCGGAGCGGTGTCGGGACGTCTCATTTTCA
>CAVVIC010000006.1:0-11237 GCA_963748045.1 uncultured Gammaproteobacteria bacterium
TCTCTGCGGTCCGATCGACGAGGTGTACTGCCAAAGTTTCCGGCGCGCCGTCACGGTCGACGCCGACGACACCACGTCGATCCTGTTCCGCATGAAGGAAGGCATGTCCGGCTATCTCGGCACGATGACGGCCACGGGCGGTGGCTTCAGCTTCCAGGTCTACGGGTCGAAGGGCTTCGTGCGGCTAGAGGGCATGACGCACGTCGCCGGCGCCGCGTCGGAAGAGCGCCGCACACGCCTGTTCGGCACCTGCACCTTCAAGCCCATCGCGGGCCCGGCGAAGGTGTGGCAGGCCGAGGGCCTCGACGTCACGCGCGCCACGCTCGAAGCGTTCGCGCGCGCTGCGCAGGGCAAGGAGAAGTTCCTGATCCCGACCGACGAGATGGTGCACGGCGCGGCCGTGACAGAAGCCATCATCCGCTCGGCCGACACGCATCTGCCCGAGAAGGTTCGCAAGGTTTAATCGCCAGGGGGTTCCATGAAGTCCTTCGTTCGCCCGTTATTCGTGGGTGCGGCACTGGTCGGTGCGGCGCCGGCGTTCGCACAGCTCGACAATCTGGCCGAGCAGCTTAAGACCACGCCCATCACGACGCAGAAGCTCGCCGACAATTTCCACGTGCTGTTCGGCGTGGGCGGCAACATCATCGTGTCGATCGGCAGCAACGGCACGTTGATCGTCGACGGCCAGTTCCCGCAGATGGTGCCGAAGTACAAAGCCAAGATCGGCGAGCTCGGCGGCGGCAAGATCGACTTCGTGATCAACACGCACTGGCACTTCGATCACTCCGACGGCAACACCGGTGCTCGGGCCCGACGGCACGTGGATCGTGGCGAACGAGAAGTCGCGTGAGATGCTGCTGAAGAACAACGTGATCAATCTCGTGACGGCGAAGCGCGAGCAGCCGAAGTATCCCGAGACCGCGCTGCCCGTGATCACTTACGACAACTCGATGCGTTTCCATTTCAACGGCGAGCGCATCGACCTGCTGCACTTCGGTCCGGCGCACACGACCGGCGATACGGCCGTCGTGTTCCGCGACCACAAGACGGTCCACATGGGCGACGTCTACAACAACGCGGGCTATCCCTTCATCGACGCCGACAACGGCGGTAGCCTGAACGGCGTGATCGAGTTCAGCTCGAAGGTGCTCCAGCAGATCGACTCGGACTACATCGTGGTGCCGGGCCACGGGCCGGTCGCCAAGTACCAGGACCTGGCCGACTATGTGGCGATGCTGACGACGATTCGCGATCGTATGAAGGCCCTGATCGACAGCGGCGCCACGTTGCAGCAGGTCACGGCCGCGCGCCTGACGTCGGACTGGGACAAGAAGAAGGGCGACCCCGCGAGCTTCCTGAACCGCTCTTACACGAGCCTCACGCGCAAGTAGCCCACCTTGCCACGATAGGGGCGGGCGAGTAGCGTTGCCGAAACGCTGCGCGGCCCGCGCGCGGCATACGGGGGGACGTATGAACGGCTATCGATGGAGATCGCTACTCGGTGCGGCGCTTGCGTGCGCAGCCGCAATCAGCGTACCGAGCAGCTTCGCTGCGGTCGACGCGAAAGGCTTCACGATACTCAAGCCCGACGAGCTTGTGTGGCAGCACAACACCGAAGGCCCGGACTTCGCGTTCATCTACGGAGATCCGCAGAAGGCGGGTTTCTACATCGTGCGCGCGCGGTTCGCGCCCGGCGTCATGTCGAAGCCGCACTATCACCCCGCTGATCGCTACGTCACGGTCATCTCCGGCACGTGGTGGGCCGGCACCAGCGCCGACGGCGATAAAGGCAAGACCGTGCCGCTCGGCCCCGGCAGCTACATGATCCACCCGGCCGGCGCCGTGCACTTCGACGGAGCCAAGGATGTCGAGGCCATCGTCGAGATCAAAGGCATCGGGCCCGCGCCATCGATACCCGCAGGAAAGTGAAATGAAGAAAGAGCAAACCTCTAGCGCACTCGAGCCCGTCGCCGGCAACGGCCTGCTGCACCGCCGCCTGTTCCTGACGCAGGGCGCCGCGGTGCTCGGCACCGGCGTCGCGCTGCTGACGGCGCGCAATGCTTCCGCGGCGCCGCTCGAAGTGCCGGCCACGATGAAGACGCCGGGCACGCCGGCCAGCGGCTACGGCGAGCGCTCGCACTTCGAATCGAAGGTGCAGCGCCTCGCCAATGGCGCGGCGCCCACACCGGGTACCGGCGGCTCGCGCACGCCGCTCGAGCATCTCGAAGGCATCATCACGCCGAACGGTCTGCACTTCGAGCGCCACCACAACGGCATCCCGGACATCGACCCCGAGCAACACCGTGTGCTGATTCACGGGCTCGTCGGGCGACCGCTCGTGTTCAGTCTCGACGCGCTGTCGCGTTATCCGCTCGTGTCGCGCATTCAGTTTCTCGAATGCTCGGGCAATAGCGGCGGCATGAACGCGCCCGAGCCCGCACAGCAGGGCGCGGGTGCGCTGCACGGCCTGGTGTCGTGCTCGAATTGGACCGGCGTGCCGCTGTCGATCCTGCTCCAGGAAGCCGGCGTGAAACCCGAAGGCAAGTGGTTGCTCGCGGAAGGCGCGGATGCCGCCGGCATGAGCCGCAGCGTACCGCTCGCGAAGGCCTACGACGATGCGATCCTCGCGCTGTACCAGAACGGCGAGCGATTGCGCCCGTCGAACGGCTACCCGGTGCGGCTGTTCCTGCCGGGCTACGAAGGCAACATGAACGTGAAGTGGCTGCGGCGCATCAAAGTCACGGCCGAGCCCACGATGACGAAGGACGAGACGTCGAAGTACACGGATCTCCTGCCGAACGGCCGCGCGGAGATGTTCACGTTCCCGATGGGCGTGAAGTCCGTCATCACTTCGCCGTCGGGCACGCAGAAGATGCAGGGGCAGGGGCTGTACCAGATCTCAGGTCTGGCGTGGTCGGGCGCCGGCAAGATTCGCCGCGTCGAAGTTTCTGCGGACCGCGGCAAGAGCTGGGCGCAGGCCAAGCTCGATGAGCCCGTGCTGTCGAAGGCCGTGGTGCGCTTCCGCTTGCCGTGGCGCTGGGACGGCAGCCCGAGCGTACTGATGAGCCGCGCGACGGACGAGGCCGGCAACGTGCAGCCGACGCGCGCGAAGCTCATGACCGATCGCGGCCCGAACTATCGATACCATTACAACGCGATCCAGAGCTGGAACGTCACGGCAGCGGGGGAGATCGGCAATGTCTACGTGTAAGCCGATCGCCGTCGCGGTGGCGCTGCTCGCGAGCGCCGCCGCAGTCGCGCAAGAAGGCCCGCATCTCGGCGTGCCGGTGTCGCCGGCGGACATCGCCGCGTGGGACCTCAGCATCGGCCCGAGCGGTGCCGGTTTGCCGCAGGGTTCCGGCACCGCGAGCGCGGGTGCAAGCGTGTACACCACGAAGTGCATCGCGTGCCACGGCGAGAAAGGCGCGGGCAAGCCGAGCGATCAGCTTGTCGGCGGCGATGGCACGCTGCGCGATGCGGCGCCAGTGCGCACGGTCGGCAGCTACTGGCCGTATGCGACGACGCTGTTCGACTACATCCGCCGTGCGATGCCGTGGCCGCAGCCGCAGTCGCTCTCCGCCGACGAAGTCTACGCGCTGACCGCGTACGTGCTGTTCTTGAACGGTGTGGTCGGCGAAACCGACGTCATGAACGCGACGACGCTGCCGAAGGTCGTGATGCCGAACCACGACAACTTCGACAACGCGTACCACGAGCCGCGCCGCCGCTGACGGAGCGGCGGTCGGCGGGACGACTCAATGCGGCTGCTGTGGGTTCTGTTGGTACTGGCTCTCCTCACTCGAGGCGACGAGCTCGTGCCGAGCAAGCACGACCCGCATGCCGCCGTTGCGAACGCCATCGAATTCTTCGACGGGTCACGCGAACCGGACGCGCTGGTGTGGCTCGCGTGGATGCACAAGCGCTTCGGCATCCAGGAGTTCGCTAACGCGCTGCAACGCTACGACGACGTGCTGGCCGATCAGCCGCAACAGGCGCCTTTGCGGCGCGTGTTGCGACGCGTCGCCGATCGCAATAACCCAGTACGGGCCGAGGACTGGGAGTCGGTGGTACACCCCTCCGACCGCATCACCGTCTCGTCACTCTATTGCGATCAACTGGGGCTGCCGGCCTCTTTCTCCGAGGCGCTAACCAACGCCTTCAGCCAGGGCGGGTACTATTTCCCGCACGTGTTACTGGCCGTGTTCTGGATTCAGCAAAACGGCTGCACGTTGGGGTTGCCTCGCGCATTTGTCGACGACGTCTACAGAGCCAACGCTGCGATCATCCACAACGACCCGACGAGGGTGACCGACCTCACGCTCGAGGCCGCTGCGTTTCTCAATCTGGCGGGGCAAGGTGCTTTGGTAGACGATGTGTTTCTCGATCGCGTCATCGCGAGCCAGAATTCCGATGGCGGCTGGGGCGAGGCCCCTGATCGGCCGGGCCACTCGGACTGGCACTCCTCCGTCTTGGGACTGTTGTTCCTGGCGCATGTCAGATCCCTCGGCGACTCCGCCGACATTCGTCACGTCCGCTAACGCGCGTAGGTCTCGTCGCTCACCACGAGCCGCGCCCCTGACCTTCGGTGACTGGCGAGTCACATATCCGCCGGCGCTTCCGCCGGTTAGGTCTCGCACACGGGAACATTTGGAACTAGACTGCAACCGCATCGGTCTTGGTTTCTGCTTGACCGTTTCGGCGCGCTTTGTTCGAGGTGTTCTGGTCTGCCAATGGGGGGCATCATGTCGCAGGAAATCGGTGTTGCGAGTCTTTCTCGTCGCGTGACCTCGTGTCTCGTTTCTGCACTCATTGTCACTTCAATACCTGTCGCGGTACTCGCTCAGGCCGGTGGCGGTGGGCTCGAAGAAATCATCGTCACCGCGGAGTTCCGTAAGGCGAACGTCCAAGACACGCCGATCGCGATCACGGCGGTCAACGCGGAAATGCTCGAATCGCGCAACCAGACCAATCTCGCGCAGATCACCGCGCAAACGCCGAACGTGTCACTGCGGCCTGCGGGCTCTTCGTTCGGCAGCGCGCTCGTAGCGTTCATTCGCGGTATCGGCCAGACCGACTTCAACCCGTCGGTCGAGCCCGGCGTTGGCATCTACGTGGACGACGTCTACTACTCCACGATCACCGGCAACCTGCTCGACCTGCTCGACCTCGATCGCGTCGAGGTATTGCGCGGCCCGCAAGGGACACTGGCCGGCCGCAACGCCATCGGCGGCGCCATCAAGCTGTTCACCCGTAAACCGGGCGACAAGGAAGACGCCAGCGTGTCGCTGACGAAGGGTGCGTTCAACCGCACGGAGCTGAAAGGCGCTGCCGGCTTTACGCTGGTTGAGAACAAGCTCTATGCCCGTGTCGCGGGTGTGGCGAAGGCAATGGATGGCTATGTCACCCGGCTCGACTATGCGTGCGCGAACCACTCGCCGCGCTATGGAACGCCGGGGGGTATTCCGACCTATACACAGAGCTTTGGTTGCGAGCTTGGCACGGAAGGCGGGCAATCCTACACCTCCGGGCGTCTCGGATTGCGGTGGGAGGCGAGCGACAAGTTCTCACTCGACTTTGCAGCGAGCATCGTCAACGACAATTCGGAGTCGCAGCCCGGCGTTCTGATCTCTGCCTCGAGCCATGCGGGGTCGAACTTCCCGTGGCTTTCGCCGAACGGGCCTGTGACTCCGCCGTTCGCCTCGCCAGTGCCCAACAACCCGCTGTTCGACCCAACCGCGGGTGGAACGGTGCCGATCTATTTCGACAACAACCACAACGGCGTCTACAACGCCGGCATTGACGTACCGTACGACAACCGTTTCGCAAGCGGTGGTACGTACCATAACTACGCAACGTACATCGACGACGGCAAGAGCACGCCGAGCCCGCTCTTCCAGGGCGGCACGCCCAACGCCGACAGTTCGGTATACAAGCCGTACGTGATGACGCCGGTCAACAGCCTGCATTCGTGGGATGCGTCGATCAATCTGAATTGGCAGATCAGCGACAAGGTCTCGCTACTGTCAGTCACGTCCTACCGAACCTACAAGAACTCGTTCGTCGACGACACCGACGGCTCACCGCTCACCGTGCAGCAGCTTCTCCAGGTCTTGAATCACACGCAGAAGACTCAGGAAATTCGCGTGGGAGTCTCGTTGAAGAAAGTCGATCTCACGTTCGGTGCGTTCTACCTCGACCAGCAGACGGCCGAGGATTCGCGCGTCGATCTGCCGTACGTTGGCTTCGACTTTCTGCACGGTCCAGACGACGTGCCGGCGACCAACAAAGCCACCTACGCGCATGTCGCGCTGCACCTGACCGACAAGACGGATCTTTCGCTCGGCATGCGGCACTCGGAGGACTCGAAGAGCTACACCTTCCACCGGCACAACCCGGACGGAACGGCGATTTCGGCTTGCACCACGTTCTGGTTCTGGGAGGCCGGCAATCCGGTCAACTGCGGTGTGTTTGGCCTGGATGGGCTGCGCACCGCCTACTCGAGCAGCCACACGGACTACCGCATTGCGTTGTCGCACGACCTCGGCAAGAGCACGATGCTCTACGGGCAGATTTCTACTGGTTACAAAGCCGGCGGCAACAATGCGCGACCGTTCTTCCCGAGCCAGCTCTATGCCTTCAAGCCCGAGACGATCGACAGCCTCGAATTCGGCGTGAAGGCCACGTTGGGCGGCAAGGTTCGGTTGAACGCGGCGATCTTCTCGAACAACTACAGCGATATCCAGCTGCCGACGACCGTTTGTACCTGGGCACCGCTGGGCCAGCAGACGCCGTGCGCGAGCCAAAACAACGTCGGTGACGCCGACGTCTCGGGTGTCGAGTTCGAGGCCGAGTGGCACCCCGGGGATCACCTCTCGATCGATGCCTCGTACAGCACTCTGAGTTTCGACTATACGAGAATCGGAGTGGGTCTCTCGGCGGTCACGAAGGGCATGATTGCGCCGTACACACCGGAGGCCAAGGCAAGCTTTGGCTTGCAGTACGAGTTCTCGTTGCGCAACAAAGGCACGGTCACGCCGCGCATCGATGCGAGCTACACGGACCAGGTGTATGCGCAGGCCGTCAATGCTGCGACGAACCTGATCCCCGCCTACACGCTCGTGAACGCACGCATCACATGGCGCGCCCCGAACAATCCGTGGCAGTTCGCGGTCGAGGGAACGAACCTCACGAACGAGTATTACTACGTGACGCTGTTCGATCTGATGAGTGCCGCGGGCTACATTCACGGTCAACCGTCGCGTCCACGCGAGTGGGCGATGACCTTCAAGCGCACCTTCTAGAGAGTCAACGCTCGCGGGCGCCGTGCAGGCGCCCGCGAGTTTAGCGCCGACGCTGGCCCGCGCCGTTTTCCTGACCCAATCGCTACGGGAGCCAGCCGACTTTGCGGCGCCACTCGAGCCCGGTCGCGTCCTTCCCGGCCTGATCGCCGGGGCGCGGCGGGTCGGGCTGCGCTTTCGCCAGGATCTCGGCGAGCGGCGGCAGGCCGACGTCGCGGCGTAGCTGTTCGACGCTCGCAGGCTCGGCGAGCGGGCAGGGCTCGAGGCGGCCGTCGGTGCCCGGTCGCAGTTGCGTGCCGTAGCGCTGCGGGCGGTCCTCGAAAGTGTTGATGCGATCCTCGAGATAGGCGAGCTGCCATGCGGGTGCAGCTCCCGCTGCGACGGCCGATGTCAGCAACTCACGACAACGGCGCATGAACGGCGGCTCGCCGATCGCGTGTTGTGCAATGAGAAACGCCGCCTCCGCGCCGCGCGCGCCGACGAGCGGCGTGCCGGGCCAGCCGTGCTCGGAGATGATCTCGCGCAGCCGCGCGGCATTCCCGCGGTGCACCGCCTCCATGCGCGGGTGATAGCCGTCGAACAGCGAGCCGTCGCTCGCGAGCTCGGCGCGCATGGTGAGATCGCGTTCGCGCAGCGCAATCAGTTCGACGGCGAGAGGTTCGTTCATGCGCCGGCGAGCTTGCTGCGAAACACAAAGTACACGGCGCCGAGCACGCACACGGCGGCCCACAGGTAGTCGAGCTTCAACGGTTCCTTGAGATAGAACAGCGCGAACGGCACGAACACCGTCAGCGTGATGACTTCCTGTAGCAGTTTCAGTTGTCCGACCGAGAGCTCGGTATACCCAATCCGGTTGCCCGGCACCTGCAGCATGTATTCGAAAAACGCGATTCCCCAGCTCACGAGTGCGGCGATGACCCACGGCCGCTGGCCCATCTCTTTCAGATGCGCGTACCAGGCGAACGTCATGAAGATGTTGCTGCACGCCAGCAGCAGAACCGTGAGGCCGATGTTGCGCATGCGCTTCGCTCGAATCGTCCGGACCTCATCCAGTATCGCACGCCAGGCTGCCGTGCAGATGTGCCCCTGTTGCGGCGCCGCCGTTGCCGCTACGCTTGCGCGATGACCGATATCCCCGCCGACCGCCCGAAGGGCAAATCGCTTAAACCCCTGCGCGCCCTGGCGCCGTACTTAGCGCCGCATTGGCGCGTGCTCGCGGTGGCGCTCGGCTCACTGCTTGTCGCGGCAACTGCGCAGCTCGCATTACCCGTGGCGCTGCGATTCCTGATCGACGAAGGTCTCGCCGTGCGCGACGCGGCCACGATCAATCGCTACTTCATCGCGTTCCTGGCCGCGGCCGTCATCTTCGGCGCGTTCGCGGCGCTGCGTTTCTACCTCGTGTCGTGGCTAGGCGAGCGCGTCGTCGCCGACATGCGCAACGCCGTGTACGCGAAAGTCATTCGCATGGACCCGACGTTCTTCGAGGTCACGCGCACCGGCGAGGTGCTGTCGCGGCTCACGGCCGACACCACGCTCGTGCAATCGATCTCCGGCGTCGGCATCTCGATCTCGCTGCGTTCGGCGCTGACGCTCGTCGGCTCGCTCGTGATGCTCGTGGCGACGAGCCCGATGTTGACGTTGATGATCGTCGTGCTGATGCCGCTGATCGTGGGGCCACTCTTGATGCTCGGCCGGCGCGTGCGGCGCCTCTCGCGCGATTCGCAAGATCGCGTCGCCGACGCGAGTGCGCTCGCGGCCGAGACGATCAACGCGGTGCAGACGGTGCAGGCGTTCACGCTCGAGGCGTTGCAGACGCGGCGCTTCAGCGAGGCCGTGACGCATTCGTTCAACGTGGCCGTTGCGCGCATCCGGATTCGCGGTTGGCTCACGGCGCTCGCGACGACGCTCGTGTTCGGCGCCATCACGCTCGTGCTGTGGATCGGCGCGCATCAGGTGCTGGCGGGCACGCTCACGTTTGGTCTGTTGAGTCAGTTCCTGCTGTACGCCGGGTACATGGGCGTCTCCGCAGCGTCGCTGTCGGAGATGTGGGGCGAAGTGCAGCGCGCCGCTGGCGCGATGGAACGCCTCGTCGAGCTCGCGTCCGCCGAGCCGAACATCAAAGCGCCGGCCGTGCCGGTGCCTCTGCTTGAGCCCAGCCGCGGCCGCATCCAGTTCGAGCACGTGAAGTTCCGCTATCCGTCGCGGCCCGAAGCCGCGGCGCTCGAGGATTTCACGTTGACGATAGAGTCGGGCGAGACCGTGGCGTTCGTCGGCCCTTCGGGTGCCGGCAAGAGCACCACGTTCCAGCTGTTGCTACGGTTCTACGACCCCGCGGCTGGGCGCCTCTTGATCGACGGCGTGGACATTGCGCGCGCCGTGCCCGAGCAAGTCCGCAAGCTGATCGGCCTCGTGCCGCAGGACACGGTGCTGTTCGGCGCGTCGGCGCGCGAGAACATCCGCTACGGCCGGCCGGATGCGACGGATGCCGAAATCGAGGCCGCCGCGCGCGCCGCGGAAGCCGACGAGTTTCTGCGCGTGCTGCCCGAAGGCTACGACACGTTCTTGGGCGAGCGCGGTATGCGGCTCTCTGGCGGTCAGCGCCAGCGCATTGCGATTGCGCGCGCTATCTTAAAGAACCCACCGATTCTGCTGCTCGACGAAGCCACGAGCTCGCTCGATGCCTCGAGCGAGCTGCTCGTGCAGCAGGCGCTCGAAAAACTCATGCGCGAACGCACGACGATCATCATCGCGCACCGGTTGGCTACGGTGCAGAAGGCCGATCGCATCGTCGTGATCAATCACGGGCGCATCGTCGCGAGCGGCAGCCACACGCAGTTGCTCACCGCGAGCCCTCTCTACGCGCGGCTCGCGGAGCTACAGTTCGGGGCCGCGGGCGGAGCGCTCGAGGAGACGGCCGATGCGCCTCTCGTCAGTCGAGGGTAACCGCCAGCGGCTCGACGGCGGCGCGATGTTCGGCAACGTGCCGCGCGCGCTGTGGCAGCAGTGGCTCGTTCCGGACGGTGAGAATCGGCTCGAGTTCGCGTGCCGCTGCCTGCTCGCCCAAGATCTCGACGGCCGCACGGTGCTGTTCGAGACGGGCATCGGCGCGTTCTTCAACCCGAAGCTGAAAGCGCGCTACGGTGTGCTCGAGGACGAGCACGTGCTGCTCGCGTCGCTCGCGGCGCGCGGCGTGCGGCACGAGGACGTCGACGTCGTGGTGCTGAGCCATTTGCACTTCGATCACGCGGGCGGACTGCTCTCGGCGTTCGAAGAAGGGCAGCCGCCGCAGCTCCTGTTCCCGAACGCGCGCTTCGTCGTGAGCAGAACCGCGTGGCAGCGCGCCATCACGCCGCATCCGCGCGATCGTGCGTCGTTCATCCCGGAGCTGCCGAAGCTACTGAGCGGGAGCGGCCGGCTCGATCTCGTCGACGGGACGGAAGCCAAATGTCTCGGCCCGCGCGTCGCGTTCGAGTTCAGTGACGGGCACACGCCGGGGCTCGCGCTTGCGACGATCGGTGGCGACGGCGGCGTGGTGTTCTGCGCCGACCTGATCCCGGGCCGGCCGTGGGTGCATCTGCCGGTCACGATGGGCTACGACCGTTTTCCGGAGCGGCTCATCGACGAGAAGCGGCGGTTTCTCGAGGACAAGATCGCGCGCGGCGTGCGCCTGTTTTTCACGCACGACCTGACCTGTGCGGTCGCGCTGCCGCAGCAGGATGGCGAGCGGTTCGGCGTCACAGCCGAACGGGGCAGTCTCGAAGGCGACGTGCTCTGACGCGCGGATTGGCGACTGCGCCGAGCGCGGAGGGCCCCTCGCGGGACACGCCGGAAATCGCATCCCTGCGGCTCGGCAGCGCACATCCCTGTGCGCTGACGGTCCCGCGAGGGGCCCTCCGCACTCAACGCAGTCGCCATTTGCTATTTGCTGGGGGGGGTGAG
>CAVVIC010000007.1:0-55461 GCA_963748045.1 uncultured Gammaproteobacteria bacterium
GCACGTATCGCCATGCTCCGCCGCGTCATCGTGGTTCTTCCAGAGCCGCAGCGCTGTTGTCACGACGCTCGGCACCGGTCGCGATGCACAGATCATCGACGCCCTCGAAGGCGAGCGCCGCGAACCATTCATGCTGACTACAACTTCTCCGCCCTATAGCGTTGGTGCAGAGAGGGCTTCGCCTCCGGATTCCTCCGAAGCGTCGCGAGATCGGCCATGCAAGTGGCGACGCGGCGTCAAGGCCGTCCACGCCCGACATGGAAACCTTCCCGTACGTCATTCGCGTGGTCTCGGAGATCACGGAATCGAACGGCTCGAGTTCCATGGCCTCCGTCTGCGGCACCAGCCTGTCGCTCATGGACGCCGGCGTGCCGGTGGAAGGCACCGGTCGCGGGCGTCGCGATGGGCCTCATCAAGGAAGAAGCTCATTCGTCGTGCTGATGGACATCCTCGGTGAGGAGGACCACCTCGGCGACATGGACTTCAAGGTGGCAGGTAGCTGACGGCGTGACCGCGCTGCAGATGGACATCAAGATCTTCGGCATCACCCGCGAGATCATGGCGGCCGCACTGGCACAGGCGCGCGAAGGGCGCCTGCACATCTTGGGCGAGATGAACAAGGTGCTGAAGGCACCGCGCGAGAAGATGTCCGACTCCGGCGCCGACCATCATGAGATCGACCCGGAGAAGATCCGCGACGTCATCGGCAAGGGCGGCTCCGGCCATCACCGAGGAGACCGGGCGCGACGATCGACATCGACAACGATGGCACGGTGACGCGTCGGTCGACGGCAAGGCGGGCCGCGCAGCGGTCGAGCGCATCAAGCTGATCACCGCGGACGTCGAGGCGGGGGCGCCGTGTACGAGGCAAAGTGGTGCGCTTGATGGATTTCGGGGCGTTCGTTGCGATCCTGCCGGGCCGCGACGGTCTCGTGGACATCTCGCAGATCTCCAATGAGCGCGTCGAGCGCGTCAGCGAGAGCTCAAAGAAGGCGATGTGGTCCACGTGAAGGTGCTCGAGGTCGACCGTCAGGGTCGAATCCGGGCCCCGAGCATGCGGGACGTGGAGCGCCGCCCGCGGCGCTCCGGCGCCCGGCCCTTATTCCCTCCCAGGTCATGGCGGTTGCGCAGCGATTCGATCGCCAGTGCATCTGGTGCCCATTGCCACAGCGATCGGGGCTGGCTGCAGCTTCTTCTCAACCTCGGCTCGCACGGTCAGCCCGAGCAGCTCCAGCACCCGGACCGCAACCCCGGATTCACCGGCGACCCGGGACAGCTCCAGTCTGCTTCGAAAGCTTCTGGCCCTGCGCGTTGACCGACGATCGGTAGATGCGCAATACGCCGGCGTTTGCATGCCGAGCACCCCCTGCAGATGACGGTGCGCAGCCGTGGATCGAACAGATCCACGCCACGCACGATCGTCGTGACGCCTTGGGCTGCGTCGTCGAGCACGACGGCGAGGTGGTAGCCGGCAGCCCGTCGCGGCGTAGCACGATGTAATCACCCGTGGTCTCGTTCCAGGAGGGTGGCCTGCTCGGCTTGGAGTGTCCAGGAGGCGGATGAGCGATGGCTCCTCCACGCGAACGCGGATGGCCGTGTCGGGGCCCAGCAGGCGTTTGTCGCGGGAGCTCCGGGTAACGGCCGGACGTCGTGTCGGTGGCGGCGCGGACGGTGCTCCGGGAGCAATCGCAGCGAACGCGCGGTTGGCCGCGAGGGAGTCGCTCGGCCTGTTTCGCGATAAGCATCCTGGCGTGAGCTTTGATAGAGGACGCTGCGGTCCCATTCGAGCCCGAGTGATTCCAGCGTCCGCAGCATGTCGGCGGTGGCTCCGGGCACCTCGCGGGGCGGATCGATGTCCTCGATCCGGACCAGCCATTCACCGCCGGCCTGGCGCGCGTGTAGGAAGCTCGCGACTGCGGTGACGATCGAGCCTAGATGGAGCGGTCCGGTCGGTGAGGGGGCAAAACGGCGACTGACGCGCGGCCGTTAGCGATACTGGTCCTCGCGGTCGCGGACCTGCGTCGGCCTGATCTCGCGCGCCCTCCTGGGCTTCGACGCAGAGCGTGGCGACGGGACGAGCCTCGAGCGGGGCGCAGACCACCGTCTCCTCGCAGTACCCGTATGCAACGTCGTCGATGGCTAGCGCCGAATTCGATCTTCTTCAAGAGCTTACGCTCTCTATCTCGAGTGCGAAGCTCGAGCCTGAATCCGCTCTGTGTCGCGCGAGCTCCGGGATCCGGCAAGTTTCATGTGCAGCATCGTGCGATCGACTTCCTCCATGAGCTCGCGTGGAAACGCGAGCTCATGGAGGAAGTCGATCGCACGATGCTGCACATGAAGGACGATGCGGCGAACTTCCCGGATCCCGAACGATCGCGCGACGCAGGAGTCGGAGTTCGGGCTCGAGCTCCGCACTCGAGATAGAGAGCGTAAGCTCTTGAAGAAGATCGATTCGGCGCTCGGCAGAATCGACGACGGTTCGTACGGGTACTGCGAGGAGACGGGTGAAGAGATCGGCTTGCGTCGACTCGAGGCTCGCCCGGTCGCCACGCTCTGCGTCGAAGCCCAGGAGCGGCGCGAGATCGCCGAACGGCAGTTCCGCGACCGCGAGGACCAGTATCGCTAACGGCCGCGCGTGAGCTACGTCGGCCGCTTTGCCCCCTCACCGACCGGACCGCTCCACCTAGGCTCGATCGTCACCGCGGTCGCGAGCTTCGTGCACGCACGCCAGGCCGGCGGCGAATGGCTGGTCCGGATCGAGGACATCGACCCGCCGCGCGAGGTGCCCGGAGCCGCCGCCGACATCCTGCGGACGCTCGAATCGCTCGGGCTCGAATGGGACCGCAGCGTCCTCTACCAAAGCTCGCGCCAAGATGCCTATCGCGAAACCGCCGAGCGACTGCTCGCGGCCGGCCGCGCGTTCCGCTGCGATTGCTCCCGGAGCACGGTCCGCGCCGCCAATGACACGGCCTCCGGCCGGTACTTAGGAACGTGCCGCGACAAACGGCTGACCGGCCCCGACACGGCCATCCGCGTCCGGGTGGCGGAGCCGTCGCCGATCCGCTTCGTGGACGGCCTGCAAGCCGAGCAGACAACGCGGCTGGATGCGACCACGGGCGACTACATCGTGCTACGCCGCGACGGGCTGCCGGCCTACCACCTCGCCGTCGTGCTCGACGACGCAGCCCAGGGCGTCACGACGATCGTGCGTGGCGTGGATCTGATCGACTCCACGGCTGCGCACGTCCATCTGCAGGGAGTGCTCGGCGTGCCGACGCCGGCCTATTGGCACCTGCCGATCGTCGTCAACGCACAGGGCCAGAAGCTTTCGAAGCAGACGGGAGCGGCGCCGGTATCCGGCGGTGATCCGGGGTTGCGGTGCCGTGCGCTGGAGTTGCTCGGGCTGACCGTGCCGCCGGGAGCTCAGGGCCGAGCCGCCCCGATCGCTGTGGCAATGGGCACAGGCGCACTGGCGAATCGAATCGCTGCGCGACCGCCGTGCGGTGACCGAGCCGCGGAGGGAATGAAGGCCGGGCGCCGCAGCGCCCGGCCTGGCAACATCAGGCGGCGTTCACGTCCCGCATGCTCAGGCGGATGCGACCCTGACGGTCGACCTCGAGCACCTTCACGTGGACCACATCGCCTTCCTTGAGCTTGTCGCTGACACGCTCGACGCGCTCATTCGAGATCTGCGAGATGTGCACGAGACCGTCGCGGCCCGGCAGGATCGCAACGAACGCGCCGAAGTCCATCAGGCGCACGACCTTGCCCTCGTAGATGCGACCGACCTCGACGTCGGCGGTGATCAGCTCGATGCGCTCGACCGCTGCGCGGCCCGCTTTGCCGTCGACCGACGCAATCTTGACCGTGCCATCGTTGTCGATGTCGATCGTGGCGCCCGTTTCCTCGGTGATGGCCCGAATCACGGAGCCGCCCTTGCCGATGACGTCGCGGATCTTCTCCGGGTCGATCTTCATCGTGATGATGGTCGGCGCCCAGTCGGACATCTTCTCGCGCGGCGCCTTCAGGACCTTGTTCATCTCGCCCAGGATGTGCAGCCGGCCTTCGCGCGCCTGCGCCAGCGCGGTCGCCATGATCTCGCGCGTAATGCCGAAGATCTTGATGTCCATCTGCAGCGCGGTCACGCCGTCGGCGCTACCTGCCACCTTGAAGTCCATGTCGCCGAGGTGATCCTCGTCACCGAGGATGTCCGTCAGCACGACGAACGAGCTCGCTTCCTTGATGAGGCCCATCGCGACGCCAGCAACCGGCGCCTTCACCGGCACGCCGGCGTCCATGAGCGACAGGCTGGTGCCGCAGACGGAGGCCATGGAGCTCGAGCCGTTCGATTCCGTGATCTCCGAGACCACGCGAATGACGTACGGGAAGGCTTCCATGTCGGGCATGACGGCCTTCGACGCCGCGTCGTGCCAGCTTGCCGTGGCCAATCTCGCGACGCTTCGGAGAGCCGATAAATCCTGTCTCACCAACGCTATACGGCGGGAAGTTGTAGTGCAGCATGAACGGTTCGCGGCGCTCGCCTTCGAGGGCGTCGATGATCTGCGCATCGCGACCGGTGCCGAGCGTCGTGACGACCAGCGCCTGCGTCTCACCGCGAGTGAACACGGCCGAGCCGTGCGTCCGCGGCAGCATGCCGACCTGGACGTCGATCTTGCGAACGGTGCGGGTGTCGCGGCCGTCGATGCGCGGCTTGCCGGCGATGATGCGGCTGCGGACCACGTTCTTCTCGGCGTCGTGGAACGCCGCGTCGATCTGGGCTGGCGTCCAAGCGGTGCCCGACTGGTTGGCGGTCATTTCCGCCACGCACTGTTTCTTCAGCTCGCCGATCTTGGCGTAGCGCACCTGCTTCTCGGCGATGCCGTAGGCGTCGGTGATCTGCGGAACGTACTTCGCGATGCCCGCGCTCAGCGCCTTGTCCTCGGCGGGCGCTGTCCAGGCAATCCGCGGTGTGCCCACTTCTTCGGCCAACGACTTGATGGCCTCGATGGCCTTCTGCATTTGCTCGTGGCCGAACATCACGGCGCCGAGCATGACGTCTTCCGGCAGGCGGTCAGCCTCGGACTCGACCATCAGCACGGCCTCGCGCGTGCCTGCCACGACGAGATCGAGCTTCGACTGCTGCAACTCCGTCGCCGTGGGGTTCAACAGGTACTGGCCGTCCTTGTAACCGACGCGCGCAGCGCCGATCGGACCCATGAACGGTAGGCCGGACAGGCAGAGGGCCGCCGAGGCACCGAGCAGGGCCGGGATATCCGGATCCACTTCCGTGTTCATCGAGAGCACGGTCGCAATGACCTGCACGTCGCGGCGGAAGCCGTGCGGGAACAGCGGGCGAATCGGCCGGTCGATCAGGCGCGAGGTCAGAGTCTCCTTCTCGCTCGGGCGTCCTTCACGTTTGAAGAAGCCGCCGGGAATGCGGCCTGCGGCGTAGGTCTTTTCCTGGTAGTTGACCGTCAGCGGGAAGAAGTCCCTGCCCTCGACGTCTTTCTTGTCGCCGACGGCGGTCACGAGGACCACGGTATCGGCCATGTTGACGATCACGGCGCCGTCGGCTTGGCGGGCGATCACGCCGGTTTCGATGGTGACGTCGTGCGCACCGTACTTGAAGGTTCTGCTCGCTCTCACGTTGGTTTTCCCTTGAACTGAATCGATGGCGGCATGACTCCGGTGACCTGGAGTTACGCGCCTTTGTTGTGGTTCCAAAACGTTCAGAGCCGGGTGCACCGGCTCTGAACACGGAAATTGTTGATTAGCGCCTTAGACCGAGGCGGGTGATCAGGTCCTGATAGCGGGCCTGACTGACCTGCTTCAGGTAATCGAGCAGCTTGCGGCGCTGATTGACCATCTTCAGCAAGCCACGGCGCGAGTGGTGATCCTTCTCATGCCCGGCGAAGTGGCCCGACAGCTGCGTGATGCGAGCCGACAGCAACGCTACTTGAACTTCGGGTGAGCCGGTATCCGCGGGACCACGACCGTACTGCGAAACGATCTCTGACTTCTGGGGCGTCTTTAAAACCATTCAATCCTCTCCGGGCCGCCCGATTCAGCGGCCGCCTTCTTTTGCCTGTCTATGAAAGGGGCGCATCATACCGAAATATTCGGTGCCGCTCCAAGCAGTTAACGGCGAAAAACCCGCTGCGGCTCCAACCGGCCCTCCGCGGTGACGGTGCCGAGCGCGATGAACCGCTGCGCTTGCGCATAGACGCGGACCGCGCCGAGCGGCCATGCGGGCTCGGCGGGTACCGCCTGACCCTGGCCGAGACGCGTCGCGGCGGCGGCGTCGACCTCGACCGCCGGCCAGTCCGGCAGCGCCAGATCCGGCGCCAGCAGGAAGGCGTCCAGCGCGTCCAGTCCACCGGCACCCGCTACCGCCTGGAGGCTCTCGAGCGCGTGCATCGGGTAGCCCGCGAAGGGCAGCACGGCCAGACGCCGCAGCGCCGCCACGTGACCTACGGTGCCGAGCGCCGCCGCGATGTCCTCGACCAACGTCCGGATGTAGGTCCCCTTCGAGCACCGGACGGTCAGCACCAAGTGCGGCCACCGGTACTCCTCGAGCACCAACGCGTCGATGACCACGCGCCGCGGAGCGCGTTCGACCTCGATCCCGTGCCTGGCGAGCCGGTACAGCGGCACGCCGTCGCGCTTCAGGGCGGAATACATCGGCGGCACCTGGCTGATCTCCCCGACGAACCGGCGCAGCACGTCGGCTACGGCGTCGGGCGAAGGCGGCGGCTCCCCCGAACGGTCCACGGTGACCTCGCCTTCCGCGTCGCCCGTGGTCGTCGCGATGCCGAGTACGGCTGTCGTGCGCGTACTCCTTGCGCGAATCGAGCAGATAGCCGCAGAGGCGCGTGCCGGAGCCGAACAGGATTGGCAGCATGCCGGTCGCAAGCGGATCGAGGCTGCCGGTATGCCCCGCGCGCGAGGCCTGATACAGGCGTTTCACGCGCTGCAGCGCGTGGTTCGACGAGATCCCCGGCAGGCTTGTCGAGCAGTAGCAGTCCGAAGACGTCTCTACCGCGGGCGCGCGCGCTCGGCACCTTGCACGCCGGGCTATTCGGTCGGTCGGCCGCCGTTGCCGGCGTCGTCGATGAGCCGCTGCAGGTCGGCGGCGCGCCGCGCGCTCGTGTCGTGGCGGAACCGCAGTTCCGGCACGCGGCGCAGCTGCAACGCTCCGGCCACGCGGCAGCGAAAGAAGCCGCGCGCCTGCTCGAAGCCTTCCTTGATCGGCGCCGGATCTTCGTCGAGCGCGAGCGTGTTGAAGTAGATCGTGGCGAGGCTCAGATCGCCGGTGACCTCGACCTCGCTGATGCGAGCGCCCGAAAGCCGCGGATCCTTGACCTCCGACAGCAGCAGCTCGTTCAAGAGCCGCTGCATCTCGGCGGCGATTTTGTGCTTCCTGGCGAAGTCGCGCGGCATCAGGCCAGCTTGCGCACGATCTCCGTGCGCTCGTAGCACTCGATCTGGTCCCCGGGCTTGACGTCGTTGTAGTTGCGCACGCCGATACCGCACTCGGTACCCGCGCGCACCTCGGTGACGTCATCCTTGAAGCGGCGCAGGGATTCGAGCGCGCCTTCGAAGATGACCACGTTATTGCGCAGCACGCGAATCGGATTGCTGCGGCGCACGTAGCCGTCCACGACCATGCAGCCGGCGACGTTGCCGAACTTCGGCGAGTGGAACACCTCGCGCACCTCGGCGAGACCGACGATCTGCTCGCGCACTTCGGGCGGAAGGAGGCCGCTGGCCGCCGCTTTGATGTCGTCGATCGCCTCGTAAATGATGCTGTAGTACCGAATATCGACGCCCGTTTCCTTGATGGCGCCGCGAGCTGCTGCGTCGGCGCGCACGTTGAAGCCAATGATGATGGCCTTCGACGTCGCCGCGAGCTGCACATCGGATTCCGTGATGCCGCCGACGCCGGAGCTGACGACCATGACCTTCACTTCGTCGGACGACATCTTCTCGAGTGAATCGCGCAGCGCTTCGGAGCTGCCGTGCACGTCGGCCTTGATCAGCAGCTGGATGCTCGGCGTGCCGCCGGCCGCCATCTGGCTGAAGATGTTCTCGAGCTTCGCCGCCTGTTGATGCGCGAGCTTCGTGTCGCGCTCGCGGCTCGTGCGGAACTGCGCAACGTCGCGTGCCTGGCGTTCGTTTTCTACGACCTGCACGTCGTCGCCCGCGAGCGGTGTGCTGGAAAGACCGAGAACCACGACTGGCGTGGACGGCCCCGCGAACTGCCACCTGGCTTGCCGGCTTCGTCGAATAACGCGCGGATGCGGCCGTATTCGTGGCCCGCCAGCAGGATGTCGCCGATCTGCAGCTTGCCGCTGTTCACGAGCACCGTTGCGACGGCGCCGCGACCGCGCTCGAGGCTCGACTCCAGCACCACGCCGGTCGCCGGACCCTCGTTCACGGCCTTGAGATCGAGCAGCTCGGCTTGCAGCAGCAAGGACTCGAGTAGCTTGTCCACGCCTTCGCCGGTCAGGGCCGACACTTTGACGAACAAGGTCTCGCCGCCCCACTCCTCGGGAATCAGCTCGTGCTGCGCAAGCCCGTTACGCACGCGATCGAAGTCGGCATTGGGCCGGTCGATCTTGTTGATCGCCACGACAATCGGCACGCCCGCCGCCTTCGCGTGCTGGATCGCCTCGACCGTCTGCGGCATGACGCCGTCATCGGCTGCGACCACGAGCACGACGATGTCGGTGACTTTCGCGCCGCGGGCCCGCATCGCCGTGAACGCGGCGTGGCCCGGTGTGTCGAGGAACGTGATCCGGCCCTTCGGCGTCTCTACGGAGTAAGCGCCAATGTGCTGCGTGATGCCGCCGGCCTCACCGGCCGCCACGCGCGTGCGGCGAATGTAGTCGAGCAACGAGGTCTTGCCGTGGTCGACGTGTCCCATGATCGTGACGACCGGCGGCCGCTGCACGGCCGCTTCGTCGGAAGCAGACTGCTCCACCGACTTCGTCAGCTGGTCCTCGATCTCCGTCTCTTTGAGGGCCTTCGGCGTGTGGCCCATCTCTTCTACGACGAGAGTCGCCGTGTCCTGATCGAGCACCTGGTTGATCGTCACCATCATGCCCATCTTCATGAGCGCCTTGATGACTTCGTTGGCTTTGACCGCCATGCGCTGTGCCAGTTCGGCGACGGTAATCGTGGTGCCGATCTCGACTTCGTGCACGACGGGCGCCGTCGGGCGCTCGAACGCGTGCTGCGTATCCGAACTGGAGGGCATCGAGCGACGACGCGAGGGCTGCTTCTTCTTGCGGCGGCGGCCAGACATGCCGTCGGCCACGTGCAGCGTGTGATCGCCTTCGCCCGGTTCCTCGACCATGCGCTCGCGCTTGGCCTTCTGCCGCACGCGCTCGGCTTCGGCACGGGTTTGCGCTTCTTTTTCGCTCTGCTGAGCTTTGCGCCGCTCTTCGTCGGCACGCGCCTTGGCTTCTTCGGTCGCAGCCGCCGTGCGCTTCTGCTCGTCCTCGTGGCGATTGCGCTCGTCTGCCTCGCGTTGCTCGGCTTCGAGCCGCGCTCGTTCGGCCGCGACGACCTTGTCGCGTTCGTCCTGCTCGGCGCGCTCCACTGCGGTGCGGGCATCTTCTTCGGCGCGTTTTACCGCATCGAGTTCTTCCTGTTGCTTGCGCGCCTGCTCCTCGAGCACGTCGCGCTTGATGTAGGTGCGCTTCTGTCGCACCTCGACGTTGATCGTGCGAGCGCGGCCCTGGCCGCTCGCGAGCTTCAGCTCGCTGTTGGATTTCCGGTTCAGCGTGATGCGGCGCGGCGCCGAGTCACCGGCGTCCTTGCGCCCGTGGGTCTTACGCAGGTGCGTAAGTAGCTCGAGCTTGGCATCCTCGCTGATGACGTCTGCTGCGCCACCCACTTTGATGCCCGCCTCGTCGAGCTGCTCGATGAGCCGGTCGACAGGGACCTTCAGCACCTGCGCGAATTCCGCGACTGTTACTTCCGCCATTTGCGTGCCTACCTTGGTCCGTTACGCCTGCTTCTCTTGCTCGAACCAGTGCGCGCGCGCCGCCATGATCAGCTTTGCGGCGCGCTCTGCATCGAGGCTCGAAATCGAGTCGAGATCGTCCACGGCCTGCTCTGCCAGGTCCTCGCGCGTCACGATGCCGCGGCTGGCCAATTCGAGCGCGAGCTCGCGGTCCATGCCTTCGAGGCTCAGCAGATCCTCGGCGGGTTCCGCCTGGTCGATGACTTCTTCCGTCACGATCGCCTGCGTGATCAGCACGTCGCGCGCTCGCGATCGCAGCTCGTTGACGATCTCTGGTGTGAATTCTTCGATGCCGAGCAGCTCGCCGGCCGGCACGTAGGCGACTTCCTCGAGCGACGAGAAGCCTTCCTGCACGAGAATGTTCGCGACGTCCTCGTCGACGTCGAGATCCTTGATGAAGGATTCGACGAGCGAACGCGCTTCCTTGTCGCTCTTCTCGTCCGCCGCCGACTCGGTCATGACGTTCAGCTGCCAACCGCTGAGCTCGCTCGCGAGCCGGATGTTCTGGCCGCCGCGGCCGATGGCCTGCGACAGCTTCTCTTCTTCGACCGCGAGATCCATCGTGTGCGAATCCTCGTCGACGACGATCGACAGCACCTCGGCCGGCGACATCGCGTTGATGACGAACTGCGCCGGATTGTCGTCGAACAGGATGATGTCGACGCGCTCGCCGGCGAGCTCGTTCGACACGGCCTGGACGCGCGAGCCGCGCATGCCGACGCACGCGCCGACCGGGTCGATGCGCTTGTCGTGGCTGCGCACGGCGATCTTGGCGCGCAGACCGGCGTCACGCGCGGCGCCGAGGATCTCGATGAGCCCTTGGCCGACCTCGGGAACCTCGATCTTGAACAGCTCGATCAGGAACTTCGGCTGCGTGCGCGTCAGGAACAACTGCGGGCCGCGCGGCTCGGAGCGAACTTCGCGCAGCAGGCTCTTGATGCGGTCCTGCGGCTTGATCGGCTCGCGCGGGATCAGGTCCTCGCGCGGAATGAAACCTTCCGCATTGCCGCCGAGGTCGATGTACGCGCCGTTGCGATCGACGCGCTTGACGATGCCGCTCACGAGCTCGCCGACACGGCCTTTGTAGGCCTCGACGACTTGTTCGCGCTCGGCCTCGCGGACCTTCTGAACGATGACTTGCTTCGCCGTCTGGGCCGCGATGCGACCGAAGTCGACCGACTCCATCGGCTGCTCGACGAAGCCGCCGATCTCGGCCTTCGGATCGACGTCGATCGCGTCTTCGAGACGCAGCTCGCGAGCCGGCTCTTCGAGCTCCTTCGAGTCGTCCGCGAACACTTTCCAGCGCCGGAACGTCTCGTAGCTTCCGGTCGCTCGATCGATGGCGACGCGAACTTCGATGTCGTCGCCGTAGCGTTTGCGCGTGGCGGAGGCCAGCGCCGCTTCGATCGCCTCGAAGATGACGGATTTCTCGACGCCCTTCTCGTTGGATACGGCGTCTACGACCAGCAGGATTTCTTTACTCATGATTCATCACCGACATTCTGCATTCACGCGGGCACGAGCCGTGCTACCGCGATGTCATTCAAAGGCAACCGCCACACCTCACCATCGACCTCGAGCAGCGCACTGCCGCTCTCGACGCCCGTCAGGACGGCCGGTGAAATTCCGGCGACCCTCACGCGCATCCCGCAATTCGATCCGAACCCGCTCGCCGACGAACCGCTCGAAGTGGCCTTGCGTGCGCAACCGGCGATCGAACCCCGGCGACGACACCTCGAGGGTGTAGCTGCCCGGCAGCGGATCCTCCACGTCGAGCAACGCACCGACTTGCTCGCTCACGCGCTGGCAGTCGTCGACCGTCACGCCGCCCGCGCGGTCGATGTACAGCCGCAGCACACCGCGGCGCCCGAGGTACAAGTCGATATCAGCCAGCTCCAGGCCCATGGCTGCAACCGCAGGCTCCAACAGCGCAATCAACCGCTCTTTTTCGACCGCTTGACCCATGACTCACGCGTCGCCGTCGAGCTCCCGCGAGAAAAAAAATGGGCCTACGGCCCATTACACTTGTCGTCAAACAAAAAGCCCCTAACGGGGCTTCCTATCTAACCATCTTGGTTACTGCTAGCCCCAACCAGCTAATCCTTCGTGGATTTTGCCGGCGGCTCTTGGGCCGTTACTCGCCGAAAACGAGCGAATGGTAGCAAAAGCAACGGTCGGGCGGTAGGCGCGCGCGAACTCGATCGCAGCGGGCTCGAAACACACTGCGGCCGTCCGACCTCCGAGGCTGCCTCAGGGAGCGCCGATGCGCACCAGCGAGAACGGGTCGACTCGGGCGTCCAGGATTCGCACGCCCCAGTGCAGGTGCGGGCCCGTGACCCTGCCGGTCGCTCCGGAGAGGCCCAGCAGCTGGCCGCGCTCTACCCAGTCGCCGACGGCGACCTTGATCTCCGACAGGTGCAGGTAGCTCGTGTAGAGACCCATGCCGTGATCGATGAACACGGCATTGCCGCTGTAGAACAGGTCCTTGGCAAGCACGACGCGGCCGCGGTTGGCCGCGTAGATCGGCGTTCCGGTCTTGGCGCGCAGGTCCGCGCCGGAATGCGGCGCCCGCGGCTGCCCGTTGAACACCCGCCGATGGCCGAAGTTGCGCCCGTCCTTTGCGCCTTCAACCGGCACCTGGAACGGCGCCGTCCAGTAACGCTCCGGCGTCATCTTCTCGTAGATCGCGTTCGTCTCCTCGCCCTCGCGATTCGCGCGCGCCTGGTCCTCGGGGCTGAGCTCGACGAAGCGGTCTTCGACCGTGAGCTCGGTCGTAGGGTATTTCTCGGCCCGAACTTCGACCGGTTGCCGCTCCACGCGCGTGTGGCCGTCCGCGTACCGAAACGTCACGTCGACGGCATGTGCCCCTGCGCGCGAGTCGAGGTCGACGCCGACCGTCGTCGCCCAGTGGTCGCCGCTTTGCACGAACGGCACCGAGCGGCCACTCCACTGCACGGCGACTCCGGTCAAGCCGGGCTCCGTCGGATAGCTGATCTCGAGTGCCTGCCCCTGGCCTGCGACGAGCCCGGCCAACAGCAGCGCCAGCCCGATCATGCCGTGGATCCTAGTCAACGTACTTCGGCGCCTTCGGCAGTGCAGCAAGCGTGGCTTTGTCGTGTTCGATCCACAGCGTGCCGTGCGTGTCCTTCAGGTACTTCTCGATCCGCGCGCGCGAGGCTTTCGACTGGTCGACGTTGAATTCGAACGTCGGCGTGCGGCCCGTCGTGCGTTCCTCGGGGTAGTGATACAGATCGCCGCCGAGCACGATCGTGCCGGCGTTCGCGAGCTTGACCGCCAGCACTTGATGCCCCGGCGTGTGTCCCGGCGTCGACATGATCACGACGGTACCGTCCCCGAACACGTCGAAGTCCTGGTTGTCGAGCAGCTTGGTCTTGGCGTTGCGCAATGCGTCGTACGTGGCCGGTTGCACGATGCCCGTCGGTTTGTCGCCGAACATGAAGTCGCGCTCGGCCTTTTGCACGATCCAGGTCGCTTTCGCGAACAGGTTGGCGTTCGCCGTGTGATCCGAGTGGTAGTGGGACATCGCGAAGTAGTCGATGTCGCCGACGCCGTAACCCGTCGACGCGAGCTGCGGCAGCAGCGGCTGCGTGGCCGAGATCACGCCCTCGACGACCGGCTTGCCGTCGCCCTTGAACTGACTGTCGGGAACCGTGCCCGAGTCGAACATCAGCGTGCCGCGCGGATGCACGATCAGATACGACGCGGCGACGAAATCGACCTCTTTCAGCTCCTCGCGCTTGAAGTTGAACAGCGCGGGATCGAGGCCTTTGATCGCGCCGTTCTCGAACACGTAGATGCGCGGTGTTGCGGGTGGTCTTGGTTTGTTCTGCGCGTGTGCCGCGACCAACAGCGACGCGGCCAGCGCACCGACGGCGATCCAACGTTGCCAGTTCATCTTGCGATCCCCCCTTCCGAAGAAGCTGCGTTGCAGGTGCGGTTGCACCGTAGGCATCGAGTCTAACAAGAGCCGCGGCCGGGCTGGAGCCCGACGCCGAGCGTCTCAAACGAACAGCTCGAGCAGGCGATTCAGCACTTCGCGGCCCGCGGGCGTCGCCCGTAACCTGCCCGGCTCGTCCGCGAGCCAGCCGCGGTCGACGGCCTCGCGGCGCGGCGCCGCGATCGCTTCGAGCGGCAGTCCGGTGCGCTCGACGAACCACTCCTGCGGCACGCCCTCGAGCACGCGCAGTGCATTCAGCAGGAACTCCACGGCGATTTCACGTGGCTCCGTGAGCCGCTGCGCGTTGCACGCCGCGGGTGCGCCGGCGGTTTCCACGTAGGTGCGCGGGTTGCGGGTCTTGGCCCGGCGTTCTATCGCTTGCACGTCCGGCAGCGTGATCTTGCCGTGCGCACCGGCCCCCACGCCCAAATAGTCCCCGAAGCTGCCAGTAGTTCAGGTTGTGCGCGCACTGGTGCCCCGGTTGCGAATACGCCGAAATCTCGTAGCGAACGAAGCCCGCCGCAGCGAGCAGCTCCCTGCCGCGCGTCTCGATCTCGGTCACGGTCTCGTCCGCGGGCAACGGCGGCGGGCGGCGCTCGAACGCAGTGTTCGGCTCGAGCGTGAGCTGGTACCACGACAAGATGCGCCGGCGCGAGCTCGACGGCTTGCTCGAGATCGGCCAATGCGCCGGCCGCGTCGTCGTCCGGCAAGGCGTACATGAAGTCGAGGTTGATGTTCGTAAAGCCCGCCGTCCGCGCGAGCTCGACGGCGCGACGTGCTTCGCGGCTGTCGTGAACGCGCCCGAGCGCGCGCAGTCGGTCGTCGCGCAAGCTCTGAATGCCGATCGACAACCGGTTCACGCCGGCGGCACGGAACGCCGCGAACCGTGCGGCGTCGACGGCGCCGGGGTTCGCCTCGAGCGTGATCTCCGCGTCACGCGCGAGCGTGAGATCGGCCGCAATGCCGCGAAGCAAACGTTCGATCGCCGCGGCCGAGAACAGGCTTGGCGTGCCGCCGCCGATGAACACCGTTTGCACGTGTCGGCCCTGCACATTCGGCAGCTCGCTGCGCAGATCGCGGAGCACCGCGTCGACGTATTCGATGTCCGCCAGTGGCCCGCGCGCTTCGTACGAGTTGAAGTCGCAGTACGGGCATTTGCGCACGCACCAGGGCAGGTGCACATACAGCGACAGTGGCGGCAATGCGGTGAAGTTTGGCCCCGCCGACTCGGCCGGGGCGATGGCGTGCAAGCTCATGCGACGAGACCTAGTTATCGGCGTCGTGCTGCTGCTTGGCCCGCCGCCGCTCGAGCTCGCGCAACATCTTCTCGCGCGCGGCGCTTTCGCGCTCGGCCTTCTTCTCCTCGCTGAGCGGTGTCGCTTCTGGATGTTTGCAGTCGAGTGTCGCCCAGTCGAGGCTGCGCTGCTGATCGAGGTAGTTCATTTCCTGGGAAACCGCATAGATGAAGTCGAGCCGCGTCCGAAGATCGGTCTCGACCTGACGCATGTCCGTCGGCGACAAGGTCGAGGAGGCCCGGAATCGTGCGGTCAGGTGACACAGGAATCCGGATTCCGTGCCTTGCAGGTCGAGATCGGGGAAGCCTATTTGCTTACCGTCTTCGCGGCTCTCGCCCCAGCGCCAGATGAAGTTGTTCTTCGGCAGCTGGTACAGGCCGAACTGCGCGGCTGCCGGCCCGAGTGGCAGCGTAACGCGGCGGCCACCAGTCCCGCGATCACGGACGACCGTCGCAGCCTCCGCATGGGTGTACTCCGCTACTCCGAGCGCCTTCGTACGCCAAGACGGTATAGAAGGCACCCAGGGCCGTCAATCGGACGGCCGGGCGAGCAATCTAGCGGCTCGCCGAGAGGATTCTGTAAGCGCCCGTGACGTTCGAGCGGTCGTTGCGCGTCGTAGAACTCCCAGCCGCTGTAGTCGCTCATCAGCACGCTGTCGCGCGTCTGCTCGAGCGTCTTGCCGGCCGCGATCGCAGTCCTTGACCGCGGCGACCACGGCTTCGCGATACTTCAGGTTCGCGGCCACGTCGGCTTTGGTTCCGAGCCGACCGTGGCTGCACACGAAGTGCTCGAAGTCCATGCCGGCGACTCTCTTGATGGAGGCGATCTCGGACGGCAGTGCGATGTTCGGCCCGAACGGCACGCGCGAGTTCGTGATCCAGTCCGACGCAAACAGCACGTTCGTGCCGTCGACGAAGCGCACGACCGTGTTGTCCGGCGCGTGGTCGGTCGGCATTGGAATGACTTCGACGAGCTTGCCGCCCAAGCGAATGTTCACGGGCGCCGAGTACGTCAGATCCGGTGGTGCGACGAACTTCAGTGGGCCGCGCGTCGCTTCCGCGCCGCTCAACGCACCGTCGCCGTCGGCATCGTACACGTCGAACAGCGCGGCTATCTGCCCTTGCGCTTCGCTGCGTTCGATGCGGCCGTTGTTGTTCGCATCCTGCATCTTCAGCGCCTGCGGCAGCGGCGTGTTGGCCGGCGGCATCGCGAGCAGGCCGACCAGCGCCTCGTGGCCGATGATGCGGGCGGTGTCGCGGTAGACCGCGGCGCCCGATGCGTGATCCGCGTGCGAATGGCTGTAGATGACGTACTTCACTGGCACGTGGAAGCGGCGGTCGAGCTCGCCTTTCAACCACGTGGCGAACTCGGTGCCGATCGGCTCGACGAGCACGATGCCTTCCGACGTGACCATGAACGCCGACACGTAGTCGTCCGAGCGCGCGTAGTACACGTCGCCGGTCAACTTGCCGATCTCGCGGCCTTTGTAGTTCGTGCCTTGGTACAGCGCCGCCGGCTGCGCGTCGGCAACGACGGCGAACAGTACGGACGCGGAGCAAATCGAGCGCGGCGAGTGCGATGGAACGGCGATTCATCGGTTTTCCCCCAAAGCAAGAACGATCGCAAGCCCAGATCGTACTTGATTAATGCTATCGATGCTGGCTCGCGAGCCGGCGATCACGTGGCTCGCAGCTCGCTGGCTTCGGACTCCGCCGCGTCACGATTCGCGCGCCCCCGCCCTGCCATCTCGGCACCCGCGTTGCGTGGCAAGTGCCACATCCACAGGGCCGAGCTCATCGAGATCAGGCCGACGCCCAGGAAGGCCCAGTAGAAATTCGCGACGGCCGTGGCCGGCTGCTGCCCGATCGCCCCCACGATCTCGAGCAGATAGCCCGCGATCGCGACGCCGAGCGACAACGACAGCTGCTGCAGCATGCCGGACAGGCTGCTCGCGTGCCCCATGCGCGGCGAGTCCACCTCCGCGTAAGTGATGGCGTTCAGGCTCGTGAACTGCAGCGACCGCAGGCAACCGCTGACGAGCAGCGTCGCGACGATCACGAGATGGGGTGTGCTCGGCCGGAACAGGCCGAACGCGCACAGCATGGCCGACGCCGCGAGCGCGTTCAAGAGCAGCACGCGGCGGAAGCCGGCCCGCCGCAGGATCGTGGCGGCCACCGTCTTCATGAAGATGGCGCCGACCGCGGACACGAACGTCAACAAGCCCGACTGCACCGCGCTCAAGCCGAACCCGATCTGCAGCATCAACGGCAACAGGAACGGCGACGCGCCGATGCCGATCCGGAACAAGGAGCCGCCCACGACTCCCGCGCGGTACGTGCTCAGGCGAAACAGATTCAGGTCCAGCAGCGGTCGAGGATGGCGCTTGGCGTGCAGCGTGTAGCCCACGAGGCCCGCGATGCCGACGCACAGCGCCGCAACAGCGAGCTCCAGCGGGATCAGGTGCCGACCGAGCGCCGAGAATCCGAACATCGCCGCGCCGAGCCCGCCGCCGGCGAGCGCAAATCCGAGCCAGTCGAGCGGCGGCGGTGCTTCGTCGCGGATGTTCGGAATGAACTTCAGTGCGAGCGCCATACCGAGCATGCCGATCGGCAGATTGATGAGGAAGATCCAGCGCCAGTTGAAATACGTCGTGATGAAGCCGCCGAGCGGCGGCCCGACCATCGGACCTATCAGCGCGGGGATCGTGAGCCAGCTCAGCGCCTGCACGAGCTCGCTCTTCGGCACGCTGCGCAACAAGACGAGCCGGCCGACCGGCACCATCATCGCCCCGCCCATGCCCTGCACGAACCGCGCGGCCACGAGTGCGCCGAGCGAGCCGCTGACGGCGCAGGCGATCGAGCCGAGCAGGAACACGGCGATCGCGGTCATGAACGTCGACTGCGCGCCGAACCGGTCGGCGACCCAACCGCTGACCGGGATGAACACCGCGAGCGAGAGCAGATACGTCGTCAGCGCGAGCTTGAGCGCGATCGGCTCGGTCGCGAGATCGGCGGCGATGGCCGGCAGCGACGTCGAGAGCACGGTCGAGTCCATGTTCTCGATGAATAGCGCGCAGGCCACGATCAGTGGCAATAGCCGCGAGGGCTTCATGGGGAGGATCGGCCGGCCTAGCGGGCTCGGCACTCGGCAGAGTGGGATCAACTGTGATCCTTGAAGTAATTGCGCTCGTACTCGCGCTGCGCGTGGTCTTTTTCTTTCTTGACCGCGCCCGCCGCGCGCCGCGCCTGGCCCAGCGCCTTGCCGCGCGTGGTCTGGGTGCTGACGCCGGCCGAGGCCGAGAACAGCCGCTCCGGTTGCACGTGCCCACACTTTGGGCACGGCGGCGTCTCTCCGAGGCGAACGAGCTCCTCGAACTTCTTGCCGCACTTGCCGCATTTGAAATCGTACAGCGGCATGTCAGCTCGACGCCGGCAGCCGGCACGGCGATCTTGCAGCCTTCCTGTTGGCTACACAGCTGCTGCAACGCGTCGACGGTCTCCTTGAAGACCCTGATTGAGGCGCCGCGCTCGTGCCCGCCCGCGCGCCCGAGCGCAGCGTCGACGGCGGTTCGGCCCTGGGCGTCCTGCATGTCGAGCTTCGCGCCATGCGCGGCGAGGAACTTGACCACGTCGGTCCAGCCCCAGAACGCGGCGCCGAACAGCGCCGTCTGCCCAGGGCTTTTGCCGCGCCCACCGGGCGCATTTCCGCCGCCCGTCGTTACGCCGTTCACATCGGCGCCGGCGTCGATCAGCACTTGCAGCGCCGCGATCGACTTCGCCTGCACGTCCGTCGTCATGTAGTGCGGGATGCCGGGGCCGTAGCCGCGGATGTCGCACTCGAGCGAGCCGTAACCGGCCGCGGCCATGAACGGCGTGATGCCGTCGAGTTCGGCAGGTCGAGCCGCGCGCCGTGCGCGATCAGCAGCTTCATGGCGGGCACGTCGAACGTCTTGGCGGCGCGTAGCAGCGGCGTCGAGCCCGTCACGAGCAACGCGTCGCAGCCGCGATCGGCGCCGCGCTCGCGGTACGGCGGGAGCAGCTTCAGCTGCGAATTCGGGCTCGCGCCCTTCGCCAGCATGCGCTCGATCAGCTGCAGGCCGGTGGTCGTATCCGTCGACGCACGATCCGGCCGGCCCCCGTGCGGCAGCGTGTTCATGTCCACGGCCATGTAGAGCGGCGTGCGGCCCCACCAGTCCCAGACGTCGAGGCTCGCGCCCGCGTCCGAGAGAGACGCCGCAGTGTCGAAGTTCAGGTTGTCGATCGCCATGATCAGCGGCGTGATGCCGCGATAGCCCGGCAGATCGGGATCCGCGCCACCCTCGACGAGCGCTCGCGCGCATTCCGCGCAGCCCTCGCGCGCCGCATACATGAGCGCGGTGAGGCCGCCGAACGGCCGATACTGCCGGCGCTTTTCTGCCGAGACCTGCCGATCCCACTCCGGCACCGTCGAGCGCGCGTTCGCGTTCGCGCCCCGCTTCAGCAGCAGGCGCACCATCTCCGGCTGTTTCTGAGCCGCGGCCCAGATCAGAGCGGTCTGGCCGCGCCAGGCTTCCTGTGCATTGACGTCGGCGCCGTGGTCGAGCAACAAGCGTGCGGCTTCCACGTTGCCGCCGCGTGCGACCACCATCAGCGCCGTCTCACCGTCCTTGCCGGGTGCGCCTCGCGTTGGCGCCCGCGTCGAGCAACCGCTTGATCACGGCTGCGTCGCCGGTCACGGCCGCCTCGCCGAGCGGCGTCGAGCCGTAGTCGTTCGCGGCGTTGACGTCGGCGCCGGCCTTGATCAAACGCGCGACGAGATCGGCGTCGTCGTGAAAGACGGCCCAATGCAGCGCCGTGGTGCCGTCGGCCGCGCGGGCTTTCGCGTCGGCGCCACGGCTCGAGCTCGGCCAGCACCGCGGCGCGGTCGTTGGCCTCAGCGGCAGCTGACGAGATCGGTCGCACGCGCCGCCTGCATGCTCGCGGTGCCGAGGGCCGCGAAGGCCAGCAGTGTGAGCCGGGTGTGCATGTGCTCAGACCTCCGTGAGCTCGCCGTTGCTGTCGCCGAACTTGTCGGCGGGCACGCCGGCACGCAGCATCAGCGTGTAGAAGCAGATTCGCGATCGGCGTGTGATCGGGGTAACGCACGTGCTGGTTGCCCTTGATCTTGCCGTTGCCGCCGCCGAATACGACCGTGGGCAGCGGGAACGAATCGTGCTGGTTGCTGTTGCTCATGTTGCTGCCGTACACGAAGATCGAGCTGTCGAGCATCGAGCCCGCGTCGCCGTCCGGCGTCTTCGCGAGCTTGGCCAGGAAGTTCGCGAATACCTCGCTGTGATAGCGCTGCACGATGACGAGCTTCTCCATCGAGGCTTTGTTGTCCGCGTGGTGCGACAGCGGATGGAACGCATCCGGCACGCCCACGTGCGCGTACGACTGGTTGCTGACCTCGGCCACCATCATGAAGCTGGCGACACGCGTCACGTTGGTCTGATACGCCACGGCCAACAGGTCGAACATCAGGCGTAGCCGCTCGTCGAACGCCGGCGACGCCACGGGAATCGCCGGCATGTCCACGTTCGACAGATCCCTCGCTTTGAGCATCTGGATGCGCCGCTCGAGCTCGCGAACGCTGTCGAGGTAGTCGTGCACCATGACGCGGTCGTCGGCGCCGAGGCCGCGGTCGAGGTCCTTCATCTCGGCGAGCACGAGGTCGAGCACGCTCGAGAAGTCGCTCGCGATGTCGTTGCGCTCCTGGTCGGTCTTCCCGCGGCCGAAGATCTTCTCGAATACCTTGCCGGGATCGGCCTCCATCGGCAGCGGAGTGGTCGGCGTGCGGAACGAGATCGTGCGCGCGTAGCTGCAGCCGTACGTCGCGTCGCAGCCGGAGCTGCCGCCCTTCTCTTCGGTGGCGAGCTCGAGCGACGGCAGCGGCGTGTCCTGACCGATGCGCGCGTGCGGCGACCTGATCGACCGAGATGCCGCCGTTCGGCGTCTGCGAGCGCGGCGGCGCGACGCACGTGAGCCACGTGCCGGGGTGGATCGCGTGCACGGCCGGGCTCTCGGCGGTGTGGTTGCCGAGCCCGCTGACCACGGTCATGTATTTCTGATGCGGCGCGAACGGCGCGAGGATCGGCTTCAAGTCGAAATCGCGGCCGATCTTCTCGGGCGTCCAGCGGTTCATCTCCTCGCCGTAGCGCGTGTTGGCCATGATCGCGCCGTGCGGCAGGTAGAAGAATCCCATGCGTGGCTTGCGCGCGGCGGCTGTCTGCGCCAGCGCGGTGGCTGCCGGCACCATCGCCGTCAGCAACGGCAGCCCTACGGTGACGCCTCCCGCTCGCAGGAACGTACGCCGCGACAGGTGTTTCTTCGTGATGAACATCTAGTTCTCTCCTCCAGAATTGGCGCCCGCGGCCGCAGCCACGGTCTCGGTGCGGCCCGTTGACGATCTCGGGCGCCGTGCGCATACGGAACGGCACGCTGTTGGCCACGCCTTTGACGATGGCCGCGAACGAATAGTGGTCGTGAGCGGAGTCGCGCACGATCGCGCGCAGGGCCGGCATGTCGTAGTACTCCACGCGGCGGCCGAGCGCATACGTCATGAGATTCTGCACGACGGTCTGCACGAACTGGTCCGGTTCTGCCCGCAGCGCTTCGCGCAGATCGATCGGGCTGCTGACGGGCTTGCCGTTCGCGAGCTTGCCCGTCGGATCGATCGCCGCGCCGCTGTCGCGCTCGAACGTGCGCCATTCGCCGACGGCGTTGTAGTTCTCGAGCGCCTGGCCGAGCGGGTCGATCACGCCGTGGCACCCGTTGCACGAGCTCAAGGTCCGGTGCAGCTGGAGCCGCTCGCGGACGGAATGCGGCTGCTCGATGGCGAGCGGCGCCAGATTCGTCGACACGCCCGGCGGCGGCGGAGGCGGCGGCGTGCCGAGCACGTGCTCCATGATCCACGCGCCGCGCAGCACCGGCGACGTGCGGTCCGGGTACGACGTGGCGAGCAGCACGCTGCCCTTGCCGAACAGGCCGAAGCGGCGCGGATCGTCGAGCTCGACGCGGCGGAACCGATCGCCGCGGATGCCGGAAATGCCGTAGTGACGCGCGAGCCGCTCGTTCACGAACGTGTACTTCGCGTCGAGCAACTCGAGCACGCTGTGCTTGTCGTCGCGCAGGATGCTGTCGAGGAACGATCGCATCTCGCCCACGAACGCCTTGCGCAGGTCTTCGTCGAAATTCGGATACAGCTTCGGGTCGGGATCGATGACGTCGAGCCCGCGGACGCTCAACCACTGGAACGCGAAGTTCGTGACGAGCGAGCGCGAGCGTGGGTCCGCCGAGCATGCGCGCGACCTGCTCCTCGTAGACCTTCGGGTCGCTCAAGCGCTTGCCGTCGGCGAGCGCGAGCAGCTCGTCGTCCGGCCCCTCGCTCCAGAGGAAGAACGAGAGCCGCGACGCGAGCTCCGAGATCGGAGATCGCGTAACGGCGCCAGGCTCGACGCCCGCGGGTGCGCCGCCCGGCTCCGCGCGATACAGGAAGTTCGTGCTCGACAGGACCGCGAGCAGGCCCTTCTGGATCGCCGCCCTCGAAGCCACCCGTGGCCTGACCCGCGCGATAGAACCCGAGCAGCCGTTCGATCTCGGTCTCCGTCGTCGGCCGGCGGAACGCGAGTCGCGCGAGCCGGCTCAGGATCTGCTCGGCGCACGGCAATTCTTCGGCGGAGCTCTTCGGGTAGCAGCTGAAGATGCGTTCACGGCTGCGCGTCTGCTACGCTGATGCCGGTCGGCTCGTAGGGCCCCACGACTTCGAAGCCGAGCATCCACGGCACGTCCGGCAGGCCTTCGCCCGGCACGAAGCGTTGCAGCTGCGTAATCGGATTCCGCGTGGTTGCGCGCAACGAACGTCGCGACCGACTTTGCGATAGCCGGCTTTGACCTGCACGCGGATCTCGCGGAAGCGATCCTTGATCGCGTTGACCGTCACGATCTGGTAGCGATCGAGGTCGCGCAGATCCTCCGGGCCACCGAGGTTGGCCTGGAATACGCGCGCGCCGTCGATCGTCAGGATGCCCAGTGTGCTGGTACGCGAGCCAGCCTTGCGGGTAATACGTGAGCTCCGCCGCCGGGCTCGCGACGACACGCTGAGCTTGAATACGTACTCGCCGTCGGCCGGAAAGTAGTGCTCGACGAGCAAGCCGTCGCGCGTGCCGAGCGGCAGGCCTTCGACGTGCGCCGTGTGATTCTGGTTCTTGGCGACGTACTCCGCGCGGCTCGGCGCCGGCTTCGGATTGCCCGACGGCCTTCAGGCTCACGTCGCGAGCGGCCGCGATGTACTGATCGAGATACGTGGGCGTGACGCGCAGCACTTCGGCCACGTTGTCGAAGCCGTCGCTCGTGGCGTCGGGCGGCAACAGCTTCGCCGGGTCCACGCTGACGCCGAGCAGGTCCTGCACGGCGGTGGCGTATTCGACGCGGTTCAGCCGGTGCAGCAGCGTGCGCCCCGGCGCCGCGCCGCGCGTCGCGGCGGCCGCGTCGAGATTCGATTCGAGCGCGGCGACGAACTGCTTGGCCTGGTCGATGTTCGGATGCGGATTGCCGGGCGGCGGCATCAGGCTGCCGCGCAGCCGCCGCACGACTTCTTCCCAGCGCTTCGGATTCGCCGTGACGTCGGCTCGTCGTCACATGCTCGAGCGACATGCCGCCGGCGAGCTCGGCGTCGTTGTGGCAGTCCGTGCAGTACTGCTTCAGCATCGGCCAGCGGTTCGCGAGCGCTTGTTCGGGCGCCTCGCTGCACGCCGTCACGAGCAACGGCAACAGGGGAACGAGCCAGACTGCGAATCGGTTGCTCATCAGTCTTCTACGCAACGATGCCACGGAGCCGACTCCACCACATGCTCTGGTAGGCATTGGTGATGAACTGTGCGGAATCGGCGCTGTAACGTGGGTCGAACTCCTTAGTGATAGCCTCGGCGATCATGTCCTGAACGCCCCGCCCCTGCAGCGCGATGGCTTCGATGCGCTCGCGCACCGTGGACAGCATCTTGACCTGCGCTTCGAGGTCGGCGCGCTTCTGCGGCGGGCCGACGTCGGGAATGATCAACGTGGAGGCGTCCGCAAGCCCGATGAGCTTTCTGCGTCGCCTCCACCATGCCGCCGATCCAGCCGCCCGTGATGTAGTCGAGCACGGGGTAACGCGCGGCCGTGACGGCGCCGCCGGCCACGATCACGTTGTGCTCCGGCAGGTGCACGTAGATGTCGCCGTCGGTGTGCGCTTCCGTCAGCTGGCCGTACGACGACGCGTTCGCCGCCGAACGTAAGCTCGAGCGGTTGCTTGTCGGAGGTGAAGAACGTCTTGTTCGGCCGGCTCGCCGGTGCGCGCCGCTGGTAGTACTTGTCTTCCCACTCGACGTAGAACTTCGTGCTCATCCAGAGCCGCGTGTTCTCGTGAGCGACGATGGTCTTGACGCCGCGTGCCGCGAGCGCGTCGTTGCCGCCGGTGTGCTCGAGATGCCAGTGCGTATTGAACAGAACGCCGATCGGCGCCGCACCGAACCTTTGCCCCAGCAGCCCGAGCAGATCCGTGGCGCGTTCGGCCGAGCCGCTGTCGACCAACAGCAGGCCTTCGGGACTTGGCCAGGACCACGACGTTGCCGCCGGCGCCGGTGACCAGGCAGAGGCCGTTCTTCAACTCCGTTGCCGTTAGCCCGGGGCTGGCCGCAGCCGCGGGACCGAAGCGCAACAGAGCCGCCGCCGCGCCTGCGCTGCCCATCCCTTGCAGAAAGCGGCGGCGGCTTTGGTTCACTTGCGGAATGTCCTTATCCAAGGCTCCGAATCAACCTGTGACTATAGTCTTCGGGCGGTGGCCCTGCCACGCGGGCCCGAGGAGCAAACCATGCAGCGACGATCTGTCCTACCCATCGCGATTGCGCTGGCCGTGGTCGCGTTCGGCGTCTCGAACACGGCGGTGGCGCATCACAGCTATGCGCGTTTCGATCGCTGTCACCTGTTCACTCTCGCGGGCGAAATCGAGCGCGTGACGTGGCACAACCCGCACGTCGAGGTCGCCATCCGCAGCAGCGAAGGCGTCGCCTACACGATCGTTTGGTTGAACCTGCAACAGCTCAAACGCGACGACGTGGAGCCCGGAGTTCTGCGCGTCGGCGATCGCATCGAGATCACGGGCGCCAAGCAGCCCGAAGACGAACTGCACGTGATCACGCTGTTGACCGCGATTCGGCGCGTCAGCGATGGCTGGAGGTGGTCGCGGCCGCCCCAGGGTTGCTGAGCGGGCCGGCGGTTCGGCCGGATGCGGTGGGTGCAGACTCATTCGTGGCGCTTGCGCACTGCCCCTTCCGGCGGCAAGTCGCCTTCGCCGAATGCCTGCGCGCCCTCGACCGAGTCGCAATGCTTGCCGGGCGCCGGCGGTTTACCCATGGGGCACTTGAACAGCCCCGAGTCGCCGCGATCGCCGGCGGGTTTGCCGTCGCGACGCGGATGCACGCCCATGCTCATGACGGTGCCTTGCGGAAAGGTGTCACGCGTGATGCCGTGCTTGAACGCAGTGGCCGCGCTTTCCATCTGCACGACCCACACCACGGGCTCGCCCTGCTCGTCGCGCACGAGCGCGTCGCGTTTGTCGTTCAGAGGCACGAAGTGCATCTCGAAATGCGCGGCGTTCGGCACGACGCGCACCATGACACCCGTGAACACGCGGTAGACGCTGCCGTCGTACATCGCGTACGAGTGATGCGCAGCCGCGGATCCCGCCGCGAGGCACATCGTGCTCGCGCTTGCCAGCGCCGCCAGTCGCTTGGCGACCGCCGTGATTCTGAGTTTCATCGCTACCCCTCTCCTGCTCCGTCCCATCACTTGAAGCCGAGATCGAGCTCGTGCTTCGGCTTGTCCATGTTCTTCTCGAAGTTCTCTTCCCAGATGCGCGCCCATGGCCGGTCGAGCATGTCCGGAACCTTGAACGGAATGACCTGCCCCGGCGCGACCTGCGTCGCGTAGCCGTCGATCGGATACAGGCGCGCGCGTGCATTCCGCCCAACCGAGACGCTCGGCCGTGGCCCAGCCTTCCTGATAGTTGCGGAACCAGAGGATCCGCACGGGCTGCGCGAGCGCTTCAGGGTCGTAGATCACGGTCTCCCAGTCGACGCCGAGGAATTTGCCGCTCGCGTCGTGCACGGGCGTCACGATCTCGACGGTCTCGAACGAGTAGCTGAACTCCCACGTGGTGTGCTGCGTCCACGCTTGGACGTTCGCGGTGCGCGTGATCAGCGCGTCGCCGTCCCAGAACCCGACCGTGTCGCCGTACCACTGCGGGATTTCCTGACCGAGCGGCAACTCGCGGTTCAAATGCACGACGCGCCACATGTTGCCGCTGCCGCTGCCCATGAACACCACGACGTCCGGGGTCACGATGAAACGCTGCGGTTTCGGCCCCGTGGCCCATTGCCGCATGAACCCTTCCGGCCAACAGTACGAAGCCGACCACTGGTGCGCGGCGTCCACGCCCTCGTGGTACAGCTGGCGCACCATGCGCTCCTGGTACTCAGGCTTCAGCAGCGAGAGGAACGTCGGCACCTGCGTCGCGCGGCCGTAGTTCCACACGCGCCGCCCTTGGGGCAAGTACTCGCCGTATACGCCGTCCCACTTCGGCATCGTCGCGTACGTGTGCTTCGTCGGACCGCCGCGCGCTCGTGCCGCGGCGAGCAACGCGTCGTAGTGGTCTTTCGCAGTCTTGAACGGATACGGACTCACGATGTTTTCGCGCGCCCAATCCTTGCCGCAGTCGCCCCAACGCGCCGATGTCGGTGGATTCTTGCCGATGCGCGGATCGGACGTGCCGGAGCCGGCGCCACCGCTGCGCATGTCGGCGATCTGTCGGGGGCTGTTACACCGCCAGTAGCGCGGGTCGAGCCAGTGGTCGCGGTCTTTGTAGAAGTCTTTGCTCTTGAAGAGATCCATCGCGAGCGGTGCAACGCCGGGCGGTGGTTTACCGTCCCACTCCGGCCCGTCGCCATAGCTCGGCAGGTCGGGCGGTGGGTTCCCCGCCGGGAACGGCGCGCCCGCGAAGGCCGGCCACCACGGGCGGGTGCAGCTGGCCGGTCGCCGGCGATTCGACGGCAACGCCAATGACCAACGCCGTTAGCGCCACCCCGACCGCGGTACGTAACTGAACCATCGTCTCCCCCCAGAGCCGTGGAAATTCAGTAAAAACGTTGACGGGCTCAGCGGTCAAGACGCGCCTCACAAAGCGGGCGTCGCAGGGCTCCAAACGGATTCAGGACCTGTGATCTGTTTCCGCGTCACGTCGCGTGGGCGCGACTAGCCTGTGCGGCATGCTCTCGTCGAAGTCCAACAAGAACGCGCCGTGGCGACGCCAACCAGCGCCCCGCCGCCGACGCCAGCCAGACGGGTCAGTCCGTCATTGCGGAACGCGACGCGAACATCGACGAGCTCGAGCGCCAGCTCGCGGAGGAGCGCGCCAACGCCGCGACCCTACGCGAGGAGAGCGACGGCTTCCGCTTCAAGACCGAAATCCTTGAGAAAAGTTATGCGAAACAGTTGGCCGACACGCGTGCGAGACTCGCCGCGGCCGAGCGGGCCATCGCCGAGCAGAGGGCCCACCAGGTAGCGTACGGCACCGATCACGAGGACACGGTTCGGCTGCTGAAGGAGGCGCGCGCGGAGCTCGAGCAGCTGAAGCTCGACCGCGATCAGCTGCGCGCGCAGACGCGCCGCAGCGGTTGGACCGCACCCGGAGCGGCCGCCGACAAGGCGCAGACCGCCGAAGGCACGATCAACCAACTCATGGCGGGTTCCGGTTGGCTGACGAAACGCGCAGCGCCCGCCGGCAGCGCGAATCTGGAAGCGCACGTTGCGGCACCCGGGGACGCGCCCGTCGAGGACATGCTCGCGCCCGAGCTCGTCTTCACGAAAGACAAAGATAAGGACAAGGACCGGGGCTGACGTCCGCGGCAGTGGTCGAGCGATCGGCCCGTAGCCTAGAATGCGCCCTCTCCGCGCCGGCCTGATCACGGTCGGTGCGTCCTCCAAACCCCTCGCGAGCTTGCGATCATGACAACGAATCCCGCCGACACGGCGGCGGCAACGTCTGCGTCCGCCTCCGGCCGAATCGCGCCGCATCACGCCACGGTGATTCGGCTGCTGTTGGTATCGGCGTTCGTCGTGATCCTGAACGAGACGATCATGGGTGTGGCGATTCCGCGCCTGATGGTGAGCCTCGGCGTCGATGCGGGCGCCGCGCAGTGGCTCACGACGGCGTTCCTGCTGACGATGGCCGTCGTGATCCCGATCACGGGCTTTCTGCTCCAGCGCCTGCACACGCGCACGATCTTCATCGCAGCGATGACGCTGTTCTGCTCGGTACGCTGGTCGCCGCGCTCGCGCCGGGACTGACGGTGCTCGTGATCGCTCGCGTGATCCAGGCGTCGGGCACCGCGATCATGTTGCCGCTGTTGATGACGACGGTCATGACCCTCGTGCCTCCCGAGTCTCGCGGCAAGACGATGGGCAACCTGATGATCGTGATCTCGGTGGCGCCCGCGATCGGTCCCACGATTTCGGGGCTGATCCTGAACTTCTTCACGTGGCGATGGCTGTTCGTGTTGGTGTTGCCGATCGCCATCGCGGCTCTGCTGCTAGGCGCGCGCCGCATCGAGAACGTGACCACGCCTCGCGAGGCGCCGCTCGATTTGGTCTCAGTGCTGCTTTCGGCTCTGGGTTTCGGCGGCGGCGTGTACGGCCTGAGCTTGCTCGGTGTGCCCGCCGCGCCGCAGAGCTTTCCCGCGTGGGCGCCGCTCGCGATCGGCGCCGTTGGGATCGTCGCATTCGTCGTTCGCCAGCTCGCGTTGCAACGGCACGACCGCGCGTTGCTCGATCTGCGCACGTTCACGTCGCGAAACTTCACCGTGTCCGTGGTGCTGATGGCGATCATGATGATGACGCTCTTCGGCACGCTGATCGTGTTGCCGATCTATCTGCAGAACGTGCGCGACTTGAGCACGCTACAGACGGGCCTATTGCTGCTGCCGGGCGGGTTGTTGATGGGGTTGCTCGGGCCGCCCGTCGGCCGGCAGTACGATCGCGTCGGCCCTGCGAAGCTGCTGATCCCGGGTGTCGTGATCGTCACGGCCGTGCTGTGGGCGATGACGCTGCTCGGCCCGACGACGCCCGTTCCCTACATTCTGACGGGCCACCTCGTCATGAGCGTCGGCTTCGCTCTGCTTTTCACGCCGCTCTTCACCGTGAGCCTGTCCTCGGTCCAGCCGCAGCTGTACTCGCACGGCAGCGCCGTACTCGGTTCCACGCAACAGCTCGCGGGCGCGGCCGGAGTGGCGCTGTTCATCGCGCTGATGTCTGCCGAGAGCGCCAGGCTGCTCGGTGGCGGCGCGTCGGCGCTCGAAGCGTTGGCGGCCGGGATCCGTGCGGCGTTCCTGTGCGGCGCCGTCGCCTCGCTGTGCGCCGTCGTGTGCGCGCTGTTTATCCGCAAGCCGGACAGCGCAGCGCTCGCGGCGCCGCACTGATTCCCGGTTCTGCTCGTGCTACCGCGTCATCTTGCGCGGCGGCGCGTGTTGGTCCACACGATTTCTGCGAGGCCGACGACGGCGAGTATCGCGCCGTAGTACGTCCAGTGGATGTCGTTGACCATGAAGCCCTGCAGGATCGCGGCTGGGCCCACGTTCAGGCCCTGCATCATCCAGATGCAGCCCATCAGGATCATCGAGAGGCCGAGCAGGCTGTTCACGATCCGCATGATCACGTCGAATGCGTGCGACATGGTGAGTCTCCCCTAGTGGTCGATGGTGTGTCCGCGGTATCGCGCGTTTCGAGCAGGTCGCGCAAGCATTGATGCAGTTCGCCCCGAGTCGCAGTCCTGCCGTTGGCCTCGAGCGCCGACTGCGTTGCGGCGATCATAGCGTCACCGAGTGTTTGCAGCTCCAGCGAGGCCGGGCGGCTGTTCTTCGGCGTGCCGTGGTGCTCCGGATGCGCAAATGCGTGCTCGCAGCGTGCGCGGCTCAGCGAATGATGCGCGGCGCACGCCGATGGGCGCGCTTCGTACACGCAACACCGGCCGTCGACGAGCAGTGCGCACGGCATGCGCGCCGCATAGTGCTCGGCGACGGTCATGCCGTCGATTCGCGCCGCGTTCTCGTGGATCCGCCGTTCGGCGGCTGCGGCGTCGGCTTGCGGGAGGCGGGTACGTAGGTGGTGCACTACCGCTACGGCTTCGTGCTCGAACACGCTGACGCGCAAATGACAGCAGAAGTCGCAGCCTGCCGCGCACGCGACGGGCGTCCCGGCTCGCTTGGCCGCAGCGAACGCAGCGTCGATCTCGCGCGCGAGCCCGCGGCACACGGCAGCACAGTCGGCCGGCGAGCAACTCGCGTCGACGAGTTCCTTTGTTCGGTGGTGCGCAGCAGTGGCGGCACCGTGCATGCGTTCGCGCGAAACCTGCATCGTCGCTTCCAAGAAATCCACGGGGATTATGCCATTCCCCCGCCCTGTGACGCCGGTCGCAACCGCGGCGCACCCGTCCCGCCGACAATGCAACTTCGCTAAGCAGGAGAATCGACATGCGTACCGCCGCGAAACTCGCCGTGTTCGTTCTGGGGCTACTCGTAGTCGCCGGGTTGGCCGTACCGGCCCTGGCCGATCCGCCAGACCACGCTCCGGCGCACGGTTGGCGCAAGAAGCACGATCGCGGAGACGATGACGATCGACGTCATGAAGGCTATGAAGGCTACGAAGGGAAACGCTGGGATCGCGACTACTCGGTTCTTTCGGGCCGCTGCGATCGCCGGGCCATCGCCACGGCGCTCGGTGGCGTAGTCGGCGGAGTCGTGGGCGCACGCGTGGCCGAGCCCGAGAACCGCACGCTCGCGACGATCGTCGGCGCGGCCGTCGGCGCCCTGCTGGGCAATCGGATCGGCCGCGAGCTCGACGCTGCGGATCGTGGGTGCTTCGGTCACGTGCTCGAGATCGGTCGACCCGGCCGCGTCGTGGCCTGGACGAACGATACGGTCGGCGTGCGCTACGAGTTGTTACCGGGCGCAAACCGCGAGCGCCGCGGCGCCGCGTGCCGCGAGTTCACGATGACCACGTTCCATGGCCGCGAGCGAGTGTCGCGTGCGGGTGTCGCATGCCGAACGCAGGTCGGTCGCTGGGAGATCGAGGGCTGAGAGGTCGACTACTTCTTCGGCGCGTCCTGCGAGTAGTTGCGGTACGTCAGCTCCTGGCACTTGTCGTCCGCGTACGGCGCGTCGGCCGGCATGCACCGTGTCGCTGCCCGCGTACTTGTCCGTGAAGTTCACCGGATCCTCTGCTTCGTAGTCGCGCTTCAGCGCGAGCGTTTTGGGATCGAGCGTGAATCGCTCGACGACGTGCAGCTTGTCGCTGTGCGGTACGGTGCCGGCGAGGCTGCCCGCGGTGAACCCGACCGTGTCGACCACGCAGCGTGTCGCCGTCCCAGCGGCCGATCGAATGCCCGGCGCGGCTCGGCGTGAGGCCGGCCGGGTGCGCGGCCACGTTCATGTAGACGGTGCGCTTGAGCCCGCGCCCATACTCGATCGTGATCGTGTCCGCCGTCTGGTTGATGCGGTTGACCGGCCCGTCGAACACCCAGTCGAACAGGATGCTCGTGATCTCGCAGCGCGCTCGGGTGCTGTCTTCGGGCTTGGCGTTCTTCAACGCGTCGGCGGCCGCCTGGCCCGCGGGCGTGAACGTCACGGGCCGCGCGCCCCAGCCGGTGTTCGGCACATCGGCGACCTGCACCGTGCCGGCCTCGACGGCGGCGACCATGCTCTTCGGCACGAGCCCGCCGCGTCCGGTCGGGGGGCGCGCGATCAGGTACTGCTCCTGCGCCCAGTCGCCGGAGATGTTCGGCTCGCCGCTCGGCCGACGCAGAGGGCGGTTCGTGTTGGCCGGAGTCGTCGCAGTCGTCAGCTGCTGATAGCGGACGAGCTTCGGCGCGTCGCCGATCGTCAGGTCTTCGACGTAACAGGTGGACGCATCCTCGCGATGCGGGTGGCCATTGACCGTGACGTGCTTTCCCGCCACGAACATTTCGGGCGACCATCCCGAGCGGCGCAACACCGTGGCGGCTCGCATCTCGCAGCGCATCTTCAGCGGCTTGCCGTCGGCGCCGACCGCGTCGAAGTACAGGTACGCGTGCGGATTCACGAAGTCCACGCCCGTGAGCGTGCCCTCGAGCGTGACGTTCTTGCGTGGGGTCGATATTGCCGAAGCCGTGATGGGCGAAGGCGGTGCTCGTGGCCGTGAGCGCCGCGAACATGCTGGCGAGCCGCGTCGACATGTTTGACGTCCTCTTAAGGCGGCAACAATCGGCCACGAGTATAGCGCCGCAGTCTCAGCACGCGGCGCACCCGATCCAGCATCGATGTCGGCCGCGAGACCCTCCTCGCCGCAGCGGCACATGCTACGATCAACGCAGCCATCTGCGAGGGGGAGCCTAAGGGATGCGCAACCGAATTCAGGTCTTTGCCGTAGCGCTGCTCGCCGCGGCAGGCGTCGGCCCCTCCGTTCTCCAGGCACAGACTTGCCGCCAGCGCCGCGCCGGCCAGCGCTCCTGCCGCGCCCGCACGCACTTCGTGGGGCGACCCCGATCTGCAAGGCGTGTGGGACTACCGCACGATCACGCCGATGGAACGCCGGCCCGAGCTCGGCGATCGCGAGTTCTACACCGAGGACGAAGTCGCGCAGCTCGAGGGCCGCGCCGCGCGACGCATGGACAAGCCGCCGGATCCGAACGCGCCGAACACGAATCTCGTCCACGCCGAATATCTGACCGATCCGGGTCGCCACGTCGACGATGCGCACCGCACGTCGTTGATCGTCGATCCGTCCACCGGCCGTATGCCGGCGCTGACACCGGACGCGCAGCAACGCCAGGACGCAGCGCGCGCGGCCGCCGCCGGAGCGCCACCCGGCGGCAAAACCGATTCGTATCGCGACCGGCCGCTCTACGAGCGCTGCATCACGCGCGGCTTGCCGGGCACCATCCTGCCGACCCTGTACAACAACAACATCCGGATCGTGCAGTCGCCGGGCTACGTCGCGATCGTGCACGAGATGATCCACGACACCCGCGTCGTGCCGCTCGACGGTACGCCGTTCAGCGGGGTGCGCAGCTACATGGGCGAGTCGCGCGGCCACTGGGAAGGCGACACGCTCGTGATCGAGTCGCGCAACTTCAACGGCAGAGCGTCGTTCCGCGGCGCCGGCGAGAACCTGAAGCTGACGGAACGCTACCGCCGCACGAGCGCGGACAAGATCGAGTTCAAGATGACGTTCGAGGACGCCACGCAGTGGGTGCAGCCGTGGACGGTGGCGTATTCGATCCGACCCGCCGAGGGCGAGCTGTACGAATACGCGTGCCACGAAGGTAACTACGGGCTGCACAACATCCTCGAAAACGCGCGCGACGCGGACCGCGCCGCGGCTGCGCACAAACACTGACGGAGCACCATGCGAACGCGGTACCTGTTGCTGCCCCTTGGGATCGCCGTCGCCGCGAGCGCGGCGGCGCATCACTCGTTCTCGGCCGAGTTCGACGCCAACAAGCCGGTCACGCTGCACGGCACCATCCTTAGGATGGAGTGGATCAACCCGCACAGCTGGCTGCACATCGCGGTGAAGAACGCGGACGGCACGACGTCCGAGTGGATGATCGAGGCCGCGACACCGAACACGCTGTTCCGCCGCGGCTACACGCGCGACGCAGTGAAGGCCGGCACCGAGATCACGGTCGAAGGCTACCGCGCGAAGAACGGTGCGAATCGCGCGAACGGTCGCGACATGATCCTGCCCGACGGCTCGCGGCTGTTCATGGGATCGGCAAGCACGGGCGCGCCCGGCGACAGCGCCCGCAGGTGGCGGACCGAGCGAACAGTAGCGGCCCCACCGGCAACGCAATAAGAAGAATAGGAACGAACGCATGCCGACTCCCTCCCGACTTCGCCGAACACTCGTGAGCGCCGCAATCGCGCTCGTCACGCTCGCAGCGGCCGCCCCGCTCCTGGCGCAGCAGGCCCAGACCGCCGCTCCGCCCGCGCCACCGGCCGCGCCTGCGGGCCGGCCGCCCGCCACGAAACCGCTCGAGGACGGCCCGTGGGATTTCGCGACGGAGCAGGCGCGCATTCACGTCACCGTCGTCACGAAAGGTCTCGATCATCCGTGGGGCCTCGCGTTTCTGCCCGACGGCGGCATGCTCGTCACGGAGCGGCCGGGACGGCTGCGCGTGATTCGCGGCGGCGTGCTCGATCCGAAACCCATCGACGGGTTGCCGCCGATTCGCGCCGCCGTCATCGGCGGTCTCTCCGACGTCGTGCTGCATCCGCAGTTCGCGCGCAACCGGCTCGTCTATTTCTCGTACTCGAAGCCCGACAAGACCGAGCCGTCGAACACGACGCTGGCCGTGGCTCGCGCGCGTTGGGACGGCGGCGCCGCGCTCGCGAACGTCGAGGACGTGTTCGTCGCACCCGATTGGTACGGCCCCGAGACGGCCGGCAAGAATCACCGTTGCTGCGGCCAGGGCCCGGCCGACGGCAGCTTCGGCGCGCGCATGGTGTTCGGCCGCGACGGTCTCTTGTACGTCACGAGCGGCGATCGCAATTGGGGCGAGAGGTCGCAGGAGCCCTCCTCCGACTTCGGCAAGATCGTCCGGATTCGCGACGACGGTTCGATTCCGAAGAACAACCCGTTCGTCGGCAAGGACGGCTATCCGGCCCGAGATCTACACGCTCGGCCACCGCAATCCGACCGGCCTCACGGTGCATCCGGTGACCGGCGAGATCTGGTCGACGGAGTTCGGGCCGCGCGGCGGCGACGAGCTGAATCGCATCGAAGCCGGCAAGAACTACGGCTGGATCCTCGTGACGCACGGCCAGCACTACAACGGCGACCCGGTCTTGAGCGGCGCCGAGAAAGTGCCGGGCATGGTCGATCCGGTGCTGTACTGGGTGCCGTCGATCAACCCCGGCAACATCGCGTTCTACAACGCGCGGCCGTTCGCGGCATGGCGCGGCGATCTGTTCATGGCCACGATGACGCGCTCGCTCGTGCGCATCGACTTCGACCGCGCGGGCAAGCCGCGCAAACAGGAAAAGATGTTGACCGAGCTCGGCCAACGTTTGCGCGACGTGCGCGTCGGCCCCGACGGATATCTCTACGTGTTGACCGACGAGACGGCCGGCGCGCTGCTACGCATTGCGCCCGCGAAATGACCACGACCTTCAAGGACTGGAATCTCACCATGATCGCAAGACAACTCTGCATCGCGGCCGCGCTGCTGGTGGCGATAGGCTGAGTAGTCACTGACGCCGAGGGTCGACGAATGGACGCCATCGCCAAGTTCAAGGAAGCCGCGCGAGCGGGCTGGGAATCGTTCGCGCCGACGGAGATGGCCACGGGCTCCGTGGCGCCGAAGCTCGTACAGTTCGCAGGCATCGAGCGCGGCATGCGCGTGCTCGACGTCGGCTGCGGCACGGGCGTCGTCGGCGCTGACGGCCGCGCGCGTCGGCGCGCGCGTCACCGGCATCGACCTGACGCCGAAGCTGATCGAGCGCGCACGCGAGAACTCGAAGATCATGGGCCTCGACATCGCCTGGGACGTGGGCGACGCCGAAGCGCTGCCTTACAAGGATGCCGAGTTCGACGCGGTCGTGAGCCAGTTCGGCCACATGTTCGCGCCGCGGCCCGAGGTCGCCGTGCGCGAGATGCTGCGCGTGCTGAAGCCGGGCGGCACGATCGCGTTCTCGACGTGGCCGCCCGAGCTGCTCGTCGGCCGCATGTTCGCGCTGATCGGCCGCTACGCGCCCCCGCCGCCGCCCGGCGCCTCGCCGCCGCACCAGTGGGGCGACCCGAACATCGTGCGCGAACGGCTCGGCGACGCCGTGAGCGACCTCTTCTTCGACCGCGACGTCATGTACTTCCAGATCCTGAGCCCGCAGCACCAGCGGTTGTTCCTCGAGGCCAACGTCGGCCCCGTCGGCAAGCTCGTCGAGGGGCTCGGCCGCACGGATCCCGCCAAGCTCGCGACGTTTCGCGCCGAGCTCGAGCAGCTCATGGGCCTCTACTTCGACGACAACCGCATCAAGCAGGACTATCTGCTGACGCGCGCGCGCAAGCGCTGAAAAAAGAAAGCCCCGCGAGTGCGGGGCTTTCGTAACGAGAGAACGTCCGAATCGGTCAGTTGACCGCGAAGCAGTAGATCAGACCCGCGCTCCCCGTCGGCGCCAGCTTCTCGAGCGAGCAACCCTGCGACGGGTGGATGTTCGTCCACGAGTTCACGCCCGCGTTGCGGCCGAGGCGATCGGCGTGCCCGAGCGTGGCTTTCACGTCGTCGCCGCCGCTCGTCCAGTTCTTGCACGTATCGGCCGTAGCGGTGCCGTCGTCGTTCGTGCCGGTCAGAATGTCGTGCTGCAACGGCTGCGCGAGCGGCGCCGGCGGATTGCCGCCGAGGTAGTTCGGCGCCTTGCCCTGCTCCGTCAGCGCGGTCTCCGCGTTGATCTTGTTATTGGTCGCGCCGAGCAAGTCCGCGACGTCTTTCGCGACCTGCGCGCCCTTCACGTTGACCCACGGACCTTTGCCGATCCGGTCCTTCGCGTTGACTTTGTCGGTGCTCAAGAAGGCATGCCAGGTCTTGCTGCCCGCGCCGGCCGCGGCGGCGAGCGACTGGCAATGCGCGTCGGCCCCGGCGAGACCGCCGAGATCCCCGCCCTTGCCGGGATTCTTGCTCGATACGAAGAAGCTCATGTTGGCCGCGCTCTGCGCGAGCGCGACACCCGCGCCGAGCGCGAGAACGCTCAGTACGCCGAATGCTTGGATGCGGTTCATTTCAAATTCTCCTTAGTGGGGTCAAAGAACGAGAAGTTGGATCTATTTCGCTGCCGGTGGCGGCGACTGTATCAGCACGACGAACAGGTTGTCCGGCTCGCGCACGATGCCGACCTTGATGGCGCCGTTTTGCACCGGCAATTCGAGCGGTTTGCCGCCGGTCGACACGAACGTGCCGCCCGCTTTCGTGAACGCGGCGACGGCGGCGTCGATATCGCGCACCTGCATCTGGAACCGCGTCGAACCGGGATCCTTCAGGTCGCCGCGCACGGTTTTCCGATCGACGCCTTTGTAGTCCATGACCTCGAACACGAGGCCCGTGGTCGGCACCTTCAGCATCGCGAAGCGGAACTGCGCGATCCTTACCGACGCCGAGCGCCGCACCGACGGTCGCGTTACCGGCGAACGCCGGCTGTGTTCGTGAGCTCCATGCCGAGCGCGTCGTGATACAGACGCACGGACTTCTCCACGTCCTCGACCGTCAGCCGCACGCGCACGTCGACGACGTTCGACGTCGGCCGGCGCCTGCGTCTTCGGCGGCTGGTCGGGTTGCACGATCTCGACGAAGTGACCGTCCGGATCCTTGACCACGACCATGCGCGCCGTGTGCCCCGCGCCGAACGGCAATACGGCCGGCGCGCCGCCGGCGGATACGACAGGCGTGCCCTGCGCCTTCAGGCGCGCGAGCGTCGCGTCGATGTCGCGCACGAACACGATCAGCGTGAACGCACCCGAGTCCTGCGGCCGGCGCTCGAGCGACTTGCCGCCCGCGCCGGAGATCTCGACGATCTCGACGCCCTGCCGCATGCCGCCGGGCCGCGCAATCATCCAGCGGATCTTCGCGTCCGGTAGGCCGAACATGTTGCGCAACGCCTCGTTCTTGTCGGCGTTGCCGGGCTCGCCTTGCGTCTCGAGCCCGAGCCCGTCGCGATAGAACGCGACGGCCTTGTCGAGGTCGCGGACGATCGGGCTGAAGAAGTTGCCGTTGCCCGTGATGAGCGCGGCCGGCGCCGCAGCGGGCTGCGCGTGAGCGCGCCGCGCCGAAAATGCCGAGCACCGAGAGTAGCAATAGACGTTTCATTCTCGTTCTCCGGAAAAACTCAACGCTCGTCAGGCAACGCGAACACGTACAGCGCCTGACCACGGCCGGGCGGCTGCACTTCGGGCGACAGCAGCGACGGCACGAGCCGCGGGCTGCCGCCACCCAAGCCCGTCGTCACGGCGATGTATTGCTTGCCGCCCGCTTCGAATGCGATCGGGAACCCCTGCACCGACGTCGCGAGCCGCGTTTGCCACACGATCTTGCCGTCGCGCACGTCGATGGCTTTGAAGCTGCGATCGAGATCGCCGATGAACACGACGCCGCCGGCCGTCGACAGCGCGGCCGTCAGGATGGCCGCGCGCTGCTGCACCGCCCACTTCTGTTTCATCGTGTCGACGTCGAACGCCGCGAGCTTGCCGATGTTGCCGTTCGTGCCCGGCATCTCGTAGAAGCGCCGATCGGCGCCGCCCGCGCTGCCGCCGCCGGCCTTCTGCTCGATGGCCTGCGCGCGGATCGCGATGCAGCTCTGCGACAGCGGGATCAGCAGCGTGCGCGAAGGCTTGTGGAAGCTCGTGGCCTGCCAGTTGTGGCCGCCTTCGGAGCTCGGGCAACCGTCGACCCAGTCGCCGACTTTGTGCGTGAGGATGTCGTCGCGGTAGCGCGGCTGGCCCGTCTCGCGGTCGAAGCTGGCCCACACGTTCTGGAACAGCGTCTCGGCGTGATCGATGTACTCGCCCGTGCGCCGGTCGAGCTTCCACAGCACGCCGTCCTTGCCGACCGTGAACACCAATTTGCGGCCGCCGCCGTCGACGAGCACGCGCTCGAACACGACGTCGAGATCGAGCGCCTCGCCGGGTGCGTGCTGGTAGTGCCACGCGAGCTTGCCGGTCTTCACGTCGAGCGCGACGGTCGAGCTCGTGTAGAGACCGGCATCGAGCCCGGCCATGCCGCGGCTCGCGGGCATCCAAGGCTTCGCCTGCGCCGTGCCCCAGTACGTGAGTCCGAGCTCCGGGTCGTAGCTGCCCGTGATCCAGGTTTCGCCGCCGGCACGATACAGATCGGGCAGATTGCCCCACGTGTTGCCACCGGGCCGGTCGCTCGTCGCGATCGTCCCGAAGCGCCACTTCTGTTCGCCGGTGCGTGCGTCGTAGGCGCTGATGAAGCACTTCTGCGGCTCGTACGTTTGGCACGCGCCCATGCCTTGGATCACGAGACCGTTGGCGACCAACGGGCCGCTGCTGCTCGCGTGACCGTCCGGCATCTGCACGTCCCACGCGATCTCGCCGTTACGCGCGTTCATCGCGACAAGGTGGCCGTTGGCTTGCAGGAACAACTTGTCGTCGTACAACGCCATGCCGCGCATCGCGACGGCGTCCTTCAAGTGATGCTCCCAGATCAGCGTGCCGTCGCGGCCGTCGATGGCTTGCACGATGCCCTGCGTGTTGTTCAGGAATACGGTGCCGCGGTAGGCCAGCGGCGACGGCTCGTTCGTGCCGCCGTCGCGCATCGGCCAGATCCACGCGAGCTGCAAGCGATGTGCGTTGGCCGCGGTGATGTCCTTCAGGGGGCTGTAACTCGACGCACCGTAGTCGCGGCGCAGCATCGGCCAGTCGCCTGCCGCTGGATTCTTCAGCGCCTGCTCCGTGAGCGGCACGAAGTCGCGCACCGTGCCGGCCTTGGTGACGCCGATCGGCTCGGCGGCGGGCCTCGCCGATGCGAGGGCGTCGCTGCCGATGACCGCCGACGTCGCGGCCGTCAGCACCGCGTTGTTCGCAGTGAAGCCGTTGGTCTGCAGCAGATACGCAATGACGCCGAGATAGGTGGCCTCCGGCAGGCTGCCGGGTGCCTCCGGCGGCATCGTGGCGCGCAGCTGGATCAAGAGATCGGTCGTGTTGCGCCCCGTCCAACGTGCGCCGAACTCCGGCGCCGCCAGGATGGCGTTCGGCATCTGCCGCAAGTCTGCGCCGTGGCACATCAGGCAGGTGTCGCGGAACGCCGTGCGACCCGCCTCGACCTGCGCCGCCGTGAAGGCGTGGGCGGGTGTCATGCAATGCAAAGCGATGACGCCCGCCGCAGCGAGCGCGAACGAATAGCTGAACCGGTTCATCGGCCCGAATCCCCCCCACTCACACGCCGGTAAGTGCCGGCGCGCACCCCCAAAAAGACGAGCTCAGTTGCCGGGCTGCGTGAACTCGAACGTCAGCTCGGCGCACCGTTGCTTCTCGAACGGCGTATCCGACAACAGCACGGTGTCTTGGCCCGTGTACGGCGTCGCGAGATAGACCGGATCCTCGACCGTGTACTCGCGCTTCAGCGCGAACGTCTTCGGATCGAGCGTGAAGCGCTCGACGACGTGCAGCTTGTCGCTGTTCCTCGTCGGCGGCACGAGCACGCCCGCCGCGAAGCCGACGGTGTCGACGACCAGCGTGTCGCCTTCCCACTTGCCGATCGAATGCCCTGTGTTGCTCGGCGCGAGCCCCGCTGGGTGCTTGTCCATGCCTACGTGGATGCGGCGCGTGTTGCTGTACAGGCCGTAGTCGATGTCGATGACTTTCTCGCTGCCCGCCGTCGTCTGCGTGATTCGATTCACGGGCCAGTCGAACGTCCAGTCGAAAACAATGCTGGTCGGCTTGCACGAGAGACGCGGATTGTCCTCGGGCGACCACATGCGAAACGCCGTGGCGGCGGCTTGACCGGCTTCAGTGTACTGCGGACGCGAGGGCGCCGGATTCCGCGCCCTGATCTCGGCGATCGTGATCTTGCCGGCCGCGTACGCCTCGCGCTGGCTGCGCGGCACGAGATCGCCGCGGCCGCCGCTCGGCGGAATGGTCAGCACGGCCTGCTCCACGGCCCAGTCGCCCGAGATGTTCGGTTCGCCGGACGGCAGCTTCAGCGACCGCTTCGACGTGTCGACCGGCGCGCGCGTGAACTGATCGTTGCGGTCGATCGAAAGGGTGCCGCCGAGCGAGACGCTCTCGAGGTAGCACGAATGCGGATCGTCGCGATGCGGGTGACCGTGGATGTCGACGTGGCGACCCGCGACGAACTCTTCCGTCTTCCAGCCCGAACGTTTGATGAGCGTCGCTGCCCGCATCTCGCAGCGCATGGACAACGGCTTGCCGTCGGCGCCGACCGTGTCGAAGTACAGATACGAGTGCGGGTTTACGAGGTCGAACTTCGTCAGCGTGCCCGACCAGTCCGCGAGCTTCTCCATCTGGAACAGCCCGAAACCGTGGTGCGCGAGCGCGGGCGTGGCACCGGCCACGGCGATCGCCGCCGCAAGCACGAGCCGCTGCTTGAAGCGGAAGGCACGCATCGACTAGTGCGCCGCGTGCACCGGCAAGTGCAGCGACATCAGCACCACGGTGCCGTCGATCTTGCTGAACCAGTGCGGCGTGTGATCGGGCACCATGACGAAGTCGCCCTTGGCGACGTGCCGGGACTCGCCGCCTTCGATGCCGGTGCCGGTCAGATTCTCGGCGTTCGTGCGCTTCTCGGCCGTGAGCTTGCCGCCGGTCACGAGCGTGGCGGAGCCGTCGACGACGTAGAACAACTCGGCTTCGGTCTCGTGCACGGCCGCGTTGCCGACCGAGGCGCGATACTCGAGGCTCACGTTGTACGGTGCCTGCTGCAGCAGCGACTGCGCGATGATCGGCTTGATCCTTGCGCTCCGCTTTCGCCTTCGCGATCAGCGCGGCGACATCGGCGGCCGAGACCATGGTTTTGCCCGCGGCGGCGGCCGGCGCGGCCGGCTGCTGTGCGATGGCGGACGACGACATGACCGACGAATGCTGATCGCAGCAACGATGATCGAAAACGCGCGCATGACATCCCCCTTCCCGTAGCTGTTTTTCTGGTGCGGGCTTCACGGCCCACGGTGCTTCGATCGTACTAGACCCAGTCGCGTGAAGCTATGCCGGATCAACGCGCTAGCCGTGCGTGCGCAAGGCGAGCTCGCGCCTGTGCCACCGCGACCGCTTGTGGCAGAGTGTGCCGACTCGAAAGGAGCCCGCCCATGTCGAAGATCAGCGCGCCTGGCTTCCAACTCTCCGACGCTCTGCCAGTGGGCGGCCGTGATCGCGGTCGCAGCACTGTTCGGCGGTGCCGCTCGAGGCGCAACCCGTCGCCAACATCGGCTTCAAGAGCGTGGGCCGCGCTGCGCCGCTGGCAGTGGCGCTCCCAGCACCCACCAGCGAGGACATCGAAGCGTACCCGCCGGCCGAGATCGCGGGGTTGCCGGAGACGTACTGGATGGTCGGCCCGTTCCGCACGTTCAAGCCCGGGACCCGACGGCAAACCGGTGGAAGTCCGCAACGGCTCGGCCTGGGACGGCGCCGTACCCAAAGGCGTGAAGCCGCTGCCGGTCGACCTGTTCACCTCCAAGGACTTCTACAGGACCGCGCGCTATGGAGCGATCCGCGCTACTTCCGCTGCAACAGCAACGCGGCGCTCGAAGCGCAGTGGACCGCGCGTGGCAACGCCAAAGCGATCATCGGCAACGATCCGCCGCGCTCGGCTCCGTGGGGCTATTGCAACCGCGGCTTGCCGCGCGAGGCGCTCGTGAGCCCGTACGGGTTCAAGACGGCGGCCGAGCACTACGCGGCGCTGCTCGCCGAAACCAAGAAACGCGGCGGCCCGACCGAGCACACGTACGCGACGGTGCCGGGCGACATCGGCGGCCGCTATCTCTGGCCGCGCGGCCAGAACTGGTACGCCGAGATGTTCTGGACGCAGATCCCCACGGTGCTGTCCGTGCTGACGCCCGAGTACCAGACGCGCATGGTCGAGGAGCTGTATCACGACGGGCACACGAACGCGCAGCAGTGGCCTGCGCAGTACTGCTGGCCCGAAGGCTTCATGCGGCGCTGGCACTACCACGCCGTGACCAATCAGCCGCACTCGATCATCGTGACGCCGAAGCTCGTGCAAATCCTGGCCGGTGACGCCGACAACTTCATCACGCACGTGAACATCGGCCGCACGTTCGACACGACGGGCATCCGTGCCGCATTTCGGCGCCGAGGTGCCGAAGTGGTACGGCGAGACCGTGGGTTTCTGGGACAAGGACGTGCTGATCACCTGGACGTCGAACATCCAGGGCTGGAAGGTTCACGGCAACTTCGAGTTCTCGAGCAAGCTGCAGACGATCGAGATCTACACGCCGACGCGCGACGCCGCGGGCAAGATCGTCGGCTTGAACCACGAAGGCATCTTCTACGACCCGGAAGGGCTCGTTGAGCCGATCCGCATGGTGCGCAACCTCAGGAAGGCCAGCGAGGTCGAAGCCGGCGACCCGTATCAGTTCATCGAGTGCGTGCCGACGATCTATCCGCTGAACGGCCACGCGACGCCCGTCGCGCCGGGCACCGTGATCCAGTACAAAGTGCCCGACATGTTCGGCCGGCCGTGGGCGCAGATCTGGCAGGAGAATTTCGAGCACGGCATGCAGAAACCTGCCGACGAAGATATCTTCAGCTTCAAGTAACGGTAACGCCTGGTCCCAGCAGGGTGACGAACGCTGCTCTTCGTTAACGGTTATTGAGCTGCCAAAATGGTCAATGCCGCTGTTTCCTGCCGCGATTCGACATCACGTGACGCGCGACACCGTGGACGAACGGTTAACGGTTATTAACAGCCGCAACCTGACATCGCCGGCCACCCGCACCCGATAATTCAGCTCGCGTTCAACGTCGCGTGCGAAAATCCCCCCATGATTTCCGCCATGGAGTACCGCTGATGAACTACCGACGCCTGGTTTGGCTTGTGCCGCCCGTCGCGCTGCTCGCGGCCGTCGCTTACGCGCACAACGCGATTTGCGACTGTTTCGAGAACGGCGACAACACGATCACGTGCGAAGGCGGCTTCAGCGACGGCGGCAAAGCGGTCGGTGTGCCGGTACGCGTGCTCGACGCAGCCGGTAAGGTGTTGATCGAAGGAGCCATGAGTGCGCACAGCGACTTCACATTCCCCAAGCCCAAGGTCGACTTCCGCGTCGTGTTCGACGGCGGCGAAGGCCACGTCGTCACGATCGACGGCCGCGATATCGCCAAGTAGCGCGCGCAGCGGCGGGTCGCCGCTGCTGCTGGCCGCGTTCGGCCTCGGGACCGGCCGAAGCCCACTTTCAGCTGCTCTACACGCCCGAGGCCGCGCTGAAGGAAGCCGCCGCGGTGCCGCTCGCGATCGTGTTCTCGCACCCGTTCGACAACGGCTTCACGATGGCCATGGGCAAGCCCGAGGCGTTCTACGTCGTCAGCCAGCGCGGCGACGCCGAGCCCAAGAAGACCGATCTCATGCAGTACCTCGAGCCGATCGAGTGGGCCGGCAGCGACGGCACCAGCAAGGCGGCCGCGTTCCTGGCGCACCCGCCGCGCAACGTCACGCGCTCGCTCGGCGACTACACCTTCGTGCTGCAGCCGGCGCCGTACTACGAGAAGAACGAAGACAAGTACATCCAGCAGTACACGAAGACCGTGATCAACATCGGCGGCCTGCCGGGCAACTGGGACGAGCCGCTGGGCCTGCCCGTCGAGATCGTGCCGCTCGACAAGCCGTACGCGAACTGGGTCGGCGGCGTGTTTCGCGCGGTGGTGCTCGCGGACGGCAAGCCGGTTCCGCATGCCGAGATCGAGGTCGAGTACCTGAATCACGAGCCGCAGATCGACGCGCACCGGTTCGACCCCGAGGGCAAGGTCACGGCGCCGCAGGAGGCGTTCAGCACGCTCAGCATTCGCGCCGACGCCGCGGGCGAGGTGATCATCGGCTTGCCGAAGGCCGGCTGGTGGGGCATCGCCGCGCTGAATCTGAAGGAAGGCGCGAAGCACCAGGGCAAGAAGCTATCGGTGGATGCCGTGCTGTGGCTCAAGGCCACGGACATGAAGAAGTAGCACTGCGATGAGCGCGATGGCCTATGAAGTTCGTCCGGCCGGCAGCCGCCTCGAAGGCCTGGCGATGATCGCGGCCACGATCGCGGTGATCGGCGCGCTCGGCTTCTACGTGTACGAGCGCGGCGACGAGCACAGCACGCGAGCCGATCTACGACTGGCAGGTCAGCGCATTCGCCGGCCTCACGGGGCCCGATCAGGCGATCTACAACTCGCTGTACACGGTCAAGGACGAGATCCCGTTCATCTACGACGACATCAACCGCTTCAACGAGCCCGGTCAGAAATTCCACTGGCCGAATCTCACGGACTTCCAGGACTGGCTGCTGCCGCCGTTCTACAAGGACACGAGCTGGGAGCAGCAGGGCTCGCTGACGTGGACGCTGTTCGAGCCGCTGCCGGAAGGCGAGATGCAAGGCACCACGATGTATCTCGGCACGGACGGCAAGCTTCCGGGGCAAGGCTCGTTCCTGCTCACGATCGGCCACGTGCACGCCGGTTTCACGAACACCAACGCGATGGTGATCTGGTGGATTTCGAAGAACCACATGGTGATGCCGAAGAGCGGCTTTCGCGACGGGCTGATCCTGCAGGGCTGGCGCGAGGTGGTGCCGTACAGCGGCGCGGCAGAGGTCAAGCGGCTGTTCGGCGCCGATGCCGCGGAACGCGCCAAAGCGGCGTTCACCGGGTTCCCGCCCGATGGCACTTCGGCCGACGGATCTTCGACTTCGAGCGACGGCGCTACGAGCGACGGTGAGTCGGGCGATAGCGCCGCCACAAAGGAAAAGAACGCCGACGTCGAGCAACTGATCCAGAACGCTTTGGGCGGCCAGGACAAAGAGAAAGGGAAGTAGTTATGCGGTCTTTCACAAGGATGCTGCTACGAACGGTCGCCGTCGGTGCGCTGGCCCTGGGAGTGCTCGCCGGGCCTGCGGAAGCCAAGACGCTGAGGGTCGGCATCACGCTGCACCCCTACTACAGTTTCGTCGCGAACATCGTCGGCGACCGCGCGAAGATCATTCCGCTGATCGACTCCGACGCGAATCCGCATGGCTACGCGCCGCAATCTGCCGACATGATCAGGATGATGTCGATGGACGTCATGGTGGTGAACGGCATCGGCCACGACTCCTGGGCGTTCGAGATCCTCGACGCCGCCGGCATGCGCAACAAGGTCAAGCTGATCTACGCGAACGACGGCGTGTCGCTGATCCCGGTCGCCGGCGATCCGAGCGGCGACAAGGTCGTGAACCCGCACACGTTCATTTCGACGACGGCCGCCATCCAGCAGGTCTACACGATTGCGCGGGCTTTGGGCGAGCTCGACCCGGAAAACGCCACGTTCTTCCGCGACAACGCGCGCCACTATGCGCTCGAGATCCGCAAGCTGCGGGGCGAGTTCGACGCGAAGATCGCGGGCGCCGACCTCTCGAAGTTCCGCTGCGCATCGATGCACAGCGGCTACGACTACATCATGCAGGAGCTCGGCCTGCAGGTGTCGGCCGTGATCGAGCCGCGCCATGGCGTGGAGCCCACGGCGCGGCAGCTGGCCGAGACCATCGATCGCATCAAAGCCGCGAACGTGAACGTGCTGTTCGCGGAGAAGTACTTCGCCAGCAAGCTCTCGGACACGATTCGCGAGGCGACGGGCGTGAAGATGTACTCGATCTCGCACATCAGCAGCGGCCCGTACACGAAAGAGAAGTTCGTCGAGGAGATGCGCGAGAACCTCACGACGCTCGCGACGGCGATCCGAGAATCGGCGAAGAGCGGCTCGTAACATGCTGGGACCGTCGATCGAGTTCGAGCGCGTCAACCTGACGCTCGGCAACACGCCGATCCTGCAGGACGTGACCTTCAAGGTGCCGGCCGGCACGATCCACTGCATCGTCGGTGCGAACGGCGGCGGCAAAACGTCGCTCGTGCGCTCGCTGCTCGGCCAGATGCCGCACACGGGGCGCATCGGCATCGAGTGGCGCGAAAGCAAAGTCATCGGCTACGTGCCGCAGACGCTCGACTTCGACCGCAGCCTGCCGATCACGGTGCTCGATTTCGTGGCCATGGCGTCGCAGCGCCGGCCGGTGTTTCTTGGCGTCTCGCGAGCCAAGCGCAAGGAGATCGAGCGACAAGCTCGAGCAGCTCGGACTCGCCGGCAAGCTGCGCAGCACGCTCGGCAGCCTTTCGGGCGGCGAGCGGCAGCGCGTGCTGCTCGCGCAGGCGCTGATCCCGGAGCCCGCCCTGCTCGTGCTCGACGAGCCGACCACGGGTCTCGACCTCGCCGGCAAGGAAATTCTGGAGGGCACGATCAAGGCCTTCGCGAAGGCCGGCGGCACGGTCATCTGGATCAACCACGACATCGTGCAGGTCACGGAGGTGGCCGATGCGCTGACCTACATCAATCGCAAGGTGCTGCTCGACGGCGCCCCGCGCACCGTGCTCGCCAACGGCGCGGCGGCGCATCTGTTCCCGACTCTGACTGCTGTCCGGCGAGGGAGCGCGCGCATGAGTTGCCTGTACGCACATCCCTCGCGATTACATCATCGCTCTCGCGAACGCCAACACGATCCACTACACGCTTCTCCTACGCGTTCGTCGTCAACGGCCTCTTGTGCGCGTTCATCATCGGGCCGCTGCTCGGCGGCATCGGCACGATGGTCGTGGCGAAGCGCATGGCGTTCTTCTCGCAGGCCGTCGGCAACGCGGCACTGACCGGCGTCGCCATCGGCGTGATCATCGGCGAGTCGTACACGGCGCCGTACATGTCGATGTTCAGCTTCTGCCTGCTGTTCGGGTTGTTCCTGAACTTCTCGCGCAACCACACGAAGATGTCGTCCGACACGCTGATCGGCGTGTTCCTGTCGATCTCGCTCGCGATCGGCGCCACGGCGCTGCTGTGGGTGTCCGCGAAGGTCAACACGCACATCCTCGACACGGTCATGTTCGGCTCGATCCTGACGGTCAACGACACGGACATGAACGTGCTGATGGTGACGACGCGTGCTGACGGCCGTGACGGCGCTGCCGCTGTTCAACCAGATGCTGCTGGCGAGCCTGAACCCGAGCCTCGCGCATGTGCGCGGCGTGCGGGTGCACCTGCTCGAATACGTGTTCGTGCTGCTGCTGACCATCCTCACGGTGGCCTGCGTGAAGATCATCGGCGCCGTGCTCGTCGAAGCACTGCTGCTGATTCCGGCCGCGGCCTCGCGCAACCTGAACCGCTCGATCCGCGGCTTCGTGCTGCTGGAGCATCGCGTTCTCGACGGCCAGCTGCCTCATCGGCGTCTACGCGCCGATGCGCTGGGATCTGCCGGTGCCGTCGGGCGGCGCGATCATCCTGACGTCCGCCGGCATCTTCCTCGTGACGATGATCATTCGCATGACCCTGCCGCGCTATCGCGAAGCCTCGGTCTGATACACGGAGGACTGATCGTGACGAAGCCACTCACCGTCTCTCGCCGCACCGCTCTCGGCAGCACTGCGGCTTGCCCTTCTCGTCCCGCTCGCGGCGGCCAGAGCCGCCGGTGCCGCGCCGATCGGTGCTCACGGGCACGCAGGCCACCTACTCGCTGGCCGTTGCGCTGACCGCCGGCACGCCGATCGTCGTGCAGAACGTGCCCGCCGACGGCCGGCAGTTGTCGCTGCTGAAGGACTACATCCAGCGGCGCACGGACACGCTCGCGGCCACGTTCGCCGGCGCCGCGGCCGTCATCTCGGTGACGAATGCGCTGCCGAGCGACCCGCTGTATCGCTTTGCACGCGACGCAAACATCCGCGTCATCGACATCGACGCGGCGTTGCCGTGGTCGCTCGACAAGCCCGGCGTCGCGTTGGCCGACACGCCGCGCTCGACGAACGCCTGGGGCGGCACCGGCGACGCGGCGGAAACGGCCACGGCGCCCTACTTCTGGCTCAGCATCTCGAACGCGATCCGCATGGCGGACATCATCGCGCACGATCTCGGCGCGCTGTTTCCGGACTCGGGCGCCGTCGATCGCGAAGAATCTCGACGGTCTCAAGCGCTCGCTGCTCACCCTGCGCGGCGACTACCAGAAGAAGCTGATCGAAGGCACGGCCGACGTCGTGTTCGCGCTGACCGGCGACTTCGTCTACCTGACGAACGACATGGGTCTGTTCGTCGACGGCTATTTCATCAAGCAGGACGTGCGCTGGACGGAGTCCGATCTCGCGTCGCTGACGAAGCACCTGCGCGACAACGGCATCAAGGTCGTGATCCACAAGTGGCAGCCGAGCGAGGCCATTCAGAACGCCGTGAAAGCCGGCGGCGCCAAGCTCGTCGTGCTCGAGACCGGCGACCCCGGCATCGTCGTCGATCGGCAGCTGGCGCGCGACGGGCTGCAGCAGATCCTGCGCAAGAACCTCGAGGCCGTTCACGCCGCGCTGAGCGCGCGCTAGTTTCACGCCGCCCGGCCTCGTGCCAGGCCGACAAAAACGAGGCATACTCGCCGCCATGGGGGCTGGCGTCCGTTCGTTGGGGTCGGGTCGTGCTCGGTGGCTTCCTCGCCGAGCTGATCTTGGTCGTGTTCGTGATCCCGATCCGCGCGCTCGGCGGCCCCGAGTCCGCGGTCACGGTGGTCGCCGTGGCCGGATCGTTCTTCGTCTTCGTGCCGGTCGCGTGGTGGCTCTGTCGCTCGGTGGCCACGCCCGTGCTGCACGGCGCGTTAATGGGTGCAGCAGCCGTTCTGATCTACACGTTGCTCGGCGTGATCGGGCAATTCTTCGCGCCCGATGCGCCAACCGATCCCGTTCATCTATTACGTCGCGCACGTTCTGAAGATCGCGGGCGGCGCGGCCGGCGGGTGGTTCGCGCTGCGTCGCGCCATCGCCTGAGATTGACGCGGGAGCAGCGAGCCCATGCCGAAGCACGATCCCCTGAGCGCAAGCGGCGTCTCGCGTCGCGACCTGATGCGCATCGGCGCCGGCGGCCTCGGCTTCGGCCTGTCGGCGGCCTCGGCCCGGTGCCGTCCGTCTTGGCGCAGGCGAGCAAGAGCGTCGCCGCAAACCCGAACGGCAAGATCCTCGTCGTCTTCGAGTGGTTCGGCGGCAACGACGGGCTGAACACGATCGTGCCGTACGGCGACGCGCTGTACTACAAGCACCGGCCGACGATCGGCATCAAGGAGAAGGACGTGCTGAAGATCGACGCGCACTTCGGCTGGCACAAGTCGATGCGCGGCATGAAGAACCTGTACGACGAGGGCAAGGTGGCGATCGTGCAGGGCGTCGGCTACGACCAGCCGTCGTTCTCGCACTTCACGTCGATGTCGTTCTGGCACACCGCGGCGCCGAACAGCGGCAACGAGTACGGCTGGATCGGCCGGACCGCGTCGGCGCTCGATCCGACCGGCGCGCGCGACGAACATGATCGTGAACATCTCCGACAGCCAGACGCTGGCGGTGAAAGCCGAGAAGCACGTGCCGCTGGTGTTCATCGATCCCGACGAAGTTCCAGCGCGGGGTGTTCGCGCAGGAGAAGGCCGCGCTCGAGGCGCTCGGCGCGCAGACCGCGCCGGTGGGCGACGCGCACCGTACGTGCTCGAGGTCACGCAGGAGCGCGGCGCAGGCGTCCGAGGTGGTGCGCGCCGCGTGGAGCAAGTACAAGGGCGAAGGACAACCCGGATCTGCGCCTGCTCGACCTCGACAAGGTGGTGGCGCTCATCGAAGCCGGACTTCCCGACGCAGCTGTACTACGTGCCGCTGCGCAACAGCCTGTTCGACACGCACGTGAACCAGGCGGCCCCGCACGATCGGCAGCTGCGAGTACTGCTCGGACGCGATCGCCGGCTTCTTCCAGGAGATGAAGCGCATCGGCCGCGCCGACGACGTGGTGCTGTACGTCCACAGCGAGTTCGGCCGCCGCGTGCCGGAGAACACGAGCCTCGGCACCGATCACGGCACCGCGCAGGTGAACTTCGTCGATCGGCAACGCCGTGAAGGGCGGCATGTACGGCACGCCGCCGAGCCTCACCGAACCTCGTGCTCGACGGCAACCTCGAGAACACCACCGACTTCCGCCAGGTGTACGCCACGCTGATCGAGGAGTGGATGGGCGCCGATGCCGCGAAGGTGCTCGGCCAGAAGTTCAAGACGCTCGGCATGTTCCGGCATGACGCTGAGAGACCGAGCTCGGCGAGACGCACGATGACTTTGGAGGCACGATGGCCACTCGCATGGGCTGGTCTCCGGGACCGGCAGCCTGGAAGGACGACCTCGCGCCCATCGCCGCGCGCCGACTGGAACTACGACCGCGCCGCGCATCTGCTGGCGCACGCGGGCTTCGGCGGCACGCCGGCGGAGATCCAGAAGCTGGCCGACGCCGGCCTCGAGCGCGCGGTCGCGCTCGCTCGTGCACTACGAGAGCATCCCGAATCCGAAGATGCAGCCGTTCGTCGAATCGGGGCTGTGGGATCCGACGCTGAACGGCGTTTCCCGAGAGCCGGCCCGAAGCGACCGATCGCGCGCATCAAGCACGGCGTCTCGATGGGCGTCGAGAGCAAGCCCGCCGGCAACCGTCCGGTGCAGCCCGTGTCGGACCGCTTCTTCTACTGGCTGCGCGCGACGATGCTCGAGACGCGCCGGCTCGGGCTACTGGTGGGCGAACCGGATGCTGCAGACCACGCATCCGGTGGAAGAGAAGATGGCCCTGCTGTGGCACGGCCACTTCGCCACGCACGAGAACAAGGTCCGCGACTACCGCAAGATGATGCAGCAGATCGACCTGTTCGAGCGGGGCGCGACGGGCAACATCCGCGATCTGGCCATCCAGGTCGCCCAGAACCCGGCGATGCTGTACTTCCTCGACGCGCAGTACAACGTCAAGGGCGCCGCCGAACGAGAACTTCGCCCGCGAGGTGATGGAACTCTTCACCATGGGCGTCGGGAACTACTCGGAGAAGGACGTGCGCGAAGGCGCGCGCGCGTTCACCGGTTGGTACTTCGACAACCTCACGTTCAAGGTCGACCCGGACAAGCACGACGACGGCGCGAAGACGTTCCTGGGCCGGACCGGCAACTTCGACGGCGTCGACGCGCTGAAGATCATCTTCGAGCAGCCGGTCACGGCGGAATACCTGGCCGGGAAGATCTATCGCTTCCTCGTGCGCGACGAGCTGTCGCCGGATCTGCGAAAGAAGCTGGGCGCGGTCCTGCGCGACAGCGACTACGAGGTCAAGCCGCTGCTGACGGCGATCTTCTCGTCGAAGGACTTCTACAGCCAGGCCAGCTACGGCGGCCACATCAAGGGACCGGTCGAGCACCTGGTCGCGATGATGAAGCACCTCGGCGTGGACGCGATGCCGGGCGTGCCCGACTTCAACCAGTCGACCATCGCGATGGGCCAGCATCTGCTGAATCCGCCGTCGGTGGCGGGCTGGGCGGGCGGCAAGGCGTGGATCACGCCGGGCCTGCTCATCGCGCGCGGCAACGTCGCCCGCGACGTGCTGATTCCCGACATGACCGGCTTCCGCGACTGGAACTTCACCGCCGGCACCGACGACATGCTCGGGCCGCCGGTTGCGCGACGGCTACGACATCGGCGCGGCCACGGCCGTCAACGATCCGGCGAAGATGAGCACGTTCGACACGGTGGCGCTCGAGCGGGACGAGCAGTTCAACACGCGCATCTCGGGCTACATCGGCTGGGAGCAGGCCGCGCGCAAGCTCATTCCGACGCCGCGCCATGCGGCGCAGTTCGACCTCACGCGCGATGGTGCTCGGCGAGCGGCGCCAAGACGACCGGCCGAGGCGGTCGACTATCTGCTGTGGCGCATGCTCCGCGTGCCGGCTGGCGAAGGCGACGCGCGACGCGTTCGTGGCGTTCCTGACCAAGGAGCTGGGGACGGACAGCATCGACCGCGCCAAGACCTACATGGAAGACCCGCTGCGCATGACGGTGCACCTGATCATGAGCACGCCGGAGTATCAGATCGTCTAGCGCGAGTCGGCGTTCGGCTACGATGGCGCATACCCGGTTTGCGAACCCGAGTCATGAGCATCGCTAGCCATCTGATCCAGCGGTTGCTGAAACTGCCGCCGCCCGCGACGCGCAACCTCGTCGTGCAGCGCGATCTACGCGTGCCGATGACCGACGGCGTCGAGTTGCTCGCGGACCGCTGGTTCCCGCGCCACGGCGCCGAGTCGCTGCCGACCGCGTTGATCCGCACGCCGTACGGCCGCGCGCGGGTTGTTCGGCGCGATGATGGCGCGCCCGCTCGCCGAGCGTGGGTTCCAGGTGCTGCTCCAGAGCACGCGCGGCGGCTTCGGCTCCGGCGGCACGTTCGACCCGTTGCGGCAGGAGCGCGCCGACGGCCTCGCGACGCTCGACTGGCTCGTCAAGCAGCCGTGGTTCGGCGGCTCGATCGTGCTCGTCGGCATGAGCTACATGGGCTACGTCGCAGTGGGCAGTAGCGGATCGCTTGCCGCGCGAGGTCAAGGCGCTGATTCCGCAGAATAGCGAGTCCGCGCTGACGCTCGAGTTCCTGCGCAAGGACGGCATGTCGCTCGAGACGCCGTTCGGGTGGGGAGTCCTCGTCGGCAGCCAACAGCGCTCATTCGCGTTGCTACGCCAACCGTTCCAGCGACGCAAACTGGCTCGCGCGCTCTGGACTCTGCCGCTGCGCGACAGCGACGTCGTGGCGCTCGGCCACCGTTCGCAGTACATCCAGGACGTGCTCGCGCACGACGCCGACGACCCGTATTGGCAGCGGCTCGACCACTCGCGCCGCGTCGCGAACGTGACCGTGCCCGTCAGCTCGATCGGTGGCTGGTACGACATCTTCCTTGCCGGGCCAGATCCGCGACTTCCGCGCGCTGGTCGCGGCTGGCAAGCCCGCGCGGCTCACGATCGGGCCGTGGACGCACGTGGCGCTGACGAACATGCCGGTGCTCGAGGCCATCGACTTCGGGCTTGCGCATGCGCGCGGCGTCCCACCGAAGGAGCGTGCGCCGGTCAGGCTCTTCGTCATGGGCGAAGAAGCCTGGCGCGATTTCGACGCCTGGCCGCCGAGCGGTTACGCACCGCAACGGTTTCATCTGCACGCGAACGGAACACTCGCGGCCGGATCTGCCTGCCGAGTCGGCGCCGGACCGCTACCGCTACGATCCCGCGGACCCCACGCCCGCCGTCGGCGGAGTGCGCATGCCACCCGACGCGGGCCGCGTCGACAACGCGAAGCTCGAGGCGCGCGCCGACGTTCTGAAGTACACGACCGGCGTGCTCGAACATGACGTCGAAGTCGTCGGCGAGATCAGCGCCGAGATCTGGTTTCGCTCGAGCCTGCCGTACGCCGACGTGTTCGTGCGCTTGTGCGACGTCGACGAGCGCGGGCGTTCCGTCAACGTGTGCGATGGCCTGGTGAGCCTGACCGCGGCGGATGCGCTGTCACGGGCGCACCGTGCGGTTGTGGCCCACGGCGCATCGCTTCAAGCGCGGGCATCGGATCCGCGTGCAGGTGTCGAGCGGCGCGTTCCCGCGCTACGCGCGCAACTACGGCACAGGCGAGCCGCGCGCGACCGCAACGCGGCTCGTCGCGGCGGATCAGGCCGTGTATCACGACGCGGCGCACGCCTCCGCCATCCTCCTGCCCGTCCGGCGGTGACGCGGCGCCGAGCTCAGCGACCTTTCGTCGTATCGACCTGGAAGATCGGCAGATCCCAGTGATTCGTCGTCAGCTCCCAGCGCCGCTGCTCCTCGCGCTTGCGAGTGGCGCTGTCGGGGAATAGCTCGCGCGCGATCTCTTCCTCGTGCGAGTTTGCTTCCCGATCGGGGTACGTGATCTCGATCCGGTAGTCCCAGCGCGCGGCCTCATCCGTATGGAGCTGCGGGTGGTAGACGCGGTAGTCGAGGATGTATCCCTTCGTCTTGGCGCGATCGAGGATCGGGATCTGGTACTTGCGGAACAGATCCCACCACTCGTCGATGAAGCCGTACTTCACGCGATACACCCACTCGACTTCGTAGCCTTTGACGCCGGGCTTCGGCGGTTGCGCCGTGGCGGCGCCTGCCCGCGATCAGTCCGGCGGCAATGGCCGCGCACCCCCACCACGATCGTCGACGCATGGCACTGAACTCCCTCGATCCACGTGACGTCAGCGCGGCAGTGCAGCACACCCCCCGCTCGCTCGCAAGTGACGGCCGGGGCTTGGTCGCCGACCGCGCGCGAGGAGCATGGGACGGTGTCGGAGTTGACAGAGATTCATGCCGACGACCGCGGCGAGCGGGCGGCGCGGTATTGGGTCGCAGCCAGATCTGGATTCTATCGACAAGATAGTAGCCGTAAACGAACAGGACATCGTCGGCCACGACCCCGCCTGCGCAATCTTTGAACACCGTGGAGGCGTCCGCTCAGGATCTTCTGGCCGGCCACCCAGATCTCCGGCGAGCGG
>CAVVIC010000008.1:0-393953 GCA_963748045.1 uncultured Gammaproteobacteria bacterium
AATACTCGTCGCGCTTCCGTGGTCTGCACGCGGGCGGCTTCTCGAGATCACTCGTCTGCTGGCCGTACTCCCCGCGAACGTCCGCTTGTGCCCAGACTTCTTCCACGACGAAATGCTACACGGTCGGGCAAGTCACCACTTCGGTTTGCCGATGTGGAATGCATTTGAGAAGCCGCTTACAGGTTGGGAAGCTATCGGAAAGAGGGCCTTCGACGTTGTGTTTTCCGGAGCAGTGTTGCTCGCCGTGGCCCCGATTCTGCTGTTGCTAGCGATCTTGATCAAGATTGAGAGCCGAGGCCCGGTGATCTTCAAGCAGAAACGTTACGGCTTCAATAACGAAGTCATCGAGGTATACAAGTTCCGAAGCATGGAACACCGGTACGCGGACCCCGAGGCGGGAACGCTGAAAGTCACCGAACGCAACGACTCACGAGTAACGCGAATAGGTAAGTTCATGCGACGCACCAGCCTTGATGAACTCCCCCAGATAATCAATGTGCTTCTTGGTGAGATGTCGATCGTTGGACCGCGGCCTCACGCGCCGGGGACGACTGCGGGCGGGCGGATGTGCGAAGACGTAGTCGACCGGTATTCGCGCCGTCATCGTGTCAAGCCCGGCATCACTGGATGGGCTCAAGTCAATGGTCTTCGCGGCACCATGGAGGACGAGGAGCATCTACAAAGACGAATCGAGCACGATCTCTATTACATCAACAACTGGTCTCCGTGGCTCGACCTGAAGATCCTTGCGCTTACGCTGTGGATTGTGGTGGCCGGGCGCAACAGTTTCTGACGGTGGTGGGCCTTTTCGAAGACATCCTCAGGTTGAACAGAGGAAGCTCACCTGTAGTAGTCGTGCCGCCTCGTGTTGGTCAAGCTCGGTCAGGCGGGCCGTTGCCATGAAAGTGGCCTTTGTACCGGTGTGGTCGGGTAACCCTTATCACAAGGAGTTAGAGGCAGCACTGCGCAGGACTGGAATCGAGGTGAAGAGGCCTGCAGACTTGAAGTGCCTTTTCGCAGACATCACGAGTGGGAAAGAGAGCATCGAAGTGCTCCACCTGCACGCGATGCCTCGCTTAGGATCTGACCATTGCGGGCATTGGCCAGTACGTGCTGTTTTTCGCGCGGCTATTGCTACTCAAGCGGCGCGATATTGCGATCGTGTGGACGGTTCACGATTTCGACAACCATGACTCGAAACATTCGGGTGTGGAAGACTGGGTGAATCGTAGGATCGCCAAGAAACTCGATGGTCTGATAGTCCATGGTGCCACGGCAAAATCGATTGTGGAGTCACGTTCGGGGTCGCAACGCATGCTCCGAAATCGCGGTGATCCCGCACGGCCACTACCTAGACTCCTATCCCAACCGTATCGCTCCCGATGTCGCTCGGTCATCTCTCGGGCTCGGTGAGTCGGACTTGGTGTTTCTATTTCTAGGATTGATTCGACCATACAAAGGCGTAGTTGAAATGGTGGACGTCTTTAGGGCGTCTCGTGGACCGAATGATCGATTGATAATCGCCGGGAGGCCTATCGACGACTCGATCAAGGTCCGCGTCGAGAACGCGATCGGAGACGACGCTCGCGTGCAGTTCTTTGCAGGGCACGTCGACGATGCAGAAGTTCAGCGTTACATGAATGCGGCCGATGTGGTTGTGCTGCCATATAGACGAATCATGACGTCCGGTGCCGCGGTGCTCGCTATGTCTTTTGGTAAGGCTTGTATTGCGCCTCGCGCGGGGTGCATCAGTGACATGCTCGACGAGTCTGGAGCGGTATTCTTCGATCCAAAGATCGAGGGCGATATGGCGCTGGCATTTGGGCGCGCACGAATGCTATCGCAGCGGCTTCACGAGATGGGAAAGAGCAATTTCGAGCGCGCCTCGAAGTGGGATTGGGGTGAGGACTGCGAGAGCTACAGCGAGCTTGTATCAGCGGTGCACTACGAAGCGGCGCCGTGATTTGATCTGAGCTCGGCCAACGGGCGTTCGCGTCAGTCTAAGACTTCGATCCTCGGGATTGGCACCACGAAACGACAACCCCACTCGCGCACGTAGCTGAGTGAGTCCAAGATCTCGTCCCGCAAGTTCCAGGGAAGGAGAAGACGTAGTCCGGCCGGGCTTCTCGGATTGCCTCCTGGCGCGAGGATGGGAATGTGCGTACCAGGCGTGTACTTACCCTGTTTGTACGGATTTCGATCGACGGTGAAATCCAGAAAGTCCGTGCGAATGCCGCAATAGTTCAGCAGTGTGTTTCCCTTGCCTGGCGCGCCGTAGCCAATGATCTTCTTGCCGGCGGCCTTGGCCTCGATGAGGAAGCGCAGGATATCCCGTTTGGTCGTCATCACCTGTTGGGTGGCTAGCGTATTTTTCGAGCGTTCCGAAGCCCTCCGTTAGCTCACGTGTTCGCAGATCTACAAGGCGGGCTCGAGACGGGTCTGCTGTTGTCCTGCTCATGGCGCCCGTAAATACGCAGCGATCCGCCGTGCGTGGGCAGTTCTTCCACGTCGAAAAGAGTCAGGCCATGCGTCGCGAATACCTTTTCCACAGTCATTAGCGAGAAGTAGCTAAAGTGTTCGTGGTAAATCGTGTCGAATTGGTTCTGCTCCATGAGGCGGTACAGGTGCGGAAACTCCATAGTCAGCGTGCCGCGTTTCCCGAGTGGATTTTCATGCCGGCAACAAAGTCGTTGAGGTCTGGCACGTGGGCCAGGACGTTGTTGCCCAACAACAGGTCGGGCTTGCCGTATTGAGCCGCGAGCTCGTGCGCTGTGTGCTGTCCGAAAAACTTTACGACGGTGCGTATGCCTCTGTCCTGCGCTACCTTCGCAACATTCGCCGCAGGCTCGATTCCAAGGACGGGAACGTTGCGCGAGACAAAGTGCTGCAGCAGGTAGCCGTCGTTGCTCGCGATCTCCATGACGTTGCTTTTTTCGCCCAACCCGAGCAGCTGGCACATGTGGTTTGCGTAGATCTTCGCGTGGGTCACCCAACTGTCCGAATAGGAAGAGAAGTACGCGTACTCGCTAAAAATGTCCGAGGGGCCAACAAACTCCTCAAGCTGGACAAGAAGCAGCTATCGCATACGTACGCGTGGAGGGGGTAGAAGGCCTCGACAGAGTTGAGCTGCTGGCGCGCAATGTGCGTCTGACAAGGCGGTGACATTCCAAGGTCCACAAACGTATGTGTCAGCGGCTGGCGGCAAAATCTGCACAGCGAGCTGGTCGGCTGCCTCTCTGCAGAGACTGCGGGCTCCAAGTGCGAAGAATTAGCGGTCACGATAGTCCTTGGTAAAGTCGTTGGGGTTGTCTGTAGCGTGCGGCCTTCGCACTGTATTCACGTCTGCTGTCGATCAGTATGCCAGTTGCCGCCGGCGGGCGGTGTGACGCCGTTTACGCGAGCCCGGCCCCGCCCCGCAAACCGTGAGTTAATTCAATCCTTTCCTCAGCTGCAGGCGTTAAACTAAAAGCATAGACCGCGACTCCACGGGCGTAGCCCACTGCGCGACGGGAAATTTCCAATGGTAGGTGATACATGCGATTTGTCGTAACTGGGTCGTCCCCTTACTCGTGTCGACATCCGAACGTTGTGTGTTTTCGGGGTGCGGCATGAAGATTCTCGTCACTGGGACCGAGGGGTACATCGGCACGCGGCTGGCGCCCTGGCTTGCAGCGCGCGGCCATGACGTTGCCGGACTCGACGCCGGTTTCTATCGAGACGGTTGCCTTTACATGGACCCCCTAGGTGCTGCGATAGCGCCGGCGACAAAGTACAAGGATCTGCGCACGGTCGGCGCGGCAGACTTCGAGGGATTTGACGCTGTCATCCATCTGGCAGAGTTGTCGAATGATCCGCTCGGTCAGAATCGACCCGAGATCACGTTTCAGATCAACCATCTTGGGACGCTGCGAATAGCGCAGGCCGCCAAGCTGGCCGGCGTGCGCCGCTTCGTTTATGCATCGTCATGTAGCGTCTACGGACTTGGGACTGGCGAGTTCTTAGACGAGTCTTCGCTGGTCAATCCGCAAACAGCGTACGCTCAATGCAAGGTGCTGGTTGAACGCGATCTCCTGCCGATGGCGGACGACAAGTTCAGCGTTGTGTTCCTGCGCAACGCCACTGCATATGGGCCCTCGCCGCGGATGCGTTTTGACATCGTGCTTAACGATCTTTGTGCGCTTGCTTGGACGAAGAAGCGTATTGCGATGGTCAGCGACGGTAGCCCATGGCGCCCCATCGTACACGTCGAGGACATCTGCGAAGCGATGCGCTGTGCTGCTGAGGCGCCAGAAAACGCCGTGAACGGCGAGGTCTTTAATGTCGGACAGACAGCTGAGAACTACCGGATTCGCGAGATTGCCCAGATTGTGTCCCAGGCATTCCCCGGGTGCGAAGTTAGTGCCGGCCCGCCGAGCGCTGACAACCGTAGCTACAGAGTCACATTTGACAAGATCGCGACGAAACTGCCTGGCTTCGCAGCTCGCTGGTCGGCGAAGACGGGAGCCGAGGAACTGCACCACCTGTTCCAGCGTATAGAATTCGCGCCTGAGGTATTCGAGTTTCGTGCGTTCACTAGATTGAAGCAGCTCAAGTACCTCCAGCGTACCGGTCAAATCGACGACGACTTGTTTTGGTCAGTACGGTAGTGCCCATAGTCGCGCCCGAAGGTTCGAGGCCGGCCGATAAGTGCGGATTAACTCCGTTCCGTTGGGGTCAAGAGAAGATGAAGCGCCTCTGGACAATCGAGGGTTGGACGGGAGTGTTGGTGGAATGTCGCGGGAGCAGGTTCAGATGAGCGTTGGTTTGCAGGAGGGGGTCACTGTATGAAGGTGGTGCTCTTTTGTGGCGGGCTAGGGACCCGACTGCGGGAACATTCGGACACGATACCGAAGCCGCTGGTCAATGTCGGATACCGGCCCATCCTCTGGCACCTCATGCGTTATTACGCACACTATGGTCACAGGGAGTTCGTGCTCGCCTTGGGATACCGTGGTGACATGATCCGAGAGTATTTCCTGAACTACAGGGAATGCATGTCCAACGATTTCGTGTTGTCGGAGGGAGGCAGGAAGATCGAAGTGGTGGGTTCCGACATTGACGATTGGCGGATCACCTTCGTCGATACGGGCCTCCATTCCAATCTCGGACAGCGACTCCTTCGCGTTCGCAAGTACGTCGAAGGGGACGCGGAATTCCTCGCCAACTATTCTGACGGATTGAGTGATATTCCGCTGGACGCGCAGATTGGCGAATTTCGACGCAGCGGTGCAGTCGCGAGCTTTGCCTCAGTCAGCAACCTACAAAGCTTCCACGTCGTCCGGGCGGACGCCGATGGTCTAGTTACGTCCGTGGGGCCGATGAACGAGACGAGCATGAGAGTTAATGGGGGCTTCTTCTGTCTCCGCAGGGAGATATTCGACGTCTTGGAAGAAGGCGATGAACTCGTCGAACGACCATTCCAACGTTTGATAGAGAGGAAGAAACTGATCGCCTATAGCCACGACGGTTTCTGGAAGGCGATGGACACGTTCAAGGACAAGATCACATTTGATCGCATGGAGGCGCAGGGCAACTGTCCTTGGGCGGTATGGAAGGCGTAAGCGGAGTGTCGTTTGCTTGGCCCGCGGCCGTTGGTCGAACGTTGCCAAGTTCAGGGGTCGATTGATGCTCGCATTCGAGTTCGCGGGCGGGCGAGGGCCTCGCACCGTACTCTTGCTGGGGGCGCATTGCGACGACATCGAAATCGGATGCGGTGGCACTGCAGCTAAGCTCGCGGAGAGGTATCCCCAGACGAAGTTCGTTTGGGTGACGTTTTGCTCGGACGCGATCCGTGAGGCAGAGACTCGCGCGGCGGCGTCGCGCATCCTTCGCGGTGCCGCGGACGTGACGCTGGAGATCAAGAGCTTTCGAGAAAGCTATCTTCCGCAGGTCGCTGCGGATCTCAAGGACTACTTCGAGACGCTGAAGCGGTTCTCACCGGACCTCGTCATTACGCACGCCCGGCACGATCTGCACCAGGATCATCATGCGATCAACCAATTGACTTGGAATACATTTCGCAATCACGCGATCTGGGAGTACGAGATCCTGAAGTTCGATGGTGATCTGGGAGCGCCAAGTCTTTTCGTGCCGTTGACGAAGCAGGAGATGTCCGAAAAGGTGGCGATGCTTCTCGAATCATTTCCTAGCCAACGTGGCCGGCAATGGTTCACCCGCGATTCATTTGAGGCTATTGGCCGAATCAGGGGGATCGAGTGCAATGCGCAAGAGGGGTTCGCCGAGGCTTTCTACGTTCGAAAGCAGATCGTAGGCTTGTGACATCGGCCCGTCTGCGCCTCGATCGCGCCTCCGCGTGGGCTGCCACGAGCTTGCAGGGGGAGTGACAGAACGATGTCCGATTCGGAAACAAAGGAAGACATCCGACAAGTGGTTCGCAAGCGGACTGCATCCAGTCAGACAAAGTACGTTTCCGGTGATGACGTCGTGGTCAGGAGCCGAGAGGAGATCCTTGCGACGCTCGACGAAAGCGGTTGCCTGGACGGCGTCCCCTTCATGCCGGAGATGTTGAAATTCTGCGGAAGTCGCATGCGGGTATACAAGCGAGCCCACAAGACCTGCGACTACGTGACCAGTACCGGTAGTATCAGGCAGCTCGCAGACTCGGTACACCTCGACGGCGCGCGTTGTGATGGCCAGAGCCACGGAGGCTGTGAAGCTCGTTGTCTCTTGTTCTGGAAGACGGCTTGGGTAACACCTGCCGGCGAAGAAGACGCCGGAGTCAAGGCAACGGTCGTCAACACCGTGGCGCCATGCTCCGTCCAGAATTTGGCTGACGCATGTCGCGAACCGCGAGCAGAGACCGACGCGCAGTCGAAGTATCGCTGCCAGGCTACTCTGCTGCCGACGTTCACCACGCCGATCGGCAAATGGGAGCTCGGGCACTACATCGAGGACTATCGGTCCGGCAACATGAGATCGCTATGGTCCATGATCGGCCCGCTGTTCTTTCGTGGCTACGACAATTTGGTGAACCTCGGGATCGGACTCGGTGCACCGCTACGAGCAATCTACAACGCGTGGCGGAGACTGCGTGGCGGCGTGCCGTTCCCCGTGACGCGAGGCGCGATACCGCTTGGGGTTGCGACACCGACAGTGTCCATCGGTCTGACGCCGGGCGACTGGGTCCGCGTAAAGCCCCACGACGAGATCCTCAAGACTATGGACGCCGCAGGGCGAAATCGGGGTATGTATTTCAGCATGGAGATGGTGCCGTATTGCGGAAGAACCTTCAAAGTCCTCGCCCGCGTCGAGAAGTTGATCGACGAGAAGACCGGCAAGCTGATAACGATGAAGAACCCAGGCATCATTCTGGATGGCGTGATCTGTCGGGCTCTCTATATGAAGCACTTGCTTTTCTGTCCGCGGGCAACCTATCCATACTGGCGCGAAATCTGGCTAGAGAAGATCGACGCGTAGGACAGCGTCTCGACATCAACGCGAGAAACGTTGGCGAGTCCTCGATTTCCGCCGAGGTGAGCCCAGTCCCTCAGAGGCGATGAATGACTCCTCCAACCATCACGGTCGGCATGCCAGTGTTCAATGGCGAACGCTACTTGCGTCAGGCCATTGAATCTGTCCTGGGCCAAACGTACAAAGACTTTGAACTCATTATTCGCGACAACGCCTCGTCTGATGGCACAGAAACGATCTGCCGAGAGCTCGCCAGTCGCGACGGGCATATTCGATATTTGCGAAACAGCACGAATGAAGGTGCTGGTCCGAACTTCAATCGCCTCGTACCTCTCGCGCAAGGCCGTTATTTCATGTGGATGGCGCACGACGACCAGCTCGCGCCCACTTTTCTGGCTCGCTGCCTGGAGACGTTGGAGCAGGACGAGGGCGCTGTCCTCGCCTTCCCGCGTGTCAGGTTCATGGACGCGAACGGTCTACTGATGGAGGAGTACATCACCCCATACCGGACAGCCGATGACAATCGGGCCATTCGCTTCTCGCAGCTGACGCAGGGCGGCCATCGGTGCTTCGAGTCGTTCGCGCTGACCCGCATAGACCGGCTCCGAACGACGCGTCTGGTTGGAACCTACTACAACGGGGATACGGTGCTTCTCGCGAATCTGGCGTTGCTCGGCAAGTTTGCGGAAGTGCCGGAGACCCTGTTCTACCAACGGCGCCACGAGCATTCGTCGATGTACAAGTTCAACGCGACTGGGCCAAGCGCCCGACCGGATGTCGAGGGCTATGCGGCGTGGTTCGATCCGCGGAACAAGAACAAAGCATCCTTCTCGTACTCGCGTGCCGCCGCCGATTACGTCCGAATGCTGTTCCGAACCCCTATGGCAATGGGCGAGCGCTACGAATGTGGGCTCGTTCTGATTGACTGGTTCCGGAGGAATTGGCGAGGGGTGGCGGGGGAATGGAAACGGACTGCGTTTCGACTGCTCGGCATCCGCTACAAAAAGAAACAATCCATTGCGCCGTAGCCTGGCAGGATTAGTCGCGCCCTTGCGATCCGCACGAGCGCCGCGCGTCTCAGGAATCCGCGCACGCGGATGTGCGGAAGCTGAATGAGTAGCCTAAGAACAAGCGCTGTGCGTGGGACTGCGGCAAGTCTGTTGTCGCAGGTCGTCAGTATGGTGCTTCGGCTGGCGGTGATCGTCGTTTTCGCGAGATTGCTACAGCCAGCGGACTTCGGCCTCATGGCCATGGTGACGTCTACGTTTGCAGTACTCGAGTTCTTCACGGACTTTGGGCTGTCTACGGCGACGATTCAGAGGGTGTCCGTGACCCAGGAGCAGTTATCGGCTCTATTTTGGATAAACCTGTTAGTCGGCATTGTTCTCGCCGCGATAGTGCTCGCTGCTGCATGGCCGCTAGCAGCGTTCTACAAGGACCCCCGACTCGGTCCGCTCACGGCAGCGTTTGCGTGTACGTTCGTCGTCTCAGCCGCTGGAGTTCAGCACGGTGCGTTGCTGCAGCGGCAAATGCGCTTTCAGGTCTTGGCTGTCATTGAGACCGTTTCTCTCTTGTTGGGTATCGCGATTGGGTTGGTGCTCGCTTACAAGCACAATGGTTACTGGTCACTGCTTGGCATGATGCTTGGCTCCCAGGGCGGACGGACCATCCTCCTTTGGGCGGGATCAGGTTGGCTTCCATCCGCACCTAGCAAAGCTGGCGGCATTCGAAGCATGCTCAATGTTGGCGGAGTGGTGACCGTCATCGGGATCGTGATGCACGTTGCGCAGAACTTGGACAAAGTCCTTCTTGGTCGCCTGTTTGGCGCAAGTAGCCTGGGTTTCTACAGCCGCGCGCAGCAATTGGTAAAGGTTCCAACCGATGTCATCAATGGAGCAGTTGGAGGCGTTCTCTTATCGACGCTTTCGCGTGTGAAGACGGAACCGAAGCGCGTTCGCAGCTACTTCCTGAAAGCGTATTCGATATTAGCGAGTATCACGGTCCCGACAGCTACCGTCGTAGCACTGTTTGCAACGGAGATCATTCAGGTAGTTCTCGGTGACAAATGGTCCCAGGCGTCGCCGTTCCTTAGATGGCTTGCACCAACCGTTCTCGTGTTTGGTCTGATGAGTCCAATGTATTCGCTCCTTGTAACGCTTGACCTTCTCGGCCGTGGACTGCGTATGGCGTTCGTACTAGCTGGGGTCATGATTGCTGGATATACGAGCGGAATGTATTGGGGTGGCGCGTTAGGTGCAGCAATTGGCCTGTCTTCGAGCCTGATCGTCTGGTGCGTGCCGCATGTTGTTTGGACGGTTCGGTCGACGCCAGTTTCGGTGGCCGATGTGGCACAGGCCGTGGCTCGTCCGTTCATCGCAGCTATTGTGGCGACGGTTGTGTCCGAGATCACCCTGGTTTGGTGGATACCGATTTGGCGCTCCCCGTTGAAATTGAGCGTTGGATTGGCGACGTTTGGCTTCTCCTACGTGTTCACGCTTCTCGTCATTCTTCGTCAGTGGTCGCTGTTCAAGGAAGTGCTACTTTCTCTGGAACTTCATAGAAGGCCGTCGGCGAAGGTTGAATAGGTGCCGCGCGAATTGTCAGCTCCCAGCTGCCGTTACCATGAGATGAATCGCCCGCACGGAGACGAGGCCATCCCCAAGTAACGATGGCCCCGAGAAAGCCGGCAGATCGCACATCGGCAAGCCTACGAGCAGAGGAAGTGCACGTTAACCACGCTTTCGTCGGCGGTGTTCGGCCTTCTAGCTACGCGGGCTGGGGGTCCGCCTTCTAAGCGGTTGTTGTTCGGATCTGATCGGGCGAGCCAGATACCAATGCGACGTCGAGCGGCTTCAAGTCGCTGACGCGCACGAAATCGTTCAACGTACTGCCGGTCGCCTTACCGTCGAGATTCGCTGGGCCGCGCCCTGAACGAATGTCATCGATATTCAAAGTCCGTAGGTCGTAGCTGAACCGTATCTCGTTCATCTCGTTTGGCGCAGAGGCGTGCAGTTGACACGTCGAGAACACCATCAGGTCGCCAGCATTCTGGACGATTCGTACGTCGGTGGTGTCGCCGAGCGCTTGTTTCGGCACCGGGTGTTGCCGATTCTCCGTGCCGATGTTTTCGGCGGCTGCGAAGCGCGCCTTCTTGACCCACTCATCATAGTCCCAATCGCTTGACGCGTTGTTCACGGGAGTGCGGAAGAAGTCGATGAACATCGACATCACGTGCGATGGCGCGCCGTCGTAAACCGACACCCAATAGTTCACCAGCTGGCGAGGGTGTGCATACCACGTGTCGCGATGCGGCTTGTAGGCGTAGCTGACTCCGGTCGTAAGGTACTCACCCGGCGGTGCGACCCGAAGCCGTGGCAGGTCGAAATACGTACGTTCGGGGTCGCAACCCATGCCAGCGATCAATTCCTGGCAGAGTTCCTTCGTTCGCTTGTCGTTGGTGTACTTGGATTTGAGCGGGCTAGCTCGCTGCACGAACTCCGTCACCGCAAGTTCCGTGTGCGCCCGTCGTGCGTTTTTTACGGATGAAAACGCGTCGTGTATCAGCTCGCGAGCCCATTCCACCATCTTGGTCGACGCTGGTGGCGAGGAGTAGAGGAAGATGCCGCCATCAAAGAGCAGCTGACGCCGCTCGTCATCGGTAATGTTGCGGTTAACATAAATCGGAGTAAGGCTCATCGGGGCTCCGTGTGCGGTTTTGGGTACTCTGCAGAAACTGCCGCGAGATTTGTAGGCTACGGTGCACGGTTCTCAGCAAAGGCGCGCAGCCCAACCGCATCCTACCTGGTGGTGGTGTGAGGTTCGAGCAGATCGTTGATCGCGTGAACCGGAACATCCAGACCGAGATCGCGGACTTGGTTTCTGACCTCTGTCAGGTAGACGGGGTTCATGAGCACGATGTTCCTAGGCCGGAGACGTGGTAGCTCCGATGGCGCGTAAACCGGCAAACCGGAGCCGGGTAGGAACCGACCCTGTCGCTGCGGACTGAGGTCGATTGCGGCGTCGACGACGGCTGCGTTGGGCAGCATGGCCAGGAATCCGACTGTCTTTGCGGCGCCCTGCCACAGCAACAGCGGACCTTCGGCCCGAAGTCTCTCGAGCTCCCGTTGGCAGTTTACGATCGTCGCATTGACACTGTGACCGTAGGCGCGGTAGGCCGACAGCACGGTGCCAACGTCAGGATTGTTTCTTGGCTGTTGGGCGGTTTGAGCGGTCTTCGCGCGGGCTTCGACGATGAGATACTGCTTCTCATAGACCTGGCTGATTCGCAGAACTTCGAAGCCGACGACCTCGAACGCGCGACGCAGCGTCGTTTCCGTGAAGTAGTTGCAGTGCTCGTAATAGATGTCCCAGAAGGCGTGCTCCGCAAACACCCGCTCCGCAGCAGGCAACTCGAACATGACCACGCGTCCGGTTCCTCTGCTTGCCCAATTCTGCAGCAACGCCAAGAACTCCTTGACGTTCTGTACGTGTTCGAGGGTGTGTCTGCAGACGAGTGCGTCGGCCGCTAGGTGAACGTGCCGTTCGCTAAAGGGTTCGGTTATGAGGGTTAGACGGGCCGGGTCGATGTCGTCGCTGGCCGCACAGCTGGCGAATGGGTCGATACCGATGGCGCGAGCGACGCCGTTTTGAAGCAGACGCCTGAGGAAATCCCCGCCACCGCTGCCGACTTCGAGAACGGTTCTGCCGGTGAGAGCGTAGCGATCGATCCAGTCCGCGGCGAGCGCTTGCGCGAACGCGCCGAAATGGCCGGAGGCGGCTTGCGAGCTTTCGTAGCGCGCGCCGATCTCACCGAGCGCCGAGTCGAAACTGCGATTGAATACGAACGAACAGACGCCACACATGGTGAGATCTATGTCGCCCGTTGGTACGGCCGCCGCCTCGTCGCGAGTCTCGAAGATGGAGGCGCACGTAACAGGTACGTCGGAAGCATGGAAGAAATCGGTAGATTGATCAAAGCCGCAAACGGGACAGTCGCGGTGGCGAGCTGCGAGATTGGTCGGTGTCGTTGGGTTCATTGCCTGACGGGAGAGTGGTAAGTCTAGTTGTGGTCCGAAGTGCCAATAGTGTAAGCCCTCGAGCCCTTTGCGGTTCGCATGCGCGGCTGAAGAATCGCGGCCGGCCGTACGAAGTCTCACTGAGACGCCCGGGCTGCATCTGTGAACCCACCGTGCATGCGTCGCACCGGTTTTGCGCGAGACCCCGCTATCATCCGCCCAATGGAGCAGCGCTAAGTAGGGAGCGAATCGGATCTCTCGTAGGCCGACTCGCGATTCCAATCTCGATCGACGAAACGCTGCTCGCGTGGAACTCGCGAAGTCTTGTCGTCCGCGGGCCAGGACGAGGTGCCTTAAAGATAGAATGCGCACTGAGTACGATAAGGCACCTCAGATAGAAGGAGTTTAGATCGACTGCAACGACGGACGCTCAGAGGGGAGGACTTCGGCACCAGGTGCAGCGATTCGGACGCAGGGGGTTCAATTGGCTGGCGTGGCAGGCTGAGAGAATCTCGCGGCTCCTGGACGACAGACAGTTCGTCGTCTATCGGGGTTTGCGTATGCCACCCGGGGATCTGCGAGCCAGGATGTGTGGGGATGTCTTCCGCTCCGACGACTTCTACCTACAGTCAGCAGTCGTTGAGGCAACGCAGATTGCCCGTAGCCTTCGCTATACGAAGGGCAGTCGTGTTGTCGATGTCGGATGCGGTCTCGGTCGCCTAGCGACGGGCATGCTCGCGGAGTTCGGTGACGATGTGGAGTATCTCGGGCTGGATGCGCACAAGGCGTTCGTTGATTGGTGCCAGCGGAATATCGAGAGCCATCACCCCCGATTTCGATTCATGCGCCTCGACGTTGCGAATGAGAATTACAACCCCAATGGCACGATCGACGGGGACAGGATTCGGCTACCGGTTGAAAATGAGTCGGCCGACATCGTGTACATGTGGGGCGTGTTCACAAACATGGGTCCTGAACATGTACAGATCTACGTTTCCGAGCTGAGCCGGATCGCTCGCATTGGCGGAAAGGTTTTTTCTGACCGCGTTCGTGGAAGAGGGCGTCCCAGAGGTGTCTTTCAATCCGACAGGCTACGTCCCCTTCGACTGCGCCATGCCTCTGCATGTCGTGCGGTATGAAAAGCGTTGGCTCTTTTCTCTGTTCAGCCAGCACAAGCTCGCAGTAGACGACTTCCGATACCATGGCGGCATGTTTCCGAAGCAGAGCGAGATCTCTCTGACGAAGATGTGACCGCGGCAGTGATCCCACGGCCGACTCGAGCCGGCGGGCGGTTGCGCTATCCCGGAGTTCGTAGGGATCGTGCCAGCATCTTCTGATAAGTGGGCGATGGTTGACCACCTGCTTTCCACTCCCTAGACTGCCGCCGCGTAGTGGGGCCATAGCTCAGCTGGGAGAGCGCTACAATGGCATTGTAGAGGTCGGCGGTTCGATCCCGCCTGGCTCCACCACTTCTCATCACGCCCAGTCCCCATCGTCTAGAGGCCTAGGACATCGCCCTTTCACGGCGGTAACGGGGGTTCGAATCCCCCTGGGGACGCCACATAACAAAAGGTGTATTAGCCAGGCTAGAAGGCCTCTCGCCTTTGATAGCCGCGGCGGGAAAGGTATGCTCGCCTCATGAGCACGCTAGCCATCAAACAGATGTCTTGGGAAGAGAAGCTTCGCGCGATGGAGGAGCTGTGGGAATCCCTAAGCCGTGAGGAATCTCGCTTGGATTCTCCGCCTTGGCATGAAGCTGCCTTGCAGGAAACGGCCGCGCGCTACCAAGCTGGACAAGAACAACCGCTCGACTGGGCCACTGCGAAACGCGAGTTGCGCAAGCGCAGCGAGTGAAGATCAAGATTCTCCCGTCGGCGATCTCTGACTTGGATCGCGGGCGGATGTTTTACTCCGGGCAGGACAAGAGCGTCGGCGATTACTTTCTCGACTCCCTGTTCTCCGACATCGATTCCTTGGAGCTATACGCCGGTGTGCATATCAAGGTGTTCGACTATCACCGGATGCTCGCCAGACGGTTCCCCTATGCCGTGTACTACAGGATCGATGGCGACGTGTGCGTCGTATTCCGTGTTCTTGATTGCAGGCAGGAACCCAAGAAAACAGCGGAAGCGTTGAGATAAGGCCCACCAGCGTCGAGTCAATCGTGGTCGTGGTCGTGGCGTGGCGGCCGGCGAAGTTTCAGGAAGCGACGGTCAGTGCGCCTGTTGCAGCCGATCCGCTAGCCACATCTTGATCAGCGATTGCCGCGTGACGCCCAGGCGGTGTGCCTCGCGGTCGATCGACTGCACCATCCACTCCGGCAGATCCACATTGACGCGTTTGGCGGCCACGCCCGGACGCCGTGCCTGACTCAGATCGAGCAGATCCGTGACCCTCTCGCCGGCGTCGAACTTGCGGTCAAAGGTCGCCGCTTTCACTCGTGCTTTCATAGATTGCCACTTCTTCATCCCGCGACCGTCGAACCGAGACTCGTGGGAACCATCGGTTCGGGTAACGGCAACTATACCAATCATCGCGGCTCCTTCTCTGCGGCAGGGCTGCGTCTAGACCGCGCGGCTGTCCCAAGCTTCGGCGCAAAGCGCCTCACCTGGTCGCGCAGATACCGATCCGAGAGATGCCCATAGTGGCGTTCGACCATTCGCGTGTCCGTATGCCCGAGGTTGCGGGCGAGCGCGATCAACGTCATGCCCGATTCGACCGCCAGGCTTGCATAGGTGTGGCGCAGGCCATGAAACGAAATCGGCGGCTGGATTCCGGCGCGCTGGCAGGCGAGCGCGATCCGCCGCGCTTGCTGCGAGATCCCCCATGGGCAGGCGATTCCGCGAGCTGCGTCGATACGCGTAAGTAGTCGGTCGTCCGGCATCTTGTCGCTGACGAGGTTCGCGAAGAAGTCGGCAGCTTCGTCATTCAGGAATACGTCACGGCCGCGGCCGGTCTTGCTGATGGCAACTCTTAGCGTCTGTCGCGCAGCGTTGAAATCGCTTGCCGCGGCGCGGCACAGCTCACCGTAGCGGCACCCCGTGTAGAGGGCCGCCTGAACGAGCCTGCGAAAGTCCGTGGCGCAGGCCCGCACCAGCCGGACGGCCTCGTCACGGTTGAGCCAGCGCTCGCGCGCGGCGTCGACCTGGCGAAAGGCTTGCAGACCCGTGCGCCAGGCTGCGTCGCTCGCACATTCCGTCGGGTACAGGCGGGCGGCGTGGTTGAGGACGGCTTTGAACGTGGTGGTGATCCGGTTCACCGTGCTGCGCCGGCGGCGGCGCTGCTCAGCGTCTTCGGTGTCGAGCCGTTGCGGTGGTCGCGCGGGTGAGTTGGCGGGTCGCCGCCGCCGTGGGGCGGTGGCCGCGAGCTCGTCGCGCCAGCGTTTCAGGTCGACGGCCGTCAGCGCCGCGATGGGCCAGTCGCCCCACGGCGGCAGCACGTGCGCCTCGAGTTGCTGAGCGGCACGCGCGGTGCTCTGGCCCTCGGCTGCACGATCCGCGAGGTAGCTCAGGATCGCGGCTCGAACCGTCAGTTGGCCGATCATGGGGCGAGACGAACGTTGCGGGTTCGTGTGGCGCATGCCCCGTTTCTCGTTCAAGCGACGGAAAGGATCAAGCGCAGTACGAGTCGTTATTGTGGACAATCTCGTATACAGAGGAAGCCCGTGCAGGGGATCCCCGAGGGGGTCGCAGTGCAGCGCTCGATGGTCCGCTTCGATGGGTCAGTTACGCCTGCAGGGACTCGAGGCTGCTTCAATATGGGGTTTACCGTCGTGGACTCCTGCCGACGCGAGCCGCGTCGAGGTCAGCAGGCCGCAGCCGGTAGCGGATGGCGTTGCCCTCGTGCAGGCCGTTAAACTCCCGCTGCGCGTAATCGACAACGGACTGCCGGTCCGCTTCGGGTATGCCCGCTTCGGCTGCCATTGCCATCACATCCGTGGCCCGGTACTCCTTCCAATCGAGGACCGCACGGCGCACGGCGTCGCGGACGAATTCCCGGTATGCAAGCGTGGCCTTGTCCGGTGTTTCGACCTCGGCGCGTAGTGCTTTGTAGTTCTGCGCTGACGCCATGTAGGCGTCGATGTAGGCGTCGCGCAGCAGCGCGACATTGTTGAGTTCGTAAACGCCAATCAGCCCGTCGATGTAATCGCGATCGTTCATCGTGAGAAACGACATCGGTGCGAGAGCCGCCTTGAGCAGCGGGATGTTCGAAGCGATGCGCGACGTTCGCTTGTTGATATCGTCAAACGCCTGTAGATAAGGGATATGAACGAGCAGGAAGAACGACTGCTCGACAGGGTCTTCGATCGCAGCGGCTTTTGCGATCAGGATTCCGAACTCTTCCTCTATCTGGTACGGGTCATCCGGCGGCCGGTAGCTCGACGCGCTGATGCCGGCCGGCCAGCGGCGCAGCCGCCCTGCCATCGCGGGATCGATCAACAGGCCGTCCGCGAGCAGCGCATGGATGTTGCGGATATCGGCACTGCTGATCGTGATTTTGGCAAGATTATCGACCGCATACTGGATCGCCTCTTTGTGGTTGAGGATCATCACCGCTTCCTTGCGGTCCTTGCCGGTGGCTTCCTCGCCAAGACGGATCAGCCGTTCGGTCTCCAAGAGGCTGTAGGTGTTGCCTTCCATCCGCGAGGACGCCCACGCGAGATCGACCAGCAGGCGCTCGAGAGTGCGGCGCGCGTAGGTCCCTGCGGGTAGGGGGGCGCCGACCTGGGCGCCAGCGTCGCGGAGCCGCGTGCGATCGGGCTCGCCCAGGTAGAACGTTTTGTTGGGGACGTACCGGTCGACGAACTCCTTGGCGTAGCTGACCGGTTTGCGGCGGTTGTAGGGTGTCTGGAGATAGGCCCGGATAACGGCGGCACCGGCGAGGCTGTAGCGCGTTGCCCGGCCCCTGCCGGTCACTGCCAGCCGGTTCTCGTCGACGAGGCGCTTGAGCGCCCGCCATATGGTCGTCTCGCCAACATCGCGGGCGACATGGCGACGGATGGCCTCGCGGCCGGCCCCAGGATTGGCAGCGATGTAGTCGAGAATGGACTGCGCGGATAGCGCCATGAAACGAGTAATCAGTTAGTGAAACGATTATCTCTATAATATGTATATCAAAATCGAGGAGGTCAAGAAATCGTTTCACGCCATTTGAAACGATAACCGTGGTGCCATCCTCCCGGCCCGCGCGCGCTTCGTTCCACCAGAGATTGGCGTAACGAATTACCTGGTCCGGATGGGGAACTGGAAGGGGCCAACCACCTACGCAATCACGGCTTTCTCTTGGTGCCCGGCAAAGGCTGGCGCTTGTCCGAGGCGTATGACATGAATCCTGTGCCCGAGGCTCACGGCCTAAAGCTCAACATCGGCGAAGCTGACAACGCACTGGACCTCGACTTGGTCCGCTCGGTGGCGCCGTACTTTCGCGTCACTGCGAAGGCGGCAAATGAGATTATCGAGCGCAGCCAAACGGCCGTGAAACAGTGGTCGAAGATTGCGGCTCGCCTGGGCATCCCAGGCACAGAGCAGCAACGGATGGCTTCGGCGTTTGGGCTCGCGGGGTAAGCGCAGCTACTCGCTCAGCGAGCTCCGCACGGCCTTGATCTCGTCGGCGTGCTTGTCCATGTCGCCCGGAGCGATGCCGACGCGCCGCAGCGAGGGGTAGCGCTGCGAGATCCTGCTCGCCGCGTTGCACGAGCTTCGCGGCCACGAGCACATCGGCGAGCGTGATCTCGCCCTCGAACTCGATCTCGAACTCGTCCTGGTGCTCCACAGCGCTTTGCAGCGTCTCCGGCAGTCCCCACGTCTCGAGGATCGCTTTGCCGATGTTCGCGTGCCAGCTGTCGATGATCTCGCGCAATGCGGCGTCGCTGAGCTCAGGCGCGTCCTTCGAGCGCATGATGATGTAGAGGCGTCCCAGCACGTGCAGCAGGCCGATCAACAGCGCCTGATCCGGGCTCACCTTCGTGAACCGCTTTGCGATCACGAAGCACAACGCCGATGCGTCGAGGCTGTCTGCCCACGCGCGTTCGAGCTCGGCCTTCGCGGCCGGCGAGTAGCTGTCCTTGGTGCGCAGCTGGCGCATCGCGAACGCCACGGCAACGCTGCGGACCATATTGAAGCCCATGCGGCTCACGGCTTTGCGCAGATCCGTGATGTTGGCGTCCGCGCGGCGGAACTCCGCCGAATTCGCGATCCGCAGGAGGCGGGCAGCGAGCGCGGGCTCGGAGCTCAAGATTCGGACGATGTCGTCGGTGCTGGTGTCGGGCGACTGCAGCGCGCGCTGGATGCGCAGCACCGCTTCCGGAAACGCCGGTAACTCGAGTCGCTCGTCGCGCAAGTCCTGGGCGAGGCGTTCGACGAAGCTGAAACCAACGGCTTGTGCCGTACTTGACATAACAAAACCCCTCCCAGGAGAGCCACTGCCTTAACGTATCGGCCGCGGTTCGGATACCTTGAAGCCTCGATGGTCGAAAATCCCTCCAACCCGCTCGAGGCGGCGAGTCCGCTGTACGGCCTGGTTCTGGCCGGCGGCCGGGGTACTCGCCTCGGCCGTGACAAGGGCGAGCTCGACTACCACGGGCTACCGCAGGCGGCATGGGGTCTGCGGCTGCTCGAGCCGTTCTGCCGCGAGCGGTTCGTGTCGGTACGCCCCGAGCAGATCGACACCCCGGGGTACCGGGGCCTGCCGACGATCGTCGATCGAGGTGCAAGCGCCGGACCGGCCAGCGGCGTGGCCGCGGCTCTGCAGCAGTTCCCGCGCGCCGCCTGGTTCGTGATCGCGGCCGACATGCCGCTGCTGACGGACGCCGTTCTCGCGACGCTCGTCGCGCACCGCGACCCGTCCGTGCTCGCGACGGCCTATCGGCGTCGCGGCGGCATGCCCGAGCCGTTGTGCGCGATCTGGGAGCCGGCGGCGGCGCGCGCGACTCGGGGCGCAGGGCGCAGGGCAGGGCCTCTCGCTGCGCCGCGTGCTGGAAGAGGGTCCGGCACGCCTGCTCGAACTCGACGACGACGAACCTCTGACGAGCGTCAACACCCCCGCCGACGATGCGCGGATTCGCGCTCGGCTGAGGGCCTCGGGGCTTATGTGAAGTCGGAGCGGCGAACTGGCTCTCAGACAGTCCGACGCGTCGCGTTTACAGTCGTGCCGGCGCTGCCCTGACGCGGCGTCCTGTCACTATCCGAGAGCAGCATGGCGGCCAAGTACGAGGACGGGTCGATCGGCGGCACGCCGGGCGCGTGGCCGCGTGGTCGTGAGCCGCAGTCGACGATGACCACGGCCGACGGTGGCTTTCTCGGCGACACCCTGCCGCCGCGACCTCTGAAAGAGCTGCTGTCCGCCGGAGGCGCGAATCTCTACGTGCTCTCGGCGGACACCGAGTTGATCGACACGGTGCAGCGCGCAGGCGGCGAGCAGTACCCCGTATTCGCCGTACAGCAGTGGGCCGAGCTCGAGGCCGCCATCTTCGCGGGGCGCTGCGGCATCGTGTTGCTGGACACGGAGCTCGTCGGCGCGAAGCTCGTCGAGCACATCACGGCGCTCCAGGCGCATTCGAGCCGCGTCGTGACGCTCGTCGCCGCCGATCGAAGCGTGGCGCAGGAGCTCATGGGCTACCTGTCCGACCGCCGGATCCACCGTTTGCTGATCAAGCCTGCCGCGCTCGGGATCACCCGACTGCTCGTCGAATCGGCGGTGAACCGCTGCCTGCAATTGCGTGATCTGGCGGCAGGGTCGGACGGGCTCGAAACGCTCGGGCGTGGCCGCGACGCGAAGCACCCGCGACGCTGGCTGGGCGTGGCGTTCGGCGCGCTTCGCCGTGGGCGGAGTCGTGCTGCCGCCGTTTGGCTCTGGCGCCCTTCGGTACCCGGCTGATGGAGTAGCGGCACCGGCGCAGCCAGTCGTCGACCGCGCCGCCGGCGGACGCCGGCGAGCGTGACGCCGCCGAATCGACCGCGCGGGCCGCGCTCTGCGGCGGAGCTCGACGCGCTGTTTGCCCAGGCCGAATCCGCGCTGCTCGCGAACTCGCTCGACGACGCGGCCACGGCGCTCGCCGGTGTGCGGCGCGCGGACGCCTCGAGCAGCCGGCTGGCGTTCCTCGAGGCGCAGTTGGCGCGCGCCACCGCGGCGCGCAGCCGCAGCCAGCGCCGCGGCCAAGCCCGCGAGCGCAGCGCGCGACGCCGCCGGCTCGCCCGGTGCCGCGCAGCCCGCGCCCGCCGCGCCGACGGAGCTCGATAGCCTGCTCGTGATCGCGACGGCGCGCATCGCGCGCGGCCAGCTGCTCGATCCGCCGGGCGACAGCGCGCTCGAGTATCTGCGCCGCGCGACCGAGCTCAACGCCAGCGACGCCCGCGTGGTCCGCGGCCGCGCCGCGCTCGCGACCGCGTTGTTGGAAGCCGCTCGCGTGGCGCTCGGCAAGGACGGCCTCGACGAGGCGACGCGTCTGATCGCCGCCGCGAAGGATCTCGGGGCGCACGGCCGAGGCGTTGGCGAGCGGTCGAGCTCGAGCTGGCGAGCGTCGAGCAGGCAGCCGCCGAGCGTCGTCACACGGAGTGGCTCGCGCTCGCCTCGACTCGGTTGCGAGCCGGCGCGTTGGCGGAGCCGGCGGGGGACAGCGCGCTCGACTACCTGCGCAAGCTGCAGGCCGAGGCGCCGAATGTTCGCGGGCTTGAACGAAGCGTGGGACGAATGGAGTCGCGGCGCTAGAGCGCGCGGGTGCGCCAGTCGATCACGAGCCGCAGCTGGGCGGCCGGCGAGACCGCGCTCGCGGCGATGGCGGCCGCGCCGCGGGGCGCCGCGCAGCTGCGCCGCTGCGCGAGCAGCTCGAGACCGAACGATTGCAGGCTCAGTATCTCGCAGCCGCCTCGCCGGCCAGCGAGCTGAAGCTGCTCGACGCTCCTCCGTCGGTCTACCCGGCGGATGCGCGGCGCCTGAACATCCAAGGGTGGGTCGAGCTCGAGTTCGTGGTCGACCGCACCGGGCAGCCGAAGAACATCGTCGTCGTGGCGGCCGAGCCCACCGGTCGATTCGACCAGGCGGCGCTCGCGGCCGTCGCGAAGTACCGCTACGCGCCCTTCGAGCGCGGCGGGCACGTGTACGAGCGCCGTGTTCGAGTGCGCGTCCGGTTCGCACTTAACTAAACGCTTCCGCTCGTAACCCAATGAAAAACAACGACGCTATCCGATCGGTCTTGGCGGCGCGCCCTTGGCCCGGTTATCCTGCGAACCACGAGAACATCAGGGCACTCCCACGAGTTGGTTCGAGGGCGCGCTGTCGGGCTCGGAGCCTGATGGAAGCCATGGGTAGTCCCGTCTGTCGGCGGCGGCGGTTTCCAGGGCGCTGAGTAAGGCAGCGTCGCCCTCTCTCGATTGCACTCACGGCCGGTGACCACGTCGTGGGCACGAGGCCGTGGCCGAGTGCGGTCCGGCGCTGTGGGAGCATCAGGCAAGGTTCATGCAAGTACCGTTACTCGACCTCAAGGGTCAGTACGCGCCGCTGCGCGCGGAGATCGAACAGGCGATCGCGCAGGTCTGTAACGAGCAACGCTTCGTGCTCGGGCCCGAACGTCGCGCGAGCTCGAAGCGCGAGGTCGCGGCGTATTCGCAGACCAAGCACGGCCTCGGCGTTTCCTCCGGCACCGATGCGCTGCTCGCTCGCGCTGATGGCGCTCGACATCGGTCCCGGCGACGAGGTCATCACTTCGCCGTTCACGTTCTTCGCGACCGCGGGCGTCGTCGCGCGCCTCGGCGCCCGACCGTTGTTCTGCGACATCGACCCGCGAACCTACAACCTCGACCCCGCCGCGGTTGCCGCCACGCTCGCGCAGCGGTGCGAGCAACGCGGCGACCGGCTCGTGAATCGCGCCACCGGCGGCGTCGTCAAGGTTCTGCTGCCGGTGCATCTCTACGGGCAGATGGCGCCCATGGACGAGCTCATGGCGATCGCGAAGCGCCATCGGCTCGCGGTCGTCGAAGACGCGGCGCAGGCGATCGGCGCGGCGCTGCCGGACGGCAGGCGCGCCGGCAGCGTCGGCGACGTCGGCTGTCTGTCGTTTTTTCCGACCAAGAATCTCGGCGCGTTCGGCGACGCCGGCATGTGTGTGACGAACGACCGCCGGGCTCCAGGAGCGCATGCGGATCCTGCGCGTCCACGGCGGTGAGCCGAAGTACTACCACTCGCTCATCGGCGGCAATTTCCGTCTCGACGAGATCCAGGCCGCGGTGTTGCTGCATCAAGCTCAAGCATCTCGAGGACTGGACTCGTGCGCGCCAACGCAACGCGGATCACTACGACGCGGCTGATCCGCGACGCGGGTCTCGGCGGACGTCGTCGGCGTCCCGTTCCGCGCTCCGGGGTATCGACACATCTTCAATCAGTACATGATTCGCGTGCAGCGGCGCGACGAGCTCCGCGCGCATCTCACGGCGAACGGCGTGGGCACCGAGATCTACTACCCGGTGCCGCTGCATGCGCAGCAGTGCTTCGCGTACCTCGAACATTCGCCCGAGGATTTCCCGCATCGCTCGCGGCCGCGGCGGAGGTTGCTGGCGCTCCCGATCTACCCGGAGCTCACGGCCGAGCAACGCGAGTACGTGGTCGCGCAGATCGCGGCTTCTATCGCGCGTGAGGTTCTGTCCGCGGACAGTCGCGCCCGTTTCCGAATTTCCGTGCGGAAGCGCTTTTGTGGCAGCATCCGCCTGTGCCGGATACCACCCGTAAGCTGCTGATCGTCGAGGACGATCCAGGAATCCAGAGCCAGCTCCGCTGGTGCTTCGAGGACTACGACGTCATCGCGGCCACGGACCGTCAGAGCGCGATCAACGAGCTGCGCCGCCACGAGCCGCCGGTCGTGCTGCAGGACCTGGGTCTGCCGCCGGACGACGAGGGCGTCAGCGAAGGGTTTCGCGACGTTGCGCGAGATCCTGCAGCTCGCGCCGTTCACGAAGGTCATCGTCGTCACCGGCCACGGCGATCAGAGCAACGCGCTGCGAGCCGTCGGCCTCGGCGCCTACGATTTCTACCAGAAGCCCGTCGACGTCGACACGCTGCAGCTGATCGTGCAGCGCGCCTACCAGATCCACACGCTCGAGGCCGAGAACCGTCGTTTGGGCGAGGCGCTCGGCAGCTCGCCGCTCGACGGCGTCATCGTCGCGTGCGACGCGATGATGAAGGTCTGCCGCACGATCGAGAAGGTGGCGCCGACGAACGCCACCACGCTGCTGCAGGGCGAGAGCGGCACCGGCAAGGAAGTGCTCGCGCGCGCGATCCATCAGTTGAGCCCGCGCGCGGACAAGCCGTTCGTCGCGATCAATTGCGCCGCGATCCCGGAGACACTGCTCGAGTCCGAGCTGTTCGGCTACGAGAAGGGCGCGTTCACGGGCGCCGTGAAGCAGACGCCGGGCAAGATCGAAGTGGCGAACGGCGGCACGCTGTTCCTCGACGAGATCGGCGACATGCCGCTGTCGCTCCAGGCCAAGCTGCTGCGCTTCCTTCAGGAGCGAATCGTCGAGCGCATCGGCGGGCGAGCCGAGATTCCGGTCGACGTTCGCGTGGTCTGCGCCACGAACAAGAACCTGCAGCAGGCCATGAGCACGAGCACGTTCCGCGACGATCTGTACTACCGCATCGCCGAGATCACGATCGAGATCCCGCCGCTGCGCGAGCGCGAGGGCGGGCGGTTGCTGCTCGCGCAGTTCCTGCTGAACAAGTTCGCGAAGCAGCAGGGCAGGATCCATCAAGGGGTTCACGGACGATGCGCACGACGCGATCGAAGCGTACGCGTGGCCCGGCAACGTCCGCGAGATGGAAAACAAGATCAAGGGCGCGGTGATCATGGCCGAGGGCAAGCTCGTGACGGCCGCGGACCTCGGGCTCAGCGTCGACGCCGAATCCGCCGAGCCTGAATCTGCGCGTCGTGCGCCAGAACGCCGAGACGCAGGCGATTCGTCAGGCGCTGCTGCGGACCTCGGGCAACATTTCGCGGACGGCCGAGGTGCTCGGCATCACGCGGCCGACGCTCTACGACCTGATGGCGAAGTACAACATCCGCGCCGACGCAGCGGAGCTGTCGCCGCCGGCGAGCGCCGAGTCGTAGGCGCGCGAGGCGCTGCTAGCGCCCTTCCTTGAACTGCTCGGGATTCAGCTGATGGCGCCCGAGCAGCTTGTAGAAATCCGTGCGGTTGCGTTTCGCGAGCCGCGCGGCCTGACTCACGTTGCCGCCGGTGATCTGCAAGAGCTGCGACAGGTAGTTGCGCGTGAACTCGTCGCGCGCCTCGGAGAACGACGGTAACGCGTTCGCCTGCTCGCCGAGCGCGTTGCGTACCTGCTCCGTCGAGATCACGCGCGTCGGCGACAGCGCGACGTTCTGGCGCACGACGTTGTACAGCTGACGGATGTTGCCGGGCCAATGGCTCGCGACCAGCAGCTCGACGGCCTCCGGCGCATACACCTTGCGTTCCTGGGTCGATTCCGCGGCGATCTGCACGAGGAAGTGATCGACCAGCAGCGGAATGTCTTCGCGCCGTTCGCGCAGCGCCGGCAGGTGGATGTTGACGACGTTGAGCCGGTAGTACAGATCCTCGCGGAACGCGCCCTTGACCATCAGCTCCTTCAGGTCTTGATGCGTGGCGGAGATCACGCGCGTGTTGACCTTGACGGCGTCCGTGGCGCCGACCGGTCGGACCTGCTCTTCCTGCAGCACGCGCAGCAGCTTCACCTGCAGGCGCATCGGCATGTCGCCGATCTCGTCGAGCAGGAGCGTGCCGTCGTGAGCGGCCTGGAACAGGCCTTTGTGCGTGCGGTGCGCGCCCGTGAACGCGCCTTTCTCGTGACCGAAGAGCTCCGACTCGAGCAGGTTCTCGGCCATGGCGCTGCAGTTGATCGCGACGAACGCGTTGTCCTTCCGGACGCTCGCGCGGTGGATCGCGCGGGCCAGGAGTTCCTTGCCCGTGCCCGATTCGCCCGTGATCAACACCCGCGTGTCGGTGCCCGCGACCATGCGGGCCTGCTCGAGACACGCCTCCATGGCCGGGCTGCGCGTGATGATCTCGGCACTCCAGGTGTTCTCGTTCCTGGCGACGCCCGACACCTTCATCGCGCGCTCGACGTAGTCGAGCAGCTGCTGCTTGTCTACGGGCTTCGTGAGGAAGCCGAACGCACCGCTCTGTGTCGCTTCGACCGCATCGGGGATCGTGCCATGGGCCGTGAGCAGCAGTACGCGCAGGCCGGGGCGTTGGCGCTGAATCTCCTTCAGCAGCGCGATGCCGTCCATGTTCTCCATCCGCAGATCGGTCACGACGAGATCGGGGCGAAACCGCGACAGCGCCGCGAGTGCCTCCGCAGCGCTCTCGACGGCTTCGACTTCGTAGTGCTCGGCGCGCAGACGGATGCTGAGCAGGCGCAGCAGCCCGGGGTCGTCGTCGACCAATAGGATTCGTCCGCGTGTCGAGTGCCTGGGGCATTGGGTTACTTTTGATTGGCACCACTTTCACGCTCCCGGATCGATCGTTCGATGTTCGTTATCGCGTCCAATTTGACGCGGGCCTCGTCGAGCTGCTGGCGCAACTGCCGGTTCTCGTCGAGGGCGGTCTGCAGTCGTTGGGCGCTCTGGTCGTTGCGCTGCGTCGCAGCGACCTGCGTGGCTCGCTGGAGCCTCGCTGCTTCGGCATCGAGAATCAACCTTTGTTCCACGTCCTTCAGCTCGATGAGCGCGAGCACGCGCTCATCGGGCAGCAACGCGTTGTCCTTCGCGATCAGCTCGTTCAAGAGGCGCTGGGCTTCGAGCGGATTGCTCGACGGGTGGCCTGGCGTCGCGAGCGCGAGTGCGAAGTTCAGGCGATTCGTCGTGGTCGGCGCCGCGTCCGCGGCAGCAGCCACGTTGCGGAATACGTCGGCCTTCAGCACAGCGTCGCCTTCGAGCAGGTCACGCAGCGTGCGCAAGTACAGGGCCAGCCCTTCGCCACCGAGCGAACGCGTGCCGGCTGCCGGCGGCGCCTGACTGACGGGTTTGCCGAGTGGGCCCGAGCTCGGACCGCCGCCGAACGAGCCGCAGCCCGTGACCGCGATCACCAATAACAGTGTGGCGTGCTTAACCATTGGCCACCGCCAATAGGTGCTTGTCGGCCGCACGTCGCAGCGGCAGGCGCACCTGGAAGTGCGCGCCGGACTCCTTGTCGCGCACGAGTTGGACCGATCCACCATGCGCCTGCGCGCATTCGAGGACTACCGAAAGGCCGATGCCGGTGCCGCCGACGGGGCCGTCCTGCGGTCGCCGCCCCTGGTAGAACGCCTCGAAGATTCGTTCGCCGTCGTCGGGATGCACGCCGGGGCCGGAGTCGTCGACGTCGATGACGAGATCGTTGCCTTCCATAGCCGCGCCGACGCCGATCGTGCCGCCCGAGGGTGTGAATTTGATCGCATTCGACAGCAGGTTCTCGAGCACGAGCCGCAGCTTGCCCTCGTCGGCGCGAACCATGATCGGGCTGACCTTCAGCTGCAGCTTGATCTTCTTGTTCGACAGCACGAGGCGATGTTGGCCGAGCACGCCGAAGACCATGGGTTTCAACTCGAACTCGGTGAGCTCGAGCGATGCCGTGTGCGTTTGCCACGCGCTGAAGGTCAGCAGGTTCTCGATGAGTCTTTGCAGCTTGACGCCGTTGTCGCGCAGGATTCCAGTGACCTCCTGCTGCTGAATGTCGAGGGGTCCCACCGAGCCGTCGAGCAAGAGCTCCGTCCCCTCGCGGATGTTCGCGAGCGGGGTTTTCAGCTCGTGCGACATGTGGCGCAGGAACTTGTTCTTCTCGTCTGCGGATTCCTTCAGTCGGTGGCGCAGCCACTCGAGCTGCCGGCCGAGCGTCTCGATGTCGTTCGGGCCCGTGACCGCAATCGGCCGGCTGTAGTCGCCCTCGCCGAGCTCGCGGATGGCGCGGTCGACCTGGCGCATCGGGCGACCGACGAGCAACAGGAACAACACGATCAGGATCACGGTGCCGGGGATCAGAGCCGCGGACTGCCACGCGATCGATCGCTGCGCGGTCCGAGTGTTCTCCTGGAGCGTGCGCAGACGCGCGTCGATCAGGATTCGCATGCCCTGCGAGACGTCGCGGGACGCGGCGATCATCGTGCGGAATCGCTCGACGATGACGTCCTCGGCGTCTTCACTCCGGTCGCCGCGCAACGTCTGATGCACGTCTTTCGACTGCGCAGCCAGTTGCTCGAGCGCGGCCGCGATGTCGGCGTTCTTCGGTAACGAACGCAACGCGGCCGACGCTCGCCTCGAAGTCGGTCTGGTCGCCGTCGTACAACGGCAGCAGGTTCGACGCCGAGGCGACGTCCTTCAGAGCGACGTATTGGCGGGCGTTGCGCTCCATGTTCATCAACAGGTTCGATATCCGTTGGTTCTCGGTCGTTGCCGTAGCGCTGTCGCTCAACACTATTTGGCTCTCGGCGGCGAGCTGGCCGAGTTTCACGAGGGCGTTGCCGACTGCGATCAGCAGCGGCACGGTCACGAACGCGAGACCCACGAGCACCATGCCCAGCAGGGTTCGCGGACGCCGCATCTTCATCGGGCGTCACCGATCGCGATCATGGGCGCCAGGGATCGCTGGCGAGTTTTCTTTCCCATGCGAGTGCCGTCGAAACAATCTTTCTCAGGTCGTCGTGACGAGGCTGCCAACCGAGCCGTTCGCGAATTCGCGCGGCGCGCGCGACCAGGGAAGGCGGGTCGCCGGCGCGGCGTGGGCCTTCGCGCTTCGCGATCTCATGCCCGGCCACGGTTTCGACCATTCTGATGACGTCGCGGACGCTGTAGCCGCGCCCGTAGCCACAGTTCAATGTCGTGGATTCCTCGCCGCGGCGCAAGTACGCGAGCGCTTTCAGGTGGGCGTCGGCCAGATCCTCGACGTGGATATAGTCCCGGACGCCCGTGCCGTCTGGAGTCTGGTAGTCGGTGCCGAAGATCGAAACGTACTCGCGCTTGCCGACGACGACTTCGCAGGCCACCTTCGTCAGCAGCGTGGCCTTCGGCGTCGCTTGGCCGATGCGGCCACCGGGATCGGACCCCGCCACGTTGAAGTAGCGCAATGCGACGTAGCGAAGCGGGCTGACGGCAGCGACATCGCGCAGCATCCATTCCGTCATGAGCTTCGACATGCCGTACGGGTTGATCGGCGCCGTCGGCGTGTCCTCGTCCGCCTCGCCGCTCGCGGGGATGCCGTAGACGGCGGCCGTCGACGAGAACACCACGTGCTTCACGCCCGCGCGCAAGGAGTGCTCGAGCAGCGTCCGGCTGGCGCACGTGTTGTTGCGGTAGTACTTCAACGGGTCCGCGACCGACTCCGGCACGATCGTATGGGCGGCGAAATGCATCACGGTATCGATATCGAAACGGCTGAATACTTGCTCCAGGACTTTGGGGTCGCCGGTATTGCCGACGACGAGCTCGCCGTGCAGCACGGCCTGGCGGAAACCGGTGGACAGGTCGTCCAGCACGACGACACGCTCGCCGGCTTCGCCGAGTTGGCGAACGACGTGTGAGCCGATGTAGCCGGCGCCGCCGGTCACCAGAATGGTCTTGTCAGCCATGAAGCTCTAAGTGACATAATGGAATACGCAGAAGTTTAGCAGTTCCAATACGGCGGCACCGGGAGCCTGGTCGCAAATTGAAGACGGTTTCGTGGCAAGGCGCGCCGTTCGTCGCACTGGCGATCTGGCTGCACGGCTGCGGTGGTGGGGGCGGCGGCGGCAACAACGCGGCCAACGGGCCGCCACCGGCGCCCGTGACTGTCACGCTACAGGGGGTCGTCACGTTCGATCGGGTGCCCGCGGTCGCCGGTCGAGGGCTCGATTACGCGCAGACGGTCGAGCGGCCCGCCCGCGGCGTGACGGTGGAGGTCGTGAGCGCAGGCGCCGTGCTGGCGAGCACCGCGACGGACTCGGCGGGACACTACTGCGTTCACCGTCGCGTCGAACACCGACGTCTCGCTGCGCGTGCGCGCGGAGATGGTCCGCTTGGGGTCGCCGAGCTGGGATTTTCGCGTCGTCGACAACGTCAACTCGGACGCGCTGTACACGCTCGCGGGCGCCGTGTTCAGCACCGGGACTGTGGATCTCGCACGCGATCTGCACGCGGCGTCCGGGTGGACGGGCTCCGCATACACCGCACCGCGTTCCGCCGCTCCGTTCGCAATCCTCGACGTCGTGTACGACTCGGTGCAGGTGGTTCTCTGTGCCGCCCCGACCGCCGCGTTTCCGGCGTTGCGGTTGCTCTGGAGCACCGGCAACGTGCCGGTGTCCGGCAGCGCGCCGGGGGAGATCGGCAGCAGCCGGTTCGTCGACGGCCGCGGCATCGAGCTTCTCGGTGCGGCGGAGCAGGACACCGACGAGTACGACCGGCACGTCATCGCACACGAGTGGGGACACTACCTCGAACAAGCATTCTCGCGTTCCGACAGCATCGGTGGCGCGCACTCGATCACCGATCAGCTCGACATGCGCCTCGCATTCAGCGAAGGCGTGGGCCAGCACGTTCGCAGGCATAGCGACAGGCGAGCCGATCTACGTCGACACCTTCGGTGCGGGCCAAGCACGCAACTTCAGCTTCGATCTCGAGCAGAGCCCGAACCGGCGCAATCCGAATCCTGGTTGGTTCAACGAAGAGGCGGTGCAGTCGTTGTTGTACGACCTGTATGACAACGGCCGCGATGTGCCGTCGGGAACGTTGACCTTGGACGACCTCGCGCTCGGGTTCGGCCCCCTGTTCGACGTGATGACCCATCGGCAGCGGCAGACCCCGGCGCTCACGAGTATCTTCTCGCTCGTCGCAGCGCTGAAGCAGGCTCGTCCGGCCGATGCTCCGCTGATCGATCAGCTCACGCTGGCGCAGGGCATGCGCCCCGTCGCCGACGAGTACGGAGTGACGGAAACCAACTACGGTGTGCCGACCAAGCGCACGCTGCAGGAGGTCGGCGCCGATTTTCACAGTGTCTACGACACCGTTGCGGTGAACGGGCCGGCCGTGAACGTCTGCAGCCTCGACGACTACACGAGCGCGGCGACGGGCGCCGGCAACAAGCTCGCGTCGCGGCGGTTCGTGCGCTTCGCCGTCACGACGCCGGGGCCCCACGTGGTGACGGCGCGCGCCGTGGCGCCGCTCAATGGTGCGGCGGATCCCGACCTGAAGGTGCACGCGCCCGACGGCTCCGTACTCGAATCGGCGGGGCCGCCGCAGTGCACGATCAACACGCCGCAGGACTGCGTCGAGAGTTTCACGCCCACGCTCGCAGCCGGCGAGCACGTGCTCGAGGTGTACGAATGGACCAACACGAACGACACGACCGATCAGTACCCGCCGATCGGTCGCACGTGCTTCGATGTGACGGTGACGCGATGACGACTCCCGCCATCGTGCTCGCTCTCATTGCCGCCGTCGTGACGGGCGCAGTCGCGGCCGCGCCGCTTTCTGCTCCCGCGGCCGCGACGCACGACGAGGCGAAGCCGATGGGGCCGATTGCGGTCGACGTGCGTCTCGCCGCCCCGCCGGCGCTCGGCGTGCCGCTGACCGTGACAGTCACGGCGCGCGCGGAAGCCGTCGATCGCCTCGAGCTCGAGGTGCGCGCCGACGATTCGGCGGCGCTCGTGATCGGTGCGCGATCGGGGCCGATCGATCGCGCCGGCGCGCGAAGTTGGGTCGTGACCGTCGTGCCCGTGCGTGCGTCGGGCGGCACGTTGAGCGTAGTCGTGGCCGGCGAGATCGACGGCGTCGCACAGGCACAGTCCGTGACCACAAAGGTCCGCTCGGCTGGAGCAGCGCCGACCGTTCGCGCGCTGTCCATCGCGCCCGCCGAGGCCGGCGGTGAGAACCTGTCGTTGTTACCCGTCGAAGAGCGGAGTGCCCGATAAACGAGAGTTGAGTCACGGCGGGCGGGCCCCGCGCGTCCCATATTAGGCGTTGGATTCGCGAGGCGTCAGGGCACGTCGGGATCACATGGCGAAGGAACGCCTGAGACGCAGGATTGCCGAAGCGCTGGCCGGCTCGGCCGCTCGCGACGAGCTGCAGCGCATTCTGCAGGACGACGCGTTGCGACCCGGCGGCACCGGCGCGGCCGAGCCTTTGCCCGCGCTCCTCGACAACGTCAAAGACCCCATCGTGACCGTGAGCCGCGACGGCATCGTGCTCGGCGCGAATGCTGCGGCGACCCGCGTGCTCGCGGTGACTGCCGATGCCGTCGTCGGACGCGCGCTCTCCGAGTTCATTCCGCAGCTTGCTCCGGCGGGTCCGGCGCTCGAGGCGCTCGCCGATCGCGTCAGCGATACGTTCGTCGACGTGACGCCGGCGTTGATCGAGGCACGGCGCGGCGACGGTCAGTCGCTGACGGTGGAGGTCAGCGTGAGTCGCGCCGGGTTGACCCCTGACGGCTACTTCGTCGTGTGCATGCGCGACGTTACGGAGCGACTCCAGGACGAACAGGCGCTGCGCGAGAGCGAAGCGCGTTACCGCGCACTGGTCGAGAACGCGCCGGAAGCCATCGTCGTGCTCGACGTCGACCGCAATCGCTTCGTGGACATCAACGACAACGCCGTTCGGCTGTTCGGTTTGCGGCGTGAGCAGCTGCTGGACGTGGACCCCGAGACCCTGAGCCCCGAGTTCCAGAGCGACGGGCTGCTCTCGGCCGGGCTCAACAGGGGCTACATCGAGCGCGCGTTGAAAGGCGGCCGCCCCGTCTTCGAATGGTTGCACCGCGACGTTGCGGGTCAGGACGTTCCGTGCGAGGTGCGGTTCATCCGGTTGCCATCGTCGAAGCACCGGCTGATCCGCGCCAGCATCCTCGACATCGCGGCGCGACGGCGTGCCGACACGCTCGCGTACGGCGAACGCCGCGTGCTCGAGCTGATCGCCGCGAATGCGCCGATCGAGCGCACGTTGCAGGCGGTCGTGCGGCTCGTCGAACAATTGCATCCGGCGGTGGGCGTCGCGATCCAGTTGCTCGACGATCGTGGGGCGGAGCTCAAGCTCGCGGCGGCGACCGGTTTACCCAAAGGCATTACTGATCTGCTGGCGACATCGGCGGTCGGCATGCGTCACGGATCGTGTGGCGCGGCCGCGTCGCTCGGCAGGCAGGTCGTCGTTCGCGACGTCGCGGTCGATTCGTTGTGCAGCGCGTTCGCCGGCGATCTGCTCGCGGCCGGCATCCACGCCTGCTGCTCCACGCCGATCGTAACGGCCGGCGACCGGATTCACGGTACGCTCGCGATCTACTTCGATTCGGCGCGCGGCCCGAACACGGAAGAGATCGATCTGATCACACGGCTCACGCAGCTCTCCGGCATCGCGATCCGGCGCAAACAGGACGAAACCGCGCTGCGCGACAGCGAAGCGCGCTTCCGCGCGTTGTTCGACAACGTCGTCGACGGCGTTTATCAGGCCAAACCCGACGGCGAGCTGCTGTCCGTGAATCCCTCGCTCGTGCAAATGCTCGGCTACGAGGACGCGCAGGAGCTCGGTCGCTGCAACATGGCCGATCTGTTCGTCGAGCCGAAGGAGCGCGAGCGGCTGGTGGCCGAGTTGACGTCCTACGGCCGCGTGCGCAACTACGAGTACCGTATGCGGACCCGCAGCGGGCGTGCCATCGTGGTGATAGAGAATTCGCGCCTCGTGGTGGAAGCCGACGGCCGTGCGCGGTACTTCGAAGGCACGATCACCGATATCACGCAGCGCAAGGCGGCCGAGCGCGCGCTGTTCAACGAGAAGGAGCGCGCGCAGGTCACGCTGCAGTCGATTGGTGATGCGGTGGTCACGACCGACGCGGAGGGCAACGTCGACTACTTGAACCCGGTCGCGGAGCAGCTGACCGGATGGAACAGTCGCGAGGCGCGCGGCATGGCGATCGAGACGCTGATCAAGCTCACGGACGAAATCACCGGCGAGTCCGTGCAGAACCCCGTGCTGCGCTGCCTGCACGAAGGGCGTGTCGTGGCGCTCGCCGGCAACGTCGTGATTGCGGCTCGTGACGGCTCGAGCGTCGCGATCCAGGATTCCGCGGCGCCGATTCAGGACCGCAACGGTCAGATCATCGGCGCGGTCATGGTTTTCCACGACGTGAGTCAGGAACGCCAGCTGCATCGCAAGCTCGCGTACTTCGCGAGTCACGACGCATTGACGGGCTTCATCAACCGGCGCGAGTTCGAGGAGCGGCTCGGCGCAGCGCTCGCCGCGGTGGTGAACGAGCCCGCGCGCAGCGGGGCGTTGCTGTACCTGGACCTCGACCAGTTCAAGGTCGTGAACGACACGTGCGGTCACGGCGCCGGCGACCTGCTGTTGCGCCAGCTGGCCGACGTGCTGCGCCACCGCGTGCCGAAGTAGCGGCGCGCTCGCGCGGCTCGGCGGAGACGAGTTCGCGGTGCTGCTGCCGGATTGCACGATGGCGATCGCCGTGCAGATCGCGGAAGGCCTGCGCGAGGCGATCGCTGCCTTCCGCTTCGCCTGGCGCGACAACGCGCTACAGGTCGGCGTCAGCATCGGCATCGTGCCGCTGCAGGCGTCGAGCGAAAGCGTCGGCGTACTCATGAGCGCCGCCGACGTCGCGTGTTACGTGGCGAAGGATCTCGGTCGCAACCGCATCCACGTCTACGAGGAGGGCGACGCCGCCGAGCGCCACCAGGAGATGCAATGGGTCGCGCGAATCAATCGCGCGCTCGAGGAGGAGCGCTTCGAGCTCTTCTACCAGCCGATCGTGCCGATCGGTACTCGCAGCGACGCTTGGCCGCACTACGAACTGCTGTTACGCATGCGGGACGAGCGCGGCGAGCTCGTCGTGCCGACGGCGTTCATTCCGGCGGCCGAGCGCTACAACCTGATGCCGATGCTCGATCGCTGGGTCATCCGTCACACGCTCAAGACGCTGGCGTTCCGGGGCGAGCCCGGCACGACGCCGTACACATTGGCGATCAACCTGTCGGGCACCAGCCTGAACGATGCTCGGTTCCTCGACTTCGTGTTGGACGAGCTGACGGCCGCGAGCATCCCGCCCGGCGCGCTGTGCTTCGAGATCACGGAGACCGCGGCGATCGCGAATCTGGGCCAGGTCGTCACGTTCATGCGGGCGCTTAAAGCGAGAGGCTGCCGGTTCTCGCTCGATGACTTCGGCACGGGCCTCTCGTCGCTGACGTACCTGAAGAACCTGCCGGTCGACTACGTGAAGATCGACGGGCAGTTCGTGCGCAACGTGCTGCGTGACGCCGCCGACGAGTGCGTGGTCGAGTCGATCGCGCGCATGGCGAAGGCGTTCAAAATCGAGGCGATCGCGGAGCGCGTCGAGACCCGCGACGTCATGAAGCGTCTGGGCGAGCTCGGGGTCGCGTTCGCGCAGGGCTTCTTCATCGCGGTGCCGCAGCCGGTCTCCGAGTTGCCGGTCCGCTCCAACGTCCGCAAGATCCGCGCCTAGCCCCGGCGTCGGAAGGCTTGCATAATCGCGCCGATGACGCACCGCCTGTGTATCGCGCCGATGATGGACCGCACGGACCGGCACTTCCGGTACCTGCTGCGGCTGCTCGCGCCGCATGCGCGCCTGTACACCGAGATGATCACGGCGCGCGCGCTGCTGCATGGCGATGCCGAGAAGCTCCTGCGTTTCTCCGGTGCGGAGCACCCCGTGGCGTTGCAGCTCGGTGGCAGTGATCCGGCCGAGCTCGCCTCTGCCGCGCGACTCGGCGAGATCGCGGGGTACGACGAGATCAATTTGAACGTCGGGTGTCCCAGCGATCGCGTGCAGGCGGGTTGTTTCGGTGCGGCGCTGATGCTGGAGCCGGAGCGAGTCGCCGACTGCGTGGTGGCAATGCGCGAGGCGGTCGGCGTGCCCGTCACCGTCAAGACGCGGCTCGGCGTCGATGACCACGACAGTTACGAATTCGCGCAGGGCTTCATCGCGCGTGTCGCCGCTGCCGGTTGCGACACGTTCATCGTCCACGCGCGCAAGGCGTGGCTCAAAGGGCTGAGCCCGAAGCAGAACCGCGAGATCCCGCCGCTCGACTACGGCCGCGTGCACCGGTTGAAGCGCGACTTCCCGGCGCTTCGCATCGTGATCAACGGCGGGCTGACGACCGTGGCCGCGACGCTCGAGCAGTTCGGCCACGTGGACGGCGTGATGCTGGGCCGGATCGCATATCAGGATTCGAGTCTGCTCGCCGAAATCGATGCACGCGTCCACGGCGGGAATGCGCCGCGCGAAGCGGCCGTGCTCGCACACTACGTGCGCTACGTGGCGAAGGAGATCGAGCGCGGGACGCCGCTGAAGACGATGACGCGGCACCTGCTCGGCATGCGCGCGGGGCGTCCGGGCGGCCGCCGGTGGCGGCGCGCGCTCGGTGAGCTCGAGGGCTTCGACGCACTGGCCCGGCTCGTGCGCGAGACGAGCGCGATCGAGAGCTCGGAGCCGGTGCCCCTCGGTCTCGCGCTCGCGTTCGACTCACTCTGAGCAAACAGCCGTTCGTCGCGTGTTCGATGTCGCTACAATGGCGAAGCGTTTCGATCATTCCCATGGTACCGAGGTGAACTGCGTGGCAACGCGCGCGAAACAGAAGCTTTCCCAGGCCGAGCAGGCCGACATTCACGATTTGTACGAACGCGCCGTGCAGACGGTCGACCTCGAAGTCGAGTTCCTCCAGGGCACGTTTCGCGCGTTGCGCGGCCGCGCCGCGGAGAGCCTCCGGGAGGACTTCTGCGGCACCGCGTCGCTCGCGTGCGAGTGGGTTCGTTCCGTCAGTAGCCGATATGCGATCGGCGTGGACAACGATCCCGATGTGCTCGACTGGGGGCGTCGCAACCGCGTGGCACGTTTGACGGAAGCGGCGCGGAGCCGCGTGCGGCTGTTGAACGACGACGTTCGCAAAGTCGTCACCGATCCCGTCGATATCGTCGGCGCATTCAACTTCAGCTACTACTGCTTCACGACGCGCGACGAGCTGCGTAACTACTTCGCAAGCGTCCGCGCGGCCCTGAAGCCCGACGGCGTCTTCTTTCTCGACTCGTTCGGCGGGCCGGAAGCTTCCGACCTGGTGAAAGAGAAGACCAAGCTGGACGGGTTCACGTACGTCTGGGAACAGGCGCAGTTCGAGCCGGTCACTGGCCGGATTCTCTGCCACATTCATTTCAAGTTTCCCGACGGGTCGAAGATCAAGCGCGCGTTCACCTACGACTGGCGTCTCTGGACCTTGCCCGAGCTACGCGAGCTGCTGACCGAGGCCGGCTACTCGAAGGTCCGCGTGTACTGGGAAGGCGACGACGGCGACGGCGGCGGCGACGGCGAGTTCACGGAGCACGCGACCGGCGAGGCCGATCTCGCATGGATCGCCTACCTCGTAGCCGAAAAATAGTCGCGTTCGTCGAGCTGTGCGGTTCGTCTCGCTCCGCGACTCGAGGTCAGTGCGCATTCAGTGCGCGGCGTCTCGGTTGGGTCGCAGGGACGATGGCGTATAATCCGGGCCTGCTCGCGGCCGCTCGCTGTCGAAGGAAGCCATGGGTAAGGATGTAGAAGTTGCGATCCTGTTTGCCGATGTGGTTGGCAGCACGCAACTGTACGAGCAACTCGGCGACGTAAAGGCCCGCCAGATGGTGAGCCGCTGCCTCGACATCATGCGCGAGGCAACCGAAGCCAACAGTGGCACGGTCATCAAGACCATGGGCGACGAGGTCATGTCGACGTTCCCCGCGGCCGACGATGCGATGAACGCCGCGAAGAGCATGCAGGAGCGCATCTCGACGGATCCCGAGCTCACACACGACAACGGTCGCGTCGCGATCCGGATCGGTTGCCACTACGGTCCAGTCGTGCAGGAGCAGCGCGACGTATTCGGCTCGGCCGTGCACACGGCCAATCGCATGACGAGCCAGGCCAAAGCCAAGCAGATCATCACGACGCTTTCGACCGTGCAGAAGCTGTCGCCGGAGTGGCAGGCGGCCTCGCGCCAGATCGACATCGCGACGGTGCGCGGCAAAGCCGACGAGGTCGTGCTGTTCGAAGTGCTGTGGCAGCCCGAGGAAGCCACGAGCATGTTGCCGACCGTCGGGCAAGGCCGGAAGTCCGTGGGCCGACCGAAGCGCCTCTCCCTGCGTTACCAGGGTCGCGAGGTCACTCTCGGTGAAGGGCGGAAGAGCGCCACGCTCGGTCGCGCCGAGGACAACGACGTCGTCGTGAAAGGCAACTTGATCTCGCGCGTGCATGCGCGCGTCGAATCGAGCCGCGACAGGTTCACGCTGATCGACGAGAGCACGAACGGCACGTTCGTGCAGACGGCCAGCGGCGAAGAAATTTTCGTCCGCCGCGACAGCACGCAGCTCACGGGTGAAGGCGTGATCGGTCTCGGCCGCGTGGCGCAGCCGGGCACGGCGCTAGCCGTGCACTTCGTCGTCGAAGAGTGAGCGGCGCGCGGGCTCTAGCCTAACGCCCGCACCACCTTCTGATGCTCGGCGCTCAGCTCGCCCGGCAAACGGCCGCCGAACTCTGCGAAATACTCGCCGATGCTGCGCATCTCCGTGCGCCACTGCTCCGGATCCACGGCCAGCAGCTGCTCGAGCGTGACGCTCGAGACGTCGAGCCCCTTCAGGTCGATGTCACCCGGTTTCGGCAGGAAGCCGATCGGCTTCTCGTCGGCGCCGACGCGATTGTCGCAGCGGTCGATGATCCAGCGCAGCACGCGCAGATTGTCGCCGAACCCCGGCCACAGGAACTTGCCGCCGCTGTCGCGCCGGAACCAGTTCACGTGGAAGATCTGCGGCAGCTTGCTCGAGCGCTTGGCGAAGCTGAGCCAGTGCGCCCAGTAGTCGCCGTAGTTGTAGCCGCAGAACGGCTTCATGGCCATCGGGTCGCGGCGCACGACGCCGACCTTGCCCGTGGCGGCGGCCGTGGTCTCCGATGCGACGCTCGCGCCGACCAGCACGCCATGCGCCCAGTCCTTGGCCTGATAGACGAGCGGCGCGAGTTCGCGCCGGCGGCCGCCGAACACGATCGCGCGAAATCGGGACGCCCTCGGGCGCCTCGGCGAGTTTGGAGTACGCCGGGTTCTGGCGTGCCGCGACCGTGAAGCGCGAGTTCGGATGCGCCGCGGGGCCGTTCTTGGCGTCGTACGGTTTGCCCACCCAGTCGATCGTCGGCTTGCCGCTGTCCTTTCTCTTCCCACCACGGGTCGTTGTCGGCAGTGACGGCGACGTTCGTGAAGATCGTGTCGTGCTGAATCGTGTCGTACGCGTTCTTGTTCGTGTGCGGGTTCGTGCCCGGCACGACGCCGAAATAGCCGGCCTCGGGGTTGATCGCGCGCAGCTGGCCGTCTGTCGTCCAGGTGCATCCACGCGATGTCGTCGCCCAGCGTCCAGACCTTCCAGCCCTTCTGGCTCTCGGGCGGAATCAGCATCGCGAGATTCGTCTTGCCGCAGGCCGACGGAAACGCGCAGGCCAGGTAGTGGATGTCGCCGGCGGGGCTCTGCACGCCGACGATCAGCATGTGCTCTGCGAGCCAGCCTTCGGTGCGCGCCTGGTAGCTCGCGATGCGCAGCGCGTGGCATTTCTTGCCGAGCAGTGCGTTGCCGCCATAACCCGAGCCGAAGCTCATGATCGTGAGCTCCTCGGGGAGGTGCACGATGTAGCGGCGTTCGGGGTCCAGGTCGCCCGTCGAGTGCAGCCCGTTGACGAACGTTTTGTCTTTCTCGATGCGTTTCAGTGCCGGTTTGCCGATGCGCGTCATGAGGTACATGTTCGCGACGACGTAGGCGCTGTCCGTGATCTCGACGCCGCAGCGGGCGTACGGCGAGTCGATCGGTCCCATGCAGTACGGAATCACGTACATCGTGCGGCCGCGCATGCATCCTGCGAAACAGGACTTCATGAGCTTCCGTGGCTTCCGCGGGGGCCATCCAGTTGTTGTTCGGGCCGGCGTCTTCCTGGTCGCGCGTGCACACGAAAGTCAGGTGCTCGACGCGCGCGACATCCTGGGGATCCGAGCGGTGCAGGTAGCAGCCCGGGTAGCTCTGTTGGTTCAGCTCGAGCAGCGTGCCGCTGTCGAGCATTTCGTCGAGGAGCTTGCGGTATTCCTGCTCGGTTCCGTCACACCAGTGGATTCTATCGGGGCTGGTCAGCTCGGCTACCTCTGCGACCCAGTCGCGGAGAGCCTTCAGGCGCGTCGTCATGGATTTAGCTATTAGCTCAGGCCTAACAAGCTGCGTAGTATAACGTGGCGTGGCCGGGAAATGGCGAGGCACCGCGCCGGTTCGCGCGTGTCACTGGCGCTGCGCAGAGGATGACCACGGCACCTTTATCATTATGTAGTTGGCCGCGCTGCCGCGCCGGCGCTGGATTCGCGCCTGCAGGGGCGGGTGCGTCGCGCGCTGGCCGTTTGCGCCGCCGCGTTGTCGGTCTCGATCGCTACTGCGGCGTTCGCCCAGCTCGCCGACTGGGCCGCCAACAAGGGTATCCGGCTCGACGCGTTGCTCGAGAAGGTCGTCGAGTCGAAGGGGCCGGGCGGCGTAGCGCACTACGATCTCGCGCCCGGCGTCGTGAGCGTCGGTGGCGAGCAGTTCGTGCTGACACTGCGGTTCACGAACACGACCGGCACCACGGTGGACGGCGTGCGAATCACCAGCGCGATCCCGGCGGGCCTCCGCTACGTCGCCGGCAGCGCGACCGGCCCGGGCGGGCTCGTGCTGTTCTCCGTCGACGGTGGTCGCACGTTCGGCACCGAGCAGGAGCTCTGCGGCGCGCGGTCGTCGGTCCGGAATCCGGTGGCGCCGAGCAGACGGTCTACACCCACGTCAGGTGGGTGCTCGCGGCGCCGCTGGAAGTTGGCGCCACGGGCTTCGTGCGTTTGCGCGCGCTGTCGCGCTGACAGACGATAAGCGAATTTCGAGCGCATTCGAGGGTTTCGCGTCGCGAGCACGGCGCGCCGTTCGCGTTATAGTGACGCGACGCATGCAGGAACTCGCCGACATCTTCGGTTCGAACGGCGCTTTGGCAGAGCGTCTGCCGGGTTTCAGTTATCGCGAATCGCAGCAGCAGATGGCGCAACTCGTCATGCAGGCACTTACCTCGGGTCGGCACGCCGCGATCGAGGCCGGTACCGGCATCGGCAAGACGTTCGCTTACCTCACGCCCGTGCTGATGTCGGGTCGGCGCGCCATCATCTCGACGGGCACGAAGACGCTGCAGGACCAACTGTTCGCGCGCGACTTGCCGTTGCTCGGCACGGTCGTCGGGCGCCCGATGCAGGTCGCGCTGCTGAAGGGGCGCAACAACTACCTGTGTTGGCATCGGCTCGAGACGGCGCTGCACGACGGCACGCGCGACGCCGAGACGCTTGGGGCGTTGCGCGCGCTTTCCCAGTGGGGCCAAACGAGCGACAGCGGTGACCTGACCGAGCTCGAGGACTTCGCCGACGATCACACGTTGCGGCTCGATCGTGACGTCCAACGGTCGAGAATTGCCTCGGCCGCGATTGCGAGTTCTTCGATCGCTGCTTCGTGCTCGAAGCGCGGCGTCGAGCGCAGGCGGCAGACATCGTGATCGTGAACCACCACCTGCTGCTGGCGGACCTGGCGCTGAAGGAGAACGGCTTCGGCGAGCTGCTACCCGGCGCCGATGTCGTCATCGTCGACGAAGCGCATCAGTTGCCGGATGTCGCGCAGCAGTTTTTCGGCTGGTCCGTTAGCACGCGCGAGCTCGAGTCGCTCGTGCGCGACGTCTACGCCGAAGCGCGGACGGCGGCAGTCGTCGGCGAGATCGATAGCGGCGTGCGCGCTCTGAGCAAAGCCATCGTCGACTTGCGCAGCGTTGCGGGTCCGCCGCTCGGCCGGATTCCGTGGGCCGCGGCGCCGGCGGCGCTGCGCGACCTGCTGCCCGACGCGGGCGCGGCGCTCGAGGCGCTCGCGCAGGATCTCGAGCCTCTCGGCGGAGGGGAGCGGTGGGCTGCGGAGTTGCGTCGAGCGTGCCGTGGACGCGGCCGCGCGAATGCGGTCGATCACCGTTGCGGATCCGAGCGAAGGACTGCGGTGGTTCGACGTGACGAACGGTACCGTCGCGGTGCACTGGACGCCGCTCGACGTCGGTGCAGCACTTGCGGCGCGCATCGAAGCGCAGCAGGGCGTGTGGGTGTTCACGTCCGCGACGCTGGCCGTCGGCGATGACTTCAGTCATTTCGTGGAGCGCATTGGCATCGACCGGCCGCTCACGCGCGTGCTGCAGAGCCCGTTCGACTACGCCAACAACGCGCGCATCTTCGTGCCGCAGGGGTTGCCGGACCCCGGCGACGAGTTGTATGTCGAGACTCTGCTCGCGGCGATCTGGCCGCTGCTCGAAGCCGCGCGCGGCGGCGCGTTCCTGTTGTTCACGAGCTACCGCGCGCTGCAACGCGCCGAGACCTGGATCGGGCGTCACACGGCGCCCGGCACCGTGCTGGTGCAGGGGCGCGGCTCGCGCAGCGAGCTGCTGAAGCAGTTTCGCGCCGACGGCAACGCGATCCTGCTCGGCACCGGCAGTTTCTGGCAGGGCGTGGACGTCCGCGGCCAGGCGTTGCGTTTCGTCATGATCGACAAGCTGCCGTTCGCCGTGCCGAGCGACCCGCTCGTGCAGGCGCGCGCCGAGGCCATTCGCCGCGCCGGCGGCGATCCGTTCAACGAGCTCTCGCTGCCGCAGGCGGTGTTGACGCTGAAACAGGGCGTCGGGCGGTTGATCCGCGATTTCGACGACCGCGGCCTCGTGGTGCTTGGCGACCCGCGGCTGCGCAGCCGCGGTTACGGCGCGACGTTCCTCGCGAGCCTGCCGCCGATGCCGGTGCTCGACGATTTCGCGGACGCTCTCGAAGTTTGCTGCGACGTTGGGGTTGGTCGAAGAACCGCCGGCGGCGGTGGCGGCGTCATGAATCTGCTCGGGATCGAAACGTCGGGCACGATCGGCTCGGTCGCGCTCCGGACCGCCGCCGGGGTGCTCGTGCGCGAGATCGCCACGCCGCGTGAGCAGACGGAGCAGGTGCTGGGGCTCGTCGACGAACTGCTCGCGGCCGCCGGGACCACGCTCGAGGCGCTCGACGGCATCGCGTTCGGTCGCGGGCCGGGCTCGTTCACGGGTTTGCGGGTCAGCACCGCTGTCGCCCAGGGCTTGAGCGCCGCCACGGGCGTGCCGGTGTTGCCCGTCTCGAGCCTGCTGTGCCTCGCGGAGCGTGCGTGGCGGGAGTGGGGGTGCGAGCGCTGTCTCGTGTGTATCGACGCGCACATGGGCGAGGTCTACTGGGCGGAATCGGCGCGCCGCGACGGCGTCGTGCAGATCGTCGGCTCGGAGCGTCTTGGTGGCCCCGGCCGACGTGGCGCCGTTGGCCGGCGCGGACTGGGCCGCGGTGGGCTCGGGATTCGCAACCCCCGGGCCGGGGCAGGAGCTGGCGGCGCCGCTCGCGGCCGCGGCGCGGGTGCTGGCGGCGCTGCAACCTTCGGCGCAGGATCTGTTTCCGCAGGCGGAACGCGAGCTCGCAGCGGGCCGCGGGGTCGACGCGGTCGCGGCTCTACCCGTGTATTTGCGCGAACATACGGCCTGGCGACGCAGTTCTTAACCAAACTGTAATATTGCGCAAATCTAATGAGCGCGGTTCTCTTACGTCCGCGAGCTCGACGATGACCCAAAAGAAGATCCTCGTTGTGGAGGATGAACGCGCGATCCGTGACATGTTGGCCTTCAACCTTGGGCAGGGCCGGTTACGACGTTCGTCCCGTGGCCGACGCGCGCGAGGCGCGGGCAGCGATCGCCGACGTCCACCCCGATCTTGTCGTGATGGACTGGATGCTGCCGGACATCAGCGGCCTCGAGCTCACGCGCCAGCTGAAGCGCGACGCCGAAACCAAGGAGATTCCCGTCATCATGCTGACGGCGCGCGCGGAAGAAGACGACCGCATCGCGGGTCTCGACGGCGGCGCCGACGACTACATCGTGAAGCCGTTCTCGCAGCGCGAGCTGCTCGCGCGAATTCGCGCCGCGTTGCGGCGCTCTTCGGTGGCGGAGGGCGAGGTCGTCAGCGCCGCCGAGCTTGAAGCTCGACGCCGCGAGCCACCGCGTCAGCGTTCGGGACGCCGAAGTGGCGCTTGGGCCGACGGAATATCGGTTGCTCGAGTTCTTCATGCACCATCCGGACCGCGTCTACAGTCGCGCGCAGCTGCTCGATCGTGTGTGGGGCGGGAACGTGTACGTCGAGGAACGCACGGTCGACGTGCACATCCGGCGCCTGCGCAAGGCGCTCACCCCGTACGGCTACGACAAGTTGATTCGCACGGTCCGTGGCGCCGGTTACCGGTTCTCACCACAACAAACGTGACTTTGCCGCATCGTTGGATCTCGCAGCTCGGCGCGTTGACCGGTTTGCTCGCCGGGGCGCTGCTGCTTGGCTTGTGGTTCGGCGCGACCGGGTGGTGGCTGGCCGGCGCTCTGCTGCTCTACGTCGGCGACACGCTGCGCCACCTGTACGCGCTCGATCGCGTGCTCGAGGGCCACAAGCGCGTGCCGCTGTTCGAGACGCGCGGTTTTTGGGCCGAGGTCCTTGCGCGCATCGACAAGCTTCGCGCGAAGGCGCGCAACCGCAAGAAGAAATACCATCGGCTGTTGCGCGAGGTCCGCGAGAGCACCGGCGCGCTCAGCGACGGCGGCATCATCCTGAACGCCGATCGCGAGATCCTCTGGTTCAACCCGGCCGCCGCCCGACTGCTCGGGCTCAAAGCCGCCACCGACATCGGCAACCGGATCGACAACCTGCTTCGGCACCCGGGTTTCGGTGCGTATCTCGCGGCGCCGAAGGCGGACGGCATTTCCGTGCCCTCGCCGAAGGTCGACGGCGGCTGGCTCACGGTGCAGATCATTCCCTACGGCATGGACCAAAGCCTCGCGATCATCCGCGACATCACGCACGAGATGCAGCTCGAGCGAACGCGGCGCGACTTCGTGGCCAACGCGTCGCACGAGCTGCGTTCGCCGCTGACGGTCATCAGCGGCTACATCGACACGCTGTCCGAGGACCCCGAGATGCCCGAAGCCTGGCGCACGCCGGTCACGGAGATGCAGCGCCAGGCCGAGCGCATGACGCGGATCCTGCGCGACCTGATCGAGCTCACGCGCCTCGAATCCGCGGAGTCGAACGCCCCGCGCGACTTCGTCGACGTGGTCGCGATGCTGCAACCCATCGCCGCGGAGTTTCAGGGGCGCGGTGGACCGAGCGTGGCGTTTCAGGCCGACACCGATGCGGCTTTGCTCGGGCGCGAGTCCGAGCTGCACTCGATCTTCTACAACCTCGTGAACAACGCCGTGCGCTTCACGCCGCCCGGCGGCAGCGTGCGGATCGTGTGGCGCGCCGAGGACGGCGGCGCCGTGTTCGAGGTCATCGACACCGGTATCGGCATCCCCGAGGAGCAGATCCCGCGGGTCACCGAACGGTTCTACCGTGTCGACCCGGGCCGCTCGCGCGCGAGCGGCGGCACTGGGCTCGGGCTCGCCATCGTCAAGCACGCGTTGCAGCGGCATGACGGCAAGTTGACGATCAGTAGTCGTGAAGGCGAGGGCAGCACATTCAGCTGCCATTTTCCGCGCGAGCGAGTCGTGTTTCGCGCCGACGCGGTTCAAGCCGTACAATGAGTTGGCGGCTGTCGTAGAGGACGGACGAGAATGGAAGTCGAAGATCTCGGTCACCACATTTCCAGGCGCTTCAACGAAGACCTGGAGCGCGTGCGCAACTCCGTGCTTGCGATGGGCGGGCTCGTCGAGGAGCAGCTCGATCGCGCGATCAAGGCGCTGTCCGAAGGCGACAGCGCGCTCGGCTTGCAGGTGGCGGAAGACGACCAGAAGGTCAACCGCATGGAGGTCAGCATCGACGAGGAATGCAGCCGCATCCTCGCGACGCGGGCGCCGACGGCCGGTGACCTGCGCCTCGTGATCGCGATCATCAAGACGATCACGGACCTCGAGCGCATCGGCGACGAGGCCGAGAAGATCGGCGTGCTCGCGGCGCGGCTCGCCAGCGTAGAGCGGCCTGCCACGAACTATCGCGAGCTTCGGAATCTGGCTCGCCACGTGAAACACATGGTGCATGGGGCGCTCGACTCGTTCGCGCGGCTCGATCCGAAGGGCGCGCTCGAAGTCGTGAAGGCCGACGACGCCGTCGACGACGAGTACGACTCGATCTATCGCCAGGGCATCACGTTCATGATGGAAGACCCGCGCACGATCACGCGCGTGATGGACTTGACCTGGATGGCGCGCGCGCTCGAGCGCATCGGCGATCACGCGAAGAACATCTGCGAGTACGTGATCTTCATGGTCCACGGCAAGGACGTTCGCCACATCGGCATCGCCGACATCGAAGCCGAGGTCGAGCAGGGCGTGCGCCGCACGGAAGGGCGCTCGTGATCGCAACGCGGCGCGGCCGTCGGGCCGCGAACATGGCGGGCGTCGTCATCGTCGCAGCCCTCATGGGCTACGCGCTCTACGAGCAGCACGTCGTGGGGCTCGAAGTGTGCCCGCTCTGTGTCCTGCAGCGCGTGGCGATGATCTCTCTCGGCTTCGTATTTCTGGCCGCGGCGCTGCACTCGGCGCGCGGCGCCGTCGCGCGCGTCTACAGCGTGCTCGGCGTTGCTGGTGGCACTGACGGGCGCCGGCGTCTCTGCCTGGCACGTGCGCTTGCAGCACCTGCCGCCGGACAAAGTGCCGTCGTGCGGCCCCGGCTTCGACTACATGTTCGACGCATTCCCGCCGCTCGAAGCGCTGAAGATGGTCTTCGCGGGCTCGGGCGAGTGCGCAAAGATCAACTGGACCTTCCTCGGTCAGAGCATGCCGGCATGGGTGCTGGTCTGGTTCGTCGCGCTCGGCGCTCTGATCTTCGTCGCCAACTGGCGCAAACTCGCGCGGTGATTCGTTGCCGGTCCCGAACGCGCCTCGTCATCGAGGCGTCCGGGACCTGCGTGTCGCTATGCCTGGACGAGCAGCAGCTCGGCGATGCGGAAGTAGATGCGCTCGAGTCGCTCGAGGTCGGCGACCGAGACGAGCTCGTTGACCTTGTGGATCGATTCGTTGATCGGCCCGAGCTCCACCACGTCGATGCCGTACGGCGCGATGAAGCGGCCGTCGGACGTGCCGCCGCTCGTCGATAGCTCGGGGTCGAGCCCTGTCTCCTCGCGCACCGCGCGCTGAATCGCCGTCGTCAGTGCGCCGCGCTTCGTCAGGAACGGCATGCCTGCCACCTTCCAGCGCAGCTCGTAGTCGATGTGCAGGTCCTTCAGCACCGACTTCAACACGAGCTTGCAGCTCGGCGTGCGTCCAGACGTTCGAGTAGCGGAAGTTGAAGCGGCACTTCAGCTCGCCCGGCACCACGTTCGGGGCGCCTGCGTCGCTGTGGACGTTGACCATCTGGAACGTGGTCGGCGGAAAGAACTCGTTGCCGGAGTCGACGGGCTCGCGCGTCATGGCCGCGACGAACTTCGCGAGCGCGTGCATCGGATTGTCGGCCTCGAGCGGGTAGGCCACGTGCCCCTGCACGCCGCGGATCGTCATGATGCCCGACAGGCTGCCGCGCCGCCCGACGCGTACGGTGTCGCCGAGCGTGCGCGCGCTCGACGGCTCGCCGACGACGCAGTACTGGAACGTCTCGCCGCGCTGCGCCAACGTCTCCATGACTTTCAACGTGCCGTCGTCGGCCGCGCCTTCTTCGTCGCTCGTGATCAGCATGCCGAGCGAGCCAAAGTGATCGGGGTAGCGATCGGCGAAGTGGCGACAGGCATTGATCATGGCGGCGAGGCTGCCCTTCATGTCCGCCGCGCCGCGGCCCATCAGGATGCCGTTCTCCACGGTCGCAGCGAACGGATCGACCCGCCACTGCTCGCGCGGCCCGGGTCGGCACCACGTCCGTGTGGCCTGCGAACACGAGCGCGGGTGCCGCGCGTCCGCGCCGAGCCCAGAGATTGTCCACGTCGCCGAATCGCAGGGGTTCCGTCTTGAAGCCTGCCCCTTCGAGCAGTCCGGCGATCAGCTGCTGACAACCGGCATCGGACGGGGAAACGGACGGGCGGCGAATCAGCTCGCGCGCAAGGCTCAATGTGTCCATCGTGCTCCGTCGGTCTCGCCGACCCTCCGCTCCGTATAGTCTTTCGAACTCATGGGGTTATGCATTCGCCGCCCGTATCCCGCCACATTGGCCGATACTCGGCTGCAATATTTCCTTAACATTACGTGCGCTAGTCTTCCCGACACCAATGCTAACCCGCATCACCCGCTCTTCGGGTCGTGCTCACAACCTGTCAGGAGGATTCATGGGGAACCAAGCTTTGCGCTCTCCCGGTATCAGTCGGCTCATGTTCGTTTTGGTGGCGGCAGTAGGTGTGGCCGGCTACGGTAGCGCTCACGCGCAGGCGGCCCGAGACTACATCAGCATCGTCGGCTCATCCACGGTCTATCCGTTCGCCACGGTCGTCGCCGAGCAGTTCGGCCGCACTACGAAGTTCAAGACGCCGAAAATCGAATCCACCGGCACCGGCGGCGGGCTGAAGCTGTTCTGCAACGGCGTCGGCGTGCAGCATCCGGACATCGCGAATGCTTCGCGGCGCATCACGCAGACCGAAGTCGATACCTGCGCGAAGAACGGCGTCAAGGACATCGTCGAGGTCAAGATCGGCTACGACGGCATCGTGCGTCGCGAACTCGAAGTCGTCGCCGCGCTTCAATCTCGCGCTGCGCGACTTGTATCTGGCTCTCGCCAAGAACGTGCCGGACCCCGCGGGCGCGCCGAAGCTGGTGCCGAATCCCTACAAGAAGTGGTCGGAGATCAACTCGAAGCTGCCGGCGGACAAGATCGAAGTCTTGGGTCCGCCGCCGACCTCGGGCACGCGCGATGCGTTCCTCGAGCTCGTGATGGAACCCGGTGCGAAGACGTTCCCGTTCGTCGCCGCGCTCGATAAGGACGCGTTCACTGCGGGCTCCCACACGCTGCGCGAGGACGGCGCCTACATCGAGGCGGGCGAGAATGACAACCTGATCGTGCAGAAGCTCGAGGCCAACTCGCACCAGCTCGGCATCTTCGGCTACAGCTTCCTCGAGCAGAACGCCGACAAGATCCAGGGCTCGCAGATCAACGGCGTGACGCCGGAGTTCGAGGCGATCGCGGCAGGCAAGTATCCGATCTCGCGGCCGCTGTTCTTCTACGTGAAGAAGGCGCACGTGGGCGTGATCCCGGGTATTCGCGAGTACCTGAGCGAGTTCACGAGCGATGGCGCATTGGGTGAGAACGGCTATCTGTCCGACAAGGGCTTGATTCCGATGAACGACAAGGAACGCAAGGCCGTGGTGGCCGACGCCAAGGGCCTTGCGGCGATGAATCTGAGCGGTGGGCACTAGCCCGAAGCGCAGCGTCGCCTAGGCAACATTCGAGGACAGTCGTGGTTGTTTTGATGCAAGAATAGCTGCCGCGTGACTTCCTCGACATTGCTGATATTGCTGCTTGCACTCGCGCTGGTGGCCTACTACGTGGGCCGCCAGCGCGCCGTTTCTGTGGCCCTCGCGGCGGGCGGTTCCCGCTCGGTGCATTCGCTGCCGGGCTATCACGGCGGCTATGTCGCGTTGTGGTGTGCGCTACCGGCTCTGGCCGTGCTCGTGCTCTGGCAGGTCGTCGAGCCGATGTGGCTGCGCACCAGCGTGATCGCGGCACTACCCGAGCATCTGCGCACGTTGCCGGCCGCGCGAGCTCGGGCTCGTCTACAACGACATCCGCAACCTCGTCGCGGGCAATATCTCGTCGAGTCGAGCCTGGCGCCGAGATCTTGGCGGCCGTGCAGCGCTACACGGCGCTGCGCGACCTGAGCCATGGTCTCGTGAGCGCGGCCGTGCTCGTGATCGGCATCGTCGGGTTGGCTTGGGCCTATCGGCGCGTCCGCGCGGATTTTCGCGCACGCAATCGCGTCGAGCGGGCGATCGAATATCTGCTGGTGGCTGCGTCGTCCGTCGCCATCCTGACGACGGTCGGCATCTTCCTCTCCGTGTTGCTCGAGGCCGTGCGCTTCTTCGGGCAGGTGTCACCGCTCGACTTTCTGTTCGGATTGTCGTGGAGCCCGCAGACGGCGATTCGCGCCGATCAGGTGGGTTCGTCGGGCGCGTTCGGGGCCGTGCCGCTGTTCACGGGCACGCTGCTGATTTCCGGTATCGCGATGCTCGTTGCGGTGCCGGTGGGCCTGATGTCTGCGATCTTCCTCGCCGAGTACGCCAACCGCCGGTTGCGTGCGTGGGCCAAGCCGATGCTCGAGATCCTGGCCGGCATTCCGACCGTCGTGTATGGCTACTTCGCCGCGTTGACCGTGGGCCCGATCCTGCGCGACGTCGGCTCGGCCGTGGGGCTCAGCGTGGCGTCCGAGAGCGCGCTCGGCGCGGGCCTCGTGATGGGCATCATGATCATTCCGTTCGTATCGTCGTTGTCCGACGACGTGATCACCGCCGTTCCGCAGGCGTTGCGCGACGGCTCGGCCGGCCTCGGTGCCACGCGTTCGGAGACGATCCGCCTCGTCGTGTTCCCTGCGGCCCTGCCGGGCATCGTGGGCGCCATCTTGCTCGCGGTGTCGCGCGCGATCGGCGAGACGATGATCGTCGTGATGGCAGCGGGCTTGTCGGCCAATCTGACCGCGAATCCGCTCGAGGCGGTGACCACGGTGACCGTGCAGATCGTCACGCTGCTGGTCGGCGACCAGGAGTTCGACAGCGCCAAGACGCTCGCGGCGTTCGCGTTGGGGCTCGTGCTGTTTCTCGTCACGCTGGCGTTGAACTTCGTCGCGTTGCAGGTCGTGCGCCGTTATCGCGAGCAGTATGAGTAGCAAACCCAGCGAGTCCGTCAAGGACGTGGTCGCGCGCGGCATCGGCCGACGCTATCGCAACGAACGCTTTTTCCGCGCGCTGGGATTCGGCGCGCTGTGCATTGGTCTCGGCTTCCTGGCGTTCTTCTTCTATACGCTGATCGCGAACAGCTACACGGCGCTGCGCCAAACGCGCGTGCTGCTCGACATCAACTTCGACGCCGCGGTGATCGATCCCGCGGGCAATCGCGCTCCGGACGATCTCGCGACTGCGGACTATCAACGCCTCGCCCGGGACGCGCTGAACGCCATGTTTCCGGACATCACCTCGCGCAGCGAGCGGCGCGAGCTGAATGCGCTGCTCTCATCGGGCGCGGGCCTCGAGCTGCGCTCGCTCGTGACGGGCAACCCCGCTGTGATCGGCACGAAACAGCCGATATGGCTGCTCGTCGATGACGACGTCGACGTCGTGGTCAAGGGGCACATGTCGCGCGACTTGCCGGAGAGCCAACGGCGCCTGAACGATCAGAAGATCCGCTTTGTCACGGCGCTGGAGGAGCAAGGGCGCATCGAGCAGCGCTTCAATCGCTACTTCTTCACGAACGGCGACTCGCGCGATCCCGAGCTCGCGGGTATCTGGAGCGCCACGGTGGGGTCGTTCTTCATGCTGCTCGTGACGCTCGCGTTGTCGTTTCCGATCGGCGTGGCGACCGCGATCTATCTCGAGGAGTTTGCTCCGCGCAATCGCTGGACCGATCTCGTCGAGGTCAACATCAACAACCTTGCGGCCGTGCCGTCGATCGTGTTCGGTCTGCTCGGTCTCGCGCTGTTCATCAATCTGTTCGGGCTGCCGCGCTCGGCGCCCATGGTCGGCGGGCTCGTGCTGAGCCTGATGACGCTGCCCGTGATCATCATTGCGTCGCGCGCCGCATTGACCGCGGTGCCGCCGTCGATTCGTGAAGCGGCTCTCGGGCTCGGCGCATCCAAGATGCAAATGGTTTTGCACCACGTGCTGCCATTGGCGATGCCCGGCATGTTGACCGGCACGATCATCGGCATGGCGCGCGCGCTCGGCGAGTCGGCGCCGCTGCTGATGATCGGAATGGTCGCGTTCATCGTCGACATTCCGACGTCGCCGCTGAGTCCGTCCACGGCGCTGCCCGTGCAAGTGTATTTGTGGGCGGACAGTCCGGAACGGGCGTTCGTCGAGCGCACGTCGGCGGCCATCGTGGTGCTGCTCGTGTTCCTGCTCGTGATGAACGCCACCGCGATTTTGTTGCGGAAGCGTTTCGAGCGACGTTACTAACAGCGCCCGCGCGGCGAACTGGGGTAAACTTTGAGCCTGGCCCTCAAGGAAAAGAGCAACAGCGTGTCGCAGGCCGCCTCTCCCGCTGCCACCTCGTCACCGACGCTCGCCGAAGCGAAACCGGCGGCGGACGAAGGTTACCGGACGGTAGGTGACTACACCTCGCCATCGCCGGTCATGCAGGCGCGGCAGTTGAACGTGTTCTACGCCGAGAACCACGCGATCCAGAACGTAAATCTCGACATCGGGCGCAACGAAGTCATTGCGCTGATCGGCCCGTCGGGCTGCGGCAAGTCGACGTTCATTCGCTGCCTGAACCGCATGAACGACACGATCGAGTCGGCACGCACTACCGGGCAGATCACGCTCGACGGTGAGGACATCTACGCACGGCACATGGACGTCGTGATGCTGCGTGCGCGGGTCGGCATGGTGTTCCAGAAGCCGAATCCGTTCCCGAAATCGGTCTACGACAACGTCGCGTACGGCCCCCGAATTCACGGCCTGGCGCGCGACCGCACGGAGCTCGATGAGATCGTGTAGGACGAGTCTCGAGCGCGCGGGTCTTTGGGTCGAGGTCAAGGATCGGCTCGATGAGCCGGGTACCGGGCTCTCCGGTGGTCAGCAGCAGCGCCTGTGCATCGCGCGGACGATCGCGGTGAATCCGGACGTGATCCTGATGGACGAGCCGTGCTCGGCGCTGGATCCGATCGCGACGGCGCGCATCGAGGACCTGATCGACGAGCTGAAGCAGAACTACGCGATCGCGATCGTGACGCACTCGATGCAGCAGGCGGCGCGCGTGTCGCAGCGCACGGCGTACTTCCACCTGGGCAAGCTGATCGAGGTCGGCGACACGGACGAGATCTTCACGAACCCGCGCCACAAGCTCACCGAAGACTACATCACCGGTCGGTTCGGCTAGCTCTTCCTATTCCTATCCTCTCTTGAGACCGGGCACGAGTGCGGGCGAGGATATCGTTCCCGCTACCGCCCGTGCGGCCTACGATGCCGCGGCACTCGTAAGAGGGCGCGCGGGCCGCTCATCCTGCTCGAAGCGCGGCGGTAGCGCGTCTCGCGCGTGCCGTTAGCAACGGTAGCGGTGCGTTAATGGCCCTCTGAGCGGGGCCGCCCGAGCGCGGGCCCGACATCCTCACCCGCACCCGCGCCCTCAGTGCCAAGGCGGAGGTGCGCACGATTTTCCGGCGATGTAGGCCGCGGCCGGCCGACTGGCACCTCTTGGTGCGAGCGCGACGCCGTCAGTCGGCCGTGCGAAGCAGTTCGTTCAGCGAGGTTTTGGCGCGCGTCTTCTCGTCGACTTGTTTGACGATGACGGCGCAGTAGAGCGAGTGCGAGCCGTCCGAGGATGGCAGGGTGCCCGAGACGACCACGGAGCCCGCCGGCACGCGGCCGTACATGATCTCGCCGGTCGCACGGTCGTAGATACTTCGTGCTCTGGCCGATGTAGACGCCCATGCCGAGCACGCTGCCGCGCTCCACGATCACGCCTTCGACGACTTCCGAGCGCGCGCCGATGAAACAGTTGTCTTCGATGATGGTCGGTGCAGCCTGCAACGGCTCCAGCACGCCGCCGATGCCGGCGCCGCCGGACAGGTGCACGTGCTTGCCGATCTGGGCGCAGCTGCCGACCGTGGCCCACGTGTCGATCATGCTGCCCTGATCGACGTACGCGCCGATGTTCACGAACGACGGCATCAGCACGACGTCCGGCGCGATGTACGCGCCGCGGCGCACGACCGCATCCGGCACCACGCGCGCGCCGCCTGCTTTGAACTTCTCCGCGTCGTGCTGCGAATACTTCAGCGGCACCTTGTCGAAGAATCGCGTGTAGCCCGCGTCGATCACGCGGTTGTCGTTCAAGCGGAACGACAGCAGCACCGCCTGTTTCAGCCACTGGTTCACGATCCAGCGGCCGTCCTTCTTTTCGGCGACGCGCAGCGTGCCGGAATCGAGCCCCGCGATGGATTCGGCCACGGCCTCGCGCAGCTCGGGCTCCGCGCCGGTGGGCGACAACTCGGTGCGCCGTTCCCAGGCGCGTTCGATGACTTCGGAGAGATTCGGCACTGCAGTTCCTTCGGGTCAGTTGCGTGGGTCGGCCAGGCCTTCGCGCAAGGCTTTGCCGAGCCGCTCCGCGCTCGCGTCGTCGAGCGGTCGGTGCTCGGCGTTCGTCACGAAGAACACGTCCTCGGCACGTTCGCCGACCGTCGCGATCTTGGCATTTTGCAGCGCGACGCGCTCCTGGTCGAATATCTTCGCGACCTCGAACAGCAACCCTGGGCGGTCGCCCGCCACGAGCTCGACGATCGTGCGCGGATTCGAGGGATCGCGCGACGTTGTGATCTGCACGGGCGTCGAGAACATTCGCACCTGGCGCGGCGCGCGGCGCGTGACGCGCAGTTGCTGGTCGTTGCCGCTCGTGAGCGCCTTCAAGAGGCGGTTGCGGATCTCGTCGAGGCGGCGCCGCTCGTTGATCGCAGCTGCCATCGCTTTCGAGCACGCAGTAGGTGTCGAGCGCCTGCGCTTGCGCGAGCGGCACGATGCGCGCGTCCACGATCGTGAGGCCGAGCTCGTCGAGCACGGCCGTGGCGCGGACGAACGAGCGGGTTTCGTTCGGCGAGTACACGGCCACCGACGTCAGACCCGGCTGGACCGTGTCGTTGACGTCGACGACGATCGAGCCCGGATTGCCGCTCTCGGCCAACACGCGTGTATGCCACGCGATTTCCTCCGGCCGGTGGCGAAGGAAGTACTCCTCGGTGTAGCTGGCCCAGATCTGCTGCCAGACGCTCGCGCGGCAGTCCCGCCTGCGTCAGCAGCTGCTCCGCGCGCGCCTGCCGAGTCGTGATGAACTCTTCCTTGTCGATCGGATTCGACACGCCGCGGCGCAGCGCTCTGCGCGTCGAGTGGTACAGGTCTGCGAACAGCGTGTCCTTCCACGAGTTCCACATCTTCGGGTTCGTGCCGCGCACGTCCGCGACGGTCAGCACGTACAGATAGTCGAGGTGCGTCTGGTCGCCGACGGTGCGTGCGAACTCGTTGATGACGCGCGGGTCGTTCAGGTCCTTCTTCTGCGCCGTCAGCGACAGCAGCAGGTGGTGCTGCACGAGCCACGCCACGAGGCGTGCGTCGTACCGGCTCATGCCGTGCTCGCGGCAGAACGCCTCCGCGTCGACCGCGCCGAGCTCCGAGTGATCGCCGCCGCGACCCTTCGCGATGTCGTGGAACAGTCCCGCGAGGTACGCGACCTCGGGTTTCTCGAGGCGCTGCATGACCGCGCTGCAATGCGGAAATTCGTCGTCGAAGCGCGGCAGCGCGAACCGGCGCAGGTTCTCGACCACGAACAGCGTGTGCGCGTCGACCGTGTACGCGTGGAACAGGTCGTACTGCATGCGGCCGACGATGCGACCGAAAGCCGGGATGTAGAGCCCCAGCACGCCGTACGTGTTCATGCGCTTCAGCGTGCGCGTGACGCCCTGCGGCGCGCGCAGCGATGTCGAGGAAGAGGCGATGGTGCCGCGGGTTCTGGCGGAACTCCTCGTCGATGAGCCACAGGTGCTGTTTGACGAGCGCGATCGTGCGCGCGTTCACGCCGCGCAGGTCGAGGTTCTGCTCGAGCAGCAGGAACATTTCGAGCAGCGCCGACGGTTCGCGCATGAAAACCGCTCGTCGGTCACTTCGAGGTAGCCGTTCCGGCTCTGGAAGCGCGGCCCGAGCGGCACGGGCGGCGCGTTCTTGTCGAGGAGGATCGCTTCCTCGAACAGCTGGAGCAGCATCTCGTTCAGACGGCTCAGCTCCATGACCGTGCGGTAGTAGCGCTGCATGAGCTGCTCGACGGCCAGCGTGAAGCTCGCGTCTTCGTAGCCGAACATTTTCGAGAGCTTGACCTGGTGGTCGAACAGCAGGCGGTCCTCGCGCCGGCCGGTCAGGAGGTGCAGCCCGAATCGAATGCGCCACAGGAACGCCTGACCCGACGTCAGGATCCGCAGCTGCCCCTCGGTCAGGAAGTTGTGCTGGACGAGCTCCGCGAGGCTCTTGGCGCCCAGGTGCCGGCGCGCGAGCCAGGTGATCATCTGGATGTCGCGGAGTCCCCCGGGGCTGCCTTTGACGTTCGGCTCGAGGTTGTAGGCCGTGTCGTGATAACGGCTGTGGCGCGCGCGCTGCTCCTCGGTCTTCGCCTGGAAGAACTCGGCGCTGCTCCACATGCGATCCGTGCCGATGCGGGCCGGCAGCTCGCCGAACAGGCGGCCAGGGCCGTGCAGCAGCCGCGTCTCCATCAGCGTCGTCAGCACGGACACGTCGGCGCGCGCCTGCGTCTCGCAGTCGTCGAGCGTGCGGACGCTGTGGCCGACCTCGAGGCCGATATCCCACAGGAACGTCAGGAACCGGCCGATGGCCTCGTCGGCGTCGTTGTCCGTGTTGTCGATCAGCACGAGCAGATCGATGTCCGAGTGCGGATGCAGCTCGCCGCGACCGTACCCGCCTACCGCCACGAGATCGGCCGAGGACGACAGGTCGCCCGCGAAGTGCAGCCAGCTCGAGACGATGATCTGATCGATCACGTGAGCGCGCGCGGTCACGAGCGTCTCGATGGGCTCGTTGCGGCGGAACCGTTCGGCCAGCTGCTCGCTGGCCGAGCGCAGCGCGTCGCGGAACGGCCCGATCGTGGTCGTCTCGCCGTCCCAGGCGCGGTCGAGCGCGCCGCGATCGACGAGCTCCAGAGCGCTGCCCGGTCGGGCCGCGACCGTTGTCGACGTTAGCTGCCACGGTCGGAAGCGCCGAGCGTCAGGACTTCGAACCCGGTGGGCGTCACGAGCACAGTGTGCTCCCACTGGGCCGACAGCGAATGGTCCTTCGTGACGACGGTCCAGCCGTCGGACAGGAGCTTCACCTCGCGTTTGCCGGCGTTGACCATCGGCTCGACGGTGATTGTCATTCCCGGCACGAGCTCGAGGCCGGTGCCGGGCCGGCCGTAGTGGAGCACCTGCGGATCCTCGTGGAAGATCCGTCCGATGCCGTGGCCGCAGTACTCGCGGACAACGGAGAAGCGCTGCTCTTCGACGAAGCTCTGAATCGAGTGCCCGAGGTCGCCCAGGCGGGTGCCTGGCCGAATCGTGCGGATGCCGCGCCACATCGCGTCGAAGCAGGTGCGAGTGAGCCGCTCGGCCATGATCGAGGGGTCCCCGACGTAGAACATCCGGCTCGTGTCGCCGTGGTAGCCGTCCTTGATGACCGTGATGTCGACGTTCACGATGTCGCCGTTCTTCAGCACGCGCTCGTTCGGGATGCCGTGGCAGACCACGTGGTTGACCGAGGTGCAGATCGACTTCGGGAAGCCCTTGTAGTTCAGGGGCGCTGGGATCGAGGCGAGCTCGCCCACGATGTAGTCGTGGCAGATGCGGTCGAGCTCCTCGGTCGCGACGCCCGGCTTCACGTGCGGGCCGATCATGTCGAGGACTTGTGCGGCCAGGCGACCGGCCACACGCATCTTCTCCTGCTCTTCAGGCGTTTTGATCGTAATCATCGTGTTGGGACCGCCGAACCGCCGGATTTTCCGGGCACTGTGGGCTGCCCGGACGGGGGCGGCAACCCGTTCCGCAAATGCGGATCGACATTGTTTGCTGCAAGGCGGCTATGGTATAAAGCGCGCGCCTCGGAGGCAACGCGCCGCCGGGGTAATTTCACACACGCGCCAAACACTGTTGGCGGGGTGCCTCGGTAACGGGGTCGCCGGCAGAAACGCGTGGAGGACCAACCCCAAAAGGAGCTTTCCATGGCCGACGTTTCGATGCGCCGGATGCTGGAGGCGGGTGTGCACTTCGGGCACCAAACCCGTTTCTGGAATCCCAAGATGGCCGAGTTCATCTTCGGCGAGCGCAACAAGATCCACATCATCAATCTCGAGAAGACGCTGCCTCTTTACGAGGGCGCGGCGGAGTTCGTGCGCAAGCTCGTCGCCGATGGCGGCACTCTGCTGTTCATCGGCAGCAAGCGCGCGGCCCGCGAGGCGATGCAGAACGAGGCGACGCGTTGCGGCATGCCGTTCGTCACGCAGCGCTGGCTTGGCGGCATGCTGACGAACTTCAAGACGATCAAACAGTCGATCAAGCGCTTGAAGAGCCTCGACGAGATCACCACTCCAGGCGCTCCGACCGAGTTCACGAAGAAAGAAATGCTGCGCTTCGTCCGCGAGAAGCTGAAGCTCGAGAAGACGCTTGGCGGCATCAAGGGCATGGATGCGCTGCCGACTGCCGTCTTCATGATCGACGTCGGCCACGAGGAAATCGCGGTACGCGAAGCCCGCAAGCTCGGCATTCCGGTTGTCGCAGTCGTCGACACGAACTGCTCGCCGGAAGGCATCGACTACCCCATCCCGGGCAACGACGATGCGATGCGCGCGATCCAGTTCTATGCCGAGGGCATTGCCGATGCCGTGATCGCCGGCAAGGCGTCGAGCCCCGAGGTGCCGAGCGGCGACGACGAGTTCGTCGAGCTCGACGAGTCCGGCAAGCCGAAGGTCGAAGCCAAGGCGGCCAAGCGGCCACCGCCCGCCAAGAAGCGCGCGCGCGTCACGAAGGTCCGCGGGAAGGGTCGAGATCGGCCGGGCGCCGAAGAGGGTGCTGAGGCGGTCCCCGAGGCGGCCCCCGAGGCGGGCGTTGAGGCCGGGGGCGAAGAAGAAGCGGCCCAGTAGCGAGTTCGGGCGCATTCACGAGTCGAAGGATCCGTTCCATGGAAATCACACCGGCGTTGGTCAAGGAGCTTCGCGAACGCACGGGCGCGGGCATGATGGACTGCAAGAAAGCCCTGGTCGAAGCCGAGGGTGCCGTCGATCTCGCCGCCGAGCTGCTGCGTAAGGCGGGTGCGGCCAAGGCCGACAAGAAGGCCGGACGCGTCGCGGCCGAGGGGCGCGTCGCACTGAAGAGCGATGGCGGGCGGCATGTGCTGCTCGAGGTCAACTCCGAGACCGACTTCGTCGCGAAGGACGACAACTTCCGGGCGTTCGTCGAACGTCTGGCCGGTGTCGTGCTGGCCAACCGGCCGGCCAGCGTCGAGGAGCTCTTGCGCGCTTCAGTCGACGGCCGCACCGTCGAGGAACTGCGCCTCGAGCTCGTGACGAAGGTCGGCGAGAACATCTCCGTGCGGCGTTTCGAGGTGCTCGAGAGCGGCGGCAACGTCGGCTCGTACGTGCACGGGACCAGGATCGGCGTGCTCGTCGATCTCGAGGGCGGTACGCCGGAGCTCGCGCGCGACTTGGCTCTGCAGGTGGCCTCGCTGGCGCCGCGCTACGTCGCGAACGACAACGTGCCGAAGGACGTGCTCGACAAGGAACGCGAAATCATTCTCGCGCAGACCGCCGAAGAGAAAAAACCGCCCGAAATCATCGCCAAGATGGTCGAGGGCAAGCTGCGCAAGTTCGTCGACGACATCACGCTGACCGGCCAGGTCTTCGTCAAGGACGACAAGAAACGCGTGCGCGATCTGCTGGCCGCGCAGAAGGCGAAGGTCAAGGGCTTCCGCCGCTACGAGGTGGGCGAGGGCATCGAGAAGAAAAGCGCCGACTTCGTCTCCGAGGTCATGGCGCAGGCCAAGCAGAGTCGTTAATCTAAAGACCCGCGGACGCAACCGGGACGCACCTTAAATCGGGGGTTCGATGGCGGCGCCAGTCTATCGGCGGATTCTGCTGAAGTTGAGCGGCGAAGCGCTGCTCGGTAGCCATCAATACGGCATCGACCCCGCCATCATCCGCCGCGTGGCAATAGAGATCACCGAAGTCGTCGGACTCGGCGTGCAGGTCGGCCTCGTGATTGGCGGCGGCAATATCTTCCGCGGCGCTGGGCTCGCCGAAGCCGGCATGGATCGCGTGACAGCCGATCACATGGGCATGCTCGCCACCGTCATCAATTCCCTCGCGATGCAGGACGCGCTCGAACGTCAAGGCACCATCGCACGCGTGCTGTCCGCGCTGCAGATCCACGAGGTGTGCGAGGACTACATCCGCCGCCGCGCCGTGCGCCATCTCGAGAAGGGGCGCGTCACGATCTTCGCGGCCGGCACCGGCAACCCGTTCTTCACTACCGATACCGCAGCGAGCCTGCGCGCGATCGAGATTGGCGCGGACGTGCTGATCAAGGCCACGAAAGTCGACGGCGTGTACTCGGCGGACCCGATGAAGGATCCGACGGCCGTGCGCTATCGCTCCTTATCGTTCGATCAGGTTCTGGCTGACCAACTGCGCGTCATGGATGCGACGGCGATTGTTATGTGCCGCGAGAACAACCTGCCGCTCATTGTGTTCAATCTCAACAATCCGGGCGATCTCGTCCGCATCGTGACGGGCGAGACGGTTGGCACTTCCGTCATGAATCAGCTGCCGCGCACCGGAACGGGCAGATGATCAACGACATCAAGAAAGAGTCCGAGCAGCGGATGCACCGCGCGATCGAGGCCGTCAAGGAAGAGATGAAGCGCCTCCGCACGGGCCGGGCACACGCGGGTCTGCTCGAGCACGTGATGGTCGATTACTACGGCACGAACGTGCCGATCAAACAGACAGCCAACGTCTCGGTCGAGGACGCACGCACGATCGTCGTCACGCCTTGGGAAAAACAGATGGTCTCGGCCGTCGAGAAGGCCATCATGAACGCCGGCCTCGGCCTGAATCCGGTGACCGCGGGGCAAGTCATCCGCGTGCCCCTGCCGCCGATGACCGAGGAGCGGCGCCGCGAGATCGTGAAGGTCGTCCGCGCCCAGGCGGAGAGCGGGCGCGTGGCCATGCGCTCGGTGCGGCGCGAGGCACTGGCCGACCTGAAAGACCTATTGAAGGAGAGGCTCGTCACCGAAGACGAGGACCGACGCGGCCAGGACGAGATCCAGAAACTCACGGACCGCTTCGTCGCCCAGATCGACGCTCTTTTGAAAGACAAAGAAGCGGAGATCATGGAAGTCTGAGCGCGCGTCGGGCGGCCGTTTGCTGATCACGCGAATCATTACCGCTGGCTTTTACGGCGTCGCCATCACGGCCGCCGTGCTGTTCCTGCCGACCGCGGGCGTCGCTGCGGTGTTCGGGGCGTTGTGGCTCGCCGGCGCGTGGGAATGGGCCGGCTTCGCGCGGCTCGGCACTGGCGGCCACGTTGTCTACACCGTGCTGTTCGCCGCCGCGATGGCCGCCGTGTGGGGGCTCTCCGGCGCGTCGTTGGTCGTCGGCATGCTGGCCGTCGCGTTTGTCTTCTGGCTCCTTGCGGTCGGGGCCGTGATCAAGTTCCCGTACCCGTTCCCGGCCTCTATCGTCGTCGTCAGCGGCTTCATCGTGTTGCTGCCGTCCTGGTGGCTGCTGGTGCGGCTACATGGCGCCATGCCACACGGCCGCGGTCTCGCGATGACGTTGCTCGCGATCGTTTGGGCTGCCGACGTCGGCGCCTTCGCCTTCGGGCGTTGGCTCGGACGCACCAAGTTGGCGCCCGCCGTGAGCCCGGGCAAGACCTGGGAGGGTATGGCCGGCGGGCTGCTCCTGGCCGCGCTCGCAGCGGGTATCGCGGCGGCGTGGCTGGACTTACCCGTCGCGCGGCTGGCCGCGCTCGGCGTCGTGACGGCGTTGGTTTCGGTGCTCGGCGACCTGACCCAGAGCATGTTCAAACGTAACGTGGGCCTCAAGGACAGCGGCAAGCTGCTGCCGGGGCACGGCGGCGTGCTCGACCGAATCGACAGTCTCACGGCGGCGATTCCGGTGTTCACCGGCGGTTTGCTGTTACTCGGCATTGCGGGCTGACCGAGGAACTGGACCCGCTCGGCGCGGTCTCTATTCGCAACGGCCACCCGCGGTGCCCGTTGTTTCTTTCGAAGCGATGTTCTGCAGAGCCCACGCGGCCCGGGCTAGAATACCGGCCTTCGAGGGGTGCCTTCATGAGCGGCGCCGCGGTTACGGGAAGAGTCAATGCTGAGTGTGCTGTGGTTTGTCGTCGCGATCAGCGTCCTCGTGGCCGCCCACGAGTTCGGCCACTTCTGGGTTGCGCGCCGCCTTAACTTCAAGGTCCTGCGGTTCTCGATCGGCTTCGGTAGACCGCTCGCCGTCTGGCGCAGCCGGCATCCGGATGGCACCGAGTATTGGCTGTCGATGATCCCGCTAGGCGGCTACGTGAAGATGCTCGACGAGCGGGAGACGCCCGTGCCGGCGGCCGACCGCGGCAGAGCGTTCAACCAGCGCCCGATCCCGCACCGCATTGCCGTCTTGCTAGCCGGGCCCGCGTTCAACTTCTTGTTCGCGATCCTCGCCTACTGGCTGATGTTTACGAGCGGCGTGCCGGGGCTTAAAGCCGTGATCGGCGCCGTCCAACCCGACTCGGCCGCCGCGCGTGCCGGCATCGTCGCGGGTGACGAGATCACCGCAGTCGGCGGCCGTGCGACGTCGACGTGGGAAAACGCGACGCTGCGAATCTTCGACCAGCTGCTGGCCACTGCGCGCATCGACCTCACCGTGCGCGAGCCGGACGGTAAAACGCGGAATGTCCAACTCGACGTGCGCGGTCGCGAAGCCGAGCTCACGGAACCAGCCGCGTTGTACACGGGCTTGGGTGTGCTGCCGGGGCCTGTGCTGCCGGCCGTCATCGACGCAGTCACTCCGGACTCGCCTGCCGCCGCGGCGGGGCTCAAGGGCGGCGACGAAGTCGTCGCCATCGGCGACAAGCCGATCGGCAACTGGGATCAATGGGTCAATCACATCAAGCAACGGCCGGGCGAGACGGTCGACGTCACCGTCCGTCGCGATGGAAGTGAGCGAACCTTCACCGTCGTGATCGGCACCGTCCAGGACGGTGGCAAGACGATCGGTCGCATCGGCGCTTCGCGGCCGAGCACGTTGCCACCCGGGCTGATCGACAGTCTGCGGGCCGAGCAGCGGTACGGCGTGTTCGAGTCGCTGCCGCGTGGCGTCGAGAAGACCTGGGAAATGAGTGCGCTGACCGTGCGTATGCTGGTACGCATGGTGGTCGGCGACGTCTCGCTGAAGAACATGTCCGGCCCGCTGACGATCGCGGACTACGCCGGTGAGAGCGCTCAGGCCGGCCTCGCGCCTTTCTTGAGTTTCCTCGCCGCCGTGAGCATCAGCCTCGGAATTCTGAATCTGCTGCCGATTCCAATGTTGGACGGCGGGCAGGTGGCGTATCAGATCGCCGAGTGGTTCAAGGGCTCGCCGCTGTCGGAGCGAGCACTCGTGCTTGGGCAGCAGGTCGGAGTGTTCTTCCTGATCGTGCTCATGAGCTTCGCCTTCTATAACGACCTAAGCAGAATCTTCGGTTCATGATGATTCATCGTCTCGTGCAGCTGGCGGTGCTGATCGCCGGCCTCGGTGCAAGCGTGTCGGGATTCGCGGCCATGGAGCCGTTCGTCGTCCGCAACTTCCGCGTCGAAGGTGCCCAAAGAATTGCGGACGGCACGATCTACAACTATCTGCCGATCAACATCGGCGACACGGTGACCGAGCAACGGTTGCGCGAAGCGATCCGAGCCCTCTTCCAGACCGGCTTCTTCCAGGACGTCGAGTTCCGCCGCGACGGCGACACGCTGTTGGTCGTCGTGCTCGAGCGGCCGTCGATTCAGGAGTTCACGTTCAAGGGCAACAAGGACATCAAGGACGACGATCTCAAGAAGGTCCTGAACGAGCATGGCTTGAGCCAGGGCAAGATCTTCGATCAGTCGACGCTCGACGAGCTGACTCAGTCGTTGACCGAGGAATACTACGGTCGCGGCAAGTACGGTGCGAAGGTCGCGCCCACGGTCGAGCCGCTCGAAGACAACCGCGTTCGCGTGACGATCACGATCGAGGAAGGCGATCGCGCCAAGATTCGCCAGGTCAACATCGTGGGCAACACGGCTTTCGAGGACGAGGAAATCGTCTCCGCGTTCGAGTTGAAGACCGGCAATTGGCTGTCATTCATTCGCAAGAACGACCGCTACTCGAAGGAAGCCCTCGAGGGCGACCTCGAGAAGCTGAAGTCCTATTACATGGACCGTGGCTACGCGGATTTCAGGGTCGATGACGTGCAGGTCGCCATCTCGCCGGACAAGCGCGACATCTTCGTCACGATTAGCATCATCGAGGGCGACCGTTACTCCATCTCCGACATCAAGATGGCCGGCGATATGGTCGTTCCGGAAGAGGACCTGAAAAATCTGATCCTGGCTCAACCGGGCGAGACGTTCTCGCAGGGTCTCTTGACTCGCAGCGAAGAGCTCATGAACTTGCGACTCGGTCAGGACGGCTACGCGTTCGCCCAGATCAAGGCAGTGCCGGATCTGAACAAGAGCACCAAGGAGGCATCGGTCACGTTCTTCGTCGAGCCGAAGAATCGCGTATACGTGCGGCGCGTGAACTTCAACGGCACCAACAGCGTCAACGACGAAGTGTTTCGGCGCGAGGTGCGCCAGCTCGAAGGCGGCTATCTTTCGAACGCCCTCGTCGACCGGTCGAAGGTCTTGATTCAGCGCTTGCCGTACGTCGAGAAGGTCGAGGAGAAGTCGAACCCGGTGGCGGGCAGCCCCGACCTGGTCGATGTGGACTTCGACATCAAGGAAGGCCTGCCGGGCCAATTCGGCGGTAGCCTGGGGTTTTCGCAGACGTACGGCGTCACGCTCGGCGGCAACTTCATCCACTCGAACTTCATGGGTACCGGTAAGCGGGTCGCGTTACAGATCACGGGCGGCAAGTACCAGAAGATCTTCGACGCGAATTTCACGGACCCGTATCGCAACATCGATGGTGTCGCACGCACGTTGTCGCTCACGTATCAGCACCTGACGCAGTTCACGTCCGTGAGCTCGGACTTTTCGACGACGACGATGAACGCAGGCATCAACTGGGGTTACCCCATCACTGATTATCAGGGGTTGCGCTTCGGTTTTTCGTACCAGGACGCGGAGCTCGTGACGAGCACGTTCAGCTCGGGGCAGGCACTGGATTGGGTGCGCGGCAACGGCAAGACGTTCACGGTCAGCGACTTCGTCGTCGGCACGCGCATCAAGAGCCTCGAGCTCATGGCAGGCTGGTCGTACGATTCGCGCAACGCCTCACTGTTCCCGACCAGGGGCGCGCGCGCAGCCATCTCTTTGAACGCCTCGGTACCCGGCAGCGACGTCGAGTACTACGTGGCCGCGCTGAACTTCCAGAAGTTCATACCGCTTGGCAACAAATGGCGGATCCGTATCAACAGCGAGCTTTCGTACGGCGACGCCTTTGGCTCGACGACCGCGCTGCCGCCGTTCCGCAACCGGTTCGGTGGCGGCCCGGGCTCCGTGCGCGGCTTCAAGGAGAGCTACCTCGGTCCGCGCGACGATCGCGGCAATCCGTACGGTGGCAACGTGGTCGTGGCCAACCAGATCGAGCTCATCATTCCCACGCCGGCCAAGATCTCGGGCTCCACCCGAGTCGCGTTGTTCTACGACATGGGCGGCGTGTTCTCGACGGGCGGCGTGACCTTTTATGACAAGCTCGGCGACCCTATCGACTACGGTTTCAAGTATGATAGGTTGAAGAAATCCGTAGGGCTCGGTGTAGAGTGGCTGGCGCCTCTTGGCTTGCTGCGGTTTAGTTACGCAACGCCGTTGAACGCAGACGCCCCAACGGATCGGTTTTTCGGCGATGAGGTGGAGCGCTTCCAGTTCTCCGTCGGCAACGCCTTCTAGGGGTGAAGGATTTAATATGATCGGTTCGAAATTCCTGCCGACCGCCGTGCTCGCGGTCGCGGCGCTCATTTCCGGTGTCGCTAACGCGCAGACCGCGCTCAAGATCGGCGTCATAAACGTCAGTCGATTGCTCGAGCAGTCGCCGCAGGCCGACGCCGTCACCAAGAAGCTCTCGGACGAGTTCGCACCGCGCCAGCGTGACATTCAGGCGGCGCAGACGAGGCTTCAGCAGCAACAGGATCGGTTCCAGAAAGATGCTCCGGTCATGGGCGAAGAAGAGCGCCTGAACCTCGAGCGCCAGATCCGCGACGGTCAACGCGATCTGCAGCGCACGCAGAATGAATATCTGGAAGACCTCAACGCTCGGCGTAACGAGGAAGTCGGCAAGCTCCAGCGCGATGTGCTGCTCAAGGTCCAGGACTTTGCGCGCGCGCAGAAATTCGACTTGGTGCTCGGCGACGCGATCTTCGTCAGCACGGCTCTGGATATCACGGACCAAGTGCTGGTCGTGCTCAAGGGGCCAGGTGCGCCGGCCGCGGCACCCGCCCCGAAGAAGTAGCAGCTGCGCGGTGCAGGCGCCGAGCCGACCTGCATGAACTTCACCTTAGGAGAGCTCGCAGCGAAATTCGGCTGTGAGCTCCATGGCGCCGCTGATCGAGTCGTCACTCGTGTTGGCACGTTGTCGGGCGCTGAGCCCGACGCCATCACGTTTCTTGCCAATCCCGCCTACCGCGCACAGCTCGCCGACACTCGCGCGGCCGCTGTCATTCTGGAAGAGCGCAACCGCGGCGACTGCCCGGTCGCGAGCCTCGTTCACCCGCAGCCGTACCTGATCTATGCGCGCATCGCGAGCGCGCTGTACCCGCCGCCTGCGCCGCGCCCCGGCGTGCACGCGACGGCCGTGGTCGAGTTGGGCGCGCGAGTCGCACCCACCGCCGAGGTCGGTGCCTACGTCGTGATCGGCGAGGGCGTGACGATCGGTCCCGGCGCAGTCATCGGCGTAGGCGCGATGCTCGGCGCCGGGGTTAGCGTTGGCGCGGGCACGCGAATCGGTCCGCGCGTCGTCGTGCTCGAGCGTGTGCGGATCGGCGCGCGCTGCATCGTGCATCCGGGTGCCGTGCTCGGCGCCGATGGGTTCGGCTTCGCGCCCGACGCCGGCAAGTGGCAGAAGATCCCGCAGGTCGGCAGCGTCGCGATCGGTGACGACGTGGAAATCGGGGCCAACACCACCGTCGACCGCGGCGCGATCGAGGACACCGTCATCGAAGACGGCGCCAAACTCGACAACCTCGTGCAAATCGGCCACAACGTTCGTATCGGCGCTCATACGGCGATCGCCGGTTGTGTCGGCATCGCCGGCAGCACGAAGATCGGCAAGCGCTGTATGATCGCCGGCGGCGTCGTCATGCTGAACTCGCTCGAGATCTGCGACGACGTCATGTTCACGTTCGGCAGCGTGGTCACGAAGTCGGTGGATGAGCCCGGTAAGTACTCGGGCCAGTTGCCGGCCGAGCCCTCGAGCCGGTGGCAGAAAAACGTTGCGCGGTTCCGCCAGCTCGATTCGCTGGCCGACCGGGTCAGTGCGGCGGAGCGCGCCGTTGCAAAATTGCAGGACAAGAAGAACGACGATGACTGATACCAGAACACTCGACATCGAAGCGCTGCTCGATCGACTGCCGCACCGCTATCCGTTCCTGATGGTGGATCGCGTGCTCGAGGTCGTACCCGGCAAGACGTTAGTCGCCATCAAGAACGTGACTGCCAACGAGGCGTACTTCCAGGGGCACTTCCCTGGGCACCCCGTGATGCCTGGCGTACTGATCTTAGAGTCGTTGGCTCAGGCAGGCGGTCTGCTGGCCTGCGAGAGCGTGACTGCCGAGGAACGCATCACGATCCTGTATCTCGTCGGCGTCGAGAACTCGCGCTTCAAACAGATCGTGCGCCCCGGCGACCAGCTGAAGCTGTGCGTCGAGCTCACGAAACGCAAACGCGGTCTCTGGATGTTCGCCACGCGCGCCGAGGTCGACGGCAAGGTCGTCGCCGAAGCGGAGATCATGATGGCGGAAGGGCCCAAGTCTTGATCGACCCGCGAGCAGTCGTCGACGCGGCCGCGCGTATCGATGCCGACGTGCATGTCGGTCCGTACGCGATCATCGGTGCTGGCGTGCAGATCGGCCGCGGCACTCGCATCGAGCCGCACGTCGTCATCAAAGGCAAGACGACGATCGGCGTCGACAACCACATCTTCCAGTTCGCGTCGATCGGCGACGACCCGCAGGACAAGAAATACAAAGGCGAGCCCACGGAACTCGTGATCGGCGATCGCAATACGATCCGCGAGTGCGCCACGATCAACCGCGGCACGGCCCAGGATCACGCCGTGACGACGGTCGGCAGCGACAACTGGATCATGGCGTACTCGCACATCGCTCACGACTCTGTCGTCGGCAACAACACGATCTTCGCGAACAACGCGTCGATCGCGGGCCACGTGCACGTCGGCGACTATGCGATCCTCGGCGGTTTCACGGCGGTGCATCAGTTCTGCCGCATCGGTCCGCACACGCTGACGAGCATGTTCAGCTACGTCACGAAGGACATTCCGGCTTACGTCACGGTGTCCGGCCGCCCGGCCGAGCCGCGCGGCATCAATGCCGAAGGCTTGAAACGCCGCGGCTTCACCGAGGCGCAGACCCGCAACATCCGCGAAGGCTATCGGGCGCTGTATCGGCAGTCTTTGAAGCTCGAGGAGGCGATCGCCGAGCTCGAGCGGCGGCTGCCGGAGCAGCCCGAGCTCAAGTTGATGCTCGACTCGCTGCGCAGCGGCGGCTCGCGGGGCGTGGCCCGTTAGGCCCGTTAGGGGCGCGAGCCATGAGACAAGACTTGACGGAAGCCGCGCGGCGTCGACCCTGACATGGCCGGGAGCGGAGCACTGCGCATTGCGCTCGTTGCAGCCGAGGCCTCGGGCGATACGCTCGGCGCGGGCCTGATCGAGGCTCTGCGCGCCGCGGCGCCGGACGCCGAGTTCTTCGGCATGGCGGGCCCGCGCATGGTCGCCGCCGGGTGCGAGCCCTGGAATCGGGCCGAAGAGGTCTCGGTCATGGGCTTCTTCGAGGTGCTGCCGCATCTCAGGCGCATCCTGCAAGCTGCGGCGCAAGCTGATCGAACGCATCGCGGCCAGCGGCGCGGACGTGTTCATCGGCATCGACGCGCCGGACTTCAATCTGCCGGCCGCAGCGGCGCTCAAACGGGCCGGCATTCCGGCCGTGCAGTACGTGAGCCCGCAGGTGTGGGCGTCGCGGCAGTATCGCGTGCGTGGTATTCGCGCCGCGGTGGATCTCGTGCTGTGTCTGCTGCCGTTCGAGACGAAGTTCTACGCCGAGCATGGCGTCAACGCGAAGTTCATCGGCCATCCGTTGGCCGACATGATTCCGCTGACCGTCGACCGACAAGCGGCGCGCGCCGCGCTCGGGTTTCCCGGCGACCAACCGCTGCTCGCCGTGCTGCCCGGCAGCCGCCGCAGCGAGGTGACGCGGCTTTCCGCGCCGTTCATGGCCACCGCGGCCTGGCTGCGCGAGCGCAGGCCCGACCTGAACGTGGCCGTGGCGCTCGCGAGCGAGCCGCTCGGCGAGCTGTTCCGTGCCTCGGCCGCGGGCGCCGACTTGAGATTTAGCGCGGCTGATTCCGAATCGTGCACGCGAGGTCATGGCGGCGGCCGACGTCGTGCTGACGGCCTCGGGCACCGCGAGCCTCGAAGCGCTGCTGTTCAAACGGCCCATGGTCGTCGCGTACCGCATGGTGCCGCTCAGCTATTGGCTCGTGCGGCGTCTCGGCCTTTCGAGGCTGCCGCATTTCTCGTTGCCGAATCTGTTGGCGGGGCGGCAGATCGTGCCGGAGTTCGTGCAGGACCAGGTGCGGCCCGACGTGCTCGGCCCGGCCGTGCTCGCGGCGCTCGACGGCACGGGCCTTCCGCCCGACTGGTATGATGTCTGCACCGCCATTCACCGTCAGTTGCGCTGCGACGCGAGCAAAGCGGCCGCGCGCGAGGTGCTCGAGCTGGTACGGGGAACCAGATGATCGCGGTGTCTCGCAGTCGTTCGCCTTCGTCGCGGAGGACGCCGACATTTGCGGCGTCGACGAAGCCGGACGCGGACCGCTCGCGGGGCCCGTCGTGGCCGCGGCCGTGGTGCTCGATCCCAAGCAGCCGATCGAAGGGCTGCGCGACTCGAAGCTGCTGACCGAGCTGCAGCGCGTGCGCCTCGCGATCGAGATCCGCCGCAAAGCAAAAGCGTTCGCTGTCGCGAGCGCGAGCCATGTCGAAATCGACGACATCAACATTCTGCAGGCGTCGTTGCTCGCGATGCGGCGCGCCGTGTTGCGCCTGTCGCTCGTGCCCGATCTCATCCGCGTCGACGGCCGGCAGATTCCTGCGTTCCACGAGCACGCGCGGACGTTATATCGCGGAGCCCGTGATCGACGGCGACAACCTCGTGCCGGTCATCAGCGCCGCCTCGATTCTCGCCAAGGTCTGCCGGGACCGGCTCATGCGCCGGCTGCATAGGCGTTACCCACAGTACGGCTTCGACGAGAACAAGGGCTACGCGACGCCGATGCACCTGAAGGCGTTGGCCACGTTCGGGCCGTGCGCGATTCATCGCGTGTCGTTCGCGCCCGTGCGCGAGAGCGGCGGTGGGCATGACCGATGAGCGGTTTCGTCCACCTGCGGGTCCACACGGAATATTCGCTCGTCGATAGCGTCGTCCGCGTCGACGCGCTCGTGGATGCCGCGGCTGAGCAACGCATGCCGGCGTGCGCGATCACGGACCAGGCCAACGTCTCGGCGCTCGTGAAGTTCTACAAGCTCGCGTTCGAGCGCGGCGTGAAGCCGATCGTGGGCGCCGACGTGTGGCTTGCCGAGTCGCGCGAGGATCGCGACCCCACGCGCTGCACTCTGCTGTGCCAGAACCGCACGGGCTTCAAACGGCTGTCGGCGCTGCTGACGAAGAGCGCCGTGCTGGGGGTCGTGGCCGGCCGTCATGTGTTGCTGAAAGAGTGGCTCGAGCCTGCAGCTCTCGAAGGGTTGATCGGCCTGTCCGGCGCGCAGAACGGCGAGCTCGGCAAGGCGCTCGGGGGAGGGCGCGGCGCGCGCGCTGCCGAGGTGCTCGAGCGTTGGCACGAGCTGTTGCCGGGGCGCTTCTACATCGAGTTGCAAAGGCTCGGCCGGCCCGGCGAGCACGAATATCTCGCGCGCGCTGTGGAGCTCGCGGCAGCGAAGGGCATGCCCGTGGTCGCGACGAACGAGGTCTGTTTCCTGGGGCGCAGCGACTTCGAGGCGCACGAGACCCGCGTCTGCATCGCGCAGGGCGTCACGCTCGACGATCCCGCGCGACAGCGCGCGTACAGCGAAGAGCAGTACCTGAAGTCGCCGGCCGAGATGGAGAGCCTGTTCGCCGATCTGCCCGAGGCCGTGGCGAACACGGTCGAGATTGCGCGGCGCTGCTCGCTCGAAGTCGACATCGGCAAGGTGTTCCTGCCGGACTTCAAGGTCGATGACGGCTCGTCGCCGCGCGAGCACCTGAAGCAGGGCGCGGCGGCAGGGCTCATCACGCGGCTCGCCGCGCTCGGCATTGCGGCGGACGCTGCCGGCCCGTATCACGAGCGCCTCGCTCGCGAGATCGAAGTGATCTGCAAGATGGGGTTCGAAGGCTACTTCCTGATCGTGGCCGACTTCATCGCGTGGGCGCGCAACAACGCGATTCCGGTCGGGCCCGGTCGCGGTTCGGGCGTCGGCTCGCTGGTCGCGTACGCGCTCGGCATCACGAATCTGGATCCGCTCGCGCATGACTTGCTGTTCGAGCGGTTCCTGAATCCCGAGCGCGTGTCGCTGCCGGACTTCGACATCGACTTCTGCATCGACGGCCGCGACCGCGTGATCGAGTACGTCGCGAATCGCTATGGCCGCGAACGCGTCGCGCAGATCGTGACCTACGGCACCATGGCAGCGAAGGCCGTAGTTCGCGACGTGGGCCGCGCACTCGGCATGCCGTACGGCTACGTGGACAGGGTCGCGAAACTGATCCCGTTCGAGATCGGCATCACGCTGGACAAAGCCATTGCCGACGACGAAGAGCTGCGCAAGGTCTACGAGGGAGACGAGGAGATCCGCGGACTTATCGACCTCGCGCGGCAGCTCGAAGGCCTCGCACGCAACATCGGTACGCACGCGGGCGGCGTCGTGATCGCCCCGCAACCTGTGACGGAATACATGCCGTTGTACGCCGACGCGGACGGCGCGCTGCTGACGCAGCTCGACAAGGACGATCTCGAAGCGATCGGCCTCATCAAGTTCGACTTCCTCGGGTTGAAGACGCTCACGATCATCGATCACGCCGTCTCCACCATCAATCGTGCGCGCGCCGGGCGCGGCGAGCCGCCCGTCGACATCGACACGATCCCGGTCGACGACGCGAAGACCTACGACCTGCTGCGTCAGTGCCGCACGACGGCGGTGTTCCAGCTCGAATCGCTGGGCATGCGTGACCTGATCAAGCGGCTCCAGCCCGACCGGTTCGACGACCTGACGGCCATCGTCGCGCTGTTCCGGCCGGGCCCGATGCAGATGGCCGACGAGTTCATCGCGCGCAAGCACCGGCGCGACGGCGTGCCGCCCGACTATCTGCATCCGCGGCTCGAGGCGATTCTGAAGCCGACCTACGGCGTGATCCTGTATCAGGAGCAGGTCATGCAGATCGCGCAGGTGCTCGCCGGCTATTCGCTCGGTGGCGCCGATCTGTTGCGCCGCGCGATGGGCAAGAAGAAGCCGGAAGAGATGGCGTTGCAGCGCGAGGTCTTCGTCAAAGGATCGGGTGAGCGCGGCGTGGAATCGCCGCGCGCGAGTCACATCTTCGACCAGATGGAGACGTTCGCGGGTTACGGCTTCAACAAGTCGCACGCGGCGGCGTACGCGTTGATCGCCTACCAGACCGCGTGGCTCAAGGCGCATTTCCCCGAGGCCTACATGGCGGCCGTATTGACGGCCGAGCTCGACAACACCGACCGGCTCGTCGTGCTGAAGGACGAGCTGAAACGCATGGGGATCGTTCTCGAGCCACCTGACGTGAATCGCTCCGTCTTCGCGTTTACCGTAGCCGGCGAGCGGCGCATCACCTACGGCCTCGGTGCATTGAAGGGCATGGGGCAGAGCGCGGTCGAGGCGATCGTTGGCGAGCGCGATGCGCACGGGCCGTTCAAGAGCCTCATCGATCTGTGCCGGCGCACTGATCTTTCGAAGTTGAACCGGCGCGTGCTCGAAGCGCTCGTGCGCTCCGGTGCCGTCGACGCGCTCGGGCCGAACCGCGCCACCCTGATGCAGGCGATCCCGAACGCACTGCAGGCCGCGGAGCGCTCTGTGCACGCGCAGGCGGCCGGCCAGACGGCGCTATTCGGCGGCAGTGACGACGAGTCCGATCTCAAACACGTGATGACGACCGTGCGCGAGTGGACGAAGCGCGAGCGGCTCGAGGCGGAGCGCGAGAGCCTGGGCCTGTACCTCACGGGTCATCCGTTCGAGGATTTCGCGGAGCATTGCAAGCACTTCACGCACGGCTCGATCGCGAAGGTGCTTGCCAGCTTGCCGACGCAAGCCCTGCCGTACACGGTGCGCAAGGAGGCGACGGTGGCCGGCGTCGTGATGGACGTGCGCCGACGCGGCAACCGCGTGTCGGTGCTGCTCGACGACGACACCGAGCGCATCGAGGTCACGATGTTCGAAGAGGTGTTCGCGCAGTCGAAGCACTTGATCGCGAAGCACGCGGTGCTGATCGCCGACGGGCAGCTGCGGTACGACGACTTCCTGAACGGCTGGCGAATCACGGCGAAGCGCATGCGCTCGGCCGACGAAGCGATCGAGGAGTACGCACGCCGCCTGACGATCCGCTGGCCGAGTGACACCGTCGGCGCCGAATTCGTGCGCGATCTGCAGCGCATCCTGAAGCCGTTCACGCGCGGGCGCTGCGAAGTCTGCATCGAATACAAAGGGCCCGGCGCCGAAGCCGTCCTCACGCTCGGCGAGCAATGGTCCGTGCGCCTCACTCGCGACCTGCGCGATCAGCTCACCCGCCTCCTCGGCGACGACCGCTTCCTGATCCACTACCCGAAGCACTTCGTTTAGACGACTCCCGCGTGTTCGCGTCATCGCGCGAGCCCGGTTTTGCGGTGGTGCCAATCGTGGCGCCGCTGTGCGAGGGCCCTCTCGGGACACGCCGGAAATCGCATCCATGCGGCTCGGCTGCGCACATCCCTGTGCGCAGACGGTCCCGAGAGGGCCCTCGCACATCGACGCCACTCGTTTCGCGTCGTGGGCGGGCTCGTGGACGCGCCGCCGCGCGCAACTGCGTTTTCGCTGCTTCGTCTTCCTCTTCGTCCCCCCGCAAATACAGCACCAGAACCGGATGCGGTGCGGGGCCGTGGGTCGAGAGGGCCTGTCTCGGGACCGTCTGCGCACAGGGATGTGCGCAGCCGAGCCGCATGGATGCGATTTCCGGCGTGTCCCGAGACAGGCCCTCTCGACCCGCGGCTCCGCACCGCTTGGCACGCAGCCAGCCTTCCGGTTATCGTGGTGTATGGACCTGAAATTCCTGGAGTTTGAGCAGCCAATCGCCGAACTAGAAGCGCGCATCGACGCGCTGAAGTTCGTCGGCGAAGACTCCGAGCTCAACATCAGCGAAGAGATCTCGCGCTTGAAGAGCAAGAGCGAGTCGCTCACGCGCAGCATCTTCTCGAGCCTGACCGCCTGGCAGATCGCGCAGCTCGCGCGTCACCCGCAGCGACCGTACACGCTCGACTACCTCGACAAGTGCTTCACCGACTACCAGGAGCTGCACGGCGATCGAATGTACGCCGACGATCACTCGCTGATCGGCGGCCTCGCGCGCTTGAACGGCGAGGCCGTGGTCGTCATGGGGCATCAGAAGGGACGCGACACGAAGGAGCGCGTGTTCCGCAACTACGGCATGGCGCGGCCGGAGGGCTATCGCAAAGGTCTGCGATTGATGCACCTCGCCGAGAAGTTCGGCCTGCCGCTGATCACGTTCATCGACACGCCGGGCGCGTATCCCGGTATCGGTGCCGAAGAGCGCGGCCAGAGCGAGGCCATCGCGCGCAACCTGTTCACGATGGCGAGCCTCAAGTGTCCCATCGTCAGCGTCGTGATCGGCGAGGGCGGTTCGGGCGGTGCGCTCGCGATCGGCGTCGGGGACCGTGTGCTGATGCTGCAGTACAGCATCTACGCCGTGATCTCGCCCGAAGGCTGTGCGAGCATCCTGTGGAAGAGCGCCGACAAAGCCGAGCTTGCAGCCGAAGCGATGGGCATAACGGCCGAGCGCCTGCATCGGCTCAAGCTCGTCGACGACGTCATCGGCGAGCCGCTTGGCGGTGCACACCGCGACCCGCAAGCGATGGCGGAGTCGCTGAAGGCCACGCTCGTGCAGGCCGTCGCCACGTTGCAGGCCGTGCCGATCGATTCTCTCGTCGCGCAACGGCGGCGGCGAATCGCCGGCTACGGAGTATTCAAAGAAACTTGAGCTCCGGCGTCGCCGGAGAAGCGTGCGGCGCGCGATGTCCTGGTTCGAAGACCCGAAAGAATACGAAGGCGCGCCGTTCCTGGCGGCGTTGCGCACGGCGATCGAGCAGTGGCCGACGCCGGCCGCGCCGCCGCGTTTTCTCGTCGCGTTCAGCGGCGGTGTCGACTCGACGGTGTTGTTGGCCGCGCTCGCGCGCCTCGGTCTCAACACGCGGCTGCGCGCCGCGCACGTCGATCACGGGCTCCACTTAGACTCTGGCGCCTGGGCCGCGCAATGCGCGGACGTGGCCGCCGGTCTCGGCGTGACGTTTCAGTCCGTGCGCGTGACAGTCGAGCGCATCGCCGAGCACGGCCTCGAGGCGGCGGCGCGCGACGCGCGCTATGGAGCGCTCGGTACCGTGCTCGCACCGGGCGAAGTGCTGCTGACCGCGCACCACGCCGACGACCAGCTCGAGACGTTGCTGTTGCGCTTCACGCGTGGCAGCGGGGTGCGCGGCCTGCGCGGCATCATCGCGTTCGGACCGTTCGGTCCCGGGTTCCTGGGCCGGCCGCTGCTCGGCTTCACGCGCGATGAGTTGCGTGCGCAGGCGCTCGAATGGAATCTGCGCTGGATCGAAGACCCTGCGAATCGCGAGCCGCGTCACGACCGCAACTTCCTGCGCCTGAACGTGCTGCCGCAGCTCACGGCACGCTGGCCCGCCGCAGTGGTGCACGCCGGCCGCCTGGCGGAGCAGATGGCCGACGCCGAAGGCATTCTCGACGCGGTCGCGGAGCAGGATGCCGCGGGGCTCGACGACCCCTTGCGGCTGCCGCGGGCCACGCTCGCGGCTCTCGATCCCGCGCGCCAGCGCAACCTGCTGCGGCACCTGTTGCGGCGCGCCGGGTTCGGCGTGCCGAGCTCCGCGAAGATCGAGGAGCTGCGCCATGCGTTGCTCGAAGCGCGGGCCGATGCCCAGCCGCTCGTGCGTTGGTCGGGCGGCGAGGGACGCGTATTCCGGCGCCAGCTGCACTTGCTCGCGGCGTTACCCGCCGCTTCGTCGCGCGACTACGCGGCGCGTCTGCCTGCTCGAGCCCCGTGGTCCGGCCCCGAGGGCGCACTGGCGTTCGAGCGCGCCGCCAGCGAACCCGGGCTACCGGAGTCGTGGCTCGACGAAGGGCTCACGTTGAAATTTCGTGCCGGCGGCGAGGAATTTCTGCCGCTCGGCCGGCGGCATCGCCAGCCGCTGAAGCGCTGGCTCCAGGAGGCCGCGATCGTGCCGTGGATGCGCAGCCGGATTCCGCTGCTCTTTCGCGGCGCACAGCTGGTCGCCGTCGGCGATCTGTGGCTCGCGGCGGAAACGCGCGCGGCCGACGCCGCCGAGCCGCGCTGGCGTGTGCATTGGACCGGACACCCGCCGCTCACGTGATCGTTCGCTCGCGGGGCTGGTGGGGCTGAGGTACTTTTGGTACTTTGCAGTTCCGTCGCGATGTACCTAACACTCACTATCGATGATCGGATACGTGCTCCCGAGAGGAGCGGTGTCCGACCCTCCCGGTTTTGTTGAAATGACACGATTTATCTTCATCACGGGCGGGGTCGTGTCCTCGCTGGGCAAAGGCATTACCTCGGCCTGCCTCGGCGCGATCCTCGAGGCGCGCGGCCTGAAGGTGCGCCTGATGAAGCTCGATCCGTACATCAACGTCGACCCGGGCACGATGAGCCCGTTCCAGCACGGCGAGGTGTACGTCACCGACGACGGCACGGAAGCCGACCTCGACTTGGGCCACTACGAGCGCTTCGTGCGCATGCGCACGAGCCGCACCAGCAACTTCACGACCGGCAAGATCTACTCGACCGTGATCGCGAAAGAGCGGCGCGGCGAGTATCTCGGCGCCACGGTCCAGGTGATTCCGCACATCACCGACGAGATCAAGCGCTGCGTCAAGCTTGGTGCCGGCGACGCAGAGGTCTGCCTCGTCGAGATCGGCGGTACGGTCGGCGACATCGAGTCACTGCCGTTCCTCGAGGCGATCCGGCAGATGGGCGTGGAGCTTGGCCGCGATCACGTCCTGTACATCCACTTGACGCTCGTGCCGTACCTGGGGGCGTCGCAGGAAATCAAGACCAAGCCCACGCAGCACTCCGTCAAGGAGTTGCGCTCGATCGGTATCCAGCCCGACGTGCTGGTGTGCCGGTCCGAGCACGCGTTGCCGCGCGAGCAACGGGCCAAGATCGCGTTGTTCACGAACGTCGAAGAGCGCGCCGTCATCTCGGCCGTCGACGTGGACGACATCTACAAGATCCCGATGCTGCTGAACGAGCAGGGGCTCGACAGCTATGTCATCGACAAGTTGCGCCTGACGGCTAGACCTGCGGATCTCTCGGAGTGGCAGGCGGTCGTCGACGCCAAGGCGCACCCCGAGGCCGAGGTCAAGATCGCGATGGTCGGCAAGTACGTGGACCTCCGGGACTCGTATATGTCGTTGACCGAGGCGCTGCGCCACGCCGGCATCCGTACCCGTACTCGGGTAAACATCGTGTACATGGAGTCCGAAGAACTCCAGACGAAAGGCACCGAGGCGCTGAACGATGTCGACGCGATCCTCGTGCCCGGCGGTTTCGGCGAGCGTGGCATCGAGGGCAAGATCGCGGCCGTCAAGTTCGCGCGCGAGAAGAAGGTGCCGTACTTCGGCATTTGCCTCGGGTTACAGGTGGCCGTGATCGAGTACTCGCGCAACGTCGTCGGGCTCGCAGGCGCCCATTCGACGGAGCTGAACCCGCAAACCCCGCATCCCGTGATCGCACTGATCACCGAGTGGCACGACCCCGATGGGTCTCTACAGGCGCGCACGGCCGCGTCGGATCTCGGCGGCACGATGCGGCTCGGCGCCCAGATCTGCCACGTCAAGGACGGCACGCTGGCCAAAGCCATCTACGGCAAGGACCGAGGTCTCGGAGCGGCACCGGCACCGCTACGAGTTCAACAACAACTACCGCGAGCGGATCGGCGCCGCGGGCCTCGTGTTCTCCGGCTTTTCGGGCGACGGCCTCGTGGAGTTGATCGAGCTCCCCGTCCACCCGTGGTTCTTCGCCACGCAGTTCCACCCGGAGTTCAACTCGAACCCGCGCGATGGTCACCCGCTGTTCACGAGCTTCATCACCGCGGCCAGGTCCTGCCAGGGGCTGAAGTTGCCGCGGGCCGCCAGCGCATGAAGCTGGCCGGCTTTACGGTCGGCGCGCGCGAGCCATTGTTCCTGATTGCCGGCCCCTGCGTGATCGAGAGCGAGGCGCTCGTGATGTCCACGGCCGAGCGGCTCAAAGCCATCGCGGCCAAGCTTGCGATGCCGTTCGTGTTCAAGGCGTCGTTCGACAAAGCGAATCGCAGCTCGCTCGGCAGCTTTCGCGGTTTGGGGTTGGAAGAGGGCCTCCGGATCCTCGAGCGCGTGCGCGAGGAGCTCGACGTGCCGGTGCTGACCGACGTGCACGAGGACACGTCGCTCGACGAAGTCGCGGCCGTCGTCGACGTGCTCCAGACCCCCGCGTTGCTGTGCCGCCAGACCGATTTCATCGTCGCCGTCGCGAGCCAGGGCAAGCCCGTGAACCTGAAGAAGGGCCAGTTCCTGTCGCCGTGGGAAATGCAGAACGTCGTCGACAAGGCGCGCTCCACCGGCAACGCCGCGCTGCTCGTCTGCGAGCGCGGTGTCTCGTTCGGCTACAACAATCTCGTCGTCGACATGCGCTCGCTCGCGATCCTGCGCGGCACGGGCTGCCCCGTGGTATTCGACGCGACGCACGCCGCGCAACTGCCGGGTGCGCGGCGCGACGCATCCGGCGGCGAGCGCGAGCACGTGCCGCTGCTGGCGCGTGCGGCCGTGGCGGCCGGGATTGCGGGCCTCTTCATGGAAACGCACCCGAACCCCGACGCGGCTCTGAGCGACGGGCCAAACGCCTGGCCGCTCGACCACCTGCCCGCGTTGCTCGAGCAGCTGAAGGCCATCGACACGCTCGTGAAGTCGCGGCCCTATCTAGAAAACGAATTCAATGAATTAACGGAGCAGGAGTCCGAATGAGTGCGATCAAGGATGTGGTGGGGCTCGAAATCATCGACTCGCGCGGCAATCCGACCGTGGAAGCCGAAGTCGTTCTCGCGAGCGGTGCGCGCGGCAGGGCCGCCGTGCCCTCCGGCGCCTCCACGGGATCGCGCGAAGCGCACGAGCTGCGGGACGGCGACAAGAAGCGCTACCTCGGCAAAGGCGTGCGCAAAGCCGTCGCGAACGTCGTTGGCGAGATCCGCAACGCCGCCGTCGGGCTCGACGCCGGCGATCAGCAGAAGCTCGATAGGAAGCTCATCGATCTCGACGGCACGCCGAACAAGGCGCGGCTCGGGCGCGAACGCCATCCTGGCCGTGTCGCTCGCGAACGCGAAGGCGCATGCCGCCGACCGCGGCGTGGCTCTGTTCGAGTCCTTGAGCGGCGGCAAGCGCGAGTTCGGGCTGCCGTTGCCGATGATGAACATCATCAACGGCGGCGCCCACGCCGATAACAGCGTCGACATCCAGGAGTTCATGATCCTGCCGGTCGGCGCGCCGACATTCAGCGAGTGCCTGCGCTACGGCGTCGAGGTGTTCCACGCGCTGAAGGCCGTGCTGAAGGCCAAGGGCCTGAACACCGCCGTCGGCGACGAGGGCGGCTTCGCGCCGGACTTGGGCTCGAACGAAGAAGCTCTGCAGACGATCGCGGAAGCCGTCGAGAAGGCCGGCTTCACGCTCGGCCGCGACATCTACTTCGGCCTCGACGTCGCGAGCTCGGAGTTCTTCAAGAACGGCGAGTACCACCTCGAATCCGAGAACCGTAAGTTCTCGTCGGCCGAGTTCGCCGACTTCCTCGAGGACCTCGTGGCGCGCTACCCGATCGTGTCGATCGAGGACGGCATGGCCGAGAACGACTGGGACGGCTGGAAGCACCTGAGCACGCGCCTCCGCGACAAGATCCAGCTCGTGGGCGACGACCTGTTCGTCACGAACACGGCGATCCTGAAGCAAGGCATCGAGAAGAAGATCGCGAACAGCATCCTGATCAAGCCGAACCAGATCGGCACGCTGACCGAGACGCTCGAAGCGATCGAGATGGCGCAGAAGGCCGGTTACTCCGCCGTCGTGTCGCACCGGTCGGGCGAGACCGAGGACGCGACGATCGCCGATATCGCCGTGGCGACGGGGGCGACGCAGATCAAGACGGGTTCGCTGTGTCGGTCGGACCGTCTGGCGAAGTACAATCAGCTGCTGCGCATCGAACACGCGCTCGGCGGGCGAGCGAAGTTCAACGGTGCGGCGGCGTTTCCGGTCTCGCTGTAGCGAGCCGGCGCCAGGGGTGGCAGCGGGACCGGTGCTGCTGCGGGAGACGGGATGCGCTTCTTGATGGCCGTGCTGGTGGTAGTGCTCGCGCTGCTGCAGGCACGGCTGTGGTTGAGCAACGGCGGGCTCCGCGAAATGTGGCGACTCGAGACCGAGGTCGCCCGGCGCGTCGACGACAATGCGCGGCTCGACGCGCGCAATTCGGCGCTCGAAGCCGAGGTGCAGGACCTGAAGCAGGGCCTGGCGGCGGCCGAGGAACGCGCGCGGACCGAGCTCGGCATGATCGAGGGCAGGGAAACCTTCTACCAGATCGCCCCGGCTCCGCCGCCCGCGCAGCGGTGAGCGAAGACGCGGCCGTCGGGTCGTGACGACTCCATCCAGGGAACGGCAGTTGCGGATTCTCCTTTCCAATGACGACGGGTATCAGGCGCGCGGCCTGCGCACGCTGGCGCGCCATCTCACGCCTGTCGCCGACGTCATCATCGTGGCGCCCGACCGCAATCGCAGCGGCGCCAGCAACTCGCTGACGCTCGAAACGCCGCTGCGCGTGGAACGCGTCGACGACAATCTCTATTACATCAACGGCACGCCGACCGATTGCGTGCACATTGCCGTGACGGGCGACCTGCTCGACCACCCACCCGACATGCTGATCTCCGGCATCAATCACGGCGCGAATCTCGGCGACGACGTGCTGTACTCCGGCACCGTGGCCGCTGCGATGGAAGGCCGCTTCTTAGGCATCCCGTCGATCGCCGTGTCGCTCGTGCTCGATGGCGGCGCGCATTTCGACACGGCCGCAGCGCTGATGCGCCGTCTCGTCGAGCGCAACGCGACGGATCCGATGCCGGTCGATTCGATCCTGAACGTCAACGTGCCCGACGTGCCCTTGAGCCAGCTCAAGGGTTTTCGCACGACGCGGCTCGGCTTTCGGCACAAGTCCGAGCCCGCGGTCAAAGCGCTCGATCCGCACAATCGACCGATCTGGTGGATCGGGCCCGCCGGCGCCGGCCAGGACGCGGGGCCTGGCACCGATTTCCACGCCGTCGCGGCGGGCTACGTGTCGGTGTCGCCGATCAAGGTGGACTTAACGGCCCACGCGGCGATCGACAAAGTCGCCGGCTGGTTCGACCGCCTGTGATCCACGACCGCGAGCGCAGCGGCATCGGCATGACGTCCGCGCGAACGCGCGAGCGGCTGATCGACCGGTTGAAGGCGGAAGGAATCAAGAACCCCGCGGTGCTCGATCGCATGCGCGCGGTGCCGCGACATCTGTTCGTCGACGAAGCGCTCGCGAGCCGCGCGTACGAGGACACGGCGTTGCCGATCGGCTTCAGCCAGACGATCTCGCAGCCGTACATCGTGGCGGCGATGACGGAGGCGCTGCTCGAGGGCGCGGCCGGGCACAAGCTCACGCGCGTGCTCGAAATCGGCACGGGTTGCGGCTATCAGACCGCGGTGCTCGCGGGTTTCGCGCAACACGTCTACAGCGTCGAGCGGATTCAGCCGTTGCTCGAGCGCGCGCGCGGCATCCTGCGCGAGCTTCGCATCAGCAACGTGAGCTTGCGGCACGCCGATGGGTGGCATGGCTGGCCGAGTCAGGCGCCGTTCCAGGGCATCCTCGCTGCAGCGGCGCCGGAGCACGTGCCGCCGGAACTCTGCGCACAGCTCGACGAAGGTGGCGTGCTGATCATTCCGATCGGTGCGCGCGGTCAGCAGACGCTCGTGCGCGTCACGCGCGCGGGCAACGAGTTCAACCGCGAGGAATTGATGCCCGTGAGCTTCGTGCCGTTCGTCGAAGGCACCTCGACGTGACCGCGCGCCGCGCGCGCGGCGGCAACGTCGGCGCGACGGTGGTGAAGCTCTGCTTGGCGGTGCTGCTGGTACTAGCGGCGGGCTGCTCGAGCCTGACTCCGGTAGAGCAGAGAGCCGACGCATGTCGCGCGCGCGCAGTCCGTGCACGTCGTGCGCCGCGGCGAGACGCTGTATCAGATCGCGTGGCAGCATCGTCTCGATCAGCGCGATCTCGCGCGTTGGAACGGCATCCGCGATCCCGACGTGCTGCACGTGGGGCAGCGCCTCGTGCTCGCGCCGCCGCGCACGGTAACCGCACCGCAGCACTCGGCTGGCGCGACGCCGAGCCGCTCGTTACCGCCGCCACCCGCTTCGCCGCCGCAACCGATGCCGTCGTGGCTCTGGCCAACCGACGGCGCGGTCGTCATGGGGTTCGGTTCGGCCACGGGAATCGCCACCGGCATCGCGATCGGCGGCCGCGAAGGGCAGCCCGTGCGCGCGGCCGCGGCCGGGCACGTCGTGTACGCCGGGCAGCGGCCTGATCGGCTACGGCCAGCTCGTGATCCTGAAGCACAACGACACGTACTTGAGCGCGTACGGGCACAACAGCCGGCTGCTCGTGAGTCAGGGTCAGGACGTGGCCGCGGGTACCACGATCGCGCTGATGGGCGTGGGGCCGGAGCGCCAGCCGCGCCTGCACTTCGAGATTCGTCGCGGCGGCACGCCCGTCGATCCGCTGCTCTTCCTCCGACCCGCGCTACGCGATGCAGCTCGCAATCAGGTACGTGCTTTTCGGGGCAGTGGCAAGTGAGCGGCGGGCCTTGATGGGGGCCTCGCGGGACACGCCGGAAATCGGGTCCCTCCGGCTCGTCCACGCACATCCCTGTGCGTGGACGGTCCCGCGAGGCCCCCATCGAAGACCCGCCGCTCACGTCACGCGCATCGCTAGTCCCGGCGGTGCTGCGGCGTGCTCGTCGAGGGGTCGTCCCGGGACCGTCTGCGCACAGGGAGTGCGCAGCCGAGCCGGAGGGACCCGATTTCCGGCGTGTCCCGGGACGACCCCTCGACGAGCGCGCCGCAGCGCCGCCGGGACGGAAACGAAGGGTCCGTCGCAAGACGTTGCGGGTCGACCGTTAGGGGTTGAAGAGAGCGGCGACGACGCGTCGTTGTTCCTGCAACAGCACGTTGAACGTGCGGCACGCGGCCGGCGTGCTCATGATCTCGAGACCGACACGCTGCTCCGCGAGCGCGGCCATGAGCTCGACGTCCGGCAGGAACCGGTCGGTGCCCGTGCCGAGCAGCAGGATCGTCGGCGCGAACGCGAGCGCGGGTGCGAGATCCTCGATCGTGAGCGCGGTCGGTGCGGCGGTCGTCCAGCCCTCGACGATCTGTTCGGCGCTCACGATCACGTTGCCCGCGATCCAACGTTCGGCGATTCGGATTCGGCCCGGTTCCCAGGCGCGGATGATAGTGCTGCGTTCGAGCTGTCGCGCGTCAGTTGCATGATTCAATGGTAGTATTTGCGCCGCTGAACTGCACGACCGCGCGCCGATGGAACCCAATCAGATCGCTCCCGCCATTCTCGCTCTGAAAGAGCGTTCGGCCGCTTTGCGGAGGTATCTTTGACTATGACGCGAAGCGGGAGCGCCTCGAGGAAGTCAATCGCGAGCTCGAGGACCCGAAGGTCTGGTCGGATTCCGAGCGCGCGCAGAATCTAGGGCGAGAGCGCGCGGAGCTCGAAGCCGTCGTTGGGACGCTGGGCCGTGTCGACAAGACGCTCGACGAAGCCGCGGAGCTAACCGAGCTCGCGCGCGAGGAAGCCGACGAGAGCACGCTGAACGACGTGATCGGTCAGGTGGAAGGCATCACGCGGCAGATCGAGACGCTCGAGTTCCGCCGCATGTTCTCCGGCAAGATGGATGCACACAACGCGTTCCTCGACGTCCAGGCGGGCTCCGGCGGCACCGAGGCGCAGGACTGGGCCGAGATGCTGCTGCGCATGTACCTGCGATGGGCCGAGAAGCACGGCTACACCGTGGACGTGCTCGAGCAGTCCGCGGGCGAGGTCGCGGGTATCAAGAGCGCGACGATCCACGTGAGCGGCGAGTACGCGTTCGGCTGGCTGCGCACCGAGACCGGCGTGCACCGCCTCGTGCGCAAGTCGCCGTTCGATTCGGGGAATCGCCGGCACACGTCGTTCGCGGCCGTGTTCGTGTCGCCGGAGATCGACGACGACATCGAGATCGAGCTGAACCCCGCCGATCTGCGTGTCGACGTGTTCCGCGCGAGCGGCGCCGGCGGCCAGCACGTGAACAAGACCGAGTCGGCGATCCGCATCACGCACATTCCGACCGGCATCGTCGTGCAATGCCAGAACGAGCGCTCGCAGCACAAGAACCGCGCGACGGCCATGAACCAGATGCGCGCGAAGCTGTACGAGCACGAAGAGCAGAAGCGGCGCGCAGAGGCGCAGATCATCGAGGACAACAAGGCCGACATCGGCTGGGGCAGTCAGATTCGGTCCTACGTGCTCGACCAGTCACGCATCAAGGATCTGCGCACGAATTTCGAGACTAGCACGGCCGCAGCCTGTGCTCGACGGCGATCTCGACGACTTTTTGCAGGAGAGCCTGAAGCAAGGGCTCTAAGAGAGACGAGCAATGACGGACAGCGACGAACCGGAGAATAGGCTGATCGCGGAGCGCCGCGCGAAGCTCGCGCGTATGCGCGAGACCGGCAACGCGTATCCGAACGATTTTCGCCGCGACTCGCTCGCGGCCGAGTTGCTCGCGGCGTACCAGGCGCACACGGCGGAGTCGCTCGCGGCCACGCCGATCGAGGTGCGCGTCGCGGGGCGCCTCATGGTCAAGCGCGTCATGGGCGGCACGAGCTTCGTGAAGCTGCAGGACCGCTCGGGCCAGATCCAGCTCATGCTGAAGCGCGACCGGCTCACGGAGCCCGTGTACGCCGAATTCAAGAAGTGGGACTTGGGCGACATCGTCGCGGCGCGCGGCGAGCTGATCAAGACGAAGACCGGCGAGCTGTCGCTCGACGCGGCCGAGATCCGGTTGTTGTCGAAGTCGCTGCGGCCGCTGCCCGAGAAGTGGCACGGCATCACGGACCCGGAAACGAAGCTGCGCCAGCGCTACGTCGACCTGATCATGAGCGAGGAGACGCGCGAGGTGTTTCGCCGTCGCAGCGAGCTCGTGCGGTTCGTGCGCGGCTTCCTCGATGCGCTCGACTTCACGGAGGTCGAGACGCCGATGATGCAGGCGATACCGGGCGGTGCCACGGCGCGGCCGTTCGTCACGCATCACAACGCGTTCGACATCGATCTGTACTTGCGCATTGCGCCCGAGCTGTATCTGAAGCGCCTGGTCGTCGGCGGTTTCGAGCGCGTGTACGAGCTCAGTCGCGTGTTCCGCAACGAAGGCGTGTCGACGCGGCACAACCCCGAGTTCACGATGCTCGAGCTGTATCAGGCCTACGCCGGTCCGCGCGACCTCATGACGCTGACCGAGAATCTGCTGCGCGGCGCCGCGCGTGCGCTGACCGGCAGCGACGTCGTCGAGTATCAGGGCGAGCGCTTCGATCTCGGCGCGCCGTTCGCGGAGCGTCACGGTCGAGGCGGCGCTGCAGAGCGCGAATCCCGAGCTCACGGGCCGTGTTCGCGACCGTGCCGCGCTCGCCGCCGCGTGCGCGAAGAACGGCATCGAGGTGCACGCGCAATCCGGCGCCGGGCGGCTCCAGTACGATCTGTTCGAGAAGACGGTCGAGTCCACGCTGCGCGGACCCGTGTTCATGACGCAGTATCCGGCCGAGGTGTCGCCGCTCGCGCGCAGCAACGACGCCGATCCGTTCGTGACCGATCGCTTCGAGCTCTTCATCGGCGGCCGCGAGCTCGCGAACGGCTTCGCGGAGTTGAACGATCCGGAAGAGCAGGCCGCGCGGTTCCACGCGCAGGCGCACGCCAAGGCGGCGGGCGACGAGGAGGCGATGTTCTTCGACGCCGACTACGTGCGCGCGCTCGAGTACGGCATGCCGCCCACCGCGGGCTTAGGTATAGGCATCGACCGGCTCGCCATGCTGCTCACGAACTCGCCGTCGATTCGCGACGTGCTGCTGTTCCCGCAGCTGAAGCCCGAGACCTAGCGCCGCGGCACGGCGAACGGCAGCGGCAGCTCGCGCAGGGTCGCGCCCGCGATGGCGAGCGGCGCCATCGGCGGCCGCGTGATCGACGACGGCGAGCAGCTCGCGAGCCGTCCGGTGTCGGCGCGCTCCGTACGACTTCGCCGCACGGCGTCGCCGCCCGCAGCCGTCACGGCGACGCCGATCGCAGGTGGCGCGGCCGTCGTCGAGTAGCGGTGCACACGGCGCTTCACGTCGCCCAGATTGTGCACGCGCGCGACGACTTCCTGGCCTGGATAGCAGCCTTTGTCGAACGCCGTCGCGCCGAGCAGCGTCGAGATTCAGCATCTGCGCGACGAAACGGTCGACGAGCGGCGGAGTGATGGCCGGCAGCCCGAGCCGAATCTCGGCCAGCGCGGCCGCGGCCGGCGGTGTTCGCGTGATCTCAGGTTCGAGCGCTGCGACTGCCGCGCTCGGACCCAGCACCTGCCAGTAGCCGGTACCCGACGCAGAGCCAGCGCAGCTCGCCGCGTGCGATCAGGGTGCCCGCTGCGGCGGTCGGCGGAAGCCCGCGCGCCGCGAGCCAGTCCGGTGTCGCGTCGAGCAGCGCCGCCAGCGCGACGTCGTCCGCGACGCGCAGCGTCACGGCGGAGCGCAGCACGAACATGCGCAGACGTTTCAGCAGGTCGTCGACGCCGTCGCGCGGTGTCGCAAGCAGCCACCGGTCAGGCTGTGGCCACACGCGCAGCAGCGCGCGCACGCGGCCGCGAGCGTCGAGCCAGCCGGCGAGGGGCGCGCTCGTGGCGGCGCCTGAGACGATCGTCTGACTCAGCTGCGCGTGCAGGAACGTGCCCGCGTCGGCGCCGCGTACCTCGACGCAGGTGGATTCGGTGAGCAGGCTTAAGCGTGGGCATCGCGTTGCGTTCGGCGCCGAACCGCTTAGATCGCCGCGGAATGGCGCGCTAAAGCGGGTCGGCGTAGTGCGGAGTCTAGGCGTTTCTGGCAAACTTTGCCGATGGTTGATGAGCGCGGACAGGAGCGGCTGGCGGAGGGTTCGGCGCCAGCCCTTCCCCTTAGGACCGCGGTCGTTCCGCCAGCGCAGCCCGCCGCCGCCCCCGCGAATACCACGCCGCCGCCCCGCGAAATTGGCGGCCCGAAAGGGCTGGAGCCCACGCGCTATGGCGACTGGGAGCGCGCCGGCCGCTGCATCGACTTTTGATCCGTAAACCGTCGCCACGCACGTAATCTTTAGGAGAGCATCGCACCATGCCAGGCGTCTCGCGGCCGTTGTCGCCGTTTCTGATCTATCGGTGGCAGATCACGATGTGGCTGTCGATCGTGCACCGCGCTACCGGTCTCATGTTGTCGCTCGGCGCGGTGGCGCTCGCTGTCTGGCTCATCGCGCTTGCGAGCGGCCCGGCCGCGTTCGCCGACGTGCAGGCCGTGTACGGCAGCACGTGGTTCAAGCTGCCGCTGATCGGGTGGACGTTCTGCTTCTGCCTGCACCTGACCAACGGCATTCGGCACCTGTTCTGGGATGCCGGCATCGGCTTCGATCGCGCGCAGATTCAGGCGAGCGGTTGGACCGTCCTGCTCGTGACGCTCGCGGCGACCGCGGCGTTCACGCTGCTGGCGATCATTTGAGGAGCCGCCGATGAGTCTCGTGACACCTCTGAATCGCGTGCTCGGTCTCGGCACCGCCACAGGCGCGGCCGAGCACTGGTGGCATCAACGACTGACGGCCGTGGCGCTGATCCCGCTCGCCCTGTGGTTTGCGTACAGCCTCACGACGTTGCCGGCGCAGGACTACGCTGCGGTCGCCGCGTGGGTGCACCGCCCGGTCACCAGCATCCTGTTGATCCTGTTCGTCGGTGCGGCGGCGTACCACTCGTTCTTGGGCGTGCAGGTCGTGATCGAGGATTACGTGACGGGCAAAGGCTCGCGCGTGGCTGCGCTCATGGCGTCGGCGTTCGCGCATACCGGGCTCACCGTAGCGGCCGTGTTCTCGATTCTGAAAATCGCTTTCGGATCTTAGCAATGACCAAAGAATACGAATTCATCGATCACAGCTACGACGTGGTCGTCGTCGGCGCCGGCGGCGCCGGCTTGCGCGCGACGCTCGGTCTCGCTGAGCAGGGGCTCTCGACGGCCTGCGTGACGAAGGTGTTCCCGACCCGCAGCCACACGGTGGCCGCGCAGGGCGGCATCAGCGCGGCGCTCGGCAACATGGGCGAGGACGATTGGCGCTGGCACATGTACGACACGGTCAAGGGCTCCGACTGGCTCGGCGACCAGGACGCGATCGAGTACATGTGCAAGGAAGCCCCGGCCGCCGTGATCGAGCTCGAACACTACGGTGTGCCCTTCTCGCGCACGGAGGACGGGCGCATCTACCAGCGGCCGTTCGGCGGCATGACCACGCGCTACGGGCAGGGCACGGCGCAGCGCACCTGCGCCGCGGCGGATCGCACCGGCCACGCGATGCTGCACACGCTGTATCAGCAGTCGCTGAAGCATTCGGCGGAGTTCTTCATCGAGTACTTCGCCATCGATCTGATCATGGAGAACGGCGCGTGCAAGGGCCTCGTCGCGCTCGATCTCGCGACCGGGCGGCTGCACCGGTTCCGCTCGCAGGTGGTCATCCTCGCGACGGGCGGCTACGGTCGCGCTTACTTCTCGTGCACCTCGGCGCACACGTGCACCGGCGACGGCAACGCGATGGTCGCGCGCGCCGGGCTGCCGCTCGAGGATCTCGAGTTCGTGCAGTTTCACCCGACCGGTATCTACGGCGCGGGTTGTCTGATCACCGAAGGCTCGCGCGGCGAGGGTGGGTACCTCACGAACTCGAATGGCGAACGCTTCATGGAGCGCTACGCGCCGAACGCCAAGGACCTCGCTTCGCGCGACGTCGTGAGCCGGTCGATCACGATCGAGATCCGCGAAGGCCGCGGCGTGGGCCAGCACAAGGATCACGTGCACCTGCACCTCGAGCATCTCGGTCGCGACGTCATCGAGGAGCGGCTGCCCGGCATCTCGGAGACCGCGAAGATCTTCGCCGGCGTCGACGTCACGAAGCAGCCGATCCCGGTGCTGCCGACCGTGCACTACAACATGGGCGGCGTGCCGACGAACTATCACGGCGAAGTCGTCACGAACGACGACAAGGGCAACGAACGCATCGTGCCGGGACTCATGGCCGTCGGCGAGGCCGCTTGCGTCTCGGTGCACGGTGCGAACCGGCTCGGCTCGAACTCGTTGATCGATCTCGTCGTGTTCGGCCGCGCTGCCGCAAACCGCTGCGGCAAAGTCGTCGAGCGCGACTCGCGGCCGCGCGCGTTCGCGGCGGGCGCGGGTGATGCGGCCGTTGCGCGCCTCGACAAGCTGCGCAACGCGAAGGGCAAGACGCCCACGGCCAAGATCCGGCTCGACATGCAGCGCGTGATGCAGAACCACGCGGCCGTGTTCCGCACCGGAGCGTCGCTACAGGAAGGCATCGACAAGCTCGAGCACGTGTTCGCGTCGTTCGCCGACGTCAGCGTGAGCGATCGCTCGCTGATCTGGAACACCGACCTGATCGAGACGCTGGAGCTCGACAACCTGCTGCTGCAGGCCATGGGCACGATCAAGTCGGCGCTGAACCGCAAGGAGAGCCGCGGCGCGCAGGCGCGCGAGGACTTCCCGGATCGCGACGACGTGAACTGGATGAAGCACACGCTCACGTGGATCGACGCGCATGGCGGCGTTCGTTTCGACTATCGCCCCGTCCAGATGAACACGCTGACCGACGAAGTGAAGCCGATCCCGCCGAAAGCGCGGACGTACTGAAGTAAGGAAGCAACATGGTGCAGCTCACGTTACCGGCCAACTCGAAGGTCAAGCCTGGCAAGGACCATGGCGGCGCTCCAGGCGCGAAGAACGTCAAGAAGTTCTCGATCTACCGTTACGACCCGACCTCGGGCGAGAACCCGCGTCTCGACGCGTACGACGTCGACATGGACCACTGCGCGCCGATGGTTCTCGATGCGCTGATCAAGATCAAGAACGAGATCGACCCGACGCTGACGTTCCGCCGCTCGTGTCGCGAGGGCATTTGCGGCTCGTGCGCCATGAACATCGACGGCATGAACACGCTCGCATGCCTGAAGCCGATCGAGGACTGCAAGGGCACCGTCAAAATCTATCCGCTGCCGCACATGCCGGTCGTGAAGGACCTCGTGCCCGATCTGACGCAGTTCTACGCACAGTACGCGGTGGTCAAGCCGTGGCTCGAGTCGACCACGCCGCCGCCGCCGGATCGCGAGCGGCTACAGTCGAAGGAAGACCAGGAGAAGATCGACTCGCCGTCGGCCTGCATCCTGTGCGCGTGCTGCTCGACGTCGTGCCCGAGCTATTGGTGGAACGGCGATCGCTACCTCGGTCCCGCGGCGCTGCTGCAGGCCTATCGCTGGATCGTCGACACGCGCGACGAAAGCACGGGCGAGCGCCTGGATCAGCTCGAGGACGCGTTCCGGCTGTACCGCTGCCACACCATCCTGAATTGCACGCAGGCGTGCCCGAAGGATCTGAACCCGGGCAAGGCGATTGCCGAGATCAAGAAGATGATCGCCGAGCGGCGGCTCTAGCCTCGCCGCGTCCCGCGATGGATCCGCGCATCGCTCGGCTCAGGTGGCGATGTCGCCGGGGAATGCGGGAGCTCGATGCGGTGCTGACCGCGTTCGTCGACGCCGAGGGCGATCGTTTGGCCGACCCCGATATTGCCTGCTTCGAGGCGATTTTGGAGCTGCCGGACCCGACGCTGCACGCGTACCTTTTGGGGCGCAGTGCTCCAGACGACGCCCCCACCGCCGCCCTCATCGAGCGCATCCGCGCGAGTCATCGTCCTTACGCCTGAGCCGTCGCGGCTGCTCTTCTGGTGGTGGCTCGCCCTGCATGCCCTCTTGCTCGGCGCCGCGGCGCTCGTCGGCGCGGCGTGGTGGCTCAAGGGGCTGGCCGCCCTCGCGGTGGTCGGGCACGGTGTCGCAAGGCGGCCTACCGTCACTCCGACGCCGATTCTCGTGGCCGAAGACGGGTCGTGCCGCGTCCCGGCGCTCGAGGCGCTCGAGGCGGTGTGGCTCGTGCCGGGGCCGCGCACGCGTCTCGCGGCCCGCTGGGTGCGGCTGTCGCTCGTGGGCGGGGAGCGAACACGCGACATATTGTTGTGTGTGGATCAGGTCGACGCCGCGAGCTGGGCGCGTCTGAACGCCCGGCTACGTCGCAGGCCCGCTGCGGGAACCGTGGCCTAAGACGCGTGCTCAAAGGACCGGTCAGGCCGAACTGCGCTAGAATCGTGAAGCGAAGGTGCGGGGCCGGGCGCAGTCCCGAACCGAGTCGCCCGCGAACTTTTCGGTGCAGCATGAGGTCTACCGAGCAGCGTTTGGCAGAGCAAGCCCAAAGACACCCGCCGGGCAGCGGTGCCGCGGACATGGCGCTGGTCAAACGCGTGCAGCAGGGCGACAGGTCGGCTTTCGATCTGTTGGTACTCAAATACCAGCACAAGATAGTCAAGCTGATAATGCGGTACGTTCGCGACCCGTCGGAAGCTCTGGACGTCGCGCAGGAGGCGTTCCTGAAGGCCTACCGCGCAGCGCCGTCGTTCCGCGGCGAGAGCGCCTTCTACACGTGGCTCTATCGCATCGCGATCAACACCGCCAAGAACCACCTCGTCGCGATCGCCCGCAAGCCGATCAGCTACGACCTCGATACGCAGGATCCTGAGCAGTCCTCGATCTTGAACGAGCTTCGCGAGCTCGACACCCCGGAAGGTCTCGCGCAATCCGAAGAGATGCGCAACATCATCAATCGCGTGATCAATGGCCTGCCCGAAGAGCTTCGTACCGCGATCCTGTTGCGCGAGATCGAAGGCATGAGTTACGAGGAGATCGCGGAGACGATGGAGTGCCCGGTCGGGACCGTGCGGTCACGCATCTTCCGGGCACGCGAAGCCATCGACAAGGCGATCGCCCCGTTGTTGTAGTCCACCACTTCGCTAACGCCGCCGTATGACAGAACAAATCAACGACCAGATCTCGGCCTTCATCGACGACGAGCTCTCCGCGGAAGAGAGCGCATTGCTCGTCCGGCGGTTCGAGCGCGACCCGAGCGCTCGCACGCAGGCGCTGCGGTACACCATGATCGGTGCGGCGCTGCGCGGCGAAGTGCTCGAGCATTCTTCGATACTGCGCCGCCGCATCGCGGCGGCGTTGGATGGCGCGGTGCCGGCAGCAGAGCGGCGTGCGCCGCGCTGGTCGGCGCGTTACGCGCGTCCGCTGCTCGGGTTCGGCATTGCGGCGGCCGTCGCCGTGGCCGCGATCGGCACGCTGCGCTTCGTGAATGAAGCGGGCGAGGCGCCGAACGGCGCCACCGGGGGCGCGGTCCTCGCGCGCGACCAGGTCGTGGCACCGAGCTATGTCGTGCCCCAGGATGCCACGCCGGCCGGCCCGGTCACGTCGCCGATCCGCCTCACGAACTACCTGATCCACCACAGCGAGTACGCCTCGGGGCTCGGCCGCGCATCGGTCAGCTCGAACGTCGTCGGCGCGAGCGTGGAGCCCATGCCGGCGCAGGCGGAAGAGGCGGAGTCGCAATGGCGTTGATGCCGCGCGCCCTCGCCGGTTCACCTCTGTTGCTGCTGACGCTGGTCGGCGGCCACGTCATGGCGGAGGAGGCGGGTAAGTGGCTCGATCGCATGAATCGGGCCGTCGACGAGCTGAACTATCGCGGCACGTTTGTGCACGTCATCGACGGCACGTCCGAGGCGCTGAACATCGTGCATCGCAACGTCGCGGGCAACAGTGGCGAGCGCATCCTGTCGCTCGACGGGCCGCGGCGGGAAATCGTGCGCGAAAACGACCAGGTGCGGTGGATCCTGCCGGATCAGAAACTCGTGTTGCTCGAGACGCGTAAGGACGTGAGCCCGCTCGTGTCCGCCTTGCCGAGCTATTCGGCCGACCTCGAACCGCATTACGAGATCAATCTGCGCGCCACCGCGCGGATCGCGAACCGCTCCGCGCAGATGATCGAGATCAAACCGCGCGACGACTTCCGCTACGGCTACCTCCTGTGGCTCGATCAGGAAACGGCGATGCCGCTGAAGTCGCAGCTCATGGACGAGCGCGGCCATACCGTCGAGCAGATTCAGTTCACCGAGATCAACCTGGTGGGAGACGTTGCGGCTGCCGATCTCGAGCCGACCATCAACACGGCCGGGTTCTCGACGATGCGGCCGCTGGAATCTTCACCCGTTGTGGCGGCCAACGTGCCGTGGCGTGCATCCGCGGTGCCGGGCGGGTTCAAGCTTTCGGCCGCGACCCAGAGCCCGATGCCGGGGTCGAAGTATCCGGTCGATCACCTCGTCTATTCCGACGGGCTTGCCACGGTGTCGGTGTTCATCGAGGACCCGAAGGCCAAGGCCGAGGTCAACGACGGCTTCTCGAAGGTCGGCAGCACGAACACGTTCTCGCTGACACTGCGCGGGCGCAAGGTGACCGCGGTTGGCGAAGTGCCGCGGCAGACCGTTCGCAGCATCGCATCCTCGCTCGTCGCCGAATAGTCCGAACCGAGGCGCCGATGCGCAAACTCGTGCTTTACAGTCGGCCGGAGTGCCATCTGTGCGAGGCCGTGGTAGAGCGGCTACAGCCGCTGCTCGCGGGGCGTTCCGTCGAGCTCGAAATCGTCGACGTCGACAGCAGCGTGGCGCTCGAGCGGCACTACGGCCTAAGGATCCCGGTGCTCGTGGCGGGCGAGGTCGAGCTCTCGGGCTACCCGCTCGACGAGGCGTGTGTTCGGCAGTACCTCGATTCGCTTTGAGCTGCGGTGCGGTATCAGTGCCGGGGCACCGTGAGGGCCTCTCGCGGGACCGTCTGCGCACACGGATGTACGCAGCCGAGCCGCAGGGATGCGATTTCCGGCGTGTCCCGCGAGAGGCCCTCACGGTGCCCCGGCACTGATACAATCCGCGCGCCGCCGCCAGGCGGCTCGCAAGACCACCATGGACCGGATCCGAAATTTCTCGATCATCGCCCACGTTGATCACGGCAAGTCGACGCTTGCCGATCGACTCATTCAGCTTTGCGGTGGGCTCACGGAACGCGAGATGGAGGACCAGGTCTTAGACTCGATGGACCTCGAGCGCGAGCGCGGCATCACGATCAAGGCCCAGAGCGTTTCGCTGCGGTATCGTGCGCGCGACGGCATCGAGTACCAGCTCAACTTGATCGATACGCCGGGGCACGTCGACTTCTCGTACGAGGTATCGCGGTCGCTCGCGGCTTGCGACGGAGCGTTGCTCGTCGTCGACGCAGGCCAGGGTGTCGAGGCGCAAAGCGTCGCGAACTGCTACACGGCGACCGAGCAGGGTCTCGAGGTCGTTCCGGTCATCAACAAGATCGATCTGCCGACCGCCGATCCGGAACGCGTGATCACGCAGATCGAGGACATCATCGGCATCGAGGCGAAGGATGCGCTACGCATCAGCGCGAAGACAGGCGAGGGCGTCGAAGAGCTGCTCGAACGCATCGTCGAACGAATTCCGCCGCCGCGTGGCAGTGAAGAAGCGCCGCTGCAGGCGTTGATCATCGACTCGTGGTTCGACAGCTACGTGGGCGTGGTGTCGCTCGTGCGCGTCATGAACGGCATCGTTCGCAAGGGCGCGAAGGTCATTGTGCATTCCACGCAGCGCAAGTACACCGTCGAACGGCTCGGCATATTCACGCCGCGGCCCGCGGAGCGTGAGGAGTTGCGCGCGGGCGAGGTCGGGTTCGTGGTCGCGGCGATTCGCGAGATCGACGCCGCGCCCGTCGGTGACACGATCGTCGACGCCAACATTCCCGACATTCCGGCGTTGCCCGGTTTCGCGAAGATCCAGCCGCGCGTGTTCGCGGGGATGTTCCCGGTCGTGTCCGACGACTACGAGAATTTCAGGGAAGCACTTCAGAAACTTGCGCTCAACGACTCGTCGCTGTCGTTCGAGCCGGAAGTTAGCGCCGCGCTCGGCTTCGGTATGCGCTGCGGCTTCTTGGGCCTGCTGCACATGGAGATCGTCCAGGAGCGGCTGGAGCGGCACTACAACCTGTCGCTGATCACGACCGCGCCGACCGTCGTCTACGAGGTCGCGTTGCAGAACGGTGAAACCATCAAGGTCGAGAACCCCGCCGATCTGCCGGAGCCGAACAAGATCATCGAGATTCGCGAGCCGATCATTCTCGCGAACATTCTCGTGCCGCAGGAGTATCTCGGCGCGGTGATCCAGCTCTGCATCGAGAAGCGTGGCACGCAGAAGCGAATGCAGTACTCGGGCAAGCAGGTGCAGATCGAGTTCGAGCTGCCGTTGGCCGAAGTCGTGCTCGACTTCTTCGATCGACTGAAGTCCGTGAGCCGCGGCTACGCGTCGTTCGACTACGAGTTCTTGCGGTTCGAGGCGGCGCCACTCGTGAAGCTCGACATCCTGATCAACAAGGAGAAAGTCGACGCGATGGCATTCATCGCGCACCACGAAGGCATCGAGCGCAAAGGCCGCAAGATCGTCGAAACGCTGAAGGACGTGATCCCGCGTCAGCAGTTCGAAGTGGCCATCCAGGCCGCGATCGGCTCGCAGGTCATCGCGCGCTCTACGGTCAAGGCCTATCGCAAGGACGTGACCGCGAAACTCTACGGCGGCGACGTCACGCGCAAGCGCAAACTGCTCGAGAAGCAGAAGGCCGGCAAGAAGCGCATGAAGCAGGTGGGCTCCGTCGAGATACCGCAGGAGGCGTTCTTGGCCGTGTTGCAGGTCGATAAGAAATGACGAATACTCGATTCGCATTGCGCCGTAGCGAAGGTGGATAGCTTGGATTTCGCGTTGATACTCGTGGTGTTGACCACGGTGGCCGGTGTGATCTGGGCAATCGACGCGTTGTTTTTCAGCAAAGCGCGGTTCGGCGCTGTGTCGAAAGGCGGCGAAGTCCGAGAACCGGTCCTCGTCGAGTACGCGAAGTCGTTCTTCCCGATCCTGCTCGTAGTGCTGCTGATTCGGTCGTTCATGTTCGAGCCGTTCCGCATTCCTTCCGGGTCCATGATGCCGACCCTGCTCGAGGGCGACTTCATTTTTGTGAACAAGTTCGCGTATGGCTTGCGGCTGCCGGTTGTAAATAACAAGGTCGTCCAGATTGGTGAGCCGCAGCACGGCGACGTCGTGGTTTTCCGGCTACCGTCCGATCCGAGTGTGAACTACATCAAACGCGTGGTCGGACTCCCGGGCGACGTCGTGGAATACGATCCGGCGAAGAGGCGGGTCTTCTTGAACGGCGATCTGGTGCCGATCGAGATCAACGGACGCTATGAAGACGATGCGAACATTGCAGTCGGTCACGAGCAACTCGGCGCGCACAATCATCGCGTGTTGCTGACGGAGAATCGGCCGAGTCCCGGCGGCAAATACATGGTTCCCGCCGGGCACTATTTCATGATGGGCGACAATCGAGACAACAGTCAGGACAGCCGTTTCCCGCAGGTCGCGTTCGTGCCGGAAGGCAATTTGGTCGGGCGTGCGGTCGGTGTCTGGATGAATTGGCAGTGGGTCAACGGGCGGCCGCGGTGGCCGCAGTGGAACAGGATCGGGAGGGGCATCGAATGACCAACTCGCGACACGCTCAGGCGGGCATCACCGCCCTAGGCTTCCTGATTCTTGCGTCGCTCGTCGGTGTCGTGGGTCTCGGCGCGATCAAGGTCGTGCCGATGTACATCAAGAACATGCGCATGGACAGGATCCTCGGCGAAATCCAGAAAGAGTTGAGCGGCCAAGGGGCGAACCCGTCGACGATCCGCTACGCGCTCGCGAAACGGTTTTCCGTCGAAGACATCAACATGGACATCGACAAGATCCAGATCACGCAGAGTAAGGAAGGCTATTCGCTGCGCATCTCGTACGAAAACCGCGCACCGTACGTGGCCGATATCTATCTCGTGGTCGCGTATAACAAGCAGGTCGAGATCCGACGGTGAGCTCGCGGGCGCGCTGGGCCGAGGCCAGGCTGCGCTATTCGTTCTTAGACCCAGCACTGCTCGAGCAAGCACTGACGCATCGCAGTGCGTCGAAGATCAATAACGAGCGACTCGAGTATCTCGGCGATTCGTTCTTGAACTTCGCGATCGCGCGGCGACTCTACGCTTTGCGTTCCGACGACACGGAAGGCGATTTGAGCCGCGCGCGGGCGGCGCTCGTCAAAGAGCAGACCCTGGCGACTATGGGACAGAGTCTTGGCATCGATGCAGAGATCGTGCTCGGTGCCGGCGAGCTGCGCAGCGGCGGCGCGCAGCGCGGTGCGGTGCTCGCGGACGCCGTCGAGGCGTTGATCGGCGCCGTGCTGCTTGACGGCGGCACGGTGGCAGCGGAAGCTTTGATCGATTGGTTGTTCGCCGAGCAGATTGCCGCGCTGCCGGATGCGGCTACGCTGAAGGACGCCAAGACCCGGCTCCAGGAATGGCTACAAGGCAGGGGCTTGCACCTACCGGTCTACGCGGTCGAGTCGGTGCACGGCCGCGATCACGAGCAAACGTTTGTCGTCAGTTGCGAAGTCACGGAAAAGCATGCTTACACCACGGGTCAGGGACCGAGCCGCCGCCGCGCCGAGCAAGAAGCCGCCGCGGCCATGTTGGCGGTACTGATCGGTGAGCGAGACGGCTAACACTCCGATCGGGCGCTGCGGTTTCGTCGCGATCGTCGGGCGCCCCAACGTTGGCAAATCCACGCTGCTGAACGCCCTCATCGGCGAGAAGATCAGTATCGTCACGGACAAGCCGCATACCACGCGCCAGCGCGTGCTCGGCGTGTTGAATCGCGGCGCCGATCAGGCCGTTTTCATCGACACGCCCGGTCATGCGCGGCGCACCAAGCGCGTGCTGCACCGACTCATGGCGCGGCAGATCCATCAGGCGCTCCAGGATTGCGATGTCGCGCTGCTCGTCGTCGAGGCCAAGGGCCTCATGAGCCAGGATCGCGTGCTGATCGACATGGTCAGGGACCGGCTCGACCGTACGTTCCTGGTGCTGAACAAGATCGACGCGCTCGCGAGCAAGATCGAGCTGCTACCGACGCTCGACAAGCTCGGTGGGCTACCGTTCGCTGCGTTGGTGCCCGTGGCTGCGAAGACCGGCGAGAATCTCGACACGCTTGTCGCGCAGATCTTCGAGCGCCTGCCGCAGGGTCCGGCGCTGTTCCCGCAGGACATGATCACCGATCGCGATCTGTCGTTCCGGATCGCCGAGACCATTCGCGAGAAGCTCATGACGCTCGTGCACCAAGAGGTGCCGTACGGCCTCACGGTCGAGGTCGAGCATCTCGGGCACAACGAGGAGGGCCAGCGGCTCGTGCATGCGCTGATCTGGCTCGAGCGCGAGAGCCAGAAGAGTATCGTGATCGGCAAGGCTGGCAGCGTGCTGAAGCAGGCCGGCACCGAAGCGCGGCGCGAGCTGACGGAATTGCTCGGCGAGCGCGTGCATCTCGAGCTCTGGGTCAAGGTGCGTGAGCATTGGGCCGACAGTGAGCACGAGCTGCAAAAGCTCGGCTTCGAGGTGTAATGGCCGAGCGCGAACAAGTGTTGCTCGAGCCGGGGTTCGTGCTGCACCAACGGCCATATCGCAACACGAGCCAGCTGCTTGAATGCGTCACGGCAAACCACGGCCGGGTGGGGCTCGTGGCGCGCGGCTCGCGGCGGCCCGGGAGCGGCCAACGCGCGCTGCTTCAGCCGTTCGTGCCGCTGCGTTTGTCGTGGCTGCGCCGCGGCGATCTCGGACGCCTGACGCAGGTGGAGGCCGCGGGTGCGAGCTACGACCTCGCGGCACAGCGACTGCTCGGCGGCTACTACGCGAGCGAATTGCTGTTGCGGCTCACCGCCCGCAGCGACCCCAACGCCGAGATTTTTTCCTGCTATAGTCGCTGCCTCGCGGAGCTGGCCGAAACCAAAGTCGTGGCGCGGCCTCTGCGTGTTTTCGAGTTGGGCCTGCTGCACGCGCTCGGTTACGGCGTCGAGCTCGATGGCGAGGCAGCGAGCGGCGAGCCGCTCAAGCCCGAAACACGGTACGTGTTCGAGATCGAGCAGGGCTTACGTTGCGCCGACGCGGGCGCGTACGCTGACGCAGACACTTACATCGGGCGCGATCTGATCGCGCTGCGCGAGCTCCGGCTCGACGACGACGGGAGTTTGCGCGCAGCGCAACGGCTGCTCGGCCGCGTGTTGCGCGCACATTTGGGCGAGCGGCCCCTACAGAGCCGCCTGGTATTGCAGGACATCGTGAGTCGCGGACTGTAGTTCGTTTTCAAGATGGCACACTCGGCATCCATTCATCTCGGCGTGAATGTCGACCACGTCGCGACGCTGCGTCAGGCGCGGGGCACGCGTTACCCCGATCCCGTCATGGCCGCGTTGCTGGCCGAACAATCGGGCGCTGACAGCATCACCGTGCATCTGCGCGAAGACCGGCGCCACATCCAGGCACGCGACGTCGAGGTATTGCTGCGCACGGTGCAGACGCGCGTGAATCTCGAGATGGCGATGACCGATGCGATGGTCGACTTCGCCATTCGGCATCGACCCTCCGACTGCTGCCTCGTGCCCGAGCGGCGCGAGGAGCTCACGACCGAGGGCGGGCTCGACGTGGCCGGGCAGCGGGAGCGCGTCGCGGCGGCGTGCCGCAAGCTCGCCGAGCACGGCATTCGCGTATCTCTTTTCATCGATCCCGACGAAGCGCAGGTCGCGGCGAGCGCCGCGGCCGGCGCACCGGTCGTGGAGCTGCACACGGGCGCGTACGCGGATGCGAGTGGCTCGGGTGCTGCCATCGAGCTCGAACGGATCCGTGCCGCGGCACATCAGGCGAGCAAGAGGGGGCTCACGGTGCACGCCGGCCACGGCCTGAACTACCACAACGTCAGGGCCGTCGCTGCGATTCCCGAGATCGTGGAGCTGAACATCGGCCACGCGGTTGTCGCGCAGGCGTTGTTCGATGGCTTCGCGGGCGCTGTGGCGAAGATGAAAGCGTTGATGGTGGCGGCTCGCTCGTGATCTTCGGCATCGGCACGGACATCCTGCAGGCCGAGCGCGTCGAGAAGACGTGGCAACAGTTCGGCGAGCACTTCGCGCGCCGCCTGCTGCTCGACGAGGAGTACGTGCTGTTTACGAAGGCGAAGCGGCCCGCGCGCTTCCTCGCGATGCGGTTTGCGGCCAAGGAAGCCGTCGTGAAGGCGATGGGCACGGGTTTCGCGAACGGCATGTGGATCCGCGACGTCGGCATGCTGCCGAATACGCTGGGTCAGCCGCAGGTCATCTACTCGGAGCGCGGCAAGGCCGTGTGCCGCAAGCTCGGTGTCGGCGACGGGCACCTGACGTTGAGCGACGAAGCGGGGCTCATCGTCGCGGTGGCCGTGCTGATGAAAGCCGAGCTTACGAACTCGAAATAGGTTAGAGCGCGCGTGAACACACTCGTATTCGATATCGAAACCGTGCCGGACGTCGAGCTCGGCCGCAAGCTGTACGAGCTCGGCGACTTGAGCGACGCCGACGTCGCGACTGTAATGTTCACGAAGCAACGACAGCTGCGCGGCAGCGACTTCCTGCCGCCGCCGCAGCAGCGCATCGTCGCGATCTCGGCCGTCATGCGCAGCGGCGATGGAATCAAGATCTTCAGCATAGGCGACGAGCAGTCGCCGGAACGCGAGCTCGTGCAACGGTTCTTCGACGGCCTCGAGCGGTACACGCCCGTGCTCGTGTCGTGGAACGGCTCGGGGTTCGACCTGCCCGTGCTGAACTATCGCGCGTTGAAGCATGGCGTCAGTTGCGCACAAGTACTGGGAAGTCGGCGAAACCGATCGCGACTTCCGCTACAACAACTATCTCTCTCGCTTCCATTGGCGGCACATCGATCTGATGGACGTGCTGTCGGGCTACGGCGCCACCAGCCGGGCTTCGCTCGACACCGCCGCGCAGCTGATCGGCCTGCCGGGCAAGCTCGGCATCGGCGGTGCGCACGTGTGGTCGGCGTACCAGCGCGGCGAGCTCGCCGCGATTCGCGACTACTGCGAGACCGACGTGCTGAACACGTACCTCATCTACCTGCGCTTCCAGCTCGTGCGCGGCGAGCTCGACGCGCACGCATACCAGGGCGAGCTGCAGCAGGTCGAGGCCAAGCTCGAGCAGTCCGATCGGCCGCACCTGACGCTGTACCTTCAGACGTGGCGAAAGACGCGTGCGGGGTGACGCAGAGACAGTCACTGCCACCATCGTCGATCTGACGCACGACGGCGAGGGTGTCGCAGACATCGACGGGCGCCGCGTGTTCGTGCCGGACGCGCTGCCGGGCGAGCGCGTCGAGATCACACTGCGCAAGCGCCGGCGCAAGCTCGTGGAAGCTTCAGTCTCGTGCGCGTGCTCGAGCCTTCGCCCGACCGCGTGACGCCCGGAGTGCGAGTACTTCGGCCGCTGCGGCGGCTGCGCGCTTCAGCACCTCGCACATCCCGCGCAGATCACGTTCAAACAAGGCGTCGTCGCGCAGGCGTTCGCGCGCATCGGGCGAACCGAGCCCGAGGAATGGCTGCCGCCGGTCGCGAGCCCGCCGTGGCGCTACCGGCGTCGCGCGCGGCTCGGCGTCAAATACGTCGCGGGCAAGGAACGGGTGCTGGTCGGCTTCCGCGAGCGCGCGGGCCCGTACCTCACCGACATGCGGCATTGCCCGGTGCTCGTGCCGCCGCTCGACGGACCTGCTCGGCGAGCTGGCCGACCTGATCGCCGGCACCAGCATTCGCGAACGACTGCCGCAGATCGAAGCGGTCGTGGCCGACGGCGTGACCGCGCTCGTGCTGCGCGTGCTTGCACCGCCGAGCGCCGCCGATACGCAGGCGTTCCGCGACTTCGGCGCGCGCCACGGCATCGACATCTACTTGCAGCCCGGTGGCCCCGGCACGATCGCGCCGCTCGCCGAGGTCCGGACCTTGAGCTACAAACTCGAAGCGTTCGGCCTCACGCTGCAATTCCTGCCGACGGACTTCGTGCAGGTCAACGCGGGCGTAAACGCCGAGCTCGTGGCGACGGCTCTGCAAGCTCGCGGCCATCGAGCCCACGGACCGCGTGCTCGATCTGTATTGCGGGCTCGGCAATTTCAGCCTGCCGCTCGCGCAGCGCGCCCGCGAGCTGCTCGGCGTGGAAGGCGAGGCTGGACTCGTCGCGCGCGCCGTGCGCAACGCTGCGTTGAACGGTATCGGCAACGCACGCTTCGTGACGGCCGATCTTTCGCAAGACCGATTGGAGCTTCTACCGCGAGCCGTGGGACATCGTCGTGCTGGATCCGCCGCGCACGGGCGCCGAAGCGCCGATCGCGGAGTTGAAGCGCAGCGATCCGCGCCGCATCGTCTACGTCTCGTGCCACCCGGCCACGCTCGCGCGCGACGCGCAGGTGCTCGTGCACGAGCGCGGCTACAAGCTACGCACGGCACGCGTGTTCGACATGTTCCCGCACACCAACCACATCGAAGCGCTGGCGGTGTTCGAGCGGCCCTGAGCTACGGCAACCCGTATACGAACAACGCGAAGCCTGCGGCGATCGCGACGTATTGCTTGCCGTCCACGGCAAACGACATCGGGATCCCGCGGATGTTTCCGCCGAGCTGCGTGTCCCACAGCGGCTTGCCCGTCTCGGCGTCGAGCGCGAAGAAGTTGCCTTCTTCGGTGCCGCCGAACACGAGGCCCGCCCGCGGTGGACAACAAGCTGCTCCTGCCGGCCGAGAGCAGCTTGAACTCCCATTTCAAGGTGCCGGTCGTCGCCTCCCAGGCACGGACGGCGCTCCACGAATCGTCGGTGTTGAGCGTGCGCCCGCCGCCGCCCGTGAAACCGATGCGGGGGTTGTACGTCGCCTCGCCCTTGTAGAAGATCGTCCCCATCTCGACGGCCGTCTGATAGAAGAGGTTCGTCTTCGGACTGTAGCTCGGGCTGTGCCAGTTCGCCGCGCCCTGAATACTGGGATAGACCAGAATGCCTTCCGCGTTCGGCTCGAGGCCTTCCTTCGCGATCGCGCGGCCTTTGGCATCGAGACCGTCCGCCCACGTCTGCTTGACGAAGGCCGTGCCGGCCACGAACTCGCCGGTGGCGCGGTCGAGCACGTAGTAGAAGCCGTTGCGATTGGCCTGGGCCAGGAGCTTGCGCGGACGCCCGCCAACCGGTGCGTCGAACAGAATCATCGTCTCGTTCGAGTCCCAGTCGTGCGTGTCGTGCGGCGTGAACTGAAAATGCCACTTGATCGTGCCGTCGTCCGGGTTGAGCGCGAGGACCGAGCAGGTGTAGAGGTTGTCGCCGGGACGGTTATCGCCGTTCCAATCGGGTCCGGGATTCCCCGTCTGCCAGTACAACAGCTTCAAGTCGGGATCGTACGAACCGGTCAGCCACGTCGAACCGCCGCCGGTCTTCCAGCTGTCCTTGCCGCCCCAGGTCTCGTTGCCGGGCTCGCCCGGCGCCGGAATCGTATGCCTGCGCCACAGCCGCTTCCCCGTCTTCGCGTCGTACGCGTCGACGAACCCGCGGATGCCGTTTTCCGCGCCCGACACGCCGACGATGATCTTGCCGTCGATCGCGAGCGGCGCCAGCGTCAGGTAGTAGCCGAGCTTGTTGTCGTCCACGGTGACGTCCCACCGCAGCTCCCCCGACTTCGCGTCGAGCGCGGCCAGGTGGCCGGCGATCGATCCGGCGTACACCATGTTGTCGAGCACGGCGACACCGCGATTCACCGGCGGCGAGCCGATCACGATCACGTCGTCAGGAATCTTCGGCGTCCAGGTCCACAGCGGCCGCCCGGTGCGCACGTCGAGCGCGGTCACCGTGCTCGGCGGCTCGGTCATGTACATCACGCCGTCCACCACGAGCGGCGAGGTTTCGAAGACGCCAGCCGCCCGAAGCTGGTACACCCAGGCCGGCTTCAGTTGCGCCACGTTCCGCTTGTTGATCTGGTCGAGCTGCGTGTACCGCTGCGACTTGTAGGTCCCGGCGTAGGTCAGCCAGTTCGCCGGCTCGCTCTCGGCCTTGACGATGCGGTCGTAGGGAACCTGAGCGAAGGCGGGCGCTCCACCGAGGACGCCCGCGAAAACCGCCGCTGCAATCATCGTCTTCATGGTCGTCTTCATGGCTCAGTCCCCCGCAGGCTTACGAGATACGCCACGAGATCGGTCAGCTCCGGCGCCGTCAGCCGTGATGCGAAGCTCGGCATGATGCTTTTCCCTGCCTGCTTGTCCAGCAGCTCGAGATCGCTCTTGCGCAATGAGTAGAACATGCCGGCCGCGTCGCGCACCTGAATCGTGAACGCATCTTCGTTGACGCGAATCCCGCGGATTTCGCGGCCTTGGCGCGTGACGATGCGCACGGGCAGGTACTCGGCGTAGCCTCGCGAGAGCACCGACAGCGTGCCCTTCGGCAGCGACGAATCAGGAGCGACGACGGCCTCGTGCAGGTACGCCGCGCCCCGCATGAATCCGATGTCGCTCAGATCCGGACCGAGGGTGCCGCCCTCGCCGGCGACGATGTGGCATGCCGCGCAGGCGAGATTCTTGTAGAGGGCGGCGCCGTTCTTCGCGTCGCCCAGAACGCGATCCTGTGGCAGCTTCCCGACCGATCGCACGTACGCGACGAGCTGCTTCAGCTCGCTCTCGGTGAACCGCCTGATGCGCGGCATCGCGGTATTCGGAATGCCATCCGCAATCACGCGCGCCAGCGCCGTATCGTCCGGCGCGTGGTTCAGCCGCGGACGATTCAGGCTGGGCGCGTCGCCGCCGGCGCCGCCGGCGCCATGGCACTCGACGCACATGCCTTGGAAGAGCTGCCGGCCACCGTCGACGTCGGCGTTGTTCTGCGCACCGACTCCGGCGGGCATCGCGCCGACCGCCACCGCGATCGCGCCCGTGCACAACCATCGTTTCGTGATCTGCATTGCCTAGCCCTCAGCGCTGTTTTCTGTGAGCGGCTCAGTTGCGCGAGCCGCTCTCAATCAGCTTTTCCTATTTGGCGTGCCCCGACCGGAAACATCCTACACCTGAGCCTCGGGCGACGCCCGTAGCCGACTACTTGCGCCGTTGACCCTGCCAGTGGAGCGATGCAAGACTGCCAAGCAGTGCACGCTGGTCGGAGGGGAGCGGCGTTGAGAACAGCATTTGTTGCCAAGCGCCCGATCGGTTGCTTGCTGGTGGCGGTTCTTTCCATGCTGAGTGCGACGGGCGCCTCCGCGCAGACGACTGCGCCAGCACCCGCGCAGCAGTACCAGGCCGCGCTCGACGAAGCGGACCGGCTGCTCGCCGCCGGCGATCCATTCGAAGCCGTGCGCAAGTACGAGCAGGCGGGACGCATCGCGTACAACAACAAGCTCCCGACGGATCAAGCCGCCTTCGCCGCCAAGCTCGCCGCTGCGCGCGCGGCGCGCGACACCAAAGCCAGTGCCACGGCGCGCCCGGCGGCGCCTGTCGCCGCGCCCACGCCAGCGCCGGCAACGCCTGCGGTAGCCGCGACCAGCACCAAGCCGACGGCCACCACCACGGCCTCGACGTCGGAAGCCGACAACCCCGAAGCCTGGGTGCGCTACGCCGACGCATTGGTCACGGCGACGGACTACAAGGAAGCCATACGAGCGTACGAGCGCGCGAAACGGCTCGCCACCAACCAACGCGTCGCCATCGACACCGCCGCGGTCGATGCGAAGCGGGCGAACGCGATACAGCTGCGGGATGCCCCCAAGGCCAAGACGGCCGACGTGGTGCCCGAGCCGCCGCCACCGTTGCCCCCCGAGCCCGGCACTAAGGAAACGCAGTGGCTCGAGGGTCGGCCTGGAAAGATTGCGCCCTGGCAGATTCACGCCGAAGGCTTCGTGATGCGGGACGCCAAGGTGATGCCGGCGGATCTCACGGCCTTCGACGCCAATCTCCATAAGATCATGGACGTGCTCGCGAAGGCGCCGGTGCTGAACCCGCCGATGGGCTTCGAGCTCGAGTCCGATGCCGCGCTGGGCGCCCAAGCGTACGACCAGCCGGAGCTGAAGAACCTCGGTTCGGCACGCTTGCCGTTGCAAAGCGAAATCCGCTTCAGCGGCTCGTCGTACTTCGCGCGCGGCAACGGTGTAGACAAGGCCGTGGAGGCCAGTTGCCGAACCGGGATCGAGGTGAACACGCTGCCGTCGTTTGCGGCGCTGTCCTTCAAACCGGATCCGAGTTTGGACGAGACATTCTTCGTGGAGCCCACGCGCGATGGTGAGCTCGGCGGCGTTCCGGTGTTCGGCGGCACGCTCGTGATCGTGCGGCCCGGTGTGCCGCTGTGGTTGCCCGTCAGCAATGAGCAGGCGCTCGCAGTCCTGCTGCCGAAATACAAAGCGAGCGCCGACTCGATGCGCAGCTACATCGTGGAGCGCCAAAAGAAGTACACGGAGTACATGAGCCCGGCCGAGCAGGAGAAGCGCCGGCGCGAAGTCGCAACCGAACGCGATACCGGCCACGAAGCCAACGCCAAGAAGCTCGAAGTCATGCAGCGTCGGTGGGAAGACGATGCGCGCAAGGAGTCCGAGTCCGCCGCGTCCGATCCGAAGTTGCGAGCAGATATCGATCGCTACGACCGCGTGCAGGCGTTCACGGCCCGCTTGGACGCCGCCGGGCGTGCGGCACCCGCCTGCGTCATCGCCAAACCGACGACGGCCGCGTCCGCATGGGAGCTCGTCGCCACGGGGACCGCGGGTTGCCGCCCGTTGGTGCGGACGAATCCGCAGCTGCTCGATGCCCGGTTGCCGCGGACGGGGCTGCAGGTCATCTCCCTCTCGCGTGTGACTCTGCCGGCCGAATGGTTTGCCGACGATCGCGGGCGAGGGTTGCGAAACGAACCGGGGGACTGTGTGGCGTTGGCGAAGATCCTGCGCCAGACTGACTGGAGTGCGCTGCGTGCACTCATCGCGCAGTAAAAGGATCGAGTGAAGAATCCGACTCCACGGCATGTTTGGGCGGCGCCTCTGCTGCTGGCAGTCATCGCTGCCGCGTGGGCGGGCGCAGTGGCCGCGCAAGCGGCGAAGTCGGCGCCGAGCGTGCTGCTCGTGGACGACGACGAGTCCGACAACAACAACAACGCGCCGTCCGCCAACCCCTCGCCCTCGGATGTGTTCTATCGGCGGATGCTGACCGAGCTCGGTCGGCCTTACGACACGTTCGTCGTGCAGCGTTATGCGGATGGTCCACCGCTCGAGCAGTTGAAGCGCTATGCGCTCGTCGTGTGGTACACGGGCGCTTCGTACGGTGGCAACCGCGACAACACGGCCGTCGTGAGCTTGAAGGACGAGGAGGCGCTGCGGCAGTACGTGAGCGGCGGTGGTGCGGCCGTCGTGATCTCGCCGGGGTACCTGAACAATGCGCTCGGCGCGGGCGGCGCGGCGTTGTGGGAGAAGAATGAGTCGCCGTTCCTGCAGCAGGTGCTCGGCATCAAAGGCGGCCGCGGGCTCATTCAACGGCAGAAGGGCGCAGCCGTGTCCGCGTCTCAAGGCGGCAGCTTCACGGTGGCAGATTCACGTGCGCCGGAAACGCAGTTCAGTGCGCTGAACCCGCAATCCGCGCAGGTCGTGTTCACGGCGCCGCTCGACTTGGACGGCAAAGGTGCCCGCGCGGTGCCCGTGGCCGTGGCGAACGCGGTGGGTAGCGGCCACGTCGTCTATGCCGGATTTACGGTTGAGGCGGTCACCACGAATCCGCAGGGTGCGTTCGGCGCGCTGGTCGCAGCGGCGGGCGCTAGCGGTGCGCCTGGTGGTGCGGCGCCGTCGAGCGCGACACCGCGTCTCGCGAGGACCGATACGTTATCGGTTACGGGTGCGGCTGTGGCGATGGCAGCGATGGGCCCGCCGCGGCAGGCGAGGACTGAGACGTTGACGGTCACGGGAGTGCCGACGGCGTTTCAGCCGCGGGTGGCGCGGACGGACACGCTGTCGGTCACGGGTGTGGCCAAGTAATGTCGGTCGATACGAATCGGGGGAGCGGGAGATGAAGCGGGTCGTCGTGTGGATGGGTGCAGCGGTGCTTTTGCATTCGGTCGCCAGCATGGCACAAGTCCAGCGGGCTGAGGTCCAAGGAAGCGCGCAGTGGCGCGAGTTGTCCAAGGGCGCAAACGGTGACCTGCCCGCCCGGTCCCCGCCGGGGCCGCACATGATCCTTACGGTCCCAGTCTCGTTGAGAGACGTGCCGGCGGAGGTGGACTCCTACCAGATCACCTGCGGCGTTACGCGGCTGATCGATGACAATATGTTGCGAGAATGGATTACGAGAGATTTGCGTTTCCTCGACAAGCGCTACAACCCCCTAGGGGGCGGCGTCGCAACCGGTAACCTCCCCGCATCGACCGGCAGAACGAAATCGGAGAGCATGGAAGTAAAGGTGGGCATCTTCCTGGTGGCGGTCGGTGAGGAGATCGAGGTCCGAGACAGTTATGGCGGGACGTGGCGGCGAATCAAGGCCGTCGACGCCCCCGATCTCTATCAATGCGTTCTCTATCTGTTCAGCCAGTCGTGGGGATCGGTGCGGTACCTCGATCCTGATGCCGATGTGGCCAAGAAAGATCACCTGCCGCTCCCGTACCAAAACGGCGAATCGGCCTTCCCGATTCTCGTTGGCGCAAAATACCAGCGCGTGGTGACGGGCAGGTTCCTACCCGCCAAGTAGCGCGGAGCGTCGGCGATAAGAACACTTTACGGAGAACGAATCATGTCGAGCGTGCCAGCTGAATACGTCGAGAGAAGGAGTTTCCATCCTTCGTTCTACTTCTGGATTGCCGCTGTTATGGCGCTCTACGTCTTCGGCGGCTTCAGCCTCGCCGCGCTGCAGCGCTATCTGACGAACAGCCCGACGACCATGCCGCCCGTCGTGCACCTGCACGGCGTGACGTTCATCAGCTGGATGACGTTGCTGATGGTTCAGACGTGGCTCATCAACGTCAAGAACGTCGCGTTGCATCGGAGCCTCGGCACGTTCGGCATCGCGCTCGGCACTGCGGTGCTCTTCGCCGGCATGCTGATCACGGAGCTCGGCATGAGCCACGCCAACCCGCAGGTGCCCTTCTACTACGACCTGATGTATCTCTCGCTGGCGGCGCTCGTTGGTTTCGGTGTTCTTTTCACGCTCGCGATTCGGCAGGTGCGTAACCCCGAGAATCACCGGCGACTCATTCTGTTCGCGACGATTCCGCTGTTGCCGCCCGGCATCAATCGCACGTATCAGGTGCTGGGCCAGCTCGACTACCTGCCGGTGCTAGCGACGTACCTCACGATGGCCGCGATCGCCACCGCGATTGTGGTCCACGACTGGCGCACGAACGGCAAGTTGAGCTTCGCCTCGAAGGTCGGCGGCGCGATCGTGTTCGGCCAACTGCTGCTGCACTGGCCCATCACGCGATCGGACACATTTGCCGAAGTGTCGAGCTTCCTGACCGGTCTCGCCTACTACCGCTGAAGCGCTAGACCTATCTCGAGCGGCAGGAAAAACGAGAAAACCGTCGCCGTCGTGGGCGCGGGCATCGCAGGCCTCGTCACAGCCAAGACCCTGGCTCAGGACGGCTTCGAGGTGTGCGTTCTCGAGAAGGACGCCGACTTAGGTGGCACATGGGCCCCCTCGCGCACCTACCCCGGCCTGCGCACGAACAACTCGCGGCACACGTATGAGTTCTCGGACCACCCGTATCCGCCGGAAACCGAGTTGTACCCTCGCGCAGATGAGGTGCGCAGCTACCTGGAGTCGTACGCGGATCGGTTCGAGGTTCGAGAGCGGATCCGATTCGGACAAGAAGTGATTTCCATCGCCCGCTCGCAGCGAGACAACGCGACGTTTTCGGTGAAGTGTCGAGCGGCCGGCGGTCAGGGGGCCGGCTACGAGGGCGAGTTCGACCATGTCGTCGTGTGCAACGGCGTCTTTCATCGCGCGAAGCTCCCGACCGTTCCAGGCATCGAGAAATTTCGGGGCCGGGTGCTGCACTCCAGCGAAGTCACGTCATCGTCGTATGGTTCGAACGACAAAGTCATCGTCGTGGGCGGTGGCAAATCCGCCTATGACTGCGCGACCTACGCCGCTCATCAAGGCCTCAATCCGACCTTGGTATACCGGCGCGCCCAATGGATGGCGCCGCGGTTCTTGCCGGGCGGCCGAATTCCCGGCGACTGGCTGGTGACGTCGCGACTGATGGCGCTGTTTCTGCGCTACCACCACGCGAGTGCAGGGGCGCTGTTGATGCACAGCGTGGGGAAGCCCCTCGTGTGGCTTTGGTGGACGCTCATTGGCTTGGGCTGGCGCAAAGACCACCAGATGCCGGCCGCATTGATTCCGGACGAACGGCTCCCGTTGGGCATCGAGAAGGCCGGTGTCGGTAGGGACTTCTATGACGTCGTCAACGCGGGTAAGGCGCAGATCGTGCGAGGTGAGATCAGCCAGTTCCAGGAAGCCGGCGTCAAGCTCTCGGATGGCACGGCGCTTCCGGTCGACGTCGTCATCTTTGCGACCGGCTGGTATCAGAGCCTCTCGCTATTGAGCGAGGAGCTGCAGCGCGAGATCGCTCGTGACGGCTACCCGCGACTCTACCGCCAGATACTGCCGCCCACCGTGCGAAACCTCGGCTTCGTGGGCTACGCGTCCTCGTTTGCGTGCCAGTTGACCGCGGAGATCGGCGCCCATTGGCTCTGCGAGCATTTCTTGGGCTCACTGGCCTTGCCGAGCGCGGCGGACATGAACGCGGAGATCGATCGGGTCCACGCGTGGGCGGAGCGCCATTTTCCGAATCGCGGCACGGAGGGGTTCATCGGGCCGCACATATCTCACTACGTCGATGACCTGATGACGGATTTGGGTTTGTCGCTAAGGCGAGAGAAGAGTTTTTTCACGGAGTACTTCGGCCCGCTTCGTGCGTCGCGATATGCGGGCCTGGCGGATGAGCGACGAGCTAAGATGGGGCACAAAAGCTAGGTTTGCGGAGAGGAACCTCCAATGGACAAGACGAAAATCGTGTCGACCCGTTCTCTGTGTGTCTTGGGCGAAGTGCTCGCCGTCGTGAGCGTTGCCGTTGTTCTTTTCCTTGGCGGCGGCACATCCCCCGTCTTCGCGCAGAACGCGACCATCGCGCCACCGGCATCGAGTGGTGCGCCTGCCCCGCAGGCGGCAGCGCCTTCGCCCGACTGTCACGACGAGCAGGGCCTGACCTACATCTGTGGTCTCGTGGTCCCGGAAGACGTCCTGAACCTGGGCTCCACCGGCTTTCTGCTTGTGTCCGGCCATCGTGCACCCGGTCACCTGTATCTGATCGATGCTGCGGCACGGACGCAGTCGGAGCTCATCCACGGCGCCACGTTCAGGCTGCAGCACGACACGAGCGCCTATCCTGACTGCCCCGGCCCGCTGAACCTGCAGGCCTTCGATACGCACGGCTTGAGCCTGGCCGAAACTTCGCCCCGACGGTTCAGCCTCTACACCACGAGTCACGGCGCGCGCGAAGCCATCGAAATCTACGATCTCGACCTGCGGGGCCCGGCGCCTGTCCTGACCTGGAAGGGCTGCGTCCTTCTGCAGCAGGACGGTTACTTCAATAGCGTCGCGCGGCTCGCCGACGGCGGCTTCGTGACGACCAGAATGCGGGATCAGAACTACCAGGGTGCTCAAGGTGCCCCGGCCGGAATCACCGGCCGGCTGTTCGAGTGGCATCCGGGCGGCCAGCTGCAGCCGCTCGCCGGCACCGAGCTGTCGCTGCCGAACGGCATCGATGTCTCGAAGGACGAGCGCTACGTGTTCGTCGCCGCCATCGGTTCGCAGGAAGTGGTCCGTTTCGATCGCCGCGCGACGCCTCCGACCAAGCGTGTAGTGTCGGTGCCGATTCGGCCGGACAACGTCCACTGGGCCCCCGATGGCAAGCTCCTGACCGCCGGCCCGAACTACGTCGCGCCCGCGGTGTGCAGTGGCGCAGGCTGTGCATCCGGCTGGTCGGTGCTGGAAGTGGATCCCACGACGCTAGCGTTCTCGCGACTCGGCGGCGCGGATCAAACAGCTGCGATGCAGCGCGTGAGCTCGGCCATGCGCGTGGGCGACGATGTCTGGGTCAGCAGCAATGACGATCGTATCGCCCGGTTCTCGCTGAAGCGCTAGGGGATGCAAACCAGGCTAGTTCTGCGTGATTGATTCTTCGGACCTCGTAGCTATATAGCCATATGGAAAAGGCTCGGTCTCGAGGCTCAAGAACAACCTGAGCGCGTATCTGCGCAGGGTGCGGGCGGGCCACGCTGTCGTGATCTACGATCGTGATGTTCCTATCGCAAGACTGGAGCGTATCGAGAGCACGGATCGTGGTCCTAACCGGCTCGCACTGCTTCAAGCCCAAGGCATCGTCCGTCCGCCGAAGCGGCCGTTGTCGGCGAACAAGCTGCGCGCCAAATTGAGACCCCTGCCGCGCAAGGCACGTCTCGCCGAAGCATTGCGCGAAGATCGCGCAGATGATCGCTGAGGCATCGAATCGCGATGCGCTTTTGGGACGCGTCCGCAATCATTCCGCTCATCGCTGACGAGCCCGACCGTGAACGCATGCTGGCCCTGGTCGACTCATGGCAGGAAATCGTGCCGTCCGACGCGGTTCGCCGCACCGCCGAGCGCCTTTTGCGCGTGCACCCCCCTTCGCACCGCCGATAGCCTCCAGCTTGCCGCCGCGGTAACGGCCGCGGATCACAATCCGTCGACGCTCGACTTTGTCTGTCTCGACGATCGCCTGGCCGCGGCCGCCCGTCGTGAGGGCTTCGTGATCATCGGCGGCACTGAGAGTTAGCTCGCAGACCATCAGTCCGACGAACCGCCGACACGGATGACCGCGCCGGGGCGCACGTCCTTCAGGCGGATCACGCCGATGCGGCCCGTGCCGCGATTCGTGATGTACAGCGAGCCGTTGAGCTCCGTGGCGCCGGTTGCGTAGTTCACGACGGGCGTGCCTTTGCCGTCGACCAGCGTGCGCGACTTCAGCGTTCGCGGATCAAGTTTGGCGATCAGCCAATCGTCGATGCAGGTCGCGCCCGTGCAATTGGCGATGGTGCTGACCGGCGCTCGTTGGCCGCCGACGAGGATCGAGCCGTCCGCGGCCCACTTCAGATTGTCCGGCAGAAAGTCGAGCTTGATCGACTTCGGCGGCGCGCGGCCGTCGCGGCGAATCCGCACGATCTCGCCACCGGACCACGCGCTGACGAACAGCGAGCGCCCGTCGGCCGATTCCACGATGCCGTTGCCGCCGCGCAGCTTGATGCCGGGCAGTTGCTTCAAACCCGAGCGAGCGTGCCATTCGTAGACGGCGCCGAGCGCCTCGCCCGCGACGTGCCGCGCCATGCGGTCGGCGCTGCCGTCGTCCATGCTCGCGATCGCGACGCCGCCGTCGCGTAGCGCGGTGACCGCGTTCGCGTCCGTGCGCTCCGGCATCGGGATGCAGCCGACCCACGTCGCCGTGGGCGCCGCGCCGGAGGCGTCGATCTCGAATACCTCGATCGAATCGCGCCCGCCGCTGTGCACGGCGTACAGCAACGCGCGATTGCGAGCCATGGCGCGCAGCGCGAGGCCGCCGGTCGAGAACGTGTTCGGATCCGGCGGGCCGGAGCACGCGGGGTAGGTTCGCGCGTCGAGCCGGTTCGCGGCGCCTGCGGGATACAGCGCATCGACGCGGCCGCTCGTGGTGTCGATGCGCTTCAAGCTATTCGGTGTGCCGAAAGCCAAGCCGCTCGCGATCAGCCAATGCGTGCCGGGTATGGCGACGCTGTCTTCCGCAGCGTCGACGCCGCAGATGAAGTTCATCGCGCCGTGGGCGGAGCAGTCCTGCGCCGCCGCGCGCGGCGGCGGCGCGCAAGCACACGGCGCTCGCGCCGAGCAGCACCACGCGGAAGATCACGGTTCGAATTTGCATCGGTCTCCCTCCGGCCGCGGGTGGCGCAGCGCGCAAAGCAATGCTAACGTGAACGGTAACATTCTGCGCGGCTGGCGGAACAGAACAAGAAGACCAAGGGGGTTCAGACCGTGGCAAATCCCGTTTCATCTTCCGATTCCGGCGCCGCATGGCCGAGCGCCAAGGCCGCCTGGTGGCTCGTCATTTTGATGGCGCTGGCCTCGGTCGTGTCGCAGTTCGACCGCACCGTCATCAATCTCACGGTCGGGCCGCTGAAGCAGGCGTTCTCGTTGAACGACACGCAGTTCGCGATGCTGCAGAGCGTCGCGTTCGGCATCTTCTATACGCTCGCGTGCATTCCGCTCGGCTGGCTCGCGGACCGCTATCAGCGCCGCTTGATCATGGGCGTCTCGCTGCTGTTCTTCAGTCTGTTCGCGATGGGCTCCGGGTTCGCGCGCAGCTATGCGCAGCTGTTCCTGACGCGCGTCGGTGTGGGCGTCGGCGAGGCCACGGTCACGCCGGCCGGCCTCTCGATGATGAGCGACTACTTCCCGCGCGAGAAACTCGGTCGCGCCATCGGCGCGTTTTTCATGAGCGCACCCGTCGGGCAGGCCGTGGGGCTCATCGCGGGCGGCTTCCTGCTGCAGTGGCTCGCGACGTCCTCGGTGCTGTCGAGCGGGTTGTTGGAGGGTTTCGAGCCCTGGCAGGCGGCGTTCGTGATCATCGGCGCGCCGGGTCTGTTGCTCGTCCCGCTGTTCCTGCTGCTGAAGGAGCCCGCGCGACGCGGTCGCGGCGCACAGATGCCGCTTTCTCCGGGCGAAGTGTTTGCGATCGTGCGCGAGCGCGCCCGCGCGTTGGCTCCGATGTTCGCGGGCTTCTGCATGGTCACGCTCGTGTCGTACACGTTCTTCGTCTGGACGCCTTCCATGTTCCAGCGCACGTTCGACTGGAACCCGAGGCAGGCCGGTCTCTCGTTCGGCCTCATCGTGCTGATCTTCGGCACGGCGGGCGCGTTCTTCGGCGGCTGGATGACGGACCGGCTCGCGCGCCGCGGCCATCTCGACGCGCCGCTGAAGGTCGCGGCGTTCGGCTTCGTCGGTTGCGGCGTGTTCGGCGGGCTCGCGCCGCTGATGCCGTCGCCGGAGCTCATGCTGGCGCTGCTCGCGCCGGCGATCTTTCTGTCGAACACGCCGTACGCATGCGCCGGCACGTCGATCCAGCTGATCGTGCCGAACCGCGCGCGCGCGCAGGTCACGGCCCTCTACATCACGCTGATCACGCTCGTGGGGCTCGGCGTGGGCCCCACGGTGGTCGGCCTCATGACCGATTACGTGTTCAAGAACCCGGCCGACATCCGCTACTCGCTCGCGATCGTGGTCGCGGTGCCGGCGCCGATCATGTTCACGCTGCTCGCGTTCGCCTGGCGCCCCTACCGCGTGTTACGCGGCGGGGCGTAGGGGCGCGGCCCTAAAGAGATAACAGCTAGAACCGATCGGTGATCGGCACTTTCACGAAGCCTTCGGGGTAGCCCTCGACTTCCTTGCCGACGATCGTGAAGTCTTTCTTCTTCAAGCTGAAGCGCTGTCTCGAGCTCCATGTAGCCGTGCGGATCGAACAGCGGCGTGGCGCTCATGCCCATGATGCCGGTCGCGTCCTTCTTGTCGCAGGTGTACAGCGACCCCTGCTGCGCGAAGTTGTGCCGCCCGTGCTCGAGCATGCCGTCCATCGCGGCCTTCAGCGTGTAGTGCATCGTCAGGAAGTTGAAGCCGAGCGGGTAGATGTCCTCGACGGTGACTTCGGCCACGCCGTCCTTGCCGGCGACGTCCGGGTACATTTTCCAGCCCGGCACTCTGCTTGGCGACGTAGGTCGCGTCTTTCAGGTTCGTGAGCTTCACGACCGTGGTCATCTGCGCGCCGAGCTTGACCGCTTCGCGGCAGCGCTCGATGCCTTCGTCGAGCTCGGTCGCCGGATCGGCGTTCGTGCGCGCGATCAGGAAACAGTTCGTGCCTTCGAGCGCCGCCAGTGCGGCGCGGACCTTCGCGTAGTACTGCTCGCGCGGCAGCAGCTTCGTGGATTCCTCCATGTCGGCCGAGTCCTCGAGCTGCAACGCCTGGGCGCCGGCCATCGCCATGCGTTTGGCGGAGCGGTACACCGCGAGCGGCCCGCCGAAGCCGTCCTCGATGTCGGCCGCGAGCGGCAACGAGCACGTGTGCGAGATGCGGCTCGTGATCCATTCGACGTCGGCGAGCCCGGAAAAGCCGTAGTCGAGCACGCCGTTCATCGCGATCGACACTTCGCCGCCGGAGAGCATCATGGCCTTGAAGCCGACCATCTCGACGGCGCGCGCCGACGCGCAGTCGTACACGCACGGTGCCACGATGCAGCTCTTGGCTTCTTCCAGCACCTGCCGCAGGGTTTTCTTCGCCATTCTGCAGTCTCCTTTCTATCGGTGTTCGATTGGTCAGACCACTGCCGTCGGCAGCGGCTCGCCGGCAAAAAAGGCATCGAGGTTCGCGAGCATCATGTCCGCCATGTGCTTGCGCCCCTCGACCGTGCCGCTCGCCATGTGCGGCGTCAGCACGGTCTTTAAGTTCTGTCGCAACGGCTCCGGCACGTGCGGCTCGTTCTGATACACATCGAGCGCGGCACCGGCGATGGTGCCTGCTTCGAGCGCCACGATCAGCGCCGCATCGTCCACGACGGATCCACGCGCGACGTTGACGAGATAGCTTGCGGGGCCGAGCGCGGCAAACACTGCGGTGCCGATCAGATGACGTGTCGCGGCATTCGCGGGGCACGTGACGACGAGCACATCCGACTGCTTCGCGAGTACCAGCAGATCGGGCTCGTACGCATAGTCGACGGGCTTTCGGTTCGGACCCGTGTACACGATCGGACCGAAGGGCGCGAGGCGGGAGGCTACGGCGGAGCCGATGCTCCCCAAGCCCACGATGCCGAACACGCAGCCCGTGACCCTGCGCGTGAGCGGCAGATCGCCTTCTGGCCAGCGGCCCGCGCGCACGTACGCGTCGGCCGCGGGCAGGCCGCGCAGCAGGCTGATCACGAGGCCCACGGCGAGATCGGCCGTGTCGATCGTCGGTGCGCCCGGCGTGTTGCCCACGCGCACGCCGCGCGAACGCGCGAACGGGCAGATCGATCTTGTCGATGCCCACACCGTTCACGGACACGATGCCGAGCGCCGGCAACGACGCCATGAGCTCATTGGGGCAGCCGAATTGTGCGCCGGTTGCGATCGCGCGAACGCTGCCCGCGTGGCTCGCGAGCCACGCCCGCTGCGCACCAGCATCGAGTTCCCACCAGCGCACGATCTCGAATCGGGCGTTCAGCGCCGACTCGAGGTACTTGGAGAAGGGGGCTAGTTGCAGCGCAACCGGTCGCGGAGAGCTCATGCAATCTTCCTATACGACGGCGACCATGCCGCCGTCGACGTACAGCGTCTGGCCGTTCACGAAGTCCGACGCGCTCGACGCGAGGAACACGACGGCGCCGTGCAGGTCCTCGAGCTTGCCCCAGCGTCCGGCCGGCGTGCGCTTGCGCAGCCACTCGTCGAACACCGGATCTTCCATCAGCGCCTTCGTCAGCGGCGTCGCGAAGTAGCCGGGGGCGAGCGCGTTGATCTGCAAACCGTAGCGCGCCCAGTCGGCGCACATGCCTTTCGTCAGATTCTTGACCGCGCCTTTCGACGCCGTGTACGGCGCGATGCCGGGCCGCGCGAGCTCGCACTGCACGCTGCCGATGTTGATGATCTTGCCGTGGCCGCGCGCGATCATGTGCGGCGCGACGGCTTTGCTCACGTAGTACACGCTGTCGACGTTCGTCGCTCATCAGCTCGCGCCAGTCCGCGTCGCTGAACTTCTCGAGCGGCGCGCGGCGCTGGATGCCCGCGTTGTTCACGAGAATGTCGAGCGGCGCGACGTTCGCTTCGATCGCGGCGATGCCGGCGTTGACCTGCGCCGCGTCCGTGACGTCGAACGCGGCGATGTCGACCGCGCCGCCGTGCTTGCGCAGCTCGCGCGGCGGCGGCTTCGAGCGCGGGCCGCGACCGGCCGTTGATCACGACGCGGGCGCCGGCCTGCGCGAGCGCGGTCGCGAGCGCAAAGCCGATGCCGCGGCCAGCGCCGGTGACTAGGGCCGTTCGCCCGGCCAGGCTGAAAGGGTTCGTCGGCTGCATTCGAAGGGGAAACTTGTTAACGTGCACATTCTAGCGCACGACAGGGTGTTTGCATGCTCGCGGCGGTGTGTCACGGGGCCAAGGACGTTCGAGGATCGAGCCGCGTGCCGAGCCGGCGCTCGCGCCCGACGAGGTCCGCGTTGCGGTCGCCTACGGCGGCATCTGCGGCTCGGACCTGCACTACTACCATCGCGGCGCGGTCGGCGATTTCTTCGTTCGCGAGCCGCTGACACTCGGGCACGAGATCTCCGGCGTCGTCGTCGAGGTCGGCTCCGGCGTCAAGGGCATCGAGCCCGGCAGCAAAGCCGCGCTCGACCCCGCGCGCCCGTGCCTCACGTGCCACTACTGCCGCGCCGGGCGCGCGAATCTGTGCACGAACATGCTGTTCCTCGGCAGCGCGGGGCGCTTCCCGCACGTGCAGGGCGGGTTCGCGCAGCACCTCGTGTTGCGCCAGGACCAGATCGTGCCGGTGCCTTCGGACCACGGATCTGCTGCGGCTGTCCGTCGCCGAGCCGTTGTCCGTCGGCTTGCACGCCGTGAATCGCGCCGGGCCGCTGCTCGGCAAGCGCGTGCTCGTGACGGGCTCCGGCCCGATCGGCCTGCTGACGGCACGCGCGGCGCGGTTCGCCGGCGCGGCCGAGGTCGTGTCGACCGACGTCGTGGACGCGCCGCTGGCGGTTGCGAAGACGCAGATGGGCGCGACGCGCACCGTCAACGTCGCGAGCGACGCTCGCGGCCTCGCGGAGTTCGAGGTCGACGGCGGCTACTTCGACGTGGCGCTCGAGGTGTCGGGCGCCGCCGTGGCACTCGCCTCGTTGTTCAAGGTCATCCGCCGCGGCGGCCGCATCGTGCAGGTCGGCATGCTGCCGCCGGGCACGGCGCCCGTGCCGGTCAACGTGCTGCAGACGCGCGAGATCGAGTTCGTCGGCGCGTTCCGCGCCAACGACGAGTTCCGGCGCGCCGTGCGAGCTGATCGTGTCCGAGGCCATCGACGTGGCGCCGATCCTGTCCGGCACGTATCCGCTTAGCGGATGCGGTCGCCGCGCTCGAGCGGGCGGGCGACCGGTCCAAGGTCGTGAAGCTGCACCTCGCGATCAACGAGGGTTACCGATGATCACGCGCACGGCCATTTTCGAGGGTCGCATCACGCCCGGCTGCGAGGCTCGGTTCTTCGAAGGCGTGGAGCAACGGCTGGCGCCCCTCTGGCGGCGGTTTCCGCACGCGCGCAACGTGCGTCTCCTGAAGGTCGCGACCGCCGACGCCGACGCGCCGCCGATCGTCATGATCCAGCAGATCGACTACCCCTCGGAAGCCGCGCTGGAGGAGGCCATCGCTTCGCCGGTCCGGGCCGAGGCGCGGGCCGTAACGCTCGAGCTCATGGAGATGTTCGAAGGGCGCTTCTATCATGTCGTGAGCGAAGGCAACGCGGTCGAGCACTCCGCGTAACGGCTGCCGCGGCTTGAAGCCGCTGTGGTCGCAGAGCAACCATGACCCGGGCACGCAAGAAACGAGTCGACAAGAGCGGCGACGGCCCCGCCCGGCCCGGCCGCCGGCCGACGATCCGCGAGGTGTCGCGGCTCGCCGGCGTGTCGCACATGACGGTGTCGCGCGTGATCCGCGACTTGGACCTCGTTCAGCCTGAGACGCGCGCGCGCGTGCGCAAGGCGATCGCCGATTTGGGTTACGTGCCGGACCGCGCGGCCGGCAGCCTCGCGAGCCGCCGCACCGGGTTCATCGCGCTGATGCTTCCCGACCCTGACGAACACGAACTTCGCGGCCGTGGCCCACGGCCTGACCGACGCGCTGCGCCCGGCCGACTACGACCTGCTTGATCGCCTACACGGAGTACTCCGTGAGCGAGGAGGAGCGGCAGCTGAAGAACCTGCTCGCGCGCCGACCCGAGGCGATCGTGCTGACCGGCTCGATCCACAGCCGCGAAGCGGCCAAGATGTTGCTGGCCTCCGGCATTCCGGTCATCGAGATCGCGGACTTGCCGCGCCGGCCGATCGAGCACGCCGTCGGCTTCTCGAACTACGAAGTGGGGCGCACGGCCGCGCGTTACCTGATCGGCAAAGGTTTCGCCCGCATCGGTGCGACCGCGAGCTCGAACGAAGGCGACGTGATCGACCATCGGGGCGAGGAACGTATGCGCGGCTTCGAGGACGAGCTCGCGCGCAGCGGCCGGCCGACCGAGCTGGTGGTGCGGCACGGCCATGCGCCCGTGAGCTTCGACCACGGCGCGGCTGTCGCGCCGCTGTTGCTCGAGAAGCGTATCGACGCCGTGTTTGCAGTGTCCGATCTGTCCGCCGTCGGCATCGTCATGGAGTGCCAGCGCCGCGGGGTGGCCGTGCCCGAGAGCTGTCGGTCGTCGGCTTCGGTGACTTCGAGATCGGCCGCGAGATCAATCCGCCGCTGACGACGATTCACGTGGACTTTCACGCGCTCGGCCTGCGAACCGGCCGGCTGATCCTCGACTTGCTGCCGCCGGGCGCGGCGCACGCGCCTGAGATCGTGGACGTGGGTCTGACGCTCGTCGAGCGCGCGTCCGTGCGCGGAGGCGCGTGATGCAGGTCGCGGTCATCGGCGTCGGCGTCATGGGCTCCGCGATCGCGGGCCGGCTGCTCGACGTGGGCGCCACGGTTGCCGTGTACGACGTGGCGCCCGACAAGTGCCGCGCACTCGCGGCGCGCGGCGCGCGGGTCGCGGCCTCGCCGCGCGATGCCACGGCCGCGGCGGAGTTCGCGATCACGAGCTTGAACAGCGCCGACGTCGTGGAGCGCGCCGTGTTCGGCACCGACGGCGTGGCGGCCGCTGCGGCGAAGGACAACCTGCTCGTCGACATGTCGAGCATCGACCCCGGCCGCACGGCCGCGCTCGCGGCGCGTCTCGCCGCGGAGACGGGCATGGGCTTCGTCGACGCGCCGCTATCGGGCGGCGCGCCCGCGGCCGCACGCGGCGCGCTGACGCTGATGGTGGGCGGCAGCGCGGCCGATGTCGCGCGCGCGGAGCCGCTGCTGAAGCACCTGTCCGCCCGCTTCACGCATTTCGGCGGCCCCGGTTCCGGTCAAACGGTGAAGCTCATCAACCAGATCTTCTGCGCGACGCACTTCTTCGCGGTGGCGGAAGCCGTGCGCTTCGCAGAGCAGCACGGCGTCGACGCGACGAAGATACCGGCCGCGCTCGCGGGCGGCCGCGCCGACTCGCGGATCATGCAGGAGTTCATGGCGAAGTTCGCGCGGCGGGACTTCACGCCGACGGGCCGCATCGACAACATGCTGAAGGACTTGGAGACGGTGCAGGCGGCCGCGCTCGCGAAGCGCGTGCCGTTGCCGGTCACGTCGCTGATCGCGGATCTGCACCGGATGCTCGTGGCCGCGGGCTTGGGTGCCGCGGACAGCGCGGAGTACATGCGGTTGTTCGACCTCGCGGCCGACCGGTCGAAGTGACGCGCGCGATCGTCATCATGGGCGTCAGCGGCTGCGGCAAATCGACGCTCGGTCGCGAGCTCGCGACCGCGCTCGACCTTCCGTTCGTCGAAGGCGACACGCTGCACCCGCGAAGCCAACGTCGCGAAAATGCGTGCGGGCATTTCGCTCGATGACAGCGATCGCGAGCCGTTCTTGAGGCGTGTGGCCGACGCGCTCGTCGCGGCCGGTCCGCGCGGCGCCGTGGTCTCGTGCTCGGCGCTGAAGCGCAGCTACCGCGACCTGATTCGCGCGCGCGCCGGCGCCGTGACGTTCGTGTGGCCGCGGCTCGAACGGGCCGCACTCGCCGCGCGTCTGAAGCAGCGGCGCGACCATTACATGCCGGCGGCGCTGCTCGACAGCCAGCTTGCCGCGCTCGAGCCCCCAGCCGAAGACGAGCACGCGATCGAGATCGACGGCGCCCTGACGACAGCGGCGCAGGTGGCGCATGTGCTCGCCGCGCTCGACAATCACCGGCAACTGCCGAAAGAGAAGCAACGATGAACGAGCCGCAATGCGACATCGGTCTGATCGGCCTCGCCGTAATGGGCGAGAACCTGGCCCTGAACATGGAGAGCAAAGGCTTTCGCGTGTGCGTGCACAACCGCACGAGCGCCAAGGTCACGCAGTTCCTCGCGGGTCGCGGTGCCGGCAAGAAGTTCGTCGGCGCCGTGACGCTCGAAGCGTTCGTCGCCGCGCTCGCGCGGCCGCGCAAGGTCATCATGCTCGTGAAGGCCGGCCAGGCCGTCGACGAGCTGCTCGCACAGCCTGACGCCGCTGCTCGCGCCGGGCGACATCCTGATCGACGGCGGCAACAGCCTCTTCACCGACACGATTCGGCGCACGCACGAGGTCGAGGCGAAGGGCCTGCTGTACGTCGGCTCCGGCGTGTCGGGCGGCGAGGAGGGTGCGCTCAACGGGCCGTCGCTGATGCCGGGCGGCAGCGCGGCGGCGTGGCCGCACATTCGGCCGATCTTCGAGGCGATCGCCGCGCGCACGCCGGAAGGCGCGCCGTGCTGCGCATGGATGGGCGCCGACGGCGCGGGCCACTTCGTGAAGATGGTCCACAACGGCATCGAGTATGGCGACATGCAGATCATCGGCGAGACCTACGACCTCATGAAGCGGGGCTTGGGAATGAGCAACGCCGAGATGGCGAGCGTGTTCGCCGACTGGAACTTGGGCGAGCTCGACAGCTACCTGATCGAGATCACGCGCGACATCCTCGCGTTTCGCGACGAGCGCGGCGAAGCCGTGCTCGACTCGATTCTCGACGTGGCCGGTCAGAAGGGCACCGGCAAGTGGACCGTAACGGTCGCGCTCGAGGAGGGCATGCCGCTGACGCTGATCGGCGAGGCCGTGTTCGCGCGCTGCCTCGCGGCGACGAAGGACGAGCGAGTGGCCGCCGCGAAGCGGCTCGGTGCGAGCGGCGGGCCGATCGCCGGCGAACGACAACGAATCGTCGACGACCTGCGCCAGGCGCTGTACGCGGCCAAGCTCGTCAGTTACGCGCAGGGATATCAGCTGCTGCGCGCGGCCGCGCAGTCGCACCACTGGAGCCTCGACTTCGGCGCGATCGCGCAGACCTGGCGCGGCGGCTGCATCATTCGGTCCGCGTTCCTGGACGACATCAGGAAAGCGTTCGACCGCGATCGCGGTCTCGTGAACCTGCTGCTCGACCCGTTCTTCAAACAGGCCGTCGAGAGCCGGCAGGCGGCGTGGCGCCGCGTGGTCGTCGCGGCCGTCGGCGCCGGCATTCCGGTGCCGTGCTTGGGCGCGGCGCTGGCCTTTTGGGATGGCTACCGCGCCGAGCGGCTACCGGCGAATTTGTTGCAGGCCCAGCGCGACTACTTCGGCGCGCATCAGTACGAGCGCATCGACGCGCCGCGCGGCCAGTTCTTCCACACGAACTGGACAGGGCGCGGCGGAGACACGACCTCGCAGGCCTATACGACCTGAAGATCGCGTTCCGCGCGCGCCTACTGCCGCCCACGGCTCGCGCCGATGGTAGGATGCGGCGACGCTGGCCGTAACGGCCGGCCCGCTTAAGCCTTCGGTGCATGCCCCGCGAGATCGAGCGTAAGTTCCTGCTCAGAAGCGACGCCTGGCGCGCGCTTAGCTCTAGGCATCAGGCCATGAGCCAGGGGTATCTCGCCGGCAGCGAGCGCGTGTCCGTGCGAGTCCGCGTCGCCGGGGATGAGGCGCACCTGAACATCAAATCCGGAGGCCTCGTCGCGTCGCGGCTCGAGTACGAGTACGCAATCCCGGTCGACGAGGCGCGCGAACTGCTCACGCTCTGCCCGGGTCCCCTCGTCGAGAAGACCCGCCACTACGTCGACTTCGGTGGCTTCGAGTGGGAGGTCGATGAGTTCAGTGGCACCAATAAAGGGCTGATCGTCGCGGAGCTCGAGCTCGACGCCGAGGATCAGGTGTTTCCCCGTCCCGCCTGGCTCGGCGCAGAGGTCACGCACCTGCGCCGCTACTACAACGTGAGTTTAGTCGAGCATCCGTTCAGCGCATGGACAGACGCAGAACGACGCCCTTGACGATCGCCATCACGCTCGCCGCACAGCGGCTCGATCTGCTGCGTGACGGAGCGCCGTGGAAGAGCTACCCCGTGTCGACGTCGAAACACGGCGCCGGCGAGGTGAGCGGTAGCTTGAAGACGCCGCTCGGGCGGCACGTGATTCGCGCCAAGATCGGCGCCGGCGCGCCGGCGAACACCGTGTTTCGCGGCCGGCGACCGACCGGCGAGATCTACACGCCAGAGCTGAAAGTGCAGTTCCCGGAGCGCGACTGGATCCTGACGCGGATCCTGTGGCTGTCCGGCACCGAGGTCGGCAGGAACCGGCTCGGCAATGTGGATACAATGCGCCGCTACATTTATATCCACGGCATGCCGGACAGCGAGCCGCACGGCGTGCCGGGCTCGATCGGGTGTATTCGCATGCGCAACGGCGACATCGTCGAGCTGTTCGATCTCGTTCCCGCGGGAACGGCCGTCGAGATCTCGTAGCGGCAGCTTAAGGACGATCGTGTCGCTCGGCCCGTTGATGATCGATCTCCGCGGTACCGCGATTGCCGCGGACGAGCGCGAATGGCTGCGCTCGCCGCTGGTCGGCGGTGTCATTCTGTTCACGCGCAACTTCGAGAGTCTCACGCAGATTCGCGAGCTCGTCGCCGAGATCCACGCGCTTCGCCAGCCGCCGCTGCTCGTGACGGTGGACCACGAGGGCGGGCGTGTGCAGCGCTTCCGCGAGCCGTTCTTCAGGCTGCCGCCGCTACGCACACTCGGCCATCTGTACGACGAGAATCGCGACAAGGCGCTGAAGACTGCTGGCGCGTTCGGCTGGCTCATGGCCGCCGAGTTGCGCGCCGTGGGTATCGACATGAGCTTCACGCCGTGCGTCGATCTCGATCTCGGCCTGTCCGAGGTCATCGGCGACCGCGCGTTGCATTCGGACGCGCGCGCCGTGGCCGCGTTGGCGCGACGGTTCGCGGCCGGCGCGAAGCGTGCGGGAATGGCCGTCACGGCCAAACATTTTCCGACGCACGCCGGCGCGCGCAGCGATTCGCACACGGAGTTCGCCGTCGACCGGCGCAGTTACGACGACATCGCGGAGGACCTGTTGCCGTACCGCGAGCTGATCGGCGCCGGCCTGCCGGCAGCCATGATCGCGCATGTGAGCTTTCCGGCCGTCGACCCGAAACCCGCGAGCCTGTCGAGTTGGTGGATCAACGACCAGCTGCGCGGCGCGCTCAAGTTCACGGGTGCCGTCATCACCGACGACGTCAGCATGGTCGGTGCGGCCGTCGTCGGGCCCGTCGAGCAGCGCGTGCGGCTCGCGCTCGACGCCGGTTGCGATCTCGTGCTGCTGTGCAACTCGCCCGAGCAGGTGCCCGTGGTGCTCGAGTCGCTGAAGGGCTTTGTGAATCCGTCGGCCCAGCTGCGCCTCACGCGCTTGCACGGTCGCGGCACGTTCGACTGGGAGACTCTGCATGCCTCGGCCGAGTGGCAGAAAGCGAGCGCCGCAGTCAGCGCGCTCACCAAGCGCCCGAAGCTCGACCTCGAAGGTTGACGCTGCGGCGCGCGCGAGTGCGGCGCTCGCCGCGCGGCGTCGCGCACGCCGGCTGTATTCGACCGCCGAGGTCATGCGGGCCATCCGCCGCATGGTCGCCGAGGCCACGTCGCAGCTGAAGCACGCGAACCCCGTCGTGCTGGCCGTCATGCACGGCGGCGTGTTCACCGCCGTGGAGATGTGTCGGCGCTTTACGTTTCCGCACGAGTTCGACTACGTGCACGTGACGCGCTACGGCGGCGGTGTCGCGCCCGGCGAGCTCAAGTGGCGAATGCGGCCGAGCGCGAAGCTGAAGGGACGCACGGTGCTCGTCGTCGACGACATCCTCGATCGCGGCCACACGTTGCGCGCGCTGCAGGCGGAGCTCACGCGCGTCGGCGTCGCGAAGCAGTACGCGGCCGCGCTGGTCGTGAAGCGTGTGGCGAACGCGGGCCGTCGGCCGAAGATCGACTTTGCGGGCTTGGCGGTCGACGACGTCTACGTATTCGGCTGCGGCATGGACTACTTCGGGTACTGGCGCGAGTTGCGCGGCCTCTACGCTATCGACGAGAGTGCCGAGCATGAGTGAGCGGTGCGCGCTAATCGTCGGCAGCGGCTTCGAACGGCTCGGGCTCGAAGTGCTGACGCGCAGCCCGACGAAGACGCCGTATGGCGAGCCGAGCAGCCCGGTGCTCACGGTCAAGATCGGCGCCGCGCGCGTCGCGTGCATCGCGCGGCACAGCGAGGGTCACGCGTTTGCGCCGCACGAGATCAACTATCGCGCGAACCTGTGGGCGTTGCAGCAACGCGGAATTCGCACCTGCATCGGCGTGAATACCGTCGGCGCGATCGCCGCCGACCTTCTGCCCGGCGAGTTGGCCGTGCCCGACCAGCTGATCGACTACACCTCGGGGCGCGTCGCCACGTTTGGCGGTGCGGGCGCGCCGGTCGTGCATGCCGACTTCACGGAGCCGTTTTCCCCGGTGTTGCGTGGGCAGATCGCAGCGGCGATGGCGGACTGCGGCTACCCTCTGCACGCCGGCACGTACGGCGTGACGCAGGGGCCGCGGCTCGAGACCGCGGCCGAGATCACCCGCATGCAGCGCGACGGCTGCGCCATGGTGGGCATGACGGCCATGCCCGAGGCCGTGCTGGCGCGCGAGCTCGGCATCGACTACGCGATCTGCGCCGTCGTTGTGAACTACGCCGCCGGGCGCACCCCGGACGCCGGGTCCATCGATGCCCAGATCTCGAGGTTCACGGCGGCCGGGTTCGAGCGGCTCGCGACCGTCCTCGGCAGGCTTTTCGATGGCTCCGGGCCCTGGGCATTGTGATGCACTTCATAGACCGGCGTGGCGCCGCTGATCGAACATAATCGGCATGGAAATCGGCAGGGACGCGCACGGTATCAAATCCCTGAACCGCCACTTCCTCGAACAAGTCGTCGCCCTGAGCTCTGAAGGCATCCTCGTCGTGGATGCGCAGGATTCGAGTCTGCCGGTCGTCTACGCAAACCCCGCGTACGAGGACCTGACCGGCTACTCGACCGCCGAGCTTGCGGGCCATCCTTGGTCGATGCTGCGGCGCGAAGCGGACAGCGAGCCAGAGTTGCAACGACTTAAGGGTGCGATCGGCCGTGCCGAGGCCTGCCGTGTCACCGTCGCCTAGTCTGCGCAAGGACGGCAGCGCGTCGGTCGTCGATATCCACGTCGCGCCGCTCGCGAACGCGCGTGGCGAAATTCGCTACTTCGTTTGCGTGCACAAAGCGGCCGTGTCCGGCGCCGTCGCGAACGGTCACGAGCTCGACGGCGCGTCCACCGAGGCTGGCGATACGAACGGCGAGCTCACGCTTCTGCAGCGTGAGCTCGGGCGAGCGCGACAGAAGATCGCGAACCTCGATAGGATCGATCCGACGACGGGGCTCCTGCGATTCGGTCACTTCCAGGAAACGCTGCGCCGCGATCTCGCTATCGCGCGACGCGATCAACGCTTCGTCACGCTGCTCGTGTTCGAGATCGTCGAGCTCGACGCGTATCGTCAAACGTTCGGCGGCAAAGCCGCAGATTCGTGCCAGCGCATGATCGGTGCGCAGATCATGCGCACGCTGCGTCGCGCGGGCGATCTCTGTGCGCGTTACGACGATCGAACGTTGTTGGCCGCTGTGCTTGGCCAGACACCGGACGACATGCGTCATCTCGTGGATCAGATCGCCGACAACGTGCGCCAGCTCGGGCTGCACAACCCGCGCGGGCGGTCGAGCCGCCACATCACCGTGCGGTCGATATCGATCGGTTGTCCGCCGGGCACGCAGGACGACGCAGAAGTGCTCGTCACTCGGGCGCTCGCGGAGCAGAGCGCCGGCCCGCGCATCGCGGCGCCGGAAACGCCGGCGTCAAGCCGCGGGTCGGCGGCCGGTTGAACCCGAATTGACGGGTTGCACCGGCGTAACCTTCACGAGCACCCCGAACGCGGGGTGGTCGAAGTAGTGCAGCTCGCCGCTGCGCGTTTGCCGTTCCGTGGTGAGGCGATAGCGCGGCGGAAGCGCAACCTCGCGCAACTCGTTGCCCGAAGGCTCCGCCGTCGTGGTGGCCGCAGCCGTGCCGTCCTGGTAAGAGATGTCGAGGCTCACGTGCAGATAGCGGCTGAGATAGACGCGCACGTTGCCGCGCGGGTTCGCCACGCCGAGCAAAGTGAGATCGAACGGCTTGGCCTGGTCTTCGGGTAAGCCGGGCTGCACCCAACCGCCATGCAGCACGGTGCGGTAGGCGGCGACATTCGTCAGTTTGCGGTACTCGGTGTTCAGCTGCAGCTGTTCGGGCGCCAGCACTCGAAACGCGAGCGGGTCTTCCACGGGCGCCGGCGCCGGTTCGAGCGGGGCGGCGACGGCCTGGTCGGCGGTCAACGGCGGGCTCGGCTCCACATATAGCGGCACCTCGAGCAATGGGTCGTTTTGATCCGCGCGCAGCGGCGCGAGCTCCTGCGGGAAACGTTCTTCGCCGGCATCGAAGTCGCGGTGCGCAAAAACAATAATCTCGACCTGATACAGAGGGATCGGGGGCGTTGGCGCTGTGGCGGGCTGTGCAAGGGCGGGTCCGCCGCAGGCGGTCGCGATCAGCGCGGCAGCCAACGAGGCAACGTGAAACTTCATTGCGCCAGTATAGCGCGCGACGGTGCGGGGCCCGCAGCGGCCGTGAGACTCGCTGGAGCCAGGCGGCGCAGCAGTTTCTCGACGGCGGGCAGTCGTTGCTCGGGCGTCTCGAAGCTGCCAGCCGAAGCGCAGTTTGTACGGTCCGTCGAGCCGATAACGCTTCGGCTCGCCTTCGATCAGCTTCAGCAGCTTCAGCGGCTCGATCTTCGAGCGCTCGGCGAAGCGCACGTTGCCGCCTTCGGCCCCGGCCTGGATCTTGGCGATGCCGAGGTCCTGTGCGAGCAGCTTCAGCGCCGTGATTGCGAACAGCGTCTTCAGCGGCGGTGGCAGCAGGCCGAAACGGTCGATCAGCTCCACCTGCAGCTCGTCGAGCTCCGCGTTCGAGCGCGCGTTCGCGATGCGTTTGTAGTGGACGAGACGCATGTGGACGTCCGGCATGTAGTCCTCGGGGATCAGCGCCGCGAGGCCTATCTCGATTTCGGGGCCGTGCGCGAACGGGTCCTCGAGGTCCGGTTCGCGTCCCTCGCGCAGCGCGGCCACCGCGCGGCCGAGCAGCTCGTTGTACAGCGTGAAGCCGATGGCCTGGATTTGGCCGCTCTGGCCCTCGCCGAGCAGCTCGCCGGCGCCGCGGATTTCGAGGTCGTGCGTCGCGAGCGTGAAGCCGGAGCCGAGATCCTCGAGCGACGCGATGGCCTCGAGCCGCTTCACGGCGTCGGGCGACAGCGCGCGCAACGGCGGCGCCAGCATGTACGCATACGCCTGGTGATGCGAGCGGCCCACGCGGCCACGCAGCTGGTGCAGCTGGGCGAGGCCGAGCATGTCCGCGCGATCGATGATGATCGTGTTCGCGGTCGGGATGTCGATGCCGCTCTCGATGATCGTCGTGCACACGAGCACGCTGAACTGGCGGTGATAGAAGTCGAGCATCACGGATTCGAGCTCGCGTTCCGACATCTGGCCGTGGCCCACGCGGATCTCGGCCTCGGGCAGCAGTTTGCGCAGATTGGTCGCGATGCCTTCGATGTTCTCGACGCGGTTGTGCACGAAATAGATCTGCCCGCCGCGACGCAGCTCGCGCAGCACGGCTTCGCGGATCTGCCGGTCGCTCCACTCGCCGACGAACGTCTTGACGGCCAGACGCGCGGCCGGCGGCGTCGCGATGATCGACAGGTCGCGCAGGCCGCCGAGCGTCATGTTCAGCGTGCGCGGAATCGGCGTGGCCGTCAGCGTCAGCACGTGGACCTCTGCGCGCAGGCGCTTCAGGCGTTCCTTGTCCTTCACGCCGAAGCGATGTTCCTCGTCGATGATCACGAGCCCCAGGCGTTTGAACTGCACGCTGCTCTGTAGCAGCTTGTGCGTGCCGATCACGATGTCGACGGTGCCGTCCGCGAGGCCGGCCATTGCGCCGGCCGCGTCGCTGCCGCTGCGGAACCGCGACAAGAGCTCGATGCGCACGGGCCAATCGGCGAAGCGATCGTGGAACGTGCGGAAGTGCTGATCGGCCAGCAGCGTCGTCGGCACGAGCACGGCCACCTGGTAGCCGGCCTGCACGACGGCGAACGCCGAGCGCAGCGCGACTTCGGTCTTGCCGAAGCCGACGTCGCCGCACACGATGCGGTCCATCGGCTGCTCCGCTACCCAAGTCCTTCAGCACGCGGTCGATCGCGGCTTGCTGATCCTCGGTCTCCTCGAACGGGAACTGCAGCGAGAAGCGCTGGTAGCTGCCGTCGTCGAAGGCCATCTTCGTTCCCGTGCGCGCGGCGCGTTGCGCATACAGGTTCAGCAGCTCGGCCGCCGTGTCGCGCGCCTGCGTCGCGGCCTTCTTCTTGGCCTTGGCCCACTGATCCGTGCCGAGCCGGTGCAGCGGCGCTTCCTCGGCCGACGCGCCCGTGTAGCGCGTCACGAGGTGCAGGCTCTGCACCGGAACGTAGAGCTTGTCGCCGCCCGCGTACTCGAGCAGCAGGAACTCGGTCAGCAGACCGTCGACGTCGAGCGTCGTGAGCCCGCGGTAACGGCCGACGCCGTAGTCCTCGTGCACGACCGGCGCGCCGATATGCAGATCCGTCAGCTCGCGAATCACGGATTCCGGGTCGCGTGCGCGCCGCTTGCGTTGGCGTTGCCGCGGTCGCTCTAGGCCCAAGTCCGTGGCGGTGATTACGCGCAGCTTTCGCGTGCTGATCCGTAAGCCGTCGGCGAGCTCGGCGACCGTTACACCGAGCGGAGCCGATCCTATGACGAACTCGTGCCAGTCGCCGTAGACGTGCGGCTCGTAGCCGCGGCCGCGCAGCAGCTCGAGCAGCATCTCGCGATGACCCGGCGATGACGTCGCGAGCAAAGTGCGCTCGCCGCGCGCCCGCCGTGATCCAGCGCTCGATCCGATCGTCGGTCGGCGCGATGCCGCCCGCGAGCGCGTGCGTCGCGCCGGCGTTGACGGTGTCGGCGTCGGGCGAGGCGTGCGCGAGCAGCGTCAGGGTCGGGCGCGTGTCGATCCGCGCTCGCAACTCGGCAGGCGAGAAGAACGCCTGCTTGGGCGCGAGAATCGGCCGCTCGATGTCGCCGCGCAGCTGCTCGTAGCGCTCTTCGATCATCTGCCAGCCCGCGTCGAGACCTCCGAGTGCGTCGCCGACGATGACGAACAGCGTATCGTCGCCCAGGTAGTCGAACAGCGAGCTCGTGGCCGTGAAGAACAACGGCAGGTAGTACTCGATGCCGGCCGGCAGCTGTGCGTCGGAGATCATGCGGTAGACGGGGCAGCGGCCCGGCTCGACGGGGAACAGATCGCGGAAGCGCTCGCGAAACGACTTGATCGCGGCGTCGTCGAACGGGAACTCGCGTGCGGGCAGGATCTCGATCCGCTCCCGCTTGCCGGCCGAGAGCTGCGTCTGCGGATCGAACGTGCGCAGTGTTTCGATCTCGTTGTCGAAGAGATCGATGCGCACGGGCGCGTCGCTGCCGGCCGGGAACACGTCGAACACGGCGCCGCGCACTGCGAAGTCGCCGGGCTCGGCTACTTGCTCCACGCGCAGGTAGCCGTGCCCTGACAGGCGCTTGATCATTGCCGCGTGCTCGAACTGGTCGCCGACCGCAAGGTGCAGCGATCGCGACACGATGAAGTCCGGCGGCGGCAGGCGCGCGAGCAGGGCGCCTGCCTCGACGACCAGCGTCTCGCGTTCGCCGCGTGCCAGTCGGTACAGGCAGCGTAGCCGATCGGCCAGGAGATCCTGCGGCGGGGAAATCGGCTCGTAGGGCAGCGTCTCGTAGTCGGGGAAGCGGTGCGCGCCGCGGCTGCCGAAGAACATAAGCTCGCGCTCGAAGCGCTCCGCATCGGCCGCGGAGGCCGCTATCACGCACACCGGCCCCGTGTGCCGCGCAGCGGCTTCGGCCGCCGCCAGGCAGAGCGCGCTGCCATGCAACTCGGCCCAGGCGCGCCGCGGCGTGGCGGCGGTCGGTAGGGGTAGCTCCGGCAGGACGAGATCGCGTTGCATGGGCTTGAAGTCGAGCGAAATTTGGCGCGCGATTATCCCACAGGGGTGGCGATAGCCTACGGGTTTGCGCGGCGCGCACTTGGAGAATGCGCGTCTCCTGTGCTATCTATAGCGGCATGATCGCAGCCCCGGCCCGGCATTACTTTTGGTATTACGGGTTTCCAAAGCCACTGGCGGAGGAAGGGTTGCGGTCGGTCTGAAGAAGTAACGATCGAGAGAATACCCGAAAGCCGCCAGCGAACCTGGCGGCTTTTTTGTGCCGCTCGGGAACGCGGGCCAGTAGGGACTGGAGAAACTGTATGCCGCCCAATACCGATGACTTACGCATCCGCAGCTTCGCGCCGCTGTCTTCGCCGGCTGAGCTGCTGCTCGAGCAGCCGTGCACCGAGCCGATCTCGACCAACGTCGCGAACGCGCGCCGCGCGTTGCACGCGATTCTGCACGGTGAGGACGATCGCCTCGCGGTCGTGATCGGGCCGTGCTCGATTCACGACAGGCACGCAGCCATGGACTACGCGCAGCGCCTGAAGCCGCTGCGCGAATCCCTTGGGAGCTCGCTCGAGATCGTGATGCGCGTGTATTTTGAGAAACCGCGCACGACGATCGGCTGGAAGGGGCTCATCAACGACCCCGATCTCGATGGCAGCTTCAACATCAACAAAGGTCTGCGCCTCGCGCGCGGCCTGTTGTGTGAGATCAACGAGCTCGGCTTGCCGGCCGGCGTCGAGTATCTCGACACGATCTCGCCGCAGTACATCTCGGATCTCGTCGCGTGGGGCGCGATCGGAGCGCGCACGACCGAGAGCCAGATCCATCGCGAGATGGCGTCGGGTCTGTCGTGCCCCGTGGGTTTCAAGAACGGCACGGACGGCAACGTGAAAATCGCCGTGGATGCCGTCGGCGCGGCGTCGCACCCGCATCATTTTCTGGCCGTGACCAAGGAAGGTCAGGCAACGGTAGCGGCCACCGCCGGCAATCCGGACGGCCACGTGATCCTGCGCGGCGGCAAAGCGCCGAACTATGGCGCCGAGCACGTGGCCGCGGCGTGCAAGATGCTCGAGCAGGCCGGATTGCCGACGCGCCTCATGATCGATGCGAGCCACGCGAACAGCAGCAAGCGCCCCGAGAATCAACCGGCCGTCGTCGGCGAGATCGCGGCGCAGCTTACGCGCGGCGAGCGGCGCATCGTCGGCGTCATGGTCGAGAGCCACATCGTGGCCGGCCGGCAGGACCTCGTGCCGGGCAAGCCGCTCGTGTACGGCCAGAGCATCACGGACGGCTGCATCGACTGGCCGAGCTCGGTCGACGTGCTCGAGCGGCTTGCCGATGCCGTGCAGGCGCGACGACGGGCGCGGGCCAACGCGGCGTAACGGAGGCGAGCTCGTGCACATCGGCCCACACGCGATAGAACCGGCATTGATTCTCGCGCCCATGGCGGGCGTGACGGACAAGCCGTTCCGTCTGCTCAGCAAACAGCTGGGTGCCGGCTACGCGGTGTCGGAGATGACGACGTCGGACCCGCGGTTGTGGCGCACGCGCAAGAGCCGCCAACGGCTCGATCACGAGGGCGAGGCGGCGCCGATCGGCGTCCAGATCGCCGGTTCGGATCCCGTGGCGCTCGCTGCGGCCGCGCAGCACGCGGTCGAGCACGGCGCGCAGATCGTCGACATCAACATGGGCTGTCCCGCGAAGAAGGTCTGCAACGCGTGGGCCGGTTCCGCGTTGCTGCAGGACGAAGCGTTGGTGGCGCGAATCTTGAGCGCCGTCGTGCGGGCTGTCGCCGTCCCGGTCACGCTGAAGATTCGCACCGGCTGGAACAGCGCGAACCGCAACGGCGTGGCTGTTGCGCGCATCGCGGCGGATTCCGGCATCGCCGCGCTCGCGGTGCACGGCCGTACGCGTGACATGCTGTACACGGGCCAAGCCGAGTACGAGACCATCGCGGCGATCAAGCAGGCCGTGCGAATTCCCGTGATCGCGAACGGCGACGTGACTTCGGCAGCGAAGGCGCGAGAAGTGCTGGTGCGCACGGGTGCCGATGCGTTGATGATCGGCCGGGCCGCGCAGGGGAGGCCGTGGATCTTTCGAGAGATCGCACACTTCCTCGCGACGGGGAGTGAGCTGCCCCCGCCGTCACCGCGCGAAGTGTGCGAGATATTGCAAGAACACGTGCGCGCGCTGCACGAATTCTACGGCGAGCCCGCCGGTGTGCGCATCGCGCGTAAGCACCTCGGGTGGTACGCGAAGGATCGACCGGAGAACGCCGCGTTTCGCGACGTAGTGAATCGGGCCGAAACCGCCGCTGACCAGCTGCAGCTCGCGGCCGACTACTTCGGCGCGCTCGAGACGGTGGATTGCGTGCCCGCGCTGAGCGTGGCGGCATAGCCGCTGCCGATCGCGTCCTCGCGCTCGTAGACCACCGGGATGCTCCGGCTGGCTGCGAACGACACGGCCCATTCGAGCGCGCCTGCGTGCGACAGCGGCACCGATTGGCCGAGCGTCACGACCTTCCAACGCGGTCTTCCACTCGTGGGCTGACTCGATAGGTGCTCTATCGTCGTGACGGGTTCGCCGTCGCCGTCGAAGTGAGTTTCGACGAGCACGAACGCCGGATCGACGTACGACTCCCCCGGATCGAGGGCCTTCAGAATACGGACTTCGATGGCCTTCATTGTTGTTCTTCGTAGCACCAGCCGCGGTACTACTATTGCGCGTGCATCGAGCGCGCGCAACGGTGTTTGGACATAAACTGGCGCGTTGGCCGCCCCGGAGCGGGGCGTCAGCCGGAACGGCGCACCGTGGACAGACCGCCGAACCGCCGGTCGCGCCGAGCGAATTCCAGCAACGCTGCTTCGAAGGCAGGCTCGTCGAAGTCCGGCCAGAACGTGTCGGTGAACACGAGCTCGGCGTAAGCGCATTCCCACAGCATGAAGTCGCTCAAGCGACGTTCGCCGCCAGTGCGAATCAACAGGTCAACGGGCGGACCCACGTCGGTATGCATAGCCGCGGCGAGATGTTGCTCGAACTCCTCGGGCGGGCACTCGCCGCTTACGCGCGCTGCCGCGCTGGCGATCGCGGCGCGTGCGGAGTAGTCGATCGCAAGGCGCAGGTGCAGTTCCGAGCCATGCGCCGTGATGCGCTCCGTATGCTCGATCGTGCTCACGAGGTTGCGGCTCAAACGGTCACGCCGGCCGATCACGCTGAGCCGCACGCCGTTGTCGAGGCAGCGCGCCGTTTCGCTGACGAGATAGCGCTTCAACAACCTCATGAGGCTCGAGACTTCGACCGTGGGCCGCGACCAGTTGTCGGACGAGAACGCGTACAGCGTCAATACGTCGATGTCGCCGCGCGTCGCGGCCTCCACGATGCGCCGCACGGCTTTGGCGCCTGCGCGATGTCCCGCCGTGCGCGGCAGCCCGCGCCGTTCGGCCCAGCGGCCGTTACCGTCCATGATGATCGCGGTGTGCATGAGAGTCTCTAGGTGCCTTTGGCTGCCTGGATCAGCGCTTCCATGTGTTCGAGATGGCGCGCGAACATCCGCTTGCCCTTTGCGGTCAAGCTGAATTCGGTCTTCGGCACGCGCGCCGCGAATTTCTTCTTGCAGGTGACGTAGCCCGCGTCCTCGAGCTTGCGGGCGTGAATGCTCAGATTGCCGTCCGAGGTCTGCAGCAGCTCTTTGAGCTCGCCGAAGCTCATGCTCGGGTTCACGCTGAGCGCACTCATGATGCCGAGCCGAACGCGTTCGTAGATCAGTCGATCGGTTTCGCCCGTCTCGCGATCGGCAAAATAGCCGGCGACCGCGCGCAAACGCTGCTGCTCGGGAGCCGCCGATGCCGTGCTTTGCCGCCTTGTCATGGGCTTAGCCACCGTGGCGCCTCACGATGGCGGCGCCGAGCGCCAGATGGATGCCGCCGAAGCCGAGCGCGAGCACGACGTGAGCCGAGCCCGGCGGCAACCAAAGAGTGGCCGCGCCGAGCGCCATGAACGCCACGCCGGCGGTGAACACGGCCGGAACGGCGAACAACCCGCAAGCCGTGAGGCCGGTGCCGTACAGCAGCAACCACGCGCCGGTGATCAACTCGCGATCGACGCGGCCAACGAGGGCAGCCGTGAGGATTGCGCCGGACAGGAAGGCCGGCGCTAACGTCATGAAAAACCGCCGCGCCACGGCGCGTCGCAGGCTCAAGCCCTGCGCATGAGCCTTCTGCTCCATGAAGTACAACGCGACCGCGCAGGCGACGACGGCGGCGCCGACCCAGATCGCGAGCCAGTGCGCGGCCAGCGGCGGATAGGACTCGGCGGCTACCGCCGCGAGGGCCGTGACGCCCATTGCGATGCAGCCTTTGCCGGGCACGGTCGTGAAGGTGTGTGCCGCCTCGATCGTACGACGAATGTATTGCAGATTCTCGACGGCGCCCGAGTCGATCGGCGTGGGGCCGAGCTCGCGGGGACGTTTCGGGGTTGCGCTCATCGTGACTGCATAAGGTAACCGCGCGACGGTTCCTGTCAAGTACTTTGCATCACAAAGTCTGTTGCGGTCCGTGAACTGCTTGGCAGAACGAGTCTGGCTCTCAGCTGCGGAGCCCCTCGGCCTTGAAAGCCTCGAGCACGGCGGGCCGGGTCAGCGTGCGTTCCATGAACGCGGTGACGGGCGGCAGGTCGGTCAGGTCCAGCTTCACGAACCTGGCCCAGCGCGTGACGTTGAACAGGTACGCGTCGGCGGCCGTGAAGTCGCTGCCCGTCAGGTAATCCTTGCCCGCGAGCTCCGTGGCGATCCACTCGTACTTCTTGCGCAGCGAGGCGGCGAAGACCGCTTTCACGCCGGCGTCGAGCGTCGGGTTGAACAACGGGCTGAAGGTCTTGTGGATCTCCGAGTTGATGTAGCCCTGCCATTCCATGACGCGATACCGCGGCATCGTGCCGGCGGCTGGCATCAGATCTGTTCTGCGCGCGAGATCGCAGATGTACTGGCAGATCACGGGCCCTTCGGTCAGGCGCTCGCCGTTGTCGAGCTCGAGCAGCGGCACGTAGCCCTTGGGGTTGATCGCGTAGTAGTCGACGTCGTGCTCGGTGCGGTGCGTGGCGGAGTCCACGCGCTCGAGCGTGAAGGGCAGGCCGGTCTCGCGCAGCAGGATATGCGGCGTCAGCGAGCACGCGCCGCGGGCGTAATAGAGCTTCACTCGTGGTCTCCGGCCGTGGGCGTTAGTGGCCGCCGCTCTTGCCGTTCGGTGATGCGGTCCGTGATCGCGAACAGCACGCCCGACACGACGAACGTCACGTGGATGCCCACCTTCCAGCTCAGCTGATACCAGGTGAACTCGTCGAGGTTGATGAAGGCTTTCAGCAACTCGACGGCGGAGATTGCGACGATGGCGCCGATCAACTTGATCTTGAGGTCGGAGAAACCGACCTTGCCCATCCACGCGGGGCGATCCTCGTGATCGCCCGTGCCGATCTTCGAGACGAAGTTCTCGTAGCCGCTGAAGCCGATGATCAGCAGCAACGCGGCTATCAGCGCCGAGTCGACGAGCGTCAGGATATTGATGATCATCTCGTCGCTGCTCAGCGAGAACATGCCGATCGCGAGTACCCAGAGCTGCTTCAGGAACTTCACGAGCAGCGCGATGATCGCGAGGATCAAGCCGATGAAGAACGGCGCCAACAGCCACCGGCTGCGGAACACCAGCGATTCCAGCCCTGCTTCGACTCTACTCATTAGTCTTCTCTGCCCCGGTGCGGGCGGTGGTTCGGCAGCGGCGACTATAGCATCCGGGCCCAATGAGGGCCGCGGCTGCGCCTACTTGAAGGCGACCACCTTGAACGAGCCGGTCGGCGTGTCGGAGCTGCCCGCGTCGACGTGCAACACGCGGTTGCGGCCGGACTGTTTCGCTCGGTAGAGCGCTTCGTCCGCGGCCTGGATCAAACCGGCGAGGCTGCGCTTGGTGCCGGGTGCCGCGATCGCCGAGCCCACGCTCACGGTGACCATGTCGGCTGCGGCAGAATGCGAATGCGGAATAGCGAGTGCCAGCGTCTCGCGGCGGATCTGCTCGGCCAGGGCGGCGGGATCCATGCCCGACGGCGCGTACAGCACGAGCGCAAATTCCTCGCCGCCGTAACGCGCGCAGAAATCGAGCGGCCGCTTCGCCGCGCGCGCGATGATCGTCGCCACCTGACGGATGCAGTGATCGCCTGCCTGGTGGCCGTAGTGGTCGTTGAACGGTTTGAAGTGATCGATGTCGACCAGAATCACCTGGATGGGCTGCTGTTCGCGTTGCGCTTGCTGCCACAGCCGGCTCGTGAGCCTGTCGAACATGCGGCGGTTGTAGAGCCCGCTCAACCCGTCACGCTCCGCGATGTTGTTCAGAAGTTGCGTCTCGATGAAGTTCGTCCGCAGTAATCGCTCTACGCGCAGCGCCGACAGCACCGCCATGAGCGCCGTAGCCACGAGTACGGCGGCTGCGAATACCAGGTCCGACGTCGGCACCCCGAGCAACGCACCGACGCTCAAGAACGCCACCACGAGCCCCACGGCCACGGTCACGACGCCGCGGAACAGCAGGCCGAGGAACAACGTGGCGTACACGATCACGAGCACGTCGCCCATCTGGAACAGCGGATTGCCGGACGCCGCGGCGATTGCGCTTATCCACATCACGCTGACGCCGGTCACTATGATTGCTAGCGTGGCGATCTGCTGGAAATAGCGCTGCAGCGGCACAAGAAACGTCGCCGCGAGAATTAGCGCGAGCGCAGGGCATGCGATGCCGATGCGTAGCACGTAGATCGGTTGCAGCACCGATTCTGCGAGCGGCGCCATGCCGCCGAGCAGGTTGATGGCGGTCATCACGACGACGAGGCCGAGGTAGATGGCGGTCGACGCGCGCGTGCGCGGCAGGTTGCGAGCGAGATGCCAGGCGCGGAACTGCAGTTCGAGGGGTGCAGCAAACCGCAGGCGCTCGATCGCGCGCTGGGTTTCGTCGTCGATCAAGGTGGTCTCGACGTCCGCCGAGAACCGCGAGGTCCGCACGGCTTACCACTCCCCCTGGTACTTGCAGCCTCCAAGCTTACACAGTCCGGCGGTTCTGCCCGCGGACGGTGCAGCGCGTTCGTGATGCGGTTCGCACTCGCGGACGGCGAGCGCGGGTTTAGAGCCCCACGCTCGAGAACCAGTCGCCGAAACACGCTCGGCCGCTCTGCTCGAGCCCAGGGCTGAAACGCTGCGTGTCGGCGCGCAGTTGCGCCACGCTGATGGCCGGAGTGCCTGCGATCTCGCACGCGTGTCCCACGAACCAGGCTTCGAGCGGCTGACCGCACGCTTCCGCGTGGAACTGCAATCCGAGCGCATGCCGGCCGGCGCGAAACGCCTGGTTGCGGCACGCGGGCGTGGAGGCGAGCCGCACGGCGCCGTCCGGAAGATCGAACGTGTCGCCATGCCAGTGCAACACGGGCGTGGCGAGATGCCGGAGGCAGGACGCGGCGCCCTCGCTCGTGAGCTCGAGCGGCGCCCAGCCGATTTCCTTCACGCCGGACGGGTACACACGCGCGCCGAGCGCCTTCGCCATCAGTTGGCTGCCGAGGCAGATGCCGAGCGTCGGTCTTCCGGCCGCGAGCCGCCGCGCGAGTAGCGCGACCTCGGCGTCGATGAACGGATAACGATCGTTCTCGTAGACGCCGATCGGTCCGCCGAGCACGACGAGCAGGTCCGGTGCGAGAGCGTCGAGCGTCGCCCCAGTCCGCCGTCGGCGCTTCGACGTAGCGGATCGCGTGCTTGCGCTCCGCGAGCAGCGGAGCCGAGCAAGCCGAGATCTTCGAACGGCACGTGACGAATGGCGAGCGTGTGCGGCACGGCGTGTATGCTTTCTTCGAGGGGAGCATCGATGGTACACGAGATCTGGCAATGTCCCGACGACGCCGTAGCCGCGCTCGTGCTCGCGCATGGTGCAGGCGCCGGAATGCGGCACCGGAACATGCAGGCGCTCGCGGACGCGTTCGCGGCGCGCGGCATTGCGACGCTGCGTTTCGATTTTCCGTTCATCGAAGCCGGGCGCAAGCGCGTCGATCCGCCGGCGGTTGCCACGGCCCGGATCGCCGCCGCGTTTCGCAGCGCGCGCGAGCGCACGCGCTTGCCGCTGTGGCTCGGCGGGCATTCGTTCGGCGGGCGCATGGCATCGCATGCGGTGCTGACCGAAGAGATCGCGCCGGCAGGGCTCGTGTTCTGTTCGTTCCCGCTGCACGCGGCGGGCAAGCCGGGCGCGGAGCGCGCGCGTCACCTGGCGCAGATTCGTCTGCCGATGCTGTTCCTGTCAGGCACTCGCGACGCGCTCGCGACGCCGGCGCTGCTCGAGCACGTCGTGCAGGCGTTGCCCACGGCGAAGCTGCACTGGCTCGAAACAGCCGACCACGGCTATCGCGTGCTGCAACGCGAGCGAGGCGACAAGGTCGGCGTGTTCGACGAGATGGCGCGCGAGGCGCGCGCGTTCGTCGACGCGCACTAGCCGCCCTTGTAATCGCGGATTGCAACCGCGCGTTTCGCGGCGGAGAATCGCCGAAGGAAGGCGGCCGCAGAAGCCGCGGCTCACGGCGTAGGGGGACAGCATGGTCGTCAGGCGTAAAGCGGCTGTTTGCATGCTCGCGATCGCGATCGCGATCGCGGTCGTGGCCGCAGGCTGCAGCCGGCCGGGCGCGGACCCCGCGTTGACTCCGCTGCGAGCGCACGTCGCCGCGCTCGAGCAACGCAAGACACTGCTCGAGGACGTGAACGCGATCGAGCGGCTCCAGGGCGCGTACGGCTACTACCTCGATCGCGGGTTGTGGGACGAAGTGGCGAACCTGTTCGCCAACGAGGGCACGATCGAGGTCGCGCTCGATGGCGTGTATGTCGGCAAACAACGCGTGCGCGAATACCTGTACGCACTCGGCGGCGGTCGTCAGGGGCTCGCGGCCGGCGTGCTCGACGAGCATTTGCAGGTCATGCCCGTCATCTCGGTCGCGGCCGACGGCGTCACGGCGAAGGCGCGCTGGCGCGGCATCGTGCTGAACGGCAAGCAGGGCGGTGACGCGTTCTGGGGCGAAGGCCCGTACGAGAACGAATACGTGAAGGAGGGCGGCGTCTGGAAGATCAAGACGCTGCATTGGTACCAGGCGCTGTTCGCTCCGTATGCCGGCGGCTGGCAGAACCAGCCCGACCCGACGCTCGGCAAGCGCGTGTCGGCCACGTTGCCGCCGGACCGGCCGCCGTCGGTCGACTACAAGACCTGGCCCGATACCTACGTGCCGCCGTTCAGCTTCTCAAACCCCGTGCAGAAGTACGTCGCGAGCGAGTAGGAGGCCACATGCAACGCAACATGGTTCGCGCGTTGTGGGTGGGTCTCGCCGGTGGCATCGCCGCGATCGTGCTCCTTGCGGTGGAGGCGCCACGCGCGCAGTCGCAGAACGCTTCGGAGCTCGCGGCGTTGGCGGCGCGCGCGGACGCGCTCGAGCGCGACGTCGGCTTGCTCGAGGATCAGGACGCGGTCAAGAAGCTGCAGCGCGTCTACGGCTTTTACACGGACAAGCAACTCTGGAGCCAGGCGGCCGATCTGTTCGCGGCCGACGGCACGATCGAGATCGGCGGTCGTGGCGTCTACGTGGGCCGCGAGCGGGTGCTCGCTTACCTCGCGCGCGAACGGCCCCGAGCTGCCGCAGCCGGGTCGGCTGTTCGATCAGATGCAGCTGCAGGCCGTGATCCACGTGGCGCCGGACGGTCGCACGGCCAAGGCGCGCTGGCACATGTTCGCGCAGGAGGCGCAGTACAACGAGTACGCGCGCTGGGGCTTGGGCGTGTTCGAGAACGACTACGTGAAGGACAACGGGGTCTGGAAGATCCAGCACCTGCATCTCTTCACGACGATGTACACGCCGTACGAAGACGGCTGGGCCAAGACGGCGATTCCGAATCCGGGCCCGCTGGCCGAGCTGCCGCCCGATCGGCCGCCGAGCATCGCGTACGAGGCGTTCCCGGCGGCGTTCGACGTGCCGTTCCACTACGAGAATCCGGTGACGGGCAAGCCGGCGCAGCAGCCGGGCGTTCTCGGCACGACGCGCCAGGAGAGCAAGAGCGCCGTCGAGGCTCGGTTGAAGGAACTCGATCGGCGCATCGGCCTGCTCGACGACGTGCGCCAGCTCGAGCGCATGAACTCGATCTACGGTTACTACCTCGCGCACCTGAAGTGGGACGATCTCGCGGGAATCTTCTCGCCGACCGGCACGATCGAGATCGCGATGCGCGGCGTCTACGTCGGCTGCGAAGAGTGTCCGCCGCAACCTCGAATCTGTACGGTCAGCGCCACAGACAGCCAGTTCGGCCTGCAGCACAATCACATGCAGTTCCAGCCCGTGATCGATGTCGCGCCGGATGGGCAGAGCGCGAAGATGCGCTCGCGCGCGCTCAGCATCATGGGTCAGTACGAGCGCTACGCGCAGTGGATGGGCGGCGTCTACGAGAACGACTACGTGAAGGAAGACGGCGTCTGGAAGATCAAGCGCGACCAGGTGTTCAACACGTATTTCGTGCCGTACGCCGTCGGCTGGAAGAACGTGCAGCCGCGGCCGCCACCCGGCATCAGCAAGGACAACCCGCCGGATTTGCCGCCGTCACACCCGTTCGAGATGTACCCGTCCGCGTTCCTGCCGCCGTTCCATTACGCCAATCCAGTGACGGGAAATACGATCTCGTGGCCGGCAGCACAGTAGCGGCGCCGGGAGTATAGTGAAACCGATTTTCGAGCCTGAAGCGCTCGACCAACACCTGCGGTGGAGATTTCGCAATGACCGACCAGAAAACCGAAATCGATCGTCGTTCCTTCGTCGCCGGGCGCCATCGGCGTCGCCGCCGGCGTCGAGCTTGCTCGCACGAACGCGCAAGCGCAGCCGCCGGAAGGTCGCGAGATCGGCACGACGGCGGGCGCCGCCATTCCGCCCGAGATGCGTCGGCCGACGCGCCTGTACAGACTCGAGGCCGACGTGCACGACTGCGAGATCACGGGCAAGGTGCCGAGCGACTTGAACGGCGCGTTCTATCGCGTCGGCCCCGACGCGCAGTATCCGCTGCACCCGCGCGACATTCCGTTCGACGGCGAAGGCCACGTCAGCATGTTCCGCATCAAGAACGGCCGCGTGGACTACAAGAGCCGCATGGTGCGCAACGAGCGCTATCTCGCGAACGACAAGGCCGGCCGGCAGCTGTTCCCGATGTATCGGAATCCGTCGATGGACGATCCGAGCGTGAAGGGCATGAGCCGCAGCACGGCGAACACGCACATCATCAACCACAGGAACTACCTGCTCGCGCTGAAGGAAGACAGCCCGCCGGCCGCGATGGATCTGCTGACGCTCGAGACGAAGGTCCCGACCTTCACGTTCGATGGGTCAGCTGCCGAGCAAGACGTTCACGGCGCATCCGAAGATCGATTCGGTCACCGGCAACATGGTCGCGTTCGGCTACGAGGCCGAGGGCTTCGGCAGCAAGACCGTGTCGGTCTTCGAGTTCACGCCGCAGGGCAAGCTCGTGTGGAACGCGAAGGTCGAGGTGCCGTACGTCGGCATGCTGCACGACTTCGCCGTCACGGCAAAACATATCGTGCTGTACGTGATTCCGCTGGCCATGGATCAGAAGCAGATGGACAGCGGCGGCCCGCACTGGTCGTGGGACGGCACGCTGCCGACGTACTTCGGTTTCGTGCGCCGCGGTGGCGACGGCAAGGACGTGCAGTTCATCAAAGGCCCCACGCGTAGCGCGACGCACGTCATGGGCGTGTTCGACGACGGCAACAAGCTCTACATCGACGTCGAGATGTCGATGTCGAATCCGTTCCCGTTCATGCCGATGCACGACGGCTCGCGCTGGGACCCGGTCGCGGGCTCGAGCCACATCACGCGGCTCACGGTCGATCTTTCGAAGCGCAAGCCGGCCGCGTACGACATCGAGCAGCTGTATCCGCACGTCGGTGCACTGCCGCGCCAGGACGATCGCTACAACACCGTGGCGTATCGCTACGGCTTCCTGCCGTGCCCGGATCCGGAAGCGAAGCCGGGCACGGGCGGCGCCTGCTACGCGCGGTTCGATCATCAGACGCGCAAGTCCACGCTGTTCAACGCCGGCACGGAGTCGTCGTCTGGCCGAGTGCTGTTTCGCGCCGCGCAGCGCAACCGCGCCGGAAGGCTCCGGCTATCTGATGGGCGTTGCGACGCGCAACACCGAAGGCGGCCGCGCGGATCTCGTGATCCTCGATGCCGAGCACTTGAACGACGGCCCCGTGGCCACCGTGCACTTGCCAATGCGTGCGGTCGGCCAGATCCACGGCTGGTGGGTGCCGGAGGCGCAGCTGCCGAAGGCCTAGCCATTCTGCGGCGGCGCGATGCGCCGCCGCCTCCATGAGGGATTTCTTTTCATTGCCTGGCGCCGTCGAATCACTCGGACCAGGCGCCGCACTGCTCCACGGCTTCGCCGCGCCGCTCGATGCGGCGCTCGCCGACATCGTGCGCGACGTGTCTGCGGCGGCCCCCTTCCGGCAGATGACTACGCCCGGCGGCTTCAAGATGTCGGTCGCGATGACGAACTGCGGCGCGTTCGGTTGGGTGTCGGACGAGGGCGGCTACCGGTACTCGCCCACGGATCCCGACACCGGCCGGGCATGGCCTGCGTTGCCGTTGGTGCTTGGCAGTCTCGCTCGGCGCGCCGCCGCTGCCGCCGGATTCGGTGGGTTCACGCCCGATGCCTGTCTCGTAAATCGCTACGCGCCCGGTGCGCGGCTCACGCTGCATCAGGACAAGAACGAGCGCGACATGAGCCAACCGATCGTGTCGGTGTCTCTCGGCGTGCCGGCGGTGTTCCTGTTCGGCGGTGTGAAGCGCAAGGAACGCGCGCTACGCTTGAATCTTACGCACGGTGACGTCGTGGTGTGGGGCGGGCCGGCGCGATTGCGGTATCACGGTGTGGCCACGCTCAAAGCCACGCGGCATCCGTTCGCGGGCGCCGAGCGCATCAACTTGACGCTCCGGCGCGCTCGCTAGCTCGGTCGCGAGTACGTGCCGAGCAGACGGTTCATGCCGAGGACGTCGGGTTCAATGGCCTTGAACAGATCGTGGATCGAAAGCCCCGCCGCTAGCTTCTTGTCCGTCTTCAGCGCCAGCAACCAGAAATAGTAGTGGTGCACGCCGTGGCCTTCGGGCGGCAACGGCCCGCCGTAGCCCGGCTTGCCGAAGCTGCTGACGCCGCTCGTGTAGCCGCGCTCGGCTTCGGCCAGCTTCGAAACGTTGCCCGGAATGTTGTACAGCACCCAGTGCGTGAAGCCGTACATGATCGGCGTCACGAGCGGCGCGTCGGGATCGTGGCACACGAGAGCGAACGCTTTCGTGCCCGCGGGTGCGCCGGTCCACTCGAGCGCGGGCGAGACGTCCTCGGCTTCGCCCGTGTGTTTCTTCGGTATGCGGCCGAGCGGCTTGAACGCGGGGCTCGTGAGCTGCATCGATGACGGCGCGAAACCCATGAACGTGCTCCTTGTGTGGCGACGGGTAATGGTGGCACGAGTCGCACGATCCGTGGAGGCCAGCCGGAAATCACGGAGGAAGAGAAGTTGTCAGTCGCGCTGGCGCGTGGCCAGGCGTTCGCGGCTGCGGGCGAGCGTCGCGGATTTCTCGTTGTCGCTCGCCGTGCTCCACGCGATGATCTCCTCGAGCGAGCGGCCGCAGCCCATGCAGACGTCGCGCTCGTCGAGGCAGCAGTTGCGCACGCACGGCGAGGCGAGGGGGTCGGCGGGCGGCGGCGGATACATGCACGCATCATACGAACCGGCGGCGTATCGGGCGATGGGCTCGTTGTGACTCTGCGAGTGCAGTCACAGTGTGAACGGGCGGACCGCGTCCTGCGATCCGCCCGGCCGGGCACTACCGGCGTTCCCTCCCCAAACCGTGGCGGCGCGTGCGTCGCAATCCGTTCGGCGCCGCGATATCCCTCCGCCGCCAGTGAGTGCGAGCCGCTGGCCCTAAAGTTCACGCTGGCCGAGCGACGCGTTGCGCCAAGAGAATCTTCCCCCGCCCGGCACCATCTTGCGGTGAGGGTGCGACGTGGTGTTACATGGCGGCCCTTCTGGGGGTTGGCGACCGAGTCCTGCACGATGAACGCGACGCTGCACTATCTGTATGACCCGCTGTGCGGCTGGTGTTACGGCGCGGAGCCGCTCGCGGCCGCCGCCGAGCACGTGGTGGGCCTCACGCTGCGTCTGCACGCGGGTGCGTTGTGGCCGGAGCCGACGCAGCTGCCCGAGAACATGCGCCTCTACATCCAGCAGGCCGACGCGCGAATCGCGCAGATGAGCGGCCAGCCTTTCGGCGAAGCGTACCTGAACCGTCTGCTACTGGATCCAACGCTCGTGCTCGACTCGCGGCCCGTGGTGGCCGCCGTGCTCGCGGCGCAGCAACTCGATCCCACGAAGATGCTGCCGATGCTGCGCGGCATTCAGCACGCGCACTACGAGCAGGGGCGGCACGTGGTGCAGGAGGCCACGCTCGTCGACATCGCGAAGAGCGTGGGTCTCGACGCGACGGCGTTCGCGGCGGCGCTGCGCTCCGTGCCCGTCGATCGGCACATCGCCGAGTCGCGCGAGTTCATGAGCAACATCGGCGCGCAGGGCTTCCCCACGTTCGTGCTTGAGGTCGGCGACGACTGGCTCGGCGTGCCGCACGGCCGGTTCGCGGCCGCGCCGGCGAAATTCGCCGAGTGGCTCGAGACGCAGATCAAGAATCGCGCCGTGACGCACTGACCGCCGATGGCCGCGCTGTCGATTCTCGATCTCGCGTTCGTGACCGAGGGCGCGACGCCTTCTGACGCGCTGCATCACTCGCTCGACCTCGCGCGCCACGCGGAGCAGTGGGGCTACACGCGTTTCTGGCTCGCGGAACATCACAACATGATCGGCATCGCGAGCGCGGCCACGTCTGTCGCGATCGGCTACGTCGCGGGCGGCACGAAGACGATCCGTGTGGGCGCGGGCGGCATCATGTTGCCGAACCATTCGCCGCTCGTGATCGCCGAGCAGTTCGGCACGCTCGAGTCGCTGTATCCGAAGCGCATCGATCTCGGCCTCGGCCGCGCGCCGGGGACGGATCAACTGACCTTGCGCGCGCTGCGGCGCGACTACTCGAATGCGGACTCGTTCCCGCAGGACGTGCTCGAGCTGCAGGCGCTGCTCGGCCCGCTGCAACCCGAGCAGCACGTGCAGGCCGTGCCGGGCACCGGCACGAATGTGCCGCTGTGGATCCTGGGCTCGAGCCTGTACGGCGCGCAGCTCGCGGCCGCGCTCGGATTGCCGTACGCGTTTGCTTCGCACTTCGCGCCGGACGAGCTGTACCGCGCGGTGGAGGTGTACCGCGCGAACTTCCGGCCCTCCGCGCAGCTCGAGAAGTCCGTACGTCATGGTCGGTGCGAACGTGATCGCGGCCGACACGGATACGGAAGCGCGGAGGCTGTTTACGTCGCCGCAACAGGCGTTCACGAACATGCTGCGCGGCGCGCGCGGCAAGCTGCAGCCGCCGATCGACGACATCGAGGCGTTCTGGACGCCGCGGGAGAAAGCACAGGCGTCGCGCATGCTGACGTGCGCGTTCGTCGGCGCGCCCGACACCGTGCGCGCCGGGCTCACGAAGTTCGTGGCCGATACCGGGGCCGACGAGGTCATCGTGGCCGCGGCCGTCTATGATCACGCCGCGCGCCTGCGCTCGTACGAGCTACTCGCGCGCACGATGGGCATCGCGAGCTAGCGATCGGGTAAGATCGCTGCGAGTACGGCGGGGGATGGCGATGGGGCACGAATTCCGCGCGCGGCTGAAGCGCGGCGACCGGCTCCTCGGCACGATGGTCACGCTTCCCTGCGCGGCCACGGCCGAGATACTGGCGGGCTTGGGCTTCGACTGGCTGTTCGTCGACGGCGAGCACGGCCCGCTCGAGACGGCGGAGCTCGCGGCGATTTTGCAGGTTGCCGGCGACAAGACAGCCTGCATCGTGCGCGTACCCGAAGCCGCCGAAGTCCCGATCAAGAAAGCGCTGGATCTCGGCGCTGCCGGCATCATCGTGCCGCAGGTCAACACGGCCGAGCAGGCCGCGAACGTGGTCCGGTACGCACGCTACGCACCGGAAGGCGCTCGCGGCGTGGGGCTCGCTCGCGCGCAGGGCTATGGCCAGCGCTTTCGCGAGTACCTCGACGCCGCGAATCGCGAGATCGCCGTCATCGTGCAGGCCGAGCACAAGGGTGCCGTGGAGAACATCGAAGCGATCGTGCGTGTGCCGGGCGTCGACGCCGTGCTACTCGGCCCGTACGACCTGTCGGCCAGCCTCGGCAAGATGGGGCAGATCGACGACCCGGTCGTCGTGCGCGCGATTCGCCGCGTGACCGACGTCTGTCGCGCCGCCGGCATGCCGCTCGGCTATTTCGGCGTCACGGCCGCAGCCGTGGCGCCTTACGCTGCGCAGGGCTACACGCTGATCGTGGCCGGCGTCGACACCCTATACCTTGGCAACGGCGCCAAGGCGCTGCTCGCCGAGCTTAAGACGGTGCATCCATAACCGGCCTGCCGTGCATCTATACGAGACCAGGCTCTGCCCGAAGAAGGGGGTGGACGATGACTCGCTCGATGAGGCTTCTGTCGGTGTCTTTGTTGTTGGTGGTGACCGCATGCGCTCGCGGGCAGGGGGCTACTGGGTCGTTCGATCGCACGCTGAACGTGGGTGAACCGCTTGAGCTCGAGGTACAGACGGGCTCCGGGGCCATCGAGGTCCGCGCCGGCGCGGCCGGTAAAGTGGAGGTCCACGGCGAGATCCGCGTCGGCACCTGGCGCGGCCTGTTTGGCGGTGGCGGCCGCGCGAGCGCCGACGACATCGTGCAGAACATCAAGACGTCTCCGCCGATCGAGCAGAACGGCAACCGGCTGGTGATCGGCCGTCTCGACGAGGCGTTCTGGCATCAGAACGTCTCGATCAGCTACACGATCGTCGCTCCGGCCGCGACGCAGCTCCGAGCCCGCAGCGGCTCCGGCTCACAGTCGGTCCGCGGCATCGCGGGGCCCGTGGTCGTCGAGACCGGCTCCGGCAGTACGGAGCTCACCGACATCGGCGGTGCGGCCGAGGCTCGGACCGGTAGTGGCTCGATCCACGCGCGCGGCATTGGCGGCGCGTTGCACGGGAAGCGACGGGCAGCGGTTCCGTGACGATCGACGGCAACCCGACGGGGCCGTGGGAGCTCGATACCGGCTCGGGTTCCGTCCACGCCCGCATGTCGCCCGACGCGGCGTTCACGATCGATGCGAAAGCCGGATCCGGCGGCGTGAGAACCCGTCAACCGATCACTGTGAGCGGCACCGCCGACCGTGGAACGCTGTACGGTCAGGTCCGCGGCGGCGGACCGACCGTTCGCATCCGGACAGGGTCCGGCGGCACCGTCTTCATTTCCAGCGCGCGTCTTCGGCCGGTTTCGCCGGGTCGGGCTTGATGTTCAGCACCGCGCAGTGGTGGTACGAGAAGCCGCCTTCGCGCACGCCGGGGTGCTCGGCCATGAACTCGATGACCTGCAGCTGACAGCCCTCGCACGTGATGTTCGGGACCGTGATCTCGGTTTCCCATTTGCCCGTGGGTTTCTCTTTGTGCGGCCACAAACCGTCGATGAGCACGGGCGGGCGCGGAGTCTTCGCGATCTCTGCGGACAGCGAGCGCGGGCCCTTCTCGGTGGCGTGCATCTTCACGGCCGGGTCCGCGGGCAACAGGTTCCGCTTGCGCGCGAGCGCGATGCGATAGTGCCCCGGGTGGAACACGGTTTCCTCGACGACGATTTTGAGCTTCTGCCCGCCGGTCACCGCGGTGACCGCGCTCGTCGGTGTGCCTGGATTGGCGAGCACGCCGCCGCACGGTGCGAGCTTCTGCGGGTCGCCTTTGTCGTCCTCGACCAGCCAAGAAGCCGGCTCGAGCAGCTTAAAATGCGCATTGACGATCGGTGCGACGGTGGCGCCGAGCACGGCGACCGGTAACCCCAAAATCCATTTCTTCACGACGACCCCCTCGAGATTGCGGATCGCATCGATTCTAGCGGCGCCAGGCCCACGCTGTCCTCAAGATTTTCTCGGTGCACCCGCTCGGTCTCGCAATGCCTAAGGTATGCTTTCGGCCCCGCGGAATCCCGCGGCGACGGAGAGCCTCGCATGACCTCGAAGACCATCAAAAGCCGGCATCCTGCCGTGCGCGACGACATCGCCGATCTCGTGACGCGGCGGCCCGTGCCGGGGGCGGAGATCGAGCAGGTCGATCCGTTCCTGTTCCTGAATCACCACGGCCCGCAGGTGTATCCGCAGCGCAATCGCGGCTTGCCTTTCGGCCCGCATCCGCACCGCGGCTTCGAGACCGTCACGTTCATCCTCACGGGTGAGCTCGCGCATCGCGACAGCGCCGGTCACGAGAGCGTCATCAAGGAAGGCGGCATTCAGTGGATGACGGCCGGCAGCGGCCTCGTGCACGCCGAAATTTCGCCGGACGAGTTCAAACGCGCCGGTGGGCCGCTCGAGATCCTTCAGCTCTGGGTCAATCTGCCGCCGCGCCTGAAGATGACGACGCCGCGCTACATCGGCCTGCAGCGCGACGAAATTCCGGCGATCGCGACACCGGACGGCAAAGGCACCGTGCACCTGACGTCGGGCGAGTATCTCGGCAAGCCGGGCGCCATGAAGCCGCTGCTCGACATCTTCCTCGGCGTCGTGGAGCTGAAAGCCGGCGCGCGCGTGTCGTTCCCGGACGTCGCGGGTCGCAACGTGTTCCTGTACGTCGTGCGCGGCGAGATCGAGGTCGCGGGCGAGGCGGCGCCGCACTGGCACTTGATCGAGCTGAACGAGGACGGCGACTCGGTCGATATCGAAGCGAAGACCGACGCCGTGCTGCTGTTCGGCCACGCCGAACCGATCGGCGCGCCGGTCGTCGCGCACGGCCCCTTCGTCATGAACTCGCGCGAGGAGATCATGCAGGCCATCAACGACTACCAGGCCGGCAAGTTCAACGCGATTCCAGAAGGCCGCGCGTGAGCCGAGCCGTGCCGGTTCGCAACGTGATCTTCGACTTCGGCGGCGTGCTCGTGAACTGGCAGCCGGAGGCGATCATCGCGGGCTTCTACGCCGAGCCCGCGCTGCGCGACGCGATCCGCACGCACGCCTTCCAGCACGACGACTGGCTCGAGATGGATCGCGGCACGCTCGACGAGCCGACGGTGATCCGTCGATGCGCGGCGCGTATGGCGCGGCCCGAAGCCGAGATGGCGGCGCTGTTCGATCACGTGCGCGCGTCGCTGACGCCGATCGAGCCGACGGTCGCGCTGCTCGCGGAGCTGCACCAGAGCGGCTACCGGCTGTACGGCTTGTCGAATATGTCCGCGCCGATCTTCGCGCACCTGAAATCGCTGCATGCGTTCTTCGATCTGTTCCACGGCATCGTCGTCTCTGCGGCCGTGAACTCCGTGAAACCCGAGCCCGCGATTTACGAGCAGCTGCGCTCGCGATTCGCGCTCGACTTCCGCGAATCGGTGTTCATCGACGACCTGCCGCGCAACGTCGAGAGTGCACGAGCGCTGGGGCTGCCGGCGATCCGGTTCGAGAGCACGGCGCAGGTGCGCCGCGAGCTCGAGCCGTTGCTCGCGCGCGGCGGGCCCTAGACCAAATCGCGCCTTGGCCGGTGGCCGCCGCGGTGGCACAGTAGCCGGACGATGCGCGCCAAACCGTTGCTGTTCGCGCTACTCGCCTGCCTGCTTGGCGGGCTCGCGAGCGCGCAGTTCGGCCGGCCGCCGCCGCCCGAACCGAAGGGCGGCCCGCCGGAGGCCGAGTTCCATATGGCGCGTCTCGCGTATGCATCCGCCGGCTGCGCCGGCTCGCGCGGTTACTGCAATCCTTGGTGGGCCATCGACTACCCCGAGGCAGAGGGGCATTTCCTGCCGGCCGTGCAGCGCATGACGCGCATCGAGGTCGCGCCGGACAGCCGTCACCTGACGCTGGCCGACGACGATCTCTACATGTATCCGTGGTTGTTCCTCCAGCAACCCGGGCGCGGCCGCTGGCACCCACAGGGTGACGAGGCGTTGCGCCTGCGCGAGTACCTTCTGCGCGGCGGGTTTCTCGTCGTCGATGATTTTCACGGCGAGTACGAGTGGGTTTCGTTCCACGACGCGATGAACGACATCCTGCCGGGGTATTCGATCGTCGACATTCCGGACAACGACACGGTGCTCAGCATCCTGTTCAGCCTCGACAAGCGCACGCAGATTCCGGGTGAGCGACATCTGTACTGGCAGCGCATGGAAGGTCCGCCGCACTGGCGCGGTATCTACGACAGCCACGGCCGGCTCATGGTCGCGATCAATCACAACAGTGACATGGGCGATGCGTGGGAGCATGCCGACGATCCGCGTTACCCGGCGCCGATGACGGCGACGGCGTACCGGTTCGGCGTCAACTACGTCGTGTACGCCATGACGCACTGAGCTGCGCGCGGGGAAGGAGGGCGGCCAGGGCCAGCAAGAGTAGGGTCACACCGAGAACATGACGTTGATTGCACGCACGGCGAGGACAAACGTCAAAGCTAGCGCAAGCTGCGGCATGGGTGTGCCCTCCCTCCCGCGCGCGTGGACTGACGGTTGCGCCAAACGCCGATTCGCTCGGCTGATGTGCGTGCTCGGCTTGAGCGCCGTCGCGCACCAGACCGGCGCGCACCCTGCGCCGTTCAGCTACCTCGATTTGCGCCTGGATGCGGGTCGCACGAGCGGGTCGCTCGTGATTCACGATTTCGATGCGGCGCACGAGGTCGGCATCGACGAACCGCAAACATTGCTCGTGCCGAGGGTCGCGCGCGAACACGCGAAGGAGCTTCAGCGAATCATCGACGGCCGCCTGCGCATCGCCGCGGACGCACGGCTCGCGACGCTGCAATGGCAAACGGTCGAGGTGTTGCAGGAGCGCCAGAGCCTTCGTTTCGAATTCACTCTGGAGGGTATCGAGCGGTCCGGCAGTATCGAGATCGACGCGGTCCTGTTTCCGTACGACCCGAATCACCAGACCTTCATCAACGTCTACGAGGCCGGGCGGCTCGAGCGCCAGGCAATCCTCAATATCGACGACTATCGATTCGTGCACTACTGGGGCAACATCCAGGGCATCTCCGCCGTCGTGCGCACGTTCGTGGCCTCCGGGATCGAGCACATCTTGAGCGGACCGGATCATCTGCTGTTCCTGGCCGGCCTGCTGTTGCTCGGTGGGTCGGCGTGGCGGCTTGCAACGATCGTTACTGCCTTCACGTTGGGGCACAGCGTTACGCTGTCTCTCGCGGCGCTCGATCTCGTGCAGGTGGCGCCGACGCTGATCGAGCCGGCCATTGCCTTGAGCATCGTCGTGGTGGGCGTCGACAACCTGCTCGTCCGCAATAGTCGCGCCGGGCAGGCGCAGGCCGCGACCCGCGACCTGCGGCCCTGGCTCGCGGCCGCGTTCGGGCTCATTCATGGGTTCGGTTTCGCGGCCGTGCTGCGCGAGGTCGGCCTGCCCCCGGCAGCGCTCGGTTGGTCGCTCGCGGCGTTCAACATAGGCGTGGAGCTCGGCCAGCTGGCCGTCGTGGCCGTCGCGGTAACGCTGCTGGCGGCTGTCCGGCGTTACGACGTAGTATTGGCGGACCGCTGCGCGCTCGTCGGTTCGGTCGGCGTGATCGCAGCAGGGCTTTACTGGTTCGCACAGCGCGTCGGGTTTACCGCTTAGCCGCGCATTGGGGGAACAATGAAACGTCCAGTAGTCCTCGGAATCGTCGTCGGCGGCGGCCTCATCGCCATCACGGTGTTCGGTCAGGCTCCGCAGCCCGCCGCTCCCGCCAATGCCCCTCGGTTTCCGCCGATCGAGTCGATCGAAACCATTGCGACGAATCTCTATCGGATCACCGGCGAAGGCGGCAACAGCGCCGTGTTCGTCCGCGGCGACGGCGTGTTGCTCGTCGACACGAAGCTTGCAAACAACGGCCAGAAGATCCTCGATCAGATCCGGAAGGTCACCGACAAGCCCATCACGCACATCGTGAACACACACACGCACGGTGACCACACGGGCAGCAACTCGTTCTTCCCGGCAAGCGTCGAGGTCGTGACGCAGGAGAACACGGCGGCGAACATGGCGAAGATGCCCGCGTTCCAATCGGCGGAGGGCAAGGTCGGGATACCCGATCGTACGTTCAAGGACAAGATGACACTGTTCTCTGGCCGGGAATCCGTGGATCTCTATTACTTCGGTGCGGGTCACACGAACGGCGACACGTTCGTCGTGTTTCGCGACGCACGCGTGATGCACTCCGGGGATATCTTCGCTACGAAGGGTCTCCCGCTGCTCGACGTCAACAATGGGGGCAGCGGGGTCGCGATCGCCGATTCGCTCACGAAGGCCGCTGCCGGAATCAAGAACGTCGATCGCGTCATCACGGGGCACAGCGACACGTTCCCGTGGCAAGACTTCGTCGACAATGGCGAGTTCAATCGACTGTTCCTCGAGCACGCGAGAACGTCACGCGCCGCGGGCAAGACACCCGAACAAGCCGCGGCTGATCTGAAGTTTCCCGCGAAGTTCAGCGGCTATAACCTTACGGGGCGCGGCGGCCCAGCCACCAATCTCGCGATCATCTACGCCGAGCTCTCAAAGTAGACCTGCCGCACCTCCTCGCGCGGGTAGCCGTCGAGTTCGACCGCCGCGCGGAGTAGGCTCGGCCCAACGTTCCCACGATGGGAGGCGAGACATGACCAGAGCTGGTGTTGGCCGCTTGGCCGTCGTCGCCGGTTCGATAGCTCTGGGGGCACGTAGTGTTCGCGCCCAGCGGACGGCGCCAGTACTGGCGTGGCGCGTCACCGCGATGGTGGCACTCGTGGCGCTGGCGCTCAGCGCCTGTGGGCCTGCGCATCGAGAGCAAGTCGCGACGGTGTCCAAGTTCTGTCTCGACTGCCACAACGACGCCGAACGTACCGGCGAGCTGACACTCGAGTCGCTCGATCTGTCCAACGTCGCGGCCAAAGCCGACGTGTGGGAGAAGGTGGTGCGCAAGCTTCGCACCGGCACGATGCCGCCTGCCGACGAACCTCAGCCGCGTGCCGAGCAGCGCAACGACTTGGTGGCGTGGCTTGAGACCTCGCTCGATGCCGCTGCGGCGGTGAGGCCGAATCCGGGTCGCACCGAGACCTTCCGGCGTCTGAATCGCACCGAGTACCAGAACGCGATCAGGGACCTGCTCGCGCTCGAGGTCGACGCTGCCGCGCTGCTACCTCCCGACGACAGTGGCCACGGTTTCGACAACGTCAATGTCGGCGACCTTTCGCCGGTGCTGCTCGACCGTTACATCGCTGCCGCGCAGAAGATCAGCCGGCTCGCAGTCGGCACCACGATGACCTCGCTCGAGAGCCATGTCTTCAGCATGCCGCCCGACGCCACGCAGGAAGATCACGTCGCAGGCTTGCCCGTGGGCACGCGCGGTGGCCTTTTGACTTCTTACACGTTCCCGCAGGACGGCGAGTACGAGATTCAGGTGCGGCTCGACCGCAATCGCAACGGGAACATCGGTGGCCTCCGGGGCGCTGCGGTTCACGCGCTGCAACTGCTCGTCGACCGCAAGCCGGTGGCGACATTCAACGTCGAGCCTCCCGCGAATGGTGACGACACGCTGACCGACAGCGACCTCACCGCGCGCGTGGCGGTGAGGGCCGGTCCGCATGCTTTTGGCGCAACCTTTCTCAAGAACGGCTCCACGCTGATAGAGACGGAACGTCAGCCGTTGCAGTCGCACTTCAACGAGCAGCGCCACCCACGCCTCACGCCCGCCATCCAGCTGGTCACGATCACAGGCCCGCACGCGTCCCGCGGCGCGACCGACACGCCGAGCCGCCGCCGGCTCTTCGTCTGCACGCCGACAAACCCAGAGGCGGAGGAAGCGTGCGCCAAAGAGATCTTGGGAAATGTTCTGCGCCACGCCTATCGTCGGTCCGTCTCTGCTGCCGAGGTCGCCGTGCCGATGGCCTTCTACGCAGAGGCGCGGACTGCCGGCGATTTCGACGCGGGCATCGAGCGTGCCCTGACTTCGGTGCTCGTGGGCCCCGCATTCCTGTTCCGCGTGGAGCGCGAGCCGGACAACGTCGCAGCCGGCACCGCCTATCGCGTCAGCAATCTCGAGCTGGCCTCGCGGCTGTCGTTCTTTCTCTGGAGCAGCATTCCCGACGACGAGCTGCTCGATGCCGCTATCCGCGGCGACCTGAGCCGGCCGGGGGAGCTGGAGCGGCAGGCGCGCCGGCTGCTCGCCGATCCGCGCTCGAGCAATCTGGCCAGTAATTTCGCCGGACAATGGCTGTTGCTGCGCAATCTCGAGTCCGTGAGTCCAGACCCGCGACTGTACCCGGATTTCGACGACAATCTGCGGCAGGCGTTTCGGCGGGAGACCGAACTCTTCTTCGATAGCGTGCTGCGTGAAGATCGCAGCGTGCGCGCGTTTCTCGACGCGGATTACACCTTCTTGAATGAGCGCCTCGCGAAGCACTACGGAATCCCCGGTATCTATGGCAGCCGCTGGCGGCGCGTGACGCTCGGCGAGGACAGCCGCCGCGGTGGGTTACTCCGGCAAGGGAGCATCCTCGCGGTGACTTCCTATGCCACGCGAACCTCTCCGGTCATCCGCGGCAAATGGGTGCTCGACAACCTGTACGGCGCGCCGCCGCCGGCGCCGCCACCGAACGTGCCGGCGCTCGAGGACAACTCGGTCAAGGCCGGGCTCACGATGCGCGAGCGGCTGCGGGAGCACCGCACCAATCCGGTATGCGCGAACTGTCACAACACGATCGATCCGGTTGGATTCTCGCTCGAGAATTTCGATGCCGTTGGCAGGTGGCGGGACGAAGAAGGTGACAGCGGACCGATGAATGTGTCCGGGGCACTGCCCGGGGCCGGAGCATTCAGCGGCGTGGACGGGCTCGAGGCCGCGTTGCTCGCGCATCCGGAGCTGTTCGCGGGACGCGTGACCGAGCAGCTGCTGACGTTCGCGCTCGGTAGAGGCGTCGACTACTACGACGCTCCGGCGATTCGGCAGATTCTTCGCGAGACGCAGCCGGAGGGTTACCGCTTCTCGTCGCTCATCGTGGGAATAGTCAAGAGCGTACCGTTTCAAATGAGGAACTCGAGATGATCATTACCAAGAAGGCGCTCTCGCGCCGGGCGGTGCTCCGCAGCGTGCAGGGCCTCGTGGCGCTGCCGCTGCTCGACGCGATGATCCCTGCCATGACCGCGTTGGCACAGACACCGGCCAAGCCGGTGCCCCGCCTTGGCTTCGTCTTCATCCCTATGGGGTGCGACCAAGCGCGGTGGACACCGGAAGGCTCCGGCACCCTCCGCAAGTTGTCGCCTATCTTGACGGGGCTCGAGCCCGTCAAGGACAACGTGACGGTCATCACGAACCTCGAGCTGCAGAGCTCCTACCCCGGCACGCACGACACCTCGAACTCGGGGTTCCTGAGCGCCGCGTATGCCAAACACACCGAGAGCTCGGATTACTACCTCGGCACCACCGTCGACCAACTCGCCGCGAAACAAATGGGGCAGGATACGCAGCTGCCATCGCTTGAGCTGTGCATGGACTTGTACCCGCTCGCCGGCGTGTGTAACAACGGCTACGCGTGCGTCTACATGAATTGCCTGTCCTGGTCTTCGCCGACGTCGCCGCTGCCTTCCGAAGCGCATCCGCGGATGGTGTTCGAGCGCCTCTTCGGCGAGGGTGGAAGCGTCGCGGAGCGGCAAGCGGCGCTCAGCCAGCGCGCGAGTTTGCTCGATTCGTTCAACGACGGCATCCAGAAGCTCAAAGGCGCCGTCGGCAGCGCCGATCGCGCGCGGCTCGACCAATACCTGACCAGCATCCGCGAGGTCGAGCGGCAGATTGAGCGTGCCGAAGCTGCCGTCACGGATGGCCCAACACCCGATCTCGACCGTCCCGTCGGCGTGCCGGCGTTGTTCGCCGATCACGCGAGGCTGATGTTCGACCTGCAGCTACTGGCGTTTCAGGCCGACATCACGCGAGTCATCACGTTCCAGCTCACGCGCGAGCTCACGAATCGCAGCTATCCCGAGATCGGGGTAAACGACCCGCACCATCCGACGAGTCACCACGGCAACGATCCGGAAAAGCTCTTCAAGATCTCGAAGATCAATGCCTTCCACGTGACGCTCTTCTCCGAGTTCCTACAGAAGCTCAAAGCTACGCCGGAGGGCAACGGCACGCTGCTCGACAACACGGTGGTCTTGTACGGCAGCGGAATGGGCAACCCCAGCCTGCACGACCATGTGAATCTGCCGATCCTGGTCGCGGGCGGAGCCCACTTCGGTATGCAGGGCGGACGGCATATCCGCTACGAGAAGGGCAAGTCGCTCGCGAATCTCCACCTCACGCTGCTCGACAAGGTGGGCGTCCGTTTGGACAAGTTCGGCGACAGCGACGGCAAGGTCGAGAACCTTTTCGAAGCCGTGGCCGTGTGAAGCCGCGGCCCTCGACCGGTCAGGGGAGACGACAGATGCTGGTTCGACACCTAGCCTGGTGCTCCGCTCTGGCGCTCGGCGCAGCTGGCGCCGCCGCAACTGCGGCGGAGGAGACGCTCACCGACGCCGCCGAACAGGGCAACCAAGCGCTCGTCGGTACGCTGCTCGATCGTGGTGTGGACGTCAACGCTCGACAGGCCGACGGCATGAGCGCGCTGCACTGGGCCGTGTATCGCGATGATGCCGACGTAGCAGCGCTGCTCGTGCGGGCAGGCGCCGACGTCAACGCAGAGAATGGCTATGGCGTGCCGCCGTTGTCGCTCGCTGCGACCAATGGCAATGCCGACATCGTGGCACTCCTGCTCGCCGCCGGTGCCGATGCAAATGCCGCGGCGCGCGGTGGCGAAACCGTGCTGATGACGGCGGCGCGAACGGGCAGCGTCGGCGCCGTGCGAGCGCTGCTCGCTAAAGGTGCCGAACCCAATGCGCGTGACGAACGCGAGCAGTCCGCACTGATGTGGGCCGCAGCCGAAGGGCACGCCGACGTCGTCGACGCTCTGCTCGAAGGCGGCGCTGACTTGCACGCGAAGCTGAAATCGGGGTTCACGGCGATATTTTTCGCCGCTCGAGCGGGCCATATCGGTGCCGTGCGCAGGCTGCTTCACGCCGGGGCGAATGTGAACGAGCCTTTGCAGCGCGCCAAAGGGGCGGCGAATCCCAGTGTCAACAATGCGACCTACCGGCCCGTCGACGATGGCATGAGCTTGCTGCTGCTGGCCGTGCGTAACGGGCATTTTGAGCTCGCGGTCGAGCTCGTGAAAAATGGGGCTGATCCGAACGACCAACGCACCGGGTTCAGCCCGCTACACACGATTAGCTGGGTGCGAAAGCCCGACAAGAGCGACAGGGGCGATCCGGCCCCGCTTGGCTCCGGCCGCCTCACGAGCCTCGAGTTCGTGCGCGCGATCGTGCAGCTCGGGGCGGGCGTGAACCTGCGTCTCGCCGCTGGGGCGCCACGCCAGCCGAACTCCGGGTCTCGTCTGAAATCGGGGGGCGCTACGCCGTTTCTGTTGGCCGCCGACCGAGCCGACATCGCGTTGATGCGGCTGCTGCTCGAGCTCGGCGCCGACCCGTTCATGCCGAATCTCGACAACAGCACGGCATTGATGGCGGCGGCGGGTCTTGGCACGACAGCCCCCGAGGAAGAGGCCGGTACGGAGGCCGAAGCGCTGCTGGCCACACAGCTGATGCTCGATCTCGGTGCCGACCTAAATGCCGTGAACAGCGAGGGCGAAACCGCGATGCACGGCGCGGCATCGGGTGGCTTTCCGACGGTCGTGCAGCTGCTCGCCGATCGCGGGGCCGACATCGCGGTCTGGAACCGGAAAAATTACTGGGGCAGCACGCCGCTCTACATTGCCGAAGGCTACCGCGACGGGGGCGGCCGGCGGTCGCCCGCGACGATCGCCGCGCTGACGAAGGTGATGGACGGTGCCGGTGTGTCCACCGCCGGCAAACGACCGGCCATCGTCGACATCTACGCTCGGCCGGCGGCTCCTCCCGGGAACCGCCAACGACGCTAGCTCGACACGGCGTCACGCCAAGTAAGCCGAAAGGAGTGACCCATGAAGTTCCTCAAGTTCCCGTTGAACGCGACGCTCGCAACGGCCGCGTTGGCCACGTCTTCGCTCAGCGCCGACGCACCCGCGCAGACGCTCGAGCGCTACGCTGTCCCGCGCACCTCCTGGGGCGACCCTGATCTCACAGGCATCTGGCCCGGCACGGCGATGACCGGAGTCCCGTTGCAACGCGACGAGCGCCTCGGCACGCGCAGCGTTCTGACCGATGTGGAATACGTAGAGCGTCAGGCGCAGTCCTCGAGTCAGCTCGCACGAGACAACGCCGAGTTCGACTTAGAAACGGCCGATACCACCAACGCCGGCGAGGTCGGCAGCGCCACGTCGCCGCCGCCGCACTGGCTCGAGCGCGGGCAGCCGCAGCGCCAAGCCTCACTGGTCGTCGACCCGCCGAACGGCCGGTTGCCGCCGCTCACGGAGCGAGGCGCAGAGCGCCAATCGGCGCTGCGGCAGGTGCGTGAGAGCCGCGGACCCGCGGATTCCTACACCGATCGCAGTCTCTACGATCGCTGCATCACACGCGGTGTGGTCGGCTCGATGCTGCCGGCCATCTACAACGCCGGTAATCAGATCGTGCAGGGGCCGGGCTACGTGGCCATCGCCAACGAAATGATCCACGACCTGCGTGTCGTGCCGCTCGACCGCCGCCCGCACGTCGGCGCCGCGATCACACAATGGCTCGGCGATTCTCGCGGTCATTGGGAAGGCGATACGCTCGTCGTCGAGACCACGAACTTCACCGATCGTACGAACGTCGGCGGTGCTACGCATAGCAAGGCGCTGAAGACCACGGAGCGTTTCACGCGCACGAACCCCGCGACGCTCGTTTACGAAGTGACTGTCGACGATCCCGAGACCTGGGCCGCGCCGTGGACGCTGCGGATTCCGCTCGCGCGCGACGACGGCTACGGCATGTTCGAGTACGCGTGCCACGAGGGCAATCGCGCGATGGCCAACATCTTGAGCGGTGCGCGCGCTACGGAAAGGCGCAGTCGATGATTCGCAAAGGCGGGTTGAAGGGGGACTGCGTGCGCGCAACGATGGTGTTGCTAGCCCTGCTCGGAATCGCGTCGCCCGGTGAGGCCGAAACCGTGCTGATCACGGGTGCGAATGCAGGCATCGGGCTCGAGTTCACGAAGCAATATGCTGCGCGCGGCGCGACCGTGATCGCCACGCATCGCCGCGATCAGACTCCCGACACGCTGGCGGCGCTCGCCGCGAAGTACCCCAATATTAGAGTGGAGCGCATGGACGTATCGGTGCGTTCCGAGATCGACGCGCTCGCGGCGAAGCTCAAAGATGTGCCGATCGACATCCTGATCAACAATGCGGCGATCTGGAATATCGGCGACCGCAACGACCCGAAGGTTCGCGCGACGCAGGGCTTCGGCACGCTCGACTACGACGAGTTCGAGCTTTTCATGCGCACGAACGTGGCCGGGCCGATCAAGGTTGCGGAGGCGTTCATCTCGCAAGTGAAAGCGGGCAAGCAAAAGAAAATCATCAACATCAGCTCGCTCGGCGGCAGCAACTCGCTGCGCGCCCGCCAGCCGGATCAGCTCTTCTGGTATCGCGCGAGCAAGGCGGCGCTCAACAACGTGATGCGCTCCTTGACCACGGAGCTGCAAGACGACGGCGTGATCGTGCTGTTGTTCCATCCCGGCGGCGTGCGCACGGAGCGACTCGCGGCGCTTGGCTCGAAGTCGAGCCTCGCGCCGGAGGAGAGCATCGGCGACATGCTCGCCGTGATCGACAAGCTCACGATGGCCGACACCGGCAAGTTCCTGTACCACGATGGCAAAGAGGCGCCGTGGTAGACGGCCGCAGTGTCGGTGGAGCTCTTCAGTCCCACTCGCGCTCGACACCATCGCCGCGCGCGGCGTCGCCGTGCAGCGGCGTGACGAACCCGAGCAGACAACCCTTGGCGCCGTCCCTGAGAACGTGGCACCGGGCTTTGACCCTGTCACCCGGACGTACGTCCTCGCGCTTGACACCGTTGCGCAAGATGCCCGCCGGGGCCGTCGCTTCGAGTGCCCACGTCGCCGTGTCGCCGTGCTCGTCCTTGACGTCGAGATAGAGGAGCGAGTGCGGCGAGATCAGGACGACCTGCTTGACCGTGCCTTCGAGCTGGATCCACTTCGTGACGTCGTAGCTCGCGTGCGAGTGATGCGCGCTAACGGGAACCGCCAGCCCGGCGATCGAGAGCGCGGCGGCGATGCGGAATTTCATCGACATGGTCCTACTCCCCTAGCGTGGCGGTGGCGGTGGCTTTCCCGGCGGCTGCTCGTACGAAGTATCGAGGTCGCGCAGCGTATGCGGCGGAGCTGTGGGCTGCGGAAACTTCCAATCGGCGTAGCCTTCGGTGTAGAGCGTCCGATAGCGGATCGCCTTGCCTTCCTCGTTGACCCACGCGAGCGACTGTAGGAACAGCAGCGGCTCGGGCATGCCGGCAGGCACCGTGGCCTCCTGGATGTACAGGCGACCCGCATGCTGGTGCACGGCGACGTAGGTGCGCGATCGATCGGGATTCGTGAGCTGCGCCTGGCGCCCCGATACGAGGTCGAGGAAGTACGTGCCGTACTGCGTAACCTTCACGCCGTCGTGCGTGAGGAAGCGGGAAACGGCGTGGTCCATCGCGCCGGCCACTTCCATGACGAAATCGTTTTGGCACGTGTCGCCGTCCTGCTGATTCGCCCCATTGGCGGCGCGACACTTCGCGGAACGGTCGTTGTGCAAACGCTCGGCATCGCGGTAATCGACGACCGTCGTGGCGTAGCGGCCGAGCCCGTCGGCCGCGCGGTAAACGCGGCCAGGTAGGCTCAAGCGGAACTCGGTGTCGTAGGTGATGCTCTCGACGCTGGGATCGCCGGGATAGTTCGAGCGGAAGCCGTCCCCGATGACGGTCACCGTCTTCCAGTCCTGTGCCGGCGCTGCCGCCGTGACAATCAGGGCAACGAGAAGCAGCGGAATCGACCTCATAGGCGTCCCCCTCATCGTTATTGCGACAGCCCCGGCACGCTGTGCCATTCGCCGCTCGAGGACTCGAGCTCGTAGCGATCCGAGAGCGGAAACCCCGGCGCGCGCATCGTCGTGAGGCGCTGATCGAAGTGAACCGACGTCGAGTACCGCGGTTCGGTGGCCGTCAGCGACCCCGCGGCGAGACTGCCGTAGATGACGAGCTTGCCCGCCGGTCGCGAGAGGTAGCTGCGCACGGCGAACAGGCCGCGCGCGTAGATCGACGCGTATACCTCGAGATCGCCGGGGCCGGTCACGTCGGGCTCGTCGATCTCGACCGAGCGTTCGGCGACGAGTCCAAGATAGTCGCCGGCGCCGGGCTGGCGCGGATCGTGCGCGTAGCGCAGGTGGTGAACGATCACGATTCGGCCCGGTGTGTACACGAGCACCGTGCCGTTCACCGTGCCGTACACCTGCAGCGTCACATTGTCGGCGCCGATCAGATAGTGCGGGCGATCCGTCAACGCGCGTCGCTGCTCGGGTTCGCTGCTGCCGACTTCGCGCCAGCCGTACGAGCCGTCCTCGTAGAACGTGATGGCCGCGTCGTGCTCGAAACGCTGCACGTCGTCGTCGGCGGTCGGCCGGCGGCAGCTGCGGCGCCAGGCCGATCCGGCGAACCATGGTCTCGAGCCCGGCCGGAAACATCGTGCGGCGATTCACGAAGCCGACACCGCCGAAGGCCCCGTTGTCCGTCTCGATGTCGCGTGCCGCGAGCGTGACCTTGCCGCGGAACACGGGTCGCACGCCGGGCCCGCCGCTCACGTGAATCTCCGAGTTCGAATGGAAACGACCGTCGATCTCGTCATCGTGGATCACGACGCCCGGATCCCAGCGGTCGACGAACTGCGCGAAATTCGAGAACGCCACGCGCGTCATGCGCAGCTCGGTCAGCATGCGGTTGCCGTTGCGCTCGGTCGTGACTTCGACGGTCAGGTGCTCCATGCCCATCGCATCGCTCGCCGGCTGCCGGCGCAGCACGGCTGTGTACTGCCGGCCGTCTTCGCGCCAGCGTCAACTTCGGTTCGGGCTCGTCGGCGGCGATGTGGCCCGTCCACGACGCGAGCCGCTTCGTCAGCATCTGCCGTTCGGCATTCGCGAGCGGCTTGCCGCGCGGCGCGGGCGACGGCGCCGCGGCCGCGACTGCTGCCGAGTCGTCGGTCGCAGTCTCTGTCGGCTCCGCCGCGAGCAAAGGTGCGTCCGTCGCGGTCGCCGGCAGATCGGCGCTCGCGGGCTCGGCAGCGGGCGGAGTCGTGGGCGTTGGCTCGTCGGCGACCGCGGTGTCGGGCGGTACTTCGGCAGGGGTGGGCGCGGCGGATTCGACGGCGGCGGGCGGCGGCGACGGCACCGACGCCGTCGGTGCCGTCTGCGGCTCGCTCGGTGGTGGCGGGGCAGGCGCCGCTTCCGCCGTGGGCTCGTCGGTCTCCGTCGGCGGCGGCGCGACGCCGCTGAAGAACTCGCCTTCGATGATCGACTGGCATCGGCGGCGGCGGGCCCTGGCCGGACCCGGCGCCGATCAGCACCACGAGCAGCAACGCGTGCGCGGCCGTCGATACGACGGTCGCGCGGTTGACGCGTGCCTGCGTTGATTGCCGCATGTGCAGCGGCCTCGGTGTTCCCCAATCCCGGCCCAAGCTTCGCGCCGGGGTCGCGCGATTGCAACCGGCGGCGAGCGCCGGCGTGCCGTCAGCGCCTTCGCGCTTTGGTCTTGGCCTTGGCCTTGGCCTTCGCCTTCGCCTTCGCCTTCGCTTTGGGTTTGGCGCGGCGTTTGCCCGCCGACTTCGCGCGCTTCCACAGCGCCTTGGTCGCGAGTGCAGCTCCCGCCGCCAGCGATTGCAGCTTCGCCCACTGGATCGACGGGTGCACGCGGCGCACGAACGGCCCCTGCGCGAAGCCGCAGTCGGTGCCGGCCAGCACGTTGTTGCGGCCGACGACCTTCGCGAAGCGCAGCAGCCGCTCCGCGACGAGCTCGGGATGCTCGACGACGTTGGTCTGGTGACTCACGACGCCGGGGATCAGTTTCTTGCCGGCCGGCAGCTTCACGTCCTTCCACACCTGCCACTCGTGCTCGTGGCGCGCGTTCGCGGCCTCGATCGAGTACGCGCCCGCGCGCACCTTCAGGATCAGGTCCACGATCTCTTTCAGCGGCACGTCGCTCGAGTGCGGGCCGTTCCAGCTGCCCCAGCAGATGTGATAACGCACGCGGTCCTCGGGGATGCCGCGCAGCGCGTGATTCAGCGCGTCGACGCGGATGCGCGCCCACTTGCGGAATTCTTTCGGCGAGGCCGGCGGCACCATGCGGTCGTACGTGAACGGCAGGTGCGCGTCGTCGATCTGCACGAAGAGGCCGGCGTCGGTGATGGTCTTGTACTCCGTGCGCAGCGCTTCGGCGCCCGCGAACATGTACTCCTCGTCGGTCTTGTAGTGCTGGTTCGGCGACATCGAGAACGCGCTCGCCGGTGCCGCGACCGGCAGGAAGCCGGCGCTTCGCTCCGGCCGCGGCCATCGCGGCTTTCAGGTTGTCGATGTCGCGCTTCAGTGCGGCCTGGCCCGTGTACTTGATCGGGCCGACGCACGGAAAGATGCCTTCGAGGTAGTTTTCCTTCGTCCACATCTCTGCGTAGAAATCGGCGAAGCGCGCGAAGTCGCCGAACGCGACGCCACCTTCGGTCGCGAGCTACGAGCCGCGGCCCGAAGCCGTCGAGCCGCTCGAGCACGTACTGCTCCCAGCCGATGCCCTTGCCGTACTCGCCGTCGCTGACGATGTCGACGCCGGCGGCGACCTGTTCCGCGGCGACCTTGTTCACGGCGCCACGCAGCGCGGGCAGGTATTCGCCGTCGTTGACCTTGCCGTCCATGCGCCGGCGCAGCAGCGCGGCGAAATCGTCGGGCCGCACGAGGCTGCCGACGTGAGTCGTGAGGATTCTGTTCTCGCTGGCCATGGGTTCCCCCGTTCAGCGCGCGGCTGAGAGTTCTCGTTCGGCGCCGCGCAAGTGGTCGATCAGGCTTTCTTCTGCAGCTCCGTGAGGCGGTCGAGCAGCAGCTTCTTTTCGAGCGACAGATTGCCGATCAACTGTTTCAGGTGCTGGTTTTCGGTTTCGAGTTGTTTGACTCGGCCCGCGTCGCCCGCGCCTCGTGCGCGTCGCGCCACGGATAGACGACGACCTCCGGTCGCGTCGTGGCGGGCTTCTTCTCGTTCTTCGGCGGTGCGGGCGTCTCCGCCGGCTGCTCTTCCGCGGCGGCCGGTGCGAGCGGCTCGGTCAGGATCGCGTAGATCGAGGTCGACTTGTGTCTCGACGGCTTTCGCCGAATCGGCGGGCAGTCCGAGCGCGTGGCTGGATGACTTCCGTCGACGTGACGTTCAGTTTGTTGATGCCGGCGAACAAGAGGCAGATTTCTTCCGGCGTGAATCTCTCGACGATGCCGAGCCGCACGACCTCGCGGTAATAGGGCATCGCCAGCGTCGAGAACATGTGCTCGAGCTTCGGCTGGATGATGTTGCGATAACGCGCGCTATTCGCCAGGTGCTCCTGGACGCAGATCTTGTGCAGCTGCGGCCGCTGTAGCTGGTCCGTCATCAGCAGCCGCAGGTGGTTGTGGAATTGCTCGTGCAGATTGCCCGACGGCGTGAACCCGAGCCCCTTACCGGTTTCGAGATAGCGCTCGAATAGGTAGTCGACCGTCTCGACCCAGAGCTCCTCCTTCGAGCCGAAGTAGTACGCGATCAGCTGGAACGACACGCCCGCGGTGTCGGCGATCGTGCGCAGCGAAGTGCCGTCGAAGCCCTGCTCGGCGAACGCGTCGGTCGCGGCGTGCAGCAGCCGCGACCGATTGTTCAGGTCGGCGGCGGCCACTGAACTGCGAGACTTCATCGAATGCCCCACGGGTAGGTCTGGTTGACGAGCGTAAACGATGCTAATACAGTCGTCAAAGAAACGGCGAGTGCGGCGGCTGGACCCGTTCGATCCAGTGTTGCGTGCCGCGCCTCGATCACCAGTCCGACAGGGGGGCGCTTGGACGGATCATCTGGAAACACGCGTTGCACGCGCGTCGCGAACCTCGGGTGCTGGCTCGCCGCCACCCTCGCAACGGCGGGCTGTTCCGGGCCCACTCGCGACCTCGGCGGGCTTGCGGCCGACGAGATCAACTACAACTGGCACGTGCGGCCGATCCTGTCGGAGAACTGCTTCCGCTGCCACGGCCCCGATCCCGCGGCGCGCAAAGCGGAGCTGCGGCTCGACGTTGGCGAGATCGCGAAGCAGGAGCTGCCGAAGTCGCCCGGCAAGTACGCGATCGTGCCGAGGCCACGCGGACAGGAGCGAGCTCGTGCGCCGGATCACGGCGCAGGATCCGGAAGAGCGGATGCCGCCGGAGTCGACGCACAAGACGCTGTCGAAGCAGCAGGTCGCGATCCTCGCGCAGTGGATCGACAACGGCGCCGAGTACCGGCCGCACTGGGCGTTCATCGAGCCGCAGCGCCCGAAGGTGCCGAGCACGAAGCTCGATGCGCGCGCGAAGAACGACATCGATCGGTTCGTGTTCAACCGGCTCGAGCGCGAAGGCCTTGCGCCGGCGGCCGAGGCCGACAAGGAAACGCTGATCAACCGTGTGACGCTGACGCTTGACGGGCCTGCCGCCGACGCTCACGCAGGTCGACGCATTCCTGGCCGACGCGTCGCCCGACGCCTACGAGAAGGTCGTCGATCGCCTGCTTGCGTCGCCCGCGTACGCGGAGCACATGGCCGAGTACTGGATGGACCTCGCGCGCTTCAGCGAGTCCGACGGCTTCCTCGACGATCACCACGACCGCTATCTCTGGCCGTATCGCGACTGGGTCATCGATGCGTTCGCCCGCAACATGCCGTTCGACGAGTTCGGCACGTGGCAGCTCGCGGGCGATCTGCTGTCGCACCCGACGCGCGAGCAGACGCTCGCGACGGCGTTCTTGCGCGTCGGCAAGCGCACGACCGAGAACGGCGCGATCGACGCCGAATACAAAGCCGAGTACATGGTCGAGCGCACCGACAACGCGCTCGGCACTGCGTTCCTGGGACTCACTGTGGGCTGCGCGCGCTGCCACGACCACAAGTACGATCCGATCAAGCAGAAGGACTACTACTCGCTCGGCGCGTTCTTCAACAGCAACGACGAGCCGGGCGCGTACGCGCCGGGCTTCAGCGGCATCCAGGGCGGACCGACGTTGCCGTGGCCGACGCCGCAGTTGGCAACGGAGTGGGAGCGCGCGGCGGCCGCCGTTGCGCCGCTCGACGCCGCCTACGCCGACGCGCGGCGCGAGGCGAGCGGTGCGGCCGACAGCCAGGCCGCTAAGCTTGCGGCGGCGCCGGCGGCGACTGCCGCCACGATCCGCAGCGCGCTCGCGGCGTCGCTGGCCGCGCACTACGCATTCGAATCGGCGCGCCCGGCGAAGCTCGCCGATCTGCCGGAGCCGCGGCCGGCGAACGTACCGCCGCCTGCGCTCACGGTGTTCCGCCGCAACGCGTACGGGGGCGCGCCGCCGCCTTCGGCCAGCGAAACGCCCGAGCAGCGCAAGCAGCGCGAAGCGCTAGCGCTCTTCCTGCGCGTGCCGCGCAACTACAACGCCGAGTCGCTGACGTTATCGCCGGCGGAGACGCGCGGTACCGCGCCGGCCGTGGTGCAGTCGCCCGTGTTCAAGCCCGGCGTGCGCGGCCAGGCGTTGTTCTTCGACGAGACGAATCGCGGATTCCTGGGCCGCGACGTCGGCTGGTACGACCGCACGGATCCGTTCAGCATCGACTTCTGGTTCTACGTGGCCGCGCAGTACGAGAACGCGCCCGTGCTGAACCACCTGTCGGAGCAGAACTCGGGCCGCACGGGTTACCGGCTCACGATCGACAACGGCAAGCTCTGGGCGTCAGCTCGCGCACTCGCCGCCGGCGAACATGATCGCGATCGAGACCGACGACGCGCTGCCGGTCGGCGCGTGGTCGCACCTCACGTTGACGTACGACGGGTCGAGCCGCGCGGCCGGGCTCAAGCTGTACGTGAACGGCGCTCCCGCGACGACGCACGTGGAGCACGATCACCTGACGCGCACGATCCTGCCGTTCTCGACGGGCGACGTGTTCGATCCGTTCCAGGGGTTGGCGTTCGGCACGCGGTTCCGCGAGAAGGCGCCGGTCGGCAGCGGCATCGACGAGCTGAAGCTGTTCAACCGCGATCTCACGCCGGTCGAGGTCGCGTTCCTGCAGGACGAGCAGCGCGCCGTGACGCGGCCCGCGAGCGAGCTCGCCGAGCTGCTCGTGGCGACCGACGCGAAAGTGCAGACCGCGCGCAAGTCGCTGACGGCTGCGCGCGCGAAAGAGAACGAGCTCGCGACGGCCATGCCGCAGGTGCTCGTGATGGGCGACGCGCCGCAACCGATCCCGACCTTCGTGCTGAATCGTGGCGTGTACAGCGCGCTCGGCGATCGCGTCTATCCGCACGGCTTGGATGCGGTGCTGAAGTGGGACGAACAGCTGCCGCAGAACCGGCTCGGGCTCGCGCAGTGGCTGTTCGATCGCGCGCAATCCGCTCACGGCGCGCGTGTTCGTGAACCGCATCTGGCAGCTGCACTTCGGCCGCGGCATCGTCGAGACCGCCGAGGACTTCGGTTCGCAGGGCTCGATCCCGACGCATCCCGAGCTGCTCGACTGGCTCGCCGTGGAGTTCGTCGAGTCCGGTTGGGACGTCAAAGCGCTGCACAAGCGCATCGTGATGTCGGCCGCGTACCGCCAGAGCTCGGACGCGAGCGACGCAGAACTCGCGCGCGATGCGCGTAACGAGCTCTACGCGCGCGGCCCGCGCTGGCGCATGACGGCCGAGATGGTGCGCGACAACGCGCTGGCGGCCAGCGGGTTGCTCGTCGCGAAGGTCGGCGGGCCGAGCGTCATGCCGTACCAGCCGGAGAGCATCTGGAACGCGCTGAACAGCTTCTACCAGTACCCGGAAGCGGCCGAACGTGCCGCAGGACGAGCTGCACCGGCGCACGTTGTACACGTTCGTGAAGCGCAACGCTCTGCACCCCGCGCTGCGCATCTTCGACTTCAAGAACCGCACCGAGAGTGTCGCGCGCCGTCGCAGCTCGAACACGCCGCTCCAGGCGCTCGATCTCTTGAACGATCCGCAGTACGTCGAGGCGTATCGGTCGCTCGCGGCCGAGGCGTTGAAGTCGTCGCCCGACGTCGACGCGCAGCTCACGCGCCTGTATCGGCTCGGCGCGCGCGCCGCGCCGGGAGCGCAGCATCTGGAGCTTCTGCGCAAGTACTATCGTGCAGCAGCGCGACGAGTTCGCGGCCGACACGGCGAAGCGCGATGCGCTGCTGAAGGTCGGTGTGACGCCGGCCGACACCGCGCTCGATGCAACTGCGCTCGCGGCGCTGACGAACGTCGCCGCGGTCGTCATGAATTCCCCGGATGCGTTCACCGTAAGGTGAGGACCCTGAAATGAAGAAGCCGGATTGCTGCAACGTCGACGAATCGCGCCGCTCGTTCCTGCTGCGCTCGATCGGGGGCTTGGGCGCGCTGTCGTTGCTCGATCTCGCGGGCGGCGGCGGTAGTGCACTCGCGGCCGGCACGGAGACGATGAACGTGGGCGTGCTCGGCGCGGGCCCGCTCCAGGCGCGTGCGAAGCGCGTGATCTGCTTGCACATGCTGGGCGCGATCTCGCACGTCGACACGTTCGACTACAAGCCGATGCTCGTGAAGATGCACGGCCAGGACCTGCCGGAGTCCGTGCGCAACACGCAGCGGCTCTCGACGATGTCGGGCGGCCAGTCGGCGTTTCCGATCGTGGGGCCGCTGCGGCCGTTCCGCCAGCACGGCGAGAGCGGGGCGTGGGTCAGCGACTTCCTGCCGTACACGGGCGCGATCGCCGACGATCTCTGCTTCGTGAAGAGCGTGCACACGGAGCACGTGAACCACGATCCGGCGTCGAAGTTCCTGCACACGGGCTTCCAGCTCGCGGGTCGGCCGTCGGCCGGCGCGTGGGTCAGCTACGCGCTCGGCGCCGACAATCGCGACCTGCCGAACTTCGTCGTCATGAACTCCGGAATCTCGCAGGGCGTGCCGCAGGACTCCGCGATCTGGGGCTCCGGATTCCTGCCTTCCCATCACCAGGGTGTCGAGTTTCGTGCGGCTGCCGATCCGGTGCTGTACGTGAACAACCCCTTTGGTATCGATCGCCCCGACCGCCGCGCGATGCTCGACACCCTGGGCCAGCTCGCGTCGCTGCAGCACGAGCAGTCGCACGACCCGGAGATCCTGTCGCGGATGAGCCAGTACGAGATGGCGTACCGCATGCAGGCCTCCGTGCCCGAGGTGGCCGACATTCGCGACGAGCCGGAGTCCGTGCTCGCGATGTACGGGCCCGACGTCAAGAAGCCCGGCACGTTCGCGCGTAACTGTCTGATCGCGCGCCGGCTCGCCGAGCGCGGCGTGAAGTATCAGACGTTGTTCCACTTGGGCTGGGACTTGCACCTCGCGATCAAGCCGAACCTGCCGCTGCGCTGCGGCGAGATCGATCAGCCTGCGGCCGCGCTCGTCATGGACTTGAAGCAGCGCGGCCTGCTCGACGACACGCTCGTGATGTTCGGCAGCGAGTTCGGGCGCACGCCGTTCGCGCAAGGGCAGATCGACAACCCGCTCGTGGGTCGCGATCACCACGGCGGCTGCTTCACGTGGTGGTTCGCGGGTGGCGGCGTGAAGGCCGGCCATTCGCACGGCGAGACCGACGAGTTCAGCTACAACGTGGTCAAAGACGGCGTGCACATCCACGACCTGAACGCCACGCTGCTGCAATTGCTCGGCATCGATCACGAGCGCCTGACGTACAGGTTCCAGGGCCGCGACTACCGTTTGACCGACGTCCATGGCAAGGTCGTGAACGAGATCATGGCCTAGAGGGCGCCGATGACCGATTTCCTGCTTTTCCTCGGCCGATTCCATGTGCTCGCGCTGCATTTGCCGATCGGCATCGTCATCGTCGCCGTCGTGCTGGACTTCGCCGCGCGGCGCGAGCGGTATCGGGCGTTAGCGCAAGCATCGCCTTTCCTCTGGGGCGCCGCGGCGCTGTCGGCGGTGTTGACGGTCGCTCTCGGGTATCTGCATTTCGCCGAAGGCGGATTCGCCGGGCCCTCGGGCAACGCGCATCGGTTGTTCGGCACCACGACGGCCGCTGTCATGCTGCTCGGCTGGTGGCTCGCGACGCGGCCCGCGGCCACGTGGCTGAAGCCGGCGGTCGGCGTGCTGGCGCTCATCCTCGTGAGCGTGACCGGTCACTACGGCGGCAACCTCACGCACGGTTCGACGTTCATCCTCGAGTACGCACCGGGGTTTCTGCGCTCGTTGCTCGGCGCCGAAACGAAACGGCCGCGGCCGGCGAGCGTGGCGGCCGCGGATCCGTATCTCGACGTGGTGCAGCCGCTGCTGAACCAGCGCTGCGGCACCTGCCACAGCGGCGACAAGCGCGAAGGCAGCTTCAGCATGGCGACGTATGCATCGACGCTTGCGGGCGGCGACACCGGCCGCGCGATCGTGCCCGGCAACCTCGAAGGCAGCGAGCTGTATTTCCGCATCACGCGCACGGCGGACGATGAGAAGCTCATGCCGGCGGAGGGCAAGACGCCGCCGACGAAAGATCAAATCGCGATCATCAAATGGTGGATCGAGAAGGGCGCGCCGCACGCCACGACGATCGGCGACGTCGGAGTCGACGCCGCGGTCGAGCCGTTGCTGGCCGCGCAGATCGGGATCGGCGGGGCCGCGCCCGCGGCCGCTGCGCCAGCCGCCGCCGTCGCGGCGGATCAGGAGCTCGTCGGTAAACTGTTCGCGGCCGGCTTCCTCGCGCGGCAGCTGTCGCAGAGCGATCCGCGGCTCGTCGTCAGCGTGAACTCGCCCGGCGCCGATCTCGACAAGGCTACGCTCGGCGTATTGGCCGAAGCGGGCTCGCAGATCGTGGATCTGAACCTGCAGAACGCGGGGCTCGACGACGACGACCTCGCCGCGCTTGGCGAGCTCGGTGCGGTCACGGAGCTGCGACTCTCCCGCAACCGGATCACGGATCGCGGCGTAGGCGCGCTCGCGCAGCTGCCGAAGCTTACGTCGCTGAATCTTTACGGCAACGCCGGCGTGACGGACTTAGGTGTGGAAGCGCTCGGTCGCATCGCGACGTTGCGGCACGTGTATCTGTGGCAGACCGGTGTGACGTCCGCCGGTGCGGCCAAGTTGCGTACCGCTCGTCCGGACCTCGCGGTGCAGCTGGACGCGGCCGGTGGTATCGCCGCGGTCGCGGCTGGCACGCCCGCAGCCAGGAAATAGGCGCGCCCAAAAAAGAACGCCGCATTGCTGCGGCGTTCTCGTATGCGCGCGGCCTATTCAGCCGCTGCGTGCGACCTCACCAGCGATCGCGACCGCCGCCAGCCACCGCCGCCGCCGACCACCGTAGCCGCCACGGCCACCGCCGCCGCCACCACCACCACCCGGCGCCTTTGGCTTGGCTTCATTGACCTTGATCTGACGGCCGTCGAGCGACGCGCCGTTCATTTGCTGGATCGCGGTCTGCGCCTCGGCATCCGTCGACATCTCGACGAAGCCGAAGCCCTTGCTCTGACCGGTGTCGCGATCCGTGATCAACGCGACGGAATCCACGTTGCCGCATTTGCCAAATGCTTCGCGAATGGTTTGCTCGGTGATCGAATACGGCAGGTTGCCGACGTAGAGTTTTCTGCCCATGGTTACCTCCCAGGTAGCGCGCTCGCTCAAGAGAACTTTGGCACCATGCCAGCAGACTTCTTGGAAGCGATCGAGGACCGCAGGATCATATAAAGCGAGACGCCAAAAAGTAAAGTGGGGCAGTGCCCTAAAAGTGGGCCATTGCCCAGATTTCTAACTGGCCGGTTCGATACGCAGGATGGCGCCGTCGTCATCGTCGACCAGCACGTACAGCAGGCCGTCCGGCCCCTGGCGGATATCCCGCATCCGGTGCCGCCAGTCGGTCAGCAGTGCCTCGCGGCGCAGCTCTTCCATCTTTTCGTTGAACAATATGCGCTGGATTTGGCCGGTGCCGATCACCTCGCCGTAACGTAACCCGCCGACGAACACGTCGCCTTTCCACTTCGGCAGCTTGTCGCCCGTGTAGAACGCGAGGCCGGAGACGGCGATCGCGGGGGTCCAGTACACGACCGGGTCGATGAACCCGTCGCGCTGGAATTTCTGCGAGTGCCACGGGCCCTGGTACGTGCGGCCGAGGCTCACGAGCGGCCAGCCGTAGTTGCCCCCGGGCACCAGGATGTTGACCTCGTCGCCGCCGTTCGGCCCGTCCTCGCATTCCCAGATCTGCCCGGTGCCCGGATGCACGGCCAGGCCGAGCGGCGAGCGGTGGCCGAGCGTGTAGATCTCGGGGCGGTAGCCTTCGCGGCCGACGAACGGGTTGTCCTTCGGCACCGTGCCGTCGTCGTTCAGGCGCAGGATCTTGCCGGCGTGCGTGCTCGGGTCCTGCGCGTCGCCGCCGGCCGTCGACATGTACAGCTTGCCGTCGCGGCCGAATACGAGGCGCGAGATCGTGCCGGAGTCCGGCAGCGTGACGAACAGATCGCGTGTGCCGACGAGTTGTTTGCCGTCCCAGCGGCCGCGCGCGAGCGCGAGCGCGCCTTTGTCGCCGGGTAACGGCTTGTGGTACGTCAGGTAGACATATTTGTTCTCCGCGAACTTCGGGTGCAGCGTCACCTCGAGCAGCCCCGAGCGGCGCGCCGGCTTCACCTCGGGCACGCCTTTGACGGGCTCGGGATCGAGCACGCCGTTGCGCACGACGCGCAAGCCACCGTGCGTTTGTGTCACGAGCCACACGTCGTTCGACACGAACGCAATGCTCCACGGATGCTCGATGCCGCGTGTGACGACGCTGACCTTGATCTTCATGCCCTCGGCGGTCGGGTACTCGACCGGCTTCGTGGGCATCGGCGGAATCGGCATCTCCGGTGCTACCGGAATGCCGTTCGCGAACGGCACCGTTTGCTGGGCCGAAGCGCTCACCATTAGACATGTTGCGGCGAATGCCGCGTAAACATTGCGCATGAAAATCCCCCTCGCGATGCAAATGCCAGCGGTGCCGCGCCTCAGCCGTAATTCTCCGAGCGCGCGTTCAGCACTGGCCGATTCCGAATGAATTGCGTCATGAGCCACTTCTCGGCGTCGCGCGGCGGCAGGCCGGCGTGCACCATGCGCAGGTCGGGGCGGCCGTCGGGCAACGCGTTGCTGAACACGATCGCGGCGCGTTTGCCGCCGTGGTAACGCAAGCCGAGCTGCGGGAAGTCGGTCTCGCCGTCTTCGTAGTCGTCGTTCAAGTAGACGAGGAACGTCGCGATGCGCTGGCCGCGCTCGCGAATTTCCTGTTCGTAGTTCGGGATTTTCGGGTTTACGAAATCGTAGTGGTTCGTGATCTGCTCGCCGGGTGAGTAGTGAAGCACCGTCGCGCCTTCCATGTGGTGCAGCGGAATTCCCGTCGCCACGCTCATCCGCGCCTGCACGGCCACCTGCACGAGGTCGGCCTGCATCAGATCGAAGCCGGCGGCGGAGTTCGTCCGCATGTGGTCGGCCATATCCTTGCCGTTCACGGGGTCGTAGATCAGAGCGCGCTGCAGCTTCGGTTGCGCGCGTTCGATCAGCCACGCGCAGATCGGGTCCGTGACGAATTCCGGAAACACGCGCACGAGCGGATCGGCCGACAGCGTCGTGCCCGCGGGCGAGGTCTGCCAGAAACGGGTGTCGATGCCGCCGGCCAGCTGCTGCCAGTCGCTGGTGGTCTCGGCCACGCTCAAGGGTTGGCGAGCCAGCACGGCCACCTGTTTGCGCGCCGATGTCGGACCCGCGCTCCGCCGCGAACACGAGCAGGCCGATCGCGTCGGTCCAGCTCTGCGGCATGTGCGCGCCGAGCGCCTTCAGCACGGCGAGCCGCAGCGCGGCCTCGGCGTTGCCGGCCACGGCGGCATCGAGCAGCATTTTCGCGCCGTCCTGCGGCAGCAACGGCGCGCGATCGCCCACGATCAGCCGCTTGCCGAGCTCCGTCATCGCTTCGATGTCGCCGCTCTGCGTGGCGCGTGCGAGCGCGTTGATCGCGTCGTCGTGGCGGCCGGCTTGATCGTGTTGCTCGGCGAGGGCGATGGCGGCGGTCATGGGCGTTTGGCTATGTTAAGGAGTCCAGCGAGTCAGACTGGCACAACGGCCAGGGACCGACAAGCTGGCAGCGGCGCGGCGCGCGCCTGTCGCGTGTCGGCGCTCAGCGTTTGGACGGCGAAATCGCGGTCACGATCGCGGCCAGGATGCGCTCGGGTGTGGGCGGACAGCCGGGCACCGCCACGTCGACCGGGATTACGTTAGCTACGCGACCCGCGCTCGCGTAGCTCTCGCCGAACACGCCGCCCGTGCAGCCGCAGTCGCCGACGGCTACGACGAGCTTCGGATCCGGTGTGGCGTCGTACGTGCGCTGCAGCGCGACCTCCATGTTGCGGGCGACGGGGCCCGTCACGAGCAACAGGTCCGCGTGGCGGGGGCTAGCGACGAACTTGATGCCGAGTCCCTCGATGTTGTAGAGCGGGTTGCTCAGTGCGTGGATCTCAAGCTCGCAACCGTTGCACGAGCCCGCGTCGACGTGGCGTATGCAGAGCGCGCGGCCGAGCATGCTGCGGATCCGCTCCTGCAATCGCTCCGCCACGCGCAACGCGTCGTCGCCGGACGGCGCTCGTTCGGTGATCACGCCGATCGAGCAGATCTTGTTCAGGGTCTTCCACATGGCTAGAGGTCGTGTCCGCTGTACGACAGGTTGAACGATTTGTTGATCAACGGAAAGTCCGGAACGATGTTGCCGATGATCGCGTGCTCGAGCACCGGCCAGTTCTGCCATGAAGGATCGTGCGGATGGCAGCGCTCGATCAGTTCGCGCGAACCCGCGCGCAGCGCCACCATGACCGGGCCGCGCCAGCCTTCGACGAGCCCGATGCCGAGCGCGCCAGCCGCCGCCGGTCCGAGCTCGGCGTGGCACTCACCGCTCGGCAACCGTTCGACGATCGCGCTCACGAGTCGCACAGACTCGGCCAGTTCGTCGAAGCGCACGGCCACGCGCGCCGCGACATCGCCTTCCGTGCGCAGGTGTTTGCGCACGCCGAGCTCCGTGTACGGCGCGCACGGCAGGTCGACGCGCAGGTCACGGTCCTGGCCGCTCGCGCGGCCGGCGAGGCCGATCAGTCCGAGCCGCGTCGCGAGCTCCGGCATCACCGTGCCCGCGTCCACGAACCGGTCGCGCACGCCGGAGTGCTCGTCGTAGATCGTGCGCACGAGTGCCGCTTCGGTTGCGATGCTCTGCGCGGAAGCCGCCAGCGCGTCGAGTCCGTCGCGCGACGCGTCACGTGCCACGCCGCCGGGCACGACGAAGTCGAGCAGGTAGCGCTGGCCGAGAGTTGCGTCGAGTGCGCGCAGCCACAGTTCTTTAAGCCGCGAGAACTGCGCGAGGCCGAACGCGAAGCCGGCGTCGTTGCCGAGTGCGCCGAGATCGCCGAGATGATTCGCGATGCGCTCGCTCTCGAGCGCGAGCGCGCGCAGCCAGGCGGCGCGCGCCGGCACGGTCGTGCGTGCGATGCCCTCGAGCAGCCTGGCAATACGCCCACGAATAGGCGACTGCGGAGTCGCCCGAAACGCGCGCGGCCAAGCGATGTCCGTCGACCAGCGGCGTCTGCGTGAAGCGCCGCTCGATGCCCTTGTGCACGTAGCCGAGACGCTCCTCGAGCTTCAGCACCTTCTCGCCGACGATCGAGAAGCGGAAGTGGCCCGGCTCGATGATGCCGGCGTGCACGGGGCCCACCGGAATCTCGTGCACGCCGTCGCCCGAGACGCGCACGAACGCGTAGTCGTCGGCGGTCGGTCGGCGCTGTGGGCCGCGAGTCGGCCCCGTGTAGCGCGAGCGGCACGTAGTCGGCGGGCCACGCCGCGTGGCGCAGCCAGGGGCGAGTATCGCTGTCCGCGCGTGCACGCCGCTCAGGTCCGCCGCCGCGCGCTGCATGCGAGTGGCGCACGGGAAGATGTCGGCAAGCCCGGGTAGGTCGAGTCGTGGTCGGGTAGCGGGAGCTCGGCGACGAGCACTCTCTCGTCGCACAAGAAGGCCGCGAGCACTGCGGCGCCGGCCTGCCGCTCCGCCCAGAGCGCGAGCAGTTGTCCGCCGCTGGCCGCGATGTCCTGTGCGCAGCGGCCGCCAGTGTCGTGCGTCGCCGGGACGCGCGTCACGCCGGGGGCGCCGGGCAGCACGGACGATTGCGCGAGCCAGCGTTTCAGCACGAGCTCATGCTCCCCCGATCAGGCTGGCGGCCAACCGATACCAGTCGGCGAGGTACGGCGGTATGTAGAGCCCGAGCACCAGCACGAGCACCAAGTGCACGAACACCGGCAGCAGCGCCGGCTGATGCGGCAATCGCTTCGCCGTCGTTTCGCCGAACACCATCGGTTGCACGCGGCCGAAGATCGCGGCGAACGCCACGCCGAGCGCGAGCAGCAGGATCGGTGTGGCCCAGGGCTGCTCGCGCATGGCCGTGGTCAGGATCAGGAACTCGCTCGCGAAGACGCCAAACGGCGGCATGCCGAGGATCGCGAGTGAGCCGATCATGAGGCCCCAGCCGACGGTCGGACTCAGCGTGATCAGCCCGCGGATCTCGTCCATGAGTTGCGATCCGGCCTTCTGCGCCGCGTGGCCGACGGCGAAGAAGATCGCTGATTTCGTCAGCGAGTGCACGGTCATGTGCAGCAGCGCGGCGAAGTTGGCTACCGGGCCGCCCATGCCGAATGCGAACGTGATGATGCCCATGTGCTCGATCGACGAGTACGCGAACAGCCGCTTGATGTCGCGCTGCCGCCAGAGGAAGAACGCCGCGAGCACCACGGAGAGGAGCCCGAAGCCCATCAGCATGCGCGACGGCAGCGCCGAGTGCAGCGAGCCCTCGACCAGCACCTTGCAGCGCACGACCGCGTAGATCGCGACGTTTAGCAGCAGACCGGAAAGCACCGCGGAGATCGGCGTCGGGCCTTCGGCGTGCGCATCGGGCAGCCAGTTGTGCAGCGGCGCGAGCCCGACCTTCGTGCCGTACCCGACGAGCAGAAACACGAACGCGAGGCCGAGCACGGCGGGCTCGAGTTGGCCCTTGACGGCGTTCAGATGCGTCCACAGGAGCGCGCTCACGCCCTCGCCGCCGAGTACCTTCTCGGCCGCGAAGTACAGCAGGATCGTGCCGAACAGCGCCTGCGCGATGCCGACGCCGCACAGAATGAAGTACTTCCAGCCGGCTTCGAGGCTCGCGGGCGTGCGATACAGCGTCACGAGCAGCACGGTCGACAGCGTCGCCGCTTCCATCGCGACCCACAGGAGCCCCATGTTGTTGGTCGTGAGCGCGACCAGCATCGTCGCGATGAACAGCTGGTACATGCTGTGATAGAGGCGCAGCTGCCCGGCGTTCACGCGGCCGTGCTCCCTCTCGATCCGCATGTACGGCCGCGAGAACAGCGAGGTGGTCAAGCCGACGAACGCGGTCAGCGACACGAGAAACACGTTGAACGGATCGATGAAGAACTGCTCGTGCGCGACCATGATGTTGCCCTCGCCGATCACGCGGACCGTGAGCGCACAGGCCGCCAGGAACGTCGCCAGGCTGAACGCCAACGTTGGCCTCCGGCGCCCAGCGCCGCGCGCCGAACAACCCCGAGACAACTGCGCCGGCGAGCGGACTCCCGAGCAGGGCAGGAATTCCACGTTATTTCTCCTCCTTCAGCGACTCGAGGTGGTGCAGGTCGAGGCTGTCGAATTGCTCGCGGATCTGAAAGAAGAAGACGCCGAGCACGAGCATCGCGACCAGCACGTCGAGCGCCACTCCGAGCTCGACGATCATCGGCATGCCGTAGGTGGCGCTCATCGCGCCGAAGAACAGGCCGTTCTCCATCGACAGGAATCCGACCACCTGCGACATCGCCTTGCGGCGCGTGATCATCGTCAGGAACGAAAGCAGCACCACGGCCACGGCGATGCCGATGGCATTGCGCGTGGCGGTGCTCGCGAGCGCCGCGATCGGCTGCGCCAGTCCGAACGCGAAGATCACGACCAGGAGACCGACGCAGCATCGTGCCCGTGATGTTCAGCAGCGGCTCGGTGTCCCAGTAGACGCCGAGCCGGCGGATCAGCCGATGCAGCAGCCAGGGCAGGAACACGACTTTGAGCGCGAGGGTGAGCAGCGCGGACACGTATAGATGATTCTGGCCGGTACGCCAGGCGAGCAGCAGCGTGGCGCCGGCGAGCAGCGCGCCCTGGATCGCGAGCAGGTTCACGAGCGTCACGACGCGCCGCTGCGACAGCATCGCGAATGCGAGCAGCAAGAAGAGTGCGGCGAGCGTATTCAGGAGCTGTAGGTCGAGACGGCATCGTGTCAGCTCCCGAGCAGCAGGTTCACGAGCAGCCCCAGCACTGCGAGCAGAAAGGCGGTTGCGAGGAACTCCGGCGCGCGAAACACGCGCAGCTTCGCCGACACGGTTTCGACGACGGCGAGCCCGCGCCCGCGGCCACGAGCTTAAGCGCCAGGATCGGCAGCGCCGCGAGCAGCGCGACGGGCGTCTGCGTTGCGCCCGTCGCGACGCCCCACGGAACGAACAGCGCGAAGCCGATGCACGCGTAGTTGAATAGCTTCAGTGCGGCCGCCCACTCCATGAGCGCGAGATGTCGCGCGGAGTACTCGAGCAGCATGGCCTCGTGGATCATCGTGAGCTCGAGGTGCGTGGCCGGGTTGTCAACGGGGATCCGTGCGTTCTCGGCCAGCAGCACCAGCATGAATGCGACGGCAGTGAACGCCAGACTCGGGTACAGCGCGAACGGCTGCGTCGCGAGCGTGTCGGAGATCGCCGGCAGCGCCGTGGTCGCGGAGATCAGCGAGGCGACGAAGATCACCATCAGCAGGGCTGGCTCGGCCAGGAAGCCGACCATCATTTCGCGCCGCGCGCCGAGCGTGCCGAACGCCGTGCCGATGTCCATCGCGGCCAGCGACATGAACACGCGCGCTGTGGCGAGCAGTCCGACGAGCGCGATCGCGTCGGCCGCGTTCGAGAACGGCAACCGCGTGCCCATCGACGGAATGATGGCCGCCGCACACACCATCGCGCCGAACACCATGTAGGGCGCGAAGCGAAACAGCGGCGACGCGTTCGCGGCGATCACTGCTTCCTTGTGGAACAGCTTGCGAATCGCCCGATACGGCTGCCAGATGCTCGGCGCGGACTTATTCTGCAGCCACGCGCGGCACTTCGCGATCCAGCCGACCGAAGACCGGCGCCAGCGCGATCGCGGCTAACACTTCGAGCGCTTGCGTGACCCACGGTGTGAGGTTCATAGCACGAGCCCCAGCAATACGATCAGCGTCACGAAGCTGTACAGCAGGTAGGTGGAGATGCGACCCTGCTGTAGCCACGCGACCGACTGCGCCACGCGTTGCACGCCGCGTGCGAGCGGCAGGTACGCGTGGTTCCAGATGCGATCGCCGATCGTCACTTGATAGTGCGGCGCAAGGTCGAACGGCGTCGGGAGTTCGCGCCGCATCGCGAAGAACGGCTGGAAGATGTGGCGGATCGGCTGGCCGAAGCCTTCGGCCGTGTCCTGCATGCGCGCGTCGAGCCGCACGAAGCCGCAGTCCCACGGTGCGCCGACCCGTGCGCGCCGGTGGTAAAGGCGGCCTACGGCGAAGATCGTGAGCACGACCACGACACCGATGACCGCAAGGAACACCACGGGTGCGTATGCAGCCTGTCGCCCTGCGACCGGCATGATGCGCCACCAATCGGCGCCGAGTGTGCGCGAGGCGATGAGCCCGAACTGTTGCGGTACGAACTCGAGCAGGTCGATTACGTGGGCGGGCAGCAAGCCGAGCAGCACGCAGCCGACGGCGAGCCACGCGAGACCTATGCGCTCGAACCAGCCGGCATCGTGCGCATGCGCGAGCGACGGTTCGCGCGGCTGGCCGAGGAAGATCACGCCGAAGAACTTCACCATGACGTAGCCCGCGAGTGCTGCGGCCAGTGCGATCAGCGCCGCACCGAGCGGCAGCAGCATGTTCAGGAATGGCTTCGGCACCTGATACGACGACAGGAACGCCTGCAGCAGCAGCCACTCGGACACGAACCCGTTCAGCGGCGGAAGCCCCGCGATCGCGAGCGCGCCGACGAGCACGAGCCAAGCGACCCACGGCATGCGATGGATCAGCCCGCCGAGCTGGCCGAGATTTCGCTCGCCCGTGGCGTGCAGCACCGAGCCGGTGCCGCAGAACAGCAGGCTCTTCATGAACGCGTGATTTACGGCGTGATACAGCACCGCCACCAGCGCGAGTGAAGCGAGCGCGTTCATGCCTACGCCCTGGAACACGATCGCGAGCCCGACGCCCGTGAACAGAATGCCCATGTTCTCGATCGACGAGAACGCGAGCAGCCGTTTCATGTCGGTTTGTGCCGCGGCGAACACGACGCCATAGAGTGCGGTGAAGAGACCGATACCCAATGGCGCGAGTCCCCACGACCACAGCGGATGGCCGAGCAGATCGAAGGTCACGCGCAGCGTGCCGTACAGCGCTGTCTTCAGCATCACGCCGCTCAGGAGCGCGGACACAGGTGAGGGCGCCGCGGGGTGCGCCTCCGGCAGCCACACGTGCAGCGGCACGAGGCCGGCTTTTGCGCCGAAGCCGAACAGCGCGAGCAAGAACGCCACCGTGGCCCAGGGCGGCGCGAGCTGCGCCGCGCGCATTGCGTCGAACGTGAATTGCCAGCTGCCGCCTTGCATGACGCCGAACGACAGCAGGATGCCGATCGCGCCGAGGTGCGCGATCAGTAGATAGAGAAAGCCGGCGCGCCTGATTTCGGGTAACCGATGCTGTGTCGTGACGAGGAAGTACGACGACAGCGCCATCGTCTCCCAGGCGACCATGAACGCATACGCGTCGTCCGCGAGCAGCACGAACCCCATGCTTGCGAGGAACACGTGGTACTGGAGGCACAAGAGTCCCGGAGCCGTGCCGGCGCTGCTGCGAAAGTAGCCGGCACCGAACACCGAGATGCCGGCCGACGCCGCACCGAGCAGGAACAGGAACACGTCGCTGAGCGCGTCGCGCCGAATGTGGAACGGCAGATCCGGCAGGCCGATCGGGAGGACCAACGTGTCGGCCGGCTGCGCGATGCTGAGCACGGCAACCGCTGCCAGCGCGACGCCGACCAGTGCGCCGAGCGGAAACAGCACGCGCCCCACGACGAAAACGCTGCCGGGCCGCGCGAGTCCCGCGACGCCGATGACGCCCCAGGCGCCGAGCAGCGCTAGGCAGAGCGAGGCTGAATCGGGCATGAGTGGGTCACGATCGTCCGACTTCTACGTGAGCCTGTTCGAAATGCAAGGCATGGGCATGTAGGATTGTAGTTGGATGATAATGTTATTATCATTTAATGCCAATTCATTGGCTTGCCGAGGGCATTCCCATTGGCGTTGGAACAACGCACGGCGCGACTCACGATCCTGATCGATCCGCGGAAGAAGGCGGTATTCGAGCGGCTCTGCGCCGAGGAAGACACGACGCCGTCGCAAGTCGTGCGTCGGCTGTTGCGCACCTATATAGAGGAGCGCACAGGTAAGCCCTGGACGCCGGACGACGCGGACGAGCGGGAGTCCACGCGGGCCGCCCGCAAGATCAAGTAAGGCATGGGTCGGAGTTGGGAACGCGCCAACAGCGGCGCAAGCATCGACACTCAGCGATCGAAGAACGCGAGCATCTCCGCGACGAGCGCGTCCGGTGCTTCCTCCGCGATGTAGTGTCCGGTCGGCACGGCGCGACCCGTGACGTTGCCGGCACACTTCACCTGCCAGTCCGCGATCGGCGTGAACAGTTTGTGCACGACGCCGCGCTCGCCCCACAGCACGCGGACGGCGCACTTGATGCGCTTTCCGTCGTCGGCGCGGTCGTGATCGAGATCGATCGTGGCCGCGGCGCGATAGTCTTCGCACATCGCGTGAATCGCCGCCGGCGTGAAGCAGCGCTCGTACTCCGCGAGTGCGCGCGGGTCGAAGAACGCCGGGCCGCCGGAGCCCCAGCCGCCGATCTTCGCGCGCAGATAGAAGAGCGGGTCGGCACCGATCAGCCGCTCCGGCAGCGGCGCCGGCTGGATCAGGAAGAACCAGTGGTAGTACGCGCGCGCGAAATCCATCGTCGTGTTCTCGTACATCGTGAGTGTGGGCGAGATGTCGAGCAGCAACGCGGCGCGCACCGCTTCGGGGTGATCGAGCGCGAGCCGGTGCGTGACGCGCGCGCCCCGATCGTGCCCGCACACGGCGAACCGATCGAAGCCAAAGCCGCGCATGAGCTCCACGCAGTCCAACGCCATCGCTCGCTTGCTGTAAGCGGAGTGATCCGCGGGGCCTTCGGGCTTGTCGGAATCCCCGTAGCCGCGCAGATCGGGCAGCACGAGCGCGAACCGCTCGCGCAGGCGCGGTGCGACGCGATGCCACATCGCGTGCGTTTGCGGAAAGCCGTGCAGTAGCAGAAGGGGTGGGCGCGTTTCGCCGGCGCCGACATCGTGCCGCACGTTCAAGGCGATGCCGTTGACGCGTCGGCGCTCGAGGCGAAAGTCGGCGGAGAACAGGTCGGTCATCGTCGGTTTGCCCATCGTCTCGTCCACCAAGCGGCTGGTGCCGCTCCGACTGCACGAGCTGTCCCGCCCGTGACATAACCGCCGGCGCGGTGTGAACACGGTCGCAGTTTCGACGCCGTGGTTCAAGGCGCGCCGAGTGGGGCCGACACGAGATAGGTTGATTGGCTAATTAGTTGTCATGCCCCGAAGAGCTTCCAAGAGCCGTCCCGACGCCGAAAGCGCCGCGCCCGGAGCGGCCGCAGCGAAGTCGCGCGGTACGGTGTTGTTCGTGGAGGCCGAGCAGGCGCTGCGAGCAAAGCTCGAGCATGCGGCGAGCGACGCCGGCTACCTGGCCCTGACGGCGGCGACCGGCGAATTGGCGGCGCGCGTGCTCGACGAGCACGAGGTCGATCTCGTCCTCTCCGAGGTCGCGGTCCCCGACGCCGGTGACGTCGAGGTCGTCTATCTGCCGAAAGCGTGGCAGGACGAAGGTGAGCTCGAGCTGCTGCTCGCGCAGGCGATGAAGGTGTGCGTGTTGCGGCGCGAGCGCGATCGGCTGCTCGCGCTGACTCAGGCGCAGAACGCCGAGCTCGTGGCGCTGAACGCGTCGCTCGAGAAGAAGGTGGAGCAGCGCACGGCCGAGCTCACGAAGACTGCTGAGCAGCTTGCGAAGGCCAATCGCGACATCGAAGCGGGCTTCGACTCGACGGTGCAGGTGTTCGCGAGCCTGATCCAGGCCGGGACGCGCGATACGGTCAGCGTACGCAAGATCGCCGAGCACGCGCAGGCCACCGCCAAAGCACTCGGACTCACGGAGCTGCAGCAACGGCACGTGCATCTCGCCGGCTTGCTGTGCGATCTCGGCAAGCTCGCGCTGCCCCAGGCGTTGATGCAAACGCCGGTGGTTGCGATGACCGACGAGCAGGCTGCCGAGTTCAAGCGCCACACCGTGCACGCCGAAACGATCCTGTTGCCGCTGAAGCCGCTCGCGCCGGTCGCGGGCATTCTGCGGGCCCATAACGAGCGACTCGACGGTCAGGGCTATCCCGACGGCCTCTCGGGTGATGCGATCCCGATCGAGTCGAAAGTGCTGCACGTCGTGAAGGACTACGACGCGCTCCTGCGCCGGCTGATCCTGCCCGAAGCCCTGACGCCGGCGGAGGCAATACACTATCTGCGCGACCACATCGGCAGCTGGTACGACGGCAAGGTCGTGACGGCGTTCCTGAACGTACTGAAGGCCGCCGGCGCGGACGACAATCAGCGCGAGCTGCGCGTGTCCGTCGAAGGGCTGAAGCCCGGCATGCTCGTGACGCGCGATCTCGTGAGCGCGCACGGCGTGCTGATCGTGGCGCGCGGCCACAAGCTCGACGCGCAGGCGATCGCGACGCTGCAACGCATCGCCGACGGCAGCGCCGAGTTCCTGGTCTACGTGCAGCGCTAGGCGGCCGGCAGCTGCTTCAGCAGGTTCCGCGTGTTGCGCGAGACGTTCGCGAGCCAGTCGCGCTGTAGCTCGCAGCCCGTGCGTATGTATTCGAGCAGCGCGCGTGTCTTTGCCGAAATCGATGTCGTGCCGGCCCCAGTCCGGCCGTCGGCCGTCCGCGTCCGTGAAGCCGTAGTCGCGCGCGAGCTGCCACGAGCTCCACAGCTGGCCGGTGCGCGCCAGCACCTTGGGATCCGCGGCGAGCGCCGCGACCGCGCGCCCCACGTACAACGGCGACTCGGACACGAGGAAGTTCGAGTCCTTCTTGCCGCCGTCGCGCCAGTTCTCCTCCGTGACGCCGAAGCGCTCGAGCATCGATTCCGAACGAAGAAATCCAGGCGTGACGGCCAGCGGCCGCGACGCGGTGCGGTTTCAGCTCCGTGGCCATGTTCAGCGCGAACGCCTTCAGCGCGACCTTCACGGCTTGTGAGAACGGATTGCCGCCGGCGCCGAGCGTATCGCTCTCCGTGACCTCGACGATGAGTCCGCGCCGCGCGGCGATCATGCGTTGCGCCGCGTACTTCGCCGTGAGCACGTGCGACGTGAAGGCTTGGCGAAAGATCGCGTCGGCATTGCGCACGTCGACTTCCCAGAACGACGCCCATTGCCCCATGAGCGGGTCTTCGCCCGCGATGCAGTTCACCACGACGTCGAGCCGGCCGTGCTTGCTTTTCGATGCGCTTGAAGAGGCGCCGGACTTCCGTCTCGACGGTGTGATCGACGCGCAGCGCTACGCTTTGCCGCCCGCGGCTTCGACGAGATCGGCCGTCTCCTCGATCGTTTCCGTGCGTTTGTACGGCGACGGTTTGCCGCGCACGCTGCGCCCCGTGCAGTAGACCGTGGCGCCGGCTTCGCCGAGCGCGCGAGCGATGCCGCGGCCGGCGCCGCGCGTGGCGCCGGCGACCAGTGCGACGCGACCGGCGAGCGGCCGTGTCTTTGTACGCTTGCTGCCGCGTTTCGATCTCGCCATACGCCGCCCCCCAACGACTGGACTGGCTCCGCATACTCTAGCCGTGGCGAACCTGACACCGTATGTCAGGAACCGACGCGGATGGATTGTCGATCGCGTGTCCGACAATCAAAAGGGGGAGGGAAGTCGTGAATCGCATCGTGCTCGCTTCGCGTCGCTGCTGTCCTTGGCCGGCGAGCGCGCTCGCCGCCGACTTCGCCGGCAAGTGGAAGATCGACGGCCACGATCGGCGGCAATCCGTCCGAGATCCGCTGCACGCTCGTGCAAAAGGGCGACGTGCTTACCGGCGCCTGTAAGCCCGCGCAGTTCGAGCCGAGCGACGTCATCGGCACGGTGGCCGGCGCGAGCGCAAAGTGGGGCTATGACGTCGTCTTCAACGGCAACAAGAACCACGTCGAGTACGAGGCCGTGCTTGGCGCAGACGGCAAGGTCACGGGCATGTTGCATCTCGGGCCGATGCCTGTGGTGTTCACCGCCGTCAGGGAATAGATCGAAGCGGCGGGATTCGGCGGAGAGCGGTTGTTTGAACCGCGCGTGTGGCTATGGATTGTGCACGGGATTCGCGTTTGCTGACAATTGGGACGATGGTGGGATCATGACGGCGTTCCTGGCGGTTTCCGCATCTAGGACTGATCCCATATCGCCCGAATCGGCGCAAGTTCTACGCGAATCGGATTACCAAGTAATTGTGCCCATCACAAACCTTTGTTGCGGGGCGTTTGCTCCGAGTGGAATGTCCACAGGCTTTAGCCCCGGAGTGTACTTGTCCCTCCCCTTGGAGACTGAGCCGTAGAAGGCTCCGATTGAGCTAAATTTCAGCGTGATGTCGCACATAAACTTGTTGTATTTCTGTAGATCGCCGAGCGTAGTTCCTGGAATGGTGAATTCCACGCTTGCCGTTGCAGACCAGTCGATGCCGCTGCCGTTAGGTGTCGGCGATTGAATCGGCAGCTCGATCCATTTCCCCGGGGTTAGTTCAGCGCCCGTGAGATTCACCAATGTGCAAAAGATACCTACGCTTGACGTCTCTTTCGGAACGTTCACAAGCTGGACCGGGACGCTGATGATGACGTGAGGCCCCGGCGGTGCCGGAATGACCGCAGCCGCACTCTGTGCTTCTAGCCAAACGGGCTCAGCGAACGTCGCACCCAGAAGCAATGCGACTACGAGCGCTTTCCATTGCATGACACTCCCCCTCTTCATCTTTCAGAGCGTTCCAAATATGGGTTTCATCGGCTATCGAGGCATCACTGTATTGCGCCTGTGCCGGTCACCTGTAGGGATCCCGCGGTGATCGACAGAGGCCAGTTCATCGGCACCTCTGCAAGGTTCCCCGTGCCTGTGACCCCTAGAATCGACGATTGGACGGTGACGGGAACGGGTGGTGCGGCAAACGTGCCGATACCGCTGACGGCAAGTCCCGGCGAGGTCACGCTTACTGGTACCTGTGGCTTCAAATCGAGCTTGGTTCTGGGTGGCGCGCTGATCGTGCCGATACCGCTTATGCGAAGCCCCGCGGAGTTCGCATTTAGAGGTAGCGCTGGCGTCGAAACCAACTGGCCGACTCCACTGACTGCAAGCGTGGCGGAGGCCACACTTAGTGGCAACGCCGTGCGCGCTGCGCTCAGCATCGCGACTCCCGTGACGACGAGGGCCGTTGTACGCAGCGTTCTTGGCAGTGACGGTTGTGCCGGACTGGCCAAGGCGGTTGGCGTCCCGGCGGCTTCACGCCCCGAGGGGTTCGATCCTCCAAGCGCTAGCGCCAGCAGCGCCGTTTTTCCGGCAGGCTGATCAGCTGCTTCGAGCGTAAATCCGACATAGGCAAACTGGCCCGCTCCTACCTGCTCGAGCGACGCCACAGGCACCGTGCGGGTACCCTTCCCGTCTGGATCCAGTTGGGCGGAATACAAGACCTGCGCGGTTTCAGGATTGAGGGCGCTGAACTGGGTTTCCAGTGGTGCGGTACCCGCAGCAACGCTGAGGCTTTTCCCATCGTTGCCGGTAACACTTCCCGCCTTGAATCGTTGCAGCAGCCCGCGGCCACCCTTGATGCCCAGCACTTCCTGCAAGAACTTCGAATCCTTCTTGTCCCACAACGCGACGCCTCCTGCACCGAGCGCATTGTTGAGATACCCCGGTGATACCACGACGGCTTTGCCGCCCGCTGAGACGTACTGTCGCAGCGTCTCTTCGTCCTTCAAGCTAATGACGGCCGTATTGTTGGCGTTTCCGCCGTACGAGCCTCCCGTGTACCAGACCACGGCGTCGTAACCCTTTAGGCGCTCTATCGGGGGACCGTCTTCGTAACGCCGAACAACGAACGTGTCCATGCCTACGCCAGAGTCCGCAAGTGCTTGCCGATAGAACGCGTCTGACGGAGAAAGCTTCCCCGATGCGGCGTTCGAATTGTTGTCGGAATCGTCGTCGTCTACGAGCAGCACCTTATGCGCGGCCGCCCCGGTTGCGACCGCCGCTGTCGCCGTCGAAGGCGGTCGTGGAAATTGCACCGAGGGCGGTAACGCCCCGGCTTTGTCTGGCTGCGATGAGCCTGTTGAGGGCAGGGTCGTCGCTAAAGTGACGGTAAGTAGCGTCGCCCACACCCGATTCATATTCATTCCGCCGCCCGGATCACCGCCTGCACCTCTGCGCGCGCAGCTTGCGATCGCGGAGTACCGGCTTCGGAGTTGCGCACCTGCGTGGCATGACCCTAACGTGGATGGCGGAGAGGGTGGGATTCGAACCCACGGTACGGTCACCCGTACACTTGATTTCGAGTCAAGCGCATTCGACCACTCTGCCACCTCTCCGCCGCGAAGTTTACTGGCAAAGGGCCGGCACCAGCAACGCAAAATTCGTCAGCGGCTGAACGCGGTCGCGCTCGCGTAGCCGAGCCACACGGCGGCGAGGCACAGCACGAGCGACAGCACGATGTTCGCGGCCGCGCCGCCCAGGTTTCCGCCGCGCGCGAGGTTCAACGTCTCGAGGCTGAACGAGGAGAACGTCGTGAAGCCGCCGAGGATGCCGACGATCAGGAACGCACGCGCGTCGGTCGTTGCGAGCGCGCGGCCGCCGGCGAGCGCGAGCGTGCCGAGCACGCCGATCGCGTACGAGCCCACCACGTTCACGAACAGCGTGCCGTACGGGAATCCCGCGCCGAGCCAGCGCAGCCGCAACACCCGAGCACGCGTAACGTGCCACGCTGCCGAGTGCGCCGCCGAACGCCACCCACACATAGGCCATGTCGTTCTCCGCCGTGGCCGTGAATCCAGGCGCCATAGTATCGAAAATGCCCGCGCGCTATCCTGCCCGGGCGAAGCGTCGAGGCCTAGAACGAGAACAATGGGGGGCAGCGATGACCGATGACTCGGTGACGCGCCGCAGCGTCCTGAAGGTGGCGGCGGCCGGCGCGGTTCTGGCCGGCACCGGTGCAGCCGCGCAACAGCGCGAAGACCTGACGAAGCTCACGATCGACGAGGCGAGCAAGAGGATCGCGGCGAAGAGCCTCTCGCCGGTCGATCTCACGCGCGCGTACCTCGAGCGCATCGAGCGCGTCGACAAGCGCATCAACGCTTACATCACGGTGCTGGCCGACCAGGCGCTGGCGCAGGCGAAGGAGCTCGAAGCCGAGCTCGCCGCCGGCAAACGGCGCGGGCCGCTGCACGGCATCCCGCTGGCGCTCAAAGACAACATGGACACGGCCGGCATTCGCACGACGGCCGCGAGTGCCGTGTACGCGGACCGCGTGCCGAAAGAAGACGCGCGAGTGCGTGAAGCATTTGCGCGCCGCCGGCGCCGTGTTCCTCGGCAAGTTGAACATGCACGAGTTCGCGTACGGCGGCACGAGCGCCGTCACGCACTTCGGGCCGGTGCACAATCCATGGGACCTCGCGCGCACTCCGGGCGGCTCGTCGGGCGGCTCGGCTGCGGCCGTCGCCGCGCGCTTGTGCGCCGGTGCGCTCGGCACCGACACGGCGGCGAGCATTCGTTTTCCCGCTGCGGTGTGCGGCGTCGTCGGCTCGAAGGCGACGCACGGGCTCGCGAGCATTCGCGGCATCGTGCCGCTGTCGGAATTGCACGATCACGTGGGGCCGCTCGCGCGCAGCGTCGCGGACGCGCGCCATCATCATGACCGCGCTCGCGGGGTACGATGCCGACGACCCGGTCAGCATTCGCAGTGAAGCAGCGGATCTTCGGGCCGCGATCGGCCAGCCGGTCGCGCAGCTCAAGATCGGCACGCCGCGCGAACCGTTCTTCATGGGTGTCGATGCGGAGCTCGCGGCCGCCGCCGAGCGCGCGCTCGGCACGTTGCGCGGGCTCACGGCGTCGGTCACCGATGTCGTGTTGCCGCCGCTCGATACGTTCGCGGTGCTGTCGGCCGAGATCTACGAGTATCACGCGCCGCTCGTCGCCGATCCCGCGAAGCGCGCGTTGTACAAGCCGGTCACGCTCGAGCGAATCCTGAGCCGACGGCATGGTCACGGCGCCGCAGTACATCGCCTCGCGCCGGCAGATGCTGCTCGCGCGCCGACGCATCGCTTCGCTATTCGAGCGCGTCGACGTGCTCGTGACGCCGACGACGATGGCGTCGCCGGGCCGCATCGACGCGGCGCTTGCGGGCGCGCCGCCCGAGTTCAACATGATCCGCAACACGCTGCCGTTCAACGCGTACGGCCTGCCGACGATCAGCGTGCCGTGCGGCTTCACGAGTGCCGGGCTTGCCGATCGGTTTGCAGATCACGGGACCGCGACTCGGCGAAGCGCGTGTGCTCGCGCTTGCGCACGCGTTCGAGCAAGCGACCGAGTGGCATCGGCGCGAGCCGCCGCTCGGATGACTGAGAGCGCCTGGACCTGCCCGACGTGCCGAGCCGCCGTCGTCACACGCTATTGCCCAAACTGTGGCGAGCGGCCGCTCGAGCAGCACGAGCTCACGCTGCGCGGGCTGGCGACGCAGATCTTCAACGCGCTCACGAGCGTCGATGGCAGGTTGCTACGAACATTCGTGCAGCTCATGCGCCGTCCGGGCGACCTCACGGTCGCGTATCTCGATGGGCAGCGGAAGCCGTACATCGGCCCGGTGCCGCTCTATCTCATGGCGAACGTTCTGTTCTTCGCGGCGGAATCGCTGTTCGGCGCGCACGTGTTCTCGACGTCGCTCGACTATCACCTGAGCAACCAACCCTGGAGCCCGCTCGCGCAGACGCTCGTGGCTCGCCACCTGGAATCGGCCGGCACGACGCTCGCTGCGTACACGCCGGTGTTCGATCAGGCGTTGAGCTTGCACGCCCGCTCGCTGATCATCTTGATGGCGTTACTGTTCGCGGTGTTCCCGTGGCTCGTGTTCCGCCGCCGTCGCAAGCCCTTCGTCGCGCACGCGGTGTTTTCTCTTCACCTCTACTCCTTTTTGTTGCTGTTGCTTTGCGTGGCCGATGCGATTCCCGCACTGGACGCGCGCTTGCGCGAGGGCGGAATCTGGGGACGGGTGCTCGATAACGCGATGGCCGCCGGGCTGCTGCTCGCGTGCGCGGTGTACATGTACGTCGCGTCGAGGAAGGTGTACGGCGCTCAGAGCGTCGCGCGGGCCGCGCAGGTCGCCTTGCTCACGGTGGGCGTCGGCGCGGTCGTGTTTGGCTATCGGTTCGGATTGTTTGTGCTCACGCTCTACACGACCTGAGGCTGCGAGAACGAGCTCGCGAACTCAATCGCTCCGCGCGACTCTATAAAACGATGCCCACGCTGTCACTCCCGCGTCACGCGCTCGCCGGCGGTCCCGCCGACGGGTTCGGCGGCCGCAAGTGGCGGATGTCGCGGCCGGCGATCATCGTTCGATCCTTGCGCACGTTGCCGTGCTGTACGCCGCGAGCCAGTGGTACGAGACCGCGCCCGCGCCGATCGCAATCACGTTCGAGTGGCTGACCGTGTTCGAGACGCCGAGCGAGCCCGTGGTGCAGTCCGCGCCCGAAGTCGTGGAGCCGCCAGCGCCAGTGATTGCGCCCGCGCCGCCGACGCGTGCGGCGACGGCGCGCGGTGTTTCGCCACCGGTTGTCGTGCCGCCGCACTCCGAAGCTGCGGCCGAAGCGCTGCCTGCGCCGCCCGTCGGGCCCTCGCGCTTCGAGCTCGACGCGGCGCGTCGCGCGGCCGCGGCCGCCGTCGTCGCGCAGCGCGCGCGTGACAGCACGTTGCTCGCTCCGTCGATCGACGACGTGCCGCCGCCGCAGCCACAGCGCGCGCCGGCGCCGAAGAAGCCGAGCATCTTCGATCCTCAGCGGCATTCCGGTGGTGGTGTGTTGTCGCCGGGTAAGGCGCGCACAGTTGCGGGCCAACGACTGAGCCTCTGGTGTAACAAGGTCTCGGGCGGCGGATTCGGTTTCTTTGGAATACCCGTCTGCATGTCGGGGAGCATCGAGCCGCCGAGCGGCATCCTCGCCGACTCGATCCCGGAATACATGAAACTTAAGCCGGAGTGCGAAGGGGCGAAGTGCCGGCTCGTACCTAAAGATCCGGACGAGTGAGCCCTCACGTTGCGTGAGCCGCGATAAATAGTCGCTTTCGCGGTACTATCGCCACCCTTCGATTGCGTCGCGTAGGGGGCGGACGGCATGAGCACCGCGAATCTCTCTTCCCTGTCGATCCTGACGGACATCATCACGGCGCCGGCCCGGGCATTTGCCGCGATCAAAGAGCGGCCGACGGTGTGGCTGCCGCTCGTAATCCTGATCGCCGCCTATGGTGCCGTCTCCGTCGCGTACACGAGCTCGGTGGATATCGCGTGGATGCTCGATCAGCAGTTGCAGCAGGCACAGAACCTGACAGATGCCCAACGCGAGCAAGCCGTGCAAAGCCGCGCTCCGAATCTCGCCAACGGTGTTCGGCGTGATCGCCGTGGTTGGAGCGGCGATCTTCATCCCGCTGCTGTTTGCGTTGACATCGTTGTACTACAGCGCCGTGTCGTTCGTGACGGGCGATGGTGTGAAGTACAAGCAGTGGTTCGCGCTTGCGTCGTGTTGCGCCATACCGGTCGTGTTCGGTCTCCTCGCGGCACTCGTTCACGTGCTCGCGGGTGACGCGCGGTTCATGCGCCAGGAAGAGCTGAATCCGTTCTCGTTCGGCAATCTACTGTCGATCGACATGGTCGGCTTGACGCGCGCTCAACGCGTGCTGCTCAGTCTGGATCCCACGCTGATCTGGAGTGTCGTGCTATCGATCATCGGCTATCAGTCGTTCACGAAGCGCTCGCTCCCGTTTGCGGCTGCTGTCGTGCTCGGACCGATCGTGCTGATCGTGGTCATCATTGCGGTCATCGCATTGCTCTGACGGAGCGCGCATGAACAGGAAGTTACTGCTGATCGTCGGCATCGTCGCGCTCGTGATTGCCGTGCCGTTGATCCAGGCCCGCCTCAGCGGTGGCGCCGCCGTGCAGGTGCAGACGGAGAAGGTTGCGCGCCGCAGCATCCAGTCGTCGGTGCTCGCGTCCGGCAAGCTCGTGCATGAGCAGGAAGTGAAGCTCACGACGGAGGAGATCGGCCGTGTGACCGCCATTTTCGTGGAGGAGGGCGCACGCGTCACGAAGGGCCAGCTCGTGCTCCAGATCGACGACCAGCGGTTGCGCGCGGCCGTGGAGCAGAACCAGGCCAGCGCGCGCGTGCAGGAGATCGCGATCCAGCGCCAGCAGCTCCAGGTCCAGAACCTGCGCACGCAGTGGGATCGCATGAAAGGCTTGCACGACAAAAAGCTGATCGACGACGACCGTTTCGTGACTTCCACGAACAACCTCGACATCGCCCAGGTCGACCTGCGCTCGAGCCGCGAGACGCTGTCGCAGGTGCGTGCGTTGCTCGACCAGGCGCAGGACCGCCTTGCGAAGACGCGCGTGTATTCGCCTATCGACGGCGTCGTCACGTCGCTCGACATCAAGGTCGGCGAAACGGCGATTTCGAGCTCCACGAACATTCCGGGCTCGAACCTGATGACGGTCGCGAATCCCCGCAGCATCCACACCGAGGTCAATGTCGACGAAGCCGACATCGCCAATGTGGCCATCGGCCAGAAGGCGCGCATCTTCGCGATCGCGTATCCCGAGCTGCCGGTGGAAGGCATCGTGGACTCGATCGGCGTATCGGCGAAGGTCGCGCAAGGCCAGCAGGGCCAGAGCTTCGCCGTGAAGATTCGGCTCGTCGATCCGGAGAAGATCACGCTGCGTCCGGGCATGACGTGCCGCGCCGAGATCTTCACGGCCACGAAGAGTGACGTCATCGCCACGCCAATTCAGGCGATCCAGGTCGAGGAGGACCTTTCGGCCGCCAAGAGCGAGCGGCACGTGTTCGTCGTGCGCGGCAGCCGCGCCGGGCGCGTCAGCGTCGAGGTGGGCCTGTCCGACGACATGTACCAAGAGGTCAAGACCGGGCTCGCCGACGCGGACGAAGTCATCGTCGGGCCGGACCGCGTGCTGCGTGCGCTGAAGGATGGCGATCGCGTCATCGTCAGGAAGAAAGCCGAGAAGTGAGGCTGCGATGCCCGTCATCGACCTCTCGGCAATCAGCAAGCACTACGAGATGGGCCAACAGCTCATCAAGGCCGTCGACAATCTCGATCTCACGATCGACTACAACGAATACGTGGTGTTCATCGGTTCCTCGGGCTCGGGCAAGAGCACGCTGATGAACATCATTGGCTGTCTCGACACGCCGACGTCGGGCCGCTACGTGCTGGCCGAGCGCGACGTGAGTCACATGAGCGAAAACGAGCTGGCCGACGTCCGCAATCAGGAGATCGGCTTCATCTTCCAGAGCTTCAACCTGTTGCCGCGCGCGTCGGCGCTGCGCAACGTCATGCAGCCGCTGATCTATCGCGGTTTGCCGTTCGGCGAGCGGCGCGACGAGGCGGAGCGCGTGCTCGAGCGCGTGGGCCTCGCGGACCGCGGCGACCATTTGCCGAACCAGCTCTCGGGCGGTCAGCGCCAACGTGTGGCGATCGCGCGTGCGCTCGTGACGAATCCGTCGATCCTGCTGGCCGACGAGCCCACGGGCAATCTCGATTCGCAGACGGCCGTCGAGATCCTCGCGCTGTTCGACGAGCTGCACGCCGACGGACAAACAATTATCGTTGTCACGCACGAGCCCGACGTCGCGCAGCACGGCGAGCGCATCGTGCGGTTGAAAGACGGCCGGGTCGTCGAGGACCGCGTGAATGAGCGCTAACGCCCCCGCCCGCGAGCGGCGTATCCGCCAGAAGCCCAACCGGGTGACGCTGTGGTTCGCGGCGGCCGAGGGTGCGCGCGCCGCGCTCGGGTCGATCCGCGCACACGCGTTCCGCAGCTTCCTGACCGCGCTCGGTATCGTGATCGGCGTGGCGTCCGTGATTGCGATGGTGTCGATCATCCAGGGACTCAGCTTCACGATCGGCGAGCAGTTCCAGGGCTTGGGCAGCAACAGCATCACGGTGCAGTCCTACACGTCGCTCGAGCACGCGCTCCAGGGCCGGCGGTCGCGACTCACGCAGGACGACTTCGACCTGATCCGCTTCCGCGTGGACGGCCTCGAGTCGATCACGCCGATCATGTACATCCAGAACGGCCAGAGCTCGGTCCGTTACGGCTCGCAGACCACGGTGTCGCAGGTCCTCGGCACCACATACGCGTTCCAGAACGTCGGTCAGTACTTCGCCGCGCAGGGCCGGTTCCTGTCCGACAGCGACAACGACACGCGCCGGCGAGTCGCGGTGATCGGCGAGAAGGTGCGCGACGAGCTGTCGCTGCCGAGGGAGCCGCTAGGCGAGTTCATCCTGATCAACGGCGAGTGGTTGAAGGTCATCGGCCTGCTCGAGCCGAAGGGCGAGATCTTCGGCCAGAGCCAGGACAATCGCGTGATGATTCCCTACAGCACCATGGCGAGCCTGCAGGGCAATCAGCGCGAGCCCGACATCCAGGTGCAGCTCACGATCCGCGATCTGGGTGACCTCGAGAACGTTCGGGCGACGATCCAGCGTCTGCTGCGCACGGCGCACAACCTCGGCAAGAACGACGAGGACGACTTCCGCGTGCAGACGGCCGCGCAGCTCCAGGACACGTTCCAGTCGATCCTGAACACCGTGACCGTCGTCATGGCCGGCATCGTGAGCATCTCGCTGCTCGTCGGCGGCATCGGCATCATGAACATCATGCTCGTGTCCGTGACCGAGCGAACGCGCGAGATCGGCATCTGCAAAGCGATCGGTGCGAAACGCCATCACATCCTGTTGCAGTTCCTGCTCGAAGCGCTGGTGCTATGCCTGCTCGGCGGCCTCGTAGGGCTCGCGATCGGCTACGGAATCGGTGCCCTGGCCGCGGCGCTCATTCCGAACTTTCCAGCGGCGCACACGCCCTGGTGGGCCGTTGCGCTCGCACTCGGTTTCTCGGGCGTCGTCGGTGTGGTGTTCGGCCTTCTGCCCGCCGTGAAGGCTGCGAATCTCGATCCCATCAGCTCGCTGCGCTACGAATAGCTCGGCGCAGTCGCTTTCGACTCCGCGACAAAAAACAGTAGACAACCGCCCCGGTCCTCGCGAAAACTAACTGCCTGATCACATTCGATCTCGCAGGGGGACTCTTGAGTCGTATCACGAGACTCGCGCCACTCGCGTGCTGGCTCGCGCTCGCGGCGGGCGCCGCCGGTGCACAGCCCGCCGACGTCGAGCTGCACATGCTGCCCGTGCAGGGCAACGTGTACATGTTGCACGTCGGCAAGGTCGGCAACATCGCCGTGCAGGCAGGTCCCGACGGCGTGTTCCTCGTCAACGCGCTGCGCAAAGGTCTCGCCGAGCGCATCGCGGCCGAGATCAAGACGGTGACGCCGGCGCCGATCCGCTACATCGTCAGCACGAGCCCCGACGTGCCGCTGACGGAAGGCAACGGTCCACTCGCGCTGCTCGGCACGTTCGGCGCCACGAACGCCGCGGGCCGCCCCGGCGCGACGCTGATCGCGCAGGAGAACGTGCTGCTGCGCTTGAGCGATCTCACGAAGCTCGACAAGAATCCGTTTCCCGGCGACAGCGTGCCGTTTGACAACTACATCCTTCCGCAGAAGGACCTGTACTTGAACGGCGAGCCGATCTTCATCATTCACACACCGCACGCGCACACGGACGGCGACAGCATCGTGCTGTTTCGCAAGTCCGACACGCTCGCCGTGGGCGAGCTGTTCGTGCCGGACGAGTACCCGGTCATCGACGTCGCGCGCGGCGGCAGCGTGAAAGGCCTGATCGCGGCCCTCGACAAGATCCTCGATCTCGCCGTGCCCGCTCGCTTGCAGGACGGCGGCACGCGGATCATTCCGGGCCGCGGGCGCCTTTGCAACGAAGCCGACGTCGTCGACTATCGCGACATGGTCGTGATCGTGCGCGACCGCGTGCAGGCGCTGATCGGGCAGGGCAAGACGCTGGCGCAAATCCACGCGATGAAGCCAGCGCTCGACTACGAAACGCGCTACGGCTCGGGCGACACGTTCGTGCGCTCGATCTACGACAGTTTGGTCGCGGTCAAAGGAGCGGCACGATGAACGCACGACGACTGCTGCTCGCCGTGCTGTGCGCCTTGTTGCCGGTGCTCGGTTTCGCGCAAGGGCGTTTCGGCGGTCCGCCGCCGCCGGCCGGGCCGCCGAAAACGGCGCGCGAGGCTGCGCCCGTGGATCTCACGGGCACGTGGGTCTCGATCGTCAGCGAGGATTGGCGCTGGCGCATGTTGACGCCCACGCGCGGCGACTTCCAGAGCATCCCGCTGAACGCCGAAGGCAAGAAAGTGGGGCTCGGGTGGGACGCGGCCCGCGACGAGACGCTGGGGCTCCAGTGCAAGTCGTTCGGCGCGCCCGCGTTACTGCGAATCCCGGGCCGCGTGCGCATCAGCTGGCAGGACGAGCAGACGCTGAAGATCGAGACCGATGCCGGCATGCAGACGCGACTGCTGCGCTTCAACGCTGCGCCCACGACGACCGAGGACAAGAGCTGGCAGGGCTACTCCGTCGCGAACTGGGAACGGCCGTTGCGCGGTCGCGGTGTAGGCGAAGGTCTCGCGATCTTCTCGGGCACGATCGGCCGGGCAGGGCGCTCGCTCGAGGTCACGACCACGAACCTGCGCGAAGGCTACTACCGGCGCAACGGTCCGCCGTACAGCGCCGACGCGAAGGTCGAGGAGTACTTCGACTATCACAAGGAGCAAAACGGCGACGAGTGGTTCACGGTGACCACCGTCGTCACGGACGCGAAGTACCTGACCGGCGTGTTCGTCACGAGCACGGACTTCAAGAAACAAAAGAGCGCGGCCGGCTGGGATCCCACGCCGTGCACGTCGAGGTGAGTACCATGCGTTCCTCGAGCTTCGTACTGATCGCTGTGTCGACGCTGGTCGCGGGCACCGCCGCCGCGCAGATGGACTTCACGGGCGAGTGGTCGCCGCTGTATCACGAGGACGCGGCCGATCGCATTCCGGGCCCCGAGATCGGCGACTACACGGCGCTGCCGCTGAACGATGCGGCGCGAGCGCGCGGCGACACGTTCCAGGCCGATCGCTTGTCGATGGTCATGCAGTACCAATGTCGGCCGCACTCGGCCGACTACGGCCTGCGTGGCCTGGGCAACATGCGCGTCGACAAGGAAATCGAGCCGCTGCACGAAAAGCTGCTTGCTTTCAAAACGTACATGCCGGCGTGGGGCAGCGTGCGCACGATCTGGCTCGACGGCCGGCCGCATCCGCCGGAGTATGCCGAGCACACGTTCCAGGGTTTCTCGACCGGCGTGTGGGACGGCAATCAACTGACGATCACCACGACGCATCTCAAAGCGAACTATCACCGCCGCAACGAAGTGCCGAGCAGCGACAAGCGCACGCTCGTCGAGCACTGGGTGCGGCACGGCGATCTCTTGACGGTTGTCACGTGGGTCGACGATCCCGTGTACTTCACCGAGCCCGTCGTGCGCAGCCAGAGCTGGTACCTCGATCCCGGCCAGCAGGTGCCGCAGTCCTACTGCGAGTACGTGACCGAGTTGCCGCCCGTGACGGAGGACAGCGTGCCGCACTATCTGCCAGGCACGAACCCGAACCTGACCGAGATGGCGGGCTGGTACGGCCTTCCGCACGAGGTGCTGCGCGGCGGCGCCGACAAGATGCTGCCGGAGTATCGGAAGAAGATCCCGAAGCCGGAGACGGCGCCGCCCCCGATGTGCGAGCGCATGTGCAACTGCTCGGACTTCCGCAGCTGCCTGTAGCTCGTGCTACTTACCGTGTGAGCGCGCGATAACGCATCGCGCCGCCGACCGGCAGCGTGGCCGGCACGGGCTTGCCCTGCGCGCGTAGCGCCGCGGGCCAGTCGCGCAAGTGGCTCTCGGCGTCGCCGACGGCCAGGATCTCGCCGCTCGGCCCGTAGTGGATCATTGCACCGCACACGACGAACACGACGTCGGTTTCGCTTGTGTTGTGATCCGCCACCTTCAGCGTGTGCTTGTGCGGCGGCAACAGGATGCCGGGCGCAAAGCGGATCCGCACGACGAGTTTTGCGCCCTCGATGTCGGCCATCAGGAGCTTCAGCCGCACGCCCGGCGTGTTGGCCCAGTCGTCGGCGTAAGGCAGGCTGTCGCTGTCCGTGACGAATGCGCTCGGCAACTCGATCATCGGGACTTCTCGGGTCAACCAAAGTACCCGATGCCGCGCGCCATCATCGGCGCGAGCAACAGAATCACGAGCAGCAACGTGAGCTCGAGATGCACGGTCATGCGTAGCTTGCGCTTCGTGCTTGCGTCGAGTTGCGGCAAGCGTTGCTCGCGCAGTGCGGGGCGCCAGCGCAGGAACTGCATCGTGGGGTAGATCGACAAGACGCCCACGATCACGAACAGCGTGAGCTTCGCGAGGAACGTGCCGCTGTGAAAGTAGTACGCCGCGCCTTTCTCGGTGAAGAACACGCGCGAGAGGCCCACGACGAGCAGCACGAGTGCGGCGATGCCGTACGCGGCGTCCATGCGCAGGATCGTGCGCGCGATCGGTGGCGTGAGGTCGAACCGCAGCAGCACGAGCTCCACGGTCAACAGCGCCATGACCGCGACGGCGGCGGTGTGGTGCAGAAAAGCCAGAGTGATCGTGGCGGTCATCGGCGCTCCTCTTCGTGGGGCTCGTACCGCAGTGTAGCTCGTGCGCGCCACACCGCGAAATCGTGCGAATCAACGAGCTATCGCACGTGCCCTGAGGAGCATCCGCCGCTATCTTGATGGCGCCTCAAGTCGGAGTGTTAGGATGCGTACGCCATCTCAGCCGGTACACATCCATGCGGACGAACATCGTGATCGACGACAAGCTGATGAAAGCTGCGATGCGCGCCACGGGTCTCAAGACCAAACGCGAAGTCGTCGAGCTCGGCCTGCGAACGCTGGTAAGCCTGCGAACGCTGGTAAGCCTGCGGGCGCAGGAGGAGATTCGACAGTTCCGCGGCAAACTGCGCTGGGAGGGGGATCTCGACGCCATGAGAACGGATCGTGATCCTCGTTGATGCGAGTGTATGGATAGACTACTTCCCGCGGTAACGAAACACCGGCCGTCGACAAGCTGGACGCGCTGCTATTGGTAGAGCGGCTGGCCGTGGGCGATCTCATTGCAGCCGAGGTGCTGCAGGGTTTCGCCGCCGACAGCGATTTCGACGCCGCTAGGCAACTGCTCGATCAGCTTCCGGTTGTGTATCTCGGCGGTTACAGGCTGGCCGTGCAGGCCGCCAGTAACTACCGCATGCTGAAAGCGCGGGGGACTACCATCCGAAAGACGATCGACACGATCATTGCGACGCGCTGCATCGAGGACGGGTACGCCCTGCTGCACAGCGACCGCGACTTTGGGCCCTTCGTGACTTATTTCGGCCTGCGTTCGGTGCTGTAGCCGCGGCTCAACCGCGGTCGAGCGCCTCGCGCAGCCCCGCGACGAGCTGGCGCAACGTGCCGCCGAGAAGCGCGAGCTCGGCGTCGAAGCGCGCGAGCGGCTCCTCGGCCGTGTCGTCGGGGGGCTCCTCGAGATCGAGCAGCTTGAACTTGCCGATCGCGCCGTTGGCATCGAACACGCCGCTCATCGCGCCGCCGAACTCGATGCCGAGATGCGTGAGCTCCATGCCGTCCTTGATGCAGCGGCGCACGTTGGCCTGCGTGAGATCGACGTCCTGCCAGCGTACCGAGCTCTTGATCTCCTTGCGGTCGCGCATGCGGCACTCGCGACCCAGCCGCGAACTTCGGCGGCGGGTCGCCCGCGAACACTCGCGTCAGAAACTCGGCCAGCGGCCTTTCGAACGCGAGCGGCTTCGTGTCGAGCTTGCCGAGCGCCGTGCGCAGCTGCTCGAGGAACCGCTCCGCGCGGGTCTCCGACGACGTGCCGATCGCGAGCACGTTCTCCTGTAGCAGGTACAGCGCAATGATGCGGTCGGATTTCAGCAGCGCCTTCGGCAGCAGCTCGTCGCGCGTCTGGTCCTTCAGCTTGCGCTTCGTGCGCCGGCCCGGTTCTTCCTGCATGCGCTGCCGGTACTCGGCGAGCCGCACTTCGAGCGCTTCGTTCACGGCCGCTGTCGGCAGCACGCGCACCTGGGTGCGCACCCGCAGCAGGTCGGCGCCGCCCAGGCGGCGCGCGAGCGATCCGTCTTCGGTGCCGGTCGGCGGTTCGAAGCCGGAGCTGCGCTCCGTGTACGTGCCGCACGGTTTGAACACGACCGTCGCGAGCTTCTCGGAGAGCTCCTGCTCGGACGCGGGCCACGGGCTTTGCACGGAATAGAAACGGACGCTGCGCAGCATGATCGATCTCAACGAAAAAGGGCGGGCAGTATCCCGATTCGCGCGGCGGCTGTCGATACGCGCGCGGCTAGGCCGTGCGGCGCCGAGGCAAGCGGCCGCTCGCGTACAACACGAGCGTCGCGAGGCCGGCGAACGCGGTGAGGCCCGCGCCCGCGACGAACGCGAGCCGGGCGCCGCCCGACGTCCCACAGACGCCGGCCAGCACGCTCGCCACGAGCAACGCCAAGCCCGTCGACGAGATTGAACACGCCGAACGCGGTGCCGCGTTGCTCGGGTTGCGCGACGTCGGCGACGAGCGCCGCGAACAACCCCTGCGTGAAGCCCATGTGCAGGCCCCAGAGCGCGACGCCGGCGAGTGCCGCCGTCGGCGAGCCGGCGAGCGGCGAGCACGAGATCGGCGACCACGAGCAGCCACGGCGCCGGCGGCCAGCACGCCCCAGCGGCCTACGCGGTCGGAGAGATCAGCCCGCGGGATACGCCGACAGCGCGTAGACCACGTTCATGACCACGAGCACGATCGGCACGAACGCGGCGCCCACGCCGACGTCCGTGACCTTCAGCACGAGGAACGCCTCGCTGAAACGCGCGAGCGTGAACAATGTGGCCACGACGACGACCCACCAGTACGCGCTACCGAGCTGCCCGAACATCGTCGCGCCAGGCGATCCGGCCGTTGCCGCCGGGCCTGCGCCGCGCGCTCGGGCTCGCGCACGAACACCACGAGCAGCGCGACCGACACGAACGCCGGAATCACGGCGAACCAGAACACGTGCGGAACTCGTTCGCGGTGATGCGCCATCAGCGCGATCGCGAGCAGCGGGCCCGCGAACGCGCCGATCGTGTCGAGCGTCTGGCGCAGGCCGAACGCCGCGCCGCGGATCTCGGGCGGCGTGAGGTCGGCCATCAGCGCGTCGCGCGGCGCGCCGCGAATGCCTTTGCCCACGCGATCGGCGAAGCGCGCGGCGAAGATCCACGCGGTGGTCGGCGCCAGCGCAAACAGCGGCTTCGTGAGCGCCGCGAGGCCGTAGCCGAGCACGGTCAAGCGCCTTGCGCTTGCCGAGCCGGTCGCTCCAGGTGCCGGAGAACACCTTCGTGATCGAGGCCGTGGCCTCGGCGATGCCTTCGAGGAAGCCGACCGTCGTGACGCTCGCGCCGAGCACGGTGACGAGGAATACGGGCAGCAGCGCGTGGATCATCTCCGACGAGACGTCCATGAAGAGGCTCACCAACCCGAGCGCCCACACGCCGCGCGGAATCGACGGCCTCTCGAGCGGGGCTGTGGATGTTGCAGGTGACATGCCGCAGGTTTGCATAGTTGCGGACGCTGCCGCTAGAGTCACGGCGACACGGGCGGGGGAGACGCGCGTGACCGAACAAGTCGTTTTCTACACGAACCCGAGTCGCGCGGGCGCATCGTGCACTTGATGCTCGAGGAGACTCGGCGCGCCCTACGAGATGCGCGATGCTGAGCTTCGAGAAGGGCGAGCACAAGACGCCGGCGTATCTCGCGATCAATCCGATGGGCAAGGTGCCGGCCATCGTGCACCGCGGCGTCGTCGTCACGGAGACGGCGGCCATCTGCGTATACCTGGCGGACGAGTTCCCGGCGCGCCGGCCTCGCGCCGAAGATCGGCGATCCGCAGCGCGGCACCTACCTACGCTGGTTTTTGTTCGGCGCCGCCTGCTTCGATCCCGCCATTGTCGACAAGATGCTCGCGCGGCCGCCGGTCGAGCGTAAGGGCGCGCTCGGCTACGGCTACGTACGAGGACACGGTGAAGACGCTCGAGAACGGCGATCTCGCCCGGCCCGTGGATCCTCGGGGAACGCTTCAGCGCCGTGGACGTCTACGTGGGGTCGCAGGTCATTTCAGCATGCATGATGAAAGTCGTCGAGCCGACGGCCGATGCTACAGAAGTTACGCCGACCGCATGCTGGCGCGCCCCGCGTGCAGAGCTGAATCGAGGAGCTCGAAGTCGTGAGTCAGAGCCACTTACAGCCGAATCTCGCCGAGCGCGTGCAACGCGTCGCGAATCTCGCGCGCGACAACGCGGCGAAGAGCGAAGAGCTGGGCCAGCTCGCGCCGCCGGTCGTCGACGCCATGCACAAGGAAGGCCTGCTCGGCATGTGGGTGCCGAAGGCCGTGCGCGGCGGTCTCGAGCTCGATCCCCTCGCGTCGCTCGAGGTCATCGAGAAGGTCGCGTACGGCGATCCTTCCGCGGGTTGGGTGCTGATGGCCGCGTCGCTCGCGATCGGCACCGGCGCCGCGTATCTCAAGGACGACGCGGTGAAGGAGATGTTCGGCGGCGACCGTCTGCCTGTGATCGCGGGTCAGGGCACGCGGCCCGGTAAAGCGGTACCGAAGAACGGCGGTTTCAATCTCACGGGCGCGTGGAGCTTCGCGTCCGGCATCAAGCACGGCACGCACATCCACACGCTCGGCCTCATCGACGGCACGAACGAGGCGCGCATCTTCGTGTTCCCGGTCGGCAAGGCGAAACTCATCGACAACTGGGACGTGCTGGGTCTTCGCGCCACGGGCAGCATCGACTACACGACGAACGACGTGTTCGTGCCCGACGCGTACACGCATGCTTCGCGACACCGAGCAGCCGCTGCGCGGCGGTAGTCTCTACACGATCGGCATCATCGGCTTCGCGGGGATCGCGCACTCGGGCTGGGCGTGCGGCATCGGCCGGCGCGTGCTCGACGAGCTGATCGCCACGGTCGCGCGAGAAAGCCGGCCGGCCCGGCACGCTGGCCGAGAGCCAGAGCTTCCACGAGCAGTTCGCGAACGTCGAGGCCGTGTATCGCTCGGCACGCGCGTTCGTCGTACGAGGTGTGGGGCGACGCGACGGACGACGATCGCAGCGCGGCGACAAGCTCTCGATGCGCCAGCACACGCTGATCCGGCTCGCGCTCGCGCATTCCACGTGGAGCGCGCACGAGGCGGCGCTGTTCGCGTACAAGTCCGCGGGCACTGCGGCGCTGCGCGCCGGCACGATCCAGCAGCTGTTCCGCGACATGCACGCAGGCACGCAGCACATCACGTCGTCGCCGCCCGTGTACGGCGCCATCGGCAGAGAGCTGGCCGGGCTCGCGAAGGGCAAGAAGTGGCTGTTCCTGAACCTGGTTTAGCGGATTCGCCCTATTACACGCGCCGCGGCGTGCTCGGCGCGGGCGCTGTGCTCGCCACGCTCGCGGCGTTCGGCGGCAGCAGTGCGTACGCTCAGACGAAACGCAGCCGCGGCGGTGACGGCACGCTGCCAGCGCTGCCGGAGTTCCGCCGGCTCGTCGCGGCGAATCGCATTCTCGCGAACGAAGGCGTGGTCGACGCGTTTGGCCACATCAGCGTGCGCGATCCGCGCAACCCTTCGCAGTTCGTGCTCGCGCGCTCGCGCAGCCCGGCGCTCGTGGAGATCACCGACCTCATGGAGTTCGGCGCCGACGGCGCGCCGCTCGACGCGCGCGGCCGCACGCCGTACGGCGAGCGCATGATCCACGCGGCCGTGTACGAAGCGCGGCCCGACGTGATGTCGGTCGTGCATCACCACGCGTATGCGGTGCTGCCGTTCACCGTCACGAACACGCCTCTGAAACCCGTGATCCACACGGCGAGCCTGATCGGCGCCGAGATCCCGGTGTGGGACAGCCGCACGAAGTTTGGCGCCACCGACATGCTCGTGCGCACGCTGGACCAGGGCCGCGACCTTGCGAAGACGCTTGGGCTCCACACGTGCGCACTGATGCGCGGCCACGGCGCCGTGGTTGTCGGCGGCTCGATCCAAGCGGCCGTGCTGACGGCCGTGTACATGCTCGTGAACGCGAACGTCGAGCGCGAAGCGCTGGCGCTCGGCAAGCCGGAAGGGTTGTCGACCGAAGAAATCCAGCAATCGGCGGCGACGCAGCTGTCGCCGCTCGCCCTCGACCGCGCTTGGGAATACTTTTGCCAGCGTGCAGGTGTCGACCCGGTGTAGGTCGCATGGGTGCGTGATACGTTCGTCCGGGTACAATCCGGTGACCGGGGCAGCCCGGACCGATTCGAACAACAAACCTGGGGGACTCCTTCGATGAAAACCAAGCACGTTCTCGTTCCATTGGCGCTCGCGCTGTTCGGCGGCGCAGCGTACGCGCAACAGCAGCCGGCACCGGCGGCTGCACCACCGGCGCCGCAGCCGCAGGGTCCGATGAGCTTCTTCGTCACGAGCGTCGGTAAGGGCGACGGTGCCAATCTCGGCGGCATCGCGGGCGCCGACGCACACTGCAAGGCGCTTGCCACGGCGGTCGGCCGCGGCAACGCGGAGTGGCGCGCGTATATGAGCGTCGCGGCCGCGAACGGGCAGGCGCAAATCAACGCGCGCGACCGCATCGGCAAGGGCCCGTGGTACAACGCGAAGGGCGTGCCGATCGCCTGGAACATCGATGACCTGCATCAGGACCGCAACAACATCCGCAAGCCGACCGCTCTGAACGAGAAGGGCGAGGAAGTGAACGGTGTAGGCAATACGCCGAACACGCACGACATGCTGACGGGCTCCGATTCCGCGGGCCGTCTCGTGCCGGGCAACGCGGTGAACACGACCTGCAACAACTGGACGAGCAATGGCGCGGGCAGCGCGATGCTCGGCCACCACGATCGACTCGGTGGCGGGACCGCGTCGTGGAACTCCGTGCACAGCAGCCGTAGCTGCAGTCAGCCGGACCTCGTCGCGACCGGCGGCGCGGGTCTGTTCTACTGCTTCGTAGCGCAGTAATGCCAGTTCGGGGCCTGCTGCCATTAGCGGCAGCAGGCCCCGAACGATCTCCCGCCTGACTCCGCATGACGCGTATGCCGACGTTCGAAGGCAAGAACTACATTGGCGGGCAGTGGCGCCCGGCTGCGAGCGGGCTCATGTTCGAGCAGCGCAACCCCGCGGAGCTCGCCGATGTGACGGGCACGTTCGCGGAGTCCGGCGCAGGAGACGCCGACGCCGCGATCGCCGCGGCGAAGGCGGCGTTCCCGGAGTGGCGTGCGTTGTCGCCGCAGGCGCGTAAGCGCTTCCTCGATCAATCACTCGGCGCGATGCGCGCGCGGCGCGACGAGATCGCCGCCGTCATCACGCGCGAGAACGGCAAGTCGTTGCGCGAAGCGCGCAACGAAGTCGATTCCGGCCTGCGCGAGATGGACTACCAGATTGCCGAGGGACTCCGCATGTGCGGCCAGACGGTGCCGGTCGAGGCGGGCGGCACGCTCGCGTACTCGACGCGCGAGCCGCTCGGGCCCGGTCGGCATCGTGACGCCGTGGAATTTCCCGTTCAACGTGCCGAGCCGCAAGTGCACGCCGGCGCTGATGGCCGGCAACACCGTGGTGCTGAAGCCCGCGAGCCTCACGCCGCGTACCGGCCTCTTGTACGCGGAGTTGATCGCCGCCGGCGGATTGCCGCCAGGCGTGATGAATTGTGTGACGGGCGCGGGCCGCGCCGTCGGCAACGCGATCGTGGGCGATTCGCGGATCAAAGCGATCTCGTTCACGGGCTCGACGGCCGTCGGCAAAGCGATCCAGCTTCAAGCCGCGCGCAACCTTACGCCCACGCAACTCGAGCTCGGCGGCAAGAATCCCGCGATCGTGCTGGCGGATGCCGATCTCGATCACGCCGTAGGCGAGATCGTGCGCGCGGCGTACACGGTGGCGGGGCAGTGGTGCACGTCGACGAGCCGCGTGATCGTGGTCGAAGAGATCGCGGAGCAGCTCACGGCGAAGTTGCTTGCAGCCGTGCGCGGCATCGTCGTGCGCGAAGGCACGGCCGAGGACTGTGGCATGGGACCCGTGTGCGGCGCGCAGCAGCAGAAGGACGTGCTGCGCTACATCGACGTGGGCAAAGCCGAAGGCGCGCGGCTGTTTTGCGGCGGCACCGCACTCACGGGCGCCGGTTACGACGGCGGCTGCTTCATCGCGCCGACGATCTTCGGCCGCGTGACGCGCACGATGCAGATCGCGCGCGAGGAGATTTTCGGGCCCGTGCTCGTGATCGTCACGGTGCGCGACTTCGAGGAAGCCGTCGCGGTGGCGAACGACGTGGCCTACGGGCTTGCGTCGTCGATCTTCACGAACGACCTTAAGAGCGCGCTGACGTACATGGAACGCGCCGAGGTCGGCATCGCGCACGTGAACCTCATGACGCCGATGCGCGAGCCGCAGCTGCCGTTCGGCGGAGCGAAGGAATCCGGCGCGGGGTTGCCCGAGGCGGGGTCGACCGCGATCGAGTTCTTCACGCATCACAAAGTCTGCTACGTGAAGTACCGCTAGCGGCCGTGCGTCAGTAACCGGCCGCCTTGCGCCACTCGAGGTGCATGTTCAGCGTGCTCTCGGTGCAGACGTACTCGTGGAGATCCTGGTCCGGCGCGAAATTCCACACCATGTTCAGTGTCCACGGCTTCGTGAGTGTGCCGGGATCGTCCGCGATCACTTGCACATCCATGTGGCCGTAGTCGCGCCGATGGTAGCGTTCCGTTACGCGCAGCTGTTCGGTGTGAGGAAAGAGTCCCATGGCCGATTTCGTGTTGAAGCCGGTCACGTCGACGACGAGCGTGTCGCCGTCCCAACGGCCGATTGAGTGGCCCTGCCAGGTGGGTTCGAGGTCCGCAGGATGCGGGCGGCTGTCAAGAAAGATCTGCCGATGGCCGACCACCTCGTCCTCGTTCAGCACCACGAGCAGATTTCGCGTGTGCACGAACTTGCGGAAGAACGGGCCGAGCGGCAAGACGCCTGCGGGCAGGCACATGCCGCGAGGCATGTCCTGCAGGTCCTTGGCGAGCCGTTTCTGAAAAACCTCGGCAGCCCACGGTAGTAGCGCCGGGTCTTCGGGATACAGATCGTCGTTGCCGTTCCAGACGCCGGACAGATCCGGATGCCCGTCGGCCGCGCGCGGCACCGGCCCCCCGAGGTCCTTCGACCTCTCGCGAATCTCCGCGAGATAGGTGAATGGGTCGTCGCCGAGCGTGCCGAGATTGCCGACGAGTAGGGAGATGTCGAGGCGCCGAGTCTTGCCGGCGGCGATAGCGACGCTGTCCTGGGTAAACGGCACGTATTGAAAGCCTGGCATTCTGATCGTGACTACGTACGCACCGGCCGGTAGACCAGACAACAAGTACTCACCCGTCGCGGAGCTCAACGTGCGGAACGGCGTCGGCGCCGAGTCGCTCACGGCTTGAATTGGAGCGCCGGCGACCGGAACGCCCTCGGACGTTACGGTGCCCCGGACAACGCCTTTCGGTTGCGCGTGCGCGGTGGCAGCGAGCACTAGACAGAGGAGTAAGACGGCGGTGTTCTTCATTGTCCCGTCCCTTTGCAGCGTGTGAAAGCGGCACACTTCCGACCGGCGTCGACTTCGCGTCGCTAGCTCACTCGGCTTTCGAACGGCGGATCTCGATGTCTACGCCCGGCGTTGCCCCGCCGGGTGCGACCCTTCTGCGTTCGAGGTAAGCCAGTGACGTCGGCACGCCGTTCCTATCCTGGACGCTAACTACCCAGCGGGTCTTCATTCCGAGACGGGCAACGATCTCCAAGATGGGGCCCGGGCCGTGTTGCAACTCCTGCTGCCCCACGTGAAGTCGGCACAGGGTCGTCCTGCATTCGACTCGCAGAGTGATGAGCTTGAGCCCGGTCACTTGCGCTATCTCGGCGAGAATTTGCGTCTCCGCTTCCTGCGACCAGAGCGAGTCGACGGCTTCGGCTGCAAACGCCCGCTCCGTTTCGAGGAGCTCCGGAACAGGCGGGAGCTTCAGCTCCTCCAGCGCCTCGGTGATCGGGGCAGGCGGACTCGACTGTGGGAGCGGTGCGCCCGGTTGATCCTGGCGCGCATCACGGGGCGCGTCGTTTGGCGCCGCGGTCGCATCGGGAGTCCGTGGTTGAGCAGGTGGCGCCGCCTCGGTCTGATGCAGCGTCGATCGCTCTTTACTCGCTGCATCTGCGGCGGGTTGTGGTGCGCGTCGCCAGAAGATCGCTAGTGCCGCGATCAACACTGCACCGACGATTGCCGCGGAGATCATTTTCGTGCTCATCAAGGCACCTGCACAGACCTGTTAGATGGGTTCATGAAAGTAGTAGCAGAGGCCGTCAGGCGCGACGACGAAGAACACCTGCAACTGTTGACCGTTGTGCTCGTCCACGCGCCAATTGCCGATGCTTGCGCCGTTCGCCTCGAGCTCTTGCTTGACCGCACTGATGTTCGTCACGAGTATTGCCGCGCCGTCCTGTGATGCATCGCCGCCCGTGATCGCGAAGCCGATCCGCGTGCCGTCGCGCTCGAGGATCACGGTGGGTACCGGCTGATCGGTACGCTCGACCTCCGTCATGCCGAAGTGCTGCGAGTACCACACCGCGGCGGCATCGAGATCGGTGACGGGCAATTCCAGGACGTTGGCTTGATACGGATACGCGGCCTTGAACTGCGGTTTGGTCGACATTCGGTTAGCGCTCCTCGTACTCGCGGAGCAGCTTTTTCGATGCGCTCATGCGCCAGCCCTGCTCCAGGACGTCGAGCAGCGCACCCTTCTTGATCTTCTTCAGATCGATGAGAATGAAAGGGTAGTCGCGATAATGGTCCGTCAGATGAAACACGTCGGGCCGCGCGTTCAGGAGGATGTCGCGAAGCAAGAACTCGCAACGGATTGCTAGCCAGCCTTCGGCCTCCGTTCTCAGCCGCGCCATGAACTTGCCTTTGACCTTCAGGGCCGGCGTCCCATACGACGTGCCGAGCTCGACTCCAGGAAAGCGTTGCGCGAGCTTGAAGGCTGCCTTGAACCTTGCTTTGTCGGTGGTCTTCGGCATTGCGTGCTCCCCTGACTCGAGCGTAACGCGGAAGCGCGGGCGCGGTCGAGACGCCGCCCCCACGACTTGCCAGCGTCCTCGCCGCCGTCGCACACTCAGCCCGCAGCTTTCGTTGCGGGATGGGAGGGGACCATGGCGGACGCTCGAGACGAATCCGGCAATATCGGCCGGCGCAAATTCCTGACGGGCGTGACGCTCACGGGCGCCGCCGCGCTGGCCGCGCCGGTAATGCCGGCAGCCGCGCAGACCGCCGATTCGACCGCGGCCAACCGCACGCCTGCCGCTGCCGAACCTCCAGGCGGAAACGCAGCCGCCGTCGGCCGATCCCGTCGTTCAGACCTCGAGCGGCGGCGACTTCATGGCCGAGGTGCTGAACGCGCTCGGTATCGAATACCTCGCCATGAACTGCGCGTCGAGCTTCCGCGGCCTGCACGAGGCCGTGCTGAATCACACGAACAACAAGCCCGAGATCCTCACGTGCCCGCACGAGGAAATCGCCACGTCGATGGCGCAGGGCTACGCCAAGATCGAAGGCAAGCCGATGGGCATGATCTGCCACGGCACCGTCGGTTTGCAGCACGCCACGATGGCTCTCTACAACTCGTGGTGCGATCGCGTGCCGGTGTACGCGATGATCGGCAACATCGTCGACGCCGACAAGCGCGCGCCGGGCGCGGAGTGGGTGCACTCGGCGATCGATCCCGCGGCGCTCGTGCGCGACTTCGTGAAGTGGGACGATCAACCCGCATCGCTACAGCACTTCGCCGAATCCGCCGTGCGCGCGCACAAGATTTCGCTGACGCCGCCGATGGGGCCCGTGCTGCTGTCGCTCGACGCGGAGCTGCAGGAAAACCCGATCCAGCGACCGCAACGCGCTGCGCATACCGAAGATCACGAACGTGATCCCGCCCGTGGCCGAGCGGGCACGGTCTCGAGGAAGCGGCGCGAATGCTGGCGGCCGCCGAGCACCCGGTCATCGTCGTCGGACCGCATGACGCGCAGCGCGGCCGGCATGCAGGCGCTCGTCGAGCTGGCCGAGGCGCTGCAATGCGCCGTCGTCGATCAGGCCGGGCGGCTGAACTTCCCGTCGCGTCATCCGCTGAACCAAACCTGGCGCCGCGCCGCGGTGCTGGGACAAGCGGACGTGATCCTCGCGATCGAGATGAACGATCTGTGGGGCACGCTGAACTTCTTCGCCGATCGCATCGAGCGCACGTCGCATCCGTTCTACAAGAACAACACGAAGATCATCACGCTCGGCAGTCGCGACCTGTACATGAAGTCGAACTACCAGGACTTCGGGCGGTTCAACGACGTGGATCTCGCGCTCGCCGGCGACGGCGAGTCGAGCTTGCCGCTGCTGACCGAGCGCGTAAAAGCATTCACGCGGTCGGGCCGCAAGAGCGTGTTCGCCGATCGCGGCAAGGCGCTCGCGCAAGCGCACGCCACCACGCTCGAGCAGCTGAAGACGCAGGCCACGATCGGTTGGGACGCGAGCCCGATCACGACGGCGCGCCTGTGCGCGGAGCTCTACGCGCAGATCAAGGACGACGATTGGTCGCTCGTGGGCTCGGCCATCCGCGTGAACTGGCCGTTGCAGCTCTGGAACTTCGACAAGACGTACCGCTGGAACGGCAGCTCGGGCGGCGCCGGTATCGGCTACAACGCGCCGGCGTCGGCGGGTGCCGCGCTCGCGAACCGGAAACACGGGCGTCTCACCGTCGCACTCCAGGGCGACGGCGACTTGATGTTCGTGCCGAGCACGTTGTGGACGGTGGCGCATCACAAGATCCCGATCCTGTACGTGGTGCACAACAACCGCGCGTATCACCAGGAGTACATGTACCTGCAGGCGATGGCGGCGCGGCACCAGCGCGGCATCGACAAGGCGCACGTGGGCACCACCCTCACGAACCCGAACGTGGACTACGCGACGGTGGCGAAGGGCTTCGGCGTGCACGGCGAAGGGCCCATCACCGATCCGCGCGAGCTGGCCGGCGCGCTGTCGCGCGCGCTCGCGGTCGTGCGTCGCGGCGAGCCCGCGCTCGTCGACGTGGTCACGGATCCGCGCTGAGGGCACGCCATGAACATCGTGACGAAGGTTGCTGCTAGTTGCACTGCTCGCGGGTGTCGCCGGTACGTCGTGGGCCGCAGGAAGCGCCGAAGGGCGATGCCGCGAACGGCCAGCGCATCTACATCGCGGTGGGGTGCTTCACGTGCCACGGGCGCGTGGGGCAGGGCGGCAACTTCAACTTCGCGACACCGCCGCTCGCGAGCACGGCGTGGCCGGTGGAAGCGTTGCGCGCATTCCTGCGCGTGGGATTGAACGACATGCCGGCGTATTCGAAAGAGGTGCTTACGGATCAGCAGGTGACGGACATTCACGCGTTCCTGAAGTCGCTGCCGGGCAGTCGGTCTCCGGCGGACTTCAAGCTGCTGAATCAGTAGTTTGTGCGGATTCCGCTTCCGCGGAAGCGTGTTCGGCTTGGCGCGGCTAGTCGCTCACCCACGTTACTTCACCTTCTCGTGCTTCCGGAATCGCGGCGAGCAGTTCCGGTATCAGACGTCGGAGGTCGGCCACGCGGTTCGAAGACGATCGGATCACAATGACGGCGATCGAAAACTCCGAGAGGTCGTGCTGAAAAGGCAGGTTGCGATCGACCGTGAGGAATACGTCGAACTCGGCCTGCGCGCGTCGCAGAAGCTCGCCGTTCTTCAGAGCGGCCCAACCACGTCGGGCACTGTCCGGACCATGTCCCGTGATGTCGCTCGCGAGGCGCCGATCGACGCACTCGTCGAGCAGCACCTTCACGTCACGAGGCCTTCGCGGTCAGCTGTGCGGCGGCCTGATCCAGAAAGTCGACGACTTGATCGCGCTTGACGGTGGGAAAGCCCTCGAGGAAGTCATCAATGGTCTCGCCGCCCTCCAGGTAATCGAGGAGCGTCTGAACAGGCACGCGCGTACCTGCGAACACTGGCGTTCCGCTCAGCACGTCCGGCGACGCAGTGACGACGGGGTGATCCATGAAGGTACCTTACTCCTTCTAAGCAGCGACCCTCAAGGCGGATTTCGGCGTGCTGGGGCGCAAAGTCGCTGCGTCCTGCGTGAAAATGAGACGGCTGTCTTCGTTGACGTGTTGCAGCTCACGCGCTGGCTCTGCGGCTCCACTTCCTTCCAGATCCGGTGTTCGAATGCATCGCCCCGTAGTTCGTGCGGGCTGCACTGGTGCTCGGGCAGCGTGAGGGTTGGCCTACGCGCCGGCCAGATCGACCTCGGCGGCGGCCGGCCGCAGCCAGCACGCGAGCGGCAGAAGCAGGGCGGCGTCAAGCGGCGCCGCCAGGATTCGCACGGGCGGAGTCCCCCTCCGAAGCGATTCGACGATGGTTTAGGGAACCGCCGGGACTGTCACGCGCGGCCCACCATGTCGAACAGCAACACTTCGCTCTCGGCCGTGCTCTCGATCGCGACCCTGTCGTCGTAAGGCGATCGCGCCGCCGTCGCCGACCGAAAGCGCTTCACCGTTCACGCGCACGGCGCCGCGCGCTACCTGCACCCAGAGCTTGCGCTCGTGCATCGTGGGGTGCGTGACGCTTTCGCCCGCACCGAGCACGGCCGCGTAGATCCGTGCGTCCTGATGAATCTTCACGGAGCCGTCGCGGCCGTCGGGCGAGACGATCAGCTTCAACTGGCTGCGCTTCGAAGCCGTGTCGAACATCTTCTGCTCGTAGCCGGGCGCTAGGCTGGGCTTGTTGGGGAACAACCAGATCTGGAGGAAGTGCACGAGTTCGGTCTTTGAATGATTGAACTCGCTGTGCTGCACGCCCGTGCCGGCCGTCATGCGCTGCACGTCGCCCGGCCGGATCACGGAGCCCGTACCGAGGCTGTCCTTGTGCTCGAGCTCGCCTTCGAGCACGTAGGAGATGATCTCCATGTCGCGGTGGCCGTGCGTGCCGAAGCCTTTGCCGGGCTGCACGCGGTCCTCGTTGATCACGCGCAACGGGCCGAAGCCGTTGTAGCGCGGGTCGCTGTAATCGGCGAACGAGAACGTGTGGTAGCTATCGAGCCAGCCGTGGTTGGCGTGGCCGCGGTCGTCGGCGCGGCGGATCAGCATCATGCGGGGTCCCTCACTTCGGCAAATCCGCGAGCATCTTCTCTGCGCTCTCACGGATCTGTTTGTCGTCGCCCGTGTCGCGCGCTTTTGCGAGCGCCGCGCGCGCTGCGGCGGCGTTGCCGAGCTGCAGGTTCACGAAGCCGGTGGTCAGCCAGCTGCGTTGATGCGTCGGATCGATCTTGAGCCCGGCCGCGAGCTTCTCCAGACCTTCGCTCGATCTGCCGAGGTGGTGCAGCGTGAGCCCCAGGTTGTTGTAGAGCTCCACGTTCTGCGGGTCCGAGGCGACCAACTGCTCGTAGAGCGCTGCGGCTTCGGCGTAGCTCCCGCCCGTGAACGCGGCGTCGGCGCGCTCGAAGATCGCGACCGGGTCGTTACTCGTTGGCGCCGATGCGATGGGCGGAAACGACAGTGGCGGCGTGAGCGGGAACGCCGTGCCGGTCGGCGAAGCGTTCGGCAGCGCGGGGCCTGCCCCCAGGGCCCACGCTGGCGACGGCGCTGGCGGCGCGCTCGAGAGATAGTAGTGTCGCGTCACCGCAAACACCGTGAGCCCGAAGGCCGCTTGGAACACCGCCATCGTGAGCCAGAACTGCGTACCGCGCATCGTAGGTGACCTCGGGCCATTGTTGTCGGCATTGTAGCCGCCGATCGCTCAGGGCCCCAATGACACGACGTCGCCGATAGCCGCGCCGATCTGGAGCCCGCCCACGATGCCGAGAACCAGGCCGAGCGTCTTGCCGAGCGCCGGCGCGCGCTTCTCCACGGTCACGATGTCGGCGACGCGCACCGAGTCCGCGTGGCCCTTCACTGTGCCCTCCGCAGCATCGATGGCGGTGATCGCGAACTCATGGGCCTTGCCGTCTCTTGTGATCAGCCTGACCTTATCGCCGGGTTTCAAAAGTTGGCCGGAGGTGATCTGCTGCTTAGCGTCGTCCGTGGCGAGCTGCACCGGCCGCAGCGTCGTGCAAGCCGAACCGAGCACCGCGCAGAGCAACAACATGAGCGTGTTCTTCATCATAAGTCCTCCAAAGGGTAGATTCCGCAAACTAGTCGGCGCTCATGCTCGTCGGTGGTACGGCCGCGGGTCCCGAGGGAACGCCGAGCTTTTTATGAGGATTCTCGGAGGTTGGTCCGGACAGCAGAGTTCACGCGGCTACCGCGCCTTGCGATTGTCGTCCTATACTCGGCAGCACCGCTCGGCCCGAGGGAGTCACCGTGAAAACGCGCCGCGTATGGACCCTGGTCGTTACCGTCTTTGTCGGCCTGATGCTTCGAGCCGCATGCGGCGCTGAGGCGGATGCACCCGCCGCCTCCGCCGATCGCGAGCGCCCGGAGGAGTTCATCGTCACTGCAAAGGCGCTCCAAGATCTGAGGTTCCGCATCGAACGCGCCGAGGACGAAGTCTTCGCGCGCTTCAACGAGATCAACAGCGACGACCTTCATGACATCCATTGCTACGAGCGCGCTCCGGTCGGGCTCGCAAGATCCAGAAGCGGGTGTGCCTGTCGAATGCGTGGCGTAAGGCGGACAACGCCATCGCGGAAGCGATCGTTTGGGGGCTACAGAGCACGAGCGTCGTGTGGCGTGGCCGGAACGGCGGCAGGTCAGAGCGCCGTAAGCGGAGGCTACGGTCCGCACCCGGAGCAGTACCGCGCCAATCAGTTGCGCACGGAGCGGCTGGTGATGAAGGAGATGACACAGCTCGCGTACCAGGATCCGGAGCTCCACGAGGCCATGGTGCGCGTGGGTCAGGCCATGCAGGCCCTGGAGGTCGTGACCGGCTCACGCGCGGACTGGACTTGTACCGGGACGTGCCGGCGGGCGATGAGGGGTTGCCGTTCGACGCCAAGCGTCTCGTGGAGGTGCGGGTCGGGGACGTGGCGTGGAACCATCCGCTGACGTCGCGTACGTTCACGATCGGCAGCGTGACCGGGCGTATCCGCGACGTGCACGTTCGGTGCGGGAAACTCGACAAGAGACTCGCATACAAAGAAGAAGTGGATTGGACGCTTCCGGAGTCGTGGGGTGATTGCACGCTCGCTGTGAGCGCCAAGCGAGGCACGACCTTCGCGCTCTACGAGTTCTAGCGACAGCCCTCAGCGCAGCATCGACGAAGCCACCCAGCCGAGCGGCGTAAACATCAGCAGCGACACCGCTGCCATCGCGGCGAAGCCGAGTACCGGCAGCGGGTCCACCTTTTCTCGCTCCGGCTGGGCCTGTTCATCCGGCACGTCCGGAAGCTCGCCCGTTTCGGTCAGCTCCGGGCGTTGGCGGCGAAACCGCCGGCGGGCCGTGTTGGCCGCGACGCTCGCCACCCACGCGGCGAAGCGGGCGCCTTCGCGCGGCGAGTAACGATCGAGCGAAGTCAGCACCGTCAGCATGGCGTCCTGCGTGACGTCTTCGGCCTCGGCATCCGAGCGCAGCATGCCGCGCAGCCGGTGAGGTGCTCGGGTGTGACAAGGCTGCGTGGTCCTTTGGAGGTGCAGGGCCGATGGTAGGATGCCCGCGGCCACAGGTGAACATGACAGCAGTACGCCGCAGCGCTCGCAGAGATCGCCCGCATCGTGGGTCCCGCCGGCGTGCTCGCGGGCGCCGATGCGGCGCCGCTGCTGCGTGACGAGCGCGGACTCTACCGCGGCGCGGCAGCTCTCGTCGTGCGGCCTTCGAGCGTGGAGCAGGTGGCGGCGGTCGTGCGCGTGTGCCACGACGCGCGGCTCGGCGTGGTGCCGCAGGGCGGCAACACGGGCTATTGCGGCGGCGCCACGCCGTTCGATGGCGAGCGGCAGATCCTTCTCTCTCTGAGCCGACTGAACCGCGTGCGCGAAGTCGATGCCGTGGGCTTCACGATGACGGCCGAAGCCGGCGTGGTGCTCGCGAACGCGCAGGCCGCCGCGCGCGAGCACGGCCTGTTGCTGCCGCTCAGCATGGGCTCCGAAGGCTCGGCGCAGATCGGCGGCAATCTCTCGACGAACGCGGGCGGGCCTCGCGGTGCTGCGTTACGGCACGATGCGCGAGCTCGTGCTCGGGCTCGAAGTCGTGCTGCCGAACGGCGAGGTGCTGTCTGCGCTGAAGGGTTTGCGCAAGGACAACACGGGTTACGACTTGAAGGCGATGTTCCTCGGCGCCGAAGGCACGCTCGGCGTGATCACCGCCGCGGTGCTGAAGCTGTTCCCCGAGCCGCGCTCGCGACAAACGGCGTGGCTCGCGGTCGCGAGCCTCGATGCGGCGTGCGCGCTGCTCGGCCGCGCGCGGCGCGAGAGCGGCGACCAGGTCGTGTCGGCCGAGTACGTGTCGCGCCGCTCGCTCGATCTCGTGCTGAAGCACGTGGCCGGTGCGCGCGAGCCGCTCGAGCGGCCGGCGACACATTATCTATTGCTGGAGCTCGCGTCCGCGGATGACGACGCCGAGCTGCGCGCGAAGCTCGAGCGCGTGCTCGCCGGCGGCCTTGCGAGCGGCGAGATCCTCGACGGCACGATCGCCGACTCGCTCGCGCAGCGCAGCGCGCTGTGGCTGCTGCGCGAGCGCGTGCCGGAAGCGGAGAAGCGCGACGGCGGCTCCGTGAAGCACGACGTGAGCGTGCGGATCGGCCGCATCGCCGAGTTCGTCGCACGCGCGGAGCCGGCGCTCGCCGCGATCGCGCCGCATCGCTTGTCCATCTACGGCCACATCGGCGACGGCAATCTGCACTTCAACGTGCTGCCGTCGGCCGGGCAGGGCATCGACGAATTTCGCGCGGGGCCGGCCGAGGCGCTGTCGACGTGCGTGCACGATCTCGCCGCGAGTTTGGGCGGCAGCTTCAGCGCCGAGCACGGCGTCGGAATATTGAAGGTGCACGAGCTCGAGCGTTATCAGCCGCCGACGGCCGTGGCGCTGATGCGTGCGATGAAGCACGCGCTCGATCCGCACGGCATCATGAATCCGGGCAAGATGCTGGCCGGCTAGACGCCGACTCTTCCGCTTCGGAAGTTCTCGATAGACTTCGTACAGTCGTCAAATGGGGGGATTCAAATGAGCGAGACCACAAATCGTCCCGGCTGGGCGACGGCCGCGATCCTGATCGGCCGACTGATCTTCACCGCGCTGTTCCTGATGGCCGTGAGCTTCAAGCTGATGGACCCGAGCGGCACGGCCGGCCAGATTGCAGCGGCGGGCTTTCCGCTGTCGGGGATACTGATCTGGTGCGCCGTCGTGCTCGAGCTCGCGTTGATCGCAGCATTTCTGACGCGGCGCGTACTTCAGGGAAGCGTCGCTGGTGGCGGCGGTCTACGTCGTCTTTCTGGGTTTCGGATTCCACGGGCCCTCGCATTGGCAAGCCAACCAGAGCGAGCTCGGCTTCTTCATCGATCACTTCACGTTCGCCGCCGGTCTGTTGTTCGCGGCCGCCTGCGGGCCTGGCCGGGTGCTCGCACTGAACCGCCACCTGATCTAGGAAGTCGGCTCGCGGTCGTGGGCGTATAGTTTCGGTGTTCGCGCCGCGGCGCGGACAGTGTTCGAAGACTTTGACCTCGCCTGAGATGGTTGCCCGCAATCAGGAGGCGAACAATGTTGAGCACCTCGCTGCGTCTATGCGCGGTCTGCCTCGGCGTCGCGCTGTGGGCGGCTCCGTCTGCAGCCAGCACGAGAGTCGGGATCTACGCGGTCATCGATGAGGTCACGTTCGAGCCGTCCGATCTCGAGCCCGACCGAGTGTTGATCTCCGGCACATTCGTCGTCCCTGCTCCGATCTCGAGCGGTGAACACGGGCGCCCGCAGAGCGGTCTCTTGTACTTCAGCCTGAACCCAGATTCGCCAGGGCCTACACGAACCGACTGGCGCGCGCTGCGCAAAGCGGCGGGAACGGGCGAGGTCGTCGGTTTTGGCCAGTATTGGATGCTGTGCTCGCGTTCACACGGCGCGGCCGCGCCGCCGGTCGGGTGGCCTGCGAACTCAAACTGCTCGTCTGAAGTAACGATTCAAAACGATCGCACGAAGGCCACCGCCGACCCGTATCCCACGCCGAACACTGAAGGCGTGGTGACCGCGTTCGATAGCACCGACGACATCTGTCCGCGATTCGGCCGCGCCTCGGTTCGCATCATTGCTGAGCTTCGCGACGCGCACTCGGCGGGCGGCGCGCGCGGCGAGCCGCCCGCGTGCAAGGAGTGGGTGGGACTCGTCGCGTCCTCGGCCTTGGAACGGACGTTCCCCACTCAAGCACGCGATGCCGAATGGGCGGAGGGCGCAGAAGCGCTGATTCAGCGGCGCCTGAGTCAGGCGCAAGGTCTTGCGCTCGCGGAACTCGGCGTGGAATGTCGCGACACGATTTGTCACGTTCGACTGGCATTCCCGAGCAAGGAGTACCGGCAAGCGAAGGGCAACCGGTTCGCTGCCGACGCACTGAACGAGCTGCCCGGGTTCGCGCCGGGCGCACAGATCATTCCGGGCGAAACGGATCCCACGATGGACTACTACGTTCAGCGCAGGAAGGTACCGGTCACGGACGCGTCCGCAAGCGCGCAGCGCTAGTCACCGTCCAGAGCGGGGGGACATGCAGTCGATGAACGTCCGGCCCCCGATCTGGAACGTCGCGACGTCCCCCTTGCTCCAGAAGACGGTATCGCCAAGCGCGTAGCGCGCGCCGGACGCCGCTTCCGTTGGGAGCAGCAAGACGGAGTCGTTGCCCAAGAACTTCGGCGCGGACAGTGTCGCACCCTCGGGCGACACGCGCACGGCGAAGAACACGTCGCCGCCGCACTCGAACAGTAATCGCCGCGCCGTTTCGGCAGGGACTCGTTTCACTCACGCGCTGAACGAGGATCACGATGCCTTTGCTCGGAGTGGTTCCATCGAGGACCGCGAGGTGATCCGTCGATTCGAACATGCGCGCGCCGCTGCGCCAGAGGATCGCGGCGCGTACGCCATAGCGATGGTCCCGTTCAATGCGGTCCGACGCGTAGCGGAGATCGAACGGGATTGGCACCTGGCCCGCGGGCGCGACAGTCGCCCGCGACGATTTCGACGGCGGGGCGGTCCGCGATCGATATGTCTTCTAGAACCACCTCGGCCGTGGAGTCGGGCGGCAAGGCGATGCGCTCGCGGTAGAAGATGGTGCCGGTGAGTGCGGGGTCGAGCGGCGCGGTACCCCGGATTTTGTCGGCTGGAGCCAGCCCGCGCATGGCGGCCAGCGCGGCCACCAGGATGACCACGAGGCCCGCGCCCAAACCCATGACGCTCCTAGCGCGCATGCTGGCGGAGTCTACTCCGGGGCCGCCGGGGTGCGTCCACCGGCCAATAGATCGTCGACATCGGATATGCCTTGGAATATTCTCGGGGGTGCTATCGTTCACGAGAGGAGAGTCCCATGTCCTACTCGAACGTAATTCGCGGTGCCGCAGCCCTGGTCGGCGCACTGATCGCCGCTCAGTCGATAGCCGCTACACCTGATGAGCTCGTCTGCCGATACGAGTCCCGGCCAGGCTCGCGGATGTTGTCGCACGTGTGTCTCAGCGAGGCGCAGTGGACAGAGATGGATAAACGCCAGGCGGCCGCGAGGTCGTCCCTGCTGCTTGGCGCGGGCTCGCTCCCACAGGGCGACGCCAGCACCGCCGCATCCAACGGTCCCGCTCAAAACTGGGGCGGCTTCCAAAGATACTGAGGCGTGAGCGGCTGCGCAGCCAGAAGGAGACGCCATATGCGTCACTCGAACATGATCGGTTATGTCGTTGGGTGCATTGGGATTCTGACCCTCTGTGCGGCCCTCGCGAAGGATCCTGAGCAGACCGCAGAGCGTGGCTTGTCGACGCCCGCGGGTTGCACGGACTCGGTACGAGGACGGACCCACATCCTGCGTTTCTGCGGGGACGAGCATTATTGGATCAAGAGGCCCGTTGCCGCGTCGCAGTGGTGGTCTCCAGAGAACGCCGCCACTGCGGGCTTCGGGAACGGCGGCGGCGCGACACCCGTCTCCATCAATCCGAATCGGTAGGAGACGTCGTATGCGTCACGCGAAAATAATCGGCTATATTGTTGGTTGCGTTGGGCTTCTGACCGTCGGCGCAGCCCTCGCGAAGGAGCCGGCGCAGACTGCCGGCCCTGCCCTGTCGACGCCGGCGGGCTGCACGGACTCGATGAGAGGACGGACGCACGTGCTGCGGTTCTGCGGCGACAAGCACTATTGGATCAAGGTAGCAGTCCCCGACCCGTTCGCACCCGGCAATGGGTACCTCTTTACGTTCGGGGACGGCGGAGTGGTGCAGCAAGGCCCTGCGCAAAACTGGGGCGGCCCCCAACGATAACCGAGGTGTGGGCGGCTCCTGAGCGGACCTCCCCGCAGACCGCGCGCCTTGTCTCCTCTATCCGCGCCGCTTGAAGCGGTGCGATCGCCGCCGCAGAATCGGCGGCAGGCCCGCGCCCCGCGGGTACGGGGGACACGCTGATGGCGAACATGCATCTCGGCCGCGATTTCACGCCACCCGACATTCACGCCAAAGTTACCGGTCGCGCCAAGTACGCGGAGGATTTCCGCGCCGAAGGCATGGTGTTCTGTCGCCTGCTGTTGTCCACGGCGCCGCACGCGCGCGTCACCAAGATCGACGCGTCCGAAGCGCTGAAGATGGAAGGCGTGCTCGGCATCTTGTTGCCCGACGATCTGCCCGAGAACAAAGGCCCCGGCGAACCGATCCTCACGAAGGAGCCGATGTTCGTCGGCGACCGCATCCTCGCGGTCGCGGCCACGAGCGAAGCTCTGGCACAGGAAGCCATCGACAAGATCAAGGTCGAGATGGAGCCGCTGCCGTTCGTCATCGATCCGCTCGATAGCTTGTTCCCCGGCGGCAAGGACGCGCGCAGCGACGGCAATGTGATCTCGATGCAGCAGGTCAAGTCCATCAAGTGGACAGCGGCCGACTTTGCGTCCGCCGGCGATTCGCTGCCGATGGGTGCGCCCGCCGAGGAGTGGTCGTTCGGCGACGTCGAGGCCGGCTTCAAGGCCGCGAAGGTGGTGCTCGACGAGTCGTTCGTCACAGCCGCGCTGTCGCATCACTGCCTCGAGCCGCGCTCCGCGATGGCGTACTGGGAGAACGGCAAGTGCTTCGTCTATGGCTCGTTGCAGAGCCAGACGGCCGGCGTGCCCGGGCTCGCGCGCATGGCGGGCATCGAGCCCGACAACCTCGTGTTCGTCGCGGAGTTCTGCGGCGGCGGCTTCGGCTCGAAGATCAACCCGTATCCCGCGATGGGCGTGCCCATCCACATGGCGAAGAAGCTGAACCGGCCCGTCATGATGCGCGTGAGCCGCGCCGAGGAAGGGCTGTTCGGCTCGTCGCGGCCCGCGTTCCAGGGCCGCATCAAGATCGGTTTCGCCGCGAACGGTCGTGTCACGGCCGTCGACTTCTTCGTCGTGCAGCAGAACGGCCCGTACTCGGGCGGCGGCGACTACGGCGCCGCGGCCGGTGCCCTCACGCTGCTGTATCAGCCGCCCGCGATGCGCTATCGCGGCGTGGCCGTCAGCACGAACACGACTCCGACGGGCGCGCAGCGCGGCCCGGGTCAGAACCAGATCGCGGGCGCGATCGAGCCGATTCTCGACAAGGCGGCGAAAGCGCTGGGCATAGATCGCGTGCAACTTCGCCGGATCAACGCCGCGGACAACAAGGCCAAGTACGACGGCACGCAGGGCCCGGTCACGAGCGCGTATCAGCGCGAAGCGCTCGAGCGTGGCGCGGCGGCGTTCAATTGGGATCAGCGCAAAGCGCGCAGCGGTCAGCCGCGCGGGTCGAAGGTCACGGGCATCGGCATCGGTCAGGCGTTCCACTCGGCAGGCCGCAGCGGCTACGACGGTCTCGTGCGCATCACGCCGGACGGCAAGATCCACATCCACTCCGGCGTCGGCAACCTCGGCACGTATTCCTACGGCTCCACGTCGCGCGTCGCAGCCGAAGTGCTTAGGGCCAAATGGGAGAACTGCATCATCGTCCGCGGGGATACGCGGCTCGGCCTGCCGTGGTCGTCGTCGCAGTCCGGCAGCAACACGTCGTTCACGATGACGCGCGCGGTGTACGCCGGTGCCGTGGACGCGCTCGCGAAGCTCAAAGAGATCGCGGCGATGACGCTCGGCGGCGCGCCGGAGGACTACGACGTGGCCGACGAGACCGTGTTCGCGAAGAAAGACAAGACGAAGAGCATGACGTACGCGGCTGCAGCGCAGCGCGCGATCGATCTCGGCGGCAAGTTCAGCGGCAAGGAGGTGCCTGCCGACATCCACGCGGTCACGAAGTCGGCTGCGGCGGTGATCGCGGGCACCGGTCTGGTCGGCGTCGCGAAGGACAACGTCGCGATGACGGGCACCGTGCCGGCGATTGCGGTTGGCTTCATCGAGATCGAGCTCGACAAGGAAACGGGGAAGATCGACATCGTCGACTACCTGGGCGTGGCCGATTGCGGGACCGTGCTGCACCCGCAGGGCTTGGACGCGCAGATCAAAGGCGGCGGCGTCATGGGTTTCGGCATGGCGCGCAGCGAGCGCCACATCTACGACCCGCAGAACGGGTTCCCGGGCAACACGGCCATGTACCAGGCCAAGCTGCCGTCGTATCTCGACGTGCCGTCGACCATGAGCACGCTCGCGGTCGACATCCAGGATCCGCAGAATCCGGTCGGCGCCAAGGGCATCGGCGAACCGGTCGAGGGCTGCGCGAGCGCCGCGCTGCTGTCTGCGATCGCGGACGCCCTCGGCGGTTACTACTTCAACCGCGCGCCGGTGATGGCGGACATGATCGTGAACGCGGCCGCCAAGCGTCCGCAGTCGAACAAGCCGCTGCAGGTCAGCACGGCGTAAGCCGCCCGCCGCTTCGACAAGAACGACCCTCGCGGCGTTGAGTAAACGGCCTGCGAGCTTTTTCCGACCATGGGGTTTCGCGCGCAGCCCTCCGCGGAGGGATTTCGCACCAAGTCGGTGCGAGCGCGCTTCTGCGCGCGCGGTAACGATGGGGTCGAATTGCGACAGCTCGCGTTTTCCGGTGCTCCCGCCGTCGCCGTCCGGCGCGCCGAACTTTGCCAAACCAACGAAATTAGTGGCTGGCCCGTCACGGCATGCGTGGATATACTCAAAGATAATGTATATCCACTGGAGGACTCTTCGATGCAGGTCTCGAAATGGGGCAATAGCTTGGCAATTCGGCTGCCCGCGGCCGTCGTGAAAGCCTTGGATCTGCGCGAAGGCGATGACGTGATACTTCACGCTGCGGGAAAACGCACTCTGGAAGTCGAAAAAGCGCCGGGCGCAAAGGATCTCCTCGCGCGGCTCCGCAAGTTTCGCGGCAAGTTGCCCAAGGACTTCAAGTTCGATCGCCTAGAAGTCCATGACCGGCGCTGAGTCCTTCTTCGATACAAGCGTCGTGCTGTATCTCCTCTCGGAGGACGACACCAAAGCTGATACCGTGGAAACCTTGCTGACGGACGGTGGCGCGGTCAGTGTCCAAGTCCTCAATGAATTCGCAGTCGTGGCCACGCGCAAGCTCGGGCTTTCTTTCGCCGCAGTTCGCGAAGTGTTGGATACCGTTAGATCCTTTTGTGTCACGCGTCCCGTGACGGAGGAGAATCACGACCGCGGTCTCGAGATCGCGGAGCGTTACGGTTTCTCGCTGTACGACTCGATGATCGTCGGTGCCGCGCTGCTCGCTGGGTGCAAGACGCTCTACTCCGAAGATCTCCAGCATCGGCAAGTCATCGAAGGGAAGCTGACGGTTCTGAACCCCTTCGTGTGACCCGCCAGCGCTGGCGTCCGGTCGCTGCGGCTCACCGTAGCCGCTCGTGTGTTGCCCGCCGCGAGTAGCAGGAAAGGGCCGTTCGAAAGTACTATCCGGAGCCAACAACTCGTTGAGTCTCGGGGGAGCTCACGATGGCGCTTTCTGCCGGCGCGCGATTCGGGTCCTACGATGTCATCGAGGCGCTCGGCGCGGGCGGCATGGGCGAGGTGTACCGCGCGCGCGACACGAGCTTGAAGCGCGATGTCGCGATCAAAGTGCTGCCCGCCGTGCTCGCGAACGACGCTGACCGCCTCGCGCGCTTTCAGCGCGAGGCCGAGGTGCTGGCGTCGCTGAATCACCCGAACATCGCTCACGTTTCCAGGACAGTGCAATGCTGGCCGTCGTCGTCGAGACCGGCAGCGAGTTCTCGTTCGCGGCGCCGAAGCCCCTGTTCTCGGGTCCGTACGTCCAACGTCAAGACCCGTTTTCTCGTGGCTATGACGTCGCGCGCGACGGGCGGTTTCTGATGATTCTGCCCGGGGACGAGAAACGCGCGACGGCTTCGTCGAGCATCGTCGTCGTGCAGAACTTCGCCGAGGAGCTCAAGGCGCGCGTGCGGCCGAGCGGGAAGTAGCCCGCCGACCTGGGGGTGACCCGCTCGCGCGGACGATGCTTGAGCGCGGCGCGCTACCAGCCCTCGTCGGGGCCGGGCACATCGCCCAGGAGCAATTCAATATCGGCCTGATCGCGGAGCCGCTTGCTCTTCCGCCGCGCCGGATCCGCAGCGGCGCGCTGCTTCATCGCGATCAGATCTTCCTTGCGGACGATCATGATGAGGGTTCCGGCAAGGTCGATGCGTTCCGCCCGCTCGATCATGGGGTCGAAGTCCACATCGAACGCGAGCTGCACCGGTTCGCCGGTGGTATGGCGAAAGTTCACGCTGTGTTCGAACTCGCCCGTCTTCTGTAGCCCCGCGCGTTCAAGCGCCTTGATGGCGCTCTCGCGTCCCGCACCGAAGTGAGCCGCCATGTCGATGTCGAGCGTGGCGCGAGGGAGACCCGCGTGGATACCCACTGCCAGACCGCCGATCAGTGCGTACCGCACGCCGGCAGCTTCCAAGGCTCGCGCTGTGTCGATCAGCGCGCCCAACTTGTCCGGCTCCGGCTGCATGCTCGTCTCCCTTCCGCGAGAGTGCGAAATCAGTCGTGCCTCGCGTGCGCTGAGCTTCGCAATCTCCGCGATCAGTGTCGCCCGCGTATCCATGCGACGAGGATATCAGGATCGGACAGCGGAGCGTGCGTGCCAAGCACTGCGGTATCCGGACGGTACGCCGTCAGCACGCCGTAGGTGTCGTCGCGTCGTCGCCGCAGGCGCCGTACTCGATCTCGACCGTTGCGTGCGTGATCCGAAAATCCTGCGCGAGCCGCCGCTTGATTTCGCGCACAGCGACAGCTGGCGTCAGTGTTCTCCGTGACGCACGCGTGCAGCGTGACCATCGGCCGCTCCTGGCTGATGGACCACGCGTGTACGTGGTGCACGTCGAGCACGTACGGTAGCGCTGCTCGCAGATCGTCGCCGATCGCGCGACTGTCGAAGTGCTCCGGCGAGCCTTCGAGCAGGATGTGGCCGCTCTCCGCCACCACGCGCCAGGCCGAGCGCAGCACGATGAGCCCCACGACCAGCGACAGCAGGGGGTCGATCGGCATCCAGTTCGTCGTCAGGATCACGATCGAGGCCACGACGGCGGCCACGGAGCCCAACAGGTCGCCGACCACGTGCAGTGCGGCGGCACGGATGTTGAGGTTGTCCTGCGTCGCCGCCGCGCAATACGAAGAACACGATCACGTTGACGGCGAGGCCGGTGAGGGCAATCCACAACATCGGCGCGCCGTGCACTTCGATGGGGCTCGCAAGCCGTCGCCAGGCTTCGACCCCGATCCAGACGGCGATGGCGAACAGTGCGATGCCGTTGACGAACGCCACGAGCACGGCGAACCGGTCGAAGCCGTAGGTGCGGCGCCAGTCGGCGGGCCGCCGCGTGAGCCTGAAGGCAAACCACGCGAGCGACAGGCTCGCGAAGTCGGTCAGCATGTGGCCCGCGTCTGCGAGCAGCGCGAGGGAGCCGGCGAGCACGCCGCCGACGATCTCGGCGAACATGAATCCGCCCGTGAGCACCGCCGCAAGACCCACGCTGCGCTCGTTGGCGCCGTGAGGTGGTGGGCGTGACCGTGATCGAGCCTGGGCGTGGCCGTGATCGTCGTGAGCGTGCTCGCCCTCTGACTGATCGGTGTCGTGATCGTGGCCGTGAGCGTGAGATGGGTGCATGGTTCCGTCCGTCGCGCACCGAAGTCTAGCACGCGGGTCTTCGGCGCTTTTTCGACGCAGCGTCGATTTGACGCTCCCGCCGTCCGCAGGGATCATGCAGGCCACAGGGGACCACAACATCGAGCGTCGGAGCGTACCGGCGCCGCCACGCGGCAGCGAAACCAACGGCAGATTGGCAGTGCTGAAGGCCCGACAAAAACTCGGCAAGTACCGCATCGAGCGTCGCCTCAACGACGGGCCGATCGCGGCGATCTACGAAGCCGTCGACACGATTCACGGCGTTCGCGTGGCGTTGAAGATCCCGCACGAGAGTGCGATGGACGAGCACTTCCTCGTCGACTTCAAGCGCGAGGCGCGGCTCGCGCAGCGGCTCGAGCATCCGAACATCCTGCCGATCCGCGACGCGTCGTTCATCGACGGTCGCTTCGTGATCGCGATGCCGCTCGGCGAGCGCTCGCTCGAGCAGCCGCATGCGCCGGCGGCTGTCGACCGATTCCGCGCTGCACCTCGTCGAGCAGGCGCGTGGCCGGCGTGGCGCACGCGCACCAGCAGAGCGTGATCCACTGCGACATCAAGCCCGGCAACTTCATTCTGTTCGCGGGCAACCGGCTCAAGCTCACGGACTTCGGCTTCTCGAAGGTCGCGCAGCGCACGCTGAAAGCGTCGGGCTCGGGCACCGTGGGCTACATCGCGCCGGAGCAGGCCGTGGGCCGGCCGCAGTTCCAGTCCGACGTGTTCTCGCTCGGCCTCGTCATCTACGAGCTGCTGTCCGGCGACTTGCCCGAGTGGCCGTACGAGTGGCCGCCGCCCGGTATCAAGCGCGTGCGCGAGAAGCTGCGCCCGAAGCTCGTCGAGTGGCTGCATCGCGCGATCGAGGTGCGCCCCGAAGAACCGATTCAAGAACGCGGCCACGATGTACCGCGAGTTCAAACGGCTGCGCAACACGGCCGTGAAGAAAAAGAAGGGCCGCCACAAGAAAGAAGACGATCCGACGCTGTGGCAGAACGTGCTGTTTCGGGAGTTCCAGCGCAAGTACCGCAAGGTGCTCGAGACGCGCTACGAGTGCAGGCACTGCAACGGCCCCGTGTCCGAGGTCATGCAGCGATGTCCCTGGTGCGGCGCCGAGCCGCCGCTCGATCGGCACGAGAGCCGCCATCCGGCGGAGTGCCCGCGCTGCCGGCGCGGCGTGAAGCTCGATTGGCACTACTGCCCGTCGTGCTACGGCCCGGGCTTCGAAGTCGAGACGACGCGCCGCTTCACCGACAAGCGGTATGTCGCCAAGTGCCAGAACGAGAAGTGCCGCGGACCGCTGATGGCGTTCATGCGCTACTGCCCGTGGTGCCGCGCCAAGGTCAAACGGCCGTGGAAGCTGCCGGGTGAGCGACACGCGTTGCCCGCACTGCCGCTCGGGCGTCGACACGAACTACTGGCACTACTGCCCGTGGTGCACGAAGGCGCTCGACGCATGAGCGCCGCAGGAGTCGGCACCACATGAAGGCCGACGGGCACGTGCAGCTCTTCCTGGGCGAGAACGAGCTCGAGCAGACCGATCGTCGCTGCCGCAGGGCGAAGTCTGCGTGCGCAGCCTGCGCTCGCCGGACAAGACCAGGCCGAACGAAGACGCCGCGGCCGTGATCCCGCTCGGTGACGATTCGCTCGTGCTGGCCGTGGCCGACGGCGTCGGCGGCATGGCCGGCGCGCGCGAGGCGTCGAATGCGGCCGTGCAGACGCTTGCTCGCGAATCGCTGCGCAGACGTGCCCGACGATGACGCCGCAGCTGCGGCCCGCGATCCTCGACGCTGGATCGAAGCCGCGAACACAATGTGCTTGGCCTACGCCGCGCGGCGCCGCGACGACGCTCGTGGTCGCGCAGCTCGACGCCAGCGCATTGCGCTGCTATCACGTCGGGCGACTCGGAGTTGCTCGCGGTGGGCCAGCGCGGCCGCATCAAGCAACGAGTGGTGCCGCATTCGCCGACGGGGTTTGCCGTCGAGGCGGGTTTGCTCGACGAGGACGAAGCCGTGCAGCACGATCAGCGGCACGTGCTGTTCAACGTGATCGGCTCCGCCGACATGCGCGTCGAGGTGGGGCCCACGCTGCAGCTCGCCGTGCGCGACACGGTGCTGCTCGCGAGCGACGGCTTGTTCGACAACCTGTTCATCGATGAGATCGTCGATTCGATCTGCAGCGGGCCGCTCGTCGCTGCCGCGGACCGTTTGGTCGAGCGCGCGCAGGCGCGCATGCGCGGCGACGCGCGCGCCGACTTGCCCTGCAAGCCGGACGATCTGACGGTGGTGCTGTTTCGCCCGCGCCGCTAGCGCCGGTAGACATAGCTCAGGCGAGCTTCGCGTTCGGGTTCCTGGCCGCCGTGCTCGGCGCCGTGCGCGCGTCTTCGTTCTCGTACGCGCGCGAGAGCTCTTCCAGGAACTGCTGTGGGAACTGGCCCGGCTGGCGGTTCGCGACGACCTGATACAGGTCCTTGTACAGGTCCCAGTACTTCAGCTTGTTCGCGGCGTTCATGAGCGCCGCGTTTGCCGTTCGACGAACTTGTTCTCGAGCTCCTCGGGATCGAGCCGATCGATGTAGTCGGCGACCGCCGTGCGCATCGCGGACAAGAGCATGCTGCTGGTGCTGCTTGATGTCGCCGAACGTTTCGCGGACCGCGTCGACGGCGCCGAAGATACTCGCCGGATTGGCGGAACAGCAGGTTCGTCAGCGCTTCTTCCACGCTCGCCGAGAACTTCAGCGGGTTATTGCGCTGCGGCTGGATCGTGGTCGTCGGTACCCGGAGGGTATTTTTCTGGTCCGCGCGCAGGTGCAGGTTCTCGCTCATGCCGAGGATCACCTCGCGCATGATTTGGCCGAGACGGTGCAGCGTCTGCTCGGTCTGTTTGTCGTCGAGCTTGTGCGCCGGCAGGCCGGCGCCGCGGAAGAACGCGTCGAGGCCGGCAGAGGCGTGCGGCCGCGGCCGTGCTCGCCGTCGGGCGCGCGGCGGGCGTGCTCGCGACTCGGCTTGGGCTCGGCTTTGGGCGGGGCGTTCGGCGGCGCCGGCCGTCGCGCTCGGGGCGGCGGCGTGCGGCTTTCGACTTCGGCGATGGCGGTCGTTCGGCGTTCGCGTCCTGACGTGCGCGGCCGCGCTGACAGGTGGTCGGTGCGGCAGCGCAGTCGGCTGGCGGGCTCCTCCACGAGCCTCAGGTTCGCCGCGTTGGTCGCTTGCTGCTTCGCGGCCTGGCGCGCGTCGTCCTGGTCGGCGTCCTCGTCGATCATCCACTCGATGCCGACGGCCGTGATCTCGTGCCCAGGCACGAGGTCGGCGCGCGTCGGATCCGGCGGCGGCACGCGCTGAGCCTTCGATACGGGGTCCTCGTGGTCAGCCGGTGAATTGCTCGCCGGTGTCGTCCTCGCCGACGATCTCGACTTGCATCTCGTATTCGCCGATGCGAACGATGTCGCCGGTGAATAGTCGCTGCGGGTTGCCGCGGCCGACGGGTTGCTCCGAGTCGTTGACGTACACGCCGTTCGTCGAGCATGTCGACGACGTAGTAGCTGCCGGACCGATAGTCGATGCTCGCGTGCCGGCTCGACAAGTAGCGCTGGCCGTCCGGCAGCACCCAGTCGCTCTCGAGCGAACGGCCGATCGTGCCACCCGCATGGCCGAACTCACGCATGCCGCGTTCGCCGAGGCTTTGCCGGTGACGACTGACGATTTGCAGGCGCAGTGCCATATCGTTCCTTGATTCCGGGGGCACCACCACGTTCCCGCCGTCCATGGCTCCCCCGCGCGCGAGTCTAGTCCTGCCAGGCGCTCTCTTCTAACTACTGCGACCGATTACTGTGACGAGCCTCTCAGAAGTCCTGTGCTAAGCTCCGTGTGCCTCGCATCAGGATCCCACTACGCATGGCCGCGAAGCCCATCTACAAAGTTCTGTTCGTGAATCAGGGCAAGGTTTACGAAATCTATGCTCGGCGCGTCACGCAGGCCGGCGCATTGTTCGGATTCGTCGAGGTCGAAGAGCTCATATTCGATGCGCGCCAGTCTGTCGTCGTCGATCCTTCGGTCGAGCGGCTGCAAATCGAGTTCGCGGGCGTCAAGAAGACGTACCTGCCCATGCACTACGTGCTGCGGATCGACGAGGTCGACAAGCAGGGCGTCGGCAAGATCACGGCCGCCGAGGGTGGCAACGTGGCCCAGTTTCCAATGCCGATGTACTCGCCGCAGGGAACCAAGGGTGGCCCACAGGAGCACTGAGCGGCAGACCGAGAGTCGCTTGGTGCGGTTCTTCGAATGACGCTGCGTTTCGCAGCACTCGGCAGCGGCAGTCGCGGCAATGCGGCGCTCGTCGAATACGGCTCCACGCTCCTGATGGTCGACTGCGGCCTGCCGCGCAAAGTCATCGAGGAGCGTTTGCGTGCGGTCGAGCGCGAGCCGCGCGACGTGACCGCGATCCTCGTCACGCACGAGCACACCGATCACGCGCAGGGCGTCGCGGCGTTCGCGCGCCGCTACGCAACGCCGCTGTGGATGACGCCCGGCACCGCGAGCGCGATCTCGGATCTCGTGAGCGTGAACACGCTGAACCCGCATCGCGATCTGACGATCGGCGGCATCGACGTGAAGCCGTATCCGGTGCCGCACGACGCGCGCGAGCCATGCCAGTTCACGTTCGCCGCGGGCGGGCGCCGGCTCGGCATGCTGACCGACGCGGGGCACGTGACGCCGCACATGATCGAACGGCTCACGGGCTGCGATGCGCTCGCGCTCGAATGCAATCACGATCTCGACTCGCTCCAGCGCGGGCCGTATCCAGAGTCATTGAAGGCCCGCGTGGCGTCGCGATTCGGCCATCTGAACAACGGCCAGACCACCGAGCTCCTGCAACGCCTCGATCCCACGCGCGTGCAATGGGTCTTGGGGTTGCACCTTTCCGAACGCAACAACACGCCGGAGCACGTGCGCGCCACGCTGAAGCCCGCGCTCGAGAAAGCGCGCTACCCGCTGCATCTCGCCACCCAGGACGCTCCGACGCAGTGGTTCGAGCTCGACTGACCGGCGCGCGCCGCTGTGCCGGTTCGCCCCGATTCGGTAGAATGCGCGTGCCTCTTAAGCCCCTTGAGCTCCAGATCGAACCCATGACGATGCTGCAGTTGGCCGGTCCTCCGGCAGCGACTGCCTTCCGCCTCAAAAAGCTCCGCGCCGAGCTGCGGGCGCTGGCCCCGGCGGTCACCGACGTGACCGTGTACTTCGAGCACTACGTGTCGCTCGCCCAGTCGCTCACCACGGCGCAAGTGCGCGTGCTCGGCGCACTGCTCGACTACGGTGACGGCGCAGTGACGCCACAGAGCGGCCGCCAGCGCATCTACGTGGTGCCGCGGCTCGGCACGATCTCGCCCTGGGCGTCGAAAGCCACCGACATCGCGCGCCTGTGCTCGCTGCCGGTGCGCCGCGTCGAGCGCGGCCGCGTCTACGAGCTCAGCGTGAACGCCGCGCTGACGGCGGCAGACATGAAGCGCGTCGCGCCGCTGCTGCACGACCGCATGACCGAGACGCTGCTGACGGAGCGGCCGAAGCGCGAAGCGCTGTTCGCCGATCACGAGCCGCGACCGGTTCGCACCGTCGACGTGCTTGGCGGCGGTCGCGCGCGCGCTCGAGCGCGCGAACGGCGAGCTCGGTCTCGCGCTCTCGGCCGACGAGATCGAGTATCTCGCGGCGCAGTTCGCCGCGCTGGCGCGCAACCCCACCGACGTCGAGCTCATGATGTTCGCGCAGGCGAACTCCGAGCACTGCCGGCACAAGATCTTCAACGCCGATTGGCTGATCGACGGCAAGCCCGCGCCGAAGAGCCTGTTCGCGATGATCCGCAACACGCACGCGCGTGCACCGGACGGCGTGCTGTCGGCGTACAAGGACAACGCGGCCGTCGTCGTCGGCGCCGAGAGCCGCTGGTTCTGGCCGGACGCGAAGACCGGCGTCTACGGTTACCACGCCGAGCCCGTGCATCTCGTGATGAAGGTCGAGACGCACAACCACCCGACCGCCATCTCGCCGTTTCCCGGCGCGTCCACCGGCTCGGGCGGCGAAATCCGCGACGAAGGCGCGACCGGCCGCGGCGCGAAACCGAAAGCCGGGCTCGTCGGCTTCACGGTGTCGCATCTCGACGTGCCGGGTTGGCGCCAGCCGTGGGAGCGAGCGTTGCCCGGCAAGCCCGATCGCATCGCTTCGCCGCTCTCGATCATGCTCGACGGGCCGATCGGTGCCGCGAGCTTCAACAACGAGTTCGGCCGGCCGAATCTCGCGGGTTACTTCCGCACCAGCCTGCTCGAGGCGGGCGGCGCGTGGCGCGGCTATCACAAGCCGATCATGATCGCGGGGGGCTTCGGCAGCATCCGCGCGCCGAACGTCGAGAAAGGCGTGCCGGGCCCGGGCGCGAAGCTCGTCGTGCTCGGCGGGCCCGCGATGTTGATCGGCTTGGGCGGCGGCGCCGCGTCGTCGCAGGGCAGCGGCGCCGGCGAAGCGGAGCTCGACTTCGCGTCCGTGCAGCGCGGCAATCCCGAGATGCAGCGGCGCGCGCAGGAAGTCATCGACACGTGCTGGGCGCTCGGCGAAGCGAATCCGATCGGAGCCATCCACGACATCGGCGCCGGCGGGCTGTCGAACGCGGTGCCCGAGATCGTGGACCACAGCCACTGCGGTGCCGTGATCGATCTGCGCGCGATTCCGAACGACGAGCCTGGCATGAGCCCGATGGAGCTCTGGTGCAACGAATCGCAAGAGCGCTACATGCTCACGATCGATGCGGCGGACGTCCCGCGGTTCGTCGCGATCTGCGAGCGCGAACGTTGCCCTTACGCCGTGATCGGCGAGCTGACCGCGAAGAAGGACTTGATCGTGCGTGACTCGACGCTCGGCAACGAGCCGGTCGCCATGCCGATGGAAGTGCTGTTCGGCAAACCGCCGAAGATGACGCGCAAAGCCACGCGCGCGGAGTTCACGGCGCCCCCGTGGCGGCGCGAGCAGTTGCGGCTCGACGCGGCGGTCGAGCGCGTGCTCGCGTTTCCGGCCGTAGCCGACAAGAGCTTTCTCATTCATATAGGCGATCGCACGGTCGGTGGCCTCGTCTCACGCGACCAGCTCGTGGGTCCGTGGCAGGTACCCGTCAGCGACGTGGCCGTCACGGCTTCTGCGTACGAGGGCTACACCGGCGAAGCGTTTGCGATGGGCGAGCGCACGCCGGTCGCGATCCACGATGGGCCGGCGTCGGCACGGCTCGCCGTGGCAGAAGCCGTGCTGAACATCGCGGCCGCCGATGTCGCGGCACTTGGCGACATTCGGCTGTCGGCGAACTGGATGGCCGCGGCCGGCCACGCGAACGACGACTACGCGCTGTACGCGATGGTCCGCGCCGTCGGCGAGGAGCTGTGCCCCGCACTCGGCATCGCGGTGCCGGTCGGCAAGGACTCGCTATCGATGCGCACCGTATGGAACGAAGGCGGCAAGGAGCGCTCCGTGACGGCGCCGGTGTCGCTGATCGTGTCTGCGTTCGCTCCGGTGCGCGACATTCGCCGCACGCTGACGCCGGAGCTTAAGCGCGAGCCGGGTTCCGCGCTCGTGCTGATCGATCTCGCGAACGGCGCGCTGCGCCTCGGCGGTTCGTGCCTGGCACAGGCGTATGGCCAGTACGGGGGCGCGCCGCCGGATCTCGACGATCCGCAGCGGTTGATCGCCTTGTTCGCGGCACAACGCGAGCTGCGCGAGGCAGAGTTGCTGCTCGCGTATCACGACCGTTCGGACGGTGGCGTGTTCGCGACGCTGGCCGAGATGGCGTTCGCGGCTCACGTGGGCCTCGACATCGAGCTGCCTGCGGCTGCGAGCGATGCGGTCGGCTATTTGTTCGCCGAGGAGCTCGGCGTGGTCGTGCAGGTGCGTGACGCCGATTTGCCGGCCGTGCAGCGCGTGCTCGCGGCGCACGAGCTCGCGCACGCGGTCGTCGCTCGCGTGGCCGCGCACGACGATGTGATCGTGCGCCGCGCCGGCGCGGAGCTCTATCGTGCGTCGCGCATCGAGTTGCAGCGGCAGTGGTCGCAGCTCACGTACCGCATGCAGGCGCTGCGCGACGATCCGGATTGCGCGCGCGAGGCGTACGAGAGCGCGCTCGATGGCGCCGATCCTGGCTTGAACGCGAAGCTCACGTTTCCGCTGCCGACGATCGAGCGTCGGCCGGGAGCGCGCGGCGCGCGGCCGAAGGTGGCCGTGCTACGCGAGCAGGGCGTGAACGGCCAGCGCGAGATGGCCGCCACGCTCGATCGTGCAGGCTTCGAAGCCCACGACGTGCACATGAGCGATCTGCTTAGGGGTAGCAAGAACCTCGACGCGTATCGCGGCGTGATCGCGTGCGGCGGCTTCTCGTATGGCGACGTGCTCGGCGCGGGCGAGGGTTGGGCCAAGACGATCCTGTATCACGATGGCGTGCGACGGATGTTCACGGACTTCTTCGCACGGCCCGACGCGTTCGGGCTCGGCGTGTGCAACGGCTGTCAGATGCTGGCCGCCCTGCGCGAGCTGATACCGGGCACAGAGAGCTGGCCGAAGTTCCTGCGCAACCGCTCGGATCAGTTCGAGGCGCGATTGACGCTCGTCGAGGTCATCGACAGCCCGTCGGTATTGTTGAAGGGCATGGCGGGTTCTCGTATCCCGATCGTGACGGCGCACGGCGAGGGTCGCGCAGCCTTCGCATCGGACGAGGTACTTGCGAGCTGCGACGCGTCGCTGACGTCGCTGCGCTTCGTGACGAATCGCGGCGAGGTGGCGGAGCGTTACCCGGCGAACCCGAACGGCTCGCCGCGCGGCATCGCGGGATTGAGCAACGCCGACGGGCGCGTGACGATCGTGATGCCGCACCCGGAGCGGGTGTTCCGCACTTCGCAGCTGTCGTGGCACCCGGCTGATTGGGACGGAGTGCTCGCCGTGGCAGCAGCTCTTCGACAACGCCCGGTCGTGGGTCGGCTAAGAGTCGCCTTCTTCCGTCGGCGCGATTGGCGTTGGCGCATCCGTGACGCGCGCGCCGAGGGGCCCTCGGCACGCGCGTCACTCGTTTGGGGCGACGGCACCGACTGCTGCCGGGCCGCGTAACGCCTGTCGGGAAGCGGCGACACAGTGAAAGTGCGCTGCGCGCAGTGTCTAGTGGAACGCGTGGCACGGAACGTGCTCCTGTTCGCGGATATGGCCAAACGCCCGAAGAGTTGAGACCTGGCTCATAGACCCATGGCGGGCCAAGGAAATAAGGTGGCGGCGCCGCGTGGGAATTATGTCTCCACGGGCGTGGCCTTGAGGCCGCGGTCGAGAAGGCCGCGCCAAGTGCTGCCGTGCTGAAGCGAAGGACTGCGTAGATGACACGACCGCATGCAGCAATTCGGAGCCGCCTCGCGCTCGTCGCGTTGCTTGCCGTTGCGACGGCCGTTTCCGCGGGCGCGAAACTGAAAGGCTCCGAGGCTCCCGATTTCGCGTTGCGGAGCTTGGCCGGTCAGAACATGCGGCTATCCGAGTTTCGCGGTCAGATCGTCATGCTGACGTTTTGGGCCACGTGGTGCGGCGACTGCCGCGCGCAGCTCGAGCGCCTCGGCGAGATGCAGGCACGGTATCAAGACGCCGGTGTCGAGTTGCTCGCGGTGAGCCTCGACCAGAATCGGAAGCAGGCCGAGGGCATGATCGGGCGACTCAAGGCGAGCTACCCCGTGCTATACGACCAGGCCGGTGATGTCGGTAAGCTCTACGAAGTCAGTCGCATGCCCGTCATGGTGCTGATCGATCGTGGCGGGGTGGTCAGAGAGGTCTTCGAAGGGTTTCGTCGCGGCAACGAGGAGCAGTACCTCGAGCGCGTGCAGGCGCTGCTGCGCGAGTGAGCCGTTGCCTCCCGGCACGGTGAAGTTCAGCTAAGCGGTTGGAGCGAAAGATGGCAGCAAGGTTGATCGCGTGGGTGTCGCTGGTGGTGGGCGTGCTCGTGCTCGGCTCATCGGCGATGGCACAGAAAGATGAAATAAATGGAGTCGAGCAAGCCGCAGCCGCGAGGCCCGAGTTTGCGCCGCGCGCGGACAAGGGCGCGGAAGATCGCGCCGAGTTCCGCACGCTCGACGAAGACGTGCAGGGACTCAAGAAACAGGTGCTGGATCTGAACCGCGACCTGTTCCTGCTCGAGGAAGAGTTGCTGTTCCCGGCCAACACGCAAACCGCTGTGTTCGTGGCCATGGACGTGGGTGACTTCTTCGGTCTCGACTCCATCGACCTGAAGATCGACAACAAGGCCGTCGCGAACTATCTGTACACGGAGCGTGAGGCATCGGCCCTTGTGAAAGGCGGCGTGCAGCGCCTCTACATCGGTAACCTGAAGGTCGGCGATCACGAGCTCGTGGCCGTGTTCACGGGCGGTGGCCCGCATGCGCGCGACTACCGCCGTGCAACGTCGGTCAAGTTCGAGAAGGGCGTCGGACCGAAATACATCGAGCTCACCATCTCGGATCGTGCGAGCAAGCAACAGCCGGAGTTCGTCGTCAAGGAGTGGGAGTAGTCGGTGACGGCACGCCTCCTCACCCTTGCGACTGCGTTCGCGATCGTGCTCGTCGGTGGTAGCGCCGGCGCGCGTGAGACCGTTGACGGCAGCATCGTCGTGCAGGATCTGGCCTATGGCGAGGTGCTGTTCAAGTTTTTTCAGGATGACTACTTCTCCGCCTTGACGCGTCTCCTGGCCGCCGAAGAGCGTGGCGAGCTCAAGCACCACGAGGCCGACGAGCAGTTGATGGCGGGCGCGTTGTATCTGTCGTACGGCCAGCATCAACTTGCGGGCCAACTCTTCGAGCGCGTGCTCGAGCAGTCGGTCGATCCCGCTGTCCACGATCGCGCCTGGTTCTTCCTGGCGAAGATCTGGGAACAGCGCGGCTATCTCGATCAGGCCGAAGCGGCGCTCGGTCGCATCGGCCGCGCGCTGCCCGAGGATCTCGAGCCGCAGCGCTACATGCTGCATGCCGAGGTCCTGATGGATCAGGGGCGCTTCGTCGAAGCGCTTGCCGTGCTCCAAGAGTGGAAGCGGCCCGGCGACGAGTGGGTCGGGTACGCGAAGTACAACATCGGTGTCTCGCTCGTGCGCCTCGGTCAGGTCGAAGCCGGCGCCGCCGTGCTCGACGAAGTCGGTCAGCTCGCGCCCGACAGTCCGACGCTCGAAGCGTTGCGCGACAAAGCCAACGTGGCGCTCGGCTACGCGTGGCTGCAGGCGCAGCGGCCGGTCGAGGCGAAGCCGTCGCTGCAACGCGTGCGGCTCAACGGGCCGTTCTCGAACAAGGCGTTGCTCGGCGTCGGTTGGGCCGATGCCGAGAACACGGACTACCGCGGCGCGCTCGCGCCGTGGCTCGAGCTGCGAAGCCGCGACATGCTGGACTCGGCCGTGCAGGAGTCGCTGCTGGCCGTGCCGTATGCGTTCGCCAAGCTCGGCGCGGACAAGCAGGCGGCCGATCACTACAACGACGCGATCGCGGCGTTCACCACCGAGATCGCGCACCTGACGCAAGCGATCGACAGCATCGAGGGCGGCAAGCTGATCACCGAGCTGCTCGGCGAGCGTAGCGATTCCAACAGCGTCGAGTCGGGTTGGTATTGGCGGCTCGAGCGCGTGCCGGACACGATCGAGAGCCGCTATCTGTACGAGCTGCTCGCGAGCAACAACTTCCAGGAAGGGTTGAAGAACTACCGCGACCTGCTCCAGATGAATCGCAACCTTGCGCACTGGACCGAGAGCCTCGGCGCGTTCGATGACATCCTCGATACCCGGCAGCGCGCGTATCAGCAGCGCCGGCCGAACATCGACGCGAGCCTCGCGAGCGTCGATCTCGACGCCATGGCGGCGCATCGCGTGGAGCTCGAGTCGCAGCTGCAAGCTATCGAGCGCACCGAAGACGTCGTCGCGCTCGGCACGCCGAAGGAACAGGAAACGTGGCGGACGCTGACGGCCATGGAGCCGCAGCTGGCCGCGCTGCCGAACGACGACGAGAGCAACGAGCTGCGCGACAAGCAGCACTTCCTGCGCGGCCTCATGCTCTGGGACCTGCAGCGCGACTACAAGGCGCGGCTCTGGGCCGAGAAGAAGAGTCTCGGTGAGCTCGACCGGCAGCTGCGCGAGGCGCAACGCCGGCACACGCAAGTGTCGGGCGCCCGCGACGACTGGCCCGAGAAGTTCACGGGCCTGACCGCGCGCATCAAAGGGTTGACGCCGCGCGTGCAGGCGTTGCAGACGACGGCCGAGGCCGCGCTCGTGCGTCAGCAGAACTTCCTGCAGGGGCTCGCCGTGGCGGAGCTCAAAGCTCAGCGCGACCGGTTGAACACCTACCTCGTGCAGGCGCGTTTCTCGTTGGCGACGTTGTATGACCGCGCGGCCGCGCAGCCGGCGCCGGCGAAGACGGCCGACGCCGCGGTGGCCGCGGAGGGCGGGAAGTGATGAACGCCCCCGCGCTGGTATTCATCACGCTCGCCGCGATCTGGCCTTTCGGTCATCACCGCAAGCACCAGGACGAAGCGACCGGCACGATCCAGGATGTCGCGAGCCGCGAAGTCCAGGTCGACACCGCGGCTCCGATCGACGGCAGCGAAGCGAAGGCGATGGAGAGCTATCGCGCGTTCCTCGATCTCGCATCCGACGATCCTGTGCTCAAGGCCGAAGCCATGCGCCGGCTCGCCGACCTGCAGCTCGACACCGACCGATGCCGAGCAGTTGCAGGCCAACGTGCAGTCGCTCGGTGTCGTCGGCAGCACGATCGAGATGTATCAGAAGCTGCTTCAGACTTACCCGAACTACGCGAAGAACGACCTCGTGCTGTACCAGCTCGCGCGCGCGTACGAGGCCGACGGCCGCATCGACGAGTCGCTCGCGACGCTCGACCGCCTGATCGCCAAGTATCCGCGCACGACGCACTTGGACGAGGCGCAGTTCCGCCGCGGCGAGACGCTGTTCGTGATGAAGCGCTACCGCGACGCCGAGCGCGCCTACGCGCACGTGCTCGAGGACGGCGCGAGCTCGGTGTACTACGAGCAGTCGCTGTACAAGCACGGGTGGTCGCTGTTCAAGCAGCAGCAGTACGACGATAGTCTTGCGTCGTTTTTCGGCTTGCTCGACCGGCAGCTCGGCACAGACAACAACAACGCGACCGGCGATCGCGATCCCGCAGCGATCTACGGTGCGATGGGCCGCGCGCAGCAGGAGTTGATCGACGATACCTTCCGCGTGCTGTCGATCGGGTTCTCGTATCTCGAGGGGCCTAAGTCCGTGTCGCAGTACTTCAAGCGGCACGGCGCTCGCCCGTATGCGTTCCTTGCCTACACGAGCCTCGGCGATCTGTATCTCGACCAGCAGCGCTACCAGGACGCCGCGGACGCGTACCACGCGTTCGTTGAGCTCGACCCCTATCACGCGAAAGCGCCGCTGCTGCAGGTCGAGGTCATCGAAGCGTTCAAGAAGGGCGGCTATGCCGACTTCGTGCTCGAGGGCAAAGAGAACTTCGTAACGACGTATGGTCCCGGCAGTCCTTACTGGGTGCGGTACGCGTTCGAGCAGCAGCCCGAGGTCGTCGGGCACCTGAAGAGCAACGTGACGGATCTCGCCTCGTACCACCACGCCGAAGCGCAGAAGACGCACGCTCAGGCCGAATACACCGCGGCCGCACGCTGGTACCGGACCTATCTGCAGTCGTTCCCGGACGACCAGAACGCCGCCGAGACGAACTTCCTGCTGGCCGAGGTGTTGTTCGAGAGCGGCAACTTCCACGACGCGGCCGTCGAGTACGAGCGCACCGCGTACGCCTATCCGTTCCACGCGCATGGCGGCGAAGCCGGCTATGCCGCGCTGCTCGCGTACACGAAGCAGGAAGAGGTGTTGAAAGGGACCGAGAAGGCCGAGTGGCATAAGAAGGGAATCGAGAGTGCGCTACGGTTCGTCGACTCGTATCCGATGCACGAGCAGGCCGCGAGCGTGCAGACCGATTCGGCCGAGAAGCTCTACGCGCTCGGCGAGTTCGCGCGCGCGCGCGACGTCGGTCGAGCGCTCGTAGCTCGCACACCGCCGGCGACGCCGGCGCTCCAGCGCACGGCGTGGACCGTCGTCGCTCATTCGAACTTCGATCTCGCGGATTTCGCGTCTGCCGAGACTGCGTACACGAGTTTGATCGGGCTCGTGCCCGCGGCCGATCCGAAGCGCGGCGAGATCGTCGAGCGGATCGCGTCGTCGATCTACAAGCAGGGCGAGCAGGCACGCACCGCGGGGCAGCTCGACGTCGCCGTGAACCACTTCCTGCGCGTAGGTCCAGGCGGCGCCGACGTCGCCGATTCGTGCTACGGCCGAGTACGACGCAGGCGCGGCGCTGATCCAGATGGGCAACTGGCAGCGCGCGACCACGGTGCTCGAGGACTTTCGCACGCCGTTTCCCGAAACACGAGCTCGCGGCCGACGTGACGGCGAAGCTGGCCGTCGCATACGTGGAATCCGGCAACAGCGCGCGCGCGGCCGGCGAGTTCGAGCGCATCGCGAACGGCGACGGCTCGCCGGACGTCAAGCGCGAGGCGTTGTGGCGCTCGGCCGAGCTATATGCGCAGACCGGGCAGACTGCGGCCGCGGCGACGGCGTACGGCAAGTTCGTGGAGCGCTATCCGCACCCGGTAGTCGAGGCGGTCGAAGCGCGGCAGAAGCTGCTCGAGATCGCGGTGAAGAGCAACAACGAGGCCGAGCGCCAACGCTGGCTGCACGAGCTCGTGACGGCGGATGCGGGCGCGGGCGCGGAGCGCACGGATCGCACGCAAGTATCTCGCCGCGAAGTCGCAGCTCGAGCTCGCGGCGCCGACGCGCGACGCGTTCCTCGGCGCGAAGCTCGTGATTCCGCTCGACAAGAGCCTGAAGACGAAGAAGACGCGCATGGAAGCCGCGCTCGCGGCTTACGGCAAGGCCGCCGAGTACGGCGTCGCCGAGGTCACGACGGCCGCGAACTACGAGATCGCCGAGCTGTACCACTACGCTGAGCAAGGACCTGCTACGCGTCCGAGCGGCCGCGCGAGCTGAAGAAGGACGAGCTCGAGCAGTACAACATACTGCTCGAAGAGCAGGCGTTCCCGTTCGAGGAGCAGGCCATCAAGCTGCACGAGACGAACGCCGCGCGCACGGCGGAGGGGCTGTACGACCGAGTGGGTGCAGAAGAGCTTGAAGGCGCTCGTCGAGCTGATGCCAGGACGTTACGCGAAAGCGGAGATCGGAGAGACCCTTGTCGAAGCCATTCGCTAACCAGGTGGGTCTGCAGAGACTCGTGCGCGGCGGTCTCGCCGCGCGAGCGCGCTGCTGCTCGCCGCGTGCGGCGCGTCGACGCCGAAGCAAGCCGCCGTCGAGAAGCCGACAGCGGTAGTGCCGCCGAACCGGCGCAGCCGGCGACCCCGCGGCCAAGCCAAAGGCAGAGGCGCGGGCCGCGAAACCGGCGGCGAAGACGGCCAGCGCGCAGGCCGACGCGCTCGCGCAAGCGCGACCGCCGCGGCGAGCCGCGCGCCCGGCAGCGGATACGTCGTCGTGCAGATCCCGGAAGCCGCGCACCGCTGCGTACGCCCGCGCGCATGGCCGCCATGCGCGCCGAGAACTGGCTGCAGGCCGAGCTCGAGCTCGAGCAGCTGACGATGGAATACTCCGCTTATCCCGGACCGTTCGTGAATCTCGCGCTCGTGTATCTGAAGAGAACGGCCGGAGCGGACGCGCGTGCCGCACTCGATCGCGCGCTCGCGATCGACCCGGGTCACGCGGCGGCGAACACGCAGCTCGGCATCCTGCTGCGCGAGCAGGGCAAGTTCGAGGAGGCGGAGCGAGCGTACGGCAAGCGCGCTCGCGACGGATCCGAAGCACGCGCTCGCGCACTACAACTTGGGCGTGCTGCTCGACGTGTATCTGCGCAAGCCGCGGAGGCGCTCGAGCAATACGAGCTGTATCAGAGCTCGCTCGCGGCAGCCCGACGAAACCGTGGGCCGTTGGATCGTCGATCTGCGCCGGCGCAGCGGTAACGGCAACGACGCCGCCCGAGTCGCGAAAGGGGATGCGCAATGAGAACGCTGCTGACGCTCGCACTGCTGGCCGCGTCGGTGACGGCGCTTGCGCAGTCGCACGAGCACGCCGGCCGACGCGGCCGCGCAAAGGCCGTCACGGCCAGCGTAACACGTCGCTGAACCCGGCCGATCTCGAGCCGGCCGTCGACGTGGGCGGTCCCCCGTGTGACCTCCGCCACGCGCCCGGCCGCGCCCGCTGCGCGGCTGCTCCGACTGCTCCGAAGGCCGCGCCGCCCGTTGCCCCGAAAGCGGTCACGCCGCAGCGCGCCGGGAGGCGGCTGCCTCAGGCCGCGAACCGGCGCGTGCTGGACACGCCTGGATCTGGGAACCACGTCAATAACGGGCAATGCGGAATTGCCTAAGGTGTTGTATATCGTGCCGTGGAAGAAATCGGATCTCGGCGACTTGGTCGGCCGCCCGGTGAACACGTTGCTCGACGAAGTGCTTGCGCCGGTCGATCCCGCCGTTTTCCAACGGCATCTTAGTTACTACGACTCCCTGTACGGGGACGTCCAAGAAAGAGGAGTGAGAGATGGAGGTCTATAACGTCGTCGTCGGCTTCTTCAAGAACGGCGGGGTATTCATGATCCCCATCGTCGTGATTCTCGCCCTCGGCGCAGCGATTGCACTGGAGCGCTGGGTGTTCCTGACCATCACGACGGCCAAGAACAAAGCGCTGTGGAACGCGGTCACGCCGTTCCTGAAGGCCGGCAACTTCGCTGGCGCGATGCAGGTCACGAGCAAGTCCGAGGCCGTGATCGGTCAGATCATGACCTACGGCCTGAACCGCGTGCGTTCGGCGCGGCGTCGTGAAGACATCGAGCAGGCGATGGAAGAGAGCCTGATGGAAGTGCTGCCGCGGCTCGAGAAGCGCACGCACTACCTCGCGACGTTCGCCAACATGGCGACGTTGATGGGCCTGCTCGGCACGATCATCGGCCTGATCCACGCGTTCACCGCGGTGTCGAACGCGAACCCGGCCGAGAAAGCCGAGCTGCTGTCGGCCAGCATCTCGATCGGCATGAACTGCACGGCCTTCGGCCTCATGGTCGCGATTCCGCTCGTGCTGATCCATTCGCTGCTGCAGACGAAGACGACGGAAATCGTCGACAGCCTCGAGATGGCGTCGGTGAAGTTCCTGAACGCGATCACCGAGCGGGCGCAGGAAGGCAAGGCCGCGCGGAGGCAGCCGCCGCGCCGATCGGGTCAGCCGGCGCCGCGCCGCGCCTAATCCGGTCGTACCAGCGCTGCGAGCGAGCGAGGTCGTTCGATGCAAGTCATAGGTCGTAGCGCGCGCATGGCGCGGCATCACAAGCGGCACGAAGCGGCCGAGATCAACCTGACGTCGATGATCGACTTCTTGACGATCCTCGTGTTCTTCCTGCTCGTGCACGGCGGGTTCGTGCGGCTCGCGATCCTCGAGCTGAACCTGCCGACCGTCGCAGTCGACGCCGACGCGAGGAGCCGCCGCAGTTCCAGCTCGAAGTCACGGTGCGGAAGGGCAGCATCGAGGTCGGCGATCGTACGCAGGGTCTCTTGAACAAGTTCGAGAAGGACGGCGACAAGTATCCGTACGACAAGTTGAGCTCGTACCTCTCCGACGTGAAGGAACAGTTTCCGCAGAAGACCGACGCGACGCTGCTGCTCGAGCAGGACATTCCGTACGACGTGCTGGTCGCGGTCATGGACCACGTGCGTCTCACGGAGCGGCCGAGCACGACGACTGGCCAGCTAGTGCGCGCTGGAGCTGTTCCCCGAGATCTCGATCGGCGATGCGCCGGTGCTGAACTAGGACGCGACGATGAGATTCATGGGCAGAGCCGCGCGAATGGCGCGGCACCACAAGCGCCACAAGGGCGAGGGCGGCATCAACCTCGTGTCGATGATCGACATGTTGACCGTGCTCGTGTTCTTCCTGCTCGTGTACTCGACCGAGCAGGTCGAGGTGCTGCCGAGCTCGAAGGACGTGAAGCTGCCGGAGTCGATCGCCGAGGAGCACAGCCGCCCGGCCGCCGTCGTGATCATCACGGGGCGTGAGATCATGATGGAAGGGCACAGCCTGGGGTTGGTCGCCGATATCCTGGCCAGCAAAGAGCTCATCATTCCGCAGTTGAAGCAGGCTCTCGAGACGCAGACCGAGCGCGTGTTGCGCGCGGCGCCGCAGTCGGAAGAAGAGAAGATCAAGAGCCGCGAAGTCATTATCATGGCCGACAGAGACATTCCGTATCAGCTGCTGAAGCGCGTCATGGCGACGTCGACGGCGGCAGACTATGGTCAATTGTCGCTGGCCGTGCTGCAGAAGGCATCGGACGCGCGGCTCGCGACCGTGGCTCGGAACTAGGAAACGTCATGGCGAACGCTGCAGTCGTTCTCTATCGAATCTACGAGCTGCCGTGGTCGACGGGCTTCGACGACGACCGCAAGTTCAAGCAGCTCGCGCGCGGCTCGCTCGTGGCGGCCGTCGTGTTCGCGTTGATGTTCTGGATTCTGCCGCAACCGAAGATCGATCCCCGGGACGTGGCCGAAGTGCCGAAGGTCTTGGTCCGTCTGGTGCTCGAGCAAAAGCAACAGCCGCCGCCTCCGCCGGTCGTGCGCGAGGAGCCGAAGCCGGAGAAGGTGGTCGAGCAGCGCAGATCGAGAAGCCGAAGCCTGAGCCCATCGTGAAGCCTGAGCCGAAGCCGGTCGACACGACGCAGCAGGCGCGCGAGCGTGCGAAGGTCGCCGGTCTGTTGCCGCTGACGAACGCGCTGCAGTCGTTGCGCGACAACAAGAGTCGAACTCTCGACAAGACCAATCGTCGGCATCGTCAACAGCAACGCGCCGTTCACCGAGCGGTCGCTGATTACCTCGAAGGTCGGCACCGCGCAGCGGCGGCATCAACACCGCGGCGCTGAGCCGCAACACGGGCGGCTCCGGCATCGGCTCGCGCAACACGACGCAAGTCGAGAGCCCGGTCGAAGCCGTCGGCATGGCCGGCGGCGCTGCGCAGCGCAGCGGCGAGAGCGGCAAAGCGTCGCGCAGCCGCGAAGAGATCGAGCGCGTGTTCGACACCAACAAGGGCCGCATCTTCACGCTGTACAACCGTGCGTTGCGCGAGAACCCCGCGCTGCAGGGCAAGGTCGTGCTGAAGCTGACCATCAAGCCGGACGGTCGCGTCCAGAGTTGCGAAGTCGTGTCGTCGGAGCTCCGCGATCCGGAGCTCGAGAAGGGACTCGTGCAGCGCGTGCTGCTGTTCCAGTTCGAGCCGAAGGACGTCGAGACGCATCACGACGACCAAGCCGATCGACTTCTTCCCGGCCTAACGGCTGCCAACTTCTCAGGCGCCCCGCTATAGTGGGCGAGCCCGGGACTCTCCGCGCCTAATTGGCTATGCGTGCGACCCCGGCACAGAAGGGGGAACGCACATGCAGAGTAAAGGCGCGGCCGCCGCGACTCTCAATCTCACTGAGCTCATGGACAATTGCCGGATCGGCTCGTTGCAGATCCGCGTGTTCGTGCTTTGTCTCGCGTCGCTGATCATGGACGGTTTCGACGTGCAGGCCATGGGCTACGTAGCGCCCGCGATGTTGCGCGAGTGGAATGTGCCGGCGCCGACGTTGGGGCCCTTGCTGTCGATCGGCCACCTCGGGGTCATGATCGGCGCGATCGTCTTCAGCATGGTCGCCGACAAAGTGGGCCGTCGCCCCGTGCTCGTGTACGCGACACTGTTCTTCGCGGTCATGACGATCGCCGACAGCGTTCGCCGAGAACGTGCAGCAGATGTTGTGGCTGCGGTTCACGGCAGGATTGGGTCTCGGGTGTATCGTCCCGAACGCGACCGCACTGGTCGGGGAGTTCAGCCCGAAGCGCACACGCGTCGCGTGGGTCATGTGCATCACGATGGGGTTCACGCTGGGCGCCGCCATCGGCGGGTTCGTCGCGAACGCGCTGATCCCGGCGTTCGGCTGGCGTTCGGTGTTCGTGTTCGGCGGCGTCGTGCCGCTGATCATCGCGCTCGGCATGTTCCTGGGGCTGCCTGAGTCGCTGCAGTTCCTGGCCGTGCGCAGGCGGAAGTTCGACCAGCTGGCGCGCTGGCTGACGCAGATCGACCCGACGCTCAAGGTCGACGCCGCGACGCAATTCGTTTCGAGCGAGACGAGCAAGCGCGGCATGCCGTTCTGGCACCTGTTCCGCGAAGGCCGCGCGCTCGTGACGACGCTGCTGTGGATCGTGAACTTCACGAACATCCTCGTGCTGTACTCACTGTCCGGCTGGTTGCCGACGATCTTCCAAAGATTCATGGGTTACGACCCGAGTACGGCGACTTTGCTCGCCACGACGGTGCAGGTCGGCGGTACCGTCGGTGCGTTCGGCCTCGCATGGTTGATCGGCCGCGGCGGGTTCATTCCGATGCTCGCAACGACGTTCGCCGTCGCAACGGTCAGCGTGGCCTTCATCGGCCAGCCCGGTCTGTCGTTGCCGGTGCTCTACACGGTCGTCTTCATCGCGGGCTGGTGCGTGGTCGGCGGACAGCCGGGCCTGAATGCGCTGTCCGCCAGCTACTACCCGACGTATCTGCGCTCGACGGGTGTGGGTGCCGGCCTCGGAATCGGGCGGCTCGGCGCGATCCTAGGGCCGTCGCTGGCGGCACTGCTCGTCGCGCAGCAGTGGAACCCGCAGCAGCTGCTGTGGGCTGCGGCCCTGCCGGCGCTGGTGTCGACACTCGTGATTCTGATGCTGTGGTTCACGATCGGACCGGTCGTGAAGCCGTCGGGCGGCGACGCGGAAGCTGTGCCGCTGGCACACTGAGGAGCGTGGTTCCGACATGACGGTGGAGATCCTGGTCGAGCTCGAGGACTTTGCGCTCGAGCTCGCGCATACGGCGGGCGGCATCGCGCAAGCGCATTTTCGCAAGCCGATCATCGTCGAGAACAAAGGCGGCTCCGCGTTCGATCCCGTGACGAACGCGGATCGCGCGATCGAACGCGTGCTGCGGGCCGCGATCGTCGACCGCTACCCGGACCACGGCATCATCGCGGAAGAAGAAGGCGAACGCGCCGGACGCGGCGAGTACACGTGGTACATCGATCCGATCGACGGCACGCGCGCGTTCATGACCGGCTCGCCGCTGTGGGGCACGTTGATCGGCCTCACGCGTGGCGTGCAGCCGCTGTTCGGCGTGCTCGTGCAGCCCGTGCTCGAGGAAGTGTTTTTCGGAGGGCCGAACGGCAGCTGGCTCATCAAGGCCGACGGGCGTGCGCGCTTGCGGCGGCGCGCCTGCACGGCGCTCGGCCAGGCCGTCCTCGCGTGCACGCATCCAGATATGTTTGCGGGTGCGCGCTTGGCGGCGTTCAACGCGCTCGCGGAGCGCTGCCTTCTGCACCGCTTCGGCGGGGATTGCTACAACTACGCGATGCTGGCTGCCGGCTTCATCGATCTCGTCGTCGAGGGTCAGCTGAAGCCGTTCGACATCGTGCCTCTGCTGCCGATCCTCGAAGGTGCGGGCTGTGTCGTGACCGATTGGCGCGGCGACAAGCCCCTGAAGGGCGGCTACGTCGTCGCGGCGGCCACGCCGGAGCTCCACGCGGCCGCGCTTGCACTGCTGCGAACAGCCGAATTGTGACCGTGCTAACGGTGCAGTGGCGGGATTCCTGGCATCGTCGCTAGTCAGGAGAGCCGGCAAGCCATTTGACAGAATATGGGCCGTCCCGTGGACAAAGAGACTCCTGCGCCCGAGCAAGCGCCCGGCCAGGAAGACCGTGCGGGCCGCGTTGTGGTCGACAACCGCGGTCGCAACGTTTGGCAGTGGGCGCGCGCCGCCATCGATAGCACGTCGATCCTGCTGAAACGCCTCGAGAACACGGACCTCGCGATCGAGCCCACGCAGAAGGTGCCCGTCGTGCCCGGTGCTGACCCGCAGGCGACCACCAAGCCGCCAGGCGCCAAACAGACTGCACCGAGCAAACCCGGCGCCAAGCCGGCGGATGACCGTGCGGCCCACAAGGGTGCAAAGCACCCCGATCCCACGCGCGGTCCGAAGCGGCGCGACACCAGCGGCGGCTTCGATCCGTACAACTCCCGCTGAGCATCCGGCTCGGCTGAGAGCGTCTGCTATAGTCCCGGCGCCCCCACTCCACGGGCGTCATTCGCACCCGAGTCCCGATGGTCAAGCTCGTCGTCACCGACAAGGACGGACGTGAGGTCACGGTCGACGCACGCGCGGGGGTCTCGATCATGGAGAACATTCGCACGCTCCCGAGCAGCGTCGAGGCCATCTGCGGCGGCATGTGCGCGTGCGCTACGTGTCACGTGTATGTCGATCCGGCCTGGGTCGGCACGCTGCCGCGGCGCAGCTACGAGGAGCAGAGCATGCTCCAGGATCACGCGTCGTTCGATGGAGAAAGGTCGCGGCTCGCGTGCCAGATCGTCGTGCGCGAGGCGTTCGACGGCTTGCGGCTGACGGTGGCTCCAGACGAGAGCTGAGGCGAGCCCGCGCGGGGAGAAACCCGTGACGCGCCTCTCACGGCGCCCCGTTGCAGTGCAAATCGCGCACCACGACGGTGCGTAAATCCCCTGAGGCGAGACCCCTCGCGTCATCTAACTCCTTGTTTTTGAATGTCTCCGGGCGCTGGCACGGATGCTGCAAAGTTGCGGCCGTTCGAAACCAACACCTGCGCAAGGAGAGTGAGCGCTATGAAGACCAAAACTTTGATTTCTGCTTTTGTCTTGGCCGCGGCTACGGCGGTGCCTGCGGTATCGATGGCTGGCGACACGACCGGCAACGTCGGCTGGGTATCTGAATACGTGTTCCGCGGCATCTTCCAGAACAGCTCGTCCGCGTATGCGGGCGTCGATTACGCCGGCGACAGTGGGTTCTACATGGGTACCTGGTGGGCCGACGTCGGTCAGGGTACGGAGACCGACCTCTATGCGGGCTACACCGGCGGCAACAAGGACAAGGTGACCTACAAGATCGGTTACACGGGTTACCGCTATCTCGACGACTTCGACGGCAAGTACGACGAGCTCAATCTCGGTTTGTACGCGGGCATCTTCGCGCTGGACATCGCACTCGGAAAGTATGACGGCAACACGCTGTACAACGCCGGCAACCAGGACTACACGTTCACCTCGCTCACGTTCACGCCGAAGATGGGCCCGTACTACAAGCTGGGCTTCTGGACTGGCGACTACAAGAGCAACGTCTTGATTCCGAACTACAAGACGTCGTCGGGCAGCGCGGACTATCTCGAGGTCGGCTACGGGTACCACATGGACGAGCCGGCGGTTGATCTGTCGGCAGCGCTGATCTACAGCCCCAGCCTGATCGTTGCGGGGGGTGGGTCGACCGGCGACTATACGCTGACGTTCGGCATCAAAAAGTCCTTTGCGATGATGAAGAAGAAGTAAGCGGGGCGTCACTCATGAGGAATCCAAGATGAAGCTAATAACGGCAGTCATAAAGCCGTTCAAGCTCGAAGACGTACGCCAGGCGTTAGCCGAAGCGGGCGTCCAGGGCCTGACGGTCACGGAGGTCAAGGGGTTCGGGCGGCAGAAGGGCCATACGGAGCTCTACCGCGGCGCCGAATACACCGTGGACTTCGTACCCAAAACCAAGATCGAGGCGGCGGTGCCCGACTCGCTGCTCGACCAGGCTGTGGAAGCCATCATCAGCGCGGCAGGCACCGGCTCAATCGGCGATGGCAAGGTGTTCGTCTTCGATCTCGTCCACGCGGTACGCATCCGCACGGGCGAGACCGGCGATGCGGCACTCTAACTGGAGGACAACAATGAAGATCTCGATTCTAAAGCCGCTCGCCCTCTTGGCAGGCTTGGTCGCGATGCTGGGGCCAATGCTGGCCTTCGCGGACGACCCGGTTCCCAACAAAGGCGACACGGCCTGGATGCTGACGTCGACGGCTCTCGTGCTGCTGATGTCGGTGCCGGCACTCGGACTGTTCTACGGCGGCCTCGTGCGCAGCAAGAACATGCTCTCGGTGCTCATGCAGGTGTTCGTGGGCTTCTCGCTGATCACGGTGTTGTGGTGCGTGTACGGCTATTCGTTCGCGTTCACGGCCAACAATCCGTTTTTCGGCGGTACCGACCGACTGTTCCTGAACGGAGTCTTCGATTCCGTGAAGGGCACGTTCGCACTAGGCGCCACCTTCAGTAAGGCGACTCCTATGTACGAGATCGTGTTCGTGGCGTTCCAGGCCACGTTCGCCGCGATCACGTGCTGCCTGATCCTGGGATCGATTGTCGAGCGCATCAAGTTCTCGGCGGTGCTCGTGTTCCTGGTCATCTGGTTCACGTTCTCGTACATCCCTGTCGCGCACATGGTCTGGTTCTGGGCGGGCCCGGATGCCTACACGGACGCTGCGTCGGCTGACGCCAGCAACGCAATGGCGGGCCTGCATCTGGCAGTGGGGCGCTCTCGACTTCGCGGGCGGTACGGTCGTGCACATCAACGCCGGTGTCGCCGGGTTGGTTGGCGCATTCGTCCTCGGCAAGCGTGTCGGTCTCGGCAAGGAGAGCATGCCGCCGCACAACCTGGTGATGACCATGGTCGGCGCCTCGTTGTTGTGGTTTGGCTGGTTCGGGTTCAACGCGGGTTCGGCTCTCGAGGCCAACGGCTCGGCTTCCCTCGCGTTCATGAACACGTACCTCGCCACGGCGTGCGCGGTGCTGTCGTGGATCTTCGCTGAGTGGATCTTCAAGGGTAAGCCCTCGATGCTCGGCGCCGCTTCCGGCGCAGTCGCGGGACTCGTTGCGATCACGCCGGCTGCGGGCAACGTCGGTATCCCCGGCGCGTTCGCGATCGGTCTCGTCGTCGGCCCCCTCTGCCTCTGGGGTTGCACGGGCTTCAAGAAGCTGATCGGCGCGGACGACTCGCTCGACGTGTTCGGCGTCCACGCTCTCGGCGGTATCTTCGGAGCGCTGATAACGGGCATCTTCAACGCGCCGGATCTCGGCGGCCCGGGTCTCGTGACCGATTGGACCATGAACCCGCCGGTCGTGGGCTACCCCGGCTACGCCGCGCAGTTCCTGATCCAGGCGAAGGCCGTGGGTCTCGTGTTCGTCTGGACCGCGGTCGTTGCGTTCATCGCCTTCTACGATCGTGAAGCTCACGATCGGGCTCCGCGTGCCGGAAGAGCAGGAGCGCGAAGGCTTCGACATCAGTTCGCACGGCGAGCGCGCCTACACGGACTAGTCAGACGTTTGTTTTCTTGCGCATGTTTTGGCCGGCAACCGTATAGGTTGCCGGCCTTTTCTTTTTCGACGGGCCTCGTCTATAGGCGCTGACCGCCGTCGATCTCGAGCACTCGGCCGTTGCAGTAGTCGTTCTCGAGGATGAACGCCGCGGTTGCCGCGATCTCGCTCGGCTCGCCCAAGCGCTGCACGGGAATGCCGGCGGCCATCTTCGCGAGCAGTTCGGGCTTCATGCTCGCCACCATCTCCGTCTTGATGAAGCCGGGCGCGATCGCGTTCACGCGGATCCCGAAGCCGCGCGAGCTCTTTGGCCCACACGACGGTCAGCGCCGCGACGCCGGCTTTGGCGGCCGAGTAATTGCTCTGGCCGAAATTGCCGGCGCGCGACAGGCTCGAGATGTTCACGATGCAGCCGCCGAGCCCAAGCCGGATCATTCGCTCCGCGGCTTCGCGGCCGGTGAGGAATACGCCGGTCAGGTTCACGTCGATCACGGCCTGCCACTGGGCGAGCGAGAGCTTGTCGACGACGGCGCCGTCTTTGACCTTCACGAGCAGCCCGTCGCGCAGGATGCCCGCGTTCGCGATTACTGCGTCGAGCCGGCCGAAGTCGGCGACGACTCGGTCGAACGTGCGTGACGACGTCGGTCTCGACCGCGACGTTCGCGTTGTAGGTCACTGCGCGGACGCCGAGCGCTTGGCACGCGGTGCGCACGGCGTCGAGACCCGCGGTATCGAGGTCGACGAGTGCTAGGTTGGCGCCGCGATCGGCGAGACCCTCGGCCATCGCGGCGCCGAGACCGCGACCCGCGCCGGTGATCAGGACCGTCTTACCCGCTAGCTGCATTTCAGATCTCCCCAGTGTCTCTTTCGGAGCGATGGTAGCGAGCTGTTCCCGGCGAGGCCAGAAAGCGCGTCCTCCCGGCGCAAAACTGCGGTATGCTCGCCGGCCAAAAGAGCCGTGCCTAGTCTCGACGCCGAGCCGATGCTGATCTCCAAGTACTTCGACCACGTCGCGATCGCGCTGTCGACGATCTGCATCGTGCACTGCCTAGCCGTCCCCATTGTCGTGGCGCTGTTGCCCGTGCTGGCGCTGACCTATGGTTTGAACGACGCGGCGTTCCACGCCGTGATGTTGTGGTTCGTGGTGCCGACGCAGTGTGCTCGGTTTCGCATTCGGCTATCACGCTCACCGAGGCGCGATGATCGTGCTGCTAGGCGCCGTCGCGATCGCGGTGCTGGCGTTCGCTGCGCTACGCGGGCACGGCGTGTGGACGACCGGAGCCGAGACCGCGGTCAACGTGGCGGCGAGCCTGCTGCTCGCGGTTGCGCACTGGCGGAACTTCCGCGCGGTGCGGCATGCCCACCATCACCACTTCTAGCCCCGTGCGAGTCGCGCGGCACGCGTAACACCGCCTGCTTCGAGCAGCGAGCTCGTGCGTGAAGTGTCCGCGATGCGCCGTCAGATGCGACGCGCACACGAGCTGCGTGCGCTTATGCGTTACGGCCGTGAGCGTGCGATTCAACAGCTCGGCCATGGGCGCGTCGAGACCTTCCCAGGGTTCGTCGAGCAGTAGCACGCGCGGCCGATTGACGAGCGCGCGCGCGATCAACGCGCGCCTGGCCTGCCCGTACGACAGCGTGCGCAGCGCGCGGTCGGCCAGCTCCGTAAGCTCGAACTCGACGAGCAGTTCGTCGACCCGCGCGGTTTCCGCAGACGTCAACGCGCGCGTTTGGCCGATGCTCGACTCGAAGCCCGACGCCACGCAGGCGCGAACCGTGGACGGGTAGCGATACGCGGCTTGGAGCTCCGGCGACAGCCACGCGATCTGCTTGCGCAGTTCCCACACGTTGCGAGGATTGCCGAGCGCGGGCCAGTGGATCTCGCTGCCGAGCGCGGGGCGCAGCTGGCCGTGCAGCAGCCGCAGGAACGTGCTCTTGCCCGAGCCATTGGCGCCGGTCACGAGCCAGTGCTGCGCGGGTTCGAGCCGCCACGAGACGTCGCGGAGCACGTGCCGCGGGCCGAGCCACACGTCCGCGTGCTCGAGTGCGATCAGGGCCTCGTCTCAGATGCGGGGAGTCGCGGTCGCTGCAGGCGCGCTGGACTTGGGACGCAGCGGTCGGCGGTTCCGGCGCGCGTGCGTGCGCGTCGATCTGCGCGCACGCGCGTTTCGGTTGCGACGACTCGGCCGTGCTCGATCTCAAGGTAGCGCGCGATCATCGGCGGCAGGTCGTCCGCGACGTGCGCCGTGCACACGAGCGTGCACTCGGCGGCGACGAGCTCGAGCATCGCGGCGAGCTCTAGCGCGTGCGGCCGCATCGAGGCCGCTGGCCGGCTCGTCGAGCAGCAGCACCGTCGGACGCAAACGCGACGCCGCGAGCGATCAGCACGCGCCGTTGCTCGCCGCGCGAGAGCTCGAGGAAACGCCGTTCCGCGAGGTGCGCCACGCCGAGCCGGCGCAGCTACGGCCAGGGCGCGGCTGCGCTGCTCGCGTCGCCGGTCGGCGGCGCGGCACGTCGGTTCGATAGACGCCGGACAGCACGACATCGAGCGCGGTGAAGTTCCAGTTCAGGCGCGCGTAGCGATCCTGCAGCTCGTGGCTCACGAGCACGATCTCGCTGCGCGCCGCGACGGCGTCGGTTTCGGTGCCGCGCGCCGAAGTCGTAGTGACGCTCGACCGCTGCCCGGTGCCGGCCACACGGTGCCACCGATCAGGCCGAGCAGCGTGCTCTTGCCGCTGCCGTTCGCGCCGACGATGCCCCAGTGCTCACCGCGGTTCAGCTGCCAGCTGATGTCGTGCAGGATCGGCACGCCCTCGAGGGCGACGTCGACGTGCTCGAAGTGGACCAGTGGGGGTGACATGCGTACGAGTGGATTCGAGCGTAGTGCGGGCTGCGCGAGTGTACCTGAGCTAGACTACCGACCGCGTTCCGCGCACTCATGAATACCGATCTGCCGACCGTTGCCGATGTCGCCGTCGCCGCCGCACGCATGCGCGGCCGGCTCGTCGAGACACCCGTGCTCGAGTCGGAAGCTTTGAATCGGCTCGCCGGCACGCGCGTGCTGCTCGAAGGCCGAATGCCTGCAACATTCCGGCAGCTTCAAGATCCGCGGTGCGTTGAATCGGCTGCTGCAACTCACGGAAGCGGAACGGCGCGGTGGCGTCGTGGCGTTCTCATCAGGCAACCACGCGCAGGCCGTCGCGCTCGCGTCGCATTGGCTTCAAGTGAGCGCGACGATCGTGATGCCGAGCGATGCGCCCGCCGTGAAGATCGCCGGCACGCGCGCGTGGGGCGCCGAGGTGGTGCTCTACGACCGAGATCGCGATGACCGGGAGAAGATCGCCGCGGGGCTCGCGGCCGAGCGCGGGGCGGTGCTGGTCCCGCCGTTCGACGACGCGCGCATCGTGGCCGGGCAGGGCACAGCTGCGCTCGAGCTTGGGCGGGAGGCGCAGGGGCGCGGCGCGAACCTCGACGCGCTGTACGTCCCGTGCAGCGGCGGCGGTCTCGTCGCGGGCTCGGCGCTCGCGATCAAGTCCTTCTTCCCGAGGTGCGCCGTGTTTGCGGTCGAGCCTCAGGGGTACGACGACCATGTGCGTTCGCTGGCAGCCGGTCGACGCGTGCTCGGCGCGGGCGGTCACACCACGCTCTGCGATGGCCTACGCGCGCCGTTGCCGGGCGAGATCACGTTCGCGATCAATCGGCGCGAGCTCGCGGGCGCGGTCACCGTGGACGACGCCGCTGTTCGTGCAGCGATGGCCGTGGCCGTGCAGCACCTGAAGGTCGTGGTCGAGCCGTCCGGTGCCGCGGCGCTCGCAGCCGTGCTCGCGTCGCCGTCTCGCGACAAACGGTGCGTCGGCGTGATCCTGTCCGGCGGCAACGTCGATCCACCGTTGCTCGCCGACGTGCTCCGCGGGCAATTCAAGTGAAAATTCGCCGAACCGGCACGGCGCGAAATGGTCCATAATGCGCGTAGCCCGCATCGGGCGTGAGGCGCGAGGACGACCGGAAGGATGCAGCTGCGGCAGATCGCGCGCCTGGATGAGTGGTACGGGTTCGCCACCCCCGAGACCATCTTCATCACGGGGCTCCAGGCCTTGACGCGACTGCTTCTCGCGCAGAGCCACCGCGACCGCGCGGCCGGCCTGAACACCGCAGGCTTCGTCTCGGGCTATCGCGGCTCGCCGCTCGGCGGCCTCGACCGCGAGCTCTGGCGCGCGGCGCCGTATCTTGGACCCCGCCAAAATCCGTTTCGAGCCCGGGTTGAACGAGGATCTCGCCGCGACGGCGATCTGGGGCACGCAGCAGGCGAATCTCTTCGCCGGTGCCCGCTACGACGGCGTGTTCGCGATGTGGTACGGCAAGGGCCCCGGTGTCGATCGGTCCGGCGACCCGTTCAAACACGGCAACGCGGCCGGCACTTCGAAGCACGGGGGCGTGCTGGCCGTCGCCGGCGACGATCACACGTGCAAGTCTTCGTCGTTGCCGCATCAGAGCGAGTACGCGTTCATCGACGCGTCGATTCCCGTGCTCGTGCCTGCCAACGTGCAGGAGATCGTCGAGCTCGGTCTGTACGGCTACGCGCTGTCGCGCTTCAGCGGTTGCTGGGTCGCGCTGAAGGTCACGCAGGAAACGGCCGACGCGACGCAGAGCTTCGCGCTGAATCCGAGCGATCTGCGCATCGTGACGCCGGAGTTCGCGTTGCCCGAAGGCGGCCTGAACATCCGTTGGCCGGACCCACCGAACGATCAGGAATTCAGGCTGCACCGTTACAAACTGGACGCGGCGCTCGCGTTCGCGCGCGCGAACGCGCTGAACCGCGTCGTGATCGAGAGCCGCTATCCGCGCCTCGGTATCGTGACGACGGGCAAAGCACACCTCGACGTGCTGCAGGCGCTCGAGGATCTCGGTATCGACGCCAAACGCGCGAGCGAGGTGGGCCTCAAGGTCTTCAAGGTCGGCATGAGCTGGCCGCTCGAGCCGGACACGATCCGCGAATTCGCGACGGGGCTCGAGGAAATCCTCGTCGTCGAAGAAAAGCGCGGCCTCGTCGAGGACCAGCTGAAGCAGCAGCTGTACAACTGGCAGGCGCAAGCAGCGGCCGCTGATCGTCGGCAAGCGCGACGAGCGCGGCGAGTGGTTGCTGCCGTCGACGGGTGAGTTGACGCCCGCCTCGATTGCGCGCGTGCTCGCACGGCGCATGCGGCGTTTCCATTCGAGCACCGACATCGAAGCGCGGGTGCGCTTCCTCGAGCAGCAGGAGCGAAGGCTCGGCGCAGTCGCGATCGAAGTTCAGCGGCGAGCCGCATTTTTGCTCCGGATGTCCGCACAACACTTCGACGCGCGTCCCCGAGGGCAGCCGCGCGGTCGGGGGCATCGGCTGCCACTTCATGGCGGCCTGGATGGATCGCGACAACGTGACGTTCACGCAGATGGGCGGCGAGGGCGCCACGTGGATCGGCCAGGCGCCGTTCACGGACGACGAAGCACGTGTTCCAGAACTTGGGTGACGGGACGTACGCGCACTCGGGCATGCTCGCGATTCGCGCGGCTGTAGCGGCCGGCGTGAACATGACCTACAAGATCCTGTTCAACGACGCAGTGGCGATGACGGGTGGCCAGCCCGTCGAAGGTCACCTGACGGTGGCGCGTGTCGCGCAGCAGCTCGCAGCCGAGGGCGTGCAGCCGATCATGGTCGTGACGAACGACGTGCCGAAGTACGCTGCGGTCCGCGATCTGCCGCCGGCGTCATCGTGCACGACCGCCGTGAGCTCGACATGCTCCAGCGCGAGCTGCGCGACGTCGCCGGCGTATCGGCGCTGATCTACGACCAGACCTGCGCGGCCGAGCTGCATCGCAAGCGCAAGCGCGGGCTCGTGCCCGACACCGGACAAGCGTGTCGTGGTCAACGAGCTCGTGTGCGAGGGTTGCGGCGACTGCAACGTGCAATCGAACTGCCTGTCGGTCATGGCGCTCGAGACCGAGTTCGGGCGCAAGCGACGCATCAATCAGTCGTCGTGCAACCAGGATTTCAGCTGCCTCGAAGGTTTTTGCCCGAGCTTCGTGACGCTGCGCGGCGCGAAGCGCAATCCGCCGCGGCCGCTGGCCGCCACCGCGCTGCCGAGCCTGCCGGAGCCGAAGCCGGCGCCGATCGACGCCGTGCACAACATCCTGATCGCCGGCGTCGGCGGCACCGGCGTCGTGACCGCGAGCGGGCTGCTCGGTCTCGCGGCACATCTCGAAGGCAAGCACGTGGCGCAGCTCGACCAGACGGGGCTCGCGCAGAAGTTCGGTGCGGTGCTGTCGCACGTGCGGATCGCGACCGACCGCGAGCGCCTGCACGGCATGCGGATCCCGGCCGGGCAAGTCGACGTGCTGCTCGGCGCTGACCTGGTCGTCGCCGCCGGCAAGCGAGCCGCTGGCGATGCTGGCGGCGGACCGCTCGGCCGTCATCGTGAACACGCACGAGGAAATGCCGCCGAGCTTCATCCGCGAGCGCGACTTCCTTTTTCCCGGCAGACAGCCTGCTGCAACAGCTGCGCGCCGTGAGCCGCGCCGAACGGTTTGGCGACGCTCGACGCGACGCGCCTCGCATCCGGCGTTGCTCGGCGACAGCATCGGCGCGAACGTGCTGATGCTCGGCTTCGCGTTCCAGCGCGGGCCAGTTGCCCGTGTCGGGTGCGGCGCTGTACCGCGCGCTCGAGCTGTACGGCCGCAACGTCGAAGAGAACAAGCTCGCGTTCGACTGGGGCAGGTTCGCCGCCGAGAGCCCGGAGCAGGTCGATCGGCTCGCGAACGCGCGCGACGTCGCCGCGGCGCCGGCGACGGCGTTGCCGGACGTCATCGTGCGTCGCGTCGAGTTCCTCGACGGCGTATCAGGACGGCGCCTATGCCGATCGCTACCGCGCGCGCGTCGAGCGCATCGCGGCCTTCGAGGTGCGGGTTCGGTCCGGCAGCCGCGAGCTGCAGGAGGCCGTCGCGCGCAACTACTTCAACGTGCTCGCGTACAAGGACGAGTACGAAGTCGCGCGCCTCCATACAGCGCACGAGTTCGTCGACAGTATCCGGCGCAACTTCGGCACCGACGCGCGCATGAGCTTCAACTTCTCGCCGCCGCTGTTCGCGCGGCTCGATCCGGCCACGGGTCGGCCGAAGAAATACGAGTTCGGGCCGTGGATCGTGCCCGTGCTGCGTGTGCTGGCCGGGCTCAAGCGAATCCGCGGCACCTGGCTCGATCCGTTCCGCTACAGCGCCGATCGGCGGCTCGAGCGCGAGCTGCTGCGCCGCTACGAGGCCGCGCTCGACCGCATCGAGGCAGAGCTCACGGAGTCGCGGTTCGACGTGGCCGTGCGCATCGCGAGGTTGCCGCACGAGGTGCGCGGTTATGGTCCGATCAAACGGGCCGCGGCCGAGCGAGCCGTGCGGTCGAAGCGAGGTTGTGGGAGGAGTTCGCTGCGCCTCGCCCGGAACTCCTGGTCGAGCGCGTACGCGCGTCGGCGAGGTAGCGACCGCCATGGATGGCGGGAGTGGAGCAATTGCAGGAGCGAATTGCTGCCTAGCGGTGCCGGTGCTCGGATTCGGCCGCCGTCGCGCAGCGAATGCAGCGGTCGGCGAACGGATAGGCTTCGAGCCGGGCCATGGGAATCGGGTCCCCGCAGTCGAGGCACACGCCGTACGTTCCGTTCTTGATCTGATCGAGAGCGCGCGCGATCCTGCTGATCTCGGTGCGCGCCTCGTTACCGAGCGCGTCGACGACTTCGGCGTTCTCGAGCTCCTGCGCCTGCTCCTGCGAATCCGCGCTGCGCCCGCCCGTGAGATTGTCCTTGATGCTCTGGAGCCGGTGCGACAGCTCCGACTGTTTCGCGAGCAGCTGGGCCTGGATCTGCGAGTACTGTTGCATGTGCTCCGTCTCTGAAGGACGCTTGCGACCGCCGGCGGCGCCGTCTAGCATCGTAAGAAGATGCACCGTCGGAGTTCGCCGCTATGCCCCGCAGCATAGCGCCACTCGCGCCGGCCGCGAAATGTGAGGTTGTCGATGCAGCCTTTTCGCCGGGACGAGCGGCTTCTCGTACAAGGAGTGGTGCGGCGAGTTCTATCCGCCGAAGCTGCCCGCGCGCGAGATGCTGGCCCATTACGCGCAGCGGCTGCCCGATCGTCGAGATCAACAACACGTTCTATCGGCTGCCCACGGCCGACGCTGCTCGGGGCGTGGCGTTCGCAGGTGCCCGAGTCGTTCAGGTTTGCGATCAAGACGCCGCGGCGCATCACGCACGTGAAACGGCTGAAGGATTGCAGCGGCGACTTCTCGCGTGCTGTTGGAAGCGCTCGAGGGGCTGAAGCCGTGCCTCGGGCTCGCTGCTCGTCCAGCTGCCGCCGTTCTTCGAAAGTCGATCGCGACGTGCTCTCGTCGTTCGTCGGCAGTTACCGGAGGGCTGCCGCGCAGCGTTCGAGTTCCGCCACGCGTCGTGGTTCGTGCCCGACGTCTACGACCTGCTGCGAGCCCGGAACCTGGCGCTCGTCCAGAGCGAGGACGACGACGGCTTCACGTCGGCGCCGTGGACCGCCGACTGGGCGTACCTGCGCCTCCGCAAGGTCGACTACACCGACGCGGATCTCGACACGTGGCTCTCCCGGCTGCGCACCGCGGCGCTCAAGTCGGCCCACGTGTACTTCAAGCACGAAGATGCCGGCCACCGGGCCGAAGCTCGCCGCGAAATTTCTCGAGCGCGCCGGCTAGCGAGTTCTATTCGGCGCCGTCGCGCGTCAGTGCGTTGAAACGCGAGAAGTGGCGTATCGCGGCCTGCTGATCGCCGGCCTGTTGATACAGTCGCGCGAGATTGAAGTGCACGTCCGCGACGCGCGGATCGAGTCGCACGGCTTCGACGGTACGCTTCGATCGCCTCGTCGGTGGCGCCACGATCCTCGAGCACCACGCCAAGGTTGAACCGGGCGGTCGGGTGGTTCGGATCGAGCTCGAGCGCCTCGCGGTACAGCCGCTCGGCTTCCTCGAGCGCCTTCGCGGCGTGGCGCAGACGGCCAAGATTGATCCGTGCGGCGACATGCGCGGGCTCGGTCGGCGAGCACGCGGCGATAGGCGGCTTCAGCGTCGTCGTTGGCGCCGATCTGCTCGCTCTCGAGCGCGCCATGGAACAGATCGTCGGCACTCGAGGCGCTACGCAACGCTCGCTGCACCGTGTCGCGCGCGAGCGGCGCGACCTTTTCGCCGAGCTCGCGGATCGAGAAATCGAGCACGCGCTGGCCGGACTCCGGCTCCCAGCTGCTGTTGCTGTCGCGCACGATCACGCGATCGCCGTCGATTTGAACGCGGACGGCCGATAGTGGCCGGTCGGTCGGCAGTTGCCTCGCGAGCGCGCGCAGCGTTTTCGCGATACGGCGCGCCGAGACGTTCGCGTCGCCGAGCCCTTTGGCCGTGCGCAGCAGTACGAGGTCCTGGAACGAGAACGCGGCGCGGCCCCTGTCGTCGCGGCCCGGCGTCACGATGCCGGAACGCACGAGCGCGCGCACACGAGTGGGCGAGAGTGCCGAGCAAGTCGGCCACCTCGCGCGTCGAATACGCCTTCATCTGGCGCTTACTTGGAGCGCGCGTTTTTGCGCTTGGCCTCTGGCGGGTTTCTTTTCCGCGGGCTGCGCAGACTGCGCGGGCTTCTTGCCGGCCGCGAGACTGGCCTTGAGTGCGGCCATGATGTCGATGATCTTGTGTTCCGGCTCGGCGGTCGGCGTCAGCGTGATGTCTTCGCCTTCGATCTTGCGTTGGATCAGCGCCATCATGCGTTCGCGGACTTCGTCTTTGTACTGCTCGGGATGGAACTCGTCGCTCGCGGCCTGGTCGACGAGCTGCGTCGCGAGTTTCAGCTCGGCCGGTTTGACCGCGGCGTCCTCGATCGGCACTTCGGCGAAGGAGCGCAGCTCGTCGGGGTAGTGCAGCTGCTCCATGACGAGGCCGTTCTCGAAGGGCCGAACGAGCACGAGGTACTGTTTGCCGCGCGCCGAATACTTGCCGAGCGCGATACGTTTTGTGTCGAGTAGCACTTGGGAGAGCAGCTTGTACGCGCGCGCGCCGCCTTTTTCGGTGCCGAGGTAGTACACCTTATCGAGATAGCGCCGCTCGATCTGCTCGGCCTTCAGGAATTCCACGATGTCGATCGTATGCGTGGCCGCGGCTTCGAGCGCTTTGAGCTCCTCGGCCTCGAACAGCACGTACTGGTCCTTCGCGAACTCGTAGCCTTTGACGATTTCCTCGCGCGGCACGACTTCGCCCGAGCGCGAGGAGATCAGCTGCTGCTTGACGCGCGCGCCGTCCTTGCGATGGATCTGATTGAACGAGAGCGCGCTCTTCGGTTCGGCGGCGGAATACATCTTGACCGGGATCGAAACGAGCCCGAAAGAGATGGTGGCCGCGGATATCGCTCGCGCTGGCATGGTCGGATCATATATCCTCGGTTTTGCCGTGACAACAAAAAATATCGGCAACTTAGAGACTTATCGCGCAAAGCGCATGCCGGATCGAACCCCCGAGCCGTTTGGCGCGGCCGGGGTCGCGAGCCACCGGTTCGTGGTCCAGCAGCACGCGGCGCGGCGGACCCACTACGACTTCCGCCTCGAGCAGGAGGGGGTCTTGAAGTCCTGGGCCGTGCCGAAGGGCCCGTCGCCGAACCCGGCCGATAAGCGTTTGGCCGTCCACGTCGAGGATCACCCGGTCGAGTACGCGAGCTTCGAAGGCGTCATTCCGCCCGGCAATTACGGGGCGGGGGCCGTCATCGTCTGGGATCGCGGCCTGTGGGTGCCGCTGAACGACTACGCGACCGGGTTCGACAAGGGCAAGCTGCTGTTCGAGCTGCAAGGGCCACAAGCTGCGCGGCAAGTGGACGCTCGTGAAGACGCGGCGCGGCAAGGACGAGTGGCTGCTGATCAAGGAGCGCGACGCCTACGCGAGCGAGCAGGGCACCGACGACTATCCGCACGATTCGGTCATGTCGGGCCGCACCGTCGAGCAGCTGGCGGCCGGCGACCCGCGCGCCGGTGCGATCGCGGCGCAACTGCGCAAGGCCGGCGCCAAGCCGCGCGACGTGCTCGCGAAGGACTTGAAGCCGATGCTCGCGACGCCGGGCAAACCGTTCTCGTCGGCCGGCTGGGTGTTCGAGCTGAAGTACGACGGCTATCGGCTGTTCGCCGAGAAGCGGGACGGCGTCGTGACGCTCTACACGCGGGCCGGCCACGACTACACGGCCGTGTTTCCCGAGATCGCCGAGGTCGTGGCAGCTCTGCCATTTCCGCGATTCATCATCGACGGCGAGGTCGTCGTGATCGACGACCGGGGCTTACCGAGCTTCGCGTTGCTGCAGAAACGCGGCCGCCTCACGCGGCGCGCAGACGTCGCGCGCGCGGCCGTCGAGCTGCCGGCGAGCCTGTACGTGTTCGATTTGCCGTATTTCGACGGCCTCGACCTGCGCGCGCTGCCGTTGACCGAGCGCAAGGCCGCGCTGCGCGGTCTGCTGCCGACGGCCGGCGCGCTGCGTTACTCCGAGCACATCGAAACCGAAGGCGCGGCGATGTTCGACGCAAGCCGAGCGCATGGGCCTCGAAGGCATCGTGGGCAAGCGGGCGGCGTCGCCCTACGTGACGAAGCGTTCGGCCGACTGGGTCAAGGTCAACGCGGCGAAGTCCGACGACTTCGTCGTCGTGGGCTTCTCGCCCGCGAGCAACGGTGCGAAGGGTTTCAGCGCGCTGCTGCTCGCCCAGTATCGCGACGGCGATCTCGACGTATGCAGGCCGAGTCGGCAGCGGCTTCGCGCAACGCGACTTCGCGGCGCTCGAACCGCTGCTCGGTGCGCTCGCACCCGCCGACCCGCCCGCGGCCGCCAGCGCCGAGCGCGGCGACGTGTGGCTCGCCGTCGGGCCGGTCGTGCAGGTCAAGTTCAAGCAGCGTACGGCCGACGGACTGTTGCGTCAGCCCGTGTATCTGCGTCTGCGCGACGACAAGCGCGCCGAAGAGTGCGCTTGGCCCGGCGCGGCTGCCGCGGTCGAGGAGCCGGCCGAAGAGCCGCCGGCTGCGGAGCACCTCGGAGGCCGAGGCGCGGCACGTCTCGCTCACGAACCTGGACAAGGTGTTCTGGCCGGCCGACGGGTTCACGAAGGGCGATCTGATCGGGTACTACGAAGGTATCTCCGAGTGGCTGTTGCCCTATTTGAAGGACCGGCCTGTCGTGCTGACGCGCTATCCGGACGGCATCGACGGCAAGTCGTTCTTTCAGAAGGACGCGCCCGTGTACGCGCCGGATTGGCTGCGGCTCGAGACGATGTGGAGCGAGCACGCGGAGCGCGAGATCCGCTACTTCGTGCTCGACGATCTGCCGTCGCTCATGTACGTCGCGAACATGGGCACGATTCCGCTCCACGTCTGGTCGAGCCGCGTTGCCGCGCTCGAGCGGCCTGACTGGTGCTATCCTCGATCTCGATCCGAAAGGCGCGCCGTTCACCGACGTGATCAAGATCGCGCGCTACCTGCACGAGCTCTGCAACGACGTTGGGTTGCCGACGTTCGTGAAGACCAGCGGCTCGACCGGCATCCACGTGCTGATTCCGCTCGGTGCGCGTTACACCTACGAGCAGTCGCGCACGCTGGCCGAGTTGCTCGCGCGAGTCACCGTGCGCGCATTGCCCGACATCGCGACGATCGTGCGCGCCGTGTCGGACCGCGACGGCAAGGTCTACATCGACTATCTGCAGAACGGCCACGGCCGGTTGCTGGTATCGCCACTGTGCGTACGGCCGCTACCGGGTGCGCCGGTGTCGATGCCCCTCGAATGGTCGCAGGTCAATGCGCGCCTGACGCTCGGGCGATTCAACATTCGGACGGCCGCGAAGTGGCTGCGCAAGCACGGCGATCCGCTGCTCGGCGTGCTCGACGCGTCGATCGACATGCTCGCGGCCCTCGAGGCGCTTGGCGCCGCGCCTGGAGAAGGGCCGCGGGGCGAGGTAGCTCGCTGGTGCCCCTAAAGTTTTCTCGATGAGGGCGAGGGGCGGCCGTATGCTATAAAACGCACTGAATACCGCTGCCGGTCCGTTATGTCACTCCCGTCCACTCTGATCTTGGCTGCCGTCACGGCACTCGGTTTGACCGCGTGCGCGCAGCGCCCGGCCAATGGCCCCGGCCGTGCCGGCAACAACGCTCCCCGCGTCGTCACCGCGGTCGCGCGCGTCGAGCCGATGGGCGTCGAGATCGAGGCGGTCGGCACGGCGCAGGCCAAAGAGTCGGTCAAGATTACGTCGAAGGTGTCGAACACCGTCACGGCCATTCGCTTCAAGGAAGGTGAAGAAGTCGCGGAAGGCTCGGTGCTCGTCGAGATGCACGACACCGAATCGCGCGCGGCGGTGGCGGAGGCCGAGGCTGCGCTGGCCCGGACCCGCAGCCAGTTCGAGCGTAGCCGCGATCTGCAGTCGCGGCACGCGCTGTCGGTGGCCGATTTCGAGCAGGTTGAAGCCACGCTGAAGGCGGACGAAGCGCGCCTCGCGGCGGCCAAGTCGCGGCTCGCGGATACGGTGCTCCGCGCACCGTTCCGCGGCACCACGGGGTTCCGGAGCATCAGCGTAGGTGGCTACGTGAGCCCCGGCACCGTCATCACGACGCTCGACGACACCTCGACCATCAAGCTCGATTTCACGGTGCCGGAGACGATGCTGTTCATCGTGCGGCGCGGTCTGCCGGTTGCGGCGCGCGCCACGGGATTGCCGGAACGCGTGTTCACGGGCGTGGTGACGAACATGGATTCGCGCGTCGATCCCGTCACTCGCTCGATCGCCGTGCGTGCCGAGCTGCCGAACTCCGACGGCATGTTGCGCCAGGGCATGTTCATGACTGTCTCGCTGAAAGGCGATCTCGCGTCGACACTGCTCGTGCCCGAAGAGGCCATCGTGCCCGAGCGCGGCAAGGCGTACGTGTTCGTCGTGCAGGACAACGTGGTCCAACGGCGCGAGGTGCGCACGGGCAAGCGCAAGCCGGGCTCGGTCGAGATCATCGACGGCGTGCATGAGCACGAACACGTCGTCGTCGAGGGCACGCAGAACATTCGCGACGGCAGCACCGTGCAGGAAACGCCGCCGCCCAACTCGCCGAGCTGAACCGCATGCGTATCGCGGAGCTTTCGGTTCGCCGGCCGGTCTTCGCGACTGTGCTCAGCATGATGCTCGTGATCTTCGGGCTCGTCTCGCTGCAGCGTCTTTCCGTTCGCGAGTATCCCGACATCGATCGACCGGTGGTGTCGATCACGACTAGCTATCGCGGCGCGTCGTCCGCCGTCATCGAGACGAAGGTCACGCAGGTCATCGAAGACTCCGTGGCCGGCATCGAGGGCATCCTCAAGATCGAGTCCGACAGCGAGGACGAGCGCTCGCAGGTTCGGATCGAGTTCGACATCAGCCGCGACATCGACGCCGCGGCCAACGACGTGCGCGATCGCATCGGGCGCGTCGTCGCCAGACTGCCGATGGAGGCCGACCCGCCGCAGGTCGTGAAGGCGGATGCCAACGCTGATTCCGTGGTCACTCTGGCGTTCAGTTCCGACACGATGTCGATGCTCGAGCTGACCGATTACGCCGAGCGCAATCTCGTGGATCGGCTGTCGACTGTTCCCGGCGTGGCGAGTGTGGGCATCGTCGGCGGACGACGGTACTCGATGCGCATTTGGCTCGACCGCCAAGCACTCGCGGCTCACAATCTCGCCGTCAGCGACATCGAGGGTGCGCTGCGCCGCGAGAATGTCGAGCTGCCGGCGGGCAGGCTCGAGTCGCGTACGCGCGAATTCTCACTGCGCACGATGGTCGGTCTCGACGGCGAGGAAGACTTCCGCAATCTCGTGATCACCCGTGGCGCCGACGGCCACCTCGTGCGGCTCGGCGAGGTTGCCGACGTGCAAGCTCGCGGCCGAGAACGAACGCTCGTACAGCCGCCTGAACGGCAAGCCGGGCCTGATGCTGCAGGTGCAGGCACAGTCGAAGGGCAACACGCTCGACATCGCGCGCGGCGTGCGCGTCGAGGTCGGAGCGTCTGACAGCCGACGCTGCCCGCCAACACCGCGCTCGACGTCAGTATCGACAACGCGCTGCCGATCGAGGCAGCGCTGCGCGAGGTGCTAGTCGCCGTCGGTGTTTGCGCTGGTATCGGTGCTCGCAGTCATCTACCTGTTCCTCGGCAATTTGCGCGCAACACTGATTCCGGCCGTCACGATTCCCGGTGTCGATCGTCGCATCGCTGACGGTGATGTACGCGTTGGGCTACACGATCAACGTGCTCACGTTGCTCGGGCTCGTGCTCGCGATCGGCCTCGTCGTCGACGATGCGATCGTCGTGCTCGAGAACGTGCACCGGCGCACCGAGCTCGGCGAGCCGTCGTTGGTCGCTGCCATTACCGGTACGCAGGAGATCGGGTTCGCGGTCATCGCGACGACGCTGACGCTCGTGTCGGTATTCGTGCCGATCTCGTTCCTGCCCTGGCGACATCGGTCGGTTGTTCCGCGAGTTCGGATTCACGCTCGCGGCAGCCGTCGTGTTCTCGGCATTCGTGGCGCTCACGCTCACGCCGATGTTGGCGTCGCGGCTGCCGGACCATGCCGTCCCGAGCCGCTTCGCTGCCGCCATAGATCGATTCTTCAAGGCGCTCACTGCGTTCTACGGCCGCACGCTGCACGTCGTGATGCGCCGGCCCTGGGCGGTCGTCACCGTGGTGCTCGTGCTGGTGGCGCTGGGCATCCTGACGTTTCGTTCGGTGCCTTCCGAATTCACGCCGCAAGCCGACGTCGGCCGCGCCCTGATTTCGCTCGAGGGCCCCGAGGGCTCGAGCATGGAGTACATGGACCGCTACGCGCGGCAGCTCGAGCAGATCGAGATGGGCGCCATGGAAAACGGCGAAATCGACCGCGTGCTGATCCGTGTTCCGGGTCAGGGCGGCTCGGATCTGCGCACGGGTGACGTCAACACCGCGCGCGGCTTCGTGATCTTCAAGCCGTGGCACGACCGCGAGCACAGCGCGAGCGAGATCATGCAGCCGCTGGTGGCAGAAGCGCGCAAGCTGCCCGGCGTGCGAGTCGGTCAGGGCACGCCGGGTGGCATTGGTCGGCGCGGCATTGGCCAGCCGCTGAACGCCGTGATCGGCGGGCCGGACTACGAGTCGCTGGCCAAGTGGTCCGATCAGATGCTGGCGCTAGCCGAAAAGAACCCAGGTCTACAGAACCCACAGACGAACTACAAAGAACGTAAGCCGCAGATGCGCGTGGCCATCGATCGCGACCGCGCAGCCGATCTCGGCATCTCGCTCGAGGTCGTCGGCCAGACGCTCGAAACCGTGCTCGGGTCGCGCATCGTCACGACCTATGTCGATCGCGGCCGCGAGTACAACGTCATCGTCCAGGGGCGCGACGACGCGCGACAGACGAGTACCGATCTCACGAACATTCGCGTGCGCTCGCCGCGGACGCAGGAGCTGATCCCGTTGTCGAGCATCGTGCGCCTCGATGAAACGTCGGGGACGATGCAGCTGTCGCGCTTCAATCGCCTGCGGTCGATCAAGATCATGGCCGACCTCGCGCCGGGTTACACGATGGGCGAGGCGGTGCAGTGGTTCACCGACACCGTTGCGAAGCAGTTGCCGCGAGGCGTCGCTGGCGTTCGACGGCGAGTCGGGCGATTTCGTGCGCACCGGTCAGCAGCTCTACTTCACGTTCCTGCTGGCGCTCGCAGTCGTGTACCTCGTGCTCGCGGCGCAGTTCGAGAGCTTCGTGCATCCGCTCATCATCATGGTCACGGTTCCGCTCGCTATGCTCGGCGCCGTGTTCGGGCTCAAGCTGTTCGGTCTCACGATCAACATCTTCAGCCAGATCGCCGTGATCATGCTGATCGGCATCGCGGCCAAGAACGGCGTGCTGATCGTCGAGTTCGCGAATCAACTGCGCGATCGTGGCATCGAGTTCACTGAAGCGATCATCCAGGCCGCCCAAACGCGGCTTCGTCCGGTGCTGATGACGAGCCTCTGCACGTCGTTCGGCGCGCTGCCGTTGATGTTGGCTAGCGGCGCCGGTATGGAGCAGCGCCGACCGATCGGCATCGTCGTGTTCTTCGGCATGATGGTAGCCGTGTTCTTGACGCTGATTGCGGTGCCGGTGGCGTACTCGTTGTTCGCGCGCAAGACACGGTCGCCGCAACACGTGAGCCGCATCGTCGATCGGTTGATGGGCGGCATGGCCACGCCTGCCGTTCAGGAGCCGCGCCGCAACGACTGAGGCGGGCGCCTGCACTTCGAGACGCGCGTCAGCGCTCGCTACGTATTTCGATTCCGAACCGCTCGCAGTAGCCGCGAAACCGCGCCGTTTCCGCGGCGCGGCTCAAGTCCGAACTGCTCGAGCGTGTAGCGATGCACGCCGTGCTTGTTCTTCGGGTTCGCCGCCAGGAACCGCATTGATCGCGCGTGCGCGCTTCGGCCGTCACGCGCCAGCCGAGGAAGTCGTAGACGCGCTCGATCGTGGCGAGCGGATCCTCCTCGATCGCGTCGAAGTCGACGTCCAGGAATTGCTCCGCCGGCGCGCGGTCACGCACCGCGAGGAACTTGTCGAGCGCGCGCGCCCAGCGGTCGGCCCAGTCGGCCGCGATCTGCCGCGGGTCCGCGCGGTCGCTGAACGCGCGCCGCAGCACGGTCGCGTGGCTCGCCATCGACGCCATGACGCGCAGCGGATCGCGGTGCGTGTGGATGACCCTCGCGTCGGGGTAACGCTTGAGCAAACCCTCGAGCGCGAACAAGTGGCCCGGCGCCTTCAGCACCCAGCGATTGCCGGGTCGCTTGGCCTGCAGGTGCTGGAGCAGGCGGCGATGCACGTCGAAGCCGAGATCCTGCACGGCGTCTTCGAACCAGTCCTGATACGACGGCACGTTGTGCGTCGTGTGGAACTGGATGCTCATGAAAGCCTGCGCCGTGATCGCGATGCATTCCTGCGGGCAGATCCGCCGCGATCGGGTGAATGCGCATGAACTCGGGCGCGAGTCGATTCGCCCAGTTCAGGCGCGCGTCGGTCAGCGCGCGCGCGTGATCGATCTCGCGCCGCGTCGTGACCGGCGCGGCGGGGTACATGACCTCCCACGTGAACGGCGCGCGGCTCGCGGGGTCCTGGCTGATCATGCCGTGCAGGTGCGTCGTGCCGGTGCGCGGCAGGCCCACGATGAACACCGGGTGCGACGATCTGCTGCGCGCTCGATCGCGGGGTTCGCAGCGCGCTCGGCCTCCATGCGCAACAGATTTTCGAGCAGGCTCACGAGCAGCTCGCGCACCGTGATGCGTCCGAGCGTCGTGAGCTCGGCTTCGTCGTGGTACGACTTCAAGCAGCCGCTCGAGCGGCTCCGCGAAATCCCATGCGCCGAAGCTCGTCGAGCCGGCGCGGCGGAACGCGGCGCGCCGCAGGTCGATCGACATCGAGCGACGGCGGATCCACGCCGAAACGGCGCAAAGCGCGGCCGCCCGCGTTCAGGGCGCTGACCGCGCCGCTGACGCAACTCTGCGCAAAGCTCATCGGTGGGGCGTAACGGGTTTGCTACTATGCGACGCGGCATTGTGGCTTAAGGACCAGCGACCCAGCAATGACACCCGCCGAGATCAAAGCGCTCATCGTAGACGTGCCCGATTTCCCGAAGCCCGGGATCGTGTTCAAGGACATTACGCCGTTGCTCGCGAGCCCGGCGGCGTTTCGCGCGGCCATCGAGCAGCTCGCGCAACGTTGCGAAGGGCTGCGCGCGGACGCGATCCTCGCGATCGAGTCGCGCGGTTTCATCTTCGGCGCGGCGCTCGCGCAGCGGCTCGGTCTGCCGCTCGAGCTCGTGCGCAAGCGCGGCAAGCTGCCGCGACGTTCCTTGAGCGTCAGCTACGCGCTCGAGTACGGCGTCGATCATCTCGAGATCCACGAGGACGCGCTGCAGCGCGGCGGCCGCTATTTGATCGTCGACGACGTGATCGCGACGGGCGGCACGGCGGCGGCCGTGGCCGAGCTCGTCGCGCGGCAGGGCGGTGCGGTCGCGGCGTGCGTGTTCCTGATCGAGCTGACGTTCCTGTCCGGGCGCGCGAAGCTCGACGGTCACGAAGATCGTGAGCCTGATCTCGTATTGAGCCGAGCCGGTCAGTACGTTCGGTTCAGGATGAAGTCCGATAGCCACAGCAGGCTATGCGACTTCTCGCCGAGCGTCTGCAGCGCGTCGACGGCTCGCTTCTGCGTGTCCGCTGCGCGCTTGCGTGCGCCATCGAGCCCAAGCGTCGAGGGATACGTCGACTTCTGATTGCTCGCGTCGCTGCCGGCGTTCTTGCCGAGCGTCGCCGTGTCCTGCTCGACCTCGAGCAAGTCGTCGCGAATCTGGAACACGAGCCCGATGTCGCGCGCGAACGTGTCGAGGTTCGCGCGCTCTGCGGCGGTGAACGAGCCGAGCTCGGCCGGCATCATGATCGCGGCGCGGATCAGCTCGCCCGTCTTGCGGCGGTGGATCTGCTCGAGGCCGCGCTCGTCGAGCCGCCGGCCTTCCGCGTCCATGTCGAGCGCCTGTCCGCCGACCATGCCCGCGGGCCCGGCCGCGCGCGCGAGCCAGCCGACGATCGCGACCTGGCGCTGCGGCGCAGCGTTAAGCGCCGGATCGGTCGCGAGGATCTCGAACGCGAGCGCCTGTAGACCGTCGCCGGCGAGGATCGCCGTAGCTTCGTCGAATTGCTTGTGCGTCGTGGGTCGGCCGCGCCGCAGATCATCATCGTCCATGGCCGGCAAGTCGTCGTGGACGAGCGAGTAGGCGTGAATCAGCTCGACGGCGGCGGCCACTGCGTCGAGCGCGTCTTCGGCGGCGCCCGCGAGCTCGCCGCTCGCGTACACGAGCAATGGGCGGACCCGCTTGCCGCCACCGAGCACCGAGTAGCGCATCGACTCGAGCAGCCGCTCCGGCACGTCGCGGCCCGCGCCGAGGACGGCGGCGAGCTTGTCATCGACCCTGCGGCGGTAGTATTCCAGGCGCTCGGCGAACGCGTCCATAGAGGCCCGTGGTATCATGCGCGGCAATCCTAACATTGAAACGGCGCGCCCGGCGCAAGCATTCGTGGTCTCCGAATCTAGCCGAACAAATCGCGCGTCCGCCGACGATTTCGCTTATCAATCTGCGATTCTCCCGGGTGTGTCCCGCACGTTCGCGTTGACGATTCCCGTGCTGCCGCACGAGCTCGCGATCGTCATGACGAATGCGTACCTCCTGTGTCGCCTCGCCGACACGATCGAGGACGACGTCGGCCTCGACAACGAGCAGAAGTCGCAGTTTCACGCGCGGTTCGTCGCCGTGGTCAAAGGCGAGCAGAGCGCCGAGACGTTCGCGGCCGAGCTGTTTCCGTTGTTGTCGTCGCGTTCGCTGCCTGCCGAGCGCGACCTCGTGCGGAACACGGCCGCCGTCATTCGCGTGACGCACGGCTTCTCGCCGCCCGAGCGCGATGCGCTGACGCGGTGCGTCGCGATCATGTGCAAGGGCATGCCCGAGTTTCAGCGCAACAAGAGCCTCCGAGGGCCTCGAAGATCTCGACGAGCTCGCGGAGTACTGCTACTACGTGGCCGGCGTCGTCGGCGAGATGTGCACCGAGCTGTTCTGCCTGCACTGCCCGGAGCTTGCGCCGCATCGCGAGAAGATGCTGAGCTCGCGGTGTCGTTCGGCCAGGGATTGCAGATGACGAACATCCTGAAAGACATCTGGGACGATCGTCAGGCGAACGCGTGCTGGCTGCCGCGCTCGGTCTTCGCGCAGGACTTCGATCTCGCGCGGCTCGAGGATCTGCACAAGGGCGACGCGTTTCGCGAAGGGCTCGAGCGGTTGATCGGCGTCGCGCACGCGCATCTGCGTAACGCGCTCGAGTACACGTGCATGATTCCGAAACGCGAGAAGGGCATTCGGCGTTTCTGTCTCTGGGCGATCGGGCTCGCGGTGCTGACGCTGCGCAAGCTGCATGCGCATCCGACGTTCCGCTCCGGCGCCGAGGTCAAGGTGTCGCGCCGCACGGTCAAGGCCACGGTGCTCGCGACGAATCTGACGCTGCTCAGCAATCGCGCGCTGAAGCTGATCTTCGCGCGCGCCGCCGACGGGTTGCCGCTCGCGGCGGAAACGGCGGCCATCGCCGGCGCACGCGAGCCGCGGCTGGCTCGACCGGCGTATCGATGTCGTTTAGCGGCGGCGCCGTGCCGGCTGCCGTGCCCCGCACCGCAATCATTGCCGCGCTCGGTAACGAGCGTGCCGCGCTCGCGCGCGTGCCGCACGCGGCGCTCGGTTGGTCGCTCGTGCAGAGCGGCCCCGGCCCCGAACGCGCCGCGCAGTGCGCGACGGCCGCCATCGCGGCGGGCGCGCAAGCGCTCGTCTCGTGGGGGCTCGCCGGCGGGCTCGCGGCCGACATCGAGCCCGGCACCGTGATCCTGCCGCGGCGCGTCATCATGCAGCGCGGCGAGACGTTCGCCGTCGCTGCCGCGTGGCACGAGCGGCTCGCGGCGCTCGCCGCGGACTTCGCCGTGAGCTTCGGCGACCTGCTGACCGTGCCCGCGGCGCTCGGCTCGCCGGCCGCGAAAGCCGCGGCGGCCACGGCGCTTGCGGCCGTCGCCGTCGACATGGAATCGGCGGCGATCGCCACTGTCGCGGCGCGCGCCCGCGTGCCGTTCGTCGCGCTGCGCGTGGTCGTCGACGCGCAGGGCGACGCTCTGCCGGCGGGTGCAGAGAAGTGGATCGACGCGCGCGGCGACACGCGGAGCGCCGCGGCGCTCGGTGCGATCGTGCGGCCCGGCGAGTGGCGAGGCGTTGTGGCGGCTCGCGCAGCGCTATCGCAAAGCCAACGCGGTGCTCGTGCGGCTCGCGCAGAGCGTTGCCGGCGCGGCGGTTGCTCGACGGCGCCGCGGGACAGGGCTGAGGCTCCGTGGCGAAAGTAGCCGATACGATCGGAGTCTGGCTCGGCGCGATGGGTCGGGCTGCGTGATTGCGTGGCCGAGGTCCACGACGCTCGTGAGCCTGCTCGCGACGGTTCTCGCGCGGTTGGTACGCGGCCGGCCACCTCGGCGTGAACACCGACACGACGAACATGATTTCGCCGACGCTCGCCTGGCGGCAGAACTTCAACGAGTACCGTGAGGCGTTCCCGTCACGCGACCGCAATCTGCTGATCGTGATCGACGCGCGTACGCCCGCGCGCGCCGACGCGTTCGCGGCGCAGATGCTCGCCGAGCTGCGGCGCGCAGCCGGATCTCTATCACTCGATCTTGTTGCAGGGCGAGGGCGAGTTCTTCGAGCGCAACGGGCTCGCTTTACCTACCACGCCCGCAGCTCGAGCGAGCTCGGCGGACCGGCTCACCGCCGCGCAGCCGCTGCTCGGGCCTCTTGCAGGCTCGCTTCGACGGCGCCGCGGTGCTCGACGTCGCGACACGGACGCTGCGCCGCCGGCGCGCGCAGCCCGGCGCACATCGCGCAGCGCGACGCCGCTCTACTGCGGAGCTCGCGCGAGTGCTCGACAAGGCACGGCGCGCGGGCGACGCGGCGAGCCGCTCGCATGGGGCAACTTGATCTCGACAGGCGCCGCGCAGCAGCGAGCACTCGGCGCCTCATCGTGCTTCAGCCCGCGCTCGACTTCGGCAAGATCCAACCCGCGACCACCGCGATCAACGGGGTTCGCGCGATCGTCGCGCGGCTCAACGCAGGCGGAGGCCGAGCCGGTTACCGTGCGGCTTAGCGGCAGCGTCGCGATGGAGCACGACGAGCTCGCGAGCGTGAGCGCCGTCCGCCGGCATCGGCGGCATCGCCGACGCTGCTCCTCGTTTGCGGCATCCTTTATGTAGCGCTGCGTTCGTGGCGTCTGCTCGCGATGTCGGTGACTGCGCTGTTCGCCGGGTTGGCGTACACCGCCGCGTTCGCCGCGGCGACGGTCGGCCACCTCAATCTGCTGTCGATCATGTTCGTGGTGCTGAACGTCGGCCTCGGGGCCGACTACGTGATTCACGTCCTGATGCGTTACGCGAGCTCGTCGCGGAGGGCTACGCGGCCGAGCCGGCGCTGCTCGACGACGATGCGCGGTGTCGGCTCGTCGCTCCTGCTCGCTGCGTTCACGACGGCCGCGGGGTTCTACGCTTTCATTCCGACGCAGTTCCAGGGCGTCGCGGAGCTCGGCTGGATTGCGGGCACGGGCATTTTCTTCGGCTTCATCGCCGCCACGACGCTGCTGCCGGCGCTCGTGGTGCAGTTCGCGTCTTCGCTGCGCGGTCCTGCGAGCGCTCGGACGGTTCTCGACCCGCGCATCTTCGTGCCGTTCAACCGGCACCCGCGCGCGGTGCTCGCCGTCGCGACCGTCGTGATCGTCGCGTCCGCCGTCGCGCTGCGCTGGGTGTACGTTCGACAGCAACCCGATCCACCTTCGCGACCCGAAGAGCGAGTCCGTCGAGACTCTGCTCGAGCTCGCGGCGAGCGGCGACGCACAGTTGCTGAATCTCGAGGCGGTCGCGCCCGATCACGCGACGGCGACTCGAGTGGGCCGCGGGTTTGCGCGGCCTGCCGCAGGTACGCAACGTAATCACGATCGACTCGCTCGTGCCGAAAGACCAGGACGAGAAGATCGCCGCTGCTCGACGATCTGAAGCTCGTCATGGGTCCGGGTTTCGCGCAGCTCAGCCGCGCGTGCGGCGGATCCCGAGCGTCTCGACGGCGTCGCTTGCGGCGCTTCAGAACGCTACGGCCGACCGACCCGCAGCGGCCGCGCTGCGATGCGGCCGCCGCGAAGTTGCGCGCGACGCTCGCTGCGGAACCACCCGCGAATGCGACGCAACGGCTGGCCGCGCTCGATACTGCGTTGACCGAAGGGTTGCCTCCAGAGCTCGCGCCGCCTGGCGTCGGGTCTGATGGCGCATCCGTTCGGCCGCGACGCGCTGCCGGAGCAGCTTGCGTCGCGCTACGTGAGCTCCGACGGCCGCGAGCTCGTCGAGATCACGCCCGCGGAGGACGTGAGCGACAACGCCGCGGCACGCCGCTTCATCGCGGCGGTGCGCGGCGTCGTAGCCGAAAGTGACCGGCCCGCCGGTCGTCTATCAAGAGGCGTCGAGCACGGTCGTGCACGCGTTCGAGCTCGCGCTGTTGTACGCGTTCTCGATAGTCAGCGTAATCATCTTCCTGGTCCTGCGGCGCTGGCGGGAAGTGTTGCTCGTGATCCTGCCGATCGCGCTTTCCAAGCTCGTGACCGCGGGCGCCGCCGTCGCGATAGGCATGCCGTTCAACTACGCCAACATCATCGCGCTGCCGATGCTCGTCGGCTTCGGAGTCGACAGCGGCATCCATGTCGTGCATCGGATGCGTACGGAAACGGCCGAGCAGCTCTTCGACACGAGCGCGATGCGGGCAGTGCTCGCGAGCGGCCTCACGATCGTCGCAACGTTCGGCATTCTCGCGTTCTCGTCGCACGTCGGCACCGCGAGCATGGGAGTGATGCTGGCGATCGGTCTCTGCGTCAGCATGGCGTTCACGCTGATCGCGTTGCCGGCGTGGTTGAAGGTGCGCGCCGAGCGTGCGCAGCGGCGGCGCGAGCGTGAGCGCTGCCGCGCCGAATCTCGTCACGGGCGCGAACGGCTTCCTCGGCGCCGCGGTCGTGCGGGCGCTCCTCGCGGACGGGCAGCGCGTGCGCGCATTCGTGCGGCCGGGCAGCGATCGGCGCAACCTCGCGAACCTCGACGTCGAGATCGCGGAAGGGGATCTCAACGACGCCGCGTCGCTGCGCGAGGCCGCGCGCGGTTGCGCCGGCCGTTTTTCACGTCGCCGCCGACTACCGCCTCTGGGTCGCCGATCCCGCGCCGATGTACAAGACGAACGTCGACGGCTCGGTCAACGTGCTCGAGGCCGCGGCTGCGGAGGCGCGTGTCGACCGCGTCGTCTACACGTCGAGCGTCGCGGTGCTCGGCATCAATGCAGACAAGACGCCGGCAGACGAGACCACGCCGGTGACGCTCGAGCAAATGATCGGCGTGTACAAGCGCTCGAAGTTTCTCGCGGAGCAGGCGGTCGCGCGTCGCGCGAAAGAGCTCGATCTCGACGTCGTGATCGTGAATCCTTCGACGCCGATCGGCCCCGGCGACGTGAAGCCGACGCCGACGGGCCGTGTGATCCTCGATGCCGCCGCGGGCCGGATGCCGGCGTACGTCGACACGGGGCTCAACGTCGTGCACGTCGACGACGTTGCTCGAGGGCACCTGCTGGCGCTAAGGTTCGGCCGGCGCGGTGAGCGCTACATTTTGGGCGGCCGGGATTTGAGTCTGCGCGAGATCCTGCAGGTCGTCGGCGAGCACACGGGCCGCCCGGCGACCACGGTGCGCCTGCCGCACTGGGTCGTTTATCCGATCGCCGCGATGCGGCGAGGCCGTGGCACTCGTCACCAAGCGCGAGCCGCGCGCGACGCTCGACGGCGTGCGAATGTCGAAGAAGCACATGTATTTCTCCAGCGCGAAAGCCGAGCGCGAGCTGGGCTATCGCTGGCGCCCGGCGGAGCAAGCGATCGCGGACGCGATCGATTGGTTCAAGAGCCATGGCTACTTCTGAGCGCGCGGTAGGCAGCCGGCGCGCGAGCGCTCGGGCGCGCGCGAATTTCGCGCTCGTGAAGTACTGGGGCAAGGCCGACGCGCGGCTCAACGTGCCCGCGGTCGGCTCGATCTCGATCACGCTCGACGCGCTTTGGTCGGATACGGACGTCGAGTTCGATCGAACGGCTCCGCCGCCGACGAGCTCTCGCTCGACGGCCAACGCCGCGCCGATCAGCTCGCGAAGGTGTCGGCGTGCCTCGATTTGCTCCGCGAACGCGCAGGCGTTCGCACTCGCGCGCGCGTCACGAGCTCGAACAACTTCCCGACCGGCGCCGGCCTCGCGTCGTCGGCCTCGGGCTTCGCCGCGCTCGTGACGGCCGCGACCGCCGCGCTCGATCTCGACCTCGCGCCGCGCGAGCGCAGCGTGCTCGCGCGGCAGCGGCTCGGGCTCCGCCGCTCGGTCCGTGTTCGGCGGCTTCGTCGAGATGCATGCGGGCATGCGCCGGACGGCGCCGACAGCTTCGCCGAGCCGTTGCTCGACGCCGACGATGGCCGCTCGAGGTCGTGATCGCGATGACCGCCACGGGCGAGAAGGAGGTCGGCTCGCGCAGCGGGATGGAGCGCTCCGCGGTTTCCTCTCCGTACTATTCCGCTTGGGTGGGCAACTCAGGCCGATGACTCGCGAGCCGCACGTGACGCGATTCGCGCGCGCGACTTCGCTGCGCTCGCGGAGGTGGCGGAGCACAACTGCTTCAAGATGCACGCGGCCGCGCTCGCCGCGACGCCGCCGCTCCTGTACTGGAACGGCGCGACGGTCGAATGCGTGCACGCGATCCGCCGCTTGCGTGCCGTCGGGCGTGCCGGTGTTCTTCACGATCGACGCCGGCCCGCAAGTGAAGGCCGTCTGCGCTCCCCGAGGCGAGATCGCAGCGTCGAGGCTGCGTTGCGCGACGTGCCCGGGGTGCTCGACTGCTGACGAGCCGGCTCGGGCCCGGCGCGGAGCTGCGCTGAGTGTCGCTCAGGCGCGCGCACCGGGCAAGCTCGTGGCGCTCGGTGAGTATGCCGTGCTCGACGGCGCGCCGGCGCTCGTGCTCGCGATCGACCGCTACGCCGTAGCGCGATCGAGCCGAGCCGCGACGCGCATGCCATCTGCGAGACGCGAGGCCGAGCAGCCGGACGGCGTCGTTCGCGCCGGGCGCTTCGAGCGGCTTCAAGCTGCTCGACACTCGTGACGGCGTTGGCGCCGCAGGGCGTCGCCTGGCGCGGCGACTGCTCGATTCGTCCGCCTTTTTCGCCGAGGCCGACAAGCTCGGCTTGGGTTCCAGCGCCGCCGTGCTGTGCGCCTGGGCCGGGGCGTGGGCCGCGTACGTCGGCGCGGGGCTCGACACGCGCCGGAACGAGCCTCGCCGCGCTGGTGGGCCAGCATCGAGCATTCCAGGGCGGCCGCGGCAGCGGCATCGACGTCGCGGCGGCATTCACGGGGGGGTCGTGGAGCTTCCGTCTCGACGTCGCGCGCGCGCCCCAAGTTGGTTCAGTCCGACTGCCGAACAGTGTAGGATTCGCCGGTATTTTTGCCGGCCGCTCGGCCTCCACGCCCGAGTTCGTTGCGCACTTTCGGGCTTCGCAGGCGGCTCGGCCAGCCGAGGCGGCGGCGTTGCTCCGCCGGCTGAGCGGAAGCGGCGGAGGCCGGGTGCGCGGCCGCGCGAGGGGATGCGGCAGCTGCGTTCATGAATTCGCTCGCGGATTACGGCCGCGGCCTTGCGGCTCTGGGGGAAGCTATCGGTGCGGATATCGTCACGGCCGAGCATCGGCAGATCGGCGAGCATGCCCGGCAGCATCGGCGTGGCTTACAAGGTCAGCGGCGCCGGCGGCGGGGATCTCGGTCTCGCGTGCGCGATCGATTCAGGGTGCGCTCGCGCGTTCAATGCGGTCGGTGACCGAGCGAGGATTTCGAGTGATCGAAGTCTCGTCTGGCCGAGAGCGGCCTGACAGTCGAACGAGTGGCCGAGGCGAGCGTCGGGGAGCGGTGGACGTGATCGACCGGTTGCGGATTCCGGATTTCTACAAACTCAGCGTCGAGGAGCGCGTTCGTGCCGTTCACGAGCGCGGCCTGATCAACAGCAGCCGATTTCCGCGCGCTCTCGACGGGCACGCACACCCTCGATCTCGACGCCGCCGACAAGATGATCGAGAACGTCGTCGGCGTGATGGGCCTGCCGCTCGGTCTCGGCATGAACCTCCTCGTCAACGACAAGCACTACGTCGTGCCGATGGTCGTCGAGGAGCCGTCCGTGGTCGCGGCGCTCAGCTCGGCCTGCAAGCTGATCCGGGCGTGCGGCGGGTTCCGCGCCGAGGCGACGGACCCGATCCTGATCGGCCAGATCCAGGTCGTGAACCTGCCGGACATGGAGCGTGCGAAGCGGCGCTGCGCGACGGCGCCAGCGAGATCTGATCAACCTCGCCAACAGCTTTCACCCGAACATGGTCGCGCGCGGCGGCGGCGCGCGTGACATCGAGCTGTTCGTGCATCCGCTGCCCTCGAGCGGCCAGCAGATGCTCGTCGTGCATCTGCTCGTCGACACGCGCGACGCGATGGGCGCGAACCTCGTCAACGGCATGTGCGAAGGCATCGCGCCGCTGATCGAGACGATCACGGGCGGCGAGGTGTTCCTGCGGATCTTGTCGAACCTGACGGACCGCGCGCTCGTGCGCGCGAACTGCAAGATTCCGCTCGACGCAGCTTGCGGGCACGGGTTACACGGGCGAGCAGGCTCGCGACGGCATCATCGTCGCGGCCGACTTCGCCGCCGTCGATCCGTACCGCGCGGCGACGCACAACAAGGGCATCATGAACGGCATCGATCCGGTCGCGATCGCGACGGGCAACGACTGGCGCGCGATCGAGGCCGGCGCGCACGCCTACGCCGCGCGCAGCGGGCGCTACTCGTCGCTGACCGACTGGTGGGCGGACGAGCAGGGCAACCTCTGCGGGCGCATCGAGATGCCGATCAAGGTCGGCATCGTCGGCGCGCCGCTCGAGTCGAACCCGACCGTCGCGCTGAACTTGCGGCTACTCGACGTCGAGTCGGCCACGGAGCTCGCGCAGGTGATGGCGGCCGTCGGGCCTCGCGCAGAACTTCGCCGCGATCCGCGCGCTCGCGACCGAAGGCATCCAGAAAGGCCACATGACGCTGCACGCGCGCAGCGTCGTGACCGCGGCCGGCACGCCGAAGGAGATCTTCGACGACGTGCTCGATCGGCTGATCCAGAGCGGCGTCATCAAGGTCTGGAAGGCGCAGGAGATCGTCACCGAGGTGCAGGACGAGCGCCGTCGCGTGAAGCCCGGCGCGCACGCGCGAAGCGCAGCCAGGAAGCCGAAGATGGGCGTCGGCTACGGCAAGGTGATCCTGCTCGGCGAGCACGCGGTCGTCTACGGCCGCCACGCGATCGCGGCGCCGATCCCGCTCACCATCAAGGCGCTCGTCGAGGACTGCGACGAGGGCATTCATCTTCTGATCCCGCGTTGGGGCGTGGAGTATCGGCTCGCGAGCAACCCGAACGAGCGGCGCTCGTTCGAGCGGCCGGCCGGCGTCGTGCTCGACCAGCTCGGCTTGAGCCAGCCGTGCGATGCGCATCGAGGTTTTCCCCGACGTGCCGCGCAGCATGGGCCTCGGCGGCTCGGCCGCCATGGCCGTTGCGATCGTGCGCGCGCTCGACAAGCATTTCCAGCCTGGGCTCTGACCGACGCGCAGGTCAACCGGCTCGCGTTCGAGTCCGAGAAGGTGGCCCACGGCAGCCCGAGCGGGCTCGACAATACGCTCGCGTGCTACGGCAAGGCCGCTCGTGTTCCGGACCGGCGAGCCGCCGCTGGTCGAGCCGCTGAACATCCGCGAGCCGATCCCGGCCGTGATCGGCATGACGGGCTTCGAAGGGCTCACGGCGAAGACCGTCGGCCGCGTGCGCGAGGCTTGGCAGCAAGACAAAAAGCTGTACGAGCGCATTTTCGACCAGATCGACGCTCTGACGCTGCGCGGGATACAGGCCATTCAGGACAATGACTTGCCAACGCTCGGCGAGCTCATGAATATTTGTCAGGGCATGCTGAACGCCCTGCAGGTCTCGACCCCGGAGCTCGAGAAGGTCTGCGACATCGCACGGGAGAACGGGGCGCTCGGCGCCAAGCTCACGGGCGGCGGCGGCGGCGGCTCGATCATCGCGATCTGCGACGGCGACACGGAGCCGGTCGTGAGCGCGATCCGCGCGGCGGGCTTCCAGGCGCATGCCGGTGCGACTCGGAGCGGATCTGAATGGCGCGTGAGGAAGTCGTTTCCAATGCCAGCGAGCAGCTGATCCTCGTCGACGAGCTCGACCGCGAGATCGGCTTCAAGTCAAAGAACGATTGTCATCGTCGGCAAGGGCGTGCTGCACCGCGCGTTCTCGATCTTCGTGCTTCAATTGCGGCCAACGAGCTGCTGCTCCAGCAGCGCAGCCCCACCAAGATGCTGTGGCCGAACTACTGGTCGAACACCTGCTGCTCGCATCCGCGGCGCGGCGAAGTCGATGCAGGACGCGGTCGTGCGGCGGCTCAAGCAAGAGCTCGGCTTCGAGTGCCCGCTCGACGTTTCTGTACAAGTTCAAGTATCAAGCACAGTTCGGCGCCGTCGGCGCCGAGAACGAATATCTGCTCCGTCTACTACGGTCGCTACGACGGCCCGGTGGACGTCAACGTCAACGAGATCGCGGCCTGGCGCTGGGTCGACGTCGCGACGCTCGAGCGCGAGCTCGCGGCGACGCCCGAACGCTTCACGCCGTGGTTCAAGATGGAATGGGTGCACATCAAGGCCAATTACCTCGATGGTATGCTGGCCAGCACGGGCACGGACGGCTGAACATACGCGACAATCTGGAGAAGTCATGGGTATTCCGGTCGTACAGACCTATCGCATCGCACGCTACATCCTCGAGCAGAAGCTCAAGGGCAACAAACGCTATCCGCTCGTGCTGATGCTCGAGCCGTTGTTCCAGTGCAACCTGGCCTGCTCCGGCTGCGGCAAGATCGATTACCCGGACGAGATTCTGCGTAAGCGCATGTCCGTGGAGGACGCGCTGAACGCCGTCGACGAGTGCGGCGCGCCGGTCGTGTCGATCCCGGGCGGCGAGCCGCTGATCCACAAGGAGATGCCGAAGATCGTCGAGGGCATCGTCGCGCGCAAGAAGTTCGTGTATCTGTGCACGAACGCGCTGCTGCTCGAGCAGAAGCTCGATCAGTACACGCCGTCGCCGTACCTCACGTTCTCGATCCATCTCGACGGCAACAAGGATCGCCACGACGAGTCCGTGTGCCGCGACGGCACGTTCGACAGGGCCGTGTCGGCCATCAAGGCTGCGCGCGCGCGCGGTTTCCGTGTCACGGCGAACTGCACGTTGTACGCGGGCGAGGATCCGGAGGACGTGGCGAATTTCTTCGACTACGCGATGTCGCTCGGCGTCGAAGGCATCATGATGTCGCCGGGCTACAGCTACCAGCACGCGCCGCGGCAGGACGTGTTCCTGGGCCGCCGCAAGTCGAAGGAGCTGTTCCGCTCGATCTTCAAGATCGGCAAGCAGCGCGGTAACGAGTGGCACTTCAACCAGTCGAGCATGTTCGTCGACTTCCTGGCCGGCAATCAGAGCTATCAGTGCACGCCGTGGGCGAACCCCACGTACAACGTGTTCGGTTGGCAGAAGCCGTGCTACCTGCTCGTCGACGAGGGCTATGCCAAGAGCTTCAAGGAGCTCATGGAGAGCACCGAGTGGGAGAAGTACGGCGTGGGCCGCAATCCGAAGTGCGACAACTGCATGGCGCACTGCGGCTACGAGGGCACGGCGGTCGAGCACACGATCGCGAGCCCGCTGACGGCGCTCGGCGTGTTCCTGTTCGGGCCGAAGCTCGACGGCGAGTTCGCGCCGGAGCTGCCGGTGTTGCACCAGGGCGCGCCGGGCATCGCGATCCCGGTCGATCAGATCGGCCGCGTCAAGCGCCAGGCCTGATGCGGTCGGGCACGGTCGCCGCCGTGTCCGCATGACCGTGCTCCTCGTGTGCAGCGCATTGGCGCTGCTCGCGTGGCTCGGCGTACTGGTCGCGCCCCACCAGGCGCATCGTCTGCGCGAATGGCTCGATGCCGATGCGCAGGCGTCCGCCGATCTCTCCGCCGTTACCGTCCTGATTCCCGCGCGCGACGAAGCCGACGTGATCGGGCGCACCGTCACGGCTTTAGCCGCGCAGGGGCAGGGCCTTGCCGCGATCGTCGTCGACGATCAGTCGAGCGACGGCACCGCGGCGGCGGCCGTGAGCGCCGCGGCGGTCGACCCGACTGCGCTCGCGCTTCGCGTGCTGCGCGGCGAGCCGCTGCCGCCCGGCTGGGCCGGCAAGCTCTGGGCGCTCGAGCAGGGGCTTCAAGCTCGTGGACCGGCCGTTCGTGCTGCTGCTCGACGCCGACATCGAGCTTGGTTCCCGATTCGTGCCGACGTTGCTGCGCGAGGCACAGCGGCGCGATGCGAGTCTCGTCTCGATCATGGCCGAGCTGCACTGCGCCAGCGTTCTGGGAGCGGCTGCTTGACGCCGGCGTTCGTCTTCTTCTTCAAGTTGCTGTATCCGTTCGCGTGGAGCAACGATCCGCGGCGCCGGACGGCGGCCGCCGCCGGCGGCTGCATGCTCGTCCGCACGGACGCGCTGCGCGCGATCGGCGGATTCGCGGCGATTCGCGGAGCGCTGATCGACGACTGCACGCTGGCCGCTGCGTTGAAGCGCGCCGCGCCGCCTATCTGGCTTGGCGTGAGTCGCTCCGTGCGCAGCCTGCGCACCTATCCCGCGCTCGGCGATTTCTGGGCCATGGTGAGCCGCAGCGCGTTCACGCAGCTGCACTACTCGAACACGTTGTTGCTGCTGACGAGCGTGTTGATGCTCGTGGTGTTGCTCGCGCCCGTCGCGGCCGTGGCGGCGGCGCTGCCCGGAGGCGGTGCGACTGCGGCGCTCGTCGGCGCGGCCGCATGGCTTGCGATGAGCGCGGCGTACTTGCCGGTCGTGCGATTCTACCGACTGCGCCCGCCGTGGGCGCTGACGTTGCCGTTGGCGGCTGCGCTGTTTCTCGCGATGACGTGGACCTCGGCCTTCGGTTATTGGCGCGGCTCGCGTGCGAGATGGAAGAACCGCAGCTACGATCGGTCTCTGGCGCAACATTGAGTGCGCAGGTTGCTTCGCGCTAAATCATGACCACTCCGTTCACCTGGATCCTCGAAGCGCTCGTGTTCCCGCCGGGCAACGTGCTGCTGCTCGGCGTTGTCGCGCTGTTCTTCCGCGGCGGCAAGCGCAGGCTCCTGGTCGCCGCCGGTTTCGTACTCCTGTACTTGCAGTCCGTGCCGGCTACCGTCGACGCGTTCACGGCGCCGCTCGAGAGCTATCCGCCGCTCTCGCTCGATCACCTGCCGGCCGCGGACGCGATCGTGGTCCTGGCCGGTGGCCGTTATCGGCGTGCGCCCGAGTACGGCCGCGACACCGTGTCGGTTGCGACGCTCGCTCGTCTGCAATATGCGGTTGACCTGGAGCGCGCCACGGGGCTGCCGCTCGTGCTGAGCGGTGGTAGCGTGCAGGGCGAGTCCGACGCGGAGGCTGCGCTCATGGCGCAGGTGCTGCGCGCCACGTTCGGCATCGACACGGAAATTCTGACGGAGACGATGAGCCGCAATACTGCGGAGAACGCGCTCTATACCAAGGAATTGCTCGACGCGCGCAGCTGGCACCGCGTACTGCTGGTCACGCACGCACGTGACTTGCCGCGCGCTGTGGGAATGTTTGAACGCTATGGCGTTAGCGTCATCCCTGCGCCTTTGCGCTTCGACACGTTGCCGGACGACGGCCCGATGGCAATTTGGGGATTGGCTACCGTCGGCGCGCGCCCTCAACCAGTTCCACGAGGCGTGTCACGAGTACGTCGGCCTGCTGTGGTACCGCGTGCGCTACTGAGAGCGCTCGGGCACACCACTGGCGCCGAAAGCACGCGGAGAGGAAAATCGCAGCCGTGACCACACTATTCGCCACCTCGTGCCGCGCGGCGTTTGCAGCGCTGCTGCTTGGCGCGACGCTCGTCGCGCAGGCCGCCGACATCGCCATCACCACGGACACGCCCGAAGCCACGATCGCGACGTTACAGCGCGGGCTCATGTCGCTGGCGCAACAGTCCCCGCGTGCCACGGTCGACGAACGCTACAAAGCGCTCGAGCCGCTGATCGTCGCGACGCACGACCTGCCGTACATCGCGGAGTTCGCGCTGCGACGCCAGTGGCCGCAGATCGTCGAGGCCGATCGCGCGCGGTTCATCGCGGCGTTCCAACGGTTGAGCGTCATGACGTATGCCGCGCGGTTCGTGAACGTGGGCCCGAACACGTTTCGGCCGATCGCGCTCGGCGGCCGCGGCCGAGGCGGGGCGCGCGCAGGTCACGACCGCAGTCGCGCGGGCCGGTCAGCCCGACGTGTCGTTCGAGTATTTGCTGCAGCAGGGCAGCGGTGGGTGGCGCATCGTCAACATCGTGGCCGACGGCGTCAGCGATCTGGCGCTGAAACGAGCGGAGTATCAGCGCGTGCTCGCGAGCGGTACGCTCGACACCTTGATCAAGGAACTCGAGTCGCAGACCGAGCGGCTGCGCCAGCGCTGAGCGGCGTCAGCGCACGAAGCGGTAGTACTCGATTCCTTCGTCGCTGAAGTTCGGGTTCGCGCTGCTGCCGATCGACTGAATCACGAAACCGTCGTCGGGCTCGATGAGCCCCTGCGCCGTGCCGGTGTCGTGCAGGTTCTCGTACTGCGCCTGAGTCAGGTCCTGGTGGGAGTCGAGCGCGGCTTCGAAGCCGATCAGCGCTGCTGCTTCGCGCCACGTGGGCGCGACCGTCATCGGAATCGCTTCGGCGGCGTCGCCGCTGCCATAGCCGACCGCGAGCACCTTGCCGCCCGCGAGATCGCTGCCGCGCTGGTACGCGTCTTCGAAACCCGCGGCCATCCATGCCGGCAGTGCCGCGCAATAGACGTTGCCGATGTCCTTCATGATTTCTGAGCCGAGCGACATCTTGGCCGCGACCATCGCGCTGAATTCCTCGCTGGCGCGGAAGTCTTTCAGCAGCTGCATGCTGAGCGGATAGGCGTCGGCGTCGATGTTGCCGTCCTTCACGAGCTGCAGGATGTCCGGTTGCGAGCGCATCTCGATCAGCACGCTCTCGACCGCCATCTTCGCGCGAGTGCAGTGGCGCTCGAGCTCGGCCAGTCCGCTGGCGCCGTCGTTGGCCAGGCCGAACAGATAGCTCATCGCGAACGACTGCTCCGGCATCCGGTGATACGGGCGGTGCATGAAGATCGCCGAGAGCTCGCGGTAGTACTCCGGCGCGTCGCGGCCCATGCGGCGCGACATGTCGTCGAGCGCGTGCTGGGTTTCGTCGAGGTAGCAGGTGGTCGAGTACTTGCCGTTGAAGACGGGCAGATCCTGGAAGTGGCAGTTCAGCTTGCCGCGGATGATGTTGCGGAGCACCGGTTTGCGGAAGTCGACGGCCCGATACGACGAGGCGCTGCCGATGTGCTCGAGGTGGACGGTCAGGAGGCGTGGGTTGCGCTCGACCAGCATGGCCACGGCGCCGGCGCCCTGGGTGGGCTCACCCGAGCTGCCGCGGGCGTATTCGGCGATGTCGGCGCTGACCACGATCGCGCAGCGGTCGTCCGGCTCGAGGGCCAGGTAGCGCAGCGCGTGTTTCAAGGCGTACACGCCGCCGAGGCAGGCGTGTTTGACCTCGGGAACCTCGCAGTTGCGTGCCAGGGGTGGCCGCCCGCTGGCCTGGAGCCCCTCGTCCAGCATGCCTTTGACGATCACGGCGCCGGCCGAGTTGTCGGTGCTGGATTCGGTACCTAGCCCTAAGAACCCGACTCGGCGCGGATCGACGCCGTAGCTGTCGATCAGCCGCATGACGGCGTTGGCGGCCATCGTGTACACGCTTTGCGCCGGACCGCGCATCCGGAAGCTATGACCGACGACGGCGCGGGTCTTATCCCAGGGGTTGTTGGTCCAGCGACACCAGGATTCGAGGTCGACGCGATAGGGTGGCACGTATACGGCGAAGCCGCTGATTCCCACTTGGTCCGTCATAGAACTCCCGGCACTTGCCGTTCGTGGCAGTCGTTGCTGGCCCGCCACCGTTGCACTCCGCGCGGCATTATATGACAAACACTTGACGTTCGGTCCTTGTGGAATGAGCCTTCGTTCGCCGTTTGCGAACTCGGGCCCGCACGGCTCTCGACCCCGCTGATAGAATGCGTCCAGGTTCCCCCTTTCGTGGAGAAAGGTTCACGTGTCTCGCGCCGCGGACCGGCGAGGACGACTCCGATTCGTTTCGCGAATCCGCAGCAGGCGAAGGGGGCCAGCTGCTGACAATTTCTGGCCCGGCCGCGAGTAGGCGCGGGTATACTAATGGTTCCATTGGGTTTCTTCTGTCCAGGGAAGCGCTGCCGGTGAGTCAGGGAGAGCACGAACAAACAGCTGCCATACGCCGCCTGGCCGAGGCGCGAGCGGCGGAGCCCGGAGCGCTGCTGCCGATTCTGCACGCGATCCAGGACGAGATCGGGTACGTCCCGGACATCCGCGGTGCCGGTCGTCGGCGAAGGTGCTGAATCTGTCGCGCGCCGAGGTGCATGGCGTCGTGACGCTTCTACCACTTCTTCCGTACGCAAGCCCGCCGGCAAGCAGACCGTGTATCTGTGCCGCGCCGAGGCGTGCCAGTCGATGGGCGCCCGGGCGCTCGAGGACTACGCCCGGCGCAAGCTGAAGATCGATTTTCACGAGACCACCGCCGACGGCCGCTTCACCCTCGAGCCGGTGTATTGCCTCGGCAACTGCGCCTGCTCGCCCGCCGTCATGGTCGACGAGACCGTCTACGGCCGGGTGACCCCGCAGCGGCTCGACGAGATCCTGAAGTAGCCATGGCCACGACCACCAAGGTCTTCGTCCCCGTCGATACGACCGCCCGGTCGCTCGGCGCCGACGCCGTCGCGGCGCCATCGCCGCCGAAGCAAAGCGCCGCGGCGCGCCGGTCGACATCGTGCGCAACGGCTCGCGCGGCCTGTACTGGCTCGAGCCGCTCGTCGAGGTCGATCGTCGACGGCACGCGCATCGCGTACGGTCCGGTGGCCGCGGCCGACGTGCCGGGCCTGTTCGATGCGAAATTCCTGACCGGCGGCAAGCACGCGCTCGCGCTCGGCCCCACGGAAAAGATCGACTACCTGGCGAAGCAGACGCGCCTGACGTTCGCGCGCGTCGGCATCATCGATCCGTTGTCGCTCGACGACTACCGGGCGCACGGCGGTTACCGCGGGCTCGCGAATGCTCTGAAGATGACGCGGCGAGCAGATCGTCGCCACGGTCACGGATTCGGGCCTGCGCGGCCGCGGCGGCGCCGCGTTCCCGACCGGCATCAAGTGGAAGACCGTGCTCGGCGCGGCCGGCCGACCAGAAGTACGTCGTCTGCAACGCGGACGAGGGCGATTCGGGCACGTTCGCCGATCGCATGATCATGGAGAGCGATCCGTTCGTGCTGATCGAAGGCATGACGATCGGGGGCGTCGCCGTCGGCGCGACGAAGGGCTTCGTCTACATCCGCTCCGAATACCCGCAGGCCATCCGCACGATGCGCGCGGCGATCGAGCGCGCCAGGGCGGCCGGCTACCTCGGCGCCAGCATTCAAGGCAGCAAGCACGCGTTCGACCTCGAGGTTCGGGAGGCCGCGGGCGCCTACATCTGCGGCGAGGAGACCTCGCTGCTCGAGAGCCTCGAGGGCAAGCGCGGCATGGTCCGCTACCGGCCGCCGCTGCCGGCCATCAAAGGCCTGTTCGGCAAGCCGACGATCATCAACAACGTGATTTCGTTCGCGAGCGTGCCGATCATCCTCGACAAGGGCGCGGACTTCTACAAGAACTTCGGCAGTCGGCCGCTCGCGCGGCACGTTGACGATCCAGCTCACCGGCAACGTCAAGCGCGGCGGCCTGATCGAGAATGCGTTCGGTCTGACGCTGCGCGAGATCCTGTACGACTTCGGCGGCGGCAGCGCGACGGGCCGACCGATCCGCGCCGTGCAGTCCGGCGGACCGCTCGGCGCCTACCTGCCCCCGTCGCAGTTCGACACCGCGCTCGACTACGAGAAATTCGCAGCCGTCGGCGCCATGATCGGCCACGGCGGCGTCGTCGTGTTCGACGACACCGTGGACATGGGCGAGCAGGCCCGGTTCGCGATGGAGTTCTGCGCGATCGAGTCGTGCGGCAAGTGCACGCCGTGCCGGATCGGGGCCGTGCGCGGGGTCGAGGTCATCGACCGGATTCGCAGCGGCGAGAACGCCACCGCCAACCTCGTGCTGCTGCGCGAGCTTTGCGACACGATGATCAGCGGTTCGCTGTGCGCTCTGGGCGGCATGGCGCCCTTCCCGGTGATGAGCGTCTTGAACCATTTCCCAGAGGATTTGACGGCCCGCGCCTAGACTACCCGGTGGACCTCCCAGCCGGGCGACGGAGCAAACATCATGAGCACCGCGTACGTACCCTATGAACGTGCAGCCGATTTCGGGACGCCGCCTGCCGAGGTGTCGACGAAAAAGATCACGCTGACGATCGACGGCGACGAAGTCACCGTTCCGGAGGGCACCACCGTGCTGCGCGCCGCGGCGCTGACCGGCATCAACATCCCGAAGCTCTGCGCCACCGACACCCTCGAGCCGTTCGGCTCGTGCCGTCTGTGCCTCGTCGAGATCGAGGGCATGAAGGGTCTGCCGGCGTCGTGCACGACCGACGCCAAGCAGGGCATGAAGGTCACGACGCAGAACAAGAAAGTCGCCGACGTCCGCCGCAACGTGATGGAGCTCTACATCTCCGACCACCCGCTCGACTGCCTCACGTGCGCCGAGAACGGCGACTGCGAGCTGCAGGACATGGCGGGCGTCGTCGGGCTTGCGCGAGGTGCGCTACGGCTACGAGGGCGAGAACCACCTCGACATCGCCGAAGGACAAGAGCAATCCGTATTTCACGTTCGATCCCAGCAAGTGCATCGTGTGCTCGCGCTGCGTGCGCGCCTGCGAGGAGGTGCAGGGCACGTTCGCGCTGACGATCCAGGGCCGCGGCTTCGAATCGAAAGTCAGCGCGAGCCAGAACCAGCCGTTCCTCGACTCCGAGTGCGTGTCGTGCGGCGCGTGCGTGCAGGCGTGCCCCACCGCGACGCTGACCGAGAACACGCTCATCGACGCAGGGCAAGCCCGAGCACTCCGTCGTCACGACGTGCGCGTACTGCGGCGTCGGCTGCTCGTTCCGCGCCGAGATGAAGGGCCAGGAAGTCGTGCGCATGGTGCCGAACAAGGACGGCCACGCGAATCACGGCCACTCGTGCGTCAAGGGCCGCTTCGCGTTCGGCTACGCGACGCACAAGGACCGCATCACGAAGCCGATGATCCGCGAGACGATCCACGAGCCGTGGCGCGAAGTCTCGTGGGACGAGGCGTTCGACTTCACCGCCAGGAAGATCAAGGGCGATCCAGGCCAAGTACGGCAAGGGCTCGGTCGGCGGCATCACGTCGTCGCGCTGCACGAACGAGGAGACCTACCTCGTGCAGAAGCTCGTGCGCGCCGCGTTCGGCAACAACAACGTCGACACCTGCGCGCGCGTGTGCCACTCGCCGACGGGCTACGGCCTGAAGACCACGCTCGGCGAGTCGGCCGGCACGCAGGCGTTCGACTCGGTCATGAAGTCCGACGTGATCATCGTGATCGGCGCGAACCCGACCGACGCGCATCCGGTGTTCGCCTCGCAGATGAAGCGGCGCCTGCGCGAGGGCGCGAAGCTCATCGTGCTCGACCCGCGCGAGATCGATCTCGTGCGCTCGCCGCACGTCGAGGCCGACCTATCACCTGCAGCTGCGGCCCGGGCACGAACGTCGCCGTCGTCAACGCGCTCGCGCACGTCATCGTGACCGAGGGCCTCGAGGCGAAGGAGTTCATCGCCGAGCGTTGCGACACCGAGGGCTTCAAGGCGTGGAAGCGAGTTCATCTTCGATCCGGGGAACTCGCCCGAGCACGTGGCCGAGGAAACCGGCGTCGCGCCCGAGATCGTTCGCGGCGCGGCGCGGCTCTGTTCGCGTCGCGGCCGAACGGCGCGATTTACTACGGCCTCGGCGTCACCGAGCACAGCCAGGGCTCGACCACCGTCATCGGCATCGCGAACCTCGCGATGTGCACGGGCAACATCGGCCGCGAAGGCGTCGGCGTGAACCCGCTGCGCGGCCAGAACAACGTGCAGGGCAGCTGCGACATGGGCTCGTTCCCGCACGAGCTGCCCGGCTACCGGCACGTCTCCGACGCGGCCGTGCGCGCGCTGTTCGAGAAGGAGTGGGGCGTGACGATCCAGCCGGAGCCCGGCATGCGTATCCCGAACATGTTCGACGCCGCGGTCGCGGGCGACTTCAAGGCGCTGTACGTCCAAGGCGAAGACGTCGCGCAGTCCGATCCCGACACGCACCACGTGACGAACGCGCTGTCGTCGCTCGAGTGCATGATCGTGCAGGACATCTTCCTGAACGAGACCGCGAAGTTCGCGACGTGTTCCTGCCGGGCTCCTCGTTCCTCGAGAAGGACGGCACGTTCACGAACGCGGAGCGCCGCATCTCGCCGGTGCGCAAGGTCATGGAGCCGCTCGCGGGTCTCGAGGACTGGGAGGTCACGCAGCGCTTGTCGAACGCGCTCGGCTATCCGATGAACTACAAGCACCCGAGCGAGATCATGGACGAGATCGCGCGGCTCACGCCGACGTTCACCGGCGTCAGCTACGAGAAGATCGACGAGCTCGGCAGCATCCAGTGGCCGTGCAACGACAAGGCCGTCGACGGCACGCCGACGATGCACATCGGCGAGTTCGTCCGCGGCAAGGGCCTGTTCAAGGTCACGCCGTACGTGCCGACCGACGAGGTCACGACGCGCAAGTACCCGCTGCTGCTCACGACGGGCCGCATCCTGAGCCAGTACAACGTCGGCGCGCAGACGCGCCGCACCGAGAACGTGCAGTGGCACGACGAGGACGTGCTCGAGATCCATCCGCACGACGCCGAGCAGCGCGGCATCGAGAACGGCGACTGGGTCGGCCTCAAGAGCCGTGCCGGCGAAACCGTGCTGCGCGCGGTGATCAGCGAGCGGATCCAGCCGGGCGTCGTCTACACGACGTTCCACCATCCGTTCTCCGGCGCGAACGTGGTCACGACCGACAATTCCGACTGGGCGACGAACTGCCCCGAGTACAAGGTCACGGCCGTGCAAGCGTCGAAGGTCACCAAGCTGTCGGACTGGCAGCAGAAGTTCGCGAAGTTCACGGAAGAGCAGCTCGAACACTTGAAGCGCGCGCGCCAGCCGGAGAAAGTGAGCTAACGCTCCGCCGCCATGGACGTCGAAAAGCTCGTCAAGATGGCGAACCAGATCGCCGCGAACAGCGATTACGGTCCCGACAAGGAAAAGGTCGCGGCTGTCGTCGCCGATCATCTGACGCGCTTTTGGACGCCCGCGATGCGCAAAGCGATCATCGAGGGCCACCGAGGCAAGCGCATCGATCTCACGCCGATGGCCGCGCAGGCCGTCGAAAAGCTCGCACTCCCCACCAGCGGCCTCTAGCCGCACATCGCAGCGCTGCGACAAGCGGCAAGCGCATGACCGGAATCGACGACGCGGGCAAAGAGCAGATGGCGCGGCAGGTCGCCGTGCGGCGCGTCGGCGCGGCGGGCACCGACGACGTCGTGGCCACCGAGGAGCCGCTCGAGATCAGGCTCGGATATTCGCGCCGCGACGGCAGCCGCGCCGAAGAGAACGTGTCGGTCACGATGCGCACGCCGGGCCACGACGAGGATCTCGCCGTGGGCTTCCTGTTCACCGAGGGCATCATCCACTCGCGCGCCGACGTGCAGGGCGTGGTGCCGCGCGGCCAGCCCGCGCCGAACGGCCTCACGAACGTCGTGCGCGTGGAGCTTACGCCCGGCGTCACGGTCGATTTCAAACGGCTCGAGCGAAACTTCTACACGACGTCGAGCTGCGGCGTGTGCGGCAAGGCGTCGATCGACGCCGTGGCCGTGCAGGGTCAATACGACGCGAGCGCGATGCAATTCCAGGTTCGCGCCGACGTGCTTGGCACGTTGCCCGGTGCGCTCAAGGAGCGGCAGGCCGTTTTCGAGCAGACCGGCGGACTGCACGCGTCGGGGCTGTTCGACGCCACGGGCAGCGTCGTCGCCGTGCGCGAGGACGTGGGCCGGCACAACGCGCTCGACAAGCTGATCGGCCGCGCGTTCCTCGACGGCCAGTTACCGCTCGCGAGTCGCGGCATCGTGGTCAGCGGCCGCGCGAGCTTCGAGCTGTTGCAGAAGGCCAAGATGGCGGGGTGTCCGCTCGTGGCGGCCGTCGGCGCGCCGTCGTCGCTCGCCGTGGAGCTCGCGAACGAATTCGGCATGACGCTGGTCGGCTTCCTGAAGCCGGGCCGGTTCAACGTCTACAGTAGGCCGGATCGTATCGTCGGTCTCTAACCCGGCTTCAGCGCGTGCCGAAGAACTCGCCGATCGCAGTCACGGCGGCCGGCGCTTCGTCGAGCACGACGTGCCCCGCGTCGTCGAAGATGCGAATCGTCGCGCGCGGCAAGGCGCGCATCCAGGCTTTGTGTTGCGCGGTCGGCGTGAGCTTGTCGTTGTTGCCCCAGATCAGCATGGTCGGCATCGTGAGGCGATGCATGTGCCGCGGCAGCTTCGGGTCGAACGTGCCGCCGGCGAGCACACGGCCCGCGGTGCCCGCTTCCTTCACGCGCTCGGCGATGAACTCGGCGCTCGGCTCGCCCTGGGGCAGGTGCTTGATCACGGTTTGCGGGTCGAAGGCGAGGAGGGCGGGCAACTGCTCCGGCGGCGTTTTCAGGAAATCGACGGTCGGCTCGGCGGTGGGAACGCCGATCGGGCACACGAGCGCGAGTTTCTCGACGAGCCCGCGGTGCTCGATCGCGAACTTCGTCGCGATGTAGCCGCCCATCGACTGGCCGACGAGCTTGAAGCGCGCGAGCCCGAGCTGATCGAACAGCTCGATGTAGTGCAGCACGTAGTCGTGGATCTCGGTGATGACTGCCGGGTCGTCGGCCGACGCGCCGAAGCCCGGGTGGTACGGGATCAGCACGCGAAACTTCTTGGCCCACTGATTGGCGAAGTCGAAACCCGTGACCGTGCCGGCGCCGTGGAAGTATACGAGCGTGGGCCCGCTGCCGGCTTCGAGCAGCACCGTGTCTATGCCGTTGATCCGCAACGTGCGGCGTTCGAAAGTGGTCATTCCGCCGGGCCCCCGTTTCTTTTCTTCGCAACCCCTCAACCGTACACTGCTGCGCGATCACCCGGAAGTCCCTACGCGCCGCCGCAGAGAAGAAGATGCCGCGGTCCCGCACCGCGACATGGAGCCGCACTTGTCCACGCCGAGGATCACAGAGCTCGACTATTCCGTCAGCCGTGGCGGCGCGGTTCCGCACGCTCGCCGATCTGCCGTGGCCCGTGTGGCTCGACAGCGCGGCGCAAGGCGTCGATTCGACGGGGCGGTTCGACATTCTCGTGGCGGATCCGTACGTCACGCTGCGCACGCGCGGCACGGTGACCGAGATTCGCGCGCGCGACGGCGCTGCTTCGACGTCGACGCGGCCGCCGCTCGAGCTCCTGCGCGAGCAGCTCGGCGAACGCGCTGTCCGGCGCACCTGGGCTGCCGTTCTCCGGCGGTGCCGTCGGCTATCTCGGCTACGACCTCGGACGAAGATTCGAACGGATTCCGGCGATCGCGGCCGCCGACATCGACATGGCCGATCTCGCCGTCGGTCTCTACGACTGGGCCGTGGTCGTCGACCACGAGCAGCGGCGCAGTTGGCTCGTCGGCGCGGGTCGCGATCCGCGCACGTTCGCCGACTGGCCGCGGCTGCTTGCGCGCGTGCAGGGTGAGCCCGTGCCGCCGCCGCTCGCGTTTCGCGTGTTGACGCGGCCCGGTCGCGAACTACAGCCGCGCCACGTACAGCGACGCGTTCCGCCGCGTGCAGGAGCACATCCGGCTCGGCGATTGCTACCAGGTGAACCTGACGCAGCGGTTTCGAGCGCGCGCCGAAGGCGACGCGTGGCACGCGTACCTGCGGTTGCGTGAGATCAATCCGGCGCCGTTTGCCGCGTATCTCGATCTGCCCGACGGCCGCATCGTGTGCTCGTCGCCCGAGCGGTTCCTCCGCTTGCACGGCGACCGCGTCGAGACGAAGCCGATCAAGGGCACGCGGCCGCGCTCCGCCAGATCCCGCGCGCGACCGCGCGCTGGCCGAAGAGTTGCGCTCGAGCGCGAAGGACCGCGCCGAGAACGTCATGATCGTCGATCTCCTGCGCAACGATCTCGGCAAGTGCTGCGTGCCGGGCTCGATCGAGGCGACCAAGCTGTTCGCGATCGAGAGCTTCGCGAGCGTGCACCAGCTCGTGAGCACGGTCGAAGGCCGGCTCGCGCCCGGTCGCGACGCGCTCGATCTCGTCGCGGCGTGCTTCCCCGGCGGCTCGATCACCGGCGCGCCGAAGGTGGCCGCGATGCAGGTCATCGAGGAGCTCGAGCCGCAACGGCGCAGCATCTACTGCGGCTGCATCGGCTACATCGGCTTCGACGGCGACATGGATCTGAACATCGCGATCCGCACGCTCGTGCAGCGCGGCGACTACGTGTACACGTGGGCCGGCGGCGGCGTGGTGGCCGATTCGAACGTGGACGCGGAGTATCAGGAAAGCTTCGACAAGGCGGCGGCGATGCTCGCGGTGCTCGAGACGCAGGCGGCGACGGCGTAGATCCGGGGTGGCCGGGCCGGGTGCGTGGCCATCGAGCCTGCGTGGCGGGTGACGGCAGACGCGCAGACCACGGTTGTTACCGCGCTCTACCGCCTCACCGTCGAGGTGCCCGCCGGCAGCCGCCAGTCCGCGAGCGGGATCCAGGCATCGCGCTTCTGCTTTCGCTGCCGGCCGCGGAGCCGTACGCGCACGCCGTCGGGTTGAAGGTCGAGCAGGCCATAGTTGCCGAGCGTCCAACCCTTGATCTTGCCGAGCCGCGCGACGGCAGAGGACACGACTTCGATCACGCCGTCGGCGTCGCCGAGCTCGTTGTCGTGTACGTCGCCGGCAACGAACAAGGTGCCGGGTCGATTCCGCAGGAGCGCGACGAGGCGCCTGCGCGCCGCCGGCCACTCGAGCCAGCCGCCCGTGCTGTCGTAGTCGTACAGGGGCGAGCCGCTACAGACCAGCGTGTAACGCTTGTGCGGCGTCGCGAACTCGGTCTCGAGCCATTTCCATTGGGCTGCCCCGAGCATGCCGTTACGATCCGTTCGCGCTCGTTTTGTCGTGCGGTAGGACCGCCCATCGAGCATCAGGATGGTGGCGTCGCCGACGTCACGGCGGCAGTAGATCTCAGGTGGATTCGTCGAGACGGGCAGCCAGCGGTGGAACACCGCGCGCGCGGCGGTGACCAGCGCCGGCGAGAGGTCGCCGCCGCAGCGGTCGTCGCCGAAGGCATCGTGGTCGTCCCAGGTGGCACAGAGCGCGGCGCCGCGGGTGCGGAGCGACTCGAGTAGCGCCGCAAAATGCCGGCGTTTGAACTGGCGTCGATAACGCTGCTCGAGGTCTAAGGTCAGTTCCGCCGGATCGGCGTGGTCGTCCCGTTTGAGGTAGACGTTGTCGCCAAGCAGGAGTAGTGCGTCGGGCTCGCGCGCAGCGATCTTGTCCCAGACCTTCTGTTTCGGGACATCCTGTACCTTGGCGCAAGATGTGAAGGCGATGATCGTCATGGGTGAGCATTCTGCGATACCGGTACGGGTTTACGGTAGTGTCGATTGACGTCGGACAAGGGGACGCTACTATCGCTGGCGACGACGCGTAAGTCGTCGGGGGTCAAGACGGGATGCGGGTGTCGTCCACATGCCGATAGAACGGCACGACACGAAGGTCGTAGTGTTCGTGGACATCACGGGCAGCTCACAGTTGTACGTGGATGTCGGCGACGATCGCGCTCGCTTGCTCGTGGCGGCGACGCTCGAGCACTGGTCGGTGCTCGTCGCGAAGAACGACGGTCAGGTCATCCAGCTGCGGGGCGATGGCATGCTGTGTACCTTTGCAGCCGTCGGCGGTGCCGTGGATGCCGTCGTCGGTATGCGCGACATGTCGTATGCGCCGCCGTTGTCGATGCACGCGGGCATCCACGCGGGCCCCCTCCTGCAGGACTCCGACCAGCTGTACGGCGACATGGTCAACGTTGCGGCACGGCTCGCCGATATCGCGAAGAAGGCCGAGATCGTGATGTCGGCCATCGCGCGAGCGCAGCTGCCGGACGCTGAACGTTTCAACCTGCGTTTGATCAGCGGCGTGCCGATCAAGGGCAAGGCCGAACCGATCGACGTCTTCTTACTTCCCGATCCGAAGCAGCGTCTGACGGAGTATCGGCCACCTGTAAAGCCGGTTGCGTCGGGCAAAGGGTTGAAGCTGCGGTATGCGGGGAAGGCCTTCATCATCGACGCCGACTCGCCGAAGTGCCTGATCGGTCGCGACGACGATTGCAAGCTCAAGGTCGAGCATGCGCTCGTGTCCCGGCGCCACGCGTCGGTCGAGTACGTGCTCGGCAAGTTCTTCCTGCACGATCACAGTACGAACGGAACGTATGTCGATGATGGTGACGGCGGTGGACCCGCGTTGGCGCGACGGGAGATCTGTCAGCTCAAGGGGCGCGGTGTGATCTCGCTCGGCGTCGAGCCGTCGAGCAATCCGGATCACGTGATCGTGTTCAGTATGATGGACGACAGTGGTTGACGCGGAGCGCCGGCGAATAGCGCCGCTAGAGCAGGCCAGCAGCGCGTAGGCCGCTCGTGCGCCGTTCGATGACGGCCGGTTGATCAGTCAGCACGGCCATCAGTGCCGCGTAGTAGGCGGGTGTCATCATCGGGTTGCTCTGTAACGACTTGTCCAGAGCGGCGCGCGCGTCGGCGCTGCGACCCAAACGGCCGAGCACGTTCACGTAGTGCAGCCAACCCAGGGAGAACTTTGGTTGGTCGGCCGTGAACTCTTCCGCGTGCGCAAGCGCGCGCTCGCAGTCGTCGGCGCAAACATAGGCCACGGACTTGTGGAACAGCCAATAGGCCCGGCCCGGATGTTGGGGCGACGTGGATAGCAAACGATCGAGGATTTGGTGGGTTTCCTCGAGATCCTCCGGCCGCCCGGTGGAGACCAGCGGCCAGCCAAGGTAGCCCCACGTGCCGAGATCGTACGGCGCAAGCTTGACGGCGCGGCGCAGGATCACGAGCGAATGGGCATACGCCCCCAAATAGGCGTGCACACAGCCGGTGGCGCGCAGGACGACCGGGTCGCGGGGCGCGAGTTGCTCCGCGCGGTTGATCACCTCCATCGCGTAGCGGCGGTCGGCGGCGGGGTCGGCGCTGATGCCGTTCAGCGTTTTCTCCGCGGTGACCAAACCCAGCGTGGCGTAGGCGACGGCGTACTTGGGGTCGAGCTCGATGGCGCGGCGTAGCAGGGGGATGGCTGCGGCGATCGAGTTTGGCGTGTAGTCGAGCAGGTAGGCGCGCGCCTTTTGCACGAGCTGCCAGGCGTTCGTGTCGCTGACCGCCGCCTCGTTCGCGCGCCGGATCTCGGACCGCAGGCGCTCGCCACCGAACGTGCCCACGACCTTTTCGCTGATCTCCCGCTGCACAGTGGCGAGGTCATTCGCCGCGACGTCGTAGCGCTCCGACCAGAGCAGCGTGTCATCGACGGCGTCGTCGAGTTGTACGTTGATCTGCAGTCGATCGCCGATCTCGGCCACGCTGCCGGAAATGACGTATTGGACATTCAAGTGGCGAGCGACCGTCCGCAAGTCGCTGTCGCCGCCGGAGCGCGCAACCGCAGATTGCCGGGACACCACGCGCAGCCCGTTGACCCGAGACAGCAACGACTGCAGCTCGATCGGCAGTGCGTCGGCGATATAGGCGTGCTGCGGCAGCGGCGTGAGCTTCTCGAAGGGCAGCACGACGACGGCGGTGGGCGCCTGGCTCAGAGGTCCGTCCGCGAGCGATGCGGCGTCGGTGGCCTCAGGCAAAGAAAGCGTCGACTTCAGACCTTGCGGCGTAAGGTCGTAGATCCAGCCTAAAGCAATCGCGATCGGTAGGCCGGTGATGGCGACGACGAGCACGATCAGCACCGTGTGCTCCGGCAGCTCGAGCGCGCCCCTGACGATGTCGGAGAGTTGGACGCAAGCCGACGCGCCGATAGCGTACGCGGCGGCCACCTTGAAAACGTGGCGCCGTCTGAACTCAGTCAACAACCGGGTGATGCGCGTGCGCGTGACGAGTGCCTCTACCGATCCGCGGAAACCATATCATTCATTTCGTGCATTTGGAGCGAAACTCACGCTCGACGCGTTGCGGGGTTGCCAGCAGGGCGTAGAAGTCATCGACGTAGCGCCGCGCGTTGACGCCCGGTGCGCCCAAGTTCGGCGTGTTCTCGAACAGGGCCTCGATCGCCGCCCGGTTCTTCTCGAACGGCTCGAAACTCTGCTTGAGGTCATCGAGGTTCCGGCAGGGACCACGATACAAACGTGTGTGCACGTCGCGTATCGGCAAACCTACGGCAGGCAGCGCGTGGGGCGGATTGACGATTCCGGTCGAATCGAAGTCGTAGGGCACGGGTACCAGACTGCCGTCTGCCCGCGCCATAGGCACCACGTTGTGACAACACGATTCGCCCATCGGGCCCGCCGTCGCCGACCAGTCCGTGTTACCGATGAAGAACTGGAACGTCTCGACGAGGCGCAGTGCGGCCGCGTCATAACGCGCGCGATCGACGCGCTCCTCCTTTACCGGCGTGAGCCCATGGCGTTTCGCAAACCGATCCTCGGCTTCGATGATGAAGCCCGGTTTGGTGGCCACGACACGCCCGCGCTCCGTATCGTAGTAGGTCGCGTCCACGAGCCGGACGCGCAGGCTCATGTCCGTCAACAGCGCCTGGATCTTGTATACGAGGTACTCGATGCGTAGATAGCTTTCGTAGGCCGTTGCCGGCTGGCAGTGCGTGACGAGCTTCAGCTTGTTCTGGCCCTCGAACACGGAGCCTGCGAGCGATTTTGCGGGAAAGTCGAGCAGCAACGGCGGGAATCCGCAAACCTCGGCGCGCGACTTGCCCCGCGCCCTGACCATGAGATCGAGGCTTACATCGGCGCCGTTGCTATCGGCGTAGACGAGCCGCGCAGGCCGATTCTCCGGCTTAGCGTGGCCGCGTTGGATCGCGGCGAACGGTGCTTCCAATCTGATCCGCAATGGCGTGTCTGACGCGAACAGCGTCGACGCCTGTGTTGGCGTGTCCTGAGCATGCGCGACAGCGAGGAAACACAGGGCCGGCAACGCGGCGAGCACGCGCCGGAGGGCGAGGGGCCGAGGTAGGGGATTAGTCTGCATTCCGCTATCCTTCTGTTGCGTCAACGAGAGCCGCAGACTGCCGGAAGCTCTAGGCGGTGGCGCGATCATAAGGGGGTGCGAGATGACACAGCAACCGTCCGAGCCAGAAGGCACGCCACCCCTCGCGGCCGGCAGCGATCAGCCGCCGAAGGACAAGAAAAAGAAGGACAAGAAGAAAGAGGAGAACCGCGGTATCGAAACGATGTTTCGTGTCACCTACTCGAACCACATTACGCTCAGCCGACTCGCCGACAACAAAGCCAACATGCTCATCAAGCTGAACGGCTTGATTATCTCGGCGGTCGTCGCTTTGTTGCGGATGCGCCTTGTTACGTTGTCCTTGGACACTGCCCCCGTACTCGTCCTGATCATCGGCTGCATGGTCTCGCTTGCTTTCGCAGTGAACGGAGCGCGGCCTCGATTGAGCCGCGCGCAAACGACGGTGGACGACATTCGCAACGGCACGGGCAATCTGCTGTTCTTCGGCCAGTTCACGAGCATGCCTCTGCCAGCGTTCCAGGAGGCGCTCGGCGTGTTGATGAAGGACCGGCGCTTGCTGTACGAAAACCTTGGCCGGCAGCTATACCTCATGGGCCAGGCGCTGAACTCGAAATACCGACAGCTGCAGATCGCGTATCTTGCGTTCCTCGCGGCGATGGGTGCAGCCACCGTGATGTTCGTGATTAGCTACTTGGCACTCGGTCCTAGTGGGCCGCCGTGACGCTAGCGGCGCGTCGCGGGCGCGAGTAGGCGGTCGCGCCGCGCGAGAATCGCGCCGCGTTGGCGCTCATCGAGCACATCACCGAGCTCCGTCGCGAGGAGTTCGGTGCTCAGGTTCTTGAGGCGTGCCCCAAGACGGCCCGGTATCTCGATGCGCGTGGCTCGTAGATAGGTCGGCGCGTCGGTGCCTAGGCCAAACAGCCGCCGATTGCCGGTCAGCACGAGCCGCCAACCCTCCGGCACGTACCGAATCTCGTCGCGGCTGCGGCCGGGATTGCCGGCTAGCCAGTCGAACGCGTACATCAAGTTGAACTGATCCTGCAGCGGGCACCACGACTCGGCGCCTGCTCCTTCCGCCACTCGCCGGGCATCGTCGGGCAGCTCGGTGACGTCGAGCTGCAACGAGCCGACGTGATCGTCGAGCGCGCGTCGCACCGTGACCGGCACGAGGTCGAGCTCGAGCAACCGATCGAGCCTGTAAGCCGCCACTTCCGGCAACGCCGGGGCGCTGCGATTCGTCGCGGCCGGACGAAAAACGGCGGTGACACGCAATCCCGTCTGCTCGAGTTGCAGGAGTTCCGTGCCGTCGCTGCGCGCTGTGCGGGCGGTGACCGGCGCATTCAGCAACAGCTGCTCGAGCTCGGTGTCCGTGAGATTCCCGATTCGGGTGCCGACCCGGCGGGGCTCAACGCGCGGGGCAGCGTCTTGATCCGGATCGAGGTAAAGGGCCCGCACCGTCGCGTCGTGGATCACCAGCGCCGACGGCCGGCCCGTGCGCGGCGCACCCACGATGCCGGTGTCGATGCGGATGACCGCGCCATCGAACCGGCTCACGATCTCCGCGCCGACGGTCGGTGTGTGTCCGATCACGAGGCGATCGACACCCAGGGCGGCCAGCTGGCGTTGGAGGCGAGCGGATTCGCTCGCAGCGCTGCAAGCGGCGGTGCCGCGGTACCAGAATACCGCGTCGCTGCGAAACGGCACGGCGTGAGTCGAGCTCGCGAGCTGCTCCGCGGCGTGCCGAACGGGTTGCGCGGTATTGGCGGCTGCCGTCGCGGCCCATCGCTGCGCGATGGCGAGCCGTTCGTCGGGCGTGTCTTCGACGTGCAATACGCCGGCCGCCGTCAGCGCTTCGACGGCCGAGAGGTACTCGCGCAGCGCGTCGTGGTACTCGCGATCGATCTCCGCTGCGGTTCTGCCCGCGGTTGCGGTCGACAGGCCGCCGTGGACGAACGCCGTATGCTCGATCGTGGCGAGCACCGGCCGGTCGAGTAGCCAAGCTCCGAAACGGCCGTGCGGTGAGAACGCCGCGCGTTGGCCGAAGAAACCGGGCGGATAGCGCCGCGCGAACTCGGCGGCCAGCTGTACTTCGGCGCGGCCACTCCCGGCTGCACCTTTGCGAAACCGCTCCCATGCTGCCGCGCGTTCCGCCGGGGACTCCTCCGCGCTGTACGTGGCGAAGTCGGCAGTCGCGACGTAGCGTAGATCGCCTGTGAGATTCATGACTTCGTGATTGCCGAGCAGCAACTCGGCAGCGCCGCCGGCGCGAGCGGCTGACGCCTGCAGCTTCATCATGAGCTCCAGGGCCGCGCGTGAGTCCTCGCCACGGTCGACGAGATCCCCGAGCACGATGAGGCGGCGGTCACCGCCCGTCCACTCGAGATCCGCGTCGACGAGGTTCGCCGCTTGCAGCAGTGCGACAAACGAGTCATAGGCGCCGTGGACGTCGCCGATCGCGACGATGCGAGGCGTCTCCTGTGCCGCGACGGGCGTCGCCAGTGGCGGGCCGAGGCCTGCGAGCAGCCACGCCAGTGTTGTCGCTCGTGCGAGGTTGCGCGTGATCCGCATGGCTAGCTGACGTGCGACCAGCCGCGGTACGCGGCCGCGTGTGCTGCGACATTGTGCACTCTCAGGATGTCGACACCCCGTGCACACAGTTGCAGCGATGCCCCGACCGTGAATTGATCGCGGTCCGCACGCTCGGTCGCTGCAACGTGATGCATGAACGACTTGCGCGAATGGCCCACGAGCAACCGCACCCCGTAGCGATGAAACCGTTGCACGTTGCGTAACAAGCGCAGCGACTGCAACGCATTCTTGCCGAAGCCCACACCGGGGTCGAACACGATGCGGTTCAGATCGAGCCCCGCGCGGTGCCACTCGACGAGTCGCTGCTCGAGCCACCGCTCGACGCCGTCGGTCGGATCCTGATCCGCCGGCAGCACGCGATTCTTGTCCGCCGGCACGCCGAGGTTGTGCATCGCGACCCAGTCCGCGGAGCCGGAGGACGCGAGCTCCACCATTGCCGGGTGCGTGAGCCCACTCACGTCGTTGATCACGTCCACGCCGAGCTCGAGGGCGCGGCGCGCGGTTCCCAAGTGATACGTGTCGATGCTGATGCGCGGCCGCAGCGCCGCGCCCCTATAACGCGAGAGCAGTCGTTCGAGGGTAGGTGCGAGACGCGCCCATTCCTGGTCGGCCGTCAACGGTGTCGCGCCCGGCCGCGTCGACTCGGCGCCGATATCGATGTACTCGGCGCCCGCGGCGAACAACGCGGCAACGTGCGCATCGACGCTCGCATCGTCCGCAAGCTCGCCGCCGTCCGAGAACGAATCGGGCGTCAGGTTCACGATGCCCATCCACAACGGCAAGTGATGCCCGCCCGCGCGCGCATGCTCGAGCACCGTCCGCGGTCCGAGCCCCGGAATCGTGAGCCGCGGCGCGAGCGCCGCCAGCGGCGTCAACACGAACGCGCGCTCGGTAATGCCGGGATGCGGAACGCGCAGCTTGTCCGTCGCGAACGTCTCGCGGCCCCACAACAAGATGTCGAGATCGATCGGCCGCGGCGCCCAGCGGCCACGGTCCACGCGGCCGAGCTCGCGCTCGATGGCCTTCAGCGCGGCGAGCACGTCCTCGGGCGAAGTCGCGGTGCGGCACTGTGCGACGAGGTTCAGGAACGGCTGGTTCCAGTCGGCCGGTGCGTCGTCGGGCAGCATGGCCGGCGACTCGACGACGGGCGATACGCGCGCCACGAGCACGCCGTGTGCGGGCAACAGCTCGAGCGCGCGCGCGAGGTGGGCGCGGCGATCGCCCAGGTTCGAGCCGAGCCCGAGGTACACATCCATGGCGTCTGTTCGCGGGGCAGGTAAGTCCCTACAATCATGCCCAAACCCTAACGAACTTGCAGGAGCAAGTAAGAATGAAAACAAAAGCTGCTGTCGCGTGGGCTGCCGGCAAACCGCTCGAGATCGAAGAAGTCGAGCTCGGCGGGCCGAAGAAGGGGGAAGTGCTGGTGCGGCTCGTGGCGAGTGGCGTGTGCCACACCGACGCGTACACGCTGTCGGGCGCGGACCCCGAAGGCGCGTTTCCCACGATCCTGGGCCACGAGGGTGGCGGCATCGTGGAAGAGGTCGGCGCCGGCGTGAAGAGCGTGAAGCCGGGCGATCACGTGATCCCGCTGTACACGCCCGAATGCAAGCAGTGCAAGTTCTGCAAATCCGGTAGGACGAACCTCTGCGTGGCGATTCGCTCGACGCAGGGCAAAGGCTTGATGCCGGACGGCACGAGCCGCTTCTCGAAGAAGGGCAAACAGATCCTGCACTTCATGGGCACGTCCACGTTCTCCGAGTACACCGTGCTTCCGGAGATCGCGCTCGCCAAGATCGCGAAGAAGGCGCCGCTCGAGAAGGTGTGCCTGCTCGGCTGCGGTATCACGACGGGCATCGGCGCCGTGCTGTACACGGCCAAGGTGAAGCCCGGCTCGACGGTTGCGATCTTCGGCCTCGGCGGCGTGGGCTTGAGCTGCATCCAGGGCGCCGTGATGGCGAAGGCCGAGCGCATCATCGCCGTCGACATCAATCCGGGCAAAGAAGAGATGGCGCGCGCGCTCGGCGCCACGGACTTCCTGAACCCGAAGGATTACGACAAGCCGATCCAGCAGGTCATCATCAGCATGACGGACTGGGGCGTGGACTACTCGTTCGAGTGCGTCGGCAACACGCAGCTGATGCGCGCGGCGCTCGAGTGCTGCCACCGCGGCTGGGGCGAATCGACGATCATCGGCGTCGCGGCCTCGGGCCAGGAGATCAGCACGCGGCCGTTCCAGCTCGTGACGGGCCGCGTGTGGCGCGGCAGCGCGTTCGGCGGCGTGAAGGGCCGCACGCAGCTGCCGGGCATGGTCAAGCAGTACATGGACGGCGACATCAAGATCGACGAGATGATCACGCACACCATGGGGCTCGAGAAGATCAACCACGCGTTCGACCTCATGCACGAAGGCAAGAGCATTCGCTCGGTCATTCACTACTGATCCTCTGAAGCTTCTGCCGGCAACCTTACTCGACGAGCTCGCGGCCAAAGCGGCCGCGAGCCCGCGGTTGCGCGCGCATCACAACGTGCACGAGGCGGCGACCGACCCGGTGCAACGGTTCTTCGTCGTCGCGACGCGCGATTCGTACTTCCGGCCGCACCGCCATCTCACGAAGATCGAGACGGCGCTCGCGCTGCGCGGCCGATTCGAAGTTGTCACGTTCGACGATGCCGGCGCGGTGACCGGGCGCTACGCGGTCGGCGAGGGCGCGCCCGGTTTCGGCTACGAAACGCCGCAAGCCACGTGGCACACGCTGATCGTGCAATCGCCGACGGCGGCGTTCTACGAGGTCAAGGAAGGGCCGTACGACCCGGCCACGGCCGTCGAGTTCGCGCCTTGGGCGCCGGCCGAAGGCGCTGCGAACGCGCGGGCGTATCTCGACTGGGCGCGCACCGCGTCGCTAGGCGCGCAGGGCCCGCGCCCGTGACAGCGGGCCCGCGCGATGTGCCGCCTGCTGTGCTCGAAGCTGCGGACGTGTCCGCGATCGTGCAACTCGTGCTCACGGAGCGCGAGAGCCGAGACCTCGGCCGCTGGGAGCGACTTCGCGACTGCTATCACCCGGATTCGCTTGTACGCCTAAGCTGGATTACCGGCACGGGGCCCGAGTTCGTCGAAGGCTCGATCGACATGGCGCGGCGCGGGGTGCTCGCGAAACACCGCCTCGGTCCGGTGCTCGTGCGGTTGAGCGGCGATCGAGCCGTCGCGAGCCTGCAGGGCAGCATCGATATTCCCGCGATGATCGACGGCGTAGAAGCACAGCTGTCGAGCCACGCACGCATGTTGTACCGCGCCGAACGGCGCGCGCAGCGGTGGCGGCTGCGGGCTTCGACGGCGTCTACATGCGCGACGAGCTCACGGCTGCGATTCCCGGGCAGAGCATCGTGATCGATCCTGCCGCGCTCGCCGGTTTCCGCACGTCGTATCGCATGCTCTCGTACGTCCTCACGCTGCAGGGCTATCGCGTGAACAACGAGCTGCCGGGCGAGGATCGCCCCGAGCAGATGGCCGCGCTCTATCGCGAGTTGTACGGCTGGGCGGGTGTAGAACCCTGAAAAGCGCTGCGGCGCATGGCGGGGCCGCGCTAGCGCCGGAATAGCCAGAGCACGAGCGACAGCACGAGCGAGAGCAGGATCGACGTCGTCAACGGAAAGTAGAACACGCCATTGCTGGTCGCGATGCGGATGTCGCCCGGCAATCTGCCGAGACCGAGCTTGCTGACGTACGGCCACGCGAGTCTGAGCAGGATCACGATGGCGCCGATCGTGAGCAGCCAGCGCTGCATCAGTGCAACGTGGTCGCGAGTTTGCGGCGGTACTCGGCGACGAGCTGCGGCTCGTTCACCGCGAGCGTGAACAGTGCGAGCAGCTGCGTGCGCGCGATGCCCTCGCGCCACGTGCGCGCGCGGCGCACGAGCTCGAGCAATTCATCCATTGCTTCCCCATAGCGGCGCTGGCCGGCCAGCAGGTTCCCGAGCGTGAGCCGCGCTTCGTGATCGGCCGGGTCCTTCGCGAGTGTGGCGCGCAGTTCTTCCTCGCCGGGGCCTTCCTGGCTCGCGCGCGCGGCTGCGATGCCGTGCTTCAGCGCGGTAACGCGTGCGTCGAGCGCGCGATCGGCTTCGACGAGAGCGACGAGCTGCTCGGCTTCGTCGAGGCGTTGCTCCGCGAATGCAGCTTCAGCGCGGGCGAGCGTCTCCTCGGCCACGGACGGCAGCAGCTTCTCGAAGAACGCGCGGACTTGCGCCTCCGGCTGCGCGCCCATGAATTGCGCGACGGCGCGGCCGTCCTTGAACGCGATGACGTTCGGGATCGAGCGGACGCCAAAGGCCTGGCTGAGCTCCTGGTTGTCGTCCGAGTTGATCTTCACGACCTTGACGCGGCCGCCGAACGACGCGCTGACGTTGTCGAGCACGGGCGAGAGCGCGCGGCACGGGCCGCACCAGGGCGCCCAGAAGTCCACGACAACGGGCAGGAGTTTCGAGGCCTCGATGACCTCGCGTTCGAAGGTATCGGTAGTGACGTCCATGGCCGAATTGTAGTCGCCTTCGTCGCGCGCAGCCCATGGCCGTGGCGACGGCATTTTGGCAAGCTAGGCCCATGGCCGATATTCCAAATTCCGCCCGTGAGAAAGCTCCGCTCGCGGCGCTGGCCGGGCTCGTGACCCTAGCGGTGCTCGGGGCGTTGTTTACGCTCGTCGCGCTGTCTGTCGGCAGCGGGGGCGGGCACAAGTCCGCAGCGACGTCCGCCGCGCAAGCGGCCGAGCCGGATCTGCCGGGTTTCGTGCTCCAGGCGCCGCCTGTGGACGAAGGGCCGCTGCGCTACGACACCGAGTACCCCACCATCCCGTACTCCGCAGGTGCGCGCACGGACGCGGTGGCAGCGCTCGTCGCGCGGCTGAACCGCGGCGACGTGAAGCTCGACTACCGCGCCCCGCGCGGTTACCTCGACTCGTTGCTGGCGGCGCTGAACATCGACGCGTCGTCGCAGACGCTCGTGTACTCGCAGACGAGCTTGCAGAGCCGGCTCATCCATCCTTCCACTCCGCGCGCGATCTACTTCAACGACGACGTGTACGTCGCGTGGGTGCAGAACGGGCCCATCGAGATTGCGTCGCAGGACGCGAGCTTAGGTCCCGTGTTCTACCTCGTCGACAACGGCGAGGGTGCGCCGCCGAAGGTGAGTGGCGAGCTCACGAAGTGCCTGAGCTGCCACGACTCGTACTCGCTCTCCGGCGGCGGCGTGCCGCGCTACATCGTCGGCTCGGGCTACACGGGCATGACCGGCATGCTCGTGTCGCACGAGGGTTGGATCCTCGTGACCGACCGCACGCCGCTGAAGAGCCGCTGGGGTGGCTGGTACGTGACGGGGCAGCACGGCAGCCAGGTGCACCTCGGCAACATGAAGATCAAGACGCTGCACGACTTCGACGATCTCGAGGCGCACAGAGTCGGCAACCTCGACACGCTCGACGCGCAGTTCGACACGAAGCCGTACCTCACGAACAAGAGCGACATCGTGGCGCTGCTCGTGCTCCAGCATCAGGCTGACGTGCAGAACCAGATCACACGCTTGAGCTACGACACGCGCACGGCGCTCGCGGACGCGGCGGCCGGGCGCATCGAAACGAGCGAGGTCCAGGCACGCATCGCCGAGCCTGTCGAGGAGCTGCTGAAGCGCATGCTGTTCGCCGACGCCGTGGAATACACGGCGCCGATCTCGGGTGACCCCGCCTTCGTCGCGCAGTTCGAGCGCCGCGCCGTGCGCGACTCGCAGGGCCGTTCGCTGCGCGACTTCGACCTGACGCGGCGGTTGTTCCGCTACCCGCTGAGCTATGTGATCTATTCGGCCGCCTTCGACGCGCTGCCGGCGGACGCGAAGAAGATGTTCTACGGCAGGTTGAACGACGTGCTGCGCGGCGCCGACAAAAGTGCGGATTTCGCGGCGCTAAGCGTGGCCGACCGCAACGCGATCCTCGAGATCCTGCGCGCGACCAAACCCGACTTCTAAGACGGTGCAAGGCCTGGCACCGTCTTCTTCCGCATCCACCCATTCGCGCTTCGCGCTCGTCGTCGCGTTCGCGATCGTGTACGTCGTATGGGGCTCGACGTATCTCGCGATCCGCTTCGCGATCGAGACGCTGCCGCCGTTCCTGATGGCGGCAGCGCGCTTCCTGACCGCCGGTACCGTTCTGTACGTATGGGCACGTTTCGTGGCCGGAGCCGCCAAGCCTGGTCGGGCGCAATGGAGGGCGGCGGCCATCGTTGGGTCGCTGTTGCTGCTCTGCGGCAACGGACTCGTCGTGTGGTCGGAGCTGCGGATTCCGTCCGGTGTCGCAGCGCTGCTCGGCGGCACTACGCCGCTTTGGATGGTATTGATCGACTGGTTGCGCCGGGGCGGCGTTCGACCGACCGGGCAGGTGGTGGTCGGTCTCCTGTGCGGACTCGTGGGCCTCGTATGGCTGGTCGGTCCGGGCTCGCTCGCCGGCGGCGGGCGCATCGATCTACTCGGCGCGGCGGCCGTCGTGCTCGCGTGTCTTACGTGGGCCATCGGCTCGATCTACCAACGTCACGCGCCGATGCCGGCGTCACCGTCGCTGTCGACTGCGATGCAGATGCTGGCCGGTGGGGTGGGGTTGCTTGTGGTGGGCTCGGCGCTCGGTGAGTTCCACGGCGTGGACGTGGCCGCGTTCTCGCTGCGCTCCGTGCTCGGTTTCCTGTACCTCGTGGTGTTCGGCTCGATCATCGCCTTCAGCGCGTACGTCTGGCTGCTGCGCGCGAGCACCCCTGCGCGCGTCAGCACCCACGCGTACGTGAACCCGGTCGTCGCCGTGCTGCTCGGCTGGGCGCTCGCCGACGAGCCGCTGACGCCACGCATGCTCGTCGCGGTGGCCGTGATCGTCAGCGGCGTGGCGTTGATCACCCTCGCTCCGAAGCGCTGAAGACGGTGCCAGGCCTTGCACAGTTGCACAGAATGCCGGCGCTGGTGCGTCGGCGGGCTGGATGGTGCGTCGGGCATTCTGTGCAACTGTGCAAGGCCTGGCACCGTCTTTAGACTCCGTCTTTGCTATCCTGCCGGCCCTATGAGCAAAGCCAAGACCGCCATCACGCCCACGCGCGCCGAGAACTACGCCGAGTGGTACCAGCAGGTCATCGCCGCCGCCGATCTCGCCGAGAACTCGCCCGTGCGCGGCTGCATGGTGATCAAGCCGTGGGGCTACGCGCTCTGGGAGAACATGCAGCGCGTCGCTCGACGACATGTTCAAGGCCACCGGCCACTCAGAACGCGTACTTCCCGCTGTTCATCCCGCTGTCGTTCCTCGAGAAGGAGGCCGCGCACGTCGAGGGCTTCGCGAAGGAGTGCGCGGTGGTCACGCACCACCGGCTCGAGGCGGACGCGGACGGCAAGCTCGTGCCGGCCGGCGAGCTCGAGGAGCCGCTCGTCGTGCGGCCGACGTCCGAGACGATCATCGGCGACGCGTTCGCGAAGTGGGTGCAGAGCTATCGCGACCTGCCGCTGCTCATCAACCAGTGGGCGAACGTCGTGCGCTGGGAGATGCGCACGCGCCTGTTCCTGCGCACGACCGAGTTCCTCTGGCAGGAGGGCCACACGGCGCACGCGACGACGCGAGGAGGCCGTCGAGGAGACGATGCAGATGCTCGACGTCTACGCCGAGTTCGCCGAGAAGTGGATGGCGATGCCGGTGATCCAGGGCGAGAAGACCGCGGGCGAGCGCTTCCCCGGCGCGGTACCGCACGTTCTGCATCGAGGCGATGATGCAGGACCGCAAGGCGCTGCAGGCCGGCACCGTCGCACTTCCTCGGCCAGAACTTCGCGAAGGCGAGCGGCATTCAATTCCTCGACGCAGAACGGCGCGCAGCAGCACGCGTGGACCACGTCGTGGGGCGTGTCGACGCGCCTGATCGGCGGCCTGATCATGACGCACGCCGACGACGACGGCTTCGTGCTGCCGCCGCAGCTCGCGCCGCCGCACGTCGTGATCATGCCGATCTTCCGCCGGACGACGAGAAGGCGCGCGTGCTCGAGTACTGCACGCAGCTCGCGACGGAGCTGCGCGCGCAGAGGTACACCGACGCGCCCGTGCGCGTGCTCGTCGACGAGCGCGACATGCGCGGCGGCGAGAAGGTGTGGGAGTGGGTGCAAGAAGGGCGTGCCCGCTGCGGCTCGAGGTCGGCCCGCGCGACATCGAGAAGGACGCCGTGTTCATCGCGCGCCGCGACCGCGCGCCGAAGGACAAGCAGAGCATCGCGCGCGCCGAGTTCGTCGCCGAGATCGCCACGACGCTGCAGGCGATCCAGGACGGGCTGTTCGCGCGCGCGAACGCGTATCGCACGGAGAACACGCGCCAGATCGACACGCGCGACGAGTTCTACGCGTTCTTCGCGGCGCCGAAGGAAGCCGAGAACGCGCCGACGCCGATCCACGGCGGCTTCGCGATGACGCACTTCTCCGGCGACGTGGAGCTCGAGCAGAAGATCAAGGACGAGCTCACCGTGACCGTGCGCTGCATCCCGCTCGAGAAGGGCGAGGCCGGCACGTGCCCGTTCACGGGCAAGCCGAGCGCGCAGCGCGTGGTGTGGGCGAAGTCGTACTAGCGCGACGCGGGGACGAGCGCGCATGCGTCGGCATGGCCGTGATCCTGCTCGTGTTCACCGCGGCGATTCTCGTGACGGCGGTCGTCACCTACGTGACGCTGCGGCTGGGTGCACGCGCCTTGGCCGTGCTCGGCCAGACCGGTATCCGCGTGCTCACAAGGATCATGGGGCTGCTGACCGCGATCGCCACGCAGTTCATTCTCACGGGCATCAGCGAAGGCTTGCACCTGTGAGCCGACCGCCACGGCGTTGACTCACATGCGGATCAGTCCTCACCTGATATTCGACGGCCAGTGCCGCGAGGCCTTCGTCGCGTACCAGAGAATCCTCGGCGGCACACTCGCGACGCTCATGACGTTCGGCGAGTCGCCGCTCGCCGCGAGCGTCGATGCGAAGTGGCACGCGCGGATCCTGCACGCGACGCTCGACCTCGACGGCGTCGAGTTGAACGGCGCGGACGTGCTGCCGCACGACTACCAACGGCCGCAGGGGTTCTCGGTGATACTGAACCTGAGCGACGTCGAGCGCGCGCGCCAGATATTCGCGGCGCTCGCGGAGGGCGGCAAGGTGAACATGCCGTTTCAGTCCACGTTCTGGTCGCCGGGGTTTGGGGTGCTCGTCGACCGCTTCGGGACGCCGTGGGAGATCAACTGCGCGGCCGCAACAACTGGTACGGACGTCTGACGAAAACGCCCTTTCGTCACGCTATGATCCGCGCGTGAGCGCAAATGCCGCAGTCTTCGCGCGTCGCCGTCGGCGTGTGCCCAAGTGGTTGCGCGCCGTGTTCATGGGCGTCGCGTACGGCGTGCTCCTGCCGATCTCGAAGATCTTTGCGCGCGGGTTTGCGCGCCACGTCGGTCGCGTCATGACGCGCTTCTTGAGCGAGTTCCCGAAAACCTATGCCCCTGCGCCCACGGACGTCCTGATTTGCTCGTACTTCAAGAGCGGCACGAACTGGACGATGCAGATGGCAGTGCAGGTCGCGTTTCGGGGTCGAGCCGAGTTCGAGCACATCCACGATCTCGTGCCGTGGCCTGATATGCCGCAGCGCGCTCAGTACGCCGTACCGCTCGAGGACGACCGGCCCACGACTTGCGGCACCGACGGGGCTGCGAGTCATCAAGACGCATCTGGCGCTCGGCACCGTGCCATTCTCGCCGGTCGCGCGCTACATCTGCGTGGTCCGCGATCCGAAGGACGTGTTCGTGTCGAGCTACCACTTCTCGCGCGCAACGGTGCTTGGGCCGGTCATGCCTTCCGTGCGCAGCTGGCTCGACGCGTACCTTTCGCCGGATACCCCGTTCGGATCGTGGGCCGAGCACGTCGCGAGCTATTGGCGCGTGCGTCACGAACCGAACGTGCTGTTCCTCACGTACGAAAGCATGCGCGGCGATTTGCCTCGCACGGTAGACCGCATCGCCGCGTTCATGGGCGTTGCTCTCACGTCCGACGAGCGTGCTGCGGTGATCGAGCGGTCGACGTTCGATTACATGAAGAAGATCGGTCACAAGTTCGATGCCCCGGGCTCGCCATGGTCGAACTCGCGCGGTGCGATGATGCGCCGCGGTGAGCGAGGGTCGGCGGGCGAGTTGTTGTCGGCCGCGGACCAGCGGCGCATCGACGACTACTGGCGCGCCGAGCTCGCGCGTATCGGCTGCGACTTCCCGTACGACGCGGAGTTCACCGTCGCGCCGCCGGCAGAGCAGCCGGCGGCGTGACGCGCGAAAAATTCTAGCGATACCTGCGGTGTAAGGAGATGCCGGCGTACGCCGTGCGCGGCGGGCCCGGCTCGAAGTAACGACCGGCCGCCGTGCCGACCCCGACCGGGTTCAAGCGCAGATTCGCGGTGTACGTCTCGTCGAACAGGTTGTCGACACCGATATAGGGCGACACCACGGTCTTCGGGAGAGTGAAGTCCCAGCCCATGCGCAGGCTAGAGAGTGTGTACGCGCTGGTCTTGCCGAACGCCGTGTTGTTGTTGTCGCCGAACTGGTCGCCGACGTACGTCGCGTCTGCCGATACGAACCACCCGCGCGGGTCACGATATGCGAGCTCGCCGAACAGCACGTTCTTCGCCGTGCCCGGGATGACCTTGCCGCTGTTGAACGTGAAGTCGGAGTACGTGTAGCTCACGGTTGCCGTCAGTTGTTCCGTGGGGTTCGATATCCACGAGAACTCGACGCCGTCGTGCTTGGAGTCGCCGGCGTTGACGTAGTAGTTGCGGCCCGGGCTCGTCGGCACTTCGAACGGAATCAGCTCGTCCTTGACCTTGGTCGAGAACACCGCGATCTCGTACCGCTGGCGCTTGCTCATGGTGCCGCGAAGACCCACCTCGAAGTTGCGCGCGATCTGCGGATTCAGGTTCTGATTGAAACCGCCCGTGCCATCGGATTTGTTGAATTCCGTGGTCGTCGGCGTCTCGAACGAGCTCGAGTATGTCGTGTACAGGCTTAAGCGAGGCGTCATCTGCAGCGTGAGCCCGACCATGGGGCTCGTGTCGTCGAACGTGCGCGACCCGGAGTCGTTGAAGCCGTCTGCGAAGTAGTGATCGGTGACGGCGAATTCCACGCTGTCGGAGCGCATACCGAGCGTGAGCTGTGCCTTCTTGCTCAAGCTGAGCTCGTCCTGGATGAACACGCCTTGGCTCGTCACGTGCTCGCGCTGGTCGAAGCCGAGGGCGCCGCGATTGCCTTGCAGGTTCGCGAAGCGCCTGCGGTCGTCGTCCTGATTGTCGAAGTCGATGCCCGCGACCAATCGGTTCGGCCGGTCGAGCCAGAAGCCGTCGTAGTTGTAGCTGAAGCCGCCGCCCATGAACTTGCGCTGCAGATCGACGATGCCATTGGCTTGCACGGGCAGCCAGTTGCGGAAGTCGCGCCACGCATAGTAGTTGCGGGCTTTGAATGTGCCGTGCTCGCCTGCGGGCGCCGTGTACACGAAGCCGACCCGCGTCTGGCGGATGGCCTCGCCCGCGTGAAACGTGACGTTGTTCGGGAAGGCTTGGCGCGGATTCGCCAGCACCTGCGCGGCCGTCGAAAGCGCCCGCGTCGTCGGATTGCGGCTGGTCGGTGCGGTTCACGATCGTCAGGAAGTCGCGGTTCTTGCCGAGGTCGAGCTCGATGCGGCTCGTGAGCTGACGGTTGATCGCCTTGCTCTGAGCACGCCAGCCGGTGAGATCCATGTCGGACGCGCTCACGAGGAAGTTCACCATGTCCGTCTGGCCGCCGGCTTTGAACTGCTTTTTCGAGTAGCCGTAGCTGCCGGACGCCACTCGCAGATCGGTGAAGGGACCGCCTCCGCCGGCGCGCCCTCGGAAGCGACGCTGATGACTCCACCGGCTGCATTGCCGTACATCGACGAGCTCGGGCCGCGGATCACTTCGATTTGCTTCGTGGAGCCGAGATCGATGCTGTCGACCGCACCCTGGCCGTCGGGCAGCGTCTCCGGAATGCCGTCGACCAGAACCTTGACGCCGCGAATGCCGAACTGTGCGCGCGCGCCGAAGCCGCGAATCGAGATGCGCAAGTCTTGCGCGAAGTTGTAGCGGTCCTGCATGAACACGCCCGGCACGCGCCTCAGCGCTTCATCGAGCGCGATTTGCGGTTGGGCGCCCTGGATGTTGTTCTGAGTGATGACCGTGACCGCGGCCGGTACGCGATCGAGCGTGCGATCGATCAGCGTAGCCTTGACGACGATTTCTTCGAGCGGGCTTTGGGCGTTCGCGGGCGCTTGTGCGTGCGCCGACGCGGCGAGCAAAGACGCGGGAGCGAGCAGAAAGCCGGCGCGGCGCGGCCAAGTTTGATGCGTCATGAGATTGTGGAATCGTAGCCGGTATTGGTGGGCCGGTATGATGACCCATGCGGTGCGCTGCGGCAACGGCGGGGGTGGGGCGTGAATCGCCGTCTGCTTCCGGGCACACTGTGCGCCTTGTCTATTGAATTGTAAGGATCTTTCAACGTGGATTGGCTGCCCGTCGCCGAGCTCGTCGAGCTGCTCGAAGTGGTGCTCGTGAACCTCGTGTTGTCTGCGGACAACGCGATCGTCGTCGGCATCGCGGTGGCGGGTTTGCCGCCTGGCCACCGGCTGGCGCGTGATGGCGCTCGGCATCGGCGGGCGCGACGGTGCTACGCATCGTGTTCGCCGCGTTCACGGTGCAGCTGCTCGAGGTCGATCGGGCTGCTGCTCGCGGGCGGGCTGCTGCTGCTGTGGATCTGCTGGAAGCTCTGGCGCGAGCTGCGCGATGGGCGAGCTGAGCGCCGAAGCCGCGACCAGCAAAGTCACCCGAAGACGATGCTGGCGGCGGTGTGGCAGATCATCGTCGCCGACGTGTCGATGTCGCTCGACAACGTGCTGGCGGTCGCCGGCGTCGCGCGCGAGCACTTGTGGGTGCTCGTCGTCGGCCTCGTGCTGTCGATCGCGTTCATGGGCCTCGCGGCGGCGCTGATCTCGCGCCTCTTGAACCGCTACCCGTGGATCGGGTACTGTCGGGCTCGCGGTGATCTTCTACGTCGCCCTCAAGATGATCTGGGACGGCGTGCTCGAAGTGCTGCCGTGGGTGAAGACGGTGCCAGGCCTTGCGTAGTTGCACAGAAGGCCACGCCGACGTCAATAGCTGCGAACCCACGCGGGCCTTCTGTGCAACTACGCAAGGCCTGGCACCGTCTTCGTTCGATGCACGACGTAGGTGCCTTCGAAGGCGACGGCGAGTTTGTCGCCGGCGTCGATCGTGCAGCCGAGCGGCAGGCTCGCGCGCCCAGACGCGGCGAATCCGGCGAAGGCGGCGTCGAGCGACTCCGGCGTCCGTCGTGCAGCGGCACACGAGGTCGCCCGAGACGGCTTTGCGGTACCTGATCTGGCTGTCGGCCACGACGATCGAGCCCGTCGAGTCCGCGCTCGCGCAGCGCGAGCCACGTGGCGCCCCAGCCCGTCAACACGCAGACCGAGAACAGGCTGCCGGCGAACGCGGTGCCGTGCACGTTGCGATTCGCCGCGAGCGGCGCGCGGACGGTCAATGTCCGGCCGTCGTACGCGGCGACCTCGATCGCCATGCGCGGCCGCGGGCGGGATGTCGCGATGCCAGGTGGCTTGGAGCTCGGCAGTGAGTTCGGACGGCGTCGTCACGCGGCGAGTATCGCACGGCCGTCGTCTGCCACATGGTGGGGCACGCGCGCCGTGGTGGTGCACAACGACCGCGCAGCGCACGCGCCCGCGGCGGCGCCTCGCGCCGCGCATGGTCCCGACGCGTGGCATAGCTCTTGCTCTACGGAACCTGTCGAGGCAGCAGGAGACGCAATGCCGAAAAAAACGAGCGCGGCGGCCGCGGCTGTGAAAGCGGATTTCACTGCCACGGTCGCCGAGCGCGCGTATTTCCGCGCGCTGCACCGCGGGTTCGCGCCCGGTCACGAGCTCGACGACTGGCTCGCCGCCGAGCGCGAGGTCGCCGCCATGCTCGCGGCCGCGGAGCCGCCCGCGCGCACGCGCGCCCGCCGCGCAAGCGCAAGTCGGCGTCCTAGCGGCCTCGCCGCTGCGCGCCGCATCGATCACGCACGTGACGAGAACGGGGATCATGGTCGCAGTGCCAGCGCGAGGCTCACGCGGAGCCTGCGCTCGACGCCGACGCGATCAAACGCGCGTTCCTCGACAAGCTGTTCTCGATCCAGGGCAAGTTCCCCGAAGCTCGCGACCCAGCACGACTACTACTTGGCGCTCGCGTACACCGTGCGCGACCTGATGCTGCGCCGCTGGGTGGCCACGGCCGCCACGCTACACGCGGCAGCGCGCACGCACGGTCTGCTATCTCTCCGCCGAATACCTGCTCGGGCCGCAGCTCGGCAGCAACCTCGTGAGCCTCGGCATCCACGAGCCGGTGCGCGACGCGGTCCGCAGCCTGGGGCTCGATCTCGACGACGCTGCTCGCGCAGGAGCCCGAGCCGGGCTTGGGCAACGGCGGCCTCGGCCGGCTCGCGGCGTGTTTCATCGACTCGCTCGCGACGCTCGAGATTCCGACGCTCGCGTACGGCATCCGCTACGAGTTCGGCATCTTCCAGCAGGAGATCGTCGACGGCTGGCAGACGGAGAAGACCGACAAGTGGCTCACGTACGGCAATCCGTGGGAGCTCGCCGCGCCCCGAGTGGACCGTCGACGTGAAGTTCGGCGGCCACACGGAGCGCTATGTCGACGACGTCGGGCCGCATGCGCGTGCGCTGGGTGCCCGGCAAGCTCGTGAACGGCGTGCCGTACGACACGCCGGTGCAGGGCTACCGCAACTACACGGCGAACACGCTGCGCCTGTGGCGCGCCGAAGCACCCGAGTCGTTCGACTTCGCCGTGTTCAACCGCGGCGACTACTACGGCGCCGTGAACCAGAAGGTCACGTCGGAGAACATCACGAAGGTGCTGTACCCGAACGACGACCAGGCGCGCGGCAAAGAGCTGCGGCTCGAGCAGCAGTACTTCTTCGTGTCGTGCTCGCTGCAGGACATGTTCCGAATTCTGGCCGTGCAGAGCATCCCGATCGAGCGCTTCCACGAGAAGTTCGCGGTGCAGTTGAACGACACGCATCCGTCGGTCGCGATCGCCGAGCTGATGCGGCTGCTCGTCGACGTGCACGCGATGGACTGGGACCAGGCGTGGGACATCACGCGGCGCACGATGGCGTACACGAATCACACGATTCTGCCCGAGGCGCTCGAGTGCTGGCCGATCGAGCTGTTCGGCCGCGTGCTGCCGCGCCACCTCGAGATCATCTACGAGATCAACGCGCGGTTCCTCGACGACGTGCGAATTCGCAATCTCGGCGACGAGGCGCGCGTCGCGGATCTGTCGCTGATCGACGAGCGCGGCGAGCGCTACGTGCGCATGGCGCATCTCGCGTGCGTCGGCAGCCATGCCGTGAACGGCGTGGCGGCGCTGCACACCGAGCTGCTGAAGAGCAAGGTGCTGCGCGACTTCCACGAGCTGTGGCCGCGAGCGGTTCTCGAATCAGACGAACGGCGTCACGCCGCGCCGCTGGCTCGTGCTCGCGAATCCGCGGCTGACGGCGCTGTTGACCGAAACGCTGGGCGAAGGCTGGGTGCGAGATCTCGACGAGCTCGAAGGTCTCGACCGCTGGCTCGACGACTCGGCGTTCCGCGAGCGTTGGGCCGCGATCAAGCGTGCCAACAAGGAGGAGCTCGCGGCCCGCATCGAAATGCACTCCGATCTGCCGCTGGCGACCCGGATTCGCTGTTCGACGTGCAGGTCAAGCGCTTCCACGAGTACAAGCGCCAGCACATGAACATCCTGCACGTGATCGCGCTGTACCACCGCCTGAAGAGCGGCGCGGACGCGACTTCGTGCCGCGCACGTTCATCTTCGGCGGCAAGGCCGCGCCGGGCTACCGCATCGCGAAGCTGATCATCAAGCTCATCAACTCGGTCGGCGCGGTGCTGAATCGCGATCCGCAGACGCGCGATCGTGCTGCGCGTCGTGTTCCTGCCGAACTTCAACGTGCGCAACGGCCAGCGGCATCTATCCCGCCGCCGACCTGTCGGAGCAGATCTCGACGGCCGGCAAGGAGGCGTCCGGCACCGGCAACATGAAGTTCGCGATGAACGGCGCGCTGACGATCGGCACGCTCGACGGCGCGAACATCGAGATGCGCGACGAAGTGGGCGCCGAGAATTTCTTCCTGTTCGGCCTCACGGCGCCCGAGGTCGAGGCGCTGCGCGCGAACGGCTACCGGCCCGCGGACTGGTGCCGCGCCGACGCCGATCTCGCGAGCGCCGTCGACCTGATCCGCGCCGGCTTCTTCTCGCGCGGCGACACGGAGCTGTTCGAGCCGCTGCTGCGCAGCCTGTTCGACTACGACCCGTACTTCGTGTTCGCCGATTTCGCCGCGTACCGCGACTGCCACAACCGCGTCGCGGCGGCGTATCGCGACCGCGATCACTGGACGCGCATGTCGATCGCGAACGCGGCCCACACCGGCAAGTTCTCGTCCGACCGCACGATCCGCTCCTACTGCCGCGACATCTGGCGCGTCCAGCCCGTGCCCGTCGACCGCACCCACGACCCGCGCCGCACGTAATTGCGCCGCGACGCGCGCGACACCAAACGAAGGCACTCGAGCGGAGCGCGGCGAGGGTGCTAAGTGGGTCTGCCGGGACGCTCAGCGCCAGGGACGGCGCTGAGCGAGCCTACAGGGATGTACTTGCGGCGGTCCCGGCAGACCCAGACCCACTCAACACCCTCGTCGCCTTCGCTCGACCCCAAGACTCGCGCTGCGCCGACCGGATGGCGAGCCAGCAAACCGGTGCTATGATCGCCCGCAGTCAGCGCGCCCCGAGCGGGTGCGTCGAAGAACAAGAGTCTTTAGGGGGAAAGCCATGTCGAATCGCACGCTGTTCGCGCTCGTGTCACCGCTCGCGCTGCTCGCCGCGCACACGGCCGCGTCGGCGCCAGGCGGCGCCGCGCCGCGCCCGCTGCAACCCGACTTCTCGGCGGTGCAGATCAAGGTGCACCAGGTCGCCGGCAACTTCTATTACCTCGAAGGCCAGGGCGGCAACGTAGGCGTGCTCGTCGGCGACGACGGCGTGCTGATGATCGACGATCAGTTCGCGCCGCTCACCGAGAAGCTCATCGCCGCCGTGAAGACGATCTCGAAGAAGCCGATCAAGCTGCTCGTGAACACGCACGTGCACGGCGATCACACCGGCGGCAACGAGAACATCGGCAAGATGGGCATCGAGATCATCGCGCAAGACAACGTGCGCGCGCGCTTGATCAAGGGCGTGAACGGTGCGCCGCCGGCGCCCGCCGTCGCGTTGCCGGTCGTCACCTACGGTGACGCGATCGCGCTGCACTTCGATGGCGAGGATCTCGAAGTCGCCAAGTTGCCGCCGGCGCACACGGATGGCGACAGCTACATCAAGTTGACCAAGGCCGACGTGATCCACGTCGGCGACGTGTTCCGCACGGTCGGCTACCCGATCGTCGACGGCGCCAACGGCGGCACCGTGAAGGGCACGCTGGCGGCGTTGCAGAAGATCGTCGACATGGCCGGCCCGAACACGAAGATCCTGCCGGGCCACGGCGTGGTGTCGACTCGCGACGACAGTCGCCGCGTTTCGCGACCTCGGTGGCGAGCCTGCAGACGAAGAGTCTGCGACATGATCAAGCAGGGCATGACGCTCGAGCAGGTCCTGGCCGCGAAGCCCGACCGCCGATCTCGACGCGAAGCTCGGCCCGTCGGAGCGCTTCCTCACGTTGTTCTACAACGCGCTGAAGACCGAGCTCTGAGGCCGGGCGAGCAGCGCGGGCAGCGACGCGTCTTGCGCCGGCCAAGATCCTGATCTATCGGCCGGTCGACGAGAGCGGCGACTCGCATCGCCGCCTCGAGGCCGCGGGCTGCGAGGTCGTCGTGGCGCAGCCAACGCCGATCTCGCGACGCTGACCGGGCTCGCTCGCGGCGCAGACGTGCTGCTCGGCGCGACGTTTCGCGGCGTCATCGATCGCGCGTTCCTGTCCCTCTCGCCCGAGCTTCGCATCGTTGCGAAGTACACGATCGGCGTCGACGACGTCGACCTCGACGCAGCGACCGAGCTCGGCGTGCTCGTCACGCACTGCCCGACGGAGGCCAACTGGGGCGGAGTGGCCGAGGGCGCCATGGCGATGATGTTGACGCTGCTGAAACGCGTGCGCGAGCGCGACGCGCAAGTAAAAAGCGGCGGCTGGCGCGAGCCGCCGATCTACGGCACGTACCTCGGGCGGCGCGGGGACGGTTACCCCGGCATCACGATCGGCATCGTGGGTCTCGGGCGCGCCGGCTCGCGTGTGGCGGAGCTGCTGAAGCCGTGGCGCGTGCGGGTGATCGCCGCGGATCCCTACCTCGAGTCCGGCAAGTTCGCGCGCGTCGGCGTGGAGCGGACGGACCTGGACACGTTGCTGCGCGAGTCCGACGTCGTGACGCTGCACTGCAACCTGACGGCCGAGACGCGCGGTCTGATCGATCGTCGCCGGCTCGCGCTCATGAAGCCGACGGCCGTGCTCGTGAACACCGCGCGCGGACGTCGTCGTCGACGTCGAGGCGCTGTGCGACGCGCTCGAGGCGCGGACGCTCGCGGCCGCGGCGCTCGACGTGCTGCCGGAGGAACCGCCCCCGCGCGGCGCGAGGATCTTGAGCTTCGGCGACCGCGTGCTGCTCGCGCCGCACATGATTGCCGGCAATCAGGGCGGTACACTGGGCGCGGCCATTCCGTGGGCCGCGGACGCCGCGCTCGCGGCGCTGCGCGGCGAGTTGCCCGACTGCGTCTACAACACCGAGGCCATTGCGAAGTGGCAGAGCCGTTTCGGCGGCACGTCGCTGCTTGCGGAGGAACGGACCGCATGATCAGTGTGTCGAGGCTCGCTCGCGGGGGCGCGTGCTCGCATCGCTGCTCGCCGCCGGCACGGCCGCCGCGCATCACTCGTTCGCCGTGCACTTCGTGGGCGACAAGCTCATCAAGGTCTCCGGTGTCGTCGACGAGTTCTCGTTCCACAATCCGCACGGCCTGCTCGTGCTGAAGGCGAGGAAGGACGGTGCGGAGCAGGTATGGCGCATCGAGACGAACTCGCCGAACATCCTGCGCCGCCGCGGCTGGGACGAAACCTCGATCAAGCACGGTGACCAGGTCACGGTCGAGGGGTATCCGGCGCGCGACGGCTCGAACTCGATGCGCGTGTACCGCGTCATCTACGCGGACGGCCACGAGCTCGTGGGCCAGCGGCCCGATCCCGGCGTCGTGAGCGGCGCAGGACTAGCGTATGCGGCGGCAGACAACGGCGCGTCTCGTCGCGGCGCTCGCGGGCGCGCTGTTGGCCGCGGTTTCCTGCGGCGCGCTCGCCGCGCCGAGTCTCGAAGGTTTCTGGACCGTGAAATTCGAGCAGAAGCGCTCGGGGCAGGCGCTGATCGACGAGCTGCCGAAATCGGCCGTGCTGATCAACGACACCGGCGCCGGCGAGCTCGCCGCGGGCGACTTCGGTGGCCTGAAGCTGAAGCCGGCCGCGATCGAGCAGGTCCGCAACTACAACTACAAGGACGAGCTGAAGCGCGAGAACACCTGCAACGCACCGAGCGTGGCGTTCTTCATGCAGGCGCCGTTCCCGATGGAGATCTATCAGGGCACGGAGCTGATCGTGTTCAAGATGGAGTACTTCGACCTCGTGCGCGTGATCTTCCTCGACGGGCGACCGCATCCGCCGAAGTCGGCGCCGCACACGCGCTCGGGGCATTCGGTGGGCCACTGGGAAGGCGATACGCTCGTGGTCGACACCACGCACATCAGCTCCGGCACCTTCATGAACAACGGCTTCAACCATAGCGATGCGCTGCATCTCGTGGAGCGGTTCCGCGTGAGCAAGGACGGCAACACGCTGTGGCTCACGCAGCAGTACGAGGACCCACAAGTGTTCGACGGCCTCGCGGCGCGCTACATGGCGTGGACGCACCGGCCCGGCGAGTACGTGTACCCGTACGACTGCGATCCGAGCTACGGGAGGCCAGTGACGAACGACCAACCCTCAGCGCGGCTCGACGCGCGCGATCTGGTCCTGGGCGCTGTTCGATTTCGCGAACTCGCCGTTCACGACGATCGTCGTGACGTTCGTCTACGCCACGTATTTCACGAAGGCCATCGCGGCCGATCCGATCTCCGGCACCGAGCTGTGGTCGCGCGCTGTGTCGATCACGGCGCTGATCGTGGCCGTCGCTTCGCCCGTGCTTGGCGCGATCGCGGATCGCGGCGGCTATCGCAAGCTGTTCTTCGTCGTAACGGTCGTCGTGTGCACGATCGCGACCGCGCGTGCTGTACCGCGCGCTGCCGGGGCAGGTGATGTTCGCGCTCGATCGTGTTCGTCGTCGCGAACGTCGCGTTCGAGGCGTGCGAAGTGTTCTACAACGCATTCTTGCCCGATATCGCGCCGCCGGAGCGAATCGGCTTCGTGTCCGGTCTTCGGCTGGGGGCTTGGCTACATCGGCGGATTGCTGGCGCTCGTCGTGGCGCTCGTCACCCTGCTCCAGCCGGAGCAGCCGTGGTTCGGTTTCTCGAAGGAGCTCGGCGAGAACGTCCGCGCGACGAATCTGATCGTCGCTGTGTGGTTCGCGGTGTTCACCATCCCGATGCTCTTGTGGGTGCACGAGGACAAATCGCGCATCACACGTAGCGGGAGCATCGTGGCGGCCTCTTTCACGCAGCTGTTGCGCACGTTCCGTGAGCTGCGCAAGCATCGCCAGACCGTGCGGTTCCTGCTCGCGCGACTCTTGTTCAACGACGGCCTCGTGACGATCTGGGCGTTCGGTGGCATATACGCCGCGGGCACGTTCGGGTTCGCGCTGGAGGGCGTGCCGTGGTGGCGCTCGATCATCGTGTTCGGCATCGTCTTGAATCTCGCGGCGGGGGCGGGAGCCATTGCGATGGGCTATCTCGACGACCGCATCGGCGGCAAACGCACGATCATCGTCTCGCTGGTCGGACTGATCGGCGCCACGCGTGCTCGCGATGCTCGCGACGTCGCATCGAGGTGTTCTGGGCGGCGGGTCGTTTTGATCGGGATCTTCGCGGGCCCGAACCAGTCGGCGAGCCGCTCTTTGATGGCGCGGTTCATCCCGCACGACATGGAGAACGAGTTCTTCGGATTCTTCGCGTTCTCGGGCAAGTTGACTGCGTTCATCGGGCCATTCCTGCTGGGAGTGCTGACGGCGTGGTCCGGCTCGCAGCGCGTGGGTGTCAGCGTCGTGATCGTGCTCTTCATCGTCGGCATGGCGGTGCTGTTCACCGTCGACGAGAGCGAAGGCAGCCGCGTCCGCAGCCGCTGAGCCCTGCGCGGGCGGCGCCGAAGGCTTGGCTTGGGCCCCGCGTTCGGGCATCGTACGCGGTTTACACAGGATCGGGGCACAGCCGACACGTGGCGGAACGCAAGGTTCTCTATGTCTTCCCGGGCCAGGGCTCGCAGTACCGCGGCATGGGTTCGGATCTCGTCGAAGAATTCCCGGTTGCACGCGAGCTGTACGCCCGGGCCAGCACGGCTCTCGGCTATGACCTTAGCGAGCTGTCGTTTCGCGATCCGCGCGCAGAGCTGAATCTCACGCGCTACACACAGCCGGCGTTGCTGACGCACGAGATCGCGTGTCTCGAAGCGTTTCGCGGTCTCGTCGGCGATCGCGTGCAGCCGACGCTCGGTGCTGGTCACAGTCTCGGCGAATACTCGGCGCTCGTGATGGCGGGCGCGCTGACGTTCGAGAGCGCGGTGAAGCTCGTCAGCAAACGCGGCCAGCTCATGAGCGAGCTCGGTCGCGGCGGCATGGTCGCAACGACACTCGATTTGCCGACGGCCGCTGCTCTGGCCGACAAGTACTTCTGTGGCGTCGCAGCGCACAACATGCCCGATCAGACAGTCGTCGCGGGAGAGTCCGCCGACCTCGACAAGCTCGCTGCTGAGCTCGAGAGCGCGAAGAAGCGTGCGGTGCGTCTGAACACCGAGGGCGCGTTCCACTCGTTCCTGATGGTCGCCGCGGCGCAGCAGTTCCGTCAGGTGCTCGAGCAGACGGAGTTCTCCGGCGTGACGACGCCAGTGCTGTCGAACTACACCGGCAAGCTGCACGAGAACTCGCCGGAAGCGATTCGCGCGCGGCTGTTCTTCCAGCTGTTCAACCCGGTGCAGTGGGTGGGCTGCATGAGCGCCGCGATGGACGCCGGCTTCGACACGGTCGTCGAGTTCGGCGGCGGCATCGGCAAGGGCGAGGGGCCCGCGGACAAACGGCCGAACCTCGAGTCGATCGTCAAGAAAACCTTGAAATGGCGAGAGCATCAAGCACAATACTTGCCCGCGATTAACGCGGCCTCGATCCGCGCGACGGCGCAGCAGCTGTTGAGCGGCTAGTTTTCATTTGAGCGGCAGTGCCGGCGGCTATGGGTTCTCGCCCGTCGCCGCGCCGGCTGCTCATCCAGATTTCCGATCAAATTATCGAGACAGGGAGCGAAACGAAATGAGCGCATTGAAGGCCCCCCACGGCGGGGAGTTGAAGGACCTGTACCTATCCGAGGCTGCGGTCCGCGAGGAAAAGGCGCGAGCCCGCGACCTGCCGTCGTGGGACCTGACCATGCGCCAGGTCTGCGACATCGAGATGCTGCTGAACGGCGCGTTCTCGCCGCTCGACGGGCTTCATGACGGAAGCCGACTACAGCGGCGTGCTGTCGAACATGCGCCTCGCGAGCGGCGTGCTGTGGCCGATGCCGATCACGCTCGACGTGAAGCCGGAGTTCGCCGAGAAGGTCAAGGTCGGCGGCTCGATCGCGCTGCGCGACGGCGAGGGCGTGCTGATCGCGACGATGGAGGTCGCCGAGCATCTACCGGCCCGACAGGGACGCCGAGGCCAAGGCCGTGTTCGGGACGACCGACGACAAGCACCCCGGCGTGGCCTATCTGCCGCCGGCAGAGCAACGAGGTCTATCTCGGCGGCAAGCTGCGCGGCGTCGAAGCGCCGGGCCACTACGATTTCAAGCACTTGCGCGATACTCCGAAGGAACTGCGTGAGCCGGTTCGAGAAGCTCGGCTGGCGCCGCATCGTGGCGTTCCAGACGCGCAACCCGATGCACCGCGCGCACCAGGAGCTGACGTTCCGCGCCGCGAAGGACGTGGAGGCGAACCTGCTGATCCAGCCGGTCGTCGGCATGACGAAGCCCGGCGACGTCGACCACTTCACCCGCGTGCGCTGCTACGAGCACCTGCTCGCGCGCGTACCCGGAGCAGACCACCGCGCTGTCGCTGCTGCCGCTCGCGATGCGCATGGGCGGTCCGCGCGAGGCGGTCTGGCACGCGATCATCCGCAAGAACTACGGCTGCACGCATTTCATCGTCGGCCGCGACCACGCCGGCCCGGGCAACGACAGCACCGGCAAGCCGTTCTACGGCCCGTACGACGCGCAGGAGCTCATGAAGAAGCACGAGAAGGAGCTCGACATCACGATGGTGCCGTTCAAGAACATGGTCTATGTCGAGGAGAAGGCGCAGTACTTCCCGGAGAACGAGGTCGAGACGGGCTGGCGCACGCTCGACATCTCCGGCACGGAGCTGCGCCGTCGCCTGCAGGAAGGCGCCGACATTCCCGAGTGGTTCTCGTTCCCCGACGTCGTCGGCCGAGCTGCGCCGCACGCATCCGCCGCGTCACAAGCAGGGCTTCACGGTGTTCTTCACGGGCCTCTCGGGCTCCGGCAAGTCGACCGTCGCCAACGCGCTTGATGGTCAAGCTCATGGAGATGGGCGGCCGGCCCGTGACGCTGCTCGACGGCGACCTCGTGCGCAAGCACCTGTCGAGCGAGCTCGGCTTCTCGAAGGAGCACCGCGACCTCAACATCCAGCGCATCGGCTACGTCGCGAGCGAGATCACGAAGAACGGCGGCATCGCGATTTGCGCGCCGATCGCGCCGTACGCCGCGCCACGCGCAAGCGTGTCGCGAGATGATCGAGCCGCTCGGCGGCTTCATCGAGATCCACGTCGCGACGCCGATCGAGGTGTGCGAGGCGCGCGACCGCAAGGGGCTCTACGCGAAGGCGCGCGCCGGGCCTCCTGAAGGGCTTCACGGGCATCGACGATCCGTACGAGGTGCCGGAGAATCCGGAGATGCGCCTCGACACGGCCGAGCTGACGCCGGACATGTCGGCGCACCGCATCATCGTGAAGCTCGAATCGCTCGGCTTCATCAAGTAACCACCACCGCACTTCGCGCTCGACTTCGTTCGAGCGCGCGGTGTCGGTGGACTTGAAAGAAGATCGCCAGTCGGCCGCGAGCGGATCGCCGGCCGTCGGGCCCCTCGCGGGACACGCCGGAAATCGGGTCCCTGCGGCTCGGCAGCGCACATCCCTGTGCGCAGACGGTCCCGCGAGGGGCCCTGACGTCCAGCGATCCGCTCGCTACGTGCGCGGTGACGTTTCGAACTGCGACTCTTTTGGCGCTCGCCCGCGCGAGCGATGACACCTGGGTTCCGCTGTGTGCGTTGCAGGCCTTCGCCGGGAGCGTCGGCGACAGGGATGTCGCCGCCGCAGCCTACAGGGATGTACTTGCGGCGGTCCCGGCGGAGGCCTGCAGCGCGCACAGCGGAACTACGCGACGCTCCAAGCACGCGCGTGCGATGGCGAGTGACGCGCGCGCCCTTCAGGTGGCCGGGAAGTAGGATTGGAAGAACTGGTTCAGCAGGCGGTCGTGCGGATCGAGCTGGCGGCGGACCTTGTTGAAGAAGGCTAGGCGCGCGCCGTAGCGCTGCGGCCACGGTTTCCGGAGTCGCGTTGCGCGTCTGGTTGAAGAACGGCACTGCCGCGGTGGTGCGCCGCAAAGTCCGCGTAGTCGAGCACGAAGTCGTCCCAGCCCTTCGTCTGCGTCGACAGCGGGCTCAGCGTGAACATCGGACTGTCGAACGACGGCGAGAGCAGCGCGCTGCGATCCTGGTTCAGGCGAAAGCCCACCGTCGGCATGTCGCAGCGAAACCCCGTGCGCAGGTAGTGTTCCTTGCAGAACAGCTTGTAGGCCAGAACGACGCTCGCGAACTCCGCAGCTGGGAACGCCCACGTCGTGTACGTGAAACGGCTCTTGCTACCGAGCATGCGATAGCGGCCGCTCTGCTCGACCGCAGTTGCTGCCGCTCTTGACCAGCGCGTTGTTCACGAGCGACTGCGCGACCTCGCTCAGGCTGTCGATCAGTGGGTAGCGCAGCTGGCGAATCGGCACGGCGAGGCCGAGCGATCGCACCGCTTCCGGTAGAGCGGAGGATACGGCCCAGTCCTTGAGTCGCCAGGCGAACTTGCGCCCGGTGTCGCCCTCGGTGGCCGGCCGGCGCAGCTCGAAGTAGATTCGGTTCCGGAACGGCAGCAGGTACAGCTTCACGCCGGCCGTCGCCGCGAGCAGCTTCGGACCGAGCTTGCCGAAATCCTGGAACGAAGTCTTGGCCGTCTGCACCGCGAAGCCCTGCACCGGCCGCACCCGCAGCGTGACCTCGTAGACGACACCGAGCAGGCCGTAGCTCAGGCGCATCAGCGCGAGCAGGTTCTTGGTCTTGTCGTTGATCACGAACTTCTTGCCGCTCGGGCTCACGGCCTTGAGCTGCGTGACGTGCGAGGCGAACTGGCCGACGTCGCCCGCCATCGATGCTTCGAGGCCGGCGGCGCACACGGCTCCGCCGACGGTTCGGTTCGCGAGATCGAAGCCGCCGATCAGCTCGAGGCCTTCCTCGCTCAAGACTTCGGCGAGGTCGGGTAGCGATATGCCCGGTTGCACGGTGACGGTGTCGCGATCGATCTTCAGCACGCGGTTCATGCCCGAGAGATCGAGTTGCGTGCCACCGTTCGCCGTGATGCAACGCGTCGTTGAGCTGCCGCTGCCGGTCGGCCGCACGGGCGAGGGATAGCGTTTTGCATCCATCAATACTTGATGGATCTCACTCGGTGCGGATACCTGGATGGTCGCGGCAGGGCCGGCGCTGGCAGCCGTAGATGTCGGGTTGCGCTTGCGCGCGACGGCAGTATTCATGCTCGATCGGACTCCCTCATCTGCTCCCAGGCCGCCAAACGAAAAGGGAGCGCCGCAAGTCCGTGCTCGAGCGTTGCCGGCAACCCCGCTGTCGTGGGACCGAAGTCCTGTAGACCGGAAGCTTTGTGTCCCCGACTTTCGCCGGGTTTACCCTGTTCAGCGGGCCGGACTATCTCAGAGGTTTGGGCGGGGGAGCAAGGGAAGCGTCGGCACCCCGCGACTGCGTCGCCGTTATGTCAACGGCGATCGACTGCGGCGGGATTGTCCGCCGGTCTAAGCTTGCGATCGAGGAAGCGGTAGATCTGGCGTCGCGAGAAGTTGAGTCCGAGCGGCGTCAACGAGTAGAACGAGCTGCGATGTCGATACATCATCGTGATGCGGTCCGGATGGCCCGTCACGTCCCAGAGGTTCGTGCGCGCCGATTCCGGCATGCAGTCGTCGAACCTTGCATCGATCATCAGAATCTTTTCGCGATCGTAGCGACCGCGGAAGCGCATCGGGTCCGCGGGATCGAATAGCTCGTGGAAGAAGTCGCGATACCGGTCGAGCGACCAGCCGAAGTCGTGCATGACGTGCGTGCGGACTTCGGCGACTCTGTCACCGCATGAGCTGAACACCTCTGCGAAGTTGGCGGCGCCCATCATGAGGACCGCCGCTCGGATGCGCGAGTCGTTCGCCATCACCGTCGCCGTCACGAGAGCACTCATGCTGAAGCCGACGACCGCGATCCGCGACGGATCGATCTCGTCGCGCGTGCCGGCCCAGTCGACCAGGCGCTGAATGTCGACGACGGCGGTTCGAAAGCGCTCGGTGTTGTCGCGCGCCAGAGCGACGAACGCCTTCTCGTCAGGCGTCTGCCGCGAGCGTCCGCCCACGGGAAGACGGGTGAGTCGCCGTGGATCCAGATCACGTTCACGTCGTCCCCGGAATGGCGCGCATAGCCGGTCGAGATCTTGCGCGGCGGGTACGTGCTCGTGCCCCAGATCGGCATGACGATGACGAGCTTCTTGCGCCCGGGCTCGTGCGCGCGGAAGTACTGGCCCAGGACGAGGTTCTCGGGGTGGCCGTTGTGACCGCTCGACTCGAACGAGAGCGGAACGATGTCGTGATAGCGCGTGCGGCTCGTCGGCTCGCCGAGCACGACCGGATGACGCTCGAGCACCTGGAACGGTTCCATCGCTGTCGGTGCGGGCGTGTAGGTGAATTCCGGCGGTGGCGGTCCGTCACGGTGCATGTGCAGGACGCAGCCGGAAGAGGCGAGCATCAGCAGGGCCGCGGTCAGTTTGACGAAGCTGCTCGAGCGCAAAGTTCCGATCCCGTGCGTTCTTCTTGCCGTCGGGTTCGTGCGGGGGCGGGGCCGGCGGTGCACGAAGCGGCGGCATTCTACCCGACCGGCTTGCGACGTTGTGCACGTTGCGAGAGGCTTACTCGTACCGTAGGGCTTCGATCGGGTCGAGCTTCGCGGCCCGACGCGCCGGCAGGATGCCGAAGAATAGGCCAACCGCCACGCTGAAGAACGAGGCCAGGCCCACGGATTGCGGCGACACGAACACTTCCCAGCCGGCCAGGCGTGACAGCGATCTGGGCGGCACTGGTGCCGAGCGCGATGCCTAAGATGCCGCCGAGCAGGCACAGGGTCACGGATTCCACGAGGAACTGCAGCAGGATGCTGAACCGCGTTGCGCCGAGCGCCATGCGTATGCCGATCTCGCGCGTCCGTTCGGTCACGCTGACGAGCATGATGTTCATGATGCCGATGCCGCCGACGAGCAGGCTCACGCCGGCAATGCTCGCGAGCAGCATCGTGAAGGTCTGCTGAGCCTGCTGCTGCGTGTCGAGGAACTCGCGTCGATCGACGATCGCGAAGTCGTTGGCCGCGCCGGGCAGGAGTCTTGTGCTTGCGTCGCACGCACTCGCTCGATGTCGACCATCGCGCGCTCCATCGATGCACTGTCGACGTCACGCGGACGCTGATGTTGTCGACTTTCTCCGTGCCGAACACGCGTTGCTGCGCGGTGCGCAGCGGTATGAACGCCGACGAGTCCGGGCTCTGGTTGCCGAAACCGCCGCCGACGCTCACGAAGACGCCGATGACCTGGAACTGCTGGCCGTTCACCGACATGTTCTTGCCGACGAGTGCCTCGGGAGTGGTATTCGAGCCGCCCCGGTATGTCCGCGCCGACCACGACGACGCGCTTGCGCTGCTCGTTCTCTTCGGCCGTGAAGAACCGGCCTTGCGCGAGCTTGTAGTTGAAGATGCGCGGCGTAGTCGGGCGTGGTGCCGGACAACCGGCAGTTCGTGTTGACGTTGTCGAGCTTGAGCTGACCGCGGTTCTGGGCTTCGGGAACGACGCGCGTTGAAGTAGTGGCCCTGGTCGCGCAGCGCGTCGGCGTCGTCGATGACCAGCGACTGGCGATCGCGCGATACGCCGCCGGCAAAGAAGGTGGACGCGTTGACGGTGAGGATGTTGGCGCCGAGCGCCGCGATCTGGTCGTCGATGCGTTTCTGGGCGCCGGCCCCGGCGGCCAGCATCGTGATCACGGCGCCGACACCGATGATGATGCCGAGCATCGTCAGCGCCGCGCGGAACAGGTTCGCGCGGATCGACTGCAGCGCCACGATGACGATCTCGCCGAATACCATTCCGAAGCCTTCTCGCTCTCGATAGTCGGGGGCTAACCTAGCAGCTGTGCGAGGTGCGTCAAAGCCCGCGCGGTGAATTTTTCTGCAGGTTGGCGGCCGGCGAGGCCCCGCAGCCGCCGGTCCGCCATAAAGAGAACTACGTTCGTTGCGGCCTCCGCCGCAGTCGGCTAGATTCGGCCCTCATGAGTCTGCGCGACCAGGTCGAACAGCTACTGCCGAGCTGGCGACAGTGGTATCCGAGCTTGTTCGATGCCGCTGCCGATCTCGGCTTGATCCGCGCGCGCGTGTGTCCGCCGGGCAGCCTGCTGCTGCGCACCCGGCATGCCGACATCCGGCGGGACGCGGAAGAAGCGCATCGCGAGAAGTGGGGCGGCGGGCCACCCGAAGATCCGCCGGACCGAGCCGCGACCGATTCTGATGCAGGCTCGCCCGCCGTTGCCGCCGTTCACCGAAGAGACGGCGCGAATCAAGGTCAAAGCCGCCGAGGACGCATGGAACACGCGCGATGCCGAGCGCGTCGCGGGTGCGTATACCGAGGATTCGGTCTGGCGCAATCGCGACGAGTTCATCACGCGGGCGCGCCGCGATCAAGGCGTTTCTTACGCGCAAGTGGGCACGCGAGCTCGACTATCGGCTACGCAAGAGCCTCTGGGCCTTCACGCGATCGACGCATCGGCGTGCGCTTTCAGTACGAATGGCACGACGCGTCCGGTCAGTGGTTTCGGTCCTACGGCAACGAGCTGTGGGAGTTCGACGACCACGGCTTCATGCGCCGGCGCGAGGCCAGCATCAACGACGTGGCGATTTCCGCCGCCGAGAGGCGGTTCGCCGGCCCGACCTGGCAGACCGACGAGCTACCGCTGCGCTGAGCTCGCTCCGTGCGGCGCAGGTGCTCGTCGAGGAACGCCGCGACACGATTCGTGCGTTCGACGTGTAGAACTCTTCGCCGCCGTGCGCGGCGCCGTGCACCACGATCAACTTTGCATCCAGGCCGGCGCGTTCGTACTGGCCCTGCGAGCTCGTGGGACTGATTGATCGGCATCTGCGGATCCTGGTCGCCGTGCAGCAGCAGCAGCGGCGGATCGCTCGCGTCGACGCGGAAGATCGGGCTCGCGAGGCGCGCGACGGCCTCGTCTTCCTCCGGAAGCGCGCCGAGCAGGCTCTTCAGCGCCGGCTTGCGAATCCCAAGCCCGAACGGCGTGGACTGCGCGAGGATCGTGGTCAGGTTCGACGCGCCGAAGTACGACACGATCGCCTGGACGGCGGAGGACTCGCTGCGGATAGTCGCCGAGCGTGCCCTCGAGATCGGCCTGGCCGTTGCTCGTGCCGACGAGCGCCGCGAGGTGACCGCCCGAGGACGCGCCGAGAATGCCGATGCGGCGGGCGTCGTACCCGTAGCGCGGCGCCGCGGCGCGCAGGAACCGAATGGCGGCCTTGATGTCGTGCACCTGGCCCGGGAAGCGCGCGGCCGAGGCGGGCCGGAAATCGAGGCTCGCCACCGCGTAGCCGCGCTCTACGAGCCCGGTCAGCGGCATCGGCGTCTTCGAGCCGCGTTCCCACGCTCCGCCGTGCACCCAGACGAGCAGCGGCGCTTTGCCCGCGGCGGGCTCGTACAGGTCGAGCTTGAGCGAGTGGTCCGCTACGCGCGCGTACTCGATGTCTTTCGTCGTTTTTGCCGCGGTGTCCGCTGCGACGGGCCGCGCAGCGCATGCGATTCCCGTTGCCGCCGATAGAACCAGTGCGGCTCGGAGCAGTTTCGTGCCATGCATCGTCATCCCCCCAACGCTCGGCCGAGCGGTTGAACTATACGGCAAGCCGCGGCCGCGGTTATCCCCTCGCGCCGGCGATCGCGGTCGCGACCCCGACGTCGATCCTACGCACAGCCGTGCCGGCACTGATGGGCGTTGGCCTCAGCTACCCCAGAGGTTGTCGATCGATCCTCGCGTGTGATCGTTGAAAACTCTGTAACAGACTGATCCAGTTGGATACGCGAGGATTTTGCCGGTTTTTTGACCAATTCGGAGGAGGGCCAGCGCCCCGCTTGGCGGCCGCCGACTATCAAGTCGTTGTTCACATCGTTATCCACAGATTTTGTGAACAGTCCGAGGCCTGCTCCGAGCGTGTCACTCACCGCGCCGCCGTCGGCGTTGAAGAGCCCCTTTGGGGCATATCTAACGTCGTGATTTTTCTAACGGGAGGCCGCAGGTCGACGTGTAGAATACCGCTCCTTGCTCATGGTCGATTGGCGGAAGCCCCGCTAGATTTATTGATGCCGCAGATGATCATCGCGAACCGTCTGATCGACGGGCCGTGTCGTTTTCCTCGCGCCGGGCGGGCAATGGGATACCGCCATTGCCGCGGGCACGTGATCGACGAGGACGCCGAGGCGCAGCGCCTGCTCGAGGTGGCGAAGCAGGACCAGGCCCGTTGCCTCGTGATCGACCCGATCCTGATCCAGGTGCGCGTCGAGAACGGCCAGGTGCGACCGATCGAGATCCGCGAGGTGATTCGCGCGTTCGGCCCCACGGTTCGCACCGACGTCGACGACACCGGGCCGATCGTCGGTATTGCGCCGGAAGGCGACCGCCGCGCGGACGGGGCCATGCGCCTGCGGCGTAGCACGAAGGAGTAGGTGGCAGCCGATGTATCGATACGATGGATTCGACGCGCAAGTTCGTTGCCGAGCGCGCGGCGCAGTTTCGCCGCCAGGTGACGCGCCGGCTCGCGGGTGAGCTCACGGAAGACCAGTTCCGGCCGCTGCGGCTCATGAATGGCCTCTATCTCCAGCTGCACGCCTACATGCTGCGCGTGAACGTGCCGTACGGCACGCTGTCGTCGAAGCAGATGCGCACGTTCGCGCACGTCGCGCGCACTTACGACAGGGGTTTCGGCCATTTCACGACGCGTCAGAACATCCAATACAACTGGATCAAGCTCGAGGAAGCGCCGGACATCATCAAAGAGCTCGCGAACGCCGAAGTCACGTCGATCCAGTCGTCGGGCAACTGCGTGCGCAACATCACGTCGGACCAGTACGCGGGCTGTGCGAAGGACGAGCTCTCGGATCCGCGCATCTATTGCGAGCTGCTGCGCCAGTACTCGTTCCTGCACCCGGAATTCTCGTACTTGCCGCGCAAGTTCAAGATCGCGGTCACGGGCTCGCCGAACGATCGCGCGGCCGTCGCGGTACACGACATCGGCTTGCGCATGCACAAGAACGAGCAGGGCGAGATCGGCTTCGAAGTTCTCGTCGGCGGCGGTCTCGGCCGCACGCCGTACATCGGCCAGACCATCCGCAAGTGGCTCGCGCCGGACGATCTGCTGTCGTACGTCGAAGCGATCCTGCGCGTGTACAACATGCAGGGTCGCCGCGACAACATCCACAAGGCGCGCATCAAGATCATCGTGAACCAGATGGGCATCGACAAATATCGAGAGCTCGTCGACAAGGAATGGGAGCTCACGAAGAACGGCGCGCTCAAGGTGCCGGACGAGGAAATCGAGCGAATCAGAGCGTACTTCGCAGCGCCGGCCTACGAGCGAGCTCACGGATCTCACGCCGAGCTCGCCGCGGCCCGCAAGGCCGACCGTGCGTTCGACCGCTGGATGCGCGGCAATGTGATCGAGCACAAGGTGCCGGGCTATGCGATCGTCAACGTGTCGCTCAAGGCGCCCGGCCGCGTGCCTGGCGACATCACGGCCGACAAGATGGACGCGGTGGCGGATCTCGCGGACAAGCTACAGCTTCGGCGAGATTCGCGTGAGCCATCGCCAGAATCTCGTGCTCGTCGACGTGAAGCAGAGCGAGCTGCAGCAACTCTGGCGCGAGCTCTTCGCGCTCGAGCTCGCGACGCCGAACTTAGGGCTTCTGTCCGACATCATCTGCTGCCCGGGCCTCGACTACTGCGCGCTCGCGAACGCGCGCGCGATTCCGATCGCGCAGGACATCAGCCGCGCGTTCAGCGATCTCGATGAGCTGCAACGGATCGGCCATTTCACGATCAACATCTCGGGTTGCATGAACGCCTGCGGCCACCACCATGTCGGCCACATCGGCATTCTGGGCGTCGATAAACGCGGCGAGGAGTTCTTCCAGCTCACGCTCGGCGGTTCGTCGGATCAGCAGGCATCGCTCGGCGACCGACTCGGGCCGGGGCTGCCGCAGGTCGAAGTGCCGGGTGCGATCCGGAAGATCGTCGACACGTATCTCGTGAAGCGCGAGCACGACGAGCGGTTCATCGACACGTATCGGCGCGTCGGCATCGAGCCGTTCAAGGAAGCCGTCTACGGCGCGAGAGTCAGGCCGCGTAATGGCGTTGATCAAGGACGGCAAGCTCGTCGCAGACACGTTCGTCGACGCAGCGGCGCGGAGACCCTGCCGCCGACCGGCGCCGTGCTCGTGAGCGTACGACCAGTGGCAGGCACAGCGCGCCGCGCTGCTCGCGCGCGGCACACCGCTCGGTATTCGCCTGCACAGCGACCAGCCGCCCGAGCTGATCGCGGCCGACCTGCCGCACTTCGCGCTCGTGGCGCTCGAGTTTCCGAAGTTTCGCGACGGCCGCGCGTATTCCTACGCGCGGCTGCTGCGCGAGCGTTACGGGTTCACCGGCGAGCTGCGTGCTGTCGGCGACGTGCTGCTCGAGCAGTTGTTCTTCATGCTGCGAACCGGGTTCGACGCGTTCGAGATCGAAGGCGCCGATCCGTTGGGCGCGTACCGTACGGCGCTCGGCGATCTATCGGTCTGGTATCAGCCCACGGGCGACGGCCGCGTGACCGCCATGCAGTTGCGCCACAAGCACTAAGTCGCGCCCCCGAGCAGCTCGCACAGGCTCGTGACGAGGGGCTTCATCGAATAGCTGTGCCTAGGTATAGCGTCCACGCGTAGGCCGGCCGCAGTGAGCTCCGCCGCTACGATCGGGCCCACGGCTGCGATGCGCGTTCGTGTGAGACCCGCTCGGAGTGCGGGCTCGAGTTGCCGCTCCCGCGCCAGCGCGAGCAGTCGCTGTACCTGCGACTTGCTCGTGAACGCGATCGCATCCACCTCTCCTGCTTCGAGTTGGCCGATCAGGCGCGCGACGTGCTCGTCGTCGGCGCCGGTGGCGTACACGTACGGCGCCACGCTATCGACCTCGACGCCGCGACCGCGCAGCGCTCGCTCGAGCTCACGGTCCTGGCTGTCACTGTAGAGTTGCACGGCCACGCGACGCTGCGGCAACGGCACGTTCGCGGCGGCGGCGACGAGTCCGGCGGTCGTGGGTTGCGCGGCCTCGTATTCGGCGTCGAGTGTGAGGCGATGCAGCGCGCGTTTTGGTTTCGGCCCGCGCGTGAGCTTCGGAATACGCTGCAGTGCGGCCAGGAACGGCACCTCGCGATCCGCGCGGCGCGCGAAGCCGAGCAGCCGCTCGATGCCCTCGCCGGTGTAGAACACCATGAGATCCGTCGGCAGCGAGCTCAGGCGGTCGAGCCACGCGACGACTGCCGCGGTGTCGGGAGAGTCCTCGATTCCGACCAGGGGGCAGCGCAGCACGCGTGCACCGCGCCGCTCGAGCAAGCCCGCGAGGACGTCGAGCTGACGCGTTTCGGGAACGGCGATGACTCGCCCTTCGAGCGCCGCGTCGGAGTCCGCGGGCGTACTCATCGCGGATCAGCGGCCGCTGGCGGCCACTGACTGCGGTGGAACGACGGCCAGGCCCGGCGCCACGGTTTTCTTCAGGCGCGGGAATTTCACGACGGTGCCCGGTTGCACGCGATCGAGGTTCACGTCCGGGTTGTACTGCCGCAGCAGCCACACCGGAACCTTGTACGTGCGTTCCGCCAGCACCCACAGCGACTCGCCGGCCTTGATGACGTGCGGCTCGATCGTCTCGATCTGGTGCGAAGCGAAGAAGTCGCTCTGTTGTTGCTGGTGGTAGGCCACGCGCCTCTGCTCGAACGTCGCGGCGTCGATCTCGCTCAAGTCCAGCGTGATCTTCTGACCGATCGCGACGGCTTCGTGCCGGCGCAGCTTGTTCAGCTCGCGCAGCCGCTGAGTCGGCACGCCGACCCAGTCCGCGTAGTGCCCGAGCGTCTCGAGCGCTTGCACGGTGATCTGGTTCGTCGTCGACACGGAGTAGTCCGTGGGGTCCGCTGCCAGCACGGCCTGCTCGGTGGATAGCGCGTTGACGGTGCTCGGTAGCGTCTTCGAAAGTGCCCGCGGATTCCGTCGGGGCGGCGTCGCGTTTGCTGCCGACGGCCGGCGCCAGCGCCGCCGTCAGATCGGCGGTGCCGAGCGATTCGTCGTCGGGCGTATCGTCCGTGCTCGCCGGCGCGACGTCGGTATTGGCTGCGACGGTGGCCGTCGCATCGTCCGACGGCAGCGTGAGCGTCTGGCCCACGATGATCAGGTTCTTGTCGCGAATCGAGTTCGCGGCGAGCAGCGCGTCTGCATCGACGCCCGTCTTCTTCGCGATCCGCTCGATGCTGTCGCCGTTGCGAACGACGTACACGCGTGCGCCGTCGTCGGTCGTCGTGACGACGGGCGCCGGCGCCTTGCGCGACGCGGGCTCGGTGCGTGCGACCGCCGCCGTGGCTGTTGCGCTGGTGGTGGCCGCCGTCGCGGTACGCGCTCACGCCGCCGACGGCCTCGGTGGGCAACTTGATCATCTGGCCCACGCGCAGCATGTCGCGACCGGTGAACCCGTTGACCCGCATGAGGGCCGCCAGGCTCACGCGATACTCGGCCGCGATCTGCGACAGCGTGTCGCCGCTGCGTACCTTGTGCTCTTGATCGGCGCGTTGCGCGCCGTAGCGGTCGCCCGGTCTTGATCGCCGCCATCAACTCCTCGGCGACGGCGGCCGTGGCCTGCGGCACGCGCAGCTCGAAACCTTCGGGCACGAACTTGTCGCCGGACCAAACGGCGTCGGACAGCGCTGGGTTCAGCGAGCGCAGCGTGTTGAACCGCAGGTTCAGTCGCGTCAGCCAGTTTGTCGGCATGCATGTACGCGGGCACGACGACGATGCCCGTGGGAGAGGGTGGATCGACGCGCAGGTGCTCGAAGTAGCGCTCCGGGTCCTGATCGATCGAGAGGGCGGCCAGGAATGCGGCGTAGAAGTTGCGCGAGGCGAAGCCGAACGAGCGGCTCTGATACTTCGCGATGATCGTCGCGATGTCCGTGGTTCGGAGCTGGTCCGCGGCGCGACGCATGCCGGCGAGGCCGTGGTTGTAGGCCGTCAACGCGAGCGGCCACGTCTCGACGACGCTGTGATTGTCGGCCAGCAGGCGCGCGGCGGCCTTCGTGGCCATGAACGGATCGCGGCGCTCGTCGACGATGTGGTCGATGCGCATGTAGCGCACGCCGGTCGAGCGCGTGAACTGCCAGAGTCCGGCCGCCCCGACTTTCGAGTACGCGGTCGGATCGAACGACGACTCGACGTGCGGCAAGGACGCGAGCTCGCGCGGCAGGCCTTCCTTGTCGAGCACCTCGTAGATGTACGGTTTCCAGGCGCCGGCGCGGACCAGCCCGGCGCGGAACCGGTCGGATTGTCCGAGCTGGAATCGCAGGCGGCCGGCTGCGGCGCGAAACTCCGCGTTGCTGGTGCCTTCCGGGAACAGCGCGAGCACGCGTTGTTCCTCGCTGTTCAGATTCTGCCGCGCGCCGCCACCGAGCTTGTTCAGGATGTTCTGGTCCAACTCCAGTGCACGCTCGACACGGCGGCGCCGGTCGCGCTGGCTCATGTCGTCGGTGAAGCGCACCGTCTGATAGACGATGTCGAGACGCAGGTCGTCGTGGATGAAGCCCGAGTGCGTGTCGACCTCGGTGTACACGCGCGTCCAGAACTGGACCGCCGGTTCGAGCTCCTTCGGGCGCGGGAACAGCTCCGGTTGCGCCTGTGCGGTACCGATGACCGCGAACATCGTCGCGACGGTCGACGATGAAGGCGCGCTGCGCTGTGCTCAAACTAATCACTCCGATCCCCCGCGTACTCGAAATCCGTCCGTACCGTACGGCACCGACAGCCTAGCCCGACATTATGTCCATCAACCGAACCCCAAAACCGGAAGCAGTTCACGTCCGGGGAAGGGGGTCGATTGCGACTGTTTTCGGCCAACATTTCTTCTTTGTTTCTGTCGGCTTAGTGCGACGAAAGTACCGCAGCCTCTGAACCGCGTCAAAGCCCTCAGCTGAGCGGCAGCATGACGTGCCGCCGGAACGCCGGCCGCTCGGCCAGCCGGTCGCGCCAGGCACGCACGGCCGCAAGCTCGGGCCGCTCGATGCCGACGACCTCGAGCCAGCGGTGCGCGGTGGCGCCGACCGGGATGTCGCCCATCGTGAACGCATCTCCCGCGACGAACGGCTGCGCGGCGAGATGCGCGTCCAAGAGCTCCATGGCCCGATTCGCTTCGACGGTGTTGCGGGCGATGGCCGCGGCGTCGCGCTCGGCCGGTGGCGTGCGGTACAGAGCCTGGAACACGATCGACACCGGCCGGACCAGCGTCGACAGTTGCCAGTCCATCCAGCGCTCGGCGAGCGCCCGCGTTTCGGGCGACCGCGGATACACGCCGCCTAAGCCGTGCTTGCCCGCGAGGTAGCGCACGATCGTGTTCGATTCCCACAGGCTGAACGCGCCGTCGACGAGCAGCGGCACTTGGCCGTTCGGATTCAGCTTGAGGTACCACGGCTCGTTGTTCTTGCCGAACTTCGAGTCCCGCGTCGATACGCTCGTACGGCACGTCGAGCTCCGCGAGGCACCACAGCACCTTCTGGACGTTCACGGAATTCGTGCGGCCGTAGATCGTCAGCACGACGAACGCTCCGTGTTTTTGTGCGCAAGGTCCCGCATGGCAGGCTCCGGTGGCGTCGTGATGACCATGTTACTCTCGCACGCCGTGGCAGAGCTGCCGACCTGCGGGGCACCGGAGGTAGCGTGCGCAAAGCGTTCACCGTTTCGTTGCTGCTCATCGTCGTGCTGTGCTGTGCTCGCGGTGCTGCTCGTGGCCGCGAACATCTACACGTATCACCGCCTGACGGCCGAAACGGTCATCGCCGAGCTGCGATTCGAGCCCACGGGCGACCGGCAGTACCTCGCGTACCTGCGCACGGGCGATCGCTGCAACGAGCGCGTTCTGCCTGTCTTCGGCGAGCAGTGGCGAGTGGATGCGGAGTTCCTGAAGTGGCAGTACTGGGCCATGCTGCTCGGGCTCGATTCGCAGTATCGCCTCGACCGGCTCGAAGGACGTTATCGCTCCGCCGCGGAGCAGAACACCGCGCCGAAGGTCGCGCACGATCTCGGCGACGACACGGCCGTGGACATCGTGACGATCGCTCGCACGCTCGGCTCGTGGAATTTCCTGCTCGATGCCACGTACGGCAGCTCGACCTACGAGGATATCGACGCCGCGCGCGTGTACCGTGTATACCGCACGACGACCGGCATCATCACGCGCTCGGAGCCACGGCCTACGGATTCGCCGCGCGGCGAGCCGCTCGCGATCGACGTCACGGCCGCCTGCGGTGCGGAGCCATCCGTGTGGCGGAAGGTCACGCAGTCGGCCGACGGCGCCGCCGTCTCGCTGTTGAAGCTCGCGCGCTAGCAGCCAGCGGAAGCGGAGTGGCGTAACATCGAGCCTCCCAAATCGTGGAGGCTCCATCGTGCAACGCATTTCCGTCATGCTCGCGTTCGTGGGCGTCGCCGCCGTCGCATTCCTCGCAGGTCACGGCAATCTCGCGCCGAGTGCCGAGGCACAGGCCGGCAAGCTCACGGCGCTCGACTACCAGGAGATCCGCAGCTGGTCAACCGCTACGCGTACGGCATCGATACCTGCGCGAACAACGGTTACGACTACGCGAACGTGTTCACCACGGACGGCGTGTTCATCGACAACAACTCCGACGCGGGCTACGCGCGCCGGCGGCAGAGTGCTGGCCAAAGGGCGCGACGCGCTTGCGACGTTGGTCGGCGGCGGCGAGCGCGGCTGCAAGACGAAGCTCGTGTGGACCGACTGGAGCCACCTGATGCTGAATCACGAGATCACGCCGACGGCCGAAGGCGCGAAGGGGCGCGTCTACCTCGTGCAGCTCGGCATGAACGGCCCGGGCACCGTGACGCGCCACGGCGGCTACGAGGACATCTACGTGCGCACGCCCGAAGGCTGGCGCATCAAGCAGCGCATGCACATGCGCAACAAGGCCTGGCACGCCGAGGCTCTGAGGACACCCGACCTGAACTGATTGCGGCAAACCGCAATCTCGCTTGAAACGCCTTAGGGCCCATCCCCACTAAGAACGCCACTGGTTTGGCGGGCTTAGAAAAGGAGGCCTGGCATGGTGATTCGAATGCGAGATCCGTTCGCGACGCTGGCGTCTGTGCAGCGCGCGATGGACAGCGTCATGCGGCGGCGATTGGCTCGGGCACTCGGACCAGCGGGCGGCGGCGCATATCCGCCCGTCAGCGTGTTCAAGCGACGGCGAGGACTTCGTCGTCGTTGCGGAGTTGCCCGGCGTACGCAAGGAAGACCTCGACGTGCAGGTTCAGCGGCGACACGCTGCGGATCAAGGGCAAGAAGGCCGTCGAGCGCACGCGGCAAGGCGCGAGCGCGCATCGGCGCGAGCGCGAGGCCGGCGAGTTCGACCGAACGCTGACGCTGCCGGCGCAGCTCGATGCCGCGAAGGTCGTGGCCGATTATCGCGACGGCGTGCTGACGCTCGACTGCCGCGCGCAGAGAGCGAGCGTCCGCGATCGGTCGCGATCAACGCGTGACGCAGGACATCGGAGGCGATACCCATGGCTGACGCAGAAGTAGCGCTCCAGGGCAAGAAGGAGCTGAACGCCGGCGGAAGAGCGAACCGAGGCCGGCAGGTTCTTCAGCCCCTATACCGATATCTACGAGACGACGGACGCGGTGGTCGTGGCGATGGAGGTGCCGGGCGTCGAGCAGACGGCATCGACATCCGGCGTCGACAAGGGCGTGCTGACCGATCACAGGCAACGTCGATCCGGGCAAGTACCAGGACCTGACGACCGATCTACTCGGAGTACAACGTCGGCAACTTCGTCCGCAGCTTCACGGTGTCGACGAAGATCGACAGCGACGAGATCTCGGCGAGCGTCGCCGACGGCGTGCTGACGGTGACGTTGCCGAAGGCGGCCGAAGCGGTCGCGCACCGCATCACGTCAAGTAGCGGTTCTACGGCCCCGGCCTCACTCCCCCCCAATCGAGGCCGGGGCTTCTTTGCTCTAGCGATCGAGGCCGAACGCGAGCAGCACGTTGCCCGCGGTGCCGACGAAGCCGGCGTTGCCGGCCGTGACGTACAGCATGCCGTCGGCCACGACCGGGCCCGGGCCGTCGATCGAGCCGCCGTTCGCTTTGACGCCGTTGACTGTCGTGAAGTCGCGGTTCGTGTCGAACGTCCAGAGGATCTTGCCGTCGTCGCTCGCATACGCGCGCATCGCGCCGTCTGCCGAGCCCGAGAACACGACGCCCGGGATCGACGTGAGCGCCGCCGACTGCGCGGAGCTGCAGCCGGGGCCGGCCTTGCACACGACCGGCGGCTCGGCGGCGCGTACCACACGCGCTGGCCGGTCGTGAGATTCACGGCGTGCAAGCCGCCGGGCGTCGGGCGTCAGCTGGTCCGCCACGGCGAAGTAGGCGCGCTCGCCGTCCGTCGTGGTGCCCCACACGCCGCCGACCGGGCTGCCGTTGCCCCAGCGGTATTGCCACAGCACGCGGCCGCGCTCGCGCCGGGTCGAGCGCGTAGCCGACGCCGGATTTCTGCGTCACGACCAGCAGGTCTCGGCCGCCGCGCAACGTCACGAGCGCGGGCGAGGCCGAGAAGTCGAAGTCGGGGCCCGACGTTCTCGGGGCAGTTCGGATTGTCGCCGGCGTTGGCGTTGCCGCCGGTCGACTGCGCGTCGCAGCCCAAGATCCACACGTCCGGGCGAATCTGGTTGATCCAGCGAATCTTGCCGGTGTCGAGCGCGAACGCGACGATCGAGTCGCTCGTGCGCGGCGCCGGGATCGGCGTACGCGTTGCCCGGTGGCCGCGTAGATCAAGCCGCGCTTCGTGTCGATCGTCGGCGCGCTCCAGATCGGCGAGCCGGCGGGGCCCCACAGCGGCTTGCCGCTCGAGCTCGTGCCGCGGCGTTTCGGCTCGTCGACCGTGTAGGTCTTCCAGATCACGGCGCCGGTGGTTCGCGTCGAGCGCGGTCAGGCTGCCGCGGAACTTGCAGCATTCGTAGTCCGGCATCGACGCCGCGGTTTCCTCCGAGACGCCCGACGTCACGACGTACAGGCGGCCCGCGTGCAGCGTCGGCGCTCCCGTCGCGCGCGCGGCGGGGTGGTCGTCGACCTTGCGCGTCCACAGCTCCTTGCCGGTCGACGCGTCGACCGCGTACGCGCGCGCCTGCGCATCGGCGAAGTAGATCGCGTAGCCGGTCGGCTATGTCGGCGGGACCGAGCGGGCCGACGGAGATCGCGGTGCGCACGCCGGACTGCGCCTTGTACGTCCAGTGCGTGCAGCCGGTCTTCGCGTCGAGCGCGTAGATCGCGCCCGTCTGACTGCCCATGAACAACCAATCGCCGATGACGGCCGGCTGCGCACGCGCTTGCGTCGCGTCGGCGATGCCGAACACCCACTTCAGTTTCAGTTGCCCGACGTTCGCGGCGGAAATGCCGCCGGCGTCGTTCTGGAACCGCGTGTTGTGCGTGTCGGGGCCCCAGCCGTTCCACAGCGTTGCGTGCTCCCGACGGGCGAGAACGCCGCGCCGGCGGCGCAGAGGCCGGCGCCGGTCGCGCGCGACGCCGCGACGACGGGTCGGCCCGTCACGCGCTCCGCGATCGCGGTGCGCTCGGCGGGCGTCAGCGGCTGGCCCTGGATCCGCATCGCGCCGTCGGTCAACGCTTCGACGATCGCGTTCGGAGTGAGCGTCGCCATCGCGGCGCGCGTCGGCGTCTTTTCCTCCGTGGGCTTCGCGTGGCAGGCGGCGCAGTGCGTGCCGAACAGCGCTTCGCCGTCGGGTGACTGCGCGAGTGCGGGCACGAGCGGCAGTGAGATCAGGCAAGCGAGAATCGTCAGGCGCATCGAGCCTCCCCAGGCGTTGCGAGCGCTCGGAGGATAGCCGCGCCCCGCGGCCGACACCAGCGAGGCGCGCTACGCGCGGGCGCGGTCGTCTGCGCAACCCGCAGGGATGCCGGCAAATCGGCGCCGTCCCTGCTATCGTTGGCGCCCGTTTTCGGTACCCCCAAGCGCGACCGTGTCCTCGACCGCCGCACCTCATCATCACCCCGTCCTCGGCGCGTTGCTGAAGCTGCTGTCCGTCGTGTGCCTGGCCAGCATGGGCGCGTGCGTGAAGTATCTCGGCACCGCGATCCCCACGGGCCAGACGATCTTCGTGCGCGGCGTGATCTCGGTCGTCGTGCTCGCGCTGATCGCGTGGCGCGTCGAAGGGCTGCACATGCTGAAGACGCAGAACCTGAAGATCGCACGCGGTTCGGTCGCTGGCGGGAACGGCCAGCATGTTCTGCTGGCTCACGGCGCTGACGATGATCCCGCTCGCCGATTTCACGGCCATCAGCTTCACGGCGCCGATGTTCCTGACGGCGCTCGCGATGGTGTTCCTGCGCGAGCCGATCCACGCGTATCGCTGGACGGCGCTCGCGATGGGCTTCGTCGGCGTGCTGATCACGGTCGGGCCGCAGGTGACGTTCGGCGGCAATTCCGCCGGCGTGCTCGTGTCGTTCGGTGCCGCGATCTTCTCCGCGCTCGCGATGCTGTTCCTGCGCAGCATGAGCGGCAGCGGCGGCGAGCACGCGATCACGATTACGTTCTACTTCTCCGCCACCACGATGGTCTGCGGAGCCGTGACCGCCGTGGCGGGCTGGCCGATGCCGACGCCGGAGCAGTGGCTGTTCATCGGGCTGGTCGGCGTGTTCGGCGTTTGCGGTCAGCTATTGATGACGCTGTCGTACCGGTTCGCGGAGGTCTCGACGATTGCGCCGCTCGACTACGCGAACCTGCTGTTGGCCGTGGCGTTCGGCTACTACTTCTTCGGGGAAGTGCCGCACTGGTCGATGTGGATCGGCGCGCCGTTGGTGATCGCCGCCGGACTCATTATTCTCTGGCGCGAGTACCGACGCTATCAGGAAGCCGCCGAAGCCGCGGCGTCGAACGCCTGACACGCCGGCGTCAGCGGCGGAAGTTCTTCGTCAGGCCCTGCCAGTGCTTGTAGTAGTCGCGCTCGAGCAGCTCGGTCTCGAGCGCGTAGCGCGTGGGTTTGATCACGAGCTGCGTCTCGAAGATCACCGTGAGCGTGTCGGCCAGGTATTGCGGTGACTCGTCGGCCGCGCGTGCCGCGGTCGAACGCGTCCTTGTCCGGCCCGTGCCCCGACATGCAGTTGTGCAGGCTCGCGCAGCCCGGCGCGAAGCTGTCGCCCTTGCCGAGATAGTGGCCCTTCACGAGCCCCACGAACTCGCTCGCGACGTTGCGGTGAAACGGCGGCGGCCGGAACGTGTTGTTGGCCACCGACCAGCGGTCCGGGATCAGCGCGAACTCGATGTTCGCGGTGCCCGGGATCGCGGACGGGCTCGCGAGCACGCAGAAGATCGACGGATCCGGGTGGTCGTACGTCACGGTGTTGATGCAGTTGAACAGCGTGAGGTCGTACTTGTACGGCGTACACGTGCCGTGCCACGCGACGATGTCGAGCGGCGAGTGGTCGATCTTCGCTTCCCAGAGGTTGCCCTGGAATTTCGCGACGACGCGGAAGTCGCCGTCGCGCTCCTCGAACGCGGCCACGGGCGCCAGGAAGTCGCGCGAGTTCGCGAGGCCGTTCGTGCCGATCGGGCCGAGCTCCGGCAGGCGGAAGTGCTGCCCGTAGTTCTCGCAGACGTAGCCGCGCGCGACGCCATCCGGCAGCTCCACGCGGAATTTCACGCCGCGCGGCACGACGCAGATCTCGCCCGGCGCCACGTGCAGCACGCCGAGCTCCGTGCGCACGAGCAGCGCGCCGCGCTCGGGCACGAGCAGCAGCTCGCCGTCCGCGTCGTAGAAGAAGCGATCGACCATCGACGCGTTGGCCGCGTACAGGTGCACGGCCGCGCCGGTCTGCAGCGCGGGATCGCCGTTGCCGCCGATCGTCACGAGCCCCGCGACGAAATCCGTCGGCGCTGTCGGGATCGGCAGCGGCCGCCAGCGCAGCTGGTTCGGCGGCGCCGGCACTTCGTCGAACGGCGCGCTGCGCAGCAGCCCGGCGCGAGCGGCGTGAACGGCTCGTGCACGGCCGACGGCCGAATCCGGTACGTCCAGCTGCGGCGGTTGCCGCGCCCGCGGCGCGGTGAACGCCGTGCCGTTCAACTCCTCTGTATACAGCCCGAACGCCGGCTTCTTCGGATTGCTCTGCCCGACCGGCAGCGCGCCGGGCAGCGCCTCGGTCGCGAAGTCGTTCCCGAACCCAGACTGATACCGCAGCGTGTCGCGTCATGGACGGAGAGCTTCATAGGACGGAGTCAGGTTTTGCATGAGTGCGCAGACGCGTGCGCGCGCACGGGATGTCGCGGAGCGCAGGCGCGCTCCGGCGTGCCGGTGGGCTACTCACGCGCCTCGCGCACGATGCAAAACCTGACTGCCATCGGATGCGAGAGGAGGACGAATGAAAGCGGTTCGCGTGCACGCGTGCGGCGGTCCGGACGCGCTGCGCTACGAGGAGGCGCCGATGCCAACGCCGCAGCCGCGGCGAGGCGATCGTGAAGATCGCGGCGGCCGGCGTGAACTTCATCGACGTGCAGCACCGCGAGGGCCGGTACAAACCGCCGGCGTTGCCGTTCACGGTGGGCTCGGAAGCGCGCCGGCACGGTGACGGCCGTGGGGCAGGGCGTCACGAGGTCGCGGTCGGCGACCGCGTCGCCTACGCGATGGTGCTCGGCGCGTACGCGGAGTACGCCGCGGTGCCTGCGCGTCGGCTCGTGAGACTGCCCGACGCGATCGGCTTCGAGACGGCCGCGGCCGTCATGCTGCAAGGGCTTCACCGCGCACTACCTGACGCACAGCACGTATCCGCTCAAAGCCGGCGACACGGCGCTCGTGCACGCGGCGGCCGGCGGCGTGGGGCAGCTGATCGTGCAGGCGCGCGCGCATTCGCGGCGCCACCGTGTACGGCACGGTCGGCAGCGCGGCCAAGGCCGAGCTCGCTCGACGCGCCGGCGCGGCGGCCACGATCGACTACACGCGCCAGGACTTCGAAGCCGAGATCAAGAAGCTCACGAACGGCCGCGGCGTCGACGTCGTGTACGACTCGGTGGGCAAGGACACGTTCGACAAGAGCCTGAACTGCCTGCGACCGCGTGGGCTGCTCGCGTTGTTCGGCTTCTCGAGCGGCCCCGTCGCGCCATTCGATCCCGCGATCTTAGGCTACAAAGGTTCGTTGTTCCTGACGCGGCCGGGCTTGAACCAGTACATCGCGACGCGCGAGGAGCTCGTCGACCGCGCGCAGGACCTGTTCGCGTGGCTTACGACCGGCAAGCTCACGATCACCGTCGATCGTACGTTGCCGCTCGCCGACGCGGCCCGCGCGCACGAGGCGCTCGAGGCGCGGCGCACGGCCGGCAAAATTCTGTTCGTGCCGTAGACGGGCGCGGAGGTCGCGGCGAAGGCTCGCAGGCGCGGCTGTCCCACCGTCTCGCGTCGCGAAGGGGTAAGGCGCGTGCTCAGCGAGTGCCGCACTTTGTCTCGACCTCGATGCCGAGCTCTTTCAGAAACGCCGTCGGGAGGATACCGCCGGCGTTCACGATGATGGCGTCGTTCGGCACGACCAGCCGCTCGCCACGCTGCTCGATTTCGACCTCCGTGACATCGATGCGCGCCACGCTCGATTCGAGCAGCACCTTGACGCGTCCCTTCGCTGCGGCCTCGTCGAGGCGCTGGCGGTTCTTGCGCTTGGCGCGGTTGAAGCTGGCGGAGCGGTAGGACAGCGTGACGGTAGTATCCGGCTCCTCGCTGATCGTGACGGCGCTTTCGATGCGCGCTGTCCCCGCCGCCGACGATGAGGACGTGCATGCCGCGGTACTGCGCCGGGTCGGCGAGCCGGTAGGTCACCTTCGGCAGTTCTTCGCCTTTAACGCCGAGCTTGCGCGGCGTGCCGCGCCGGCCGATCGCGAGCAGCACCGCGCGCGCGGTGTAGCGCCCCTTGGTGGTGCGCACGTCGAACACGTCGCCGTTGCGCTCCACCTTTTCCAGGCGCTCCCCGTAGTTGATCTTGAGGCCCGTCTGACGCTCCACCTTTTGCCAGAACTCGATCAGCGCTTCTTTCGTCGTCTCCGTGAATTTCACCTTGCCGACCAGGGGCAGTGTGGCGGGCGCCGTCATCACGAGCTTGCGGCGCGGAAAGCTCGCGACGGTGCCGCCGAGCGAGTCCTGCTCGATGGTGACGAAGTCGAGCTTGCGCTCCTTGGCCCCCAGCGATGCGGCGATTCCCGAAGGACCGGCGCCGACGATCACGACATCGCGCGCGTTGCCGCGTTTGCCCGCGACACTCGCTGCGATCGACTCCATCGCCTGCCGACCCTGCTCGATCGCGTTGCGGATCAGCCCCATGCCGCCGAGCTCGCCCGCGATGAAGATACCGGGCACGTTCGTCTCGAAGTTCGGTTTGACATTCGGGATGTCGATGCCGCGCTGCTCGCTGCCGAACACCAGCGTGATCGCGTCGACGGGGCACGCGGTTCTGCACGCGCCGTGCCCGATACAGTCGGTCGGGCTCACGAGCGTGGCTTTGCGCCGCACCATACCGAGCACCTGGTGCGCCGGCATCTCGGGGCAGGCTGCAACGCACGAGCCGCAGCCGATACACGTCCCAATATTGATGACCGGGTGCAGCGACGGCGCGTCGAGCAAACCGGCTTCGCGGCTGTCGTCGAGAACGGCCGCGCTGACCCGATGTTGGGCGCGCCGCTTGCGCACATACACAAGCCAGATCAAGGCCAGCGGCATGGCGTAGATGACAATGGCGAACGGATCAAACATTGAGAACGGTTCTCATTAGTGTCTTAGAGCCCGCGCCCGGTCTCTGTCTGGCCCGACGCGCTTGCGCCGCATCGTCGCAGAAAATCGTGCCGATCGGCCCCTGTCTGGAAACAGAGACGGGTTGAACGACATCAACTGTGTGATAAAAACGCACACTGGTGCTAGAGAGCGCCACGGCCGATTTTGTGAAACAACTGCTAGAAATTATCGCCACACTTCGGCACGTTAGCGCGAAGCAAGTTCACGACGTCGGGCAGACGCGTCCGCTGAGTCGTAACTCGGGAGGTTTTCTCATGCTGTGGTTCGGCACGGTATTGGCAGTCGCCGTCGCGGCGGTCTGCGGTGTGGCCTGGTGGTTGCTCCAGGCGCGACGCCTGCCGCTCGGCAACTTCGTCGGCGTCATCGGTCTCGCGGTTTGGCTCGCGGGCGTCGGCGTCGCGCTGCTTGTCGATCGGGCGCCGCAGGGACGTTCGGAGCTCGTGCGCTCGCTCGACTCGGTCGCGTGGCCGGTCGCACCCCAGTCACCGCTCGTCGCGCCCGCAGCCGCGCGGCCGGCGGCGGCCGCGCCCGGCGATGGCGGACAGATCGCATCGGTTGAATCGATGATCGGCCGCCTCGAAGCGCGCCTCGCGGCGCAGCCGAACGATGCGAACGGTTGGGCGTTGCTCGCGCAGTCATACGCCTATACTGCCGACGATGCCGCGCTCGAGCGCGCAGTGAAACGCGCCGTCGAGCTCGGCGTCGATGAGCAATCTTTGCGCGAACGCATCGCGGGCGCTAAGCCCAGCGTTCACACCGGTTTGTAGGCAGTCGCGACACGGAGCCGTAAGCGATCGATGGCAGTGAATCCCAGAGCAGCTCGCGATCTCCCCGGACCGGTTTCGGAGAGTGGTGCTATGCCTGCGAAGGGCGACGCGCCGCCGGTCAACGACGGGCGTGTTCCGCTGGCGCCGAGACAGGTCGCCAGCACGCTCGAAGGTGCGGAGCACTTGGGCGCGCAGGACACCGCGGATGAGACCGAGGGTGGCTTGGCGCGCAGCGCTGCCCAGATCGGATACGGTGTCGCGGCGCTCGCCGTGTTCGTCGGTTGGCTGTACACGCGCTACTACCCGATCGTCGACGCGACCAACGGATTCGGCTACTGGCTCGGCATCATCGGCGCGAGCCTCATGGCCATCCTTCTGCTGTATCCGCTGCGCAAACGGTTGCGATTCATGCACGTGCTCGGCGCGACGCGTCACTGGTTCCAGATCCACATGATCTTTGGCGTCCTCGGCCCCGTGCTGATCCTGTATCACAGCAACTTCACGTTCGGTTCGTTGAACGATACCGTCGCGCTCGCGTGTACGTTGCTAGTTGCGCTGAGCGGTCTGGTGGGCCGTTATGTCTACGCCAAAGTGCATATCGACTTCGACGGCCATCGCGCGACGCTGGGTGAGCTGTCGGCCAAGGCGCGCATCACGGCGGCGGACCGCCAACAGGTTGCCGCGCTCGTGCCACAGCTGCTCGAGCGTATGACCGCATACGATGAGATCGTGCTGACGCCGCCGCAGGGCACGCTCGCGAGCCTGCTACTTCCTTTCAAACTCGCGATTCAGACCCGCTGGACCGCGACGCGGTTGACCTGGTACGCGAATGGCCAGCTGCGAGCGCAAGCGCGCCGTTCGCCCGTGATTCGCGCCGAGCGGCGACGCCTACAGCGCGCGGTGGCGCGCTTCGTCCGCGAGCATCTGAGTCGCGTACGCCGCGTTGCGGAGCTCGGCTCTTACGAGCGTTTGTTCTCTGTCTGGCACGTCTTTCATTTACCGTTTTTCTACATGCTCGTGGTGGCGGCACTTCTTCACGTGCTCGCCGTGCACATGTACTAGCCGCGTAACTCCATGATCATTCGCACACAAGGATGTTGGTATGCGTTGGTGGCGGTGGTGGCAGCCACCGTGACAGGCGTAGCGTCGGCGCAGGTCAACTCGCTCGAGCGGCTCGTCATGCCGGGTCCGCTGGCCGCAGCGCACGCGAATCTCGAGGCGAACTGCGCCAATTGCCACAAGTCGTTCTCGCGCGAGCTCCAGAAGTCGCTGTGTCTCGACTGCCACAAGGATGTGGCGAACGACATCACGTCGAGCAAGGGGTTCCACGGCAAAACGGCGAACGTCGCCGGAGCCGAGTGTGCGAGCTGCCACGCCGACCACCTGGGCCGCGGGGCCGACATCCTGCATTTGGACCGTGACAAGTTCGATCACAACATCACGGGTTTCCCGCTGCGCGGTAAGCATACCGAGATCAAGTGCGACGACTGCCATACGCAGGAGAAGAAGTCGTTCCACGCGGCGGAGCCCGAGTGCAACGCCTGCCATGCCAAGGACGACCGACACCACGGCAATCTAGGCGTGACCTGCGCCGATTGCCACGCGGAGACCTCGTGGAAGGAAGTGCACTTCGACCACAAGGCCAACAACGACTACGCGTTGACCGGCGCCCATGCACGTATCACGTGCGTGAGCTGCCACGTCGACGAGCAGTACAAGGACACGGCGAAGACCTGCATCGGCTGCCATGCGAAGGACGATCATCACAAGGGCACGAACGGCAAGGAATGCCAGCAGTGCCACACGACGAACAACTGGAAGAACTGCTGTTCGATCACTTCGCGAAGACGGGTTTCGCGCTGCGCGGCGGCCACTCGGGGCTCAAGTGCGAGTCGTGCCATGAAGGCAACAAGTTCGAGAAGAAGGCGCCGAAGGAGTGCATCGGCTGCCATCGCAAGGACGACGCGCACACCGGCGTCAACGGCACCGAGTGCGCGACGTGCCATCGCGTGACGAAGTGGAAGGACGTCACGTTCGACCACGCCAAAGACACGAAATTTGCGCTGCACGGCGCGCACGCGAGCCTGACGTGCGAGACGTGCCACAAGCAGCCGGCCAAGGAAGTCAAGCCGCCGATGGACTGCTTCGGTTGCCACTGCCGAGGACGATCCGCACCGCGGTCAGCTCGGCGAGACGTGTAATACGTGCCACGGCGAGAAGGCGTGGACCAAGGAAGTCCGCTTCGACCACGACCTCGCGCGCTTCCCGCTGCTCGGCAAACACCACACCGCGACCTGCGAAGCGTGCCACGAGTCGAAGGCGTTCCTCGATGCGAAGGAGCAGTGCATCGACTGCCATCGCAAGGACGACGTGCACAAGGAGCGCTTCGGCGCGACATGCGAGACCTGCCACAACCCGAACGCGTGGCTCGTCTGGCGCTTCGATCACGATAGTCAGACGACATTCCCGCTGACCGGTAAGCACCGCGGCCTCGATTGCCATGCCTGCCACCGTGACAAGGCCGTCGATGGCGCGATCAAGCTCGACAGCACGTGCGCCAGCTGTCACCGCAAGGACGACGTCCACGACGGCGAGTTCGGCAGGAACTGCGTGCAATGTCATACGACCGAGTCGTTCCACGAACTGAACGAGGCGAGATGAAGCACCTATTCGCCAGTGGGCTCGTCCTGCTGCTCCTGCCCGGAGTGCTCTTCGCGCAGGTGCGGCCGACCTCGAGCTTCGATCACTTCACGACGGGGTTCGACATCGACGGCGCGCATCGCCTTCGTCGATTGCGAGACGTGCCACGTGGCCGGCGTGTTCCAGGGCACGCCCACGCAGTGCGGCTCGTGCCATGCCACCGGCGGACGGATTCGCGCTTCGGCCAAGCCTGTCACCCATCCGCTGACGACCGAGTATTGCAGCGACTGCCACCGCACGACGGCGTGGTTGCCGGCGCGCATGAACCACGACGCGATTTTCGGCAGCTGCATGCAGTGCCACAACAACGTGTTCAGCGTCGGCAAGCCGCGCGGGCACATTGCCGACGACGGCGGATTGCGATTCTGTCACCGCACGACGGGTTGGCTGCCGATGCTTGTTGACAGCGCCACGGGCAAGAGCGCCACCCATATCCTCTCGACGAACAATTGCGACGCCTGCCATGGTTCGTCGAACTTCTTCGCCGTCCACGTCGACCACGCCGAGGTGATCGGCATCTGCGTCAGCTGCCACAACGACGTGACGGCCATCGGCAAGGCGGCGAACCACCCCATCACGGGCAACGCCTGCGACAACTGTCATACGACGAGCGGCTGGATACCGGCGCGGCCATGAAGACGAAACGCAAGCACTCGACGATGCGGCTTTGGCAACGGCTACTGGCAACTGTGTCGGCCGCTGTGGTCATCGCAATCACCGTCGCGCGGGTCGCGCTCGCCGCCGGCGTGTTCGTCGAGAACATCGAGGTTTCGAAGCGCGGTGACGAAGCCACCGTGACGATCAGTCTCGGGTGCCCGATGCGGTTCCAGTCGGACGTCAACACATCGGCCGGTGCGTTGCTCGAGATTCGAGTCGCACCGCTCGAAGCCTGTCGGCAGGTGGGTGTCGGCGAAGGGGTCGCGAGCGAGGCGTACCGGCCGGAGTCGGGTCGGCTCGCCTACCTCGCCGAGCTCGAATTCGAATCGCTGGGTCTCGGCGACAATTTACTGATCCTTCATTTCGATAGGCCAGTGGACTACCGCATCTCCCAGCGCCGCGACCTGCGGACCCTCGAAGTGCGCGTGCGCGTCGGTAAGGACAGCGTGCAGCAAGCCACGCCGGTGCCCGTAGAGCCGACACCTCGTCCCGCTCAGCCACCGGTCTCGCGTGCCGCGCCCCCGCCCGTTGTGCCGAGCGACCGCGCGCCGATCAGGTCACGAGTCCGGGTCCCGTTCGTCGAGCCGGACTACGTGATCAATCTACAGTCGACGCGCGAGCCGGTGGGCCCGGTCATCGTCGCGGGGGTTCCGCTCAAGCAAGGGCAACATGTCTACGTGTCGACAACCACCATCGCAGGCGTGATCTGGTACCGCCTGAGGCTCGGTTTCTTCGCGGGCGAGGACGAGGCGAGGGCGGTGCTGATGGACCTCGCGGCGTCGTTCCCGCGCGCCTGGATCGGGCGCGCCGAGACGGAAGAGGTGCAAAACGCCGCGAGTCTCGCCGTCGAGCGCGGTGGCATCATCGCGGAAAGGCCTAGGATCGAGGTCGCGGCCACGCCAGCCACGACTGTCGCCGGAGCCCCCCTGCCGCAGGAGCGTATCGACGCATTGCGAGCCGAGGGACGCACAGCGCTGATCGCGGCCGACTACGAGACCGCGATCCGCGACTACACGCGCCTGCTCGAGGAGCCCGGTGACCACCGGGCCGAGGCGCGTGAGAATCTCGGCATCGCCCGCGAGAAGAACGGCCAGGCGGCGCGCGCGGCCGCCGAATATCGGCAGTTCCTGGTGGAATACCCGGAGAGCGACGCGGCGTCGCGCGTCCGCCAGCGTCTAACCAATCTCGTCGGGGGTACGGCACCTGAGCGGCTCCGCAGCGAGCAGGCTGAGGCGAAGCGCTGGGATGTCACGACGGGCTTGTCGCAGTACTACTACCGGAACAGCGATCGCTTCGACCAGGATCAGCCGGAGCGCACGACGTTCTCCGCCTTATTGACGGACGTCGATGTGACCGCGCGGTATCGCGGCGAGTCCGTGAACATGCTCGGGCGCCTCAGCGTCAACGATCTGCACGACATGCTCGGCGCGAGCAAGGGCGGCGGCGGCGACCGTCAGCGGACCTCCTACGCGTACTACGACGTCGCGGATGCGCAGAACGACTGGTCCGTGCGCGTCGGCCGTCAATCGCTGCACAACTGGGGCGTGCTCGGCCGGTTCGACGGCGTGCACGGCACCTACCAATTGGGCGACCAGCGACGCTTGCACGTAATGATGGGCTACCCGGTCGAATCGACGCTGGACAGCACGAAGACCGATCGCAAATTCATCGGGGCCGCCGTCGACTTCGATCGCGTCGTGGGCAGGTGGGGCTTCAGCCCCTACGTGCAGTCGCAAAAGGTCGACGGACTGAGTGACCGGCAGGCCGTCGGCGTCGAGGCGCGCTACTTCGACGAGAAGCGCAGCCTCACGACGATGCTCGACTTTGACACGCTGTATAACAAGCTCAACACCGCGCTCGTGTTCGGCACCTGGCGTTTGAAGAATCGCATCATGTTGACCGGCCTCTACGACGAGCGCACGTCGATCTTCACGCGCAATGCAATGATCGGCCAGCCCGTCTCGACGTTCGACGAGCTGCTTAGCACCCTTGGCGCCTCGACCCCGGACCAGATTCGGCAGCTCGCGCTCGACCGCACGGCTACGAGCAGAACCGCCACGTTCGGCATGTCGATGCCGCTAGGGGAGCGCCTGCAATTGAACGCCGAGGTGACGACGCTCGACATCAGCTCGACCATCGCGTCTGCGAACGTCGAGGCGGTGCCTGGCACGGGCCAGCAGGTCTACTACTCCGGAACGCTGGTGATCTCGTCGCTGTTCGGTCATAGGGACGTCAACGTCCTGAACCTGCGCCACGGCGAGGGGCCCGATTTCACGACGACGTTGCTGACCTGGGACACGCGCTTACCGCTCGGTGAACACCTGCGCCTCAATCCGCGCTTGCGGCTCGGCGGCTGGGAGGGCATGTCGACCGGTATTCGGCGCGAGACGCTCACGCCATCGCTGCGGCTGTTGTGGAACGCGCCACGTCGCTACCGGTTGGAGGCCGAGATCGGGCAGGAGAACATGGTGCGCACGTCCAGTGGGCCCCAGCTGACTTCCACGGGTAAGTTCCTAAACTTCGGTTATCGCGCGGACTTCTGACCATGCGGGCACGGCACAGAGTTTCATTCGCCTCGCTGCTACTCGCCGCTGCGTTCGCCGGCTGCGCCGGCGGCGGGCGTCTCGAGCAGCTCGACGAGCAGTCCGGTGCGACGCTCGTCCGCGGTTCCGAGGTGCTCGTGTATGCGCGCACCGAGCCGCTCTATTCGCGCAGTGCGCGCGACTACGTCTATCTCGGGCCGGTCGAGACGAACCGGCAGGGTGTGCGCGAATATTTCCTTTGGGTGGGCGTTGCGACGACGATCGATCGAGGCTTCATTGCGCCGGAGGCGCCGGAGCCAGGCACTCTTTACGTCGAAGTACAGGGCGAGCCGATCGAGCTGCCGCTCAAAGCTTGGCACGAGCTGGTCCCGACCGGGCTGAAGAAGCCCATGTACTCGACGACCGTGCCCGTCCGGGAGGAGTTCGCCGCGCGCGTCACGCTGCAGCAGCTCGCATTGATAGGCGGCGCTTCGCCCGCTTCGGTCGGCCTTGCGACGCGCGAGCGCAGCGCCCCTCGCACCTTCGTCCGTTGGGACGGCGGCGCGACCTTCGACGAATTTATCGCAACCATCGGCAACAGGCCGCGCTAGTTGCACGCGAATATTCAGTCCAGACGGTCAACCGTGCATGGCTCACAGATTTGGGTGGGAAACGTGATGAATTCATCGAATTTAGTCAAATGGCGCTGGCTAGCCAGCCGATCTTGGGCCACCCTGTCGATCGAAAGCATCAAGCATGTGCTGTCACGGACCATAGGTAACTTGGTCGGAGCGTCTATGTCACACCGGGAACGGACTTGCCGGAGAATGGTTCAGACGCCAATCGCGTTTGCGTCGCTACTGCTCATCGCGGTGGTGACGGCCGGTTGCAGCGGCAGCGGCGGCGGGAGCGCGGGCTCCTCGGGCTCAGCGGGATCCGCAGCACCACCGACCAAGACCCCAGCCTCAGCCACGATCCTAGCCGCCGATGCGGGAGGCGTCTGCGAGACGCTCGTGAAAGGGAGGCTCTATTCAGGCACTCCGCCTACATTGGCGTGCAATCGGCGGCGCCGATCCTTACACGGCTTATCTCGACGGCAGCGGATCGACCACCACGGGCGGGGATCCTCTGAGCTACGCGTGGTCGTTTGTTTCCAAACCGAAGGGCAGCACCGCGGTATTGGCGGATGCAGATACCGTGAACCCGACATTCGTGCCGGATAAGGCGGGTCCTTACACAGTGCAACTGGTCGTCACCGCGAACGGGGTTTCGAGCCCGCGCGCGGTGGCCTTGGTGGTGGCGCTCGACGATGCCACGCTCAATCCGGATCCAGCGATCAATCCCGGCGCTACGCCGTACAACTTTCACGGCGGACTATCGGACAACTGCGTTCCGTGTCACTCCGGGCGAATGCGGGCGCAGCGATTCAGGCAAAGTCAAGCACACACATGGCAACGAGCGATACGTGTCAGAGCTGCCACTATCCTGTTGGCTTCAACGTCACGAGCTTCGTCGATCACGCCGAAGTATTCGGCGCATGCAGCAGTTGCCACGACGGCGTCACCGCCACCGGCAAATCGACGAACCACGTCGTCACCACGCAGGAATGCAGCGACTGCCACACGACTACCAGTTTCGTGAATCTCAATCCGGACGGAACGTTCGATCACACGGGTATCACCGGCGGCTGCTCTGCCTGTCACAACGGCACTGTCGCGATCGGTACCGCCAGCGATCCCAATCCGTCAGGGCATCCAAGCATTTCGGTGGAATGCAACGCCTGTCACACGACCGTGACATTCACGACGCCGTTTCCGAATCACTCCGATCCCAAGGTCGTCGTGCCGGGTACCTGCGGTCAGGGCGGCTGCCACGATGGCGCGAGCGTGATGGCGAATGGCGTCGCGATTCCAGGGAAGAACTCGGCACCGAATCCGCACCCCGTGACGGGCAACATTACTCAGGCCTGCGACGTCTGCCACAACACCACCACGTTCAACATGGGCGGCGTGTTCGATCACGGGGTATTGGCGCGGCACCCCATCGCGTGTCAGTCCTGTCACGACGGACTGAGTGCCACCGGCATGATTGCCGGTCACATACCCATCGCTGCCGACTGCCGACTGCAGCAACTGTCACAACACGTCGACGTTCGTGGGCGGGTTTGTCGACCATACGTCGTCCGCTGTCACGAGCAAGCAGTGCACTGACTGCCATGACGGCGCCACATACGTGGAGTTTCGTCGATTCCACGGGCGCGACCGTCACGCTACCCATTCACGGCACGCCGACTACTCCGCCAGTTCTTGTAGATATTCACACGGCTGCAGCCGGCCAGAGCTGTGGCAACTGTCACTCGGCCGGCGGGAGCTTTGCCCTCGCGACGGTGGATCACAGCGGCTTCGGGTCGCTGGGCAACATCACACTCCCGGCGCAGTACCCGACGTGTTCGGAGTGCCATGACGGTACGGTTGCAACCGGCCAATCCACTGGCCATCTGCCACGACGCAGGATTGCGGCGCTTGCCACGATCCGCAGACGCAGCGACTGGTTAGGCGCGGGATTCGATCATTCGGGGCGTCTGTCGATCGTCGGCAATACGTCGACGCCGACCTGCACGTCCTGTCATAACGGAACGGCGGCGACCGGACAGTCGTTGACGCACGTGCCGCTGCCGACGGCGGGGCAGGATTGCCTGGTGTGTCATGACACCGGGTTCACCAGTTTCGCGCTGCCGACGTTCGACCATGCTGCTGCAGGCATCACGAACAACTGCACCAGCTGTCACGACGGCAAAGCGCACGACGGCGTGATGGTGATCAAGAAACCGACAGGTCACATCCCCACGTCGGCCGATTGCAGCACGTGTCACGCGGATACGACCAACGGTCCCGGCGTCAACGGCTACGGTCACCAGCGGCTTTAGCAACAGCAGATCCGTTCGTGAATACGGTGCATCCGGCGTACACGACAGGTTGCCGCACTTGCCACAACGCCTCGTACGACAATGCGATCTATCTCGCCAAGGCCCATCCAAGCGATTCCGTGCATACCACGGTCGATGCGAACGGCTGGGAGTGCAACGCGTGTCACACGACGACGAGGCAATTTCCTGGAAACCAATCCGGTCAACCACCAGGACCCGACCGTTAAGGCGCAGCCGTGCGTGAGCTGTCATGTCGCAGGCAATACCACCGGCGCCATCGGCAAAGGCCCAACGCACCCGGCGACGTCGAATTCGTGTCAGCAGTGCCATCAGGCCGGCGGCAGCTTTTACGGCGGGCTTCGACCACGCGACATTGAATACCGGAGGCGTAAACCACGGACTGGCCTGTTCGACTTGTCACGACGGAATGACTGCGACCGGGAAGACCAGAAACCACGTGCCGACATCGCGCGATTGCATCAACTGTCACGCGGGTTATCCGCCGACGGCATCGTCGTTCGCCGGGGGCACCTTCAATCACACCGGTCCTGAAATGACCGGGCAAGTGCATGCGAGCTGCCACAACGACAGCATCGCCGGTGGCTGGCAAAACGAACTTCGGCACGTTCACGCAATCGCGACGAATTCGGATTGCGGCGCGTGCCACAGCACTACGACGTTTACCAGCGCCACGGGCTTCAATCACACGGGCGTGACGACCGGCTGTGCGGCTTCCGGTTGCCATACGTCGGGCACTGCCGAGCGTGGTCGACGTGACCGACGATCCGAATCCGCTTCCCGCACATTCCGATCGTCAACGGGTCGCTGAAGTCAATTGCTACAGCTGCCACAAGAATGCGGGCGGGACCTTCGCGAATGCGTCGATGGATCATTCGGTGGTCACGTTCGAAGCGTGCCAGACCTGTCACGACGGCAAGCATGACGGTAGCAATACCGCTCATGTCGTTACGGGGAAAGTCGGTACGACGACAGTCAAGGGTCACTTCGTCACGTCGGTCGCGGCGTGCGCTTCGTGTCATACCAGTACCACTGCCTGGACGCCGGTCACGGTCACCACCTACAAACACCTCCCCAACCCCCCCGGTTACATCCCGGTGCTCCCGGCGGCAACTGGCAACCACAGCACAACGAAAGTCACAACGTGTGTTCAGTGTCATACGGACACGAAGTCGGGAACGATCACGATCAACGGAAATGCGGATATCTCGACATTCCCTTCAACCACCTACGGATCGACGTGTGCCGTCTGTCACGCCAGCCAAGGCGAAAAGCAGCATGGCAAGCACCCTTACGACGAAGTATCAGAATTGCGCCCAATCGGGTTGCCACAAGATAACGAGCAATAGCTTCTAGAGATGCTCGGCCCGATCACGGCGCTGCTCGCGCCGCTGATCGGGCCGTTCTAGCGACGCCGCCGAAACAGCGCTCTCCTCTAGCGCATCCCGTATACTACGGCGCCTCGCAATCCAGGAGCCCCTGTCCGTGAAGGAGCCGCAGAGCGCGCTCGCCGCGTTGTTACGCGCCGCCGTGACGGCGGCGTTCGGGGCAGAGCATGCCGGCGTCGATCCGATGGTGCGCCGCTCCGAGCGCGCCGACTATCAGGCGGATCTCGCGATGGGGCTTGCGAAGACGCTGCGCCAGGCGCCGCGCCAGGTCGCGGCGGCCGTCGTCGCGGCGGCCGATTTCGCCGCGCTGTGCGACCGCGTCGAGATCGCGGGCCCGGGCTTCATCAACTTCACGCTGAAAACGTCCGCGCTCGAGCAAGGCGTCGCGTCGCTCGCGGCCGACGAGCGGCTCGGCGTGCCGCGGCCGGCGCAGCATCGACCGCGTCGTCATCGACTACTCCTCACCGAACGTCGCGAAGGAGATGCACGTGGGCCACGTGCGCACCACGATCATCGGCGACGCTCTCGCGCGCGTGCTCGAGTTCGTCGGTCACGAGGTCATTCGCCAGAACCACATCGGCGACTGGGGCACGCCGTTCGGCATGCTGATCGAGCACCTGCTCGATGTCAGCGGCGGCCAGCCGGTCGCCCACTCGAGCTTAGGCGAGCTGAACGACTTCTACCGCGCCGCGCGCGTGAAGTTCGACACGGATCCGGGTTTCGCGGACCGCGCGCGGCAGCGCGTGGTGCTGCTGCAGGCCGGCGACGCGCACACGCTCGAGCTGTGGCGCGAGCTCGTCGAGATCTCGAAGCTGCACTTCTTCGCGATCTACGACAAGCTCGGCGTCACGCTGCGCGCGACGGACATCCGCGGCGAGAGCTCGTACAACCCCGTGCTGCCGGAGATCGCGGCCGAGCTCGAGCGGCTCGGTCTCGCGAAGATCAACGACGGTGCGCTGTGCGTGTTCGCGCCGGGCTTCGCGAACCGCGAGGGTGAACCGCTGCCGCTGATCGTGCGCAAGCAGGACGGCGGGTTCGGCTACGCGGCCACGGATCTCGCGGCGCTGCGGTATCGCACGCAGACGCTGCACGGTACGCGCCTGTTGTACGTGGTCGGTGCGCCGCAGGCGCAGCACTTCGCGATGGTGTTCGCGGTCGGCGAGCTCGCGGGCTGGCTGAAGGCGCCGGTGCGTGCGGAGCATGTGGCGTTCGGCGCGGTGCTCGGCGCCGACAAGAAGATGCTGAAGACGCGCGCCGGCGACACCGTGCGGCTCGCGTCGCTGCTCGACGAGGCCGTCGAGCGGGCGGAGGCCGAGCTCAAGCGTCGCGATCCGGACGGCGATGCGGCGGCGCGGCGCGCGCTCGCGCCGCAGATCGGCATCGGCGCCATCAAATACGCGGACCTTTCGAACGACCGAATCAAGGACTACGTGTTCGACTGGGATCGCATGCTCGCGGCCGAGGGTCGCACGGGGCCGTATCTTCAATACGCCCACGCGCGCATCCACTCGATCTTTCGCAAGGCGGCGGAAGGGGGCATCGCGCGCGGCACGGCGGGCACGATTCGGCTCGCCGAGCCCGCGGAGCGCGCGCTCGCGCTCGAGCTGCTCGGTTTCGGTCGGGCGGTGACGGAGGCGGCCGAAACGCTGCACCCGCACCGGCTGTGCGGTTACCTGTACGACCTCGCGGCGGCGTTCACCGCCTTCTTCGAGGCCTGCCCGGTGCTGCGTGCGCCGGACGACGCCACGCGTGACTCGCGCCTCGCGCTATGCGGCCTTACCGCTCGCGCGCTCGCTCGTGGCCTGGACCTGCTCGGCATTCAGGCGCCGGAGCGTATGTAGCGCCGCAGCGGCGCGCCGCTATTTCGCCGGGTCGACGTCGACGCGCACGGCCCAGCCCTCGGTCGCTTTCGAGACCGCCGGGTAGCGCGCCAGCACGAGCGGGTCGTGGCCGGGGATCACGTGCTGCTTCGAGCTCGCGAGCCTTTCGAGCGTGTTGTAGCCCTCGAGCATGTCGCCCTGGTTGTACAGCACGCGAAACACGCGGCGCGAATCGATGTGCGCGTAGAAGTGCGTGGCGTCGGACGCGAGCACGACGTGGCCGCGCTTCGTCTGCACGCGCACGCATTGCAGGCCTTTCGTATGGCCGCCGATCTTGTGCACGGTGATGCCCGGCGCGATCTCGTCCGTGCCGTCGTGGAACTGCACCCGGCCCGCGAACACGCGGTGCACCATGCGCGAGACGTCGTCGGCCTCGAACGCGTGGTTGATCTGGTGGTGGCACATGCAGCGGCCCGTGACGTATTCCATCTCGGTGTCCTGCATGTGGAACGTCGCGTTCGGGAACAGCGCGCCGTTGCCGCAGTGGTCGTAGTGCATGTGCGTGACGATCACGTCCTTCACGTCCGCGTGCTTCACGCCCACGGCTGCGAGGCCTTCCTCGACCGGGTGCACGATCGTGCGGTCGCGCTTCTTCGCCATCGGCGCATCGAAGCCCGTGTCGACGACGATCGTGCGGCCGTCGCCGACGATGGCCCACACGAAATAGTCGAGCGGCATGTCCCAATCTTCGTGCGGATCGCCGTCGATGAAATTGCCCCAGGCCTTGCGGCCCACCTGCGCATACTTGATGGCGAAGACTTCGTACATGACGTGCAGTTTATCCTCTTGGCTCGCTCGACATCGCGTCGCGCCAGTCGCTCCAGCCGGAGATCGTGCCGTACGGCACGGGGCTGATGACCGATTCGACGGGGCCGATGAGGCCGCGTTCGATCTTGAAGACCTCGGCGATCTGCCAGGTCCACGGAATTGCCGGGCCGTTCTCGACCTTGCGGCCGTCGGCTAGTGTGCCGAAGCGCGAGTCGCCGCCGGCGTTGTCGAAGAACGCGAACGCGAACGCGAGCCCACGCTCGGGGTCGAGCAGCACGAAACGGCGATCGCGAATCCGCGTGACGTAGTAGAACACGCCACTCTCGAGCTGCTCGCGGCAGCCGACCACGCGTCCGTCCGCTCGACCGTGCGCGCGCGGGCTCACGCGTGCGGGGTCGCCGGCCGTGACCTGGCCGTTCTCGAAGCGTGCGCAGTCGTCGGCGATGGGGTAGCGGCCCTTGCCGTCGTTGCGCTCGATGCCGGAGAAGTAGGCGTTCGCGATGCGCACGAGCTCGGTGCGCGGCAGGCGCTCGTCGGGCGGGACCAGTTCCGACCACACGCTGCGCGGCGTACCGACCTCGTCGATACGCTCGGCCGCCTCGCGGTTGCGGATCACGAGCGTCTCGATCTCGGTGATCTTGCCGTACGCGACGCGCAAGCGCGCGATGAGGATCGTCGGCGTGCTGGCTTCGCGGATCGTGCCCATGAGCACGGCTTGGCCGCGTTCGACGTCGGCCAGTTTCAGCGCGTAGCCGCCCATGCCCGTGGCCGTGTGCCACAGGCCCTCGCCGAGCGCGAGTCGTTGGCCGTTCTCCGTGAACCGTACGTCGCGCGCGGTGGTCAGCTGCGCGGGATCGTGCGCGACGACGGCTGCAACGTACGTGTCGAGCAGACCCTCGAGACACGCGCGGTCGCAGGTTTGCGCTGCGCTCGCGGCCGAAGCCGCGAGCAACAGCGCCGCACTGTACAGAGTGCGCGTCACGTCTACTTGCGCAGCTTGATGAACGCCAGTGCGTTGTTCGGGTTCAGCGGGATGATGAGCTGGTTCTGCTTGCGAGTCGTAGCACATCGAGGCCGCGCTCGGGATGCCGGTGGCGATGACTTCCGCTGGCTTGCCCCGCGCGGATCTTCGACACGCTGCCGTAACGCACGCTGCTGACGTACTTCGTGCCGTCCTCGTGACGACGAGGCCGTCGTTGCCGCTCTCGGCCGCATGCTCGGTCGTGAGGAGCTGGCCTTGCGGGCTGAACGTCAACACGCTGTTGTTCATGATGTTGACGACCACGACGTTGCCCTTCGGGTCGATCGCCACGCCGTTCGGTAGCGCGAGCGGCGCGCCCTTCACGAAGTCGCTGATCGTGCCGTCCGGCGTGATCTTGTAGACGACTTCGGGGTCGCGCGTGTTCGAGACGTAGATGACGCCTTCCTTCGTGACGCCGATGCCGTTCAGGATCGTGGCGCCCGGGATCGGGTACGCGCGGCCCGGCAGGCCCGTCTTCAGATCGAACGTGCGGACCGTGTCGATGTCGGCCGCGTACAGCGTGTTGCCCGAGATCGCGCTGCCGAGCGGGTGGTTCAGCGTGAGACCGTCGCGCGTCGCGCCGATCCACTTGCTGGTGTTCACGCTGCCGTCCGGGTTGATCAGCGATACGAAGCCGTCGTTCTGCACGAGGTTCTGCGGATTCGCCGCGTTCATCGCGACGATCATGTTGCGCGCCGGATCGAACGTGCAGCTCTCGGAGAAGTTGAAGCTGCCGTAGACCTTCACGTTGCTCGACATCGGCATCTTCTTGCCGGCTTCGTTCGTCGCGCTCAGCGGCTCGCCGGCCTGGAATGGCTTCGGGGCCGCGGGTTGCGCCGGTGCTTGTGCGAGCACGGTGCCCATGGTCAAGGAAGCGGTCAGGGCCAACGCCCATTGAATCTTGTTAGTCATGAATCCCCCCAGAGAGGTAAGAGTGAAAAGAAGTGCGAATCATGGCCGATCGGGCGGTGCGTTGAAAGCGGCGGAATCGTTGCGTTTCGCGGACTCCGCCCGTCGGACGGATCAGTTCGACCAAAAGCGCAAGACTTGTCGTTTTCGCCGTTTCCTGCGAGATAGGAGCCGGTTTCGACGATCGGAGAACCCATGACGAACGAAGCGACCGATATCGCTGCCGGCACCCTTCTCGTACTGAGCGGACCGCCGGGCTCCGGCAAGACGACGATTGCGCGGGCTCTTGCCGATGCCGCCGAGCGATCGACGGTTCACCTCGTGACCGATCTGTTCTACGTCGCGATTCGCAAAGGGTTCGTTCCGCCGTTCCTGCCGGAGGCTGCAAAGCAGAACGCGGTCGTTCTCGACGTGATCGTCGATGCAATGGTCGGCTACGCGAAGGGTGGGTACGACGTCGTTGTCGACGGCATCGTCGGTCCGTGGTCGCTACCGCAGTTCGCGAATGGTGCCGCCCGCGCGGGTCTCGAACTGGCGTTCGTCGTGCTGAGACCGAACTTCGAAGAGACGTTTGCACGCGCGGTAGCTCGGGAAGGGAAGGAGCTGAAGGCCTCCGGACCGATCAAGGGGCTGTACGGCGCGTTCGCGAATCTCGGCGCGCTCGAGCGGTATGCGATGGATACGAGCGGCGAAACGGTGGAGGCGACGACGCTGCGTGTTCGAAACGCCGTCGCTCGAGGCGAGTTCGCGCTGTCCATAGCTTCATAAGGTGACGATGCTACTGCACCTTCGTTGCGGGGAATTCCTGGTCACCGAATTTGACTGTCACTTGTGTCGCGGCCCCGTTCTTCAGGGTGAAGACCCAACTCTCGTTCCTTGCGATGAAAAACGTTGTCGGGGATTCAGCAAGCATCTTGCACTGTGACGAGAAGGCAGGAGTGTCATTTTGCAGACCAAGACCGCCGCCCTCTGCCTTGATTGTGACGAGATCGTTGGGCCCGAATTGATAGCGTCCTGAATATTTCGCGAGAGCCTCAGCATCGAGTTTGATCGTTGAACGCGGCGGACTTAAGCCCGGTATGAAGTGATCTGCGACGTCCAAAGCAATCGACTCGGGTCTGGCACAGCCGCCGTTGGTTAGGACAATGACGCTCAAACTGTCGTCGAATCGGCTGTACTCGGAGGCATACCCAGGATTGTCGCCACCATGACGGATTCGACGGTGCCCCTGCACGCTGTCGATCCACCAGCCCAAGCCATAGTTGGTGGAGGACCCGTCCGGTAGTAGCACGGGCGTCCACATCAGTTGTTGTCCTTCCGAACGAATGAGCCGTCGCTCCGACAGGGCGGCGTTCCACTTCACCATATCCCCAAGGCTAGCTAGCAGTGAGCCGCTGACTCGAAGCGTAATCAGCGGCCGCGCATTCGTCAGTGTGTCATCGCGAAAGACGTAACCTGCTGCCCGATTGGACACGACGTCGGTAAGGCTCGCCGCGCGCGTCGCCGTCATCTCCAGCGGAGCGAAAATGCGTTCCCTTAGGAACTCCGGCCAAGGTCTACCCGCAGCCTTCTCAATGATCTCCCCCAAAACGTCATAGGCCAGGTTGCTATATGCGAACTTTTCCCCCGGCTTGAACAGCACTGGCTCACCGTAGGAATTTCGAATGAGTTCCGCGTTGCTCTGGCCCGCCAGGGGGTCGAACCGCGGAGTTTCCTGCCGCAGCCCTGAGATGTGCGTCAGTAGGTGGCGGATGGTGATGGGTGCCCACGCCTCGGGCGAGTCTTCTAGATACCTATTTACGTGATCATCGAGTGCGAGCCTGCCGTCTTGCGCGAGTAGCACGATCGCGGTGGCAAGGAACTGTTTGCTGATTGACGAAATCCTGAAGACCGTGTCGGTACTAACTCGGGCGTTCAGTTCTACGTTGGCAAGACCGTAGCCGCGCATTTTCAGGGGCTTGCCGTTGCGAACGACGGCCAAAGCGAGACCTGGAATCCGTTGGGCCTCCATGACTGTATGGATGTAGTCATCTATGCCATCCGCGAGCGATCGCGATGCGCAGACGAGCGCAAGCAAGCAGGCGACGGCTCGTGACGAGGTGGACCGCTCGGGGCGCATTCCGCGTACTCCGCTAACTGATCCTGAATGTGGCAGACGAGTCAGCGAGGATCAATCACACACCACACGATCTGGCAGTCTAATCCTCTCCGTAAATGACTGAAATGTATTTAGAAAACCTCTGTGCGCTGGATATAATGACAGTACTCAAGCCCCACCCCGCAAGGAGAGCCAGCCATGAGCGCCGTCACGTCCCATGCTGTCGCCGATTCCGTGATGGTCACGAGCGACCGTTCCGTCGACGAGCTCGATCGAGCGATCTGCTGCCTCGTGCGGCAACTGAACACCGAGAGTTATCGGTTGCTGCTCCTCGTGCGCGAGTTCGACGATCGGTTCGGCTGGGCGAAATGGTCGTTTGCGAGCTGCGCCGAGTGGCTCGCGTGGAGGTGCGGCATCTCGCTATCGGCTGCGCGCGAGAAGGTCCGCACGGCGCAAGCGCTACGGCAGTTGTCTGCGATTTCGGTGGCATTCGCGGATGGCCGGCTTTCGTACTCGAAGGTGCGTGCGCTGACGCGCGTCGCGCACGAGCACGACGAGGACCTGCTGCTCGCCTACGCGCTCGAAGCGACGGCGGCGCAGGTCGAAGAGCGCTGTCGGCAGATTCGCAATGCGTCACCGGAATCGGTCGATGGCGCGCGGCGCGTTTGGGAGCGGCGTGCGCTTACAGTGTGGCGGAGCGAGGCGACCGGCACGCTGCGGCTCACGATCGAGCTGCCGATCGAAGAGGGCGAACTGATCGCGCAGGCCATCGACTGCGCGGTCGCGGCCGGCGAGGTCACGACCGGCGTCGAGCCGGACGGCGCCGAATCGAAGGGTGCTTCCTGGCGCGCACAACAGGCCGATGCGCTCGTCGCAGTCGCGAAGGCCTACCTCGACGGCAGCGGTGCAGCGAGCGAGCGCAGCGGCACGGCCGACCGCTATCAGGTCGTCGTGCACGTGGACGAGGAATCCCTCCGCGGAGGGGCGGGGCGCGCGGAATTGCCCATTGCGACGATCGAGCGGCTCACGTGCGACGGCAGTGTCGTGACGGTCGTCGACGCCGCGAACGGCGCGCCGCTCGACGTCGGACGCAAGCAGCGCACGGTGTCGACGCCGCTGAAACGCGCGATCCACGCGCGCGACCGCGGTTGCACGTTCCCGGGCTGTCATCGCAAGCGCTACCTCGACGCACATCACCTCGAGCACTGGGCGCATGGCGGCGAGACGAGCCTCGACAACCTCACGCTGCTCTGTTCGCACCATCATCGCCTGCTGCATGAAGGTGGGTTCAACGCGCAACGCAACGCCGACGGCGCGTTGACGTTCGCTCGCGCTGACGGGCGAGTGGTTCCGCGCGTTGGCTATCGCGTCGAGGACTTCACGGACGATGAGGTGGCGGCAGGTCCCTCACGTGAGGGATATCGCACCAACGATGGTGCGGAATCCCTCCGCGGAGGTGCGCGAGCCGCGCGCGGTCTACCGCGTCTTCGCGCGCGGCGCGGGATGCTGCTTGCGCGTCAGCGCCACCGACCGTTCGACGATCTTCCGCAGCACGCCGCGATCCACGTCGTCGAGCTTGTTGATGTAGAGGCAGCCCTTGCCGGTCTTGTGCTTGCCGAGCTTGCTCATGAGCTTCGCGTCTTCGAGCGTCGGCCCGATGTACAGCACGAGGCCGCCGGCGCGCGGCGAGAAGCCCATGAGGCAGATGTCGCCCTCGCGGCCGCTCTCGTATTTGTAGTGCACGGTGCCGAAGCCGACGATCGTCGGGCCCCACATCTTCGGCGGCTCGCCCGTCACGGCTTGCATCATCGCGACGAGCTCGTGGCTGTCGCTGCGTTTGACGTCGCTCTTGACCTTGTCGATGAAGGCGATCGGGTCGACGGCAGTCGCAGCGGTCTTGTTCTTTGCAGCCATCGCGGCGGGCTCCAGGTCAGCGGAACACGAACGGAATGATGGCCGATCGGCCCGCTCGTGGAAAGATTCGCGAGAGTCCGCCCAGGGCGTCAGCGGCCGCGCCGCTGCAACCAGCCCGCGGCGAACCACTCGCGGAGTAGCGCGCGGGCCGTGCGGCTGGCGCCGCGCACGGCGCCTGCGTCGAGGCTGCGCTCGTCGGCCAGTCGGCGCAGCAACGCGGCATCCTTTCCGCCGGCGCTCACGCTGTCGCCGTTGATGTACACGTGGTGCGCGTCGTACAGCATGCGTGTGCGGCGGTCGAGCTGTACGGCGCCGGGGCGCCAAGAGTTGCGTGCGCGCTCGAACACCACGTGCGGCTTCGGCTCGCTCAACAATTCGCCGAGCACGCGCTCGGAGGCGCCGCGCTCCGCGACGAGCCGCCGCACCGCGGCGGCGGCGAACGTTTGCAGGCCGGCGGGAATCGCGGCCGGTCGCCGCGTGGCCGGCTGCCGCGGATCGCGGTAGAGCGTTGCGTCGTCGAGCGAGTCGGCCAGGCGCGCCGCGAGCTCCGCGGCCAGCTCGCCACGCTGCGGCGCGCGCATTCCAATCGAATACGTCATGCAATCGCCGCCGACGGCGACGCCGTCGTGCGCCCATTGCGGCGGCAGATACAGCATGTCGCCCGCATCGAGCACGAGCTCCTGTTCCGGCACGAAGCGGCGCAGGATCTTCAGCGGCGCGTTCGGATCGAGGCGCGCGTCGTGCGTGCGGCCGATGCGCCAGCGCCGTCGGCCGTGCGCCTGCAACAGGAATACGTCGTAGCTGTCGAAGTGCGGCCCGACGCCGCCGCCGTCGCTGGCCCACGAGATCATGAGGTCGTCGAGCCTGGCGTCGGGCACGAAGGAAAACGAGCGCAGCAGTGCGTGCGCCGCGTCGTCGTGCAGATCGACGCCTTGCACGAGCAGCGTCCAATGCGGCGCGTTTCAGCGGCGGCAACGCGGAGCGCCCGAACGGTCCGTGCTTCAGCGTCCAGGCGTTGCGGCCTCTGCGCACGATCAGTCGCGACTCGACGTCGTCGTCGGCCGCGAGCGCAAACAGCTGCGCGCGCGGCAGCGGCAGAACGCCCGGCATTGCACCGCGCACCACGAGCGGTACTTTCTGCCAGTGGCGACGCATGAACTGCGCGGGCGTCAGGCCCGCGAGCAAGCGCAGAGGCCGGTCGGGCGGCGGCGCGCGCGACACGCTACGGGACGACGCCCTTCAGCGCGGTATCCCAGTGCTCCACGATTTTGCCGTTCGCGATGCGGTACATGTCAAACCACGTAGTGGTATACGGCTTGCCGTCTTTGTCCTTTTCCTCGCGCACGAGCGCCACGACGACGAGATCGCGCTCGGCGACGATCGACACGACCTTGTTCTCGATCTGATCTGGCACGGGCTTGCGTGTGAGGTTCAGCGTCTTGAAGTACTCGATCACGCCCGCGAGGCCGGTAGTCGCGTTCGGGTTGTGCTGGTGGTACTCGGGCGCCAGGAACTTGCCCGCTTCGTCCACGTGGTAGGCGTTGATGAACGTGCGCCACATGTCGTACACGAGCTTCTTGTTCGCGGCGAGCTGCGGGTCGCTGCTCTTCAGGAGCGCTGCCTGGTCCTTCGTCTCGACGACGGGCTCGGCGGCGTAGCCGACGGTCGCGACGAGCAATAGCGCGAGGAGAGTGGCAGTGATTCGCATGGCGGTCCCCCGGTCTTCAAGGTTGTGACGAGCCGCCGGCAGGGCCGGGGCTGCGGCGACTATAACGCGGTTTGACACCTTCGCACGGCGTTCCTACGATCTCGCTATGAGTACCGATCCAATCATTGGCGCTGCCTCGCTGACGTTCCCTTGGCAGACGCGCGACCCGTTCCTCGTGTGCGTACATCACGTCGATAACTATCCGCAAGGTAACGACCGGCTCGGCCCGGCTGCGTCACTCGACGGCCGCGACATGGGCCAGGACTTCGCGGGCAAAGATGGCTGGCGCATGTATCACGGCCACGCGGTGCCCGGCTTCCCGCAGCACCCGCATCGCGGCTTCGAGACCGTGACGTTCGTGCGCGAGGGCTACATCGATCACTCGGATTCGCTCGGCGCGACCGCGCGGTTCGGCCGCGGCGACGTGCAATGGCTCACGGCGGGCGCCGGCATCGTGCACTCGGAGATGTTCCCGCTGCTTCAGCGCCGACAAGCCGAATCGCCTCGAGCTGTTCCAGATCTGGGTGAACCTGCCGGCCAAGTCGAAGTTCGCCGCGCCGTACTTCACGATGTTCTGGGACCACGACGTGCCGCGCTATCGCCCGGCCGACGGCGTCGAAGTCACGCTCGTGGCGGGCGAGCTCGAAGGCCTGAAGGCGCCCGTGCCGCCGCCGGATTCGTGGGCCGCGAACACGGAGGCCGATGTCGCGATCTGGTTGATCTCGCTAGCGCCGGGCGCGAAGTGGACGTTACCGCCGGCACGCAGCGGCGGCACCGTGCGCACGTTGTATTTCTTCTCCGGGTCGAAGGTCGAGCTCGCCGGGCACAGTCTCGCGCAACACGCGGCCATCGACCTCAAGGCCGATCAGTCGGTGCCGTTGGCCGCCGTCGAGGGCAGGGTCGAGCTGTTGCTGATGCAGGGCCGGCCGATCGGGGAGCCGGTGGCGCAGTACGGCCCGTTCGTCATGAACACGCGGGCGGAGCTCGAAACGGCGTTCCGCGACTACCAGCGCACGCAGTTCGGCGGCTGGCCGTTTCGCGCCGACGATCCCGTGCACGCACGCGATTGCGGACGCTTCGCGCGGCACGCCGACGGGCGCGTCGAAGACGCGCCCGCCTAGCGCGACTACTTCTTGTCGAGCTCCGTCAGCGCTTCCTTCGCGATGCGGAAGGAATCGACGGCGCACGGAATGCCGGCGTAGATCGCGACCTGCATCAGCACCTCGCGGATCTCTTCCTTCGTCGCGCCGTTCTTGATCGCGCCCTTGGTGTGAACCTTGAGCTCGTGCGGTCGGTTCAACACGGAGAGCATCGCGATGTTCAGCAGGCTGCGCAGTCTTCTTCGTCAGGCCTTCACGCCCCCACACGGCGCCCCAGCAGTACTCGGTGACGAGCTCCTGCAGCGGCATGTTGAAGTCGTCGGCGGAAGCTAAAGCTTTGTCGACGAACTCGGCGCCGATAACGGACTTGCGGATGGCGAGGCCTTTGTCGAAGAGTTCCTTGTTCATAGCGATTCCTTTGGCATTGTCGGTGGCGGCGCGGCGTGCGCCGCGCGCGTATGGTAAACCGAATGCCGGAATCGCTGGGGAGTAGGGCGGTTAGCCCGCGGCCGAGACCGCACCGCGCGGCCGCACGAGTAGGTAACCGGGCCCGTCGAGATCGATGACGGCACCGTCGAGCTCCTTGACGTCGTTCGAGTTCGAGACGGCGATGATCAGACCGTCCAGCGAGTACAACAGCGGGACGCCATGGGCGGCGAGCGCGGCTTGCATCGGCTTGACGACGCTCGCCGGAGTACGCCGCGTACAGCCAACGCGCGCCCTCGGCCACGTCGTCCTTCTTGGCCAGTGACAGCACCGCCCCGGCCACCTTCGACGCGGTCACGAAGCGATCGAGCTCCGCGCGCGCCGCTGCGGTCCATGTGCCGTTGATGTAGCTGACTTTCGGGGTAGACATAGTTGCAGTATGCAAGTAGTTCCAGCTGGGTATCATGGCTGAATCCGTCGCGTAATGTGGCACGCGATGTGTCAACTACTTGTCACATCGACGTGAAAATTTCGAACCGAACGGTTCAGAAGGCGCCGGTCGTGGGGCCGGCGAGATTTGCAGCCCCCGCCGCGGTGGTCGCGCTTACTGGCTCGCGGCGTGCCGGTAGTCGATGGCGACCCCGCGGCTGCGCAGATAGTCGTCGTAGCCGCCGACGAAGTCGACCATGCCTTTCGGCGTGAGCTCGAGGACGCGCGTGGCGAGCGATGACACGAACTCGCGGTCGTGGCTCACGAAGATCACGGTGCCGGGGTAGTTCTCGAGCGCGAGATTCAGCGCCTCGATGGATTCCATGTCGAGGTGGTTGGTCGGCTCGTCCATGAGGATGATGTTCGGCCGCTTCAGTATGATCTCGCCGAACATCATGCGGCCACGCTCGCCGCCCGAGAGCTTGTCGACGGTCTTCAGCATCTCGTCGCGGCTGAACAGCAGGCGCCCGAGCGTCGCACGAATCGCCTGGTCGTCGTCGCGCGGTTTGCCGCGAGCTCGCATCCAGTCGAAGACGGTGACCGGGTCGGTGAACCGGTCCCCGTGGTCCTGCGGCATGTACGCCACCTCGGCGTTCTCGGCCCACTTCACGGTGCCGTGGTTCACGTCGAGGTCGCCCATGATGCTGCGAAGCAGGGTGGTCTTGCCGATACCGTTGGGGCCGACCACGGCCACGCGTTGTCCCGCCTCGATGTTGACGGACACGTCGCGAAACACCTTCGTGTCGCCGTAGCTCTTGCTGAGCTTGTCCGTGCTCACCGCGAGACGATGCAGCTTCTTGTCCTGCTCGAAGCGGATGTACGGGCTCATGCGGCTCGAGGGTTTGACCTCGTCGAGCACGATCTTCTCGATCTGACGGGCGCGGGACGTGGCCTGCCGCGACTTCGACGCGTTTGCGGAGAAGCGGCTCACGAACGCCTGCAGGTCCGCGATCCGCTCCTTCTTCTTCGCGTTCTCGGAGTGCACACGCTCGCGCGCCTGCGTCGCGGCGGTCATGTACTCGTCGTAGTTGCCGGGAAACACGCGCAGCTCGCCGTAATCGAGGTCGGCCATGTGCGTGCAGACGGTGTTCAGGAAGTGCCGATCGTGCGAGATGATGATCATCGTGCACTTGCGCTCGTTCAGAACGCCTTCGAGCCAGCGAATCGTGTCGATGTCGAGGTTGTTGGTCGGCTCGTCGAGCAACATGACGTCGGGGTCCGCGAACAGCACCTGCGCGAGCAGCACGCGCAGCTTCCAGCCCGGGCGCGATCGCGCTCATCGGGCCGTTGTGTTGCTCCTCCGGGATGCCGACCGCGAGCAGCAACTCGCCGGCTGCGGATTCGGCGGTGTAGCCGTCGAGCTGCGCGAACTCGTTCTCGAGCTCCGCTGCGTGCAGGCCTTCTGCCTCCGTCATGGACGGTTTGGAGTAGAGCCGATCGCGTTCCTGATAGACCTGCCAGAGCCGCTCGTGGCCCATGATCACGGTATGGATGGCGGAGAAATCCTCGAACGCGAACTGGTCCTGACGCAGCTTGCCGACGCGCGCGTGCGCGGGCACCGAGACGTTGCCGTGCGTCGGCTCGAGCTCGCCGGCGAGCACTTTCATGAACGTGGTCTTGCCGGAACCGTTCGCGCCGATCAGCCCATAGCGATGGCCGTTGCCGAACTTGACGGAGACGTCCTCGAAAAGAGGCTTCTCACCGAATTGCACAGTAACGTTCGACGCCGTGATCACGGTTCATTTTCCAGTCGGTTTCAGGGGTTCTGCCGGCTATGGCGTCCGTGCGCTCGGCCAGCAGAGGGCGGGTAGTATAGGGGGAAACGGCTCGGCGCGCTGCGGCCTGTGTTCGCGGCGAAACCCGGGCGCGTCAAGCGCGGCTTTCCCTTATGTTCTGGCACTGCATTGGGACCGAGAGTATTGAACATCGAGCCCGCGCGCGCAGCGTGTTGGAGGTGGGTCATGAGGGTTTTGGTGGCAGTCGTGACGCTCGTAGCCGTTGCGATCGGGGTGGTGTTTGCGGCGGATCCCGCGCCGAAGGCCAGGCCCGGGGTGGACCGGGCTCACGGAGCCCGAGGAACTCATCGAGGCGCGCGAGGCGCTGATGGTCGAGATGGAGCGCATCATGCGGCCGCTCGACTCGTACACGATCGGCGAGCCCGCGGAGCCCGAGGACTTGCGCTCGATCGCGCAGACGGTGTCACAGATCATGCTGGCCGTGCCCCACCTGTTTCCGCCGACCACGAACCTGTACGACGCGAATGTACCGATCCCGAAGACGCTCGCGCTGCCGCCGATCTGGCAGAACTGGGCGGCGTTCGAGAAGTTGGCGGAAGCCTCTCACGAGGAGGCCGAGAAAGTGGCCAAGATGCAGACGCCGGCGGAGCTGAAGGCCGGCGCGCTTGCGTTACGGGCCACCTGCGACGCGTGTCACGCGGGCTTTCTGCGGCCTTACGTGCCGGCGAAGGTCGAACAGAGCGACCTGAACTTCGATTTCGACAGCGCGCTCAAGAAGAAATAGGTGTCACGCTCGTCTGGAGCGTCGCTAGCCGCGCGAGCTCGCCGGCATCGGTGACGGTTTCGAGCGTGGCGATCGCGCGGTCGAGTTCCTTCGCGCGCTTCTGGCCGAGCCGCTCCGCGGCGGCCGCGACGAACCGTTCGCGCACGCCGTCGGCATTCGTCGGCACGACGTCGTCGACGCGCTCCTCGAGCACGTCGCCCGCTCGCGTGTGCACGGTGACGCCGGCGCCTTGCTTGGCCGGGAACGCCTTCGTGAAATCGGCGTCGATCTCGAGCCGCACGAGCGTCGCGACTTGTCAGCACGTCGGGGTTCTGCTGCGGCACGTAGTTGCGCTCGGCGGTGTCGCCGTGCACGAGCGCCGACGCCACGTTGTACTGGATGCTCATCTTCGCCTGCAGGATGTGCTCGAACGGTCCGCCGACGTTGCAGCCGGGGTAGAGCGCCGCCGCGCGCGTCACGTGCACCGTCGACGCGTTCGATGTCCGCGGCGCGCAGCCGTTTGCGCTTCGCGATCGTTGAGCGCGGCCTGCGCCGGCGACTGCGCGAAGTTGCAGGCCGGCACGGGCTTGAAGAACACCGCGAGGATCTCGGGCCGGTCGGCGAAGAGCTCGGGAACGGCGGGCTGAAGCGACTTGTGGAACGCCGCGAGGATGCCGGCTTCGCCGTCGATCGCGGTGCGCGACGCGTACGCGCCCTCGGCCGCGAGTTGCACGGCCGTGACGGCGCTGCGCGCCGCGAGGCCGGTGTGGAACAACATCTCGCTGCCGCCGGTGGCGGCCCACTCGTTGTAGCCGGCGGCCGCGTTCGCGCCGAGCGCGAGCGCGGTGGCGGTTTGCTCCGGCGAAAGCCCGAGCAGCTTCGCGCCGGCAGCCGCGGCGGCGATCGGGCCCGTGATGCCCGTCGGCCGGAAGACCTTCGAGACTTCGACGTCGAGGATCATGCGGCCGACTTTGCCGCCGACCTCGTAGCCCGCGACGAGCGCGGTCAGGAAGTCCTTGCCGCTGACTTTCTTCGTCGTCGCGAGCGCGAGCAACGCCGGCACGAGCACGGTACCGAGATGGCTCACGCTGCCGACGTGCATGTCGTCGCGCACGAGCTGGTGGCCGATCACGCCGTTCGCGAACGCGGCGTCCTGCACGGACACGACGTCGGCCGTGCCGATGATGCCGGCGCCGTGCGCGGCGCCGCCGGAGTTCGGCGTGCGACGGCGGCCGCCTGCCGGCTCCACGGCAGATCGGTGGACGCCAGCGCGGAGGAGAGCAGGTCGTAGACGCAGAGCTTGGCTTTGGCCATGACCTCGGGCGTCAGATCTCGCCACGAGTACGCGCCGACGGCGTGCGCCATCCGCACCGCGAGCGGCGCGCTCTTCACGCGCAACGCTCTTGCCGTGTCGCTGCCATCGTGCCCGTCAGCCTCGCATCTCTACGCCGGCCCACTCTTCGTAGATCTTGGCGATCGAGGTGAAGTCGGAGTCCGCGCCGTACTTGGCCTTCGTGACGCTGAGTATCTGGAACACCTCGGCGCCCGACCGTCATCGGCGTGCCCTGCGCGTCGGCTTCCTGGAGACAGAGACGCACGTCCTTACAGGACAGGCCCGTCGCGAAACCGAAGTCGAACGTGCCGGGCAGCACGGAGCGCGGGAACTTGTCTTGCGTCGCGCTGTTGCGGCCGCTGCCGGCGTTGATGACCTCGCACATCTGCCGCGGGTTCAGCCCCGCCTTCGCGCCCATCGCGATGACCTCGGACGAGAGCACGATCACGGCCGCCGCGAGCATGTTGTTCGCGAGCTTCATGATCTGCGCCTGGCCCGCGCCTTCGCCGCACGTAGAACAGCTTGCCGAAGTGCTTCAGCGCCGGCTCGATCTGCTCGTACACGGCCTTCTTGCCGGACACCATGACGGCGAGCGTGCCGTCGCGTGCACCCGCCATGCCGCCGCTCACGGGCACGTCCATGTAGATGATGTTGGCCTTCGCGAGCTCGGCGTGTGCGATGCGCGCGACCGCCGGGGCCCGGTGGTGGAACAGTCGGCCACGATCTTCAGCCTCTTGGCACCCGCGAGGCCGGCGCACACCTTCGTCACGATGTCCGGCGTCGGCAGGCTCAGGAAGGCCTTTTCGGTCGCGTTCGCGACTTCGAGCGCGGAGCCCGCGGCTTGCGCGCCGCTCTTCACGAGGTCGTCGACCGCTTCTTTCGAGGTGTCGAACACCGTGAGGCTGAGTCCGGCCTTCAGCAGACGCCGCGCCATGTGCGCGCCCATTCGGCCGACGCCGATGAATCCGTAGTCCGTGGTCTTCACTCTGCTAGTTCTCCGTTGCGCTTCTAAAGTTGATCTCGATCGGCACGCCGTTCGGATCGCGGGTAAAGAGTTGGCGCATGCCGATCTCGTCCAGCGAGTTTTCGCTGAAGGTGAGGCCATGCTTGGTGAGGCGGGCGCGCATTTCGGCGAACCCGGTGCCGTTGAACGCAATGTGGTCGACGGGGCCCGTGGCCGGCGCGCGCGACGAGATCGGGATGCCCACCTTCTTGGTCCACACGGAGTAGGCCGCCCACTCACCGATGTGAATGCACGGCGTGTCGCCGACGTACAGCCAGTAGCCGGGGAAGTCGAGCTCCGGACGGAACCCTTCCGTCATGCCGAGCACGTTGCAGTAGAAGTCCCTGGTCTTCTTGATGTCGTCGCTGAGCACGAGGTAGTGCTCCAAACGCGTGAGCGGCACCGGTGTCCCTTGTTGTTGTTGTCGTCGCGGCTGTGCCAGTCTAACCGATCCTAAGAGCCCGCCGGGAGCGCGGCGGTTGGCCATGCCCGGCCGCTGGTGTCCGGAGGCCAGGCCGGCCCGTCAGAGGAGATCCGGGTAGTGCGCTTCCGCGACGTCGCGGTGTGAGCGCAAACGGATCTTCAGGTAGTTGTCGCCGAACGTAGCGAAGACCGGGTCGTTCGGGTCCGCGTTCTGCCCGCCGCGCGCGGCCGCCGCGAGCCCGGGTGGCAGTGCGATCGGCTTGAACACGCTGTCGAGCCGCGGATGGAAGAAGTACGCGATCGACAGTCGCTCTTTGCTCGGCGGCGGGCTCTGCACGCGGTGCGGAGTAGCGCGCAGATACCCCGAGGTTGCGGCCTGCAACATCTCGCCAAGATTCATTACATAGGAGCCCGGCAGCGGCGTCGCGTCGATGAGGCCGCCGTCGCGTTGAACCTGCAGTCCGCCGACCTCGTCCTGGAGCACGAACGACACGAGCCCCGAGTCGTGGTGCATGCCGACGCCCTGGCCCGTGTCCGCGTACGGGGGCTGCGCCGGATAGCGAATGATTTTCGCGTGCGGATCGCCGCGCGGTAGCACGACGGAGTCGAAGTGCTCGAGCGGCAGGCCGAGCCCGAGCGCGAGAGCACGCAGCACGCCTAAGCCCACGCGGTCCATCTGCGCCATCCACGCGAGCGCGGTGGGTTTGAATTTCGGCAGTCGCGCGGGCCACTGATTCGGGCCGCGCAGTCGCAGCCACGGTGGGTCGCCCGGTTTCACCGCGACGGCCGGCTCCTCGGGGCCCACGTCGATCTGCTCGCGCCAGTCGCTGACGCCCTTCGTGTGCTCGTCGCCGAGCAGCGTGTAGCCGCGGAAGTGCGGCGAGTTCGCGATCGCGAGCGCGCGTCGCTCGGGTTCCGGCAGCGCGAAGAACTCACGCGCGCGGGCCATGACTGCGGCGTCGAGCTCGTAGGGCACGCCGTGACCGACGAGATAGCAGAACCCCACGCCGTGACACGCGTCGCGCAGACGCAGCACGAAGTCGCGGCCCGCAGCGCTGCGCGGCGCCGCGAGGAATTCGCGCATGTCGAGCACGGGCAGGGCGGGTGGGGAAGGCGGAGTCAGGTTTTGCATAATTGCGCAGATGGCGAGTCGGTCGTCCAGGTTTGCGTTGCAGCGTATGCAATCTACGCAATTATGCAAAACCTGACTCCGTCTTGTGTGACTCGCGTCCTGAAGGCCCCTTGGGGGCGCTCCTATACTGCCGCGCATCAGCGTTTTCCCTGGGGGCACGCCATGTTCGCGAACCGTACCCTATTTCTTTGCGTCGGCTTGCTCGGGCTCGCCGGTTGCGCCGGCATGAGCGAGCAGGCGTGCGTCTCGGCCGACTGGCGCACGATCGGCTTCGAAGACGGCTCGCTCGGCCGCTCGGTCGCGACGATCGGCAACTACCGGCAGCAGTGCGGCGAGCACGGCGTGACGCCGAACCTCGACGCCTATCGCGCCGGTCACGCCGAAGGCGTGCAGACGTACTGCCGCGCGAGCAACGGCTTCGAGATGGGGCACAGCGGTGCCGCGTACCAGGGCGTGTGCCCCGCGAACCTCGAGCGCGACTTCCTGCCGGAGTACAACGCCGGCCATCATCTCTACGAGCTCGAGTCGGCCCTGCACAATGCTGACGCGCGCATCGCCGGCGACTTCCGTGCGCAGGAGAGCATCAAGCAGGAACTCACGTCGATCGCAGCGACGATGATTGCCGCGGACACGAGCGCCGAACAGCGCGTGCGTCTTGTGACGCGCAGCGCGGAGCTCGGGCGCCACTTCGGCGAGCTCACGCGCGAGATCGAGCAGCTACAGGGCGAGCGCGCTGCGCTCGCGCGCGATTTGTACGACTATCAGCGCACGCTCGCGGCGCGCAACTGAGCCGCGTTGACGCACGTACTTCTTCACGCTCTGTGAAAAAGCTTCAGCGCCGTAGGTGGCTCCGCGTGCGTCAGCGGCTAGGCCGTGTGCGCCGGTCCCTTGCGCTCGCTTTGGATCGAACTCGGGATCGGTGATAGACGCCGCGACCGAGCCATCCTTCGCGCTGCCCACTCGAATGCCGCGCGCCCAACCTACCGCCAGGCGGTCCTGTTGAGTGTCTGCGCCATCTGTTCTAGCGTGTAGAACAAATGACGAAGCCTAGCGACTTTCTGCGCTCGCTCGAGTGTGCAAGCCGGGGACAGCGATGCAACCTAGGTCGATAGCGGTGTCGATCGCAACGATCGTCGCCGCGCTGGCGCTGCCCGGCGCGAGCCAGGACAGTCGCGCCGAAAGCGTAGGCCGAGGATGGCCGGTCGCGGTAACGAAGTTCGGGTTCGTCAGCGGCAGCCTCGAGGGCCAGGGACAACAGGCTGCGCGCGACGGCGAAGCGCCGCGTGGCGTTCAGGCACTCGACGTCGATCTGTTCACGACCAAGGACTTCTACCAGGACGTGAAGCTCTGGTCGGACCCTCGTTACTTCCGCTGCAACAGTCCCTCGACGTTGCAGGCCATGTGGGGTGCCGACACGACGAACGGCTCGACGAAGCTGATCGGATCCCATCCGCCGGCGAGCGCCTCCTGGGGGCACTGCGAGATCGACTATCCGCGCGAGGGTATCGTTTCGCCGTATCCGTTCAAGAGCGCGCAGGAACATTACGAGGCGCTGCTTGCGGAAACCAAAGCGAGGGGCGGGCCCACGGTCTACACGCGCGAGAAGCCGCCGCCGGACTGGAACGGACGCTACAGCCGCGCCATCTCGCTCGAGTTCATGGCGGGGCGGGCAGGCAAAACGTACGCGCCGCCCGAGTATCTTCACGAACCGCCGCAGTGGTTCTTCACGTCGATCAACCAGACCTCGACGATCCTCTCACTGCTGACGCCGGAGTACCGGCAACGCACGGTGCAGATGCACTACCACCAGGCGGTCACGAACGCGCCGCTGTGGCCCGCGCAGTTCTGTTGGCCGGACGGGTTCATGCGGTTGTTCTCGCGCCAGGGCCACCTCGCGATGGATTTCGTCACGACGCCGGAGCGCGTGCAGCTCATGGCCAGCAGCGCGGAGAACTTCATCCGCCACTTCAACGTGGGGCGCACGTTCAACATGAGCGGTGCGGTGCCGCGGCTAGGCGCGGACGTGCCGCGTTGGTTCGGCGAGAGCGTGGCGTTCTGGGATGGCGACACGCTCGTCACGTGGACGTCGAACGTCGTCCCCTGGATCACGCACGGCGTGTTCGAGTTTTCGCGACGGATGCAGACCGTCGAGATCTTCTCGCCGCGCCGCGACCCGGCCGGCAAGCTCGCGGGGATCGAGCACGAGATCGTCTTCTACGACGGGGAAGCGTTGGCGCAGCCGCTGCGGCTCATTCAGGTGCACATCAAGACGGGTGAGATCGGTGAGGTCGATCCGTTCATCTACGCACGCTGCATCCAGACGATCTTCCCGGTCAACGGACGGCCCCAACCCTTGAGCCCCGGCACCACGATCGACTACACCGTGCCGGACATGTACGGCCGCCCGTGGGCGCAGATCTGGGAGCGCTATTTCGAGCAGGGCATGAAGCGGCCGGAGGATCAGTCGATCTTCGACTTCTCTGATTCGAGCCCGGGCCAAAAGAAGTAGAGTCTCGAGGCCGTCATGCAGCCTCGGCGGGAGCCACGATGATTGCGAAGATCGTTACGACTGCATCCGTTCTCGTGTTGACCGGAGCCGCTCTGCTCGCCTCGGCAGCGGTGGCGCAAGGGAACGTCGAGCGAGCAAAGACGATCGACGCGCGGCAGCCGCCACCGGGCGTACAGCCTCTGCCTGTGGACCTCTTCACGACCAAGGATTTCTACCTCGACTCCAAGTATTGGGCAGATCCGCGCTATACGCGCTGCAACTCACCGCGGCGCATCGACGACATGTGGGTCCGCAACTTCGTGGGCGAGTGGGGGGACTGCAAGGACGGGTTGTCGGTGAAAGAGTTGACGAGCCCGTATCCGTATGAGACGGCCGAAGAGCACTACGCTGCGCTGATGGCGAAAGCGAAGGCACACGGCGGGCCAACGGTTTACGACAGGGGTCATCCGCCGCCGGCCTGGGATGGTTACTACAACTCGCGCGGCCTTCAGCGAAAGCAGTGGAGCTTCGGCAACAACGTGCAAGCCGCAACGTTGATGCAGATGCTGACGCCGGAATATCAGCGGCGGTTCGCGCAGGTTCTCTATCACGTCGCGGTCAGCAACTCAGCGCAGTGGGTGTCGTCGACCTGTTACCCGGAAGGGTTGATTCGCTGGTGGGCTCAGGGAGTTCGCGACATTCAGCTTTCGGTCACGCCGTATCAGGTGCAGATGCTGTCGGGCACGGCGCTGAACATTCTCCGTCAGGTGCTCATCGGCCAGCAGCACGCGACGCAGATCGCGCAGTGGTACGGAGAGACGGTGGGCTTCTGGGACGGCGAGACCCTCGTCGCGTGGACGAAGAACGTGCAGGGTTGGTGGATGTCGCACGCGTTGCCCGAGTTCAGCAGCAAGCTCGAGGCGATCGAGGTCTACACGCGCGACGAGCAGCGCAACCTGCACCTCGAAATCGCGCTTTACGACCCCCTGGCGTTCGTGGCTCCCCTGCGTCTCGACGTGCTCTATACGTATCTCGACGGGCCGAGCTCCGGTATGCGCTACCAGTGGAAGGAATGTCAGCAGGCCCTGTGGAACGTCAACGGCCGACTCCAGCCGGTGACGCCCGGTACCGTCATCCAATACCGCATTCCCGACTGGTACGACCGGCCGTGGGCGCGAATCTGGGAGGAGTACTTCGAGAAGGGGATGAAGCGTCCTGAGCCTGGGGACGACATCTTCCGTTTCGAATGATCGCGAGTCTGCAGAACGATTGCCTCGGGCGTCATTCGTATGTCCGCTCCTACTGTTTTGAGCGGACGTTAAGCGGTACGGTTAACGAACGGCCGCAATCGACCCGGAGCGGAAGTCGCCTTCTATCGGTCAGATGGGAGCACTCGATGAAACGATCAGTGGCTCAGTCCCTCCCAGTGCTGACCCTTGTTCTGGTGTCTTCGCAGGTGCTGGCCCAACCCGATTCAACGAGCGGTCCGTCGCAGACCAACGTTGCTGAACTTATCAGTGAGTTCTCGACTGCCGAGTACTTTTGGCAGCAAACGGACGTGGCTCGTAAGCTGGTCGCTACTGGCGATCGTGGGGTCATCGCGGCGATTCAGCCATATCTCGAAACGGAGGACCGCCGCAGACGCTGCAACGCGGCCTTCGTCCTTGCTGGCCTCGGTGACGAGCGCGGTCCTGTCATTCTGATATCGGAACTGAAAGATATGGCAGCCGGACAACGCACTATCGAACCTGGCGCAATTGTAGGAAATCCATCTGCGGTGAGTTTCGCTACGCAACAGGTGAGTGACGACAGATACCACTCAGCGCTATTGCTCGGCGAGCTTCGCGAGAAGTCTGCCGTGCGAGCACTGGTTGCAGCGACTCGCGATAGGTCCATCAACTACATAGCGGCGATTTCGCTCGGCGAGATCGGTGATGCGAGCGCCATTCCAGCGTTGCGCGAGATGGTGGCAGTGTTCCCCGAACAGCGTGTGTTTGCTGGATACGGGCTCGCGGCGCTCGGTGCACAGGACGGCTTCGATATCCTAGAGAACGTCGCGCTGTCAGATCCAGTGTGGGTGCAGCGCAGACAGGCTGTCGGACTGCTCGGAAAGACGATGGATCGACGAGCAGTCCCGATCTTGGTGCGGACTCTCAAGGATGCGCACCCAAACGTCAGGGTGAGTACCGTACGGTCATTGGCCGAGGTCGGAGATCCGGTGGCGCTGCCCGCGCTGAGGGCGGTTCTCGATGACAGCGAAGTGACTCCAGAAAACGCTCCGACGACGGCTGCCATCGAAGCCGAGAAGGCGATCGCGGCTATCGAGTCGAAACGCCGGTAGCAAGGCGCGAGCGGACCGTACGACGAGAGGGATTCGTCCCCTTCTGGCCGATCGGCGCTGTCGGGAATGGTCGTTGCTGCGTCGCAGATTCCGCGGAAGCGGACGTTCCTTAGGGTTCGTGCTAATTTCGGCTCACCACCCGATGCGGTCCTTCGTTAATCGCGGCGGCACGCGCTCTATCAAGTAGAATCCAACCGATAACAACGAGCGGGGACGCACCGGTTCTCGCGAGGGCTCGGTCTGACGATGGCACTGACTCCCGGTACCCGCTTCGGTCCGTACAAGATCGCTGAGGCGATGGGTACGGGCGGCATGGGCGAGGTGTACCGCGCGCACGACACGAACTTGAAGCGCGACGTGGCGATCAAAGTGCTGCCGCAGTCGTTTGCGAGCGATGCGGAACGGCTCGCCCGTTTTCGGCGCGAGGCCGAAGTACTTGCGTCGCTCAATCACACGAATGTCGCGCAGATTCACGGTCTGGAAAGATCCGACGGCACCACGGCACTCGTGATGGAGCTCGTCGAGGGGCGCACGCTCGCCGAGCGCATTGCGCAGGGGCGACTCCCGGTTGACGAAGCGCTCGGCATTGCGCTGCAAATTGCCGACGGACTCGAAGCCGCACACGCACGCGGCATCGTGCACCGCGACCTCAAGCCCGCGAACGTCAAAGTGCGCCCCGACGGCACGGTCAAGGTGCTCGACTTCGGCATCGCAAAAGCGCTCGACACGCGCCAAGTGAGTGGCCCGGGTCCGGCGGCGCTGACGACGCCCGCGATGACGGAGGCCGGCCTCGTGCTCGGCACGGCCGCCTACATGAGCCCAGAGCAAGCGAAGGGCAAGCCCGTCGATCAGCGCACGGACGTCTGGGCTTTCGGTTGCGTGCTGTACGAGATGTTGACCGGCCAGGCGGCATTTCTCGGCGAGGACGTGACGAGCACGCTCGCACGCGTGCTCGAGCGCGGCGCGGACTTAAGCGCGCTGCCCGCTGAGCTCTCGCCGGCCGTGCGCCAGACGATCATGCTGTGCCTGCAGAAGGACCCGAAGAAGCGAGTCCGTGACATTGGCGATGTGAAGCTCGCGCTCGAAGGCGCATTCGAAACGGCCGCGCCGCAGACGACCACGGCTGGCTCAGCGGCTCCGCGGAGACGGCGGGCGTGGATGGCCGCGCTCGCAGTCGCGTTCCTGGTTGCTGTCGCGCTCGCCGTTCCCGCAGTGCGGCATCTGCGCGAGATGCCACCACCTCCGCCGCCCGAAACTCGCCTCGAGATCAGCACGCCCGCCACCGACCGGCCCGTGATGTTTGCGCTCTCGCCCGACGGCCGGCAGATCGTGTTCGTCGCGTCGGGGGATGGTGCGTCGCGTCTGTGGGTGCGGTCGCTGGGGGCGACGACGGCGCAGCCGCTGGCGGGCACCGAGGGTGCAACCTTTCCCTTCTGGTCGCCCGACGGTCGGTCCGTGGGCTTTTTTGCCGGGGGCGCCCTGAAGCGGCTCGACCTCGGCGGCGGCGCGCCGCAGACCCTCGCGCCGGCCATGAGCGGCACCGGTGGGACGTGGAACGCGGCGGGCGTCATCGTGTTCTCGCCAGACGCCTTGGCGTTGATGCGCGTGTCGGCAACCGGGGGCGCGGTGAGCGTCGTGACGACACTCGCCTCCCAGCAGGGCAACCACGTCCGGCCGTTCTTTCTGCCTGACGGCCGCCGGTTCCTGTTCACGGTGCGCGGCGGGTCGGACGCGCAAGGGGTCTACCTGGGCTCGCTCGACGGGAGCGCCCCGACCCGGGTGGCGCCCGACTTCAGCCAGACCGCGTATCTGCCCGCCCGGCCGGGGGATGCGTCGGGTGGAGACGGCTGGCTGCTCTGGGCACGGGCGAGCAGACTCGTGGCGCAGCGGCTCGACTTAGACCGCCAGACGCTCGCGGGGGACCCCGTGACGCTGGCCGACGGGATGGGGACCATATCCGGTTTTCTTACCGCTGGTTTGTCCGTGGCGGCGCCCGGGCTGGTGGCGTACCGAACGGGCGCGGGTGGCCGGCGGCAACTGACGTGGGTGGACCGGTCCGGCACGGCGCGGGGGACCGTCGACGACTCGGATGATGCAAGTCTGTTCTGGCCCCGCGTGTCCCCCGACGGGCGTCGCGTGGTGGTGAGCCGTAGGGTGCAGGGCAACGATGACCTCTGGCTTCTGGATGGTGCCCGCATGAGTCGGTTGACCTTCGATCCGGCTGTCGATGTCAATCCCCTCTGGTCGCCGGACGGCATGCGGATCGTTTTCAGCTCGACCCGCTCAGGTCCATTGGATCTCTACCAGAAGCTCACGAACGGTGGGGGCGCGGAGGAGCGCCTCGTCGCCTCCGACCAGGTCATGTTTCCCAATAGTTGGTCGCCGGACGGGCGCTTTGTCCTGTATACGAGCCTCGACCCGCAGACGAACGCCGACCTCTGGGTGGTGCCGATGGTGGGTGAGCGCACGCCGTCGGTGTTTCTGAAGACTCCGTTTCTCGAGCGGTACGGTGAGTTTTCGCCGGACGGCCGGTGGGTGGCCTACCAGTCGAACGAATCAGGACGAGACGAAATCTACGTGCGGCCGTTTGTCCCACCCGGAGCGGCGGGCACGCAGGCGCCGGGGGGGCAGTGGCAGGTCTCCACGGCGGGCGGCATCACGCCGATGTGGCGGCCCGATGGTAAGGAGCTGTACTACCTGAACCCGGCAGGCGAGATGATGGCGGCCCCGATCACCGCGGCGCGGGACACGCTCGAACCCGGTGCGCCGGTGGTGCTGTTTCCCACGCACATCGTGGGCGGCGGTGTGGACGTCCTGATCGGGCGTCAGTACGACGTGGCCGCCGACGGGCGCTTCCTCATCAACACGGAACTCGCCGCCGCTGCCGCACCGATCATGCTCATCCAGAACTGGAATCCCGAGGCGAAGAAGTAGTTTCGCTGCGCCACCTCGTCGATTGAATTCAGTGACCGCGTCTGCGCCGAACTGTGCCCTACAGTGCCGCAGCACCGAGCGTCATTCAGGTACGCACCCAAGATCTGTCGCCGGCGCATTTGATCGACCTCGTTGTGCGCGGACTCCAGCAGCACGAGGCCGCTCTGGAGCGCGGCGCGCTGATCAGTGTTGATGAGCAGCGTTTGCGTTCGCGCGTCCTTCCCCTCGTTGATTGAGCGGCGGCGACCGTCGCGGCCTCGACAGGTGCTCCGCGTCGCGCGTGATCTTTGTGTGAATGATCGGACCGCTGCTGGCCGAACCGTTCCGGACGACGTGAGCATGCCATACTGGCCGGACGTCCGCTCCACGACCGAGCGCTGACGGATCGAAATAGTGTTCGTCTACAACCCGTGTTGCGACGCTAACCAAACCCACGCCGTAGGCGGGGGTCACTAGTCTAAGAGACCCGCGCGCGGGCCTGGCCGGCGTCCGTTGCACGCTCGTGCGGTTCCGCCTCGGCGATCGGGCGCACGAGAAGGATGCACACGAAACCGATGAGCCCCGCGCCGGCGATCACCGCGGCCATCGGCCAGTAGGCGCCGCCGGCGGCGGCTACGAGGGAAGCAGCGACCAACGGGACGAACCCGGCGATCGCGCCGCCGAGCTGGTAGCCGATGGAGGCGCCGCTGTACCGGACGTGCGCGGGGAACATTTCCGTGTACAGCGCAGCAGTTGGCGCGTACACCGCGTTGTGGCCGACACAGATACTGATCACCACTGCGAGCCATGCCAACACGGGGACCTGGGACGTAATCATGAAGTTGAGCGGCACCGAGAACGCGATGATGAATAGCGTGCCGAAGATGATCACCGGTTTCCGGCCCACCTTATCCGAAAGCGCGCCCAGCGCGGGGATAGTGAAGATCTGCAACGCTCCCGCGGCGGTTACTCCGATCAGGTAAGTGTTCTGCGCCAGGCCAAGCTTGCTGGTGGTGTAGGCCAACGTGTAGACGGTCATGGCGTAGAACAGCACGCCGTGCGCCAGGAACAGTCCGGCCGCCAGCAGCACGTTGCGGGAGTCGGACTTGAGCAGCTCGACGACCGGCACCTTGACGACCCGGCGGCTTTCCTTGAGCTTCTCGAAGACCGGCGACTCCATGATCCGCAACCGGATGAAGAGGCCGACGAGCACCAGCACGATGCTGATCAAGAACGGGACCCGCCAGCCCCATGACATGAAGCTGTCCTGGGGGAGCCGCTGCACAGCCAAGAACACGCCGGTGGATAACAACCCGCCGACGGCGCTGCCCATCTGGGCGAAGCTCCCGAAGAAGCCGCGCCGCTTGCGGTCCGAGTGCTCCGTGGCCATCAACACCGCGCCGCCCCACTCGCCGCCGACCGCGGCGCCCTGCAGGAAGCGGAGCACGACCATCAGGATCGGCGCCCAAACGCCGATGGTCTCGTAGGTAGGCATCAACCCCATCGCGAAGGTGGCCAAGCCCATCATCGTCAACGTCAGCACCAGCATCGTCTTGCGCCCGATCCGGTCGCCGAAGTGGCCGAACACCAGGCCGCCGACCGGCCGCGCCACGAACCCGACTGCGAACGAGGCGAACGCCGCGAGCGTGCCGGCCACTTCGGAGAAGGTGGGGAAGAACAGCCGGCCGAACACCAGCGCCGACGCGGTGCCGAAGATGAAGAAGTCGTACCACTCGATGGTGGTGCCGATCATGCTGGCGAGGGCGACCTGCCGCACGGAGTTCCGCGGTGCCGAACCGCTGTGCGTATTCTGCATCGTTGCGTTCTCTTCCTTCGGGTTCAGGGCGTCCCCGCCGCCCCAACAGTGCCGACGCTAGGCGCGTCGGTATGATGAGCCGTCACGATAAGCTTGGATGCCCTGAGCGCGCAAATGCGTTACGCGGTTCGCGAGCGGGCCCGCTCAGGCCTGCTCCAGATCCCAGGTCACGAGCGGCGCGCCGCGCCGAATCCAAAAGCCCGCACCGACGGGCCGGAACTTCTTCAGCAGGCGTTGGCGGTACCACGCGGCCTCGCGCAGATGCACGTCCGGGTCGGTGTAGCGCTGGTCGCAGTTCTGCCGCCAGTCGCGCGCGGTGAGCGCCGTGAAATACAGCACGCCGCGGCACAACCGCCCGAGGTTCGCGAGGCCGCGCGTTGCATCGCGTGTACCTAAGTACTGGAACACGTCGTAGCAGACGACCAGATCGAACGTGCGCCTCGGAGCATAGTTTGAGATCGAACCTCTAACCCAACCGTAACGCTCACAGAGGTAGTCGCTGACCTCGAGCCCCGTGTAGGTCGCACGCGGCAACGCGCGCAGCAGCGTCGGACGCAGTAGGCCTGTTCCGCACCCAGCGTCGAGAATACTGCGCACGGGACAACCGATGAGATTGACATAGGCGGCGATCAATCGGCCGCGCGCACGCATCTCGGCGCGCGATGTCACGGCGGTCGCGCGCTCGAAATAGAAGCGCCGGTAGTAATCGTGGTTGAAGCGGTCGACACTAATACGACCGGCGCGCGCGGCTTGCTCGACTTTGGCCTGAGAGATCGGTGGCGGCATGCGCGCATTATGCTCGACGCAACGGTGGGCTTGCGCTCGCGCTCAGGAGATCGTCGATGTACACACTCTATTACTCACCCGGCACGGCCAGCATGGCTGTGCACCTCATGCTGCTCGAGCTCGGCGTTCCGCATAGCCTCGAGCGTGTTGATTTCGACACGAAGGCGCAACGTAGCCCGGAGTACTTGCGGCTGAACCCACAGGGGCAGGTACCGACGCTCGTGATCGATGGCCGCGCATACTTCGAGTCGGCGGCGCTCGTGATGATACTTGCGGAGCGTCACCCGGACGCCGGGCTCGCGCCGCCACCGGGAAGCGAGCGGCGCGCCGCGTGGTACCAGTGGTTGGTGTTTTTCGCGAGTGCACTTGGCGCACCGTACCGGCAGTGGTTCTATCCGCCCGATCTCGGCACGGCGGAGCACACGACCGTCGTGCGCGAGGCGTTGCGCGCGAAGATCGAGGCAGGCTGGGCGGTCGTGAACGATCATTTGCAGTCGCAGGGGCCGTACATGCTCGGCGAGCAGTTCTTCGGCCGTAGATCTGCTCGCGACGA